>JAFDZA010000010.1 GCA_018267135.1 Bacteroidota bacterium
CCTATCTCCCACACTATTCAAAAACTTCCGTCATCTATATCAGTTGTTTGGTGTGCTGCTGTGCGGCTCTCGCTTCCCTTCCTTTTTTAAAAACCAACATCAGCATTCGCTCGGCTGCCCTCATCCGCCCGGCCACCGAAACGAGCATGATCCGCTCGCCCGTCAATGGTCGACTGAAAGAATCTTTTGTAGCCGAAAACAAAGCTGTAAACAAGGGGGAGGTTTTGTTTGTGGTGGAGTCGGAGGTAATGAAGGAAAAAGAAAAGCTTCTCACGGCCAAAACAGAAGAAGCCAAGCGCTTCATCGCAGATTATCAGTTCCTTCTAAGCCCTGCCACCTCTGAGCGCGGTGGCAGGGCTAATTTGGAAACGCCCTTACTTCAGCAATCCCTATTGAGCTACCAACAAAAACTGTTCGATGCCACCACACGACACAACAAAGCAAAAGCAGACTTTGCACGCAGCCAAAAGCGGGCCTATTGTTATCCGTCATTAACCGCATGCAGAATAAAAAAATTTTGATCCTAACGAAACGGCTGCGACAAAAACCGGTCTTCAAAAGCAGATTGGTAAGTGCTGGAAACCGGGAAAGTAGCTTTTAGTGTAGGGTCTATTACTACCCGGTACCCGCTGGCAGCCCGGGTGGCCGCCACTAAATTTAATGTGTTGATCATGTACGACCGGTGTATGCGCACAAAAGCTTCGGTGTCTAATTCCTGTTCCAGCCGTTTAAGGGTCGTGCGTATCAATTCTTTTTTTACTTCGTCATCCAGTTTGTAGTAAACAAACACATAGTTGTCTTCCGATTTAAAATACAAAACGCTTTTGGCATCGACCGAGATAACCGTTCTTCCGTTTTCGTCTTTTATTTCTACCCGGGTTGGTTTTATGGTTTGACTCATTTTTAAAGTTAACTCCTCCACTGCTCGAACCCGATCGCGCAGCGAAAGCAACAGCAACCCCAGCGAGTAGGGCACGATTAAAAGTAAAAAGGTATTGCCCATTGTTTTGGTCAGTTCGGCCCAATCAAACAGCGGATCGTTGGTAATAAAATGGTTGGTGGTGTGGGCGGCCAGGGCAATCACTATATAATCCACTGTCATCCAGGCGAAGAAGCTTAAGCGCGTAGAAGCATAGCCTTTAAAAAAAGAGCGCAACGCCAACTGCGTTACCATAATAGCTGCCAGGCCGGCCGCACTAAAAAAAAGGAGGATGGAATAAATCGGTTTGTTTGAGCGAACAAACCATTGGTCGAGATTGAGCGGATGAAAAAGGTTTAGAAAAAGACAGGCGAAGAGAGCACAAAATAAAACCAATTGCAGGCGAACCCGAAACGAATCGAGAAGGGTAAACGGAGTCGAAAACCACAGCCGCACAGAGTTCCAATTCATAGCCAATCTATTTCAAAAAAATCCAAAAATGAAAAAACAGATGTTTTTTAAAATTACAAAAAATGGATTGAAATTACCTTGCTAAAAGATTGGTCTATCCTTCATTTTTTACGGGAGCCAAAATATCCGGGCTTTGATTTCTCAAAATAAAAAAACTACCTTAGCAAGACGTTGAAACAACTGGCGGCCATATTTCTCGTTTTTGTATTCCTGTTTAATGTAATAGGGTACTACGGCATTTATGCCGGCATGGTGCGGCAAGCCAATAAAAAAGCAGAGTTGGCCATTGAAAACAGTACGTACGATCCATCGGAAACGGTTACCCTTAAAATTCCGCTCACACTTCCTTATCCGTTTGAAAATGGTTTTGAACGTGCCTCGGGCGATTTTGAATACGGAGGTGAGTTTTATAAACTGGTGCAGCAGAAATATGAGAGAGATACTGTCTATATAGTATGCTTGCGAAACAGCGACCATAAAAAAGCTGCAAACATTCTCTCTGATTTAGTAAAACAATCTGCTGATCATTCTTCTGTGCCTTCTCAGAATGCAAAAACGATAGCCGGTTTCTTAAAAGACTATAACCCCGCTACGGCAGAAATACAAATACCCGTTTCGGGTGAAACGGCCATTGGATTGGCCTGTGCATCGGCTCATCCTAAAATTCTGAACCGGACCTATCCCGTTCTTACCCCTCCTCCTAATTTCAACAGCTGATTTACAGCTGCCATTTTTCTGTCTCTACTTATTTTATTGCTCCGACAGGAACAAAACATGTTGTAAATCCTCTGCTCAGCTTATGCATTTGGCTGAGAAGTTTTAGTTCATTTTTTATCATAACAAAAAAATACTAACACTACATTTTTAAATGACTTCGGAAAATTTGTTGCCTGTTTTAGGGTACAGGTGGCGAATCAAATCCTTTGTCATCTTAAGTTGATTTACAAAAAGGAAGCAGTGGTCTGTTATCGTAATTAGGGTTCGAAGCAGACCCTGCTTTTTTAATACGTCATCCAATAAAAAAAATATGCCATACATTCCTTTAGAAGAACATTTGCCGGGTATTACCGGCTTACTCGAGTACCGGAAAGATACAGCCGAGCCTATCCGAAATCTTACCCAGGTTTTGCTTCGCGGCCCTTCTACCCTTTCCGAAGCAGAACGCGAATTAATTGCCACGGTAGTTTCTAACGGCAATGCCTGCCGCTTTTGTACCAATGCTCATACGGCTGCTGCCGATAAACTTTTAGGCGAATGCGATACCACAAAAGCCGTTAAAGAAAATATTTCTACTGCACCCGTCAGCGAAAAAATGAAATCCTTGCTCACTATTGCTTCTCAGGTTCAGCAAAGTGGAAAAGCCGTTACCGAACACTCCATTCAACAGGCCAAACAGGAAGGCGCCACAGATCTTGAAATTCACGACACGGTGCTGATCGCAGCTCTCTTCTGTTTGTATAACCGCTATGTAGATGGCCTCTCTACCGTAACCCCTACCGATCCCGAATTTTATCATGGCCTGGCCATGCGGATAGCCAAAGGCTACCAACGCTTGCCACAAGGTTATGATCATTTAAAAAAACAGTAACCCAAACACCTCCCCCACATGAAACAAACTTTACTCCTGCTTTTTGTCATTCTGTCCTCAAAAATACATGCTCAAAAAAATGTCTTTAATGGAACCATTACCGATTCAAAAACCAATGAACCGGTTGCCGGAGCCAATATTTTTGTGAAAGGAAAAATGATTGGTACGGTATCGGATGCGGCCGGTAAGTTTTCATTTTCCGCCCAACTAAATCCTCCGCTTACCTTACTCGTTTCTTTTGTAGGCTATCAAAAAAAAGAAATAGAAATTTTAGAAATAGCCCACCCAATTTCCGTTGCACTCGTGCAACAAAGTCAGTTGCTTGATGAAATGGTAGTATCGGCTTCACGGGTAGAAGAAAACATTCTACAATCTCCGGTAAGTATAGAAAAGATGGACACCAAATCCATTCGGGAAACTCCTTCTATCAATTTTTATGAAGGTCTTCAAAATATAAAGTCGGTAGAAATGGTAACCAGCGGGCTTACCTTTCGGCAAATTAATACCCGTGGCTTTAACAGTACGGGCAACCAGCGGTTTTTGCAGTTGGTAGATGGGGTTGATAACCAAACACCGGGTTTAAATTTTGCTGTCGGCAATTTATTCGGGTCCTCTGATTTAGATATGGAGAGTGCCGAAATTATTCCGGGCTCAGCTTCGGCACTCTATGGGCCGGTTGCATTTAACGGGGTATTAATGATGCGAACTAAAAACCCTTTTCAATATCAGGGTTTGAGTGCTCAAGTAAAAACCGGCATCAATCACATTAACGAAAAGTATGCTAACCCCACTCCACTCTACGATCTGGCCATCCGTTATGCCAAAGTAATCAACAACCGTTTTGCTTTTAAACTGAATGGCTCTTACTTCTCGGGGCTGGATTGGTACGCCACCAATTATACAGACGTGGCGGCCGGCACACCTCCTGCGCTGCGCGGAGATAACGATCCGGGGCGTGATGCGCTCAATATATATGGCGATGAGGTAGTGCGTACCATTAACGGAATAAATGTATCGCGTACCGGATATGAAGAGCGCTATCTGATGAACTACAATTCCTACAGTATAAAACTTAACAGCGCACTCCATTATAAAGTGAGTAACAACCTGGAGTTGATCTATCAATATAATTATAATCAGGGCCGGGCTGCCTATACCGGGAGTAACCGATTCCAATTGAACGATTTTAATTTTCAGCAACACCGTCTGGAGGCTCGGGGTGCTCAATATTTTATTCGTGCGTATGCCAACCTGGAAAGCACCGGACAATCGTACAATGCAAGAGCACTCGGTCAGTTAATCAACCGCACGTGGGTGCAGGATTTAAGCGGCAACATAGTCAGTGCCAATCAAGCTGACAATATGTGGTTTACCCGCTATGGGTTAGCGTATAACGGAAGTGTGAGCGGAGTAGCCGCCTCCGATGCCAATGCCGCCCGTACATTTGCCGATGCCGGAAGATTTTTGCCCGGCTCTGCTGATTTTGAAACTCAGAAAAACAGGCTGATTAACACCACCGGCTTATCCGGAGCCGGCATCATCAGCAAAAGCAAACTCTATCATATTGAAGGACAATACGATTTCAGCCATCAGATAAAAGTAGTTGATCTGTTAGCTGGTGGTAACTTCCGCATGTACGACATGAACACCCTGGGCACTTTGTTGGACGACCTAAACCATCCCATCACCATAAAAGAAGGCGGGGCATTTGTGCAAGCCTCCAAACGTCTGCTGAATGAAAACTTAAAAATTACAAGTTCTATCCGGTACGATAAAAACCAAAACTTCAATGGGCGGTTTACGCCCCGTGTTTCCACGGTTTATACAGTCGCCTCTAATCATCACTTTCGAGCGTCCTTTCAGTCGGGTTTCAGAAATCCAACCCCAACGGATCAGTATATTAAATTAAATGCCGGGGTTATTACCATTTTGGGTGGTGTGCCCGACAATAGCCGGGGTATGAACGTCTATGAAAACTCCTTTACCTCTACTTCATTGGGGCCATTTTTTGGTGCCTTCCAAACTGCTATGGCCAGCGGAGCCACCCCTTCGCAAGCCATTAACCAATCTAAAGATTTATTGGTAAAATCCGATGTGGCTTATATTAAACCCGAGCGTGTTCATACTTTTGAAGTTGGCTACAAAGGTTTGTATGCCGAAAAATTATTGGTTGATGTAAATTATTATTTCAGCAGTTATCATGATTTTATTTTAAACCGCGTAGTGATGCAGCCCCAAAGTCCGGTGTTAGGCAGTGATGGAAAAATAAACCCGGCCGCAGCTAATGATTTGCTTAGCGGCAACAGCCGATTGTACCAGCTTTATACTAATGCTAGCGATCGGGTTACTTCGCAGGGTGCCACATTAGGGCTTACTTATTTGTTACCCAAAAATTATTCATTGGGCGCCAACGCAACGTGGGCCGATTTCAACCTGCTCAATGCCAACCCCAACGATATCCCCGCTTTCAATACTCCTAAATGGCGTACCCATGTAATGTTTGGCAACAGCTCCGTTACCAGCAACATTGGTTTTAACCTAGCATGGAGGTGGCAGGATGCCTTTGATTGGACCTCTTCGTTTAACCAAATGCGGCCCGGACGAATTAATGCCTACTCTATGATTGATGCTCAAGTCAGTTATAAGGTTCGCTCTATTAAATCCGTATTTAAGCTAGGTGCCAATAACCTGCTTAACAATCAGGTTTATCAGGCTTATGGATCGCCTGCCATTGGTGCGGTGTATTACATCTCCATTTTTTTTGATGAGTTGCTTTCACATTAATTATGGTTATGATACATTCTTTAGCTCCCGTAGCAACTGCTAAAATCTCTTCTTATCACTGGCTTCTGTTTGGTATCTGTTTTTTCAGCAATGTCTTTGGCGGCACAGCCTCTACACTGGTGTCGGTCTATCTTCCTGTTATTACAAAAGATTTATTAGGAAGTACTTCGGCCGAACAGTTTAATTGGGTAAGTGCGTACATCAATGCACTGTATTTTGCCGGGTGGGCAACCGGAGGATTAATATGGGGCGTATTGAGCGATAAAATAGGCCGGGCAAAATCATTAGCGGCAGCTGTGGCAATGTATGGGGTACTTACTTTGTTAAAAGGACTTGTTACATCGTGGGAAATATTGTTGGTCATGCAATTTTTTTGCGGGTTTGGTGTCGGTGGTGTGCTGGTCATTAACACTACACTCTTATCAGAAGTATGGCCTGCAAAATCCCGTTCTGTATTTATTGGGTTTGTTTCGGTCGGTTTTGCAATCGGTATTTTTTCTTCAGGCACTATCAATTACTTTATTTCAGAATGGCGACAAGGTCTTTTGTTTGGAGCTTGCCCACTCATTCTTGGTGTTAGTTCATTTTTTCTTTTACACGAATCTGAAGAATGGAAAAATACACACCAGACAAAGCACACTAGGATAACAGGAAACATCCGGGAGATGATAAGTGGTTCGGTTATTTTTGGTTCGATGTTAGTCGGACTTTGGGCCATCTTCTCGTGGTTGCCCACGTGGGTTCAAAGCCTGCTCTTAACAACGGATGGACAGAAAGAGCGGGGGATAAGCTTAATGTTATTGGGCATGGGCGGATTGAGCGGAGGTTTTTTATCAGGATGGATTTCTAATGCACTCGGGATGCGCCAAACTCTGTTGTTGTGTTTTTCTGGCTGTCTGATATTATCTCTTCTTCTCTTTCAACTTAACACATCGTTTACCTCCATAACCATAATTGAAATTGCGCTCTTAGCTTTTCTATTTGGTATCAGCCAGGGCACTCTATCGGTTTACATACCGCTTCTTTTTCCGGTGGCTGTTCGTGCCACCGCTACAGGCTTTTGTTTTAATATCGGAAGGTTTTTTACTACGCTGGCCATCTTTTTTGTGGGCGCCTGGGTAACCCGATTAGGCGGCTATGGCAACTCCCTATCGCTATTTTCACTTGTATTTTTTCTGGGGTTTATTTTCATCGTATTTACCAAATCTCAATCTAAAAACTTAACTGCATAAATTTCATCTATGGCTCATATTCAAGTTCCCGAAGGCGTTCCCGGCATCCGAAGCCTCGTTATGTTCCGTCCTGAATCCGGACAATATTTATACGACCTCGCCCAAGTATTGCTCCGGGGCGAATCTCCGCTGAGCGAAGCCGAGCGCGAATTAATAGCTACGTATGTTTCTTCGCGCAACGAGTGCGCATTTTGCACAAATAGCCATGCCGCAGCCGCCCGGTACCTTTTCAAAGATAAAAAGCAAGTGGTGGATGTTGTGCTGAACCATTACCAGGCTGCCCCCATCAGCGATAAGTTGAAAGCACTGCTCAACATAGCCGGCAAAGTGCAAATAAACGGAAAGGAAGTATTGCCCGAAGATATAGCGCTTGCACGCCAACACGGTGCTACCGATCGCGACATTCACGACACAGTGCTGATCGCAGCCACCTTCAGTATGTTCAACCGGTATGTAGATGGGCTCGCCAGTTTTACCCCTACCGACCCCCAAGCGTATGATGAGATGGGAGTGCGGATGGGTGAAAAAGGATATGTACTTCCAGCTAAACCCTAAACCGCTTACACTAAATCATAAAACAATATGGCACATATTCAATTACCCGAAGGGCTTCCCGGCATACGCGGGCCAATGGCCTTTCGTCCGGAAACATCCAAACCGCTGAACGAGCTGGCCGAAGTTCTTTTGCGAAGCGAAAATACACTCACGCGCGGAGAACGCGAACTCATTGCCACCTATGTTTCGTACCTGAACGACTGCTTCTATTGCCAAAATACGCATGGAGGAATTGCTCAGCATTATTTACAATGCGATATCAGCCATATTGATTCAGTAAAAAAAGATTTTGAATCGGTTAATCTGTCCGACAAGCTGAAAGCATTGCTTTCCATTGCCGCCAGTGTTCAAAAAGGAGGAAAGTTTGTAACGCCCGAACAAATAGAGAAAGCTAAATCGTTCGGTGCTACCGATATAGAAATTCACGACACCGTTTTAATTGCAGCGGCTTTTTGTATGTTCAATCGGTATGTGGACGGATTAGGAACGTGGGCTCCGCAAGGTCGGAATTTTTATGTGGAGCGTGGCCCGCGAAGAGCCGCAGAAGGTTATGCCGGTTTGGATCTATACAAGTGAGGTGCACAAAAATTCTAGTCAACTAAATTATTTGTTTATCTTTATTTAGCTCATCTAAAAATGTTAAATGAAACCCAAACAAGTTGCCTCAATTGAGCCTATTCAGCGATGTATTTTTGAAACTTCTTTGCTAATAAAACAGGAGCCTGCCCAACTTTTTTCCAAGAATAAGAAAATTGTATATGAATTAGCTTGCCCACCCAATGCTCTTCATCAAGGGAAACTTAACTATTCGAGGTGGCATGCGATGGAATTACCCGAATCGGTATCGCTTCGTGGATTATCGGATAAGGTGATATGCCAGGCCGGATATTATGATTATCTTCCCTCTCCCAGCCCCTCAACATCATTTGAATGGCACCTTAATTTTGCTGACCCCGATTTATTTCTGGCGTATGGGAGCGACCTCTTAGCACAAGACGAAATGCAAGTGGCCGAACATCCGGTTCTTGCTTCTCTCAAACAAAAATTAAATGCACTTCAAATTGATTCTTCTACGTTGGATGACGATAATCCAACCCCTGTACTTATTAAAGGTGCCGAAAGGCGTTGTTCTCTAAAAACAGAACCGAATGCTTTTGAGGGGCGTCCATTTGGCCTCTATGGAAATGCGTTTGGTAAGGCATCAGAAGATGCCATCCGAAAGGCTGTTAACATTATTACTCCTCCCACTATTACTAATCTGATCTGCATCGCAGCACCCGATGGCGGTGAAGGAAGCTACCAACTTGCCGAAATTATTTACACACTAAAGGCTGCCTACACCGGATTCAAAGCTGCATTGATGGAATCCGGAACAACTCCGGTAATCATTCACTCGGGCTATTGGGGGTGCGGTGCTTATGGCGGAAACCGTATTTTAATGACGTGGCTACAAGCCCTTGCTGCAACCTTTGCCGGGGTAGATCAGCTTATCCTTCATACCGGTGAGCCGGATTTTGGTGAACTTAAAAAGGCATGGTCTTCCATCAACAAAAATATTGGCGTTAAACCGTTAGCAACAAATGTTTTGCTTGAAAAAATTCTTGCTATGGGGTTTGAGTGGAACGAAGGTGATGGAAATTGAAGTGAAAATTTAAAGAGGTAACCTCCGTAGTTTCTTACTCTACCGTAACACTTTTAGCCAAATTTCTGGGCTGATCTACGTTGCAGCCGCGCATCACGGCAATGTGGTACGAAAGCAGTTGCAACGGAATAACCGATACCATGGGCATGAGCGGATCGAGTGTGGCGGGCACTTCAATTACAAACTCACTCATTTTAGGTATGAGCGTATCGCCTTCGGTAACAATGGATATCACCCGGCCTTTGCGGGCCTTCACTTCCTGGATATTAGAAACTACTTTTTCGTATGAAGCATCTTTCGTAGCAATAAAAACCACCGGCATTTCTTCATCAATCAGTGCAATGGGGCCGTGCTTCATTTCGGCAGCCGGGTATCCTTCGGCATGGATATACGAAATCTCTTTCAACTTCAATGCACCTTCCAATGCTACCGGGAAATTATACCCACGGCCGAGGTAAATAAAATTACGGGCCTTTTTAAATTCGTCAGCAATGGTTTGAATCTGAGCATTCATCTTTAACACCTGTTCTACTTTAGCCGGAATGTTTTCCATCTCCACCAAAAGCTCGTGAAATTTTTGCTCGGTTATGGTTCCTTTTTTTTGAGCCACGATCAGGGCAATCATATTCAGCACGGTTAGCTGTGCTGTAAATGCTTTCGTACTGGCCACGCCAATTTCTGGTCCCGCATGGGTGTAGGCACCTGCATGAGTGGCCCGCGGAATAGACGAGCCCACCACATTACATACACCAAAAATAATAGCTCCTTTTGCTTTTGCCATTTCAATGGCGGCCAGCGTATCGGCTGTTTCACCGGATTGCGATACAGCAATGACCACATCGCCCTCGCGAATTACCGGATTGCGATATCGAAACTCCGAGGCATACTCCACCTCTACGGGGATGCGGCAAAATTCTTCAAAAAAATATTCGGCTACTAACCCTGCATGCCAGGAGGTGCCGCATGCCACAATCAATATGCGATCGGCATTCACTAGTTTATTAACATATTCGCGCAAGCCCCCCAATACTAAGCGGCCGGTATGGGTATCAAGTCTTCCCCGCATACAGTCGCGGATGGAGCGCGGCTGTTCAAAAATTTCTTTCAGCATAAAATGCTCATAGCCGCCCTTTTCAATAGCCTCCAATTCGAGGTCTATGGTTTGTATGTAAGGGGTTAGCGGCAAGTTTGCCGTATTTTTAATTTTTAATTCGCCCCGGTTTATTACCGCAATTTCCTGATCGTTGAGGTAAACCACTTCGTTGGTGTACTCTATAATCGGAGTGGCATCAGAGGCCATAAAAAATTCATTTTTGCCTACTCCCACCACCAGCGGGCTTCCTTTCCGTGCCGCAATGAGTAAGTCTGGTTCGGTTAACGACATCACTACGATGGCATAAGCCCCCACTACTTTAGTTAAAGCCAGGCGCACGGCCTCATCGAGCGGGCAGTTTTCTTTTTCCTGAATATCCTCAATGAAATGGATAAATACTTCTGTATCTGTTTCACTGGCAAACCGATGACCTTTGCGAAGCAAATCTTGTTTGAGTGAACTGTAGTTTTCTATAATGCCATTGTGGATAATAGCCAATTTTTTAGTAGCAGAGTAATGTGGATGGGCATTTTCATCATTGGGTTCGCCATGAGTGGCCCAGCGGGTGTGCCCCATACCAATGTGACTATCCAGGTTTTGACCGTGAATGAAATTTTCCAGTTCTGATACCTTTCCTTTCTTTTTGTAAATATTCAGCCCGCCATTCAGCAGCGCGATGCCGGCACTGTCGTACCCACGATACTCCAATCGTTTCAATCCTTTAATAATTATATCGCTGGCTTTCCGGTGCCCCACGTAAGCTACTATTCCACACATATCCTTTTATTTAAAAATCAAAAATAAAAAAAGTCAGGTAAAGAAATCCTACCTGACTTTGTTGTTTTGTGGTCTGATGTCTTATCCTGCCAACTCGGTATAGAGATTATAAAATTCTTCGGTATAGTCTTCCGACTTTTCGATATTGGCAATTTTTTTCTCTTTTATTTTTTTCACCAATCCCTCCAATTTTTTACCATCGCCAGCTACGTTTACTACATCGGCCCATTGGGCGCCTAATTTTATAAACCCTTCGTAATCGCCCGACTTTAAGTGTCCCAGCATGTTGTCTTCAATATCCAGCATGCGTACTTTACCCATCAGGTCGCCTTTAAATTTGTGAGAGAAACTGTTGTTATAGATTGTAAAAACGGTTTTAGAGTTTTTAAACAATGGATCATTTTTGTAGGTGGATTTCAAGTACAATGGAATGAAACTGGTAATCCAGTCATTACAATGAACAATATCAGGACCCCAGCCTAATTTGCGCACGGTTTCAATCACGCCTTTGCAAAAGAAGATCGCCCGCTCATCATTGTCTTCAAAGAAACGATTTTCTTTATCGTGAAAAACAGACTTGCGATGAAAGTAATCTTCATTGTCAATAAAATAGACTTGCAGCTTGGCATTGGGAATTGACGCTACTTTAATGATCAGCGGTTTTTCTTCATCGCCCACGGCAATGTTGATACCTGAAAGCCTAACTACTTCATGCAATCGGTTTTTCCGTTCGTTAATCAGCCCGAACCTCGGCACTAATATGCGAATCTCCATTCCTCGTTCTTGCATAGCCTGGGGTAATTTGCGTACAAACTCGGCCACTTCCGTAGTCTGAAGGAATGGATTGATTTCGCTGGCTACGTAAAGGATGCGGATTTTAGACATATCAGTTGATTTTATTTAGTCAAAGAAAACGGGAAGCAAAGGTACGGAAAATATAGCCTTTTATCAACATTACCTTAAAACAATAGGGCTATATTTGCGCCCTTTCGTGCCAGCCTAAAACATGGAAATTTTTAAAGAAATAGCACCTTTAAAGGCTTTTCTGAAAGAAAAAGCTACCTCTGCGGTGGGCTTGGTCCCTACTATGGGTGCCCTGCATGCGGGGCATTTGTCGCTTATCGAAGCATCAAAAAAGGAAAATACACTTACAGTTTGCTCTGTCTTTGTAAACCCGGCACAATTTAATAACCCACTGGATCTGGAAAAATATCCCCGCACCTGGGAGCCAGATTGCCGCCTGCTGGCCAATGCCGGCTGCGATGTTGTATTCGCCCCGGAAGTCAGCACGATGTATGAGCAAGAATCCATCGTAACGTTTGATTTCGGCACGCTGGATAAAATTCTCGAAGGCCAATTCAGGCCGGGCCATTTTAGCGGGGTGGCTTTAGTGGTATCTAAATTATTTCATATCGTAAATCCTACCACCGCCTATTTTGGGCAAAAAGATTTTCAGCAATTTAAAATTATTGAAAAACTGGTGGCCGAACTTAAATTTAATCTGACATTGAAACGGATGCCGATTATCCGCGAAGCTGATGGATTGGCTATGTCATCAAGAAACCGGAGGCTGAATGAGGCTGAGCGGGTTCATGCGGCTCTTTTGTATCGCTCGCTTTGCGAAGCAAAAAAATTACTCCTTCGCGGGGAAAAAATAGAAAATGTAAAAGAAGTCGTTCATAAAAACTTTGATGCTCTGGCTCACTTAAAGTTGGAGTACTTTGAATGGGCTGATACCGAAAACTTAATGCCGGCCAACTCCGTTTCAGCCAACACGGTTCTTTTAATAGCTGCCTATGTGGGAGAAGTAAGATTAATTGATAATTTATTGATGCATGCGAATTGACGTTCTAAAATCAAAAATACACCGCGTAAAAATTACCCAAGCTGAATTACATTATGTGGGGAGCATCACGATAGATGAAGCGTTGATGGAAGCTGCCAACCTGATTGAGGGAGAGAAAGTGCAGATCGTAAATATTAATAATGGAGAGCGCCTGGAAACCTACGTCATCCGGGGTGAACGCAACAGTGGCACGGTTTGCCTGAATGGCCCGGCTGCCCGCAAAGCGCAGGTGGGCGATGTGGTGATTGTTATCTCCTATGCTTCGATGGAGTGGGAGGAGGCCAAGAAATTTAAGCCAGCTCTTGTATTCCCAACCCCTGATAATACCCTGGTCTGATGCAAAAACTAAAATCCGTCACACGCTATGGGCTAATGATTGGGGTTACCGGTTTATTGCTGTGGCTTTCTTTGCGTGGGCTGCAAGTAGCAGGCGAGAGCAAGTTCGATTACCTTTGGCGAGCGTGGTTAAAAAGTAACAAAATATATTTGTGGCTAATGGCTTTTGTAGCCGTCATCAGCCATGTGCTGCGTGCGCTGCGCTGGAGAATGCTGCTGGTGCCCACCGGGCATATAGTGAAAACAACCAATAGTTTTTGGGCACTGATGACCGGCTACCTTGTAAACTTGGCCGTGCCCCGGGGCGGAGAAGTATCGCGGTGCTATTCTCTCTATCAACTGGAAAAAACCCCGGTAGAAATTTCTTTTGGCACCGTAGTAACCGAACGCATTGCCGATGTCGTGTGCCTGCTTGTGCTGATCGTTTTCTCCTTCTACTTGGAATGGGAAAAACTAAAAAACTTTTTAGATACGCTGCCCTTTTCTTCAAAAAATGTTTCGGTGCCTTGGTGGTTTTGGGCGGCAGCGGTTTTGGGAATTTTATTTTTTCTGGTTCTCTTCATTTTAAGGAAGAATGAGAAGCTGCAAAAAGTGATTATCGGATTTAAAGGTGGATTGTTATCCGTTTTTCAACTCAAGAACAAATGGCTATTTGTATTTTATTCGGTTGCCATTTGGGCGCTGTATTTTCTGATGAGTTACCTGGTACTGATGGCTTTTCCGGAAACGAACCATCTGGGGTTTCGGGCTGTTGTTACTTTGTTTGCGGTAGGCTCCATTGCCATGGCCGCCCCCCTGCCCGGAGGTACGGGTTCTTACCATGTGTTGGTGCCATTGGCGCTTACTTCGTTGTACCAGATTACCCAAGCCGATGCCGTAGCGTTTGTCTTTGTATTTCACGCCTGGCAAACGCTGCTGATGATTGTATTGGGGGTAATCAGTTTTGTGGTCAGCAACACAATTGCGGCAAAAAGGAAAAGCTGATTATTTTTCTCTGGTTGCCAAATCTCTGAGGCAAACTATATCGTATTTAATCAAACAAGCCTTGTGTCTTGGGCTTCGGTATTTTCAGATGGTTGTAAGCACGCTCCGTAGCTTCGCGCCCGCGCGAGGTGCGCTTAATGTACCCTTCCTGAATTAAAAACGGTTCATATACTTCTTCAATGGTTTCGGCCTCCTCCGCCACAGCTGTAGCAATGGTGGTTAGCCCTACCGGTCCTCCTTTAAATTTTCCGATAATCGTACTGAGAATACGATTATCCATTTCATCGAGCCCGTTTTCATCCACATCCAATGCCTTCAGAGCCAGCTGGGCGATGGGTTTGGTAATGGTTCCGTTTCCTTTGATCTGGGCAAAATCGCGGGTGCGCCTCAATAAATTATTGGCAATGCGCGGAGTACCCCGGCTGCGCCTGGCTATTTCAAAAGCGGCATCTGCCTCTATTGTAGTATTTAAAATGGCCGAAGACCGTTTTACAATTTTAGTCAGCAGTGGCGAATCGTAATATTCTAACCGGGCATTGATGCCAAACCGGGCACGCAAGGGTGATGTCAGCAATCCGGCTCGGGTGGTGGCGCCTATCAACGTAAACGGATTTAAGCCGATCTGTACCGAGCGTGCATTGGGGCCACTGTCGAGCATGATGTCGATGCGGAAATCTTCCATGGCCGAGTACAGGTATTCTTCTACGATCGGATTGAGCCGGTGTATCTCATCTATAAACAGCACATCGTGCGATTCCAGATTGGTGAGCAGCCCCGCCAGGTCGCTGGGCTTGTCGAGCACCGGGCCTGATGTAATCTTTATATTCGATCCTAACTCATTAGCAATAATAAAAGAGAGCGTGGTTTTGCCTAAACCCGGAGGGCCATGCAGCAGCACATGATCTAACGGCTCGCTGCGCTGTTTGGCGGCCATTACAAACACCTTTATATTATCTGTTACTTTTTGCTGGCCTGTAAAATCATCAAATGAAAGCGGGCGCAGGGCACGTTCCACTTCTTTCTCGCCTGCATCGAGGTTTTCGTTGTCGCCTTTTAAATAATCTTCTCGCATAAAATTGAGTTCAAAGATAGATAATAGTTGAGCAATCCCTTGTGCCAGCAAAATGACTGGTCTATCTTTACTTTTTATGGAAGCCGATGATTTATTGAACAAGCCTCTCTATGAACTGGTCAATCAGGATCATCTGCTGGCTCGTGCTCTTTATGCGTTAGGCATTCCATTTTACGAGTATCCCAACCAAACGCTGGATGATGTTTGCCGGAAAAAGGGAATTGCCACGGAAAAAGTTGTTCAGGGATTGCGCCTTTCCAAAGAGCAATACCCGGAAGACGAACTGCCGTTGTTCTCTTACCAAATTGATCTGATTATAGAATACCTCCGGCATGCACACTATCTCTTCATCAAACATAAGCTGCCCTTCATTAACCGGCTCATTCAAAATTTTAAGGCAGAGCACCCGGCTTATGAAACGATCGAAAAAGATTTAAAAATTTTATTTCCTCTCTTCATGGAAGACTTTATCCGGCATATCTATGATGAAGAAGATACGCTGTTCCGCTACATTCAATCGCTGGAGCGGGCCGTTGGCGGAAACTATCACCCGGCCCGCCTCTATTATGCCATGGAAAAATCGTCTCTTCAGCAATGCGCGCTGGAACATGAGGTGCATGATGATGAGATGCAGGGCATACGGAAGATTACGCAAGATTATTTTTTAACCAAAGATGCCCCGGTGCATGTTAAAATTATTTTTGCCGAACTGCTGGAATTTGAAAAAAACCTGAAAGCCCACGCACGCATAGAAAACGAAATCCTTTTTCCGAAAGCCCTGCTGCTGGAAAGCCGGGTTAAAATAGAACTTTCAGAAAAAATAAAATGGAACTAACCGGCCCGATTCATGCCGCGTATTATAGCGATTGACTATGGCACCAAACGAACCGGCCTGGCCGTAACGGATCCCCTGCAAATTATTGCCACCGCACTGGATACCGTTGATTCCGCTCAACTTATTCCTTATTTAAAAAGCTATTTTGAAAAAGAAGCCGTTAGCGAAGCCGTTATTGGTATGCCCAAAAAACTGGATAACACAGACTCCTCCAACGCGGCAGCCGTTCGGAGTTTCATCGCACAGTTTAAAAAAACATTCTCTCAGATGCCCCTCCATGAGGCTGATGAACGTTTTACCTCCTCTATGGCACAACAAGCTATGATAATAGGCGGCATGAAAAAAAAAGACCGCCAGGTAAAAGGCCATGTGGATAAAATAAGTGCCGTATTAATTTTGCAAGACTTTCTGCAAGCCAAGAGCCGGGGTATCTCCTCTTCATAAGTCGTTCGCCTTCCTTATTTTTGTATTTTATTTTTTTAATATATGATTTACCCGATTGTAATGTATGGCGACCCGGTGCTGCGCAAAAAGGCGAAAGACCTTGAGAAAGGAACCGACTTAACCAAGTTGGTAAACGATATGTTTGAAACGATGCATGCCGCCAAGGGAATCGGGCTGGCTGCTCCGCAGATCGGCCAAAGCATTCGTTTGTTTATAGTGGACGGCACTACGCTGGAGGATGAACCCGATCTAAAAGATTTTAAAAAAACATTTGTAAATCCCATCATGCTGGATGAGCACGGCTTACCCTGGCCATTTGAAGAAGGATGCTTGAGCATTCCTAACATTCGCGAAGAAGTAGAGCGCCCCGAAAAACTTCGGATCCAATATTTTGATGAAAACTGGAATCCTTTTGAAGAGGAGTTTAGCGGCATGAAAGCCCGCATCATTCAGCACGAGTACGATCACATTGAAGGAAAATTATTTATTGATTATTTGTCGCCTTTAAAAAAACGCACCCTCAAAGGGAAACTGGCCAACATCAGCCGGGGCGATGTAGATACCGAATATCGTATTTTGGCTCCGCTGAAAAAATAATGAAAATTAGTTCACGCCTTCCGGAAATCAGCACTTCCATTTTCAGTGTTATGTCTAAAATGGCGTTGGAGCATCATGCTCTCAACCTTTCGCAGGGCTTCCCCGATTTTTCCGTTTCCGGAAAATTAATAGACCTCATTTATCAAAAAATGAAAGAAGGGCACAACCAATATGCCCCCATGCCCGGCTTGCCGGCACTTCGAAAAACCATTAGCGAAGTTATTTTTAAAACCTATCAGCGAGAGATAAACGCTGAAACAGAAATTACCATTACGGCCGGGGGCACCGAAGCCATTTTTTCATCTATTGCCGCCTTAATCAAACCGGGCGATGAAGTGCTTTTATTCGATCCTTCGTACGACTCCTACGATCCGGCCATCCGGCTGAACGGAGGCCTGCCGGTTCATCTGAATTTATTGCCGCCTCATTTTGCTATTGACTGGGATGAGGTAAAGAAAAAGATTACTTCGCATACGCGGATGATCATGGTCAACACCCCGCATAATCCGGCAGGTTCGGTATTGTGTTCTGCCGATCTCAAAATTTTACAAGAGCTGGCCGAAGAGCATAACCTGATTGTGCTGAGCGATGAAGTTTACGAACGGATTATTTTTGATAACCAAATTCATGAGTCTGTTTTAAAATATCCTGATCTGGCTAACCGCAGCATCGCCATTTTTTCGTTTGGTAAAACTTTTCATGCCACCGGCTGGAAAGTAGGCTATGCCGTAGCCCCCGAAGTTCTCTCAAATGAAATCCGCAAAGCCCACCAGTTCATTACCTTCAGCGTGAATACACCAGTGCAAATGGCTTTAGCCGATTTTATGGCCGACCCGGAAAATTATTTACACCTCTGTCATTTTTATCAACAAAAACGCGATTTCTTTCTCTACCAGATTAAGGGCACCTCGCTGAAGCCGCTGCCCTGCCACGGCAGCTATTTTCAACTGCTTTCTTACGAAGGCGTTTCTCAAAAAAATGATATGGACATGGCCCAATGGATGACGAAGGAAATGAAACTGGCCCCTATACCCGTTTCGGCTTTTTATAAAGACCAAACCGACCCTAAATTATTGCGCTTTTGTTTTGCCAAAAACGAAGATACTTTGCAAAAGGCAGGCGAAATATTGAAAAGGATTTAACCGGCTTAGGTTTTCTTTGCTTTGATTTGTTTCTTTGCACTCCGTTTCAGAAGCCATGCAAGATTTAAAGATTACCATCATTCAATCCGACCTCCATTGGGAAGACATCGGGGCCAATCTGGCCATGTTTGAAGAAAAAATCTGGCATGCCGGCCCCACAGACGTAATCGTACTCCCTGAAATGTTTACCACCGGCTTTACCATGCGAGCCAACAAGCTGGCCGAAATGATGAACCTGCGCACCTTTAAATGGATGAAGCAGATGGCCGACCAAACGGGCGCTCTTATTTTGGGTAGCTTTATTGCCCATGTGCACGAACGCTACTACAACCGGTTGCTGTGGATGGAACCGGGAGGAAATTTTAAAACATACGACAAAAGACATCTCTTCCGTATGGCCGATGAACACTCGGTGTATGCACAAGGCGAAAGTTTGCTGATCGGGCATTGGAAAGGCTGGCGGATTTGTCCGCTCATCTGTTATGATCTCCGTTTTCCGGTGTGGAGCCGCAACAAATGGAATGCTTCGTTGAAGAAGGCATCGTACGATTTGCTGGTGTATGTAGCCAACTGGCCCGAAGTGCGGGCTACCGCCTGGGAAACCCTGCTGCGCGCGCGCGCCATAGAAAATTTAAGTTACTGCGTGGGTGTAAACCGCGTGGGCACCGATGGCAATGGAATAGAATACAATGGCCACAGTGCCATTATCGGCCCCAAGGGAGATCCTATTTTTACGGTAGAAGGAGTGGAAGCTGTAAAAACCGTAGAACTCAACGCCCATGCCCTGCAAGCCTACCGCGACCGTTTCCCAGCCTTTCTGGATGCAGACGACTTTTCTATTGACTCTGAAATTTTTGAAGAGCGTGATTTTCTGAGCGGGTTGAGCTGACCTGAAAAGAAAGGAACCCTGATCAAATTAAAAGTTGAATTATAGAACCGATGCCCGAAAAAAAGAATCCTGCTTACCTTAAAATAGTTTGCAACATCCGCTGGATATCCGGTTGATTCATGTTTTTCTTCCAAACTTCAATATTGGATTGCAAGTCTCTCAAATTACGTCCGCGCTCTAATGCCGATTGCGACTGTTCTATCAGAATCTTGCAAGCGCTCTTCATTGTTTTACCCAATAATACTTCATTAAAATAAGTTTGGTCTCGCTTCTCGAAAAACAAATAATATCGACAAACAAAGATGATCATGGCCGTGCTCCCTGCTAAAACTGAATGGGATCTATTGGTTAAACGTGGTAAAGCAATGGAGGCGTCTAACCCATTGGCATAGCATTAAGTTCATCCAACAAAAAGAAGAAATCTTGCTTCCCTTCCGTGCCTTGTAAATAAGTATCGGCATAAAAAATCTTTTCATCGGCTGTTAGAGAAGCGTAGATAAGATTAACCGGTGTTTCATTTAACTTTTTATACTCGTCTGGCGTAAGTGAATTGATTTTTAATTCAGAATCATTGATCAGATAAAAAGTAGGGCAGCTATTGGTATTGGTTTTTATGGCATCCAGATAATGAATTGATTCATGCACTACGGTTTCCAAATCCATCACCATATCGTTATCGGTTTTGCAGCTAATCATTTTTTTTACCGATTCCTGTTGATCTTTTTCCAGCGCATTATAAATAGTTATGCCTCGTGAGTATTTATTTTTCATTAGCGAAAAAGCCAGTTCGATACAGGCCGTTTTTTGTGCTTCCACGATCAATGGTAAAACACAAATAAAAAGGGCAGCGCAAATTACACCTGAGCCTTTAAAATTATTAATGGCAAAACTCATTGTCCGTTATCTTAGAAGAAACTTGTACGGCCTGTATCAAAACCCGCTTGCGCGCTGGTTTACTTCAATTCTCTACCTGATTTATCAATGGAAAAAGACCTCTCGCCTAATTTCACCTGGGCCTTTCCATTGGTATAATCACTTACGTCATCATACTTTACAGGGACTATCTCATTTCCTGATTTATCAATAAAACCGTATTTGTTATTCAGCTTCACCCATGTAAGCCCTTCTTTAAAATCACTTACGTCATCATACTTTACAGGAACTACCTCTTTTCCGGATTTATCAATAAAACCGTATTTGTTATTCTGCTTCACCCATGCAAGCCCTTCTTTAAAATCACCTATGTCATCATATTTAAGCGGAGCAATCTCTGCTCCCGATTTATTAATAATTCCCCATTTGCCATCAACGAAAGTGCTATCATTCTTAAATCGCCCGCCAATATTCACTTCCGCTAATCCATCCTTAAAAGCCAATATGATAGAGTACCTAGAAGGGATTACCTCTTTTCCTGATTTATCAATAAAACCATATTTGTTATTCAGCATTACCTTTGCAAGCCCTTCTTTAAAATCACCTATGTCATCGTATTTAACCGGAACAATCTCCACTCCTGATTTATTAATAATTCCCCATTTGCCCTCAACAATAGTGCTATCATTCTTAAATCGCCCGCCTATATTCACTTCCGCTAATCCATCCTTAAAATCCAATATGAAAGAATATTTATTAAAAGGGATGATCTCTTTTCCTGTATTGTCTATAACGCCTGCCTTTTCGTTTAAAAATACAGTTGCCATCCCTTCATTATAATTCCATGCACTATCATATTTAAAAGGAATTATCACTTTTCCTTCTTTGTTGATGTAGCCGCATTTGTTGTTTGATGTGGTAATTACGCTAAGGCCATCTTGAAAACTCTTTACTCGTTTATACTTAGTAGGAATTATTTCGTTGCCGTTTTTATCAATAAATCCCCACAACCCGCCTCCATCAAACCCCAAAGAGTCAATAAATTTACCGCCTGTGTTGACGGCCGCTAGTCCTTCGATAAAATCATACGCATAGTCATACCGCAACGCCATCTCTTTACCGGCCATATTTACAAAGCCAAATTTGGGTCCATTTTTGGTGTTTAAAATTATTCTCCCCATTCCTTCTGAAAACGCTTCGCCACTTCCGTCATATTTAGGTTGAATAACAATTTTACCCTGCGCGTCCTTATAGCCGTATTTACCATTGTCGCTTTGGAAGTAAACCAAGCCTTGCGATAAAGTTCTGCCTGATAAAGCAGAAACCAGCAGAAAAATAAATAAAGATTTTGTTTTCATAGTTGTGGGGGGATAGGTTTATTAATCTTGAATTGATATTAAAATTTGTTTGTAGTAAGCCTATTGTATGTTCGTGTTAAAAAAACATGTACTCATATAGAAGCGGGGTTGCATCAACGAATATCTTTCCGGGGTTCATTAAAAAAGTGTTTGATTAATGAGCGCCACTACAAAAATGCTGAGCAGGAACCAGCCGATAAACCCTTCTATAATGCAAAGGTTTCGCACAAAGCCTTTAGCCGGTATATCGCCAAACCCAAGAGTAACAAAGGAGTTTACACTGAGCATAAAAGAGTGAAACCATCCGGACAACAACATTTTTGTGCGCGAAAACAAATTTTTGAAATTTGTTTTCTCATTTGACCGACTGAACAGTGATCTCCTCATTTCAATAAAATTAAATTCCAGGTTCCCGTTCCAGTCAGATGGAAACGCAAAGTAGATGAAGCTAAAAAATAAAATTATATAAATTGAAACCAGAATAGCTTTGGCCGGATCGGTACCGTGCGATGTGTAGGCTTTTATAAGCCTGTTGAGTGAAAGACTGATTAATGTTTTGATACTGAAATCATCCTTTAACTGATTGTACAGGTAATCTCCTTCTAAGTCTTTAATGTAAACATAGCACTGGTTGGACGACTTAAGATCGCCATTTGATTTGAACACCTGATACAGCCGGTATAAGGATGCATGCAACCCATTGAAGCAATACTCATTACTCAATTCATCAGAAGTTTTGGCGTAATATGGAAAAGTTAGAATGTCGCCCTGAAGCTGATTTAGAAAAGCGGCTGAGTCTTTGGCCGGTACGCGTAGGGTTCCGAGCTCAATATAATTCGAGAAAAAACCAGCCCCCTTTATGTCGCTCCATGTGTAGGTATTTTCTTCCGGAAACCGAAAGTCCATCAAATTCACGGTTCCTGAAATCTGAACGTCTTTAAGTGTAAGTTCACTCATTTCTCCGTTCAGGATTAATGCCGACTGAACTGTAGTATGCCTTAATTGAAGCCTGCTATCTTCATCTGCGCCATAGAACGTGATGTACTGGTGAGGGTTTTTGCTATAAAATTTACAATGCGATAGTAGAGAGCCACTCCGTTTATTTCTCCCAAAATCAAACTGGTTAACCGGGGAAAATTCTTTAAGCCAAGACACTGAAGTTTTTGCCTTAACTGTATTTTTAATTTCAAAAAAATTGATACTGTCTAAGCTTATGTTAAGGTATTGGTCTTCAAACCCTGAATTACCTGTAATGGAAGTGTAGTTATAAAAAGAACATTTTGAGAGCACCAGGCTCCCTAAATTGTTATTATCTATTTCCGTGTTGGCACGAAAAGAGCAATGGGTGAAGACACAAGAAGAGTCTGGTGAGTGTTGACCAATTTTAGAATTAAAAATTTTTACATCCGCCTTAAATTCAGTGTTATCGATAAGTAGATTTTCTACGGTTACATTGTCTATACTTAAATTGCTGGAAAACGTGCAATCGAAAAATACCATTGCCGATTTATCAAACTCTTCATCATAGTCGTTATTTTGATCTCTAATTTCGCATTTGAAAAAGGTTATTTCCCGGAAAGCAAAATGCGAACAAACCAGATTGTCGAATTGGCAATGACCAAAATACAGCACCGCGGGAACGATTATTCTATCGACTGAATCGAGCTTAAGTTTTGATTTATGTTTTTGAAGAAGCAAGTAGTATAAAAAACTGTCGCCATCACTAATCGTGTCCTGATCATTTACCGGATCATTTACCCGATAATTTTCAAAACTCAACGTGTCATCTTCAGAAAAAATAGCCTTCTCCATTACTTCAACAATGGAGATGTCTTTCAATTTTTGCGCAGAAGTTGTTTGCGCCAAAATATGGAAACTGGAAGTTACCATCAAGAGGATTAACCCATATTTCAGATTGTTCATTGTAATTTTTTATCGTTAAAAAATAATTTTCTGATCCTAAAAGGAAAATACTATTTTCTTCATGGGGTTGATATGATTAAATGCAGACATCATGGCCGCTGAAAAATCTAAGTCTTCATTCTTTCTTCTCGGTTTCGGTTTCATGATGAATAAAATGAGTAAACCCAATCATAAAATTGATAGATGAGTAATGGATATTGTTGTCGGCCAGTTGCGTACCAAACAGGGAATCGGCATGGTTAGGTGTGTTCATGTTTACCCATTGCAACTGGTTGGGGGCCGAGCCCAGTTGATAATCGGCACCAAAAGTTATGGTACTGTGCTTTTTTTTGTACGAAATGCCCACGGTATGATGAAAGATATCCCACGAACTTTGGTTGATAATGATTTTACCAACCTGGTTATTTAAAGCCGAATAATTTAGAAACTTATCGTCTTTGGCGTAGTTCATATCGGTAGCAAAACCGAGGTGAAGCGCCAGTTGGCGGCTCACCTGTTGTTGCAATGCCACCCCCAGATTGATTACACTGTTGTTATGAGCATACAAAGTCATATAACCACTGTCGAGATACGTATTGACTGACCTGGGCAAAACAGGTGTTCTGATAAGAGGCGACATAATGTTGTAACGAGCCACGGTAGCAAACCACTCGCCTACCAGTGCGACAATGGTTTTTTCAGAATGATATTCGAGGCCAATGCTGACCGAGAGCGGAGTTTTGTATGTAGTGGCTAATTTTTCTTGCTTGTCATAAGCAATCAGGCCGGCATTTCCTCCGTTGGTCGTGTCCTTTACAAAATCGGTCGTCCATAACTGCTCGCGGGTAATTTCTCCTTTGCCGCCTAAATTAATTGACGGCAACGTGGCGGCTACTCCAATTTTAATGCGGCCGGTTTGAAAAGCGATACCGATTTTGGTATGAGTTCGGAAGTTGGCATAGCTTACATCTTGTGTTTCTGTGTTGGTGGCTATCTGGCGCGAAGTATCGCCCACTACGCGGCCATACGTATTGAAATAATAGTTGGTGTTTCGGTAATTAAAAAATTGGGTGAACCCCATTGAAAAGTGATCGCTAAACTGGTAGGCTAAAGCCATGCCCACCCCAATATCTTCTAATTTAGATTTGCGCGAAAAGCCGGTAACATAATTATAAGGCTCATTATAATTGGTGAAAAAAGTATTGGGCAGATCGCTTTCTTTGTCATAGCTGACTTCAAACTCGCTGTTTTGCTTCATCATAAACATATACCCGCCTTTCCATTTTTTATTTTTAAAATCCAGCAACCCGGTAATGGCGGTGGGGTAGGTATAGTAATTAGCGCTGTTTATATCGTTGCCGGTGCCTGCTCCGTTTTGCAGTGCCAGGTTTTGAAACTTGAATAAATCGGCATGGATGGAGATGGCTGCCTCTTTAATATAAGCCAGGCGGGCGGGGTTGTAATAAACGGCCGAGTTATCGTTGCACCCTCCCACTACTGCGCCAGCCATCAAGGCCGACCGCACACCAAATTGCTGAGTCCAGTATTGGTTGTCTTGGCTATAAACTGAGGTAGTAATAAAACAACTCAGAATTAAAAAATATAGCTTTGATAGAGCTCCAATGCTCAATCTATCGTCATTTTTAAAACCCTTTCTTCGTTTTTTAAATACTAATTTGTCCATCATCTTAATTACAGTTTGAATAGGAGTATTGAGTAGAGTATTGATTAGCACCGGTTGCCGTTTGCGTTACTCTATAGCCATTGCTATTATAGGTATAAGAATAATTAGTAATTTGAGCGGTTGCTCCGGTTTGGATGTAGGTGTACTTTATCGGATTATTAGTAGGCCGGAAAAAAAAATTAAAATCTTCATTTATAGGAAACGGGGTTGGGTTAGAATCATATTCATAGGTTTCTTTTCCCGTTAGATTGCCGTATGCGTTAAAATGATCTACCTCGGTATAGTTGTTACTCGATGTTGAGCCATAAGTGAAGATTAATTGAGAGACTGTTTGTGCCGAATTATTAACAATATTATTATGGGTGGAATTCGCTAACTGGCCACTCGAGTTATACGCGTATCGAATCTCTTGAGTATAGTTATTCCAATTGACCTCAACCAATCTATTATTGTTGTCATAATTAAAATAATAAATGGTTGTTTGGCCATTACTTGTTTCGTTGATCTGTTGAATTCGCCCTTGTTGATCTCGTGTAATGACATCATTTTGCCCCTGATTATCAGAGTATAAGGTTAATGTATTTGTGTTATCGTAAGTGTAAGAAATCTGACTTCCGTCAGAAAATACGACCAAAGACAAGTAACATTTAAGCGATGAATGAACTTCAAACGGATCAACCGTTTGTTGGCAGCCTAAAAAAAATGCACTGCATAAGAAGGCCAGAAAGAATTTCATTTTCATGGGTTTCAATTTTTAATTACCGAAAACATCGATCGTTCGTATTACGCCAAACAGCACCAGGGTGCTGTTGTTGGTTACTCCATCGCTAATGGTATAGCCATCGTTTAGAGTGCCCATGCGGGCTGCGTTGGGAAAATACTCTGCGTAAATTTTAAGCCGGTTGTGGGCGTAGTAGGTTACGTTCACACCGGTGGCTTTTATCTGCTTCATATTAGGGTAGTTCTCCATTATGTAATAGGCTTCCAAATGTTTCTTTTTAAAATCATCGCTGCCAAAAGAAAAACGCGGACCCAGCATTAAACGCGAAAAAGCAGCAGCCCCTTTTCCTGTATCGGTTATCTCAGTTGATGCAATAGAACTTGAAAATCTGTAGGACTTACTAAAACCCCGATCGCCCAATAAATACATAACATTCAATTGAACTTCGGGTAGTCCTAAAAATGCCTGGCCACCATATTGATACCGATACGATGCGTTACTCCCGGGCAACGGCATATACCCACCAAACCCATTGGCCATGATGCCTATTCCAAAATTATTACCATAGTAAGGCCAAAACTGTAGGCCTATATCATAATTGAGTGTGGCCACTGAGCCATTTTCAATTGTTTGAGTTGTCGTATTCTGATACCCTACCACATTTGAAATTACCTCGTTGTTATAAGTTGGCATTAAGGCAAAGGAAAAACCCTGTGTGAAATTAAACCGCCAGGTGTTTGCCGTCTGAATGTTTTGAGGCTTGTCTTTCCCTACGTTGGCATAAATAAAACCACCCAGGTAATACATCATCCCAACTTCTGCGGCACCGGCTGCTACTTCCTGTTTTTCGCGTGTTTTTTGTTCTTGATCTAATCTTTTATTCAGTTGGCTCCTTATCGCTTCTTGCTTTTTGGCAATGAGGCTGGTCTCTTCAGGATGATCGTTTTTGTAATTCTCCAATAAAGCAATGGCCTCTTTCTCTTTACCTTGCTTTACTAAGTCATCGGCCTGGCTTTGCGCACGGTTAAAGCTTTGGGAGTTGTAGTTGCCTTGAATGGAGGTGCTACTTAGGCTTTGAGTCGTTCCGTTACAAACATTTTTTGCCTGAGCCTGCGAACGATTAATCAGATCTATATTTTCGTTTTGACTGTAAAACATCAAATCAAATTCGCCAAAAATCTTGTTTTCAAAACCGGCAAAAGTGTGCGACTGGTATGTTATACTGGTTGATTCGCCCGCCCGAGAAGTAAGACAAGAGATGCTGAAAGGGGTTCTTCCGTAGAAATAAAAAAATATTTTGTCAAGCGTGACGGAGTTACTTGTTCTGTTTTTTACTTCTAGCGAGTAATGGTAATAATATCCCGTTACTCCGTTACCGCTTTGACTTTGACAGGAACCCAGGTAACTGCTTTTAAGAATAACCTGTAATCCATTTGCGCAAGATGCCAACTCATTAATATCTGGCGATTGGGCAAAGGTGTGTGTGCAGGAGAGTATAACCATGAAAAGGAGTAAATGATTTTTCATTTTCTTTATAGTTTATTTTATCAATCAATACTTTAATAAAGGATAATTATTTCGGGCCAGCATTCGGAATAATTTTTTGGCTTCTTCAACTTTGTTCTTGGCGTTTATGTCGAAGAAAACAAACTCTTCTACATCATTTTTTCCGAAAGTGGTGTATTGCATGGCTCCTTGCGATTTATGTTCGGCCGTTTCCCAGTTTACCACAACATGGTAATCCATTTTATTTTTATAGCCTATCTTCTGGCTTAAGTCAAAAGTGAAATCCGATATGGTGCGGCTGGCGGCCGTTTCGGGGTAGCCGTTTAACAGGGTAAATGTTTTTTCGCGTGGTTCATCTTTGATGACCCCCAAAATAGTGGGTCTGCTCTTCGGCTCAAAAGTATTGAGCGTACGTAATGCCAAAATAGAAGCCGCTTTATGCTGGCCATGCGTACCCTCTTCGGGTAAGATGCAAAAAATAAAATCGTAATTATTTTGTTTCATTACTTCTGCTATTCGGGTCTTTACTAAGGGCACATTCCAAAATGTGTCGAGCGGGGCATGAGGATTCAGGCTGTACTTATCATCTTTTTGATCTAAGAAAAAGATATTGCGCAACCCGATAATTTTGCCGGCATTCATCAATTCTCTTTTTCGGATGATAGGCAGGTATTGCCGTCCTATTTTGGGATTCGTTAGTTCGAGTTGGTAATACTCATTGCCGAGTGTAGAATATTTATATCCGCCCTCCCCGTTTGTTACGCAGACCAAATCTACTTTGGCTTTGTAATCGTGAGTAAGTTTATAAATCGTGCCGGAGCAGAACGATTCATCATCCGGATGAGCCATCACCAATAACACTTTTATATTGGTCGTGTCAAACGATTGGCCACGTAAAGTTATCGTTGTTAAAAAGATACCGGCACACAAGAAAGCAACGAATGAAACCTTGTTCATATTTTTACTTTAGAGTAATGGAAATTGAGAGTTACCAACTTAACTTAACCGATGCACTGGTGATTGTGGTCCGTCCTTTTCTTCCGCTGGTTCCATCGCGGCCATCGTTGCTGTCCCTTCCATAAACATTCGATCCTCTTCCATCATTGCCCGAGTTTCCTCTTGGGCCGCTTCGGGTTCGTACCCCGGCTTGAGTACACAAGCCACCCGATCCGCCTACTCCGCCTGCTCCACCTCTACCTCCTTGGCCCGCTCTACCGCCCCGGCCTCCTTTTCCCGCATGGCCACTTTGCCCGGGCTCGTTGGTGATGTTAATCAGGTCTTTATATTTATCGCAGGCAGGATCTATGGATAGCCTAACTACGGCACCGCTTCCTCCATTTCCTCCATCCCCTCCGGGGGCTGCATCGCCACCACCGGCACCATCTCCGCCACGTCCTCCATTACCTCCCTTTCTACCATCTTCGCAGAGACTACCTTGTTGACCTTTGCCGCCATTTGCCCCCGAGTGGCCATCGCCTCCATCGCCTCCATTTCCACCATCGCCACCGTTTCCGCCATCGCCACCGTTGGCCGATATATCCACTCGGCTTTTGTTTGCATCAATTTTAAAATTTTCTATTCTGACTCCATTCGTTACATATCCTTTTAAATAATCATTTCCATTTTCGGTAACGCAGGTAACATATATCTGTAGGTTGATTGCATCGGCACCATTCTCGCCTACCCCACCGGGTAAACCATTTCCGCCATTTGTTCCATTGGCGCCAGCCTGGCCGTCTCCACCTAATCCTGTTGCCAGCGCTCCTAAAAGACTCCCCACAGCACTGCCGCTACCGGCACTACCACCTCTCATACCATTCGAGCCTTTTTTCCCATCGGATCCTTTTTGTCCATTGAAATCAAACGAAACGCTGGGGAAAAAAATGGAGCGATCTTCCTTGCCTTCAGTCTTTGATTTTAAACTCTTAGCAGAAATACTGATTGTATTTCCTTTTAACTGAGTTACGTTGCTTGGCACTGTTAAAATGCCATTCCCTTTTTCCACTGTAAATGTGCAGTTGGAACATGCTACAGCAAAGTCACTGTAATGGAAACGGCTGTTTCCTGAGTCGTCATCTAGAGTGCCTGAGTAATGACCTGTTGAACCAATGAAAGTGGTGTCTTTGTATGAAGCCAGTATCACATAAAATTTATCACCGGGTTTAATAGGTTCATTTTTTGCAGCCTGTCCATCTGAGAAATTATAAAAGAAAAATCCTATTTTATTTGCGAGAGCCTGCGTTTCATTAATTCTTCGTATGCTCTCTATTCTTTCTTTGGCATCTTTTGCATGAATGCTATTAGGGTATTGGCTGACAAAAGCAGATAATGTTTCCTTATCATCTTTTTGAGCCGCTTCCATCCAAACAATTTCTGATATGGCGTTTTCCAATGATGGCCTGAAACGATTTAAGGATTCATTCAATCCCAATGTAAAATTTTCATAGTGATCCCATTTGCCCCGAAAATATTCAGTATAAGAAGTGGTGCCATCGTAGGTTGATGTTCCGCTTTTATGCTTCACCGAATATTTACCGTTTACAATAAAACTCTTATGATCTTTATCGAAATTGAGATCTATCTTAATTGTATGCCGGCCCAAGTTTTGGCCAGCCTGATCAATGTTATTCAGCCCGGTTTTTTGAAGCCACTGAATGGTTTCCTTTTCTAAGGAAGCAAAATACTCTTGTGCCCGGCCTTTGTCGCAAGAAAAATTGACAGCTACTGAAAAGGGCTCGCTTGTATTGGCTTCTTGAGCTTTAACTTTTATCCCGGTAAATAAAAATATACCGGACATTAATGTTAATAGAGTTTGGGGGGCTACTAAACAACATCTTTTTTTCGGTAACAGAGAGCGTGTTTTCATAGGTGGGGTAGTTTGTTAGTTTCTTTTTTTAGACCTGCATTTGTTAACTTATGTTATTTCAAAAAAATGAGATAATTAATTCGTATTACGAAAATGCTTAGTACCGATCGTCCCATTCCATTTCTGCATTGAAGTTGCCATCTCCACCTTCTCTTTTACACCAATCGATGGCAAGGTTAATAGCATCCTGAGGCGTTCTTGCTCCGGCCGAACATCCGATGGCTCCATTGGCGCTTCGCACAATGGCACCGTATCCTTTTCCGGCATACGATAGTATTCGCTGTGGATTAGTGGCTCCTTCATTAACGGCTTTGTTATAAGCACACTGGTTGGTGTTATTAATGTTGCCTCCGCCCCAGCATACACCAAAGGCCCGGTTGGAGCCGGCATAAACTACTGTTTGACTTTGTGCTTTTAGGCCGCACAAAAAAATTGCTAAACAAAATGTTATTTTCATACAACTAATTTTTTCTTGCTTATTGAAATCTATCATAGGGGTTAATTTTTTTTGAGGTGATGTATCATATTGAAAGTTTGCTTTTGGTTGTTCAAAGAATTGAATTATGCTGTTTACCCACAATACTTACTTCTTAGTATTTTCATTTTCTGTTTAAGTTTTTCTTTTCAATTCCAAACCCTGAATCAAAAATAGAATGAGAGATAGCGCTGGGGAATACCCATTTGTGGGTATTTAAAAAAATAATGTGTGGCAGAAGAACCGTTCTGATCAAATTCTTTTCTGAGCCTGTCAGGTCTTCCGACCTGACACAGTTTGCACTCAAACAGAAACCTCTATCTTCGTTCCATGGCCCTTCGCGGACGAACTCATTTTTTAGATGAGCAATGCTTCTTTGTTACCACCACGTGCTACAACTGGTATCACTTGCTCAAAGCCGATGCCTGCAAAAAAATTGTTAGCGACAGCATCAATTTTCTGAACAAGAAGTATGAGTCATCCACGCTGGGCTATGTGATCATGCCTAACCACCTTCATTTGATCATCTACTTCAACAAAACCAACCAACTTTCTAATTGGATGCGAGACTTAAAGAAGTTCACTTCCGTAATGATCCGGCAAGAGATTGATAGGTCGGGCGACCTTGTGCTGTTGGAGAAGCTGCGTGTGCCCAAAATGAAACAAGTCTTTAAAGTGTGGCAAGATCGGTTTGATGACGTTTATCTTGCGAGCAAGAAGGTTTTAGAAATGAAGCTGGAGTACATTCATACTAATCCATTACAAGAGCATTGGAATTTAGTTTCGCGCCCGGAGCTTTGGCACGACTCAAGTGCTATGTTTTATGAGTTGAGTGAACAGCCTCAAGTTGTGATCACCGATTACAGAGATTATTTTTAGATTTCGGTTGCGTCAGGTCGTAAGACCTGACGAGCACACAAGACCTGACGAGCACACAAGACCTTGACGAGCACTCAAAGACCTGACAGGCACACAACACAACTCGAATCGATACTGGTGGAGGTGTTTTTAAGTTGACTGCTAAAATTTGTATTTGCTTTCTAAGGCATAGCGCAGCAATTCGCCTGCGCCTTTCAAGTTAAGGATGCGGATCATGTTTTTGCGGTGTGTTTCTACCGTGGCCTTGCCTATGAACAGACTATCGGCTATTTCCTGATTGGTTTTTCCTAAGGCTACCAATTTTAAAATTTCAATTTGCCGCTGGGTAAGCAAACCCTTGGTGGAAGGTTGTGAAATTACCTCCGGAACAATAATGCCCGGATCGTAATAATTGTTTCCCGCATAGACGGTGTGAACAGCAAAAAGCAACTCTTTTAAATTGGAATTTTTAAGGATATACCCGCGTGCCCCGGCTTGCAACATCTGGCGAACGGCCTCGTCCTGATCGAACATGGTGAAGGCAATTATTTTAATGGCGGGGTCGGATTTTAAAATTTGTTGCGTGGCCTCAACGCCATCCATTATTGGCATGCGGATATCGGTAATCACTACATCGGGTTTTTTCTTTTTCACCAGTTCGCATAAAGCCTTTCCATCGTTGGCAAAGCCCACCAACCGGATGTCGTCTTCGTGCTGTATGAAGGAACTGATTCCGTCTATCAGCGCGTTGTGGTCTTCCGCTATTACCAATCTAATCATGGCGCAGGGGGATATCGAATATAACGGTGGTTCCTTTCTGAAGAATCGAATCAATCGTAACCTGGCCGCTCAGGTTTTCAACTCTTTTCTGTATGGAATACAAGCCCATGGTTTCGCGTGGTTTAATGGTGGTAATATCGAACCCCACCCCATTGTCTTCTACCATTCCGTTCACAGAGTCTTCGTGCCGGGTTAAATGAATGAACACTTCGGTGGCATGGGCATATTTAATTACGTTGGTAATCAATTCCTGAATAATTCTGAAAATGGTTATTTCGAGTGTGCTCTCTAACCGCGTATCCAGACCATGTGCCTCCACCTGAATGGAAAGCTGGTTGGCCTGCGATACTTTGGCCGCGAAGTTTTGGATAGCGGGCAGCAGCCCGTCTTGGGCATCCATGCCGGCATGGCTGGCGTGGGCAATGGTGCGCACTTTTTGGTAGGCTTCTTTTATCAGGTCTTCAGTTTTCTGAAACAACGAATGTTGTTCCGGGCTCAATTCATTTTGTTGTAGCTTCAGATTTTGAATATAAAGTTTCAGGGTGGCAAGGGTGCTGCCCAGGTGATCGTGCAAATCATTGGCCATGCGCTGCCTTTCTTTTTCCTGACCTTCAATCATGAGGTCGATGCCATGAATTTCCTGATCTTTCAATTGTTTCTCCAGTTTCATAGCCTGCACTACTTTAGCCTGCAACTGCAATTTGGCTTTAGTTCGCTGATTGGCATATACAAAATAGCCTATCCCCAGCAGCAGCCCTACGGTGGAAAGAGCATAGATGAGCCAGGTTTCTTCTTGCTTTAATTGGAGGTTGGCATTTTCTTTTTCGTGGGTTTCGAGCTCTACGTTGAGGCGGTTTATTTCTAACGTATTTTTGCGGAAGTCAAGTTGAAATTCTTGTGAATTCCCCTTCCAAAGAAAATAGAAAGCGCTGTCGTATTTCTTTTCCGCTTTCATCAGAAAAGCAGCATGAAAATTTAAATTCATATTGGATGTAAGCGTATCGGCTTTATTAACCTCATGGCGCGCACGAGTAAGATATAGGTGAGCCGAATCATATTTTTTTTTATTGATTTCAATCAACATCAGTCTTAGTGCCCCGTTAAAACGATGATAATGGAGGAAGGGGTAGTTTTTTGCTTGTTTAATGGCTTTGTGGTAATACGTAGTGGCCTCTGCTGTATTTTTTTTTATATCAAATTGAATGGCCTTTTCGTAAAAAACATAGGTCAACAATAGGCTTTCTGGGTTCAGTGTGTGCTCTAACTCATCAATAGCTGGTGTTAGTTTAAAATACTCATCTTCCAGGTTGAAGGTTTGAGTTAAAAAAATCATTTTGTAAATAATAACCCAAAAATGATCGATCGGATCAGACTGAAGGCTTTCAAAGTGCTTGAGGTAAGCTAAATGATAATTGCTGTTTTGAAAAACTTCATATTTATAGTACTTAAGCAATGCTAGCAGGCACATTTTAATCATAGAGTTGTTGCCAACCTTTTTGGCACGTTGGTAGGCCTCGTAAAATTTTTTGTAGGCATCTCCTCTCTCCCGGTCATAAAACAGACTGATGTATCCCTGGCTCAGGGTACGAATTAAAAATAGCGTGGGTTCGTCCGTTTCTGTTGCCGGAGATTCTCTAAACTTGTTTTTATCAATCTGGCCTTCGTAAAAAAGAATGTCGGCCAGCTGGGTCATTTCAAAACGAAGCCGTAAATCACTCTCGAGATTCGCTTCCTGCCTGGCCTCATTAAATTCCAGATTGTTTAAATGCAGGATATATTTTTCTATATCTGCTACCGATTTTTTCGGCCAGAGTACAGCGCAGGCAAAAAGCAAAAACCATTTCAACCTGTTATAATTTTAGTGATAAATAAGATTCACATAGCTTTCCCTGCATCGTGGAGACGAAACCCATTTATTGCCGGCCATTCCCGGGTGCAAATTATTGTTGTAATATTCCGTTCCGCTTCGGGAGTGAAACTCGGTATCGAACCAAATTGAGTTTACATCTATTTTGCTTGGATCAAAATTCGGTAGTTTATACAAGATGCGAGAAAACACGATGCGGGTGTGCTTGCCTTTAGTTAATTGAATTTCCGTTGGGTTTCCGGCTGGGTCCGTAACCTCTAAGTAAATACTTCTTTTGGTGCTCCCTCCTTGCACCCCAAAGTAAAAATCTTCCGTTTTTCGGGTGTTTGGAATATCGTTAGGATCTACCTCGCAGAAGCCAACATTCATCAACCCCTGGTAATTCAGCAGTTGCAGATCAACACCCTTTACTTTAAGATCGTTAACTGAAAAAACAAACTTGCCGTAAACGGCAAACAGAGTTTGATACACCTGAGAAGCGTACAGGAAGTGATAAACATCTTTGAATTTTTCAGGGTCATTCGGTTTTGTGTGATTCAGGTCAACACAAGTTACAAGGTCTGTTTTGTTCCAATCAATGGGTGAGGATTCATTGTTCATCGTTTCCGAAGTTTAGAGTTGGAAATCAAATTTAGCATCAAGTTAGTTTTCACACCATCCCCACGTGTGGGTATCTTTAATCGGTTACCAAACTAGTTCCACCACGGTATCTATTTCGTCTTGTTTGGCTTTCGGAATTAAAATACTCACGCCAAAATCATTTTCGCTGAACTTTAAGGCCGTTTGGTCTTTAAACAATTTAACTGATTTTATTTTCTTGCCCGCGTGCGGAAAGGTAAGTGTTTCGTCTGCCCAGTTTAGAATGTGCACATATATTTTATTTTCTTTTTGCGTCATGACTCCCCACTCGCGGGGGGTAAGCGGGCCTCCTTGTGTGCCATAAATGGTTTCGCCATAAAGTTTCAGCCACGCACCCACTTCCTGTAAAGCCGCCTTGTGTTCGGGTTGAATTTTGCCGTTGGGCATCGGCCCTACGTTTAATAAGAAATTGGCATTGTAGCCGGCTGCCTTCACTATATATTGTATCAATTCTTTTTTGCTTTTGTGGCGATCATCTTTCAGGTTAAAGCCCCACGAGTTGTTTATGGTTTCGCAGATTTCTCCGGGCAAGGCGCCCACTTTTTGTTCGGGGGCAAAGCCGGTGGTGTTGTGGCCGGGCAAATCTTTTTCAAACATTTGAAAATCTTCGCCTTCGTAAGGCGGGCGGTGGTGGTTGCTGCCCACCAGCGCCCCGGGCTGAAGTTGGTGGATGAGCGCATACGTTTGGGCCAGCCGCCAGTCGGCCTCTTTTTTATCCCACATGCCATCAAACCAAATGCCGGCTACCGGCCCATAGCGGGTAAGCAACTCGGTGAGCTGCCCATCCATGTAATCAAGATACTTATACCAGTCGCCTTTTTCTTCGCGGCCGGTATAGCTGCCGCCTGTAAATCCGCGCGGGAAATAATCGGGGTGATGCCAATCTAACTGAGAGTGATAAAAAAATAATTTTATGCCTTGCTTCTGGCATTCGTCTGCCAGCATTTTCAACACATCCTTTCCGTAGGGTGTTTTCTTTACGATGGTATAATCCGAAATTTTTGAATCGAACATGGCAAACCCATCATGATGCTTGCTGGTAATGGTAATGTACTTCATGCCGGCCTCTTTGGCCATCTGCACCCACTCGGCCGGATTAAATTCGGTCGGGTTAAAAAAGGAAGGAAGTTTCTCGTAATTCTGAATTGAAATCTGTTGGTTGTTCATCGCCCATTCGCCATCGCCCAACACACTATATACACCCCAATGGATGAACAGCCCGAAACGGGCCTGCTGAAACCATGCACGGTTTTTCAGATTTTCGGGGGTGGGCACATACTTGGGTTGGGCTGTTGTACTTTGAAAAGAAAGTGTACATAAAACCAGGCCTGTTACGAGCCCCCGCCCGCTGAAAATTATTTGTAGTGTCTTCATGATCGTTTTAACTAAATTGCTTTTCAATTTATACAAATTCATCATGCGCTACGCTCCTATTGAAAGACAATTTTTTATTAACAACCGGAAAAAACTGGTAAACGAACTGAAGCCCGGCTCGCTGTCGGTCATCAACTCAAACGACACCATGCCCACCAATGCCGATGGCACCATGGCCTTCCGGCAAAACAATGACTTATTTTATTTAACAGGAATAGAACAGGAAGAAAGTATTTTAGTAATCTGCCCTTCGTTTCGGGAAGAGAAAAAAAGAGAAATCCTTTTTTTGCGGCAACCCAACGAGCATCTCGAAAAATGGTACGGCCACAAATTAACAAAGGAAGAAGCTCAGGCTATTTCCGGAATAGAAACGGTATTATGGCTGCCGGAGTTTGATGCGATGTTTCATCACCTGATGGCCATGGGCGGAACCGATTACGTTTACCTCAACACCAACGAGCATTACCGCTCGGAAGTAGTAGTGCAAACCCGCGATGCCCGCTTTATAGACTGGTGCCAGGCCAAGTACCCGCTGCATACCTACCAGCGGCTGGCGCCATGGATGGCCAAACTCAGAAGAATAAAAAGCGCGCCCGAAATCGAACTGATTCAAAAAGCCTGCGATATTACCGAAAAAGGTTTTCGCAGAGTGCTGAAATTTACGAAGCCCGGGGTGAAAGAATATGAGATCGAGGCCGAATACGTGCACGAGTTTATCCGTCATGGCTCAAAAGGGTTTGCCTATACACCTATTGTGGCTTCCGGGAAAAACAATGTGGTGCTTCATTACATTGAAAACAACCAGGTTTGCAAAAGCGGAGATTTAATTTTACTGGATGTGGCAGCCGAATATGCTAATTATAATTCCGATCTGACCCGCACCATTCCGGTAAGCGGAAAATTTACGGCACGTCAAAAAGAAGTATACCATTCCGTGCTCCATGTGCAGCGCGAAGCTTTTAAAATGCTGCGGCCTTCTATGATTTATTTCGATTACCAGAAAGAAATTGAAAAACTGATGGAATCGGAATTGAAAAAATTAAAATTGATTACCGATACAGATATCAAAAATCAAAACCCGGAAAACCCGGCTTACCGAAAATATTTCTATCATGGCACCTCGCACATGCTGGGTCTGGATGTGCACGATGTAGGCAATATGCACGACAACGTGCAAGTGGGCAGCGTGTGGACGATTGAGCCGGGGATCTACATTAAAGAAGAGGGGTTCGGCATCCGGCTAGAAAATAATGTATGGGTGGGTGAAAAAGAAAATACCGACCTGATGAAAAACATTCCGATCGAAGCTGATGAAATTGAAGCCCTCATGAACTAGGTAACCCCCACCAACATGAAAAAAATTTATTTAACCCTGTTTGTAGTATTGATGGCTGCCGTGGCAGAATCGCACGAGTTTTGGCTGCAGCCGCAAAAATTCAAATACCGGGTAGGCGAAGAGCTCTTCCTTCATTTTATGGTGGGCGATCATTTTGAAGGTGAAGTCTGGGATTTGCAGAAACATAAAATTGAAAAACTGGAGATACACCACCTCGCTCAATTTTCTGATTTGCGCACAGCCGTAACGCCCACCCAAAAAGAAAAACTGAAACACAAACTGACTGAAGCCGGCACACACCTTGTGGTCCTGCAGAGCGATGCCTCTTTCATGGAATCGGATGCACAGAAGTTTAACGACTACTTAAAAGAAGACGGATTAGAGAATATAATAGCCTTGCGAAAAAAAGCCGGAACAGAAAATGCCTCTGCCAAAGAATCGTACACCCGCTTTGCCAAACTGCTGGTGCAAGTGGGCGATACGCCCGATGATACGTTTAAAAAGAAGGTAGGCCTGCGTATAGAAATTATTCCACAGCAAAATCCGTATGCTTTAAAAACAGGCGACTACCTGCAATGCCTGGTGTTGTTTGATGGTATGCCGGCCAAAAATCAATTAACAAAAGTGTGGAACAAAGTGGGCAACACGGCCATTTTGCAAAATATGTACACTGAAAATGACGGTATGATTAAATTTCCCATCAGCAGCAAAGGCCCCTGGATGATAAGCGCTGTTACAATGATTCCTTCGCAGAAAGCAGGTGCAGACTGGCAGAGTTTTTGGGGAAGTTTACTTTTTGGAATTGAGTGATGAGTTCTATTTCTTCCAATAAAGCCCCCGATCCGGTAGGATCGTATCCACACGCCAGGCGCGTGGGCAACTTGCTTTTTCTTTCGGGTGTGGGGCCACGCCAAAAAGGGTCAAAAGAAATCCCGGGTGTAATACTGGATGAGAATAAAAATATAGTTCGTTATAATTTTGAAGAACAATGCCATGCTGTTTTTCAAAACGTAAAATATATTTTAGAAGACTCCGGCACGAAGTGGGAAAACCTGGTAGATATAACCGTCTATCTTACCCACATGAAAAACGATTTTCCGGTTTTCAATAAAATTTATGCAACCTATTTCCCTGATGCAGCAACTCAACCTTGCCGCACTACGGTAGAAGTAAATGCTTTGCCTACCCCCATCGCCATTGAGCTGAAGTGCATTGCTACAATCTGAAAAATATTCTTAAACCGAAAAACTTTCTCCGCAGCCACAGGTGCGCGAAGCATTGGGATTAATGAACTGAAATCCTTTTCCGTTCAGCCCGTCAGAAAAATCGAGCGTAGTGCCAATCAGGTAAAGCAAACTTTTTTTATCTACCAATATTTTGATGCCTTTGTCTTCAAACACCTGATCGGCCGGGTTAATTTTATCGTCAAAGCCAAGGTCGTACATCAACCCCGAACAGCCCCCGCCTTTTACCGATACGCGGATGTTATGGTCGGAGCCTTTCCCTTCTTCCTGGCGCAGGTTCATAATTCGGTCTTTTGCTTTTTCAGTAACTGAAATCATAACTTATGAGATAGGGTTTAATACCACACTAAATACGGTAAGCGTGTTGCGGTCGCGGCCGTAGTATAATTTTTCCAATGCTTCTAAAATGTTCCCGGCCCGAAAATAGGAAGTGTGCAACTCACTGTCGCTTTTAGTTGTCCACTGAATAGTGTACGAGTTTTCTTTCTCTTTGTAATTCTGTACATAGTCCAGCATTTTTTTCAAGGCATCCACTTTATCGGCACCGGTTTCGGAGTGGAATAAAAAGGACTGGTTATGGCGCGGGTTAATGGTAATTAAATCGAGCTTTATTTTTCCGTCTAACACACTAAACTCAAAAACCAAATCGCTGGCATACCCCAGGTATTCTTTAATTTGTTGCTGCACGCGGGCTGCCTCTACGTGCACATCGCTGGAAATTTCAACTGTAATTTTAGGCATAGCAATCTTTTAAACTTTCGGAAAGGCCAAAAAGTTTCCCGAATTTTCTTCAAAATTAGAAAAACCTATCAAAACTTCGTGTATGGAAAAATTAGAACACATCGGCATAGCCGTAAAAAACCTGGACGAATCGAACCGGGTATTTGCCCGATTGTTGGGCCGGGCGCATTATAAAATTGAAGAAGTAGCCGGAGAAGCCGTGCGCACGTCATTTTTTGAAGTAAGTGGAGTAAAGATAGAGTTACTGGAGGCCACCGCTCCCACATCGGCCATCGCCCGGTTTATCGAAAAAAGAGGGGAAGGCATTCATCACTTAGCCTTCGAGGTAAGCGATATTAAGGCAAGCATTCAAGCTTTTTCGGAAAAAGGTTTTTCTATGATAAACACGGAACCAAAAGCCGGAGCCGACAATAAACTGATTGCCTTTATGCACCCCAAGTCGGCCCAGGGGGTTTTGGTAGAACTTTGTCAGGAAAAGAGGTAAACCCAAATCACGCAATAGAAAATCTATTGCATGATTGACGAATGAAAATCAACAACATACCAATGAAGATAAATACCCAATGGTGATTTTCATTGTCAAGGTTAAATTATGACAAGGCGGGCTTTTTCGTTAACCTTTTAAGCAGATGATGCGTTCCTAATGCATACCCCGTGATAAAAACCAGATAAAAATAAAGGGCGAAAAAAATGCAAACCAGACGATTACCTTACATTCGGTTTGATTCAAAAGACAATCTCTTCAACTTTCATTTACTAAACTAAAAAAATGAAAAAGATTCTCTTTCTGCTAATGTTTGCCTCCTCCGGGTTGTTTGCTCAAAAATATGAAGGCGACAGTTGGGCTACCGTACAAAGCAAAGGCAGTGGCAAACTGGCCGTAGTGTACTACCCGCAAGCCGGTTTGATTTCGGAAGAAGGCGGAAAAATGAAAGGTTTATGCGTAGAGTTGCTCAACGATTTTGCCGCGTATGTTCAAACCAAGCACGGCAAAAAAATTACCATTGAGTATCAAGGCGCTGAAACAGTTTTTAGCGATTTTTTAAAGGTAACCCAAAATACACCCAACTTGCTGGGAGTAACGTATGTTACCGTTACCGAAGAACGTAAAAAAGTAATGAAGTTTACGCCTCCGTTTTTATCAAACCAGGAAACGCTCATTACGCACAAAGACGCCCCTACCCTTCCTTCACTAAAAAACATCAACACTGTTTTAAAAGGCTATACTATTAAAATCATTGACGGAAGTGTGCACCAAAAATATGCCGACCAGATCAAACGCGAAAACATGCCCGAGCTAACTATTTCTACCGGCCCCTCGGGCGCAGAAATCCTCAAAGAAATAAGTACTAACCATAAACTGTTTACCATTCTCGATTTTACCGAGTATGTAGATGCCGTGCGCAAACAACTTCCGGTGAAACGACAAAATGTACAAATCGGCCCTATTCAAGATCTGGCCTTTGCCATGTCCAAGCAAAGCGACTGGGATGAAATCTGGAAAGAATTTCTAACGCCTGAGTATCGCAAAAGCGAAAAATACCGCAAGGCTATTGCTACCCACTTAGGCGGAGCTTACCTGAGCGTATTCAAATAGCTTCCGTCATTTTTTAGCCGGTGTGTGGAGAAACCCACGCATTTATTAATTTGCGTGAGATTAACTAAAGAATCCATGCAATACCATGTTATCGTAATTGGGTCGGGGCCCGGTGGGTATGTGGCGGCTATTCGCTGCGCACAACTCGGTTTCAAAACTGCTATCGTAGAAAAATATTCCACGTTGGGCGGCACTTGTCTGAATGTAGGCTGCATTCCTTCTAAAGCCTTACTCGATTCTACCGAACATTTTCATACTGCGGCACATACCTTTAAAGAGCACGGCATTATCATATCAGAGCCCAAGGTTAATCTGCCACAGATGATTTTACGCAAGGCTGATGTAGTAAAACAAAATGTGGAAGGCATCGCATTTCTTATGAAGAAGAATAAGATTGATGTGCATGCAGGCATCGGTTCGTTTGTAGATAAAAACACGATTCAGGTTATGTCCAAGGAGGGAAAAGCAACCACCCTCACGGCCGATCATATCATTATCGCTACCGGCTCTAAACCTACACCTTTGCCTTTTGCTCCTTTCGATAAAAAACGAATTATATCGAGTACCGAAGCGTTAGAACTCAACGAAGTGCCCAAGCATTTGATTATTGTAGGCGGAGGGGTAATCGGCATGGAACTCGGTTCGGTTTACGCCCGCATCGGCTCAAAAGTATCGGTAGTAGAATTTTTAGACAGCCTCATTCCTACCATGGATGGCACCTTGGGCAAAGAGCTGATGAAGTCGGCCAAAAAACTGGGAATGGATTTCTACCTCGGCCATAAAGTAACGGCTGTAGAAAATAAAGGAAAAGAAGTAGTATTAAAAGCAGAACCAAAAACGGGAGGCACTCCTATAGAACTAAAAGGCGATTATTGTTTAGTCTGTGTGGGGCGCAGACCTTACACCGAAGGGTTGGGGTTAGAAAAAATTGGTATTGAGTTAGACAAAGGAAAAATTCCGGTAGATGAACATCTGAAAACCAAAGTAGATAATGTCTTTGCCATAGGCGATGTTATTCGCGGAGCCATGCTGGCACATAAGGCAGAAGAAGAGGGTGTGTATGTGGCCGAGCAACTGGCCGGACAAAAACCGCACGTTAATTATTTGCTTATTCCCGGGGTGGTTTATACCTGGCCGGAAGTGGCAAGTGTAGGCTACACCGAAGAACAGCTAAAAGAACAGGCACGTGCTTATAAAACCGGCAGCTTCCCCTACAAAGCGCTGGGCCGCGCCCGCGCCTCGATGGATACCGATGGATTGGTAAAAATATTGGCCGATAAAACCACCGATGAAATTTTAGGTGTGCACATTATCGGAGCCCGCGCAGCCGATATGATTGCAGCCGGTGTGGTGGCTATGGAATACCGCGCTTCGGCCGAAGATATTTCGCGGATGAGCCATGCCCACCCTACCTATATGGAAGCTGTGAAAGAAGCTTGCTTGGCCACTACGGCAGGCCGGCCTATTCACATGTAAAATTTGTTTAAACCTGATATCAGGTAACACTATAGGTTGAGTAATATCCGTTTTTAAAAAACCAGCTCTCTGTTTATCTAAAAACCATTACCAAGGCGGCTACCAATGTCATGGCTACAATAAACCAACGGTATGTTTGGTCGCTCATTTTCTTTACTAACTCAATTCCGGCAAAAGCACCGAGTAAGATAACGGGGGTAAGCACCAAGGCAAGTCCCCACGAATCACTTTTTATGGTGTGCCAATGCCACACATGAAAAGGCACCTTAAACCAATTCATCACCATAAAAAACCAGGCCGTAGTTCCGATAAAATTATTTTTTGACAACCGCATACTCAAAAAATAGACGGCCATAACGGTGCCGGCTAAATTGCCAATCATGGAAGTAAACCCACCTAAAAACCCGGCCAGCCTTCCAAAGTAGATATTATCGGGTATTTTTTCTTTCCCCCCCAGTTCCATCCAGATCATAATGGCCAGGCTGATAAAAATAGTGGCCGCCATAATAGTGCGAAACACATGATCGTCTATGTAACTGCCTGCCCAACTGCCGGCTGCCACACCCAAAGCAGCCCCGGGAAATAAAATTTTTAATTGTTGAAAAGAGGCATGCCGGTGATAATAAAAAACACCAAACACATCGGCCACCAGCAGCATTGGCAGCATCATTCCGCTGGAAATTTTCCCCCCAAAGGCAATGGCCAGCAGCGGCACCGAAAGCATACCCGCCCCATGCACCCCCGTTTTAGCCATGCCGAGCAGCAACGCCACCACCAACACAATAAACCATCCTTCAGCAGAAAGGGTAGAAAAAAATAAAAACATAATTAATCCTTAACCCTAAAGCTATTAAATTATCGGTAGCCCCTTCTACGATAATAAACAATTACGGCAGAACCGTATCTTTGCCCAGCCGGTGATAGATGAAAATAGCAATTCTCGATTTATATGATGGCGAACCTAATGAAGGTATGCGCTGCATCGTTGATCTGATTGAAAAATTTAAGTCAGACGAATCCATTCCTATACAATACGAAATTTTTGATGTTCGATTGAAAGGACAAATCGCTGCTATCCATTTTGATGCCTTCATTTCTTCGGGTGGGCCCGGAAGCCCTCTCACCAGCGAGGGCACTGAATGGGAGCGAAATTATTTCGGCTTGATGGATTCTATTCTGAAATACAACCGGGAAAATCCTACCCGGCCCAAGCCCGTTTTTTTAATTTGCCATTCTATCCAGATTTTCTGCCGGTATTACGACTTGGCCAAAGTAACCAAAAGAAAAAGTACTTCGTTCGGTGTCATGTCAGTACACCAAACCAAGGCCGGCAAACAAGATTCCTTTCTGCATGGCCTCAGCGATCCGTTCTATGCCATAGACTCGCGCGATTACCAAATCGTGCAGCCCGATATCCAGAAAATACAGGCAACCGGAGGAAATATTCTCTGTATTGAAAAAGAACGACCGCTCATTCCTTACGAACGGGCCGTTATGGCCATTCGGTTTAGCAATGCTATTTTTGGTACTCAGTTTCATCCGGAAGTCGACAGCGATGGTATGCACAAATATCTGCTACGCAACGATAAGAAAGAACTGGTGGTAAGCCGGCATGGTGAAAAAAAATATCTTCAAATGCTGCAGATGCTGAACGACCCCGATAAAATTAAACTCACTCAGCATACAGTGTTGCCTCAGTTTTTACGCTATGCAGCCCGCCTACACCAGCAAATCACATTATGATTTCTTCTGCCCGTACCCGGTATAATGCTTCTTTCTCCGAAAAAAAATATTTGCATTTTTTAGCCGATCTCAACCAATCCCTTCAAACCACTATTCCTTTTCGGGTGGCCGAAAGCCCGGTATTTGTTGGCCGCGATTTAAAACAAAAGCTGATGTCTGCTTCCCGTCAGATTATAGATTTCATTGTTCGCGATGATTTTAAAAAATTAACCGAGCGGGCCATTCCGCAAAAATTAAACGTACCGAATGAAACCCGGCACACTTTATTTCTGGCGTTAGATTTTGCTGTTGTAAAAGACCAAGCCGGTGCATTAGCTCCTCAACTAATCGAGATGCAGGGGTTTCCTTCCTTGTTTGGCTGGCAAGATTTTCTGGCCGATAAGTACCGCGAGCATTTTTCTATTCCTGAAAATTACCACAACCATTTTCATCTATCGAACGAATCCTACCGGGGTGTGTTAAAAAATAATTTACTTCATGGCCACGATCCAGAAAACGTAGTATTGCTGGAAATAGAGCCTCTCAAACAAAATACGGCTGTTGATTTTATCTTGACCGAAAAGATAACGGGTATTGCACCCGTTGACATTGCCAGCGTAGAACGGGAAGGACGATTTCTTTTTTACCGGAAAAATGGAAAAAAGATTCCGATTAAACGGATCTACAATCGAGTCATTTTTGATGAACTTGTTAAGCGAACTGATCTGCAGCTTCACTTTAACTTAACTGAAAATGTAGAGGTAGAATGGGCCGGGCACCCCAATTGGTTTTTTCGCATCAGCAAATTTACCATGCCATTCATTAAAAGTCCGTTCATTCCGGAATGTAAATTTTTAAGTGACTTCCCCTCATTTCCGGCCGACTTAGAAAATTATGTATTAAAGCCGTTGTTTTCATTTTCAGGAGCAGGCGTTATTTTTCATGTATCATTGTCTGATCTTGAGTCGATCCCTGTTTCTGAGCGAAAAAATTTTTTACTGCAACGCAAAATACAATACGAGTCGGTTATTCAGGCTCCGGATGGATTAGTTAAAACCGAGATCCGATTACTTTTCATTTGGGAAGAGGATCAGCCCCGGCCAGTATTGGTAACCAACTTAGCCCGTCTAAGCCGGGGTGAAATGATCGGAGTAAAGTTTAATAAAGATAAAACCTGGGTAGGCGGATCAGTCTGCTTTTTTGAGCCCGACTAATACCGTTGAGCTACAACCACTCTGTTTTTTCCATCGAGGTCTTTTACCATTTTTATATTTACAAACCCCCGGTGCTCAAATATTTTTTTTACCTCTTCTCCCAGTCGTTCGTTTATTTCCACAAAAATTTTTCCACCGGGTTTCAAAAGTTGATTGCTCTTTTCGGCTATGGCTTTATAAAACAACAAGGGGTTTTCATCAGGAACAAATAATGCCCGATGAGGTTCGTACTGCCAGACATTTTCTTTCATCTGTCTTTTTTCTGATTGAGCAATGTAAGGTGGGTTGCTCACCAGAATATCCACCGGTTCTATATCAAACGGGTCGGTTAAAAAATCAGCATGAAAAAACTGAATCGTTGCACCTAATTTTTGTGCATTATGTTGGGCTGTTTGTAACGCTTCTGCACTCACCTCTAAAGCATGTACTTTAGCCTGTGGCATTTCTAACTTCAGCGTAATGGCGATACAGCCGCTGCCGGTGCCCACATCTAAAATAGTAGGCGAGTGGTTGGATTCTTTCATGATCTCATACACCAATAATTCAGTTTCGGGGCGCGGTATCAGCACCGAAGGGTTAACCAAAAAAATCCGGCTAAAAAAATGAGTATAGCCCAACACATACTGAACTGGTTCGTGTTTGTTTAGCCTGGAAATAAAGGGAGAAAAATCTTTTGGCTCAATTTCCTTTCCTGCTAAAATAGCAGTTAATGAAAGTCCGTGAAAATGATCTATCAGCAGCAAAGCTACTGCCTGTGCTTCATCGCGGTCTAAGGCATTGAGTGACGACCGGATCGAATCAAAAACAATTTTGGAATTCGTTTTCTTCTCATTCATCTTTGCAATGATAACAAAAGCCCATGATACCTGATGAGTTTTTTATGCAGCGAGCATTAGAACTGGCCCGGCTTGGCATTGGGGATGTAAGCCCTAACCCGCGGGTAGGCTGTGTGGTAGTTTATGATCATAAAATAATAGGAGAAGGCTGGCACAAAAAATGGGGCGAAGCCCATGCCGAAGTAAACGCCCTGGCGTCTGTTAAAGATAAAGCGCTTTTAAAAGAGAGCACTGTTTATGTAAATCTTGAGCCTTGCTCGCATACCGGCAAAACGCCTCCGTGTGCCGATTTATTAATTCAGCATCAGGTAAAAAAGGTAGTGATTGCCAATGTGGACACCAACCCGCTGGTAGCCGGCAACGGAATAAAAAAATTGGCAGAGGCAGGCATTGAAATAACTTCGGGCGTGATGGAAAAAGAAGGGCGCGAATTAAATAAACGTTTTTTTACTTTCCTCGAAAAACAACGGCCTTATATCATCTTGAAGTGGGCCCAAACGGCTGATGGGTTTATCGCTCAAAAAAATTTTGAATCGAAATGGATCAGTAATGATTTATCGAGGGTGTTAGTACACCGGTGGCGGGCGGAAGAAGAGGCTGTTTTAGTAGGCACAAAAACGGCCTCGCACGATAACCCCGGCCTTACTGTTCGCCATTGGTCGGGCCGTAACCCGGTGCGTATTGTTATTGATCGGTTCTTAAGATTAAGCCCGCACTTGCAGCTCTTCGATCAAACAAGTAAAACCATTTGTTACAACGTACTGAAACATGAGGAGCACCCGAATTTAATTTTTGTTCGACTCGATGAAGCTAATTTTATAGGCCAACTAGTAAAAGATTTAGCCAGGCAAAAAATACAGTCGGTAATAGTGGAAGGTGGGGCGCAAACGCTTCAAGGGTTTTTGGATACTGGTTTTTGGGATGAGGCCCGCATCTTTACTTCTCCACGCACTTTTGGAACGGGCATAGCCGCTCCTTCTATCCGTGGCAGGGTGGTAGAAGAATTAAAAATAGAAAACGATACTTTGAAAATAATTTTTCCTTAAACTCGTTTCGGGCGCACTTGATTGTGAGGGTGCTTACCTGCTACACCCGCTCAAGTACTTTTTCTATCAGATTTTCGATAATCCGGTTAGCATTTTTAGCAAACTTATTTTTGATTCGGTTGGCTAAAATGGCGCTGATGCTGACGGCTTCATGCCCGAGCAAGCGGGACAAGGCATAGTAGCCGGCTGTTTCCATTTCAAAATTAGAAAGCCAGAAATCATTTTTGTGATAATAACTTAAGTCTTCGAGCAAGTGGGGCAGCCGTGTTTCCACCCGTAGCGAGCGGCCCTGCGGTGCATAAAACCCCGGAGTAGTAACGGTGTTTCCTTTCAGCATATCAAACCCCACCGTGCGAAGAAGTTCTTCTGATCCTTTTACCACATAGGGCATAAAGGGGAGTTTTATTTTCTTTTGCAAGTCGTGTGCCAGGCCAGCCTCATCGTCATTCATCGGCAGGTCATAAAAATTCATCAGCGCATCAAAGCCCACCGCATACTCGCTTACCAGCGAAGTACCCACAGCAATATCTTCCTGCAAAGCACCTGCGGTGCCGATCCGAATTATCTTCAGTTTTTTTTTGCGCTGTTTGGGCTCGCGGGTTTTTAAATCAACATTTACTAAGGCATCAAGTTCATTAAAAAAAATTTCCACATTATCGGTACCTATTCCGGTGCTGATCACGGTAATTTTTTTGTTTTTATAGTGTCCGGTATGTGTAATAAACTCCCGCTTGTTCATTTCAAAATCAATGTCATCAAAAAACTGGCTCACTACATAAACCCGGCTGGGGTCGCCTACGGCTATGATGGTATCGCTGATATGTTTAGGCAATAAATTGAGATGATAAACGCTGCCATCGGCATTCAGTATTAAATCGGCTTCAGAGATTTTAGGCATACTTACAATTTACTGACTATCGCTTCAAAATCCAACGACATCCAGTTGGTTTTTATACCTGGTATTTGCATCACTTCATCCATAATCTGTTTTTGTTTTTGGCCTATTCGTTGGGCTTCAGCATAGCTAATGTCTTCATAAAAGGTAACCATCGAGTAGAGCGGAATCCATTTCTGCGGATATAACTCGTGTAATCTGGCTTCCATTTTTTTACGCAATAAAAAATCATCATTGGCTACCAGATCGCGCATTTCTATAAAATTATCTAATGCCAAGTCGGCTATGGCATCGGTGTGAGGTTTGCGCATTTGTTGAAATTGGGAAAACATCCGGGGCCAATCATTAGTGTGGTCTGCCAGCAGTTGATTAAAAACGCGAGCATCTTCAAAGCCGGCATTCATTCCTTGTCCAAAAAACGGCACAATGGCGTGGGCCGCATCGCCTATCAACATCGTTTTATTTTTGGCCCATGGAAAACATTTTACGGTAACCAGCGAGGAGGGTGAAACACTCATAAAATCAGCGGCAGCACCCGGCATCAGGACGTACGCATCAGGGAACGTTTCTTTTAAGAAAAGATCAACCTCTTGTTTTGTTTTCAAGGCGCTGAATGAACGAGTTCCTTCAAACGGAAAAAACAATGTACCGGTAAAACTTCCGTCCGGATTAGGAAGTGCTATCAGCATAAAACTTTCGCGAGGCCAGATGTGAAGGGTATTTTTTTCTAACTGAAACCTTCCGTCCGCATCGGCCGGAATAAGTAATTCTTTATACCCGTGTGCAATATAGTTTTGCTCATAGTTAAACCGGTCGGTTATCTGCATAGAACTACGCACAGCCGAGAAAGCGCCATCCGCACCCACGATGGCATCGAACGAAAGAAGCTGAGGGTATGAGGTAGCAGGTTGCAAGGTAAGTGTGGTGGTATCAAAATCAACCGAAACAATTCGCTGATTAAAATAAAATTCTACACCCAGCGATTCAGCATAATTCATCAACACAATGTTGAGGTTGCTGCGCGAAACTGAATTAATATATTGTCCTTTTTTTCCGTACGGCTGAAAAGTGAGTTGCCCGTTTTTATCGTGCATAGTACGGCCGTGCATGGGGATCGCTACTTTTTTTAACTCTTCGGCTAGCCCTACTTCTTCCAGCGCCCGAAGCCCCCGGTTGCTTAGTGCCAGATTAATAGAGCGGCCGCGGTCGTTCGTGGCTTGGCGCATATCGAGCCTGCGTTCAAAAACAGAAACCTTATACCCGTGCTTAATCAGGTAGATGGATAGCAGCGAGCCAACCAAACCAGCCCCGGCAATAGCGATGTGTTGTTTAACGGATGGCATTTTTAAAAATCTCTGCAAACATAAAAACTTCTTCAAAGGTATTATACAAAGGCACGGGAGCCACGCGGATTACTCCCGGCTCGCGCCAATCGGCTATTACTCCGGCTTGCGTAAGACGATCGAATATTTTTTTACCATTTTTTTTCATCAGCAGCGAAAGTTGGCAGCCTCGTGCCTGAGGGTTGGATGGAGTAATAATGGAAAAATGATTTTCAAAATGTGGAATCGATTTCAATAGATATTCCAGATAGCCGGTAAGATTCAAGCTTTTTTTGCGGAGCGCTGGCATGCCTACTTCTTCAAAAATTTTTAATGATGCCAGCTGAGCAGCGCCTGATAGTATCGGGAAATTAGAAAGCTGCCAGCCATCTGCGCCCGGCATGGGTCGAAATCCCTTTTTCATTTGAAACCGTTCTTTCTCCGTATGCCCCCACCAACCGGCCAGCCGTGCAAGGGTATTATCTGCAGCATACTTTTCGTGAACAAATACTCCGGCCAGCCCACCCGGTCCCGAATTCAAATATTTGTACCCGCACCAAACAGCAAAATCAACTTCGTCTTTGTGCAAATGCAGGGACACATTGCCTGCCGCATGAGCCAGATCAAACCCAACCATGGCTCCGGCCCGGTGGGCAGCTTGTGTAATTTTACGGATATCGAAAAACTGACCTGTATAATATTGTACACCCCCCAGCATAACGAGAGCTGTTTCATTTTTGTTTTCCGTTATCGATTTTAAAATATCTTCTGTATGCAAAGTATATTCGCCCGGGCGGGGCGATAACTCGATGAGGGTGTGAGCCGGATTCAATCCATGAAATTTTATTTGCGACTCCACGGCATATTGATCGGAAGAAAAAGCACCGGCTTCAGTTATAATCTTATACCTTTTTTCTGTAGGCCGGTAAAAAGAAGCCATCATCAAATGCAGGTTTACGGTAAGTTGGTTCATGGCAACCACTTCGCCCGGCTTGGCGCCTACTATTTTGGCTAATAATTTTTTGCTGAACTTATGATAATAAAGCCAGGGCCTGCGTGAATGTAAATGCCCCTCTACTCCGAGTTTAGCCCAATCACTCAATTCTTCATCAACAATTTTTTTAGTTGCTTTCGGTTGAAGCCCGAGCGAATTGCCGGTAAAATAAATGGCGGTTCGGTTATTCATTTTTGGAAACAGAAATTTTGACCGGAAGGATCGGAGAGGATCTTGCCTGTCTAATTTCCTTGCAAAGGAGAGCGAGGGTTCAAACTTCATAAAGAAAAAGTATGGAGTTCAAAGGTATTTAAAAAACAGAACGTAGTATTATTCTGTTTTTGTGGGTTTCTTTTTTCCTCCGCCAATGGTTATCCCAACTTTGGCCGAAAAATAATTTCTATTGATGTAAGAAATTGAGGATTGCAGGGGGGTAATTTCAGGGCGTGCAAATGGATAAAAACTTGTGGTGGTTTGTTTAAAGGGGGGCATCCAATTGTATTCGATCATAATAGTGAGATGGTTGTAATCAAAACCCACACGAGGGAAAAATCCAAATTTTGTTTTCTCGGTTGTCGTTCCGCAGTCGCACAGCAGGCCGCTGCGGCTGCCATCATAAAAATTAAAAATCCCTACCCCCGCACCAACAAAAGTTCGGAACGGTTTGTTTAAAACATAGTATTGACTGGTAATACTCTGTGAAGTAATTACATCCTCAAAAAATGGAAGAGTTATCTCTGATTTGTAGCCTACCACAACGTTATTCGTAATGCGAAATGATGGTTCTATATATACTAATGATAACATTGGAGAATTGCCACTATTATAGAAATATCCAAGGCCACCACCTATACCCACTCTAAATTTTTTATATTCTTGAGAATAGCCATTAAAAATAGCCACCATCAACAACGTATAGAAAAGATACTTTTTCATACGGTTTTTATTTAATCAAACAAACCGCGGATCAGTTTCCATTACGGTGCCGCATTTTTTGCAGGTGCGCAATTCTTTTGATCCATAAAACTCCCGGAAGCGGGGCAGAAAATCTTTTTCAATATTATCGAGATGGAAACGGTATTCGTGCAATTGGTTATTGCAGTTCTCACAAAACCAGATCAATCCATCTTGATAAATATTAGCCGAACGTTTACACTCAATCACAAGTCCAACCGAGTTAGCCGGGCGCTCGGGGCGGTGCGGGGTGTTGGCCGGAAGCAAAAACATTTCACCTTCCTTAATCGGAATATCCACCGCCTTGCCTTCTTCCTGTATCCGCACATTGATGTTGCCCTGCAATTGATAAAACAACTCTTCGGTTTGATTGAAGTGATAATCTTTTCGCGCGTTGGGCCCGCCCACGATCATCACAATATAATCGCCTGCATCGGCATATAGATTTTTATTTCCCACCGGGGGTTTCAGCAAATCGCGGTTATCGCTGATCCATTGATTCAGATTAAAAGGTTTGCGGATAGCCATAATTATTTTTTTTTTAAATAGTTGAACGTTACAAGTATCTGAAAGGCAACTCAAATTTAATTCAAATTATGCAACAGGTGTATTAACAAATGAAAACCAATAAAACGAAGGAAGTATTAAAACCGTATCAATAATTTTATTGAATAGAAAGCCATAACATTTACACTCGTTCAAAAATCATAGCTGCACCTTGTCCTACCCCAATACACATAGTGGCTAACCCATATTTCACATTTCGTTTTTTCATTTCATAAATTAAAGTGGCACTGATGCGTACCCCGCTACAGCCGAGCGGATGACCAATAGCAATAGCCCCTCCGTTTACATTTACAATGGATGGATCTACATTTAGATCTTGTATGCAGGCGAGCGATTGTGCCGCAAATGCTTCGTTCAATTCAATCAATCCGATATCGGAAATTTTTAGTCCGGCTCGTTGTAGTGCTTTTTGTGTAGCCGGCACCGGCCCCACGCCCATATAGGCCGGGTCTACTCCCGCAATAGCCACTGATACCACACGTGCTTGTGGTTTTAAATTATTTCTCTTTACAAACTCTTCACCCGCAATTAAGCTTGCTGCGGCACCATCATTAATGCCGGAAGAATTTCCGGCTGTTACACTTCCACCTTCTTTAAAAGCCGGTTTTAGCAGTGCCAATTTTTCCAGCGAAGTTTCGCGCGGATATTCATCTTGATCAAAAAGAATGTTCTCTTTTCCTTTTGTAACGGGCACGGCTATCAGTTCATCCAAAAATTTATTTTGGGAACGAGCCTTAAAATATTTTTGCTGCGATGCCAGCGCAAATTGATCCTGATCTTCGCGGCTGATTTTCCATTTTTCGGCCACGTTCTCGGCTGTTTCGCCCATGCTGTAAGGATGATATTGTTTAGCCAGTTTTGAATTAACAAACCGCCAGCCGATGGTGGTATCATACACTTCGGCTTTTCTTGAAAATCCTTCTTCACTTTTACCCATTACAAAAGGAGCGCGGGTCATGCTTTCCACACCTCCCGCAATGTAAACTTCGCCATCGCCATGATGGATGGCACGCGCTGCATCCATCATGGCCTGCAACCCTGAAGCACACAACCGGTTAACCGTAACGCCACCAACTGATGTAGGAAGTCCTGCCAGCAGGGCCGCCATGCGTGCCACGTTGCGGTTGTCTTCTCCGGCCTGGTTGGCCGCTCCAAAAATGACATCTTCAATTTGGCGAGGATCAATCGTTGCATTGCGTTCGATTAATTTTTTTATAACGAGAGCCGCCAGATCATCCGGGCGAATTGAAGACAGCGAGCCTCCGTATTTTCCCACCGGGGTACGCAGAATATCTACCATGAAAACAGCTTGCATGTTTTGATAAATTAAAAAAATAAAAGTGGGCTCAAGATAATCAACTTATGGAAGACAATCCTTGCATTTTTACTTTGAAAAGGCCTTTCCTTATCCCCTAAAGCGGGGATTTCTGTTTGTTTAAATAGGTTTACCTTTACCCCACAAACAGAATAAAACCCAATAAATTTTAAACTATGAAAACGAACAAACTCTTTCTTGTGTCTGTCTTGGCATTTGCCGGGGTGATACTATCGTGCAGTAAAAGCAATTCGCCTGCTGCGGTAAGCCCTGCCTCGGCTCAATCCACTTTCTCTACCGTAAATACCGATGTATCGGCCGCCATTAACGGGCTTAACACCGCTCCGGGAAATAAAGCTCTAAATTCATTTGCCGGTCTTAACAACACCAACAGTCCTTTTGCCAGAATCCGTTCATTCAACTCAATAAAAAGTGTTAATGATGTAAAAAATGCAATGGGTGCCGGGCTTGCCTCCATTCGCGCCATGCTTATAAAAAGCACTGCCACCGAGCGTGTAGCCGGAACCACTCCGTTTAATTTTGCCAACAAAATAGGCACCTACACCTGGAGCAAAGCCAACCATAAGTGGAACTATACTTCGGGCGGAAGCATCATTAAAATTGATTACCCTTCCGACTCAACGCTGGCCACTAACGATACCGAACTTCAGATTACTGCCTATACCGAAGTTCCGGTAGGTTCAGAGTATTTCCCCACCGACATTGAGGCGGCTATTTATCAACCCATAGGCGGCACCAAGCAAGTGGGCATATCAATCACCGCTTCGGGGTATGATAATACGGGCAATCCTAACAAAGCCAGTTTCTCTCTTTATATTAATCCCTACTCAATTTCTTTTAGCTTCGATAATAGCCAATCGCTCAGCGCCTCTGAATCATTTAGCTTTACCCAAGGTTCTACCGTTTATATTGGCACGGGCATTACTGCTACGTATGCATCGGCTGCCGATCAGGCCAATGGAAATCCGAGCAAAGTTACCGGCTACCTTCAACTTGAAAATGTAAAATTCAATATTGCCGTGGATGGAACCCAAGCCGCCACCTCTACCGATCGTAACCAGTATGTAGTAATTACCATCACCATCAATGGCGGAATGGCCGGCCATGTGGTTTGGGTAACGGATCCAAGCAGCGGAGACCAAGTGCCCTATGTGCAATACAACGATAAAACACAACAACCCCTTGCTGTTGTCTTTGCCAATTTGCAAACCCAACTCGGCAGTTTAAACTAAGCGTATTTTCCATTCTTATTAAAAAAGGAGGGTAACACCTCCTTTTTTATTGATTATCTCTAATAAAAAATCCAAATGCTTATTTTTGTTGCCAATTCATAAAACTATGTGGCAACGAGTTCAAACTATTTTTCTGGCGGGCGTTATCGCTTCGCTTGTTGTAATGATTTTTTTACCCGTATGGGAAGTGCGGGCTGAAGCTGCGCGACTTACCCTCTATCCGTTATACTACCGTGCTCAATTGGGCAGTTCTGTTTCCGAAATTTATTTTCCCTATTGCTTTATGGCCATGTTCGGCTTAGCCGGTGCTACCACAGCCGCCATTTCCATACAGAAGTTTGAAAACCGGCTGCTGCAACTAAAGCTGGGAGCGCTCAATGCTTTACTCATTGCCTTGTGCGGATTTATGGCTGCCTACTTGTCTATTAAACTGGCGAAAGACAACCACGCGGCCGGCAATTTTGGATGGGGGCTTTACCTGCCATTTGCCGCGATGGTGTTTAATGCTATTGCTAACCGGTTTATCAGGCGAGACGAGCGGCTGGTGAGAGACTCCGACCGACTGCGGTAGTTTGCTCTTTGCAAAACCTGAAAATCCCTTCATCTTTGCTGAAAAATGTTGAATGAAATATAAGCGCATACTTCTGAAACTGAGCGGGGAAGCCCTAACCGGCAACAAAGCTACCAACATCGATCCCGATGTGTTAGAACAATACTGTGAAGAGATCAAAGCCGTAAAAGAACAAGGTGTGCAACTGGCTATTGTAATCGGAGGAGGCAATATTTTTCGCGGGGGGCAAGCCGAAGCCTTGGGCATAGATCGTGTGCAAGGCGACTACATGGGTATGCTGGCCACTGTTATCAACGCTATGGCGTTGCAAAGTGCATTGGAACGGCACGGGGTTTACACCCGGCTGATGGCCGGCATAAAAATGGAACAAGTATGCGAACCATTTATCCGCAGAAGAGCCATCCGCCACCTTGAAAAAGGAAGGATTGTAATCTTCGGTGCGGGCATTGGCAACCCTTATTTTACTACCGACTCCACGGCCAGTTTACGAGCCATTGAAATACAGGCCGATGTCGTATTAAAAGGAACACGGGTAGATGGGGTTTATACCAAAGACCCACTGAAGTTTCCTGATGCAGTTCGCTACCAAACTCTCTCCTTTCAGGAAGCGTACGAAAAGAACCTGAACATTATGGACATGACGGCCTTTACTCTTTGCCAGGAAAATAAGTTGCCGATCATTGTTTTTGATATGAACAAGAAAGGAAATTTGCTGAAGATTGCACAAGGCGAAGAAGCCGGAACTCTGATTCGCTGATGGGTTGATTCATTAATCTTCTCAATACCAACTATTCAATACTAACCTTATACTGTTTATGGAAGAAATTGAACTCTACCTCGAAGATGCCCAAGACCAGATGAACAAGGCATTGAACCATGTGGCCAGCGAATTGGCCAAAATTCGGGCAGGCAAAGCCAATCCCTCTATGCTGGATGGAATCATGGTTTCGTACTATGGAGTGATGAGTCCGCTCCATCAGGTATCTTCCATTACCACCCCCGAAGCACGAACTATTTTTATAAAACCCTGGGAAAAAAATTTAATACAGGAAATTGAAAAAGCCATTATGACAGCCAACATCGGCCTTACTCCGCAAAACGATGGGCAGCAGGTAATCATCAACATCCCCATGCTAACAGAAGAGCGCAGAAAGCAACTTGTAAAACAAGTGGGGCAAGAATGCGAACAAGGCAAGGTAAGCGTACGCAGTATCCGAAAAGAGACGAATGAGTCGTTAAAAAAAATAAAGGGTGTATCAGAAGACGATATTAAAAATGCAGAAGAACAAGTGCAAAAACTAACTGACGACTCCATTTCTAAAATAGATGGCCAGATGAAGAAAAAAGAAACGGAGATTATGACGGTGTAGCTAACCAAAGAATTACTGTGCACCCTGTATTATTTCAAGTAGGCCCGATCACAATTTATACGTATGGTTTTTTTATTGCCTTGGGGGCAGTGCTGGGGGCCTGGTTTATGTGGTGGCAAGGCAAGAAGCAATACGGTCTTACCTTCGATCAGGCCAATGCCTTGTTTCTGCTGTTAGTCGTAGGCGGAGTAGTCGGTGGCAAGCTATTTCTCTTTTTTGAAAATCCTTCTTTTTATTTCTCTCACCCGCAAGAATTACTCGGCAAAAACGGGTTTGTGTTCTATGGTTCATTACTTACCGATATTCCGCTTATGCTTTGGTATTTTAGAAAAAATAATTTGCCGGTGTTGGGCATGCTCGATATTATGGCGGTTGTTACCTGTCTGGTGCACGGCTTTGGCCGCATCGGGTGCTTTAATGCCGGGTGTTGTTACGGCAAGCCTACCTCAAGTTGGGCAGGTGTAGTTTTCAGCGATCCCACTTGCCAGGCACAGCCTCTAAACACTCCGCTTCACCCTACCCAACTCTATGAGGCTATCTTCATTTTTTTTATTCTGTTAGTGCTGCTGTTCATTATCCGAAATAAAAAATTCGATGGTCAGGCGTTTCTCAGCTACCTGATTTTATATGCCGCTACCCGGGGCGTGATTGAAATTTTCCGGGGTGATATACAACGGGGTTTTGTCATCAACGGTATTCTTTCCATTTCACAATTTATTTCGCTGGTTCTGATAATCGGTTCGGTTTACTTTTATGTAAAGTGGAGGCGAAATACTACCTTTCGTTAAACATATCGATTATGGAAAACGAGAGTGTAGGCCAGCGCATTAAGCGAAGTGTAAAAAAAATACTGGGGCGTTTGCTGCTCATTGTGCTAATTATCGGCATCGTTGTATTTGCTTTTGTTTATTGGGGTATTTACGAGCGGGGCATCATGGCCGGTAAAGTGCTGCGCATCACCCAAAAGGGAGTTCTCTTTAAAACGTATGAAGGGAAGCTGAACCTCGAAACTTTCGGGGCCATGAAAAACACAAGCACCTTGGCCGAAACATTTGATTTTTCTGTAGAAAGCAACGAGGCAGAAATCATTAAAGAACTGGAACAGGTAGCCCTGAGTGGCGAACGGGTAAATCTGAAATTCATAAAACGGTATGTCATTTTTCCGTGGCGTGGCGACACGCGCTATTTTGTAGAAGGGGTGGAACGCATAAAATAATTATTTATTCACCCGTTGATATGCCTCTTCATAATGGGAGATTAAATTGTTCCAACTAAATGCCGATGAATAGTTTTCTACGCTATTTCGTTGGTTAATGCGATCGCGCCTGCTTTGTTTTAAAAACATATATAGAAAGGTGGCTAATTGCCGTGCGCTCCAATCAAACGTGCGCTTGCCGCGCTCCACCACAAACATACCTCCCTTTTCGTGGTCGGGCATGTGTTTCATTAAGTAATCTCCAAACCCGCTAAGGTCGCTGGTTACAGCCGGTACTCCGCTGGCCATACACTCTAACGGAGTGTAGCCCCACGGCTCATAATAGCTCGGAAATATGCCTAAGTGGCAACCGCGCACAAACTGGCTGTAGTCTAGCCCAAATAAGGGGTTGGTCGAAGTAATAAAGTCGGGGTGATAAATAATTTTTACTTTGTCTTCCGGTTTGTTCAGCAGGTTTCTGCGATAAATAAACCGAACAATATCGTCTTGCTCTTCACTTATTATTCGGTGTGTAACCGGAGTGGGCAAATTTTTGTTTTTCCAAGTCTGTAAGGTACGGCGGTAGCGCAGTGCCCAGTATTCATCTACATACTGGTTCAAATCGGGCAGGTGATGGTCTTGCTGCTGAGTGCTTTCAATAAAAAAACGTTTGCCCACCTGTCGCTGAATGGCGTTGCACACCTCACGTATTTCTTCCATTACCGCCCGCGATTGCAGCACTTCGGGTTTGATACTGATATATTCTCGTTTTGTAATAAAAAACATAATTACGGTAAGCTCCGATTTTTCTTCCTTCAGTTTTTCGTTTAAATGGTGTAGCGCTTCCAACGTCAGATCGAACCCTTTGTTTTTGTATTCGTATCGGCCTGAGGTGAAAAAATAAATAGTATGATCCAGGCTAAACGAATAAGAAGGGAAAAAATGCCCCATCACAAACTCATGAATTTTTTCTTTATAGAGTGCGTGCAGATTTTGAAATTCATGGAGTGCTTCAAACCGCTGGATGTTCAGCCCATTGGGCAAAATGAGATCGGGAACGCGTTTCAGTAAATGCTTACACTCGCGGGCCGTAACATCGCTAACCGTAGTAAATATACCGCATGCCTGAGCACAGCCAAACTCGATAGAGGCTTCCGTAAGAACACCAAATTTTTTGGCTTCTTCCCTCCAATTAAAAAAAGGAAGATGAGCATAAAACAGAGGAGAGTTAATGGCTAAGTGTCGTCCCAGTTGCGTAGCATGTGTGGTAAAAACCGTTTTTACCGGAAGGCCTTCCCTCCGGATATCGAGTATCGGGAGCCCTGCCATCCATTCATGAAAATGTGCGATAAGGGGTTGGTCGGCATTAACTTTCACTAATTCATCTAAAAACAGTTTGGTTAAAAAAGCAAAAGCAATAACCTGATCTATCAGTTTATTGTTTTCCGGAATTTGTATCTGGTGGTTTTTCCAGAGCAAATACTTAATCACATTCAACGCTTTTTCTTCAATGAGCGGGTTCAGCAACACCACCCGTGGCTTGCCGGTAATCAGCCACTCGGCATAAATAACATCATATCCTTTTTTACGCAGGTTGGCTGCAGCCTGGCCAAAAGCATCTTCTACCTCGGTAAGCAATTCTATTTCAGCCTGAATATTTTTATTTACATACGGGCCAATCATACAGAAATTACCTCCATGATTTTTTGTCATGGCAGGGGCTTTAGAGCGAATCACGGTATAAATTCCGCCCACTTGGTTGCATACTTCCCAGGCAGCCTCCACCACCATTGGTCTGTCTTTTTTTATCCGGACTTTGTGAGTCATACACAAATTCGTTGCTGACTTGTAAGGTACAAAATACAAGTCAAATTGACTGAAAAATATAATACAGGTTGTTTTTTTAAGACATAATTTCTTAAAATCATTTTTATGTCCAACTGGATTACATTTTGTTTATAGCGTGTAAAGCAATTACCAACGACTATGAACTTCGAAAAATTCACTATAAAATCTCAGGAAGCGTTGCAAAAAGCAGCCGCCATTGCCGGGGGCAACCAGCAACAGGCTATTGAGCCGGGGCATTTATTACAAGCCATTCTTGAAACGGATGAAAACGTTTCTGATTATATAATAAAAAAGCTGAACGTAAACGAAGCTATTCTTAAAAACAAACTAAACGAAATAGTAGCCGGCTATCCCAAAGTTTCGGGGCAGCAGGCTTACCTCTCGCCTTCGGCCAATTCGGTGTTGCAGAATGCCGAAAAAGAATTGCGCGAATTAAAAGATGAATACGTTTCTATCGAGCATTTATTACTGGCCCTGCTCGCTACCAAAGACAAAATTTCATCGCTGATGAAAGATGTGGGGTTTGACCGGGCCGGGTTGCTGAAAGCCATTAAAGAATTGCGTGGCAACACCAACGTAACGGATCAAAATGCCGAAGCGAAATACAAGTCGCTCGAACGTTATTCTAAAAACCTAAACGATCTGGCCAAGAAAGGGAAAATAGATCCGGTTATCGGCCGCGATGAAGAAATCAGACGGGTGCTGCAAATTCTTTCCCGCAGAACTAAAAACAATCCCATTCTTTTAGGCGAACCGGGGGTGGGTAAAACCGCCATTGTGGAAGGCATGGCACAACGCATTGTAGATGGCGATGTACCCGAAAACCTAAAAACCAAAACACTGGTTTCGCTCGATATGGGGCTGCTGGTGGCCGGGGCAAAATACAAAGGCGAATTTGAAGAGCGTTTGAAAGCCGTGATTAAAGAAGTAACTGATTCCAATGGAGAAATTATTTTATTCATTGATGAAATCCATACTTTAATTGGAGCCGGAGGCGGTGAAGGCGCCATGGATGCCGCCAATCTGCTCAAGCCAGCTTTGGCCCGTGGCGAATTGCATGCCATTGGCGCTACTACGCTGAAAGAGTACCAAAAGCATATTGAAAAAGACAAAGCATTGGAGCGAAGGTTTCAGACCGTCATGGTAGATGAACCCAGTATAGAAGATTCCATTTCTATTTTACGCGGCATTAAAGACAAGTATGAACTGCACCATGGTGTGCGCATTAAAGACGATGCGGTGATCTCGGCCGTAGAGCTTTCGAGCCGCTACATTAGCGATCGTTTTTTACCCGACAAGGCTATTGATCTGATGGATGAAGCCGCTTCCAAGTTACGTCTGGAGATGGATTCACTTCCGGAAGAACTCGATGAACTCAATCGTAAAATCATGCAACTCGAAATCGAGCGCGAAGCTATCCGCAGAGAAAAAGACAAAGAGAAAGAATCATCGTTAAGTAAAGAAATAGCTGAACTCTCCGAGCAGCGAAACTCCTTAAAAGCCAAATGGGAAAGCGAAAAAGAAGTAGTGCAGGGAATTCGCTGGGAAAAAGAAGCGATGGAGAAATTAAAATATGAAGCGGAGCAAGCAGAAAAATCAGGCGACTACGGGAAGGTGGCCGAAATCCGCTACGGCAAATTAGCCGAAGCTGAAAAACGTATTCAAGATCTGCAAATAAAAATGAAGCAGATGCAAAGCGAACATTCCTTGTTAAAAGAAGAGGTGGACAGCGAAGACATTGCCGAAGTAGTAGCCAAATGGACCGGCATACCGGTTTCAAAAATGCTGCAGAGCGAACGCGAAAAATTACTTTATCTGGAAGAAGAATTGGGCAAGCGTGTAGCCGGCCAAGAAGAAGCCATTAAAGCGCTGAGCGATGCCGTGCGCAGAAGCCGGGCCGGCCTGCAAGACCCCAAGCGACCCATCGGTTCATTTATTTTTATGGGCACTACCGGTGTGGGTAAAACCGAACTGAGTAAAGCACTGGCCGAATATTTATTCAATGATGAAAATGCCATGGTGCGAATTGATATGAGCGAATATCAGGAACGGCACAGCGTTAGCCGTCTCATTGGGGCGCCTCCGGGTTATGTAGGCTATGATGAAGGTGGCCAACTGACCGAGGCCGTACGCAGAAAACCGTATTCTGTAATTCTGCTGGATGAAATTGAAAAAGCTCATCCGGATGTGTTTAACATTTTGCTGCAAGTGCTGGACGATGGCCGGCTTACCGACAACAAAGGAAGGGTAGCCAACTTTAAAAACACCATCATCATTATGACTACCAATATTGGTTCTCAGATCATTCAGGAAAATTTTGAAAAGATTACGGATCAAAATTATTTTGATGTAATTGATCACACCAAAGATGAAGTAGTGGCGTTATTAAAGAAAACGGTGCGACCTGAGTTTATCAACCGCATAGACGAGATGATTATGTTCCGGCCGTTAACCAAAAACGATATTCAGAAGATTGTTCGAATCCAATTTGAACTTATAAAAAAGAGATTAAATGAAACAGGCGTAGCGCTGGAAATTTCCGAAAAGGCACTCCAGCGGCTGGCCAAACTTGGTTTCGATCCGCAATTTGGAGCCCGGCCTTTAAAAAGGGTTATGCAGCGCGAAATTTTAAATGAACTGTCGAAACAAATATTATCGGGTAAAGTGAACAAGAACTCTTCCATTTTCGTTGATATAAAAAATGACGTAGAGTTTGAGTTTATCAACCGGTAAGTGTTAAAATAAATTGTTGGTTAGTGGGTTTGGTAGATCCCGTGCAAGCGGGGTGGTTTTTGGGGTTAGGGCGTGCAGAGGTGCACGCCCTATATTTTTTTATTCGTTATAGCTGTGGTCTTTCCAATACCACCAGTTTAGTTTTTTCTTTTCAGGATGATCTTCGGTAGCAAAATAGACGGCACACCGAAAAGTGTAAAGCATACAAATATCGTGTGTTTCGCCACTGCACTTGTTTAGGGTGTTATAAAGAACAAACGGGTTTTGTTCTTTCAAATCTTCTATACTTCTTATCCCGATATTCCAAAGGTCGAGAGAACATGCTTTCCCAATACCGGGTATCGTTTGAAGTTGTTTCAATATTTTTTCTTTCTCGCCCATGGTTTCCTTTTTCATCATCAGGCTAAAAAATAATTCCTAACACAAGCCCTCCCGCAATGACCAACCACGAAGGCACTTTGGTAAAGGCATTTAGTGCTAATGTAACCAGTGCGATGGCTGCATTCAGTAAAATAGTTTTTATAGGCTGGCCGATTACCAGCGGCTCGAAAAGAATTAATGAAGCGGCTGCCACCAACCCTGCATTGGCCGCCAAAATACCTTCGAGTGAAGCACGGATCGCGCGGAATGATTTTAGCCGGTCCCACACACGAATCATAAAGAAAATTAAAAACGTGCCCGGCAGAAAAATGCCGGCCGTGGCCGCCAGTGCGCCTACTAGCTCTCCGCTTTTCCCAAATGGTGCCATAGACAAAGATCCGATAAACGAACTGAACGAATACACCGGCCCCGGCAGCGCCTGCACCAGTGCATACCCCGAAAGAAATACTTCAGACGAAAGATATTTTTTAAACTCAACAAATTCGGTATAGAGCATTGGCGTTAGCACTTGCCCGCCTCCAAAAACCAAACTTCCGTTGCGATAAAAATTTTCAAACAACCGAATGGGTAATAGTTCGGGTACCGATTTGGTTAGGTTTCCAAGCAAGGCAGCAAAGGCGAGGACTCCAATCCATAAAAATAAATTAGCCCAATATACTTCTACTTTACGTTTGGGTTCACGTGGATGTGCCTTGTAATTAAAGGCCGTTACACATCCGGCAATTAACAAAATAACAGGAAAGATATAGGGTGTTTTAATCAGAACAGAAAGCAAAGCGGCCACTATCATAATAATAAAAGTGCGCGGCCGTGTAATGGTTTTGTTGATGATGATGTACCCCCCGTAAGCTATAAACCCTACGGCCATAGGTTGAATGAACCGGGTGAAGCTGATCGATATTTGTTTCCCTTCAAAGTTGGCAATAAGCATACCTGCAGCTGTCATAATTATCACACTGGGCAACATCCAAATGAGCAGGGTAAGGTAAGCCAGATTAGGTCCGCGCAGGCGGTATGCAATAGCCGTTAAAGTCTGTGTAGAGGTGGGGCCCGGTAATACCTGACCGAGGGCATTCAACTCAATCAATTCCTCTTCGGTAATATATTTTTTTTCCTCTACCAGCCTACGTTGAAAATGAGCGATATGTGCTTGGGGGCCTCCAAAGCAAGACACCGAAAGCAAGAATACATCTTTGAGAAACTCGGTATAACGTACCTTCTCTTTCAATGTGTCCTATTTTTTCAATCCGATTTCTTTCAATCGTTGATTGAGGAATGCTCCGGCCGTAATATCGGGCCACAGCTTCGGGTAAGATGCGCTTACGCATGAAGGAAGTGAAGACAAATCCATTTCTGAACGGGGGTGCATAAAGAATGGAATAGAATACCGCGGGCGGTTCATTAAATGCCGGGGCGGGTTTACTACCCGATGAATGGTGGATTTCAGCTTTTTGTTGGTAAGCCGCTCCAACATATCGCCTACGTTTACCACCAATTGCTCGGGCAACGCAGTAATCGGTATCCATCGTCCATCGCGTCTGAGTACCTGCAAACCATCGGCACTGGCACCCATCAGTAAAGTAATGAGATTGATATCGCCATGTTCGGCTGCCCGCACGGCATCGGCCGGAACGGCATCCGGGTTTTCAATAGGGAAATAATGGATGGGCCGAAGAATACTGTTGCCATGACGTACCTTGGCATCAAAATAATTTTCAGGTAAATCTAAATACAAGGCAATGGCACGCAGCATCTGTACGCCTGTTCGCTCCAGTTGCCGGTACACTTCCAATGCGGTTTCTTTAAACTCCGGCAGCTCGGCCGGCCATATATTTTCCGGATACTCATTTTTGATCGGGTCGTTATCGGTTACGGTTTGGCCTATGTGATAAAATTCTTTTAGGTCGCCCGTATTACGACCTTTAGCGTGTTCCTTTCCTTTGCCGATGTAGCCGCGCTGGCCGGCCAAATGAGGTATTTCGTATTTCTGTTTTATTTCATCGGGGAGGGCAAAAAAATTCTTAATAACGTTGTATAGCTTTTCACTCAAGCTGTCTGACAAATAATGATTGCGTATGGCTACAAACCCAATATGGTTATAGGCCGTTCCTAAATCAGTTACAAATTTTTTCTTTCGATCCGGATCTCCATCGGTAAAGTCAGCCAAATCTAAAGATGGTATTTCATCGTACAGGGTGTCGCTCATATTATTTAAAAAAAATCTGTGTTTACCCAAGAAAAGTTGCTCCGTGCAAGCTAACTATTTTTAACTAAATTTACTCCTCTCTCTGCATCCTCATAAAATTAAATTCAAAATGATATGAAAAAGATTAGTCGAAGAAAATTTGTAATAGATTCTGCGCAGGCTACGGCATTGGCCCTGGTTGCGCCTGCGTTATTGCAAGCTAAAGAAGTAGGCGCGTTCTCGTTTTCGCAAGTAGCTTTGCCCTATGCCTACAATGCGCTGGAGCCATACATTGATGCGCAGACCATGGAAATACATTATACCAAGCACCATGCCGCATATGTAAAAAATGTAAACGATGCCATTGCGGCCGAAAAAATTTCCTTTCAAACCGAAACCGATTTTTTTGCCCACGTATCAAAACTATCGCCCAAAGCACACAACAATGCCGGAGGTGCCTGGAACCACAATTTCTTCTGGCAAGTAATGAAGCCCAAGGGCGGAGGTGCCCCAGCCGGAAAGATAGGCGATGCCATTACCGGGGCCTTTGGTTCGTTCGATAAATTTAAAGAAGAATTTACTAAAGCCGCCATGAGTCGGTTTGGTTCCGGCTGGGCATGGCTGGTGCAAGCCAATGGCAAATTAAAAATCGGCAACTCGCCTAATCAGGATAACCCGCTGATGGATACCTCCGATCTGAAAGGCACACCGCTGCTCGGCTTAGATGTGTGGGAGCATGCCTACTATTTAAAGTATCAAAACAAACGAAATGAATACGTGGCCAACTGGTGGAATACCATAAATTGGGATGAAGTGGCCAAACGGTTAGCTTAAAAAAAATTATAGCTTAATACGTATTTGCATAGCTGCTTTTTCATTTTGTAAAATCATTTACCTCTCATTACACTTAAAAACTATTTATGTTTCAACCCCATCGCTTTATTCGTCTATTTATTCTGCTTTTGTTTGTAGCCGTTGCTCTCAGCAGTTGCCGGGAAAAAAAAGACGATCAGGCAACCGGCACCTTTCAGGTTCCGATTGAGTATTACAAATTAAAAAATGGCCTCAAGGTGGCGTTGTCGCAAGACAAAACATCGCCCACGGTAGCTATTGCCGTGTATTACAATATTGGCTTTCGCATCGAGCCCAAAAATCGTACGGGCTTTGCTCATTTGTTTGAGCACATGATGTTTCAAGGTTCGCAAAATCTGGGCAAGATGGAATTTATAAAATTGGTGCAATCAAATGGAGGGATATTAAATGGCTCTACCCGTTTCGATTTTACCAATTATTTTGAAGTGATGCCCGCCCACAAATTAGAAACGGCTCTCTGGGCCGAGGCCGACCGCATGAAGGGATTGGCCATTACACAAGATAATTTAACCAACCAACAAGGAGTGGTAAAAAGCGAAGTACGAGTAAATGTGCTCAACCAACCTTATGGCGGGTTTCCCTGGCTGGATATGCCGCAGTATGCCAACGAAAACTGGTATAACGCACATAATTTTTATGGCGACCTAAACGATCTGGATTCGGCCAAACTGGAAGATGTTAACAGTTTCTTTAAAACCTACTACGCCCCCAACAATGCCTCGATTGCCGTGGTGGGCGATTTTGAAATAGCCGATGCCAAAAAATGGATCGAGAATTATTTTGGAGAAATCCCCTCATCTCATCTTCCGCCCAAGCCTGACATTTCAGAACCCCGGCAAGAAAAAGAAAAACGGTTTACGAAAGAAGATAAGCTGGCCGAAAAGCCGGCCCTGGCCGTAGCCTACAAAATGCCCGAACGCAATACCCCCGAATATTATGCTATGGGGCTCATCGATCAAATGCTGCTGCAAGGCCAGGACAGTAAATTGTATTTGGCGTTAGTGCAAGGAAAAGGATATGCCAGTAGTGTAAACGGAGGCATCAACTACTTAGGGAATATGTATAACTACAGTGGGCCCATGGTGTGGATGGCCGATTTAATTTACGATGCCAATGTTTCGCCCGATTCTATTCTGTACCAGGTTAATAAGGCTGTGAATGAATTACAATCCAACGTATCAAAAGAAGATTTAGATTTGGCTGTAGTAAAAATCCGCTCTAAACTGTACGATGAACTGGGTGGTTATTTTGGAATTGGCCGGGCCGATATGCTGGCTTGCTTTGCGTTGTTTGACGATGACCCTTCTCGGGTCAATTCACTGGAAAGTGAATTTAAAAAAGTAACTCCGGAACTGATTAAAAAAACGGCACAAGAATATTTGCGCCCCACCAACCGAACCATTTTGATTGTTGATCCTAAAGCCAAAGCCCAATGAAAAAGTTAATCCAAAATAATTTTGTTGCCCTGATTGTTTTCGTTTTTACCCTTTCTGCATTTGCCCAAAAGCAAACCCCGCCTGCCGGAGGAACACCCAAAGATTTTAATTTGCCCGCCAAGTCAGGAAAAACATTGGCCAACGGCTTGCGCTCTACGCTGGTGCAATATGGTGCGCTGCCAAAAGTAAATGTAGAACTCATTATAAAAACCGGAAACGTACACGAAACCGCAGAAGAAGTGTGGCTGACCGATTTAACCTGTGCCCTGATGAAGGAAGGAACAGCCACCATGAATTTCAAAGCCATTTCAAAAAAGGTAGCCGGCATGGGTGGCGATGTAACCATCAATGCAGGCATGGATAATGTAACCATTTCCGGAGCAGTGCTTTCCGAGTTTGCCCCCGATCTGGTAAAAGTAATTGCCGATCTGGTTATGCATCCGGCCTTTCCTTCCGGTGAAATAGAACGACTGAAGTCGGATTTAAAAAGACAGTTGGTCGTGCAAAAATCCGTACCACAGTCGCAAGCCTCCGAACGTTTTTTTCAACTTATTTATAAAGACCATCCGTACGGAAGGAGTTTTCCTACCGAGAAAATGATCAGCAGCTATTCTACCGAAATGGTTAAAAGTTTTTATACTAAAAATTTTGGAGCTAAGCGTTCTGTGATTTATGTAGTTGGAAAGTTTGATGAGCAAGCCGTGGGCAAAGCCATTGATGAAACCTTTGCCTCCTGGGCAGCCGGGCCGGATGTAAACTATCCGCCCGCTACTCCGGTTCGCACCAATGAAATAGCCATCATCAACCGTCCCGATGCTCCACAAACAACCGTCATGCTTGGAACGCCCACGTTAACACCCACCGACAAGGATGCGGTGGCACTACAAGTAACCAACTCCTTATTGGGCGGATCATTCGGTTCACGCATTACCAGCAATATCCGCGAAGACAAAGGATATACCTACTCTCCTTTCAGTACTATTCAAAACAGGAAAGGCGTTTCTGTTTGGTATGAGGAAGCCGATGTTACCAGCAAAGATACAGGCGCCTCTTTGCAAGAAATTGCTAAGGAAATAAAACGCCTGCAAAAAGAAACTCCGTCTAAAGAAGAGCTGGAGGGTATTCAGCGCTACATGGCCGGCACGTTTGTATTGCAAAATTCTAACCCGGGCGGAATTATCGGCCAATTAAATTTTCTGGATCAGCATGGGCTGAGCGATACCTACCTGACAGATCGTGTAAAAAATATTTATGCCGTTACTCCTGAAAAAGTTTCGCAGATAACCCGGGATCATTTTAAGTATGAAGACATGACATTAGTTTTAGTGGGCGACAAAAAACTGCTGGAGAAACAAATTAAAATGCATGAGGCTGCCAAAAAAGTAAAATAATTAATGAGGTATTTTTCTTCTGCCGGATCGCTTGTTCGGGCAGGCCGGCTATTAAAACAAAATGTCTTTTCTATTTTTGTGCCATGAAATGGAACCTGTTGATAGTATTGCTCTGGGTGGGCGGCACTGTAACCGCTCAAAAAAAGATTACCATGTACAAAACATTTGGCGGGGTAATTTATATGCTGAGCGATTCGCTCGAAATCAGCCCTAAGCAAACCGCCAGTATTTTGTTTACCCATCCGCAGGCTTATCCTGAGTTTAAGAAAGCCCGAAGATGGTCTACGGCTTCCGCGCTAACCGGTTTTACCGGGGCGGCTATGGTAGCCATACCTCTGGCCACACTGGCTTTTGGCGAGCGGGCCGATTGGGGCTATGCACTGGGGGGCTCGGCATTAATCGCCATTGGGTTGGTGTGCAATCAGGTTTATAAAGCGCGGGCGCTTTACGCCATTGATTTATACAATGCCGATCTTCCGCAAAAAACTTCTCGCATCCGCATCCATCCCCGGCTTCAGTTTTACGGAACAAGCGCCCGCCTCATTATCAAGTTTTAAATTTAGATACCGGATATGACTGCCGCGGGTCGAGTAAAAACAATACGGATTTCGGATAAAGAAATTATCTGTATTGATTACACAAATTGCAAGCCAGATGAGTTGATAGCGGTATTTAACTTAGCTAAAGAAACCGTAGTGAACAGTGGAAAAAAATGTTTGTTGCTAACTAATTTTTATAAAACGTTTATCTCTCCTTCTTTTATGCGCCATGTAGAACGAGAAACGTATCCGCTAAAACATCTCATCAAAAAAAATGCTTTCATCAATACAACCCTGCCTCAGCGAATGATTATTAAAGGATTTTCTTTTTTCTTAAGAAAAAAAGATTTTTTGTCTTTTGCTTCGTATGACGAAGCCATCCGGTATCTGGTAAGCGATGAGAATGAAAGTTAGACTAACGGTTTAAAAATATACTAACGTCCGAAGGGATTTAAGGCTCCCATTGCCCGCTTGCCTCCGCCCATTTTATTCATGGTCTTCATCATCTTGCGCATGTCTTCAAATTGTTTGAGCAGTTGGTTTACTTGCTGAATGGACGTGCCGCTACCCTTGGCCAGCCGGGTTTTACGGCTGCTGTTTAGAATTTCAGGGGTGGCTCTTTCTTTGAGTGTCATCGACTGGATGATGGCCTCCACAGGCTTAAAAGCATTTTCATCAAAATCAACTCCTTTCATGGCCTTACTCACACCGGGAATCATGCTCAGCATATCTTTCATGTTGCCCATTTTTTTTACTTGCTCGAGCTGCGAAAGAAAGTCGTTAAAATCAAATTGATTTTTGCGCATTTTGGCATTGAGCCTGCGCGCTTCTTCCTGGTCAAATGTTTCCTGGGCTTTCTCCACCAAACTTACCACATCGCCCATGCCGAGAATACGGCCGGCCATCCGGTCGGGGTAAAAGCGATCAATCGCTTCCATCTTCTCGCCAGACGAAATAAATTTAATTGGTTTCTCTACCACCCTGCGAATAGAAAGAGCCGCTCCTCCGCGGGTATCGCCATCCAACTTCGTCAGTACCACACCATCAAAATTCAAGCGGTCGTGAAAGGCTTTGGCTGTGTTTACCGCATCTTGGCCGGTCATCGAATCTACCACAAACAAAGTTTCGGAAGGGCGTAGTGTTTCTTTCAACTTGGCAATTTCATTCATCATCTCTTCGTCCACGGCCAGCCGGCCGGCCGTATCTACAATTACCACGCGGTGGTTGTTTTTCTTAGCATGTTCAATGGCTGCTCTGGCGATTTTTACGGCATCCTTATTTTCCGGTTCGGCATAAACTTCTACACCAATTTGTTCGCCTAAAACTTTTAATTGATCAATAGCAGCCGGCCGGTAAATATCACAAGCCGTTAAAAGCACTTGTCGGCCCTGACGTTTTAAATAGTTTGCCAGTTTTCCAGAAAAGGTTGTTTTCCCTGATCCTTGTAAGCCGGCAATTAAAATTACGGCCGGGTTGCCCTCTATTTTTATTTCCTCTCCCTGGCTACCCATCAGCCGGGTCAGTTCATCGTTCGTTACTTTGGTGAGTAATTGCCCCGGGCTGATGGCCGTGAGCACATTCATGCCCATGGCTTTCGTTTTAATCTCGTCTGTTACTTCTTTGGCAATTTTGTAGTTAACGTCTGCATCAATCAACGCTTTGCGAATTTCCTTGATGGTGCCGGCTACGTTAATTTCCGAAATGCGTCCCTGCCCGCGCAGAGATTGAAATGCTTTTTCGAGTTTAAGACTTAAATTATCAAACATGATTCAGAGTTATCTAGATTACAGAATAGAAAATATCAGGCAAAGGTATCGGTTTTTTTGGCAAGGCGAATGGTCTTTTCTACTCCCTACCTGCGCCCTTTGCATCTAATTTTCTATTCCGTTTTTTTACACTTTTACTTCCGTTTTGTTCATCACTTTTTCTTGTACCTGAATCGATTCATGGTGAACCAGCCGCAGCAGATCGCGGGTAAAGCCCTCATCCAGCCCCATGGCTTTGCTCAGCGTTACACGGGTTTTAATAATTTCTTCCCATCGCCCTACTTGTAAAATAGTTACATTATTATCTTTTTTATACTGACCTATTTTTTCAGAAATTTTCATCCGGGCAGCCATTTTTTGCATGATCTCATCATCGAGGTGGTCAATCTGCTCGCGCAGCACACTGAGGGTGTCTTTAAACATTTTATTTTCGCTGGATACGGAGCGCACCACCAGCTCGCTCACTATTTTTCCGAGCGCGGCCGGGGTTACTTGTTGTTTGGCATCACTCCAGGCAGCATCGGGGTGGATGTGGCTTTCAATCATAAGGCCGGCCATATCGAGGTCGAGTGCTTTCTGCGAGATAAATGCAATCAGGTCTCGGTTGCCGCTGATGTGGCTGGGGTCGCAGATTATTTCCAGTTCGGGCAAACGGGTTTTCAGTTCGATGGCAATATCCCACATGGGCAGGTTTCGAAACGGTCCTTTTTCGTGCGAAGAAAACCCGCGGTGAATGGCGGCCATGGTTTTAATGCCGGCTTTGCTGAGGCGCTCCATCGCTCCAATCCATAGTTCTAAATCAGGGTTAACCGGGTTTTTTACCATCACCGGAATATCAACGCCTTTCAGCGAATCGGCCACTTCTTGTACGGAAAACGGATTTACGGTAGTGCGTGCTCCGATCCAAAGTATATCTACTCCGGCTTTTAGCGAGGCTTCTACATGGGCAGCATTGGCCACTTCGGTAGTTACGGGCAAGCCGGTTTCTTTTTTAGCGGCCATCAGCCATTGCAACCCAATGTCACCTGCACCTTCGTACTGGCCGGGGCGGGTGCGGGGTTTCCAAATGCCAGCCCGCAGGGCGTGTACTTTTCCGGTGGCGGCAATTTGCTTAGCCGTGGCGATGGTTTGCTCTTCCGTTTCGGCACTGCATGGCCCGCTAATTATAATGGGGCGGTGGATGTTTAAAAATTGGGAGATGGATTGGAAGTTCATGTTCGGTTATTAAAAGGGTGATGATAAAGATTAACTTTTTAGTACACGTTTAATGTCATTTGCTTTCGTCATAATCTGATGGAGTTCCTTTTCGTCCCGCTTCATCAGATGATATTGAAATTTTTGAAGATGCATGATATATTCGGCCAGGGCCTGGCTCAGATATTCGGCATTCTGCTTAAAGATGGGGGCCCACATATCGGGCGAGCTTTTTGCTAAGCGCACCGTTGAGGCAAACCCGCTGCCGGCCAAATCAAAAATATTCTTTTCATCTTTTTCAATATCCAAAACAGTTTGCCCCAGCAAAAACGAACTTACATGCGAAAGATGCGAAACATAGGCTACGTGCTTGTCGTGCTCTACCGAATCCATAAAAATGGTTTTCATTTTCAGTGTTTCAAAAACACGAAATGCCAACAACAGAGCTTTCTCCGATGATTTTTCCCGCTCGCAAATAATGTTCGTCTTCCCATCAAACAAGCCTAAAAAGGCTGCCCCGGGCCCGGAAAATTCTGTACCGGCAATGGGGTGTGCTGCTACATACTGGCTTCGTCTGGGGTGGTGGCTCACGGTTTGGCAGATCAGGTCTTTTGTAGAGCCGGTATCTATTACCACCGTGTTCTCTCCGATCGAATCTAAGATGTGAGGCAAGAAAGCAGACGTGGCACTAACGGGAATCGAAACAATAATTAAATCGGCAGACAAAAAAGAATTGTTTTCATAAACGATTTGATCTACCAAACCCAATTCAATAGCTTGTGCCGCATGGCTTTCGTTTTTGTCTATGCCATAAACGGTTGTGGCCAGCCCTGCTTTACGCAAGGCCAAAGCAATAGAACCTCCAATTAACCCCAAACCGATTATCGTAATTTTCATTTCGTATGAGGTATTTGAGAAAGATAATTTTTAATTCGGCCCAACGCTTCCTTCAATTTTTCTTCCGGGGCGCAAAGTGAAACCCGGATATACCTCTCGCCTGCGTTTCCAAAAATAAATCCGGGCGTGATAAACACTTTCGTTCGATACAAAAGTTCATCAATCCATTTTTCAATGGTGTGGATGGAGTTGGGGGCTTTTGCCCAAACAAACAAGCCCGATTGCTGTCGCGAAAAAGTACAGCCGAGAGTTTCGAGGAGGTTATAGGCGGCCGCTTGCCGCTGACGGTACAAGTCGTTTTGTTTCTGAAACCATGCCGGGCCGTTCTTCAGAGCCTCTACAGCCGCGTGTTGCAGCCCTAAAAACATGCCCGAGTCCATATTGCTTTTCACTTTTAATACGGCCTCAATCAACTGTTTGTTTCCGGCTACCCAACCAATGCGCCAGCCGGCCATGTTATGGCTTTTGCTGAGCGAATTTAATTCCAGCGCTACTTCGTCTGCTCCGGGAATGGATAGAATACTTTGCGGGTCGTTGTTTAAAATTAAACTGTACGGATTGTCGTTTACGATCAGAAAATGATATTGGCGCGCCAGTTTTACCAACTCGGTCAGCTCTTGGCGCGAGGCAATACGCCCGGTGGGCATGTGTGGAAAATTTACCCACATTACCTTCACTCTCGAGAGATCTTTTTTCTTAAGCTCTTCTATATCTATGCCCCAGTTCAATTCTTCTTTCAAGATATAGGGAACCAGCCTGGCACCTACCAGATTAGAAACCGATGAATAAGTAGGATACCCCGGATTAGGAATGAGCACTTCATCGCCTTCATTAACAAAAGCCATACTGATGTGCATGATTCCTTCTTTCGAACCCATCAGTGGTAATATTTCAGTTTCGGAGTTGAGCGACACAGAATAAGTGGTCGAATAAAAATCGGCTATCGCTTGCCGCAAAGGCGGAATCCCTTTATAGTTTTGGTAGCCGTGATGAGCCGGGTTTTTAGCGGATGCGTTCAGCGCCTCAATGGCCTCCGCAGAGGGAGCCAGGTCAGGGCTGCCAATGCCTAAATTAATCACCCGCAGATCGGGCGTATCCAGGGTGCGCACCTCCGCCAGTTTTTTGCTGAAGTAATATTCTTCTACCTGGTTAATTCGTTTGGCTGTTTCAATCATATTTTTTCAGTTCGCTTCGTTGCCATCGGCTGTCTACTTATATTCTATCTTTCCTTTTTTATATTCTCCTAAAATCGTCAGGTTTCTTACCTGCCGCAACACCTGGCTTACCGCCTCATCATAATTTTTTCTACGCTTCCATTCTACATCTATATGGATAGAGTATTCGCTGGGTTTGCCGATGATCGGGATGGATTGGATTTTGGTTAAATTGATAGCATGGGTTTTAAATGTCATCAAGGCCTCGGCCAAGCTGCCCACTTCATTGGCTACTTCAAAGCAGAGTGAAGCTTTGTTGGCATCGGCATGGCCGTTAGCCCTGCGCGATAGCACCAGAAAACGGGTAAAATTCTTTTTATGAGTTTCGATTCGTTTCTCTAAAATAGCAAGGCCAAATTTTTTGGCGGCATATTCGTTGGCAATGGCCGCGGTGTCTTTCAGTTTTTTTTCTGCCACCTTCCGGGCCGAGTAGGCGGTATCATCGCTTTCGCGAATGTCAATGCCCTTTAGCCGATACAGGTAATCCGAACATTGGCGAATGGCCATGGGGTGGCTTTCAATATTTTTAATATCATTCAGTTTCACTCCGGGCAGCGCCAGCAGGTGCATATGAATGGGCAAATACACTTCTCCGATAATAGCAAAATGATGCTCCTGCAATAAAAAATAGTTAGGCAGAATGCTTCCTGCAATTGAGTTTTCAATAGCCATCATGGCAAAATCACTTTCTTCTTTTTTTAAAGACTCGCAAAGTGCATGAAATGAAAGACACTCTATCGGCTCAAACGGTTCGGCAAAATAGGTGAGCGCTGCCACTTCATGAAAACTGGTGGCAATGCCTTGAATGGCTATTTTTAATTTTCTCTTCTTTCCCATAATTAATAAATAAAAAACCCCGATTGAGTCGGGGCTTTTGTTGCTATTTTCGTTTTGTTTATTTCTGCTTTACAAAGCGATTTTACTTCAAGCCCCGGAGGAGTTGATAAAATAAAACCAAAAATAAAATCGCTGTACCGTATTCATGGCCTCAAATAAAAAGGAAAAAATATTGATGTACAACATTTTGTTTTCTGTTTTTAAATTATTTTTTTGACTAACGCCCGTTATTTACCGGAATCTGAAACACAACTTAATAGGGCTAAGCACAAACTATTACATTTGCGCTTTCTAAAAAAAGAAGTTAGGTATGAGCCAGAAAAAAATTACCCGGGCCTTGATTTCTGTTTATTATAAAGACGGATTAGAGCCCATCCTTCATGCATTAGCCAAAAACAACGTAGAATTTGTCTCCACCGGGGGCACGGAAGAGTTCATTAAAAAACTAGGCTACCCCGTAATGCCAGTAGAACAACTAACCGGCTACCCTTCCATTTTTGGCGGGCGAGTAAAAACGTTGCACCCGGCTATATTTGGCGGCATCCTTTTTAGACGTGACGAGGCAGCCGATGTGAAACAGGCTGCCGATTTTAAAATTGCCCCCATCGATTTGGTTATCGTTGATCTGTATCCATTTGAAGAAACCGTAGCTCAGGGCGGAAGTGAAGAAGATATTATCGAGAAAATTGACATTGGAGGGATTTCGCTGATTCGCGGAGCCGCCAAAAATTTTAATGATGTACTGATCGTTTCCTCGCGCAGTCAGTATGCAGACGTACTGGAACTGCTCATCAAAAATAATTCATCTACCACTTTGGCCGATCGGAAAAAATTTGCTTCCCTCGCCTTCGATGTTACCTCTCATTATGATTCGGCCATCTTCCGGTATTTTAATGCAGAACAATCCGTTTCAAGTTTTAAAGCAAGCTACGCTAACGGGCGTGTGTTGCGCTATGGTGAAAACCCACACCAGAAAGGAATTTATTTTGGAGATCTTGAAGGTTTGTTTGAGCAACTGAACGGAAAAGAACTTTCATACAACAATTTGGTAGATGTAGATGCCGCCCTGAATCTGATACACGAATTTCAAGACCAAACCGCCTTCGTTATTATAAAACATACCAATGCCTGCGGGGTGGCCACCGCCCCTACGCTAAAAGAAGCTTATTTAAAAGCATTGCAGGCTGATACGCTTTCCGCTTTTGGCGGAGTGTTGGCTTCTAATCAAAAAATTGACCTGGCCGCAGCCGAGGAAATCAATAAACTCTTTTTCGAAATCTTGATTGCCCCCGGCTTCGACTCAAATGCACTGGCGTTATTGAAATCGAAAAAAAACCGTATCCTGCTCAACCAAAAACAAACGCTTACGGCCACTAAACAATTTAAAAGTTTACTCAATGGAGTAATTGAGCAAGACCAGGACAGACATACCGATTCGCAAGCCGATTTGAAAACGGTAACCCAGCGCTCCCCCACACAGGCAGAAGTGCAGGCACTTTTATTTGCCAGCAAAGTATGCAAGCACACCAAATCTAACACCATTATATTGGCGGTAGATGGCCAAATGCTATCCAGCGGGGTAGGGCAAACCAGCCGTGTAGATGCCCTCCGGCAAGCCATCGAAAAGGCTAAATCATTCGGCTTTAATTTAAAAGGGTCGGTGATGGCCTCGGATGCGTTCTTTCCTTTTCCGGATTGCGTAGAAATTGCCAGCCAAGAAGGCATTACTGCCGTTATTCAGCCGGGCGGTTCCATTAAAGACCAGGACTCCATTGACTTTTGCAACCACCAAAACATGGCTATGGTATTTACCGGCTACCGTCATTTTAAACATTGATGGAAAGTCCTTTTCAGTTACAGGCATTATTTCTGTAATTTCACCCCTTCATTTACACGCAGGAAAATTTACATGGGACTTTTCGATTTCTTTACCAGCGATATTGCCATAGACTTGGGCACCGCCAATACGTTGATCATCCACAAAGACAAAGTAATGGTGGATGAACCCAGCATCATTGCCATAGACAAGACCAGCAACCGTGTGCTCGCCATTGGGCGCGAGGCTATGCAAATGCACGAAAAAACACACGATAACATCAAAACCATCCGTCCTTTAAAGGAGGGTGTAATAGCAGATTTCCATGCAGCCGAAATGATGATTCGGGGTATGATTAAAATGATTGATACCGGTCGGAAATTTTTTCCTCCCTCGCTACGCATGGTTATCTGTGTGCCTTCGGCCATTACTGAAGTAGAAAAACGAGCCGTGCGCGACTCGGCCGAGCACGCGAACGCCAAAGAAGTATATATGATTTACGAGCCGATTGCCGCAGCCATTGGCACCGGCATTGACATCGAGCAACCGGTGGGCAATATGGTAGTAGATATTGGGGGAGGCACTACCGACATTGCCGTGATTACCCTTTCGGGAATTGTGTGCGACCAATCGATCCGCATTGCGGGCGATACTTTTAACCGCGATATCTTAGATTATATGCGCAGGCAGCATAATCTGCTGATCGGAGAACGTTCGGCCGAGCGGGTAAAAATTGAAGTAGGATCGGCCATGACGGAATTAGACGATGGCCCCGAAGATTATGAAATCAGAGGGCGCGATCTGATGACGGGAATTCCAAAAACTATCAAGATATCTTATTCTGAAGTAGCCTTTGCGTTAGATAAGTCCGTTTCTAAGTTAGAAGAAGCCGTGCTAAAAGCATTGGAATTATCGCCTCCCGAATTATCGGCTGATATTTATGAGCGTGGAATTTACCTGACTGGCGGAGGTGCTATGTTGCGCGGGTTAGACAAACGTCTGGCCCTGAAAACAAAATTGCCCATTCATGTAGCCGAAGATCCGTTGCGTGCCGTGGTACGCGGAACCGGTGTGGCCTTAAAAAATCTCAACCAATACCGTAAAGTGCTGATGACCTGATGGAATGGAACGGCTGCTTAACTTTGTTTACACCTACCGGGCTTTCTTTACCTTTTTGTTATTGCAATTATTTTGCACGTGGCTGATTGTTCAAAACAACCACTATCAAAGTGCTGCTTACTTCAACTCGTCCAATGCCTTTTTTGCCCGCATCCATACGGTCTCTCAAAACATTCGAGATTATTTTGACCTGACCGATATTAACTCGGCATTGGCTCAACAGAATAATTTGTTGTTAAAAAAAATAACACAACAAAATCAGACATTGCAGCATTCAATAAATTTCAATCAGGCTAAAAAAGATTCCAGCCTGATTAAGCAGTATGACTTTATCAGCGCTCGCGTTATCAATAACTCTACCCGTTCTTATAAAAATTTTATTACCATAGACCGGGGCTCGGCTGCGGGGCTGGCGCCCGGTATGGCCGCAGTTAGCGCAGGCAATGCCGTAGGTAAGGTAAAAACGGTATCAGCGCATTATGCTGTGCTTATCTCGCTGCTCAATATAGATGAGCAGGTTTCGTGTGTAATTAAACGAACCGGGCATTTTGGTACTGCGCAATGGGGTGGCCTCAACCCAATGTTGATCGGGCTAAAATATATTCCGCGCCATGTAAAGCCTCTGGTGGGCGACACCATTGTTACTTCCGGCTACAATGCGGTTTTCCCTCCGGGAATATTTATTGGCCGCATCAAAGAATTTAATCTGAACGAAGAAGCTTTGTTTTATGATATTCAGGTTGAACTCAGTCAGGATTTTTCTAAACTCAGTTACGTGGAAATAATTCATAACCGGCTGAAGAACGAAAAAGATTCGCTGGAAACCCACACTCTTCCGGAAAGCAAATGAGTAGATCAGTCGTTATACAGTTTGTTTCTTTTTTTATTTATGTGCTGGCCCAAGCCATGCTTTTTAAAAATTTGGTTTTATTTAATACAGGCTTTTGTTTTTTATACATTGCCTATCTGCTGCTGCTGCCGGTAGAAACCAACTCGCTGGTGTTAATGCTGGTGGGTTTTGTGTTGGGGTTTTCAATCGATATTTTTTACAATAGTCTTGGGCAACACGCTTTGGCTACGGTTTTTATCGCTTACGTTCGAAACTATTGGCTAAGCGTTATTGCTCCACAAGGAGGGTATGATGCGGGTGCTTCTGCTTCGCTGGCCGAAAATGGGCTTCAGTGGTTTCTAGTGTATGCTATGCCACTTGTATTTGTTCATCATTTAATTTTGTTTTTAGTCGAGTCGGCTGGGTTTGCTTTATTTTGGTACTCAATGGCAAAGGCCATCAGCAGCATGCTCTTCACTGTAACGTTTATGATATTATTTCAATACTTGTTACCTGCACGCAGACGGATATGAACGAAGGAAGAAAAGAAATATTTCAAATCGTTTTTGTAGTAGTTGGTTTAATTTTTCTGACTAAACTTTTTTTTGTTCAGGTAATTGATGACCGGTATGCCGAGTTGGCCAACAGCAATTCTATTTTACGCGTGGTAGAATATCCCTTCCGGGGATTGATTAAAGACCGCAACGGAAAACTCGTTGTTTACAATACTCCCGAGTATGATCTGCAGGTAATTATGAAAGATGTGCGGAGTTTTGACTCAGCTGCATTTTGCAACACCTTTCATTTAACCCGGCAAGAATTACGGAAGCGTTTCAAAGATTTAAAAGTCAAAAAGAAAGAATATTCAGCCGTAAAGCCGATGCGCTTTCTGGAGCAGCTCTCGGCCGAAGACTGGGCCCGCACGCAAGACCGGCTGGATGAATTTCCCGGCTTTTACATACAAGCCAGAACGACCCGTGCTTATACCACCCCCGCGCTGGCCAATGCCCTCGGCTATGTAAGCGAAGTAAGTAAAGAACAACTGAAGCAAGACCCGGCACACATCTATAAACAAGGCGACTACATCGGCCAAAGTGGAATAGAATCTTTTTACGAAGAACAACTTCGCGGGAAACGCGGAATTCGTTTCCGCTTGCGCGATGTAAAAGGAATTGAAAAAGGATCTTTTAAAAACGGAGAGTATGATACCCTTTCTATACCCGGCCAGGATTTAACCACCAGCATTGACTTAGATCTTCAGTTATACGGTGAAAAACTGATGAAAGGAAAAGCCGGAAGCATTGTAGCCATTGAACCTGCTACCGGTGAAATCCTTTCTTTGGTATCCGGCCCTTCATACGATCCCAATTTGCTAACCGGAAAAAATTACAGTGCCAACTTTAAACTCATCAGCACCGATACTTTAAAGCCTTTGTTTAATCGGCCACTCATGGCTCAATACCGGCCCGGTTCTATTTTTAAAATAGCTCAAGCCATGACGGCCCTGCAAGAAAAAGTAATTACTCCCGAAACTCGCATTGTATGCGATCGTACCATTATCGGTTGCCACGGCCCACACACAAACGAAGATCTGCGAGGCGCGATCGCCAACTCGTGCAATGTATATTTTTATACCGCCCTCCGCAGAATGATTAATCAAGGAAAAGCAAACGACCCTTTTGCCGATGCGCGCATAGGTTTAAACGAGTGGGATCGCCACATTCATAGTTTTGGTTTTGGCAATAAACTCGGCATTGATTTGCCCAACGAAAAAAGCGGGCTGATTCCTACGCCAGCCTATTACGATAAAGCCTACAACAACCGGCCCTGGAAATTTTCAAATATATATTCCATCGCCATCGGAGAAGGCGAAAACTTAGTAGTGCCTCTGCAAATGGCCAACTTTGCCGCCACCGTGGCCAACCGTGGTTTTTATTACATCCCCCACTTGGTAAAGGGAATTGGAAAAGATGCCCGGCCATTATCTCCCTACACTGAACGCCATTACACGACCATAGACTCTGCAAATTTCAACATTGCCGTAGATGCTATGCAACAGGTGGTAGATGCCGGCACCGGCCAATGGTTTGCACACTTGCCCGATGTTGTGGTGTGTGGCAAAACCGGTACCGTGCAAAACGAACCTTTGCCTGACCACTCTGTATTTATTGCCTTTGCTCCGCGTGCGAAACCGCAAATTGCCATTTCTGTTTACGTAGAAAATGCCGGCCAGGGCGCAAGAGCCGCAGCCAGTATCGCCAGCTTAATGATCGAACGCTATTTGTTTAAACAAACCCGCAGGCAGTACATTGAAGATTATGTATTGGCCGGAAAGTTTTTAGACTGATGAAAAGAGATTCTGATATATCCGGCTCAATGGATTGGACTATTGTCATGTTATATATGGCATTAGTAATCCTCGGCTGGCTTAATGTTTTTGCGGCTGTGTATGATGAGAATGCCAAGCAATCTATTTTTGATTTATCGCTTAACTCGGGCCGCCAGTTATTATTTATTGCCGCATCGGCATTAATTGCACTAGCCATCACTATTATAGATATGCGGTTTTACGAAACCTTTGCCTATGTTTTTTACGGAATTATTTTGGTGATTTTAGTTATGGTCCCGGTTATTGGCAAAGAGGTGGGTGGCAATAAAGCGTGGATCGGGATCGGCTCTTTTGGCCTGCAACCGTCCGAGTTTGCCAAGTGCATTACGGCTTTGGCCGTAGCCAAATACATAGGCTCAGTAGGGTTTAGGATGGAAAATCTTAGAAATCAGGCTATGCTATTTGTTATGATTGGGCTACCCATGGGGCTGATTCTGTTACAAAAAGATACCGGAACAGCTTTGGTCTTTACCTCTTTTGTGTTGGTTTTTTTTCGCGAAGGTATGTCTCCCTTCTTATTGATTGTGGGCCTCTGCGCCATCACTATTTTTATTTTAACACTGCTTATCCCGAACCCCATCTACTTGCATATCGCAATCGGGGTGGTGCTGCTCGTGCTGATTGTTACCGGCAAAAAGAAAATCAGACGTATTATACTCTTAACTGTTGGCGCATTGTTGATTAGTGGGGTAATAGAAAGTGTAGATTATGTCGTGCATGATGTACTCAAACCCCATCAGCAAAATCGTATCAAAGCATTGATTAACCCGGATGCCGATCCGTTGGGTTTCGGATGGAATGTTACCCAATCTAAAATTGCCATTGGTAGTGGTGGTTTTTGGGGCAAAGGGTTTTTAAAAGGCACGCAAACTAAATTTGATTTTGTGCCGGCTCAAAGTACAGACTTTATTTTTTGTACCATTGGCGAAGAGCATGGGTGGATCGGCAGCCTGATTGTCATTGGCCTTTTTATTGCGTTGTTGCTCCGAATCATTTTTTTAGCGGAGCGTCAAAAAAATCGTTTTACCCGTACGTATGCATATAGTGTGGCCTGTATTTTCTTTTTTCATTTTGCCGTTAATATCGGTATGACCATCGGTCTGTTTCCGGTCATTGGTATCCCCCTTCCTTTTTTTAGTTACGGGGGATCGGCCCTATGGAGTTTTACAATTTTACTTTTTATTTTGATAAAACTGGATGCTCACCGCGGGCAAGTACTGCAACGAATCTGAATTTATTTTCAGTTCTTTGGCCTCTACTTATTTTCTTTCAAAAACTATTTTCCCGCCTACCATCGTTTTTAATACCCTCACCTCTTTTATTTTTTCTGGTGCAATGGTAAAAATGTTTTGATCCAGAATTACCAAGTCAGCCAATTTTCCTTTTTCTAAGGAACCTTTAATTCCTTCTTCAAAGGAAGCATACGCGGCATGTAAGGTGTAGGCTGTTACGGCTTGTTCAACAGAAATTTTTTGTTCGGGAAACCATCCTTCAGGGTTTTTGTTATCTAACGTTCTGCGTGTTACCGCTGCATAAATTCCTTCCAGGGGAGTAGCCGGTGCCACTGGCCAATCACTTCCAAAAGTTACTATCGTGCCTGCATCCAGCAGCGATTTAAAAGCATACGTTGTTTTGCATCGTTCCTGTCCTATTATTTTTTCTGCCCAGCGGCCATCGTCAATGGCATGATAGGGTTGCATACTGGCCAGAATATGTCCTTTTGCCAGCCGGGGAATATCGGCCGGGGCTATGTGCTGAGCATGTTCAATACGAAACCGGTAATCTTTGTTTCCATTTTCTTTTTCTATTCGTTCAAAAATATTCAGTAAAGTGTGAATCGCCTTGTCTCCGATAGCATGAACCATCACATGCAACCCGGCCGAATCAGCCGATTTAGCAAGACGGTACAAATCGCGTTCAGGCGTAATAAAAAATCCTGAATCCGTTGGCAAATCCAAATAAGGTTTAAAAAATGCTGCAGTGTGTGATCCTAACGAACCATCAACGAATGCTTTGAGTCCCCCTATACGTAACCACTTATCGCCCCTCCCCTGCCGGTTAATTTTTGTATTCAATTCTTTCCATTCATTCAGCATACGGCAATCATATATCCGCGTAATAAGTTTATTGTTTTTTTGCGCCCTCTCAAAAGTATGGTTGTACCCATACATATTGTGTGCACTGGTAACTCCGTGAGAAGCCACATAGTTCATCGCGGCTTGCAAAGCATTATCCTCTGCTTCCGGAGAGGCCGGTGGAACGACCTCGTTTACGTTGCTCGTTGCGTTGTCTTTTAGTATTCCGGTTAGTCTTCTTTTGGCATCGCGAACAAAAGTTCCGCCTTTTACCTCTTTTACCTGATCGGTAATGCCCGCTGCTTTCAATGCGAGCGAATTCGCCAGCGACATGTGGCCATCTAGCCGGGTTACCCACACGGGGTTGTGGGGCGTAACTTCGTCAATCCAATTTCGGTCGGGCAATTCTCCGCCCCAGTTTTCATGATCCCAGTTTCCACCTAAAATCCACTCGCCTGGTTTTTTTAATTTGGCAAAATCAGCGATCCGCTGTATAAATTCTATTTTTGTTTTAGCCTCGCGGAGTTGTACCGATGATAGAGCAAAGCCGGCTTCCACAAAATGAGTGTGTGTATCTATAAAGCCGGGCACAATTAATTGATTCGAGTCATAAACCGATACCTTGGTAGCGGCTCCTTTCTGTTCTAAGATTTCATTTTGATTCCCTACTGCCACGATGGAATCGCCTACGATGGCCAGCGCCTCAACCCAAGGCTGAGCCGGATTGGCCGTCCAAATTTTCCCAACAATAATCTGGTCGGCAATTATTTGTTTTTTAAATGTGCATGAAAAAAGTAAACTCACTATGGGGAAAAAAAATAAACAAATCTTGGTGGGTGTCAAAAATGGGGACAGTGGGTGAGTTGTTTTCATTTTAGTTTAGGATTTTTATGATGACGGTCTTTATCTCGCTGCGTTTTCTTTTCTATATTTTTTTTAAAAGCCTTTGTCAGATCCACACCGGTTTGGTTGGCCAGGCAAATCAGCACCCACAACACATCGGCCATTTCATCTTCTAATTCTTTTCCTTTGTCCGATTCTTTCTCTGATTGCTCACCATACCGTCTGGCCATGATGCGGGCGAGCTCGCCCACTTCTTCGGTAAGAATGGCCAGATTGGTGAGCTCGTTAAAATAACGAACTCCGTGTGTTTTTATCCATTGATCAACTTGCGCCTGAGCTTCCTTTAACAACATCTATTTTAATTTTAATTTTTTTAAGGCAGTTCTTCAAAATCAATATTCATTACTTCAAAGTTTTTCCAGCCGTTAAAATCAAAGTGCCACCATTCGGCTTCATACACACGGAAGCCGTTCTTCGTCATAATAGAAATTAACGTGTGACGGTTTTTTTTTATTTCCGGGTCGCTGATGGGGTAATCAGGCCACGATTGTTTTACAGGCGAATCATACTCGGTGGGCATAGCCAGTTCTTTTTTGGTTTTTAAATCAATCAGTGTCAGGTCAAGTGCACAGCCGCGGTTATGTTTAGAGCCTTTATATGGGCTGGCCACATAAGTTGTATCGCCTTTCATTATTTCAAAAAATTTTATGGTGGCGGAGTAGGGGCGGTAGGCATCATAAATTTTTATTCCGTATCCCAGATTATTAAAATCGGCCTGTGCTCTGGCTAAAGCCTCGGCTACCGGCTTGCGGGCATACGCTTTGGCCAGATTGTAAATTTTTGAGCCTGTAAAGTTATGGCGGGTGGCATAGCGAATATCAAGTATAAGGGAGGGGATTACTTTCTGCAATTCTACCAGTTCATTTTCAGGATGGATCGTTAATGAAGACCGATACTCTTTTATTTTCATGGGGGTAAGTCCATAGTGATGCTGAGCCTTCGCGGTAACGACAAGAAGGGAAAAGGCTATTAAGCAGATTTTCATAAATGGTAGGTTTAGCTCATTTAAAAATACACATTGCCTTTGTTTTTTCATCGTACTCATTTTTTTATACCAATCTATTGTTCGTATTCTTATTATTTATTTTGTAGTTTTAAGCAATCGAAAGAATGACGCGAAGACCAGTTCTATCTTATTGATCAGTCTGATTCAGTAAGGAACTTGTCTTCGCTTTTTTTTAACCTGTTTCCGTGTATGGCCAAACTAAAAAAAGAAAAAAATCTGCCGGCCGGCAAGGCTGGTAAAAAAATTTTTGTGCTCGACACTTCCGTCATCATTTTTGAGCATAACAGCATCCTCAACTTCGATGAACACGATATCGGCATACCGATTACCGTGCTGGAAGAACTGGATAACTTTAAAAAAGGAAACGACACTAAAAACTTTGAAGCCCGTGAGTTTATCCGGCTGATTGACAAACTAGCCAAAAGCCAGATGCTGCACCAATGGAACCCCATTAATGGAAAAGGCAAGGGCAACTTTAAAGTAGTAATGGATACGGGCGGCATCAGCGGTATGGATGCCAACAAAGTATTTAATGAAGAAAAAGCGGATCACCGTATATTAAATGCTGCGCTTTTATTGCAGAAAGAAGAAAAGGGGAGGAAGGTAATTTTAGTAAGCAAGGATATTAACCTGAGGCTGAAAGCAAAAGCACTTGGGCTAAATGCCGAAGATTATACTACCGGGAAAATACAAAACATCAGTTCTTTACACACCGGCCGCACGGTAGTAGATAATGCCGATTCGGATGCCATTGATCTAATCTACGAAAAAGGATATTGCCCACCCCAGGAAGTGCTGGGCAAAGAGAAGCCAATGAAAAACCACTACTATATTTTGAAGAGTGGAAAAAAATCAGTGCTCGCTTTTTACAATTCGGCCAATGGCATGGTAGAGCAAGTAGAAAAAAGAAATGCCTACGGCATCAAGCCGCGCAATGCCGAGCAGGCTTTTGCTATTCATGCGGTATTAAAACCAGAAATAAAATTAGTTTCCATGCAAGGAGTGGCGGGCACCGGAAAAACATTAATTGCCTTAGCTGCTGCTCTTGAACAAAAACGAGAATATAAACAGATTTATCTGGCCCGGCCTATTGTGCCACTTAGTAACAAAGACATTGGCTACCTGCCGGGTGATATTAAATCGAAGCTGAACCCCTATATGGAGCCGCTGTGGGATAACCTGAAATTCATTCAAAATCAATATAGCGAGAGTGATAAAGAATACTCGAAGATTACCGAAATGGTAAACAATGAAAAATTGGTGATTACCCCACTGGCCTACATCCGAGGCAGAAGCTTGTCTAACATTTGCTTTATCGTGGACGAGGCGCAAAACCTTACACCCCATGAAGTGAAAACCATTATTACCCGGGCCGGAGAAAATACCAAAATCATTTTCACCGGTGATATTCACCAGATTGATACCCCTTATCTCGACTCGCAAAGCAACGGACTCTCCTATCTGATCGATCGTTTGAAAGATCATGAATTGTATGCCCACATTACGCTGGAAAAGGGTGAGCGCAGTGAATTGGCCAATCTGGCCAATGACCTCTTGTAAACGAAAAAGGCAGTAACCAAAGGTTGCAAGATTTCTTGGTTCTTTGCCGGATTTCAGGCTTCTGTTATCATAATTGCTTTGTATTACACCCTTTAAAATAAAAAAGGCTTGTAATGAATCTGCTCAATCAGCATGATATGACCGGTGGCATTACAATTATGAGACTGTTCTTAGTTGGCCATTTTATGGCGTTTTTTATTCAGTCATTTACTTCTATTTCCTTTGCTGTATCAAATCCAAGAAAAAATAAAGCTATGTTGTTCAAATGGGGTTTTAAGTATTTTTCATTAGCCAAACAGTTGGTGTATTTGCGTGAGCATGGCATCATGTTGGGGTCGAGGATGCGCAGTGGCCGCAAGGTCTTTTTGTACATGGTAAAAAGCCTTTTTGTGGAGGTCGTCTATCTAAATGACAGCCTTGATCGCGAACCTGAACGGCTCGAGATATTTAACAATCTCTCCCAACTTAACCAGTATCTGGAGAGAGAATTCCGAACGAACTTCTAAAATTTATTTGCCCAAGGCTTTGAGCATGGTATCGCCAATAAGTGCGGGCGACTCTACCACATAAATGCCGCATTCGCGCATTATTTTCATCTTAGCCGCAGCTGTATCTTCGGCCCCTCCTATAATGGCACCCGCATGCCCCATTCTTCTTCCGGGAGGAGCCGTTTGGCCGGCTATAAACCCTACTACGGGTTTTTTATTTCCATTTTCTTTAATCCACCGGGCTGCTACCGGTTCGTAGTTTCCACCAATCTCCCCAATCATTACTATACCCTCTGTTTCGGGGTCGTTCATTAATAACTCTACCGCATCTTTGGTGGGTGTACCAATAATCGGGTCTCCCCCAATACCAATGGCCGTGGTAATACCCATTCCGGCCTTCACAATCTGGTCGGCTGCTTCGTAGGTCAATGTTCCCGACTTAGACACAATTCCTATTTTTCCTTTTTTAAAAACAAATCCCGGCATAATACCCACCTTGGCTTCGCCCGGAGTAATGACCCCCGGACAATTAGGCCCGATAAGGGTTGCCCCATTACTTTTCACATATTTCTTGGCAATCATCATATCTTTAACCGGGATACCTTCCGTAATAGCTACTATTACTTTAATGCCACCATCTACTGCTTCCATAATGGAATCGGCTGCAAAGGCCGGAGGCACAAAAATGATTGACACATCGGCACCGGTTTTTTCCACCGCTTCTTTTACTGTATTGAATACAGGCCGGCCCAAATGCACCTGCCCGCCTTTGCCGGGCGTAACACCTCCCACCAAATTGGTTCCATACTCGATCATCTGGCCGGCATGAAATGATCCTTCCGATCCGGTAAAGCCTTGTACAATTACCCGCGAATTTTTATTAACCAATACACTCATAGCTGATATATTAAGAGAAACAAATTTAGAATAAATCTTTGGTCGATCAAGAAATAAAAAAGCCCCGAACCAGTCGGGGCTTCGCGTAAATTTACAACCTGATTTTATTTTAAAGACTTTAATTTATTACGTAACAAAAACTCTTCATAGCTTTCTTTGTATGTCGGGTTTTGAGGATCCAGTTTCATGGCTTTTTCATAACAAGTAATCGCATCAATCAACAGTTTCTTTTCTTCGAAGATGGAGGCTTTCAGGTATTCATTGAAAGCAGTTTCTTCTTTCAGATCAGACATATCTACATCCAGTTGTTTTTTCATTTCGCTATACCGGTCGCTGGTAAGGCGGGCAATTAGGCGCTGAGCAGAGGTGCTTTTGCTATCGGCTTTTGAACGAACTTCTACCAAGATTGGGATTTCTTTAGAATATTTAGGATCCCCCAAGTCAATTTGTACTGTTTTTTCAGGGGTTTCTATTTCTGATAATACATCGCCAAACATATTTTTTACTGAGAGAATGTAAGGGGGATTAACTTTAGAGGCTTCCCAGTTTAAAATAACCACCGGGTCGTACACTTGGCCAAACTGGCTCTCGGGCAGAAATAATTTAATATCTTCTGTACTTCCGCGGTGCACTCCTCCCGTAGCTACTAATCTGTTTTTCTTTGCTTCGGGCGAATTGCTGCTGAGGATGAAATCAGTGTATTTGTTGAGCACACTCGATCCGGCACCCACCTTGGCCGCCAGGTCATCTATTTTGTAGCTGCCGGCCTGTTTTACTTCCAGCGGTTTACCGGTAACATGCACCAACCCTACCGAGGCGTTTTCTGAAATTTTTATTTCATCACCTTTTTTTAGTTGTGCCCCGGTTTTAACAGGTTGCCAGGTGTCGCCCGATTTTACCTCATTGGCCCCCTTGTTGGCCAGCACCCGGAAGGTGTATTCCTGAGCAAACGAAAAGTTAAAAATTAGTAAAAAGCCAAAGACTGTTAAATAATTGAGTTTTTTCATTGTTGGGTTTGTGATTTGTACTACGAAAATAATAAAAATCGTGCCAAAAGGCTTATTTATTTTTTTGCCTTGATACGCCAGGCCCGTAGTTTGGTAAGCCCTCGTTCTGTAGTTCTTTTTATGTATGGACTTACGGATAACTCTAATGACTTGAGAAAGTCGTAAGAAGGGCCTACAATGGCACAGACGGCAATAGAAAGTGTTAAGTCTAACTTATAAGTGTACAAGGCAAAAGCCCAAACCATTAAGGCTGAAATCAATATAATTTGAACAATCTGTATAGCCACTTGCAAAGCATCGTACCAGGTGTCGAGCTTTTCATTAATGATACTGAAAAGGGCCACGGTTAAAATACCCAAAATAACTGCGATCAGGTACGTTGCCCATTCCGGTAATTGGCCCACATAGTCTTCATTTAAAATCATGGATACAATATTGGCATGGATTACCATACCAAACATATCGGGGTTGGCTCTTCCCGCTACTTTTTTATTTAACGGGGTAAACCATTTGTCTTCCCAAGACGGGTCGCCAAAATAATTGCCCAGATATCCCATAATCACAATCTTATCTTTAAAGAGAAGCGAATCAAAATCTTCTGCCATTACTTTATCAATGTCTATAGCATAGAACATTACATGGAAATTGGTCGTCTCTATGTCTTTGTTGGCCAGTTCTTTTAATTTCACATTTACCAGTTCTACATTTCCTCTGTAGTTCACAATCTCTTCCTCCACTCCGCGGGCAAACAGTTTCTTTACTTTTGAAGAATCGTACCTTCTGGCTAACTCTACGGCAAAAGAATTTTCGTACTTTCCATTTACCTGAATACGCGGAAAAAAAGTACGGCATTGTTTCACATCTTCCTGATATTCGGCCTCGCTGGGGAAATTGGCAAAGGCATTGGCGGCATACCGGGCAAACATAGGATCAGAGTATTCTACTGAATCAAAATACAATTCTTCGGGCGGATTTTTGGCGGTGGCCATTTTTTGCAAAAGTTTTGAATCTAAAACAACATTGCCCGCCTGCTGAATGGCATCGCTCAGCAGCAGGTTGCTTAGGGTATCGAGCAACTGCGGGCAGTTGATGGAATCGCGCAAGCCTCCTTCACAATTATAAAATGCGTCTATCCCGATTACTTTTGGTTTGTATTTCCGAATGATGTTGATTTCCTGGGCTACCTGTGCCCGGCTAAGATGGCCAATGTTCACCAACACAATTCTTTCTTCTGCTTTAGGATCTTCTCTAAGATTGGAAAAAGCATAATCGGTCAATTCAAAATCAGACAGAGCCTGCCCCACGGGGTCGAAGGCATTAAATAAGTTTAAGCTAAACAGCCCGCTAAACGCCCACATTAAAAGAAAAGAAAAGAACGTTACAGCTACACTTCGAACCCAAAATCGGGTACGGGTCGTTTTCGGAGGTTCTTCATTTTCTGATTTTTGCATATCGTTTCTTAAAAAAATTTCAAATCGTGCTCTTTCCTGCTATTCAGTAAATTTAGAAATTTACAATTACGATTTACAGTTTTGAAAAATCATCTGCCCGGGGTCTTTTCAGTCAGCCATCTTTATAGCGCCATTCTTCGTGGTGACGTAAGTTGTTTGGCCAAAGCTATTACACTTTCGGAGAGCGAAAAACCAACGGATCAAAAAAAGGCCGGTGCGCTCTTAACCCAACTGCTGCCTCACACCGGCCAATCTATCCGCCTGGGCATTACCGGCTCGCCCGGGGTAGGCAAGAGCACATTCATTGATGCATTTGGAAAATATGCTACTTCGCTCGGAAAAAAAGTAGCGGTATTAGCTGTTGATCCCAGCAGTGAAAAAACCAAGGGAAGTATTTTGGGAGATAAAACAAGGATGGAAGAACTGAGCCGCGATGCCCTGGCTTTTATACGACCTACTGCCTCGCGTCATACGCTGGGGGGCGTAGCCGAAAAAACACGCGAAGCTATTTTACTGTGCGAGGCAGCCGGCTATGAAATAATCATAGTAGAAACCGTGGGCGTGGGCCAATCGGAAACGGCTGTACACAACATGGTTGATTTTTTTTTATTGCTTCAACTGGCCGGAGCCGGAGACGAACTCCAGGGAATAAAAAAAGGCATCATGGAAATGGCCGATGGTGTGGTCATTACCAAAGCCGATGGCGATAATGAAAAACGAGCCCGGCAGGCACAAGTGCAGTTTCAACACGCGCTGCATTTGTTTCAACTTCCTGAATCGGGATGGAGGCCTCGGGTATTAACGGCTTCGGCCACTCAAAAAAAGGGTATAGCAGACGTGTGGAAAATGATTGAAGAATTTTGGAAGACAACCAGCTCTTCTGGTTTTTTTGAAGAGCATCGCAGGCAACAGCAACTGATTTGGTTTCGTCAAAACACAGAAACTTTAATGAGAGCAAAAATGCTGGGATCCAAAAAAATTATTCAGCAGATGAAAACCCTTGAGCAGAAAATAAAAGAGGGGAAAATAATCCCCTCAGTAGCAGCACAAAAAATTATACAATCTCTTTAGCTGGCTAAAAATAACACCAGCCCCTATTCATTCCGCCCGATAAAATTGATGTCGCAATCGCCAATAGGCATCCCGGGGGGAGGGGACGGCAAAGTTTCCGTTTTGTAGTCATCCGGATTCTGCTGCATCGCATTGATCAATCTGACGATGTAGGCATAGTGCGCTTTCCACTCTTCATCTGCCGTAGCTTTAGAGGTTAAGGTCATTTTCAGTTGATCTAATTTCAATAACACGATAGCATGGGTTTCTGTGCTGGCGCTTTTGCTCAGTGCCAGTTTTTGAAGATTTACCAACAAAATATAGTTGGTTGACATTTGAATAATCCCTTCTAAGCCCGAACGAGCAGGCGACTTAAAAGTAGTATTGATCAATTTATCTATAACCGATTCCAGGCCGGGAAGATTGGTATTCCGTGCGTGGTGTTCAATCAGGCGGTTGGCCCGGGCCGGGTGCAGAATCAAACTAAAACTCATATCGGCTGCTGCCTCGGCCATGGCCACCGGGTCAAACGTCAGTTCGGTTTTTATTTTTATCAATTCGCGGTGGCGCGAATACCCGATCGCCCGTGGGGGAATTAGTTTTAAAATATTTTCCGGTAAAGTTAAAGCCGAAGGGTTAACTGTTTTCAGCAGGGCATCCAATGTTTTTATTTCCTGTTCGGGCGATAACAACTCGGCTATGGGTTGGCCATCTCCCCGCACCGCATAGCGATAATTTAAACCTCCTAATGATTTTACTGTCGCTTCCAGCTGATAGCGGTGAAAGAAATACACCGGTACCAGCACTTCTTCCAGGGTAGCCATCGGGGCTCCGGATTTAATATTTTTTTCTCCAAAATTTTTCAGTGCCAGGTTTCGTATTTCCATTACCCGGTTCAATTCGTCTGTAGGGTTGCTGCCATTATCCCACAAGTGAGCATAGGGATGGGCACTGCCGAGCGGACGGGCATCCTGATCAGACAAAAAAGTAAGTCCCGCTTTCAATGAATTTTGAATGATGCCCATCAGCGCATTATTTTCATCGGTGCCAGCCGGGAAATCCTGATACCCGTAGGCAATGGAAACTTTATCGAAGGCACCGATCTTATTATCATACGCTTCACCCAGATCAATTTTTCCATTCATGATCGTAGCCAACGGATGCGGGTAGTCCATTACGGAAGCCATGTTTTCTGTACTGGAAGAGTACGCGTGTGCAAGGCCCAACGTATGGCCTACTTCGTGGGCTGCCAGCTGGCGCAACCGCGCCAACGCCATTTTTTCCATTTCGGGCGATACGGGTTTCCCCTCTTCATACGGAGCCAGCAATCCTTCGGCAATTAAAAAATCTTGGCGTACCCGCAGTGAGCCCAATGTAACGTGGCCTTTAATGATCTCACCCGTGCGCGGATCGGTTACACCTCCTCCGTACGACCATCCGCGCGAGGCCCGATGCACCCAGTTAATTACGTTGTAGCGCACGTCCATCGGATCAGCACCGGGCGGGAGGAGCTCAACCTGAAAAGCATTTTTATAACCGGCCGCTTCAAAAGCTTGATTCCACCAACGTGCCCCTTCCATTAAAGCCGAGCGAATAGGTTCGGGCGCGCCCGGGTCCATGTAGTAAATAATCGGAGCCACCGGTTCGCTCAGCGCAGCGGTGGGGTCTTTCTTTTGCAGACGGTGCCGGGTAATAAATCTTTTTTCTAAGGGTTCGCTAATGGGTGTAGCATAATCATAATAAGAAATAGGATAATACCCTGCCCGCGGGTCAAACGGGCGTGGTTTATAATTAGCATCCGGCAGTTGAACTAACGAGTGGTGTTCGCGTACGGTAACGCTGCTGGGGGTAGGGGTAACTTCGCGAATGTATTCTCCGGTTGGTTGTCCAGCGAAAGTAAGGGTTACTTCAAACTCCGTATTCTGAGGAAAATTTTTCGTGCGAGGCAAATAAATTGCTGAACGTGATTTATCTATTGAGTAGCTGCCTTGCTGAGCACCCCGTAGGCGGCCGGCCACATCGTGCGCGTCTTGTATTAAAAAGTCGGAGGCGTCAACCAATATTTTGCCATTTTCTTCTGCTTCTATAACGAATCCCCACAACACAGATTTGGCAAACGATTCGGCTACTGTTTTTCGTTCTAATTCACTATTGCTAACGGCCCGAAAAAAATAATTGGGTTCTACCAATAATACTTTGGGGCCGCGCTTTTCAAATTTTACAATGCGTTCGCGCCCCAGTTGGTTACGGTCGAGGCCAATGTCGTTCGATCCTATCCCGGCCGTAAGAGAAGGTATGTACAAAAACTCGGTATCTAATTTATCTATCAGTAAATGAATTTTATCCTGTTTTTCATCGTAATAAAAATTAAAATAGCCCTCATACTTTTTCATACCGGCCACTTTTGTTTCGATGGGAGAAACTACGGCCGGTGCCGGTGCTTCCTGTTTTTTCTTTTGTGCCCACAAGGGGGCACCAATCATAAAAAGAATAAATGTGGCGGCTATGGATTTCATGGCTGGGTTGATTAAGGAAGAAAGATAGGGTCAAAATTTATTTTCAGTATGACTTATTTTGATAGAAGGCAAAATAACAGGCTTAAACAACTATCGGGCAACGTGTGTCCATCTGAAACAGCCCTCTGTGCAACAAAAAATAATTTCTTACGTGCAACTATTCTACTTCTGGCAGGTACATACATCAAATAAACCGGAGCAGCTATGTTTAAAAATTACTTCCTGATCGCTTTTAGAAACCTGCTTAAAAACAAAGGGTATTCATTTATAAACATTATGGGGCTGGCCACCGGCATGGGTGTGGCCCTGCTCATTAGCTTGTGGATGTGGGATGAACTGACCTACGACCGCTATCATGAAAACTATGACCGCCTGGCGCAGGTGTGGCAGCACAACATATATAATGGCGTGCGCTCTTCGCAAATGTCGAACCCACACCTGATGGCAGAGGAGATCCGAAATAACTTTGGAAGCGATTTTAAATATGTGCTGCAAGCCTCGTGGAACGGCACTCATATTCTGGCGCATGGCGATAAACTTTTTAACAAGAGAGGTATTTACTTTGAACCGGAGGTTGCCGAGATGTTGTCGTTGCACATGGTAAAAGGCCAGCGCGATGGCTTAAAAGACCCGCACTCCATTCTACTTTCAGAGTCGGTAGCCAAAGCTTTTTTTGGCGATGCCGATCCGCTGGGGCAACTAATGCGCATCGATAATAAAGAAGATGTAAAAGTTACCGGTGTGTATGAAGATCTGCCCCGCAATACTTTTTTCCGAAACATGGGCTATGTGTTGCCCTGGGAGCTTTACCTGATAAGCAACCCGTGGATTAAAAAAAATGAAAACCCCTGGGGCAACAACTTTACGCAAACCTTTGTGCAGATAGCCGATGGGGCTGATATGGAAAAAGTATCGGCCAAAATAATCAACGTAAAGATGAACAAGCTAAAAGATGAAGAGGAACGCAAATACAAACCTGAAGTCTTTTTGCACCCTATGAGCAAATGGCATTTGTACTCTGATTTTAAAAACGGAAAAAATGCAGGAGGAAGAATAGAGTTTGTCTGGTTGTTTGGCATCATCGGTGTCTTCATCTTATTGTTAGCCTGCATCAATTTTATGAACCTGAGCACGGCCCGTTCCGAAAAAAGAGCTAAAGAAGTTGGTATCCGAAAATCCATCGGCTCTATGCGCTTACAGTTGGTTAATCAATTCTTTAGCGAATCAGTAGTGGTTTCTTTTCTTTCATTATTCGTTGCTCTTTTGTTGGTACAACTGGCGTTGCCTTTATTCAATCAGGTAGCCGATAAAAACTTAAGTATGCCCTGGGGCAGTTCGCCATTCTGGCTGGCCAGTATCGCTTTCAGTATTATAACCGGGCTTATTGCAGGAAGCTATCCGGCACTTTATTTGTCTTCCTTTCAGCCGGTAAAGGTTTTGAAAGGCACCTTTCGGGCAGGCCGGTTTGCTTCCATGCCACGCCAGATATTAGTGGTGGTACAGTTTACGGTATCCATCACGCTAATCATTGGCACGGTAGTAGTATTCCGTCAGATTGAGCATGCCAAAAATCGCCCGGTAGGGTACGACCGAAGCAGTCTGATTCAGATTTTTGTATCTACCAATGATGTTCATACTAAATTTGAAGTTGTTCGGACCGAATTAAAGGCTTCCGGTGTGGTCGAGGAGATGGCCGAATCAGCAGGTCCGCCCACGCAAGTATGGAACAGCAATGGAGGCTTTACCTGGAAAGGGAAAGACCCAAGTTTAGCTATCGATTTTCCTAATGACGGAATAACCTACGAATATGGCAAAACCGTAGGCTGGCAGTTTAAGGCCGGGCGCGATTTTTCGCGCGAGCATGCCACTGATTCGCTCACCTTCGTGATTAATGAATCCATGGAAAAATTTTTGGGTTTTGAAAACCCGGTTGGCGAAGTACTAACCTGGGATAAACGCCCGTACACAATTATAGGTGTTATTAAAGACATGATTAAGGAATCGCCCTACGAGCCGGTGCGTCCCTCTTTATTTCACATATCCAAAGACGATGGAAATGTGATCTTACTAAAACTTAACAGATCCATCGACCCTCACGATGCCCTTAGCAAAATAGAAAGTACATTTAAAAAATATAGTCCGGCCGCCCCATTCGAATATCAATTTGTAGATCAGGAATATGCGCACAAGTTTGGCGATGAGGAGCGGGTGGGGAAGCTGGCCAGTTTCTTTGCTTCGCTAGCCATTTTTATCAGTTGCCTTGGTATTTTTGGGTTAGCCAGTTTTGTAGCTGAACAACGTACCAAAGAAATTGGCGTGCGCAAAGTAATGGGCGCTTCGGTATTTAATTTGTGGCAAATGCTTTCGCGCGATTTTGTAGTGCTGGTGGTTATTTCTTTTATTATCGCCATGCCCTTGTCGCTCTACTCTATGAATATCTGGCTCAGTAAATATGACTATCGCACCCACATTGCCTGGTGGATATTTTTGGCAGCCGGCACAGGAACTTTGTTCATTACATTAGGTACCGTAAGTTATCAATCTATAAAAGCAGCCTTGGCTAACCCCGTGAAGAGTTTACGGAGCGAATAGCTCTACTCCTCATAATTTTTAATTTGTTTGGCATAGCTTCTTTGGTAGCTTTGCCCAAATCCTAAAAAATTGAAACGGGTTTTTTCAATTTTTCTACTCTTTATATTCCTCTTTAACACGGCAGGTTACTACGGGTTGTATTTGGTTTTAAGTGATCAGGCTAATCTTGATTTTTCTAAAAAACTGGATGAGGAAAGTTATTCGGGGCACGATGCCATCATCTTAAAAATTCCTATGGCATTGCCCTACCCGCCCAATTTTGATGGCTATGAGCGTGCCAATGGTGAGTTTGAATACCAAGGCGAATATTATAGAATAGCCAAGTACCGGTCTATTAACGACACGTTGTTGGTGGTGATGGTAAAAAATAAACGCGAAACAAGTTTACACCAGTCCATTACCCACTTTGCTCAGGCCAGCAATGATGTACCTTCTTCTACTTCTTCCATGAAACTAATGGTAAGTTTTGCTAAAGAATTTATTTCGAATAGCAGCAAGCTTCTGGTTAGTTCGGCCGGCTGGTGTGCTTCGCTAACCTTGGCCGATGCCGAAAAGAAAACGGCTTGCCCATACTGCAACCTGATTTACCCTCCCCCCAAAGTTTCTGTTCCAGCATACCTTACGGCAGCCCTACACTAAAAGTTGGTGGCTGTAAAAAGAGTTGCTTTTCAGTTTCGCTTTTTGTGAAGCCAAAAGCAGTTCTCTTCTTAATTATTATAGCACGGCCTTAACCCGGTCGATGCGTTTTTTCTATTCAATCTTAAATTATGAAATATACAAGTGCTTCAACCCATAATTATTTTCTGCTGATAGTGGCGGTCTTTTTTTCGTTTACCGTTTATTCGCAAAACAATCTGCCGCCCGATACGCTGCCTTCGCGCACACTCGATCCGGTTACGATTACCGGAACCGGGTTTAAAACCTACCTGCCCGATGTAAAAGGAGTAAATATCTATGCCGGAAAAAAAACTAATTTGATTCAGTTAAACGAAGGTGAGGCCAACCTTCCGCAAAACTTAGCAAGGACAATTTTTGCCAAAATACCCGGGGTAAATTTGTGGGATATGGACGGGGCCGGAACACAAATGAATATTGGCAGCCGCGGAACCGATGCGCATCGTTCTATTGAAATGAATATGCGGCAAAACGGCTACAACACCAATTCCGATATTTTCGGGTACCCGGAAAACCACTATGCCGTGCCCATGCAAGCAGTAAGCCAGGTACAGTTGGTGCGCGGCTCGGCTGCCTTGCAATTTGGAAGCCAATTTGGAGGCATGATGAATTTTATCATGAAAGAAGGCGATCCGCACAAAGTTTTTTCTTTGGAAAGCGAGCAAACGGCTGGGTCGTTCAATATGTACAATTCATATAATGCCGTGGGTGGCACCAAAGGAAAAATAAATTACTACGCCTTCTACGACAACCGCCACGCAGACGGCTGGCGGCCCAACAGTGCGTATCAGTACCAGGCCTTTTATGCTCATATTAAATACCATTTTTATCCGAAAGGAAGTTTGGCTTTTCAGTTTTCGCGAACGGACACCCGCCAGCAAATTGCCGGAGGGCTAACCGATAATCAATTCACTCAAAATGCACGCCAGTCGAACCGGGCACGTAATTATTTTGATCCAATTATCAATATTCCGGCTATCACGTTAAATTATTCGTTCTCAAACCGGACTCAACTACAGGTAATTGCTAACGGTATCTGGGGCGAGCGCAGCAGTGTTCAGTTTATCAATACACCTAATATTAACGATACCATCAATACCAGTATTGGCCGGTATAATCCCCGGCAAGTTGACCGCGATTTTTACAAAGGATTTACCACCGAAGCCCGGGTGCTTCATGAATATTCGATGGGCAACATAGCCGCCAAGCTGGCAGCCGGTGTGCGTTACTTTAACCAACAAACATTACGAAAACAAAAAGGAAAAGGAACCATGGCTTCTGATAATGATATGACTCTGATCGGTCCTTATGGAATTAATCTCCAGTTCAATACCATTAACTATGCTGTATTTGCCGAAAATATATTTCAGGTAAGTAAAGCATTTTCTGTAACACCCGGCTTTCGGTATGAAGTAATTAATTCCGACTTAACCGGAGTTATTAACAATGCTACTTTCCCCGTAGCGTACAAAGGCAACCGCGCATTTCCGTTACTCGGTTTAGGGTTGCAACTTCAGTCTTCCAAAAACACGCAATGGTATGGAAATATCTCGCAGGCCTATCGTCCGTATTTGTATGCCAATATTACACCCGCCAACCAAATAGGAATAGTTGACCCTAACCTGAAAGACAGCCGAGGCTATGATATTGACTTAGGCTACCGAGGGCAGGTATCGGATTTGTTTTCGTTTGATGTGAATGCCTTTTATCTTTTTTATGGTAACAAAATCGGCAATCTTACTGAAACCAACAGCAGCAATATTACTTATCTGCTTACCACCAATATTGGCAACTCTGTTGCACAAGGGATAGAAGCTTACTTCAATTTTTCTCTTCTAAAATTGCTGGGAGGAGCCTCTAAAACTACCGACTTGCGTTTATTCAGTTCGCTGGCTTATACTCATGCCCGATATACCAGCGGAACAGTAAGTAACAACACAAGTAATATTTCTTTAGCCGGCCATCGGGTAGAAAATGTACCCGATTGGATTGAACGTGCCGGGCTTGAATTCGTACTTAAAAACATAACCACCACCTTGCAAGGAAGCTATGTAAGCGATCAGTTCAGCGATGCCAATAATACGCCCTTCAGTGCTACCGGTATTGTTGGTTACATTCCCTCCTACACGTTACTCGACTGGTCCTTCGACTATAAGTTTCTAAGGCAATATCATATTTCGGCAGGCGTAAATAACATGATGAATATTCGTTACTTCAGCCGCCGGATTAATATGTACCCGGGCCCCGGCATTTTACCCGGAGACGCACGATCTGTTTATCTCTCTCTAGGATTTAAAATTTAATGGCACGATAATAATTGCTGCTATAAAAGTAATTTGGATTTCATAGCTTGCTTTACCAAACAAAAAACAGCCAGGTAATACCTGGCTGTTTTAAAACTTTTAAACTCTTGTGTTATGAAAACATATTATTTCATCTTACTGATGATTTTATTTTCTGCCTGCGATCAACATAAATATGAAATTGAAACCACCTTAAAAAAGTATGAGCGATTAACTTTTGAAATGAAGGGAGACTCGCTGGCCGGTTTTTATGTGGCTAATGGCACCTTAAGCGGAAAGGGAATGAAGTTATATACAGGGCCTGATTCGATTCGTAAATTTCTGAGTGCCTTTAAACCGGCCGATATCCACATGGTGTCAAATACCCTGCGCACAAACTCTCTCCATTTTAACAAAGACTCGGCCCGCATAGAGGGCACCTACGAACAAAAAATTATACTAGCGCAAGGCGACACCGGAGTTTATACCGGCACATTCTCTTCGGCCTGGGTAAAACAAAACGGGCGCTGGCTCATCGCCAAAATGTACACCGAAGCAACAAAACCGGAAGCCAGTTTAAAATCAGTTCTATTAAAGCTGTTAAAATCTACTCATACTGAAAAAGGATGGTTTGTACCCGTAAATGTGGCCATCGAGGGGATTACGGCTAAGCAAGCCATGTGGAAAGATGGCAGCGGCAATCATAGCATCGGGCAACTTACCTATCATCTTCTTTTCTGGAATAAACGTCTGCTGAAAGATTTTAAAGGAGAAGCTGCCGATGCCTTCAGTGGAAACAATGAAGAAAGTTTTGAATCGCTTGACGAAAAAACCTGGAACGAAACGGTGCAGCAACTCCATACTGTAATGACGGAGTGGGAACAGGAAATTAAAAAAGCAGATAACAAAAAACTGAACGACTGGTACGATAATATTGCCAACATGAGCACCCATAATGCCTACCATACCGGGCAAATTGTTTTTGTGCGCAAGCTTCAAAAAAATTGGGATCCGGCTATAGGGGTAAAATAAATTCGATCCGTTTTCTTAATGTTTCTTGTTCAGTAATGAACTGTGCTGTGTTCATTTTTGCAACTATGTTCTGTTAGCCGCCTCCTCATTTCCATTTTTATAAGCTTTTTTAAATGGCCTGTCTTTTGAGTATGCCTGCTTCACATTACTATGAAAACATTTTTAGTTCTCGTTCTTTGGTGTTTGTTGTTTGTGGCGTGCTGGCCATTAGCCTTGATTCTGATTTTTATTTTTCCATTGTTATGGCTTCTTCTCTTGCCCTTTCGCATAGTAGGGTTCACCCTCGAGGTAATGCTGAAAATAATCGGGGCCATGTTTATGCTGCCGTTCCGGATTCTTGGTATCAAATAAAATACCGTGAGCGTATTTCATTTTGAATAAATTTCTTTCCCTTTTTCGTCCCACTCTTTGCGTATATAGGGTTTAAAATCTTTGGTAAAAGGTTCTTTTTGGTAGGCGATGATGCGTTTGCGTTTGCCGTTGGGATAGTTTTCAATCCAATCGCCTACTTTTTCGTTCCACTGGTACTCGCCTAGTACGGCCACAGCCCCGTTTTCGTGAAGCATATAATAATATCCATCTTTTTCACCGTACTCAACAGGAACTACTTCCTTCAAGTGCTTCCGCTCCAGTGGATCGTAGTATGTAACATACGAATCTTTCGGCCAGCCTTTGTAGTATTTAGATTTATCTTCTACCAAATCTTGCAGGTTGTACCGCATCCACCGGCCATGCTTGGCGCCTTTGTAGAAAATCCCTTCTTCCACTAAAGTTAATCCGGTTAGTTTTCTGTAAGGACCGTGCAGCAACACTCCCCGTTTCGGATCGAAGGTAGATGTTTTGCGTATTTCTCTCCGGGTATAGTCGTACCAATAGATATCGCGGGCAAACCCCGTAAATTTTTCTTTTTTGTTTTTCAGTACATAAAAAAGTTCGATCGTCATCTTATCTCCATAGCCTTTTCGGGCAAATGCTTTTTTTGTTTTTACTCCGTAAAAAACTCTGGGTTTGGGTTTCTTTTTTTTGGTGGCTACCGGTTCATCAATTTTTTCATCGAGTGTCAGAAGCTTAAAGGGCTTATCGGTATCAAAGGTAAACAGCCCTTCCTGGGTGCGGGGCTGGCTGCCCTGCGCCCATGTTATTAGAGGAAACAGTACAATGAAGAGCGCATTTTTCATACTCTTCTTTTAACGCAAGAATATCATTTGTATTTTATTTTATCGTGGGTACTTTACCCACCCTTCTACTGCCAGGCTAACCGATTTGCTGAAAATTACTTTTTGGTAGCCTGTTACCCGGTAATGTATCAAACGGGGCTGGCCGTTGTAGTCATCAAACTCCAACATCAAAAAACGTTGTGTGTTCATCATCGTATTATTTTCTGCCCATGATGATTCAATCCGCTTCAATCGGCTGATTTTTTGATTGAAAAATAATTTCACAAAAGCCACGTTGGTCTTTATGTTCGTAGTAAATGTTCGCACGGTTAAATTACTGTTTATATCTTCTTTCGTTTCCATCTGGTACAATCCTTTGTACATCGGTTTATTAATGTCATCGATCTGGCGAAACATTTCCAGTTCATTTCTAAGTTGGATTGAATCGGGCTTAATAGAAAGTGAATCGACCAACGAATTAAGGATTGTTTTTTTTAACAATACAGCTTCATGTTTTTTTATGTCTTTTATTTGAGCCGTTATCAAGCTATCAAAGTCGAAATAGATTTTTTTGTATTTCTGTTTATCGGAAACGCAACTCCACAAGGCCCCTGCCAGCACGGTAATAATAATCCACTTCATTTTAATTTTCTTTTCAGATTAACACATGGCCTGTCATTTCCTTCGGAATGGGAATTCCCATCAGGGTAAGAATCGTGGGGGCGATATCGCCCAGTTTCCCGTCTTTAATTTTTCCTTTAAAGTCATCGTCCACCAATATGCAGGGCACTAAATTAGTGGTATGAGCTGTGTTGGGTGTGCCATCTTCATTAACCATGTATTCGGCATTGCCGTGGTCGGCAATGATGATAATGGCATATCCGTTTTTTCGGGCTGCCTCGGTTACTGCTTCATTGCACTGATCTACCGTTTCGCAGGCTTTAACCACTGCCGAAAATACGCCTGTGTGGCCTACCATATCCGGGTTGGCAAAATTCAGACAGATAAAATCGGTTTCTTTTTTTTCCAGTTCCGGAATAATTTTATCGCGAATGTCGCGGGCACTCATTTCGGGTTGCAAATCGTAGGTAGCTACTTTAGGGGAAGGGCAAAGGATTCTCGATTCGCCCGGGAAAGCTTCTTCCCGCCCACCGGAAAAGAAGAATGTAACGTGCGGGTATTTTTCTGTTTCGGCTATGCGGATTTGTTTCTTACCCGCCCGTGAAACAATTTCTCCGAGTGTGTTGGTTAAATTATCTTTATCAAAAATCACTTTTACATTTTTAAATGTATCGTCATAGTTGGCGAGTGTTACGTAATACAGCTTCATCTTTTTCATCCCTTGCTCTGGGAAATCTTGTTGCGTTAAAGCTATTGTAATTTCGCGCCCCCGGTCGGTGCGGAAATTAAAACAGATAACCACATCTCCTTCGCGTATAGTGGCTATGACCTGACCGGCCGAATCAGTTAAAACGATAGGTTTGATAAATTCATCTGTAATACCGGCCTCGTACGATTTCTGCATGGCCTGTTGAGGATCAGAAAATTTTTCTCCTTCTCCCTTCACCAGCAGATCGTAAGCCAGTTTTACACGTTCCCAACGCTTATCGCGATCCATAGCAAAATAGCGGCCCACGATGCTGGCGAGTTTACCGGTTGTTTTAGCCAAATGGTTTTGCAGGTCTTTAATAAACCCCAGTCCGCTTTTGGGGTCGGTGTCGCGGCCATCGGTAAAGGCATGAACAAAAAGATTTTTTAATCCCTGATGATGAGCAATCGTGCAAATTCCTTTTAGATGATTGATGTGCGAATGCACCCCGCCATCCGAAACCAACCCGATCAGGTGAAGGGCTTTGTTATTGGCTTTAGCGTATTGAATGGCTTCCAGCAGTACTTCATTCTTGTCTAGTTCTTTTTCTTCTACCGCTTTATTGATACGAACCAAATCCTGGTACACCACGCGGCCGGCTCCTAAATTCATGTGGCCCACTTCGCTGTTGCCCATCTGCCCTTCGGGCAAGCCTACAGCCAGCCCGGAAGCTTGCAAGGTGCTGTGCGGGTATTTTTTGTAGAGCGAATGGAGGTAAGGGGTTTTGGCAGCATCGGCTGCGGAGGCTGTTATTTTGGTAGCAATGCCCCAGCCGTCAAGGATCATCAACATCACTTTTTTATTCATCGTTGTAAAAATTTAAAATCCGTCATCTTCTTTTTTCTCCTCTTTTTTCTTGTCTTTCTTTTTGGCCGAGCTGTTGGCCCCGGCTAAATCGTAAGGAGCTTCTAACCCGTAATATTGCAACCGAAATTTATTTACCCAGGCCAGCGTCTCTTCATTGCTGCCGGGAATAAAAACCAGTTCACCCACTTTTGCTTTGTTTGAGTTGGTTTTTTTGGCAATCAAATCATTGAATGGCTGGTCTGACGACTGCACCATCAACCGGTTGTCTTCTAATCCAAAATAATACCAGGCTTCCGGAGAAGCTTTAAAAAACACATGAAATACCGGTGAGCCATCTTCATTCTTGCGTATCTCCATAAATCCTTCAAAAGCTCCGTTAATATCATCTTTGCCAATATGGCTTACGCCAATCTGGCCTTCACTGTAAAAGGCCTTATTGCCTTGCGACCATTTAAAGTTGACATTGGAAAAACCGATGTTGGCCAATAAACGGGGTACGGTGGCTAATGAGGTATAAGATTGTTGCGATTTTTGTTCGTAATCGCGAGCCGTTTTTTCGCCTACGAGGTTAGCAATTTTGTACAGCAATTCAGTTTGATCGCCAAGGCCTTCACCTGCGCCTTCGTTTTTTATTACATTTTGTAAGCTCAATGCCATCATCCGATAAGCCGCATCGGGCATTTTCATATTTGCCAATAAAAGGGTATTCATTTTTATTTCGTTGGTCTCCATATTTCCGGAGCCGATAGCACTGGCCGAAATATTGAAATCATTCGTTCCTTTAAAAAAAGTAACAGGGCCTTCAAATTTTACTTCCTGTTTTTCTTCGTTGTAATTAAAAACTTTCCCTTCCAGGTTTTCGCCTGCTGCTTTTTTTCGGTTTTCTATTTTAAACTCTCCGCTTTCTTTATCAAAATAGAGTGAGCCGCTCGGCAAAAAGAAATCGTCATCGCCTTCGTCTTTTTTGTCGGAAACAAAGGTGATATACAAACTATTATCTGTGGCATAGTGTAAGCCGGCCTCTACCTTGCGTCCGGATTCAGTTATGGAGTGATCAAAATCTAAAAAAATTTGTTTTTCGTCTCCGCTTTGGTCATAGCGTATCCAGGTATCGTAATTTTTAATTTTTTTCAAATCAAGTTTTACGAATCCCTTTAGTTGCAGAGCGGGGCGAGTGGCATACATGACCATATCGCCTTTGTAATAAATGCGAGGTGCTATCAATATTTTATCTTTGTCTATTACGGCTCCGTTGGCCACGGTTTGCTGGGTGGCATTCCCTTTTCTTTTTTTCTTGACGCCATCGGTAATCGGCTCCAGGTGGAAGTCGGTCATTTTAATGGCAAACGTATCGTTGGCAGCATTAACGTATTCGTACGTGGCATATCCTGAAAATTCTTTTCGAGAAACAATGTCTACCACGCCATCGGTCAGGCGGTGGTATCCGTTCAGCGTATCTAAAACAATTACTGTATTTTTCAGTTGGCCTATTTTGGCATTTTCTAAAATAAGTACCTCATTGTTTTGGGGAGTAATTTTTGCATCGGCTACCACAATGTAGGGGATGCCGCTTACTTTCAGTTGTTGTTGTTGAATATCGTATTCCGCTTTCTCGGCATTGAAGCGCAGCGAATCAAGTTCTTTCCGGGTGGTATAGAAATATGAATTTTCCAGCGGCACATCGGGGGCTTTGGTCATCACTATTTTTTGTGATGATAAATCCCACTTGGCTTGTGGGATAGACGTTTTAAACTGGGCGTATGGAAACTCAATGGCGGCCACTCCTTCGCGCTCGGGGCTGATGGTAGCAAAGTTTTTGGCCAAGTCAAATTTCAGGCGCACATCGTTTCCGGCCAGTGCGGGTTTGTCGGGATTCCCTGTTTTTACTTCAAAGCGGGCGTGGCGAGCCCCAAAATCTTTAGACGAAAAACTCAGGTCGCGCGAAACCACTTCCGACCCCCGTGTGCTCAGGCGGCCACTGCCGGTTACTCCTGTTTTTGAAACGGTGAGGTTCCCTTTTAACAAGGCTGTTTTCTGGTATAATGAGAAAGGATCTTTTAAGTTTTTTACTTTGAATTTATCTTGTTTGGGAAACCACTTCAATTGGTAATCGGCAAAGGTTACCTGCGGAAAATTTACATTGCCAATTTGCATTTCTTTTATTTCACCTATGTTTCCTTTAGCCAGCACCGAGTCCGGATAAAGGACGAAATCGCCCGACTCAACGGAGGCGGCCAAATATTCAATCTTACCGGCCGCACGAAGCCCGGCATTGTCCATATTCAGACCTCCAAAAAAAGTAGCATTGGTATGGTACATTTTATAGCCCGAAGCAGGTACGGCATGCGTAAACCCAAGCGACTTATCGGCCATGGTGTGGAGTCGCTCTTTAAAGGATGGAAACATGCCGCTGGAAACAAACGTACCTTCAAAATTGATAGAGGCCGGATCGGCATCGTTCAGGCTGTCTAACTTAAAGGGGGGCACCACAAAAAATACCGACCGGTCGTATGCTCCGTTCAGCACTTCTTTCCGGTCGAAATAAATAACCCCTCCGGCCGAGGCATCCAGCCGAGGGAAGTTAGAGTATTTTGTTCGCCCCGATTTATTATCGGGCATATTGATATACAGCGTGCCGGAAGTTTTATTGGCCGATGCCTGCAGCCCCCCGGCCGCGGCCGCAGTAGAGTCGGCTCCCACCATGGAATTGTTTACCCGTCTGCGCACTCCGTTTTTTTCGGTTACATAAAACCGGATGGAGTCGATGTGGTTCAGGTTCACAAAAAAACTATCATACTTCAGCATGAAATCTTTTCCGGTAATTTCAAAATTTCCAGCATTGATGGTTCCTTTAAATTTTACATCGCGGTCGTGCAAAAAAGTAATGCTGCTGCTGTCGGGTTTTACCATTACGTTGAGCGAATCGCTGATTTTAAATTCTTCAACTCCGTGCACCACCATACTATTTTTGTTGAGATCAATAGTGGCGTTGGCAACCGTATCAGCTAGCGAGTGAATTTTCATGTTATCATAATCCTTCCTGCCCCGGGCAGCTTCCAGAAAATGAATAGCTTTTTCTTTTACATGAATTTTGCCGGTGTGCGCATCATAGTCTATCACTCCTTTTTGCGACAAAAAATCGGCTGCCATTTTTACGGCACCACTGGTTCGGGTTTTGGTGGTTAGTTCGTACACCGAAAAATCGCGGGTATTATTAGTCTGAGCATAATTTACCACTACTATCAACGGGTTAAAATCAAAACCTACGTTTCGGAGTTGACGAAAATCGTCCGGGTCGTAAAAATCATGCGATTCAATGACCATGGGCGCTACCAAGCCGTTGCCATCCATGGAGAGTTTAATTTTATTTTTCTTCAAATCCCAATCCAATTCATCGGCTGTAAAATCTATTCCAAAGTAAGAGGAGGTAAAGGGGGCTCTGCGCAAAGCCGATTTGTTTTTATTAAGTAACAATCGCTGCCTGCCATAGCTATAACGAAAAGCCATGGAAGGATGTACGATGGTATCGTTCTCCTGATAAATTACAATGCGCACATCGTTAGAGAAAATCGCTGAATCGCGAAACGAAAATAATGGACTGCTGGCTTTAAATTTTTTGTCTGATGCACCCATCACTTCCACCAAGGCCGGCTTATTGCTTACCGAGCTGCTCGTCATGAAAGCGCCTTCCAACCCAAACCCACCGGTGTATTTCAGGTCATCGCCAAAGCCGGAAACCAATACATTGTTTTCGTACGATTTAAACCGGGGAAAAACAGATTCTTTCTTGCTTTTGTGTTTCGCGCTTCTAAACTCAAATGTGCCGGCAATTTTACCCGGCAATTTACCTTGGTAGGTAAGTTTGCCTTGTGCGGCCGAAAGGATGGCATCGGATGTTTTAAAATTGTATTTATTAAATTCATAAAAAACCGAGTCAGCACCTAACCCGGCCATTGACCAATCGAACGAGCCGCCTTCCCCTACAAACAGCCGGCTGTAGAGCGAAAAAATACCTTTGGTGTTTTTTAATGTGGCCGAATCAAACAAAGTGGCAAAACTCATATTCAGTTTATTGAACACGATAGCCGCTCCCGTTACTTCGGGCTGCTTGACGGGGCGTTGCCATAGAGGCATGGCATTGAGGATGGAATCGGCTTTGGCATCATACACCACGGCCGTAGTGTCGGGGGCTTTGGGGGTCAGGTATTGAAACGAATAGTCATCGTCCGTAACCCGGAGCCTGAAAAATTTTTCATAGCGAAGGGCGTGGTGTTCAAAAAAATCGCGCGCCAGTTGCAAAAAATAATTGACAAGCGCAGGGTTGTCTTTCTGAATGGCCGCTCCGGTTACTTTCAAAAAATCGGAAAGTTTAGTGAGGTCTGTTTTTTCAATATTTACTGCCGCTGCTATGGCTCCAAAATAATTTACAAAATGAGGTTGAGTGCGATAGCCTTTTTTCTTCATTAACCGAACCTGTTTTTGTACGATGGTTTGCTGGTCGGGTCCCAAGCTCATCCAGGCACTGGCAAAGGCCTCGCCCACAGAGGAGGCTTCTATGTTTTTGGTATTTTCGAGCGACACTCGTACGCTATCCTGAAAAGCAAGCGGAGTATTGGCATTTTGAGCCCGGGCATGAAAAAATCCGAAGCAGACAAAAAAATATAATAGGCTCTTTTTCACACCCATAAAAGGCGTGAAAGTTCGTAAATAAAAGGCGAAAGTTCTAATAGCGGAAACGGGGTGTTGCCGTATAAACGGTGGCTCGTGTTTTTTATTTTTTGAGAAAGGCTACGGTTGCCCAGGTTTCCTTTTCATCCCGAAAAATTTCGTACAATCCGTACTTAGTTGCTTCTTCGGCCAGCACCGGAATATCTTTTGAAAAGAATCCGCTCAGCAATAAATGCCCTTGTTGATAGAGTACTCCGGCATACCGGTTCATTTCGTCAAGCAGAATATTGCGATTAATGTTGGCCAGCACAATATCAAAAGAGGAATTGAATGTCAGATCAGAAATTTTACCCTGACGTATTGTAATATTGTGGCATTGGTTGATCTGAGTATTCTCCTGGCCGTTTAGCACGCTCCACTCGTCAATATCAAATGCTTCGATATGGGCCGCACCCAAATGCGAAGCCATGATAGATAAAATGGCGGTGCCACACCCAGCATCCATTACCTTTTTGTTCTGGTGGTTTATCCGCATCATGTTTTTCAGCATCAGGTAGGTGGTTTGATGATGCCCGGTGCCAAACGACATCTTGGGAGTGATGATTATTTCGTAAGGGTACTTTTTTTCAATCTTATGAAACTCCGCCCGCACCAGACATTGGTTGTCCACAATAATAGGTTCTACATTTTTTTCCCACTCTTCGTTCCAGTTTTGTTTTTTAATCTGGTCTTGAAAAAACAACAAGGGGGAAACGTGTTTATATTTTTCTTTTATCTCGGTTAAATACCGGTGATCATATTTTTCGCCTTCTACATACGCTTCAAATCCTTCGTCCGTTTCTATAAATGATTCAAAGCCGGCTTCGGCTACTTCGGCCATCATAATCTCAGAAAAATCAGAAGGGCAAACAACTTTTAATCGGGTGTGAAACATGCGCTGTTATTGAAAGACCAAAGGTGCGGCAAACTTTTTACATTCGGGCAGTACTTTGAACTTTCCCTCACAATTTCTTTTCTTGTGAACGAATTTCATGAATAAATCCATTTCACTTTCCTCGGTTATCAAATCAGCCTCCTATTGGTTGAAGTGGACGGGCGTGCGTTGGCCCTTGTTTGTAGCTCTGCTCATCATTGCCTTGGCCAGCCGGTGGCTCAGAAACGAATACGGCCAAGACGATTCTACTCTTTGGCTGGTGATGAATCCGTTTTTCCTACTGATACAATGGACGATTATCGGGCTTTTTTTATTCAGTCTGGTTTCTACCGTTGCGGTGTGGGTTTATTTTTATTTAAGCGTAAAACCCAATGCCGCTCTTCAGGTAAAATTTGGCGATGGAAAAAAAGCGGAAGCTGGTTGGGTAAACGTAACCGTATCGCTTACGGGGGCGGCCTTGCGGCCTTTGCTGGGAACCATCCAAGCCCGGCTGGCATTTACCAACCAAAATCTTTCGGGTGTTATTGTTTTAGATACCAATGTAACCAAACCGCGCCACCTTTGGCGACAGGCGCTTCAGGGATCGGGGCAAACACTGCTGCACAACCGGGGCATTTACGATATGGAAAAAGTGTTAATCACTTTTTGCGATATGTTTGGATTAGTATCGTTGCCTTGTGCTATTCCGTTTACCCAGCAACTCTATACATTGCCTGTAGCTACCGAGCCACAAACGATTAAATCGTTTCCGCACAGCACGGAAGAACAAAAGCACCGCATTGATGTACCCAAACGGGTAGAGGGCGAATACGTAAACTATAAAGAGTATGAAACCGGTGATAACATTCAGCGCATCGTGTGGAAAATTTATGCCAAGAGCGGAGAATTGGTGGTGCGTATTCCTGAAATAAAAGATCCGTACGCCTCGCATTTATATTTCTATATCAGTTTCTTTAACGGTTTTACGTTAAATGACGGAGCCTTTGAAACAGAATTGCTGAACGTATATAAAGACAGGGTAAGAAATCTGCTGGAGGCATTGCAACGAAACGACTACACAGTACGCCTTCCTCCTGATCAGGAAATACCCAAGTTGGCAGGCGTGGGCGACAAAAAAATAGAACTCTACCAGATTACAGCTTGTTTCTGGCAAAACAAAATAGCTCCCACCGCTTTTGTTAGTTATAACCAAGCGGCTTTCGTTTGCTTGCCTTCGCTTACGCCAATCGAAGAAATTCAAACACTCGTGCGCCACTTGCCGGCAGCCATTCCGTTGGTCATTGTAAAACTCTCTACAGCCATACCTTCTCCGTTTACGTTTTCTATGAAAAATATATTTTTCAGACCTGAAAAAAAGCCTACCGATGCCCTTCGCCAACCGTGGCTGATCTCCGGATTACGAAAAAATTTAATTCGCAACGAAGCGTTGATAACGGAAGCCATCCGCCAACGCGATAATACCTGGCTGACCGATCGTATTGAACTGACCCGATGAAAAAAGATTTTCTAAACGACCGATTTAAACAACTACTGATCCGCCTGGTGCTGGTGGCCATCCCTACAATGGTCATTGGATTTATAACCTTACGTTTTATTAATTTTTCATACACCGCACTTAACACAGGCATAGCCGGGCAAACATTTTATTTTTCACTGGGGCTTCTGCTCGCTTACTCGCTTTATTATTACGGAGCCCGGTGGGTAGTGTCGCTTATTATTTTATGGGTAGTCTACCTGCTCTTGCAGCGCTTTATCAGCCGGTTGCCCGGTGAGTTTGATGTATTCTATGCCACCGCTCGGTTTCAACTCTATTCGACACTCTTCATTATCGGCTGGATGTTTGGGTTGCTTTTGATTAAAATCCGATGGAGTCATTTTATTTTGTTTGGGTTGCTGGCAGTAGTTACGCTCGTAGCTGTTTCTGATACTTTAGATATTAGCCTCTCCTATATTCTGGTGCATCTTGCCCCGGTGGTGGTGTATGGATTGTACATGCTTTTTCTTTCCCCTGTTCTAACCGAGCGAATCGAATTGAGTTTTAAAAAATCAGGCCGGTTTCTGATCCGCATTGCCTTGTTTGTGTTATTGATTTTGCTGGCCCTCTTCATTACCGAAAGTTTGTTTAGCGGCAACCTAAAAGTCGTAGAAAAGGAACTGGCCGCCCGCGGAGCCAAAGGCAAAAATAGTAAAGGAAACAACCAAGATAATTATGACGACCGCAACGGGCTGATGGAGAAAACCGATGACGGCTATCGCCTGAAAGACACCATGCGGGTAAGCACTAAGATGAGTTCGTCCGATAAGCTGATGTTCTGCGCCCGGCTCGATAATTATTTCCCGGATGGATCGCCCGCTCCATTGTATTTTGTTTACCATTACCTTACCCGGTATGACCCCGCCAAAGAAAGTTTTACACGCGATGTTGGTGTGCCTTCGTTTGATGAACTGGAAGTAGATCCGGCCCGGCTGCCGATGTATTATTCGTTTACCGACACCTCCATCATCCGCAAATCCATGGCCGATAAATTCCGTAAGGTTACCGAGGCGAGTGTTTATCTTTCAGAAAATACGTGGAAGCATGCCGTACTCAGTCCTTCCAGCGCGTTTCATATTCAAACCATACCGGTAGAAAAAGATTTTCAAAAAACATTTTTATCGGCATACAAAACCTATTCGTTCACCTCTGAACTGAACAACGCTTACTTTGTTTACAATATTTCGGCCAGCCCAATGCTGGAAAAAATTCAGGAGCAGCGGTATGATGAGCTGAAGAAAATAAAAAATTACAACAAAATAAATTCCGAAGTACTCTCCTACTATACCGAATACCCCACCGGAGCCATATACGATTCCATTGCCAAGCTGGCATTTCGCCTTTCCTCTAAAAATGCCCGGCCGCTGGATAAGGTACTGGCCGTACGCGATTTTTTTCTTCGTAAAAATGAAAACGGAAAACGAATCTTTCGCTACTCGCTTCAGGCCGGAGCTTTAGATGACCCCAACATACCCAGCTCTAAAATGCTGTACAATTTCTTATTTAAAACACACACGGGCTATTGCACGTACTATGCGGGGGCTTCTTTATTTATGCTGCGAGCATTAGGAGTGCCAACCCGCTTCACCACCGGCTTTGCCACCATCAACCGGGGCGACAAAAATAAAGGATGGTATTGGTTCTATGCCAGCCAGGCGCATGCCTGGACGCAGGTCTATTTTCCGGAATACGGTTGGATGGATTTTGATATGACCATCGGCAACGAAGAGCAACAAGGAGCCCCCAAACCCGATGGCACCCCGCCCCTTCCTCCGCCCGAACCCTGGCTGGTGCTAAGTGCCCGAACCGAATCCATTGACTTGAACAAAAAACAGATGACGGCTTCGTTTAAAGATTTAATCTTTCAAAACACTACCTACCGGCTCAACAAAATTTTTACCCGGCCGGTCGATGCTTCGCTTTGCCGTGTGCTCTACAATAAACGCGACACCACGCTGGCCGCTATTAAACCGGGCGACTCGCTGATCATTGTTTCCTACAAAGACGAAGCCCGATCAATTCCCCGGCCGCAACCCGGTGTGGCCATCGAAACGCAAGTAGAAAATTTTCCTTCTCCTGTTATTGCCGATGAGATTCACATTCGTGGAAAGGAAAAACAAGCCGGTAAAAAAGAGGCAGGTAAAAAGAAAAACCAGGAACCCGAAAAGAAAATTACCCTGAAAGAGATTGCCTGGGTGTCGGGTATTACGGTGGGATCGTTTTTATTTCTGATACTTTTATTCCCTTTGTTGTATCTTCTTTATCGCCTCCTTCGGCTGGCGCTTGCTTCAAAAGGCTCAGCGCAGGCCGACCAACTCTACCGGGCTACATTGTACCGGCTGCACATGTTGGGCCTGGAAAGAGATACGGAAACCCCACTGGAGTATGCCGAGAAAAAAATAGATCCGGAAATGGCCACCGATTTTTCGGGATTCATGAGAACGTACCTGCGCTTGAAGTACGCCCCGGGCAACCTGACTGAAGACGACCAGCAACAGATCAGTGGGTTTGCCAAAAAAATCGGGACGGCTATCCGCCAGAAAAAAGGATTTTTCAAACGATTATCAAATTACTTTAACGTAGTGCGGGCGATCCGCTATTTTCAACAACCTTCTGAAACTGAAAACCCAACTGTATGACCGACAGCCTCTCAAAACTGAAAACCCTTACCGCCAACATCGAAACGATTATTCGCGGCAAGCCGCAAGAAATAAAATATGTAGTTACCACCCTGCTGGCGCGGGGTCACATCTTACTTGAAGATAACCCCGGAGCAGGCAAAACCGTGTTGGCTAAAACACTGGCACAATCTATTTCGGAAGGAACGGCAGACTTCCACTCGGCCCAGGGCGGGGTGGCCTTTAAACGCATTCAGTTTACACCCGACCTGCTGCCGATGGATTTAATCGGTTCGCATATTTATGATGAAACCAAAAAAGATTTTGTCTTCAAAAAAGGGCCGCTGTTTACCCACGTTTTGCTGGCCGATGAAATAAACCGGGCCTCGCCCAAAGTGCAGAGCGCTTTGCTGGAGTGTATGGCCGAAAACCAAATTTCGGCAGGCGACACTACTTTTCAGCTCGATCCGTTTTTCTTTACCATCGCCACACAAAACCCCATTGAGATGGAAGGAACCTATCCGCTTCCGGCCGCACAACTGGATCGCTTCTTCATGAAAATTTCATTCGGCTATGTAAGCGAGGAAGTAGAATTCGATATTTATCAAAATTATCTCACCATCAACAACGGCAAGAATACCGTAAAACAAGTATTGGCCTACAACGACATTATACACCTGCAGCAGGAAGCGGAAAAAGTATATATCCATCCGGAGTTAATTAAAAGTGTAGTACACATAGTGCAGGGCACACGCCATCATCAGGAGATAGCCTTGGGCTGCTCCACACGAGGAGGAATAATATTTATTAAATGTTTGAAAGCCTGGGCACTGGTAAACCAGCGCGACTACGTCATTGAAGATGACCTGCAGGCACTGGCAAAGCCGGTGCTTCACCACCGGCTCATTTTCCGCCACCGCGAAGCTTCGCGCACTGCCCTGAACCAGCTCGTTGATCAGGAAGTAAACAAACTTTCGAAGATGGGTATCCAGTCAAAAAAATAATATGCGCCACGGGTTTCTTTTTAGTTGTTTGTTTTTTGGGAGTCTGTGGATGCCGGCTCAAAATGCCACCCGTCTGCAAATTGACCGGGAACGGAATGAATTAAAAACCTCTTTTACCGACTCAAAAACATACGACAAAGCCCGTAGTTTTATCCGCAGAGACAGTACCTACTATGTGGGCTATATGCTGGAAGGGGCTTTTCTTTTTTTTCGGGCTAACGATGAACTCGGCTTCCACAAAGCCATCGGGCCGCTGAAAAAAGCCTGCCAAAAAATGGAAAACGATTTTGATCCGTTGCTGCGCATGCGCACCAATAATTTTGCCGACTACAGCGCGAACTACCGCTTTCAATCGGATTACGGATTGATTACCTATTTCCTTAGCCGTTGCTACCAGAATGTAGAAGATCAGGATCAGGCTATGAACGTATTGCGCCACGTACGCGACCGCAATTTTCAATTAGAGTTTAATCTGGATTCGTACAACACCATGGCCTGGCTCTACCACCGCAACCGGATGTACACCTCTAAACGATTTTCATTTCTGAAAAATACCGTAAATGAAAATGTGCGCGCGGCCAACCAGTGTCTGGATTCGGCTCTGCGCAAACTCCAGATTGATATGCCCTTAAATAATGGCTTGTTTGATCCGCGTTACCTCAACCGGCAATACCTGAGTACCTACCACTACAAAGCCATGATATACGATTACCTGCTCAATATTGATTCGGCCGGGTATTACTACGATGTGCTAATCCAAAACAATCAATATTCCAGTAACAACTATGCCGAATTTAAACTGGCGATGGGCGAGTTTGAAGAAGCTGATTTATTTTTTAAAGAAGCAGCCGAACGCGAACAAAGTATTGAAAAGAATACCAAAGAATATTATTACATGCGCGGCACGCTCAATATTTACCGCGGCCATCCTGAGCAAGCCGATACCCTGCTGAATAAAGTCATTCTGGAACAGGGCAGCACGCCCGGCTATGGCTGGCACAGCATCGGGCTGGCACGGGCGCTTCACTATGAAGGGTTGACGGCCGAAAGCCAGGAGCGCACCAACAAAGCGAGTCGCTTTCAGGAGTTGCACATCGGCACTACGTGGGGGCAGGAGCAATATAACCTGGCGGTAGCAGCCCTGCATTACCTCAACCAATTGCAATTCAAAAAAGAATATTGGTTTGAACACAACGAATGGTACTTCTGGTTTAATCCGGCTAATTGGTATCGCTGGCTAAAGTACACGCTGGAGATACGTCATCAAAAAATGTTGCTGGTATCGCTGGTGGCCGAAAACCCCGAACGCGATCAGGTAATCTATACCCTGTTCTCGCCCGAAAACCTGATGACGTTTGATGAGGTATGGTCGGTGATGGAAGGATTCGGCAACGATTATTTTATCGGCCTTTATAAAAAACGGCTGACCACCGACAAACGGCCTCGTCTGAAAAAATATTTTAAGTATGTGCTCGGCAAATTATATCTGGCCGAAGGAAAAGAAGGTGAAGCCATCTCGTATTTAGAGCAGGTGCTGAACGATCCGGATACCGCTGATCCTTACCAAACACTGCTGCGGGCACGCACCTATGAAGCTTTGGCGTTAGCCACCGGAGGCACAAAACGGGAAACTAATATCAGGCAACTGTACCTCACCTATCCGCAACTGGTTCCATTTTCCGGTTTAAAAATGAAAATGCAATTAGATGTTGATAACCCAATGCCGGAAGCCTATCGCCCCATTCTTAATCAACTAAAAAACACTCATATTGATTTCGGCACCAGCACCGATTTGCCGGCTGTGCGCTTATCCTTTACCCCGCGCGGGGAAGCGCTGGATATTCATTACTCTGTTACAGTCGGGGGGAACCCCTTTCAGCAGGGAGTTTTCCGGGTAGAGAAAACTGAATTTAATTCAGCTGGCTTGTTGCTGGCATACCATCTTTTTGGTATTCCGAAAACCAAAATAGGAGAGTGGGTGCCTGTTGCCCCGGCTGTTGCTGAAAAAGAAAAGGACAAGCGGCCGGTATAATTTTTTTGTTTGGCGTGCTATCCAAATAACCTTAACTGCTCCATTTCATCTTCTCCAATTTTAAATAAGTCGGTTTCCTTTTTTCGGGAGGCAATAATAATTTTTATTTCTTTGGCATAAGGCGCAAACAACGATTGCACCATTTCTTCACGGTTGTTATGGCGCGACAAATGCGATAAAAACAGATGACTCATAAACGAAGGCCGGTGATCTACAAACAATTTCAAGGCCTGTTTGTTTGATAAGTGACCGTAGTTGCCTCGTACTCTATCCTTCAAAGCCGGAGAATACCAACCCCTCTCCAGCATATCCTCATCGTAGTTGCTTTCTAAAAAAGCAGCATGGCACTGCTTGAAATAACGAATGGTGTGGTGGCATGGTTTACCTAAATCGGTAAACACTCCTACCCTTACACAGCCATTGGTTACCATAACATTATGGGCATCTAAGGCATCGTGCTGTTTGGGCGAGCAGATGACTGAAAGTTGGTCGAATTTAATTTCTATTTCCGGTTCATAGATTCGTATCAGTTTCTCGTCTATCCCAAAATCAAAATGCGGACGGGTGCCGGCCGAAATGTAAACGGGAATTTGGTGTTTATGCGATACCCCCGCAGCTCCCACTACATGGTCGTTATGTTCGTGCGTAAGAAAAATTGCTTTTACTTTTTCTATAGAAAGAGCCAGGCGCTTAAGTCTGCGCATCACTTCGCGATTAGAAATGCCGCAATCTACCAGCACGGCCTCGCGGTGGTTGCCTATATAATAACAATTGCCATTGCTGCCCGAGTTTAAGGATGCGGTAAAAAGCGACATGAAATAAAATTTTTTAAAGTACCGGAATAAAAACTACATGGCCGTGGTCTAATCAGAAAAAATATAAACACATGAAAACTACAAGAAGTTGGGGTGTGCTGCTGGGAATAATGCTGGCCGCCATCTCGTCTGCCGCCATCGCGCAAAGCCACGGCCGTGGCCATGGGGGGCACGATAATAAAAGGTATAGCTACGACCATTCGGGCAAAAGTTCGCTAGCCAACCGGGTGTACCACATTACCGATGCCGACAGCGTGCAGAAAATAAAAATGAAACCGGTGTTGGACAAAACTGCTAAGCGTTTAGAAGCATTGCGTGCCAGCTATCAAAAGCAAGAAAAACGTGTAATGGACTCGCTGAGCTCGCAACTCAAACCCATGCTTAAAGAAGATCAGTTAAAGAAACTAAACGACTGGCGCAGTCGAAAAAGCAGTAAAAACTAAGCAACAATTAGGCTGCCGACAAAGGGCAGCCTCTTTTTTTTATTGGCTTTTTAAGCTAAGCTATCAACAATTATATTTAACTCTAATCGTACTTTAGGAATATACCCTCAGGGTTTAAAACTTAAAAAAATACCGTGCAAAGGCATACAAGCCTAACACCAGCAACACCAAACCGGGTATGGTGCGCACCAGAAAATTACCCTGAATATAGGGTGCTACTTTCCTTGCAAAACGGATTACCAGCGAAAGCAGTGCGAGTGCGCCTACCGAGGTGCCCAGCACATAACTATGCAATAGCCCGGGCGTGGAGAGGCTGATCCAGCCCTGGGCTTTAAGATATGCAGTGAAGCCCATCCAATAGGGAATGGCCATGGGGTTAAGCAAACTCAGAGCCAACCCACGCCTAAAGCCGCTCTCGCTAAATTTTTTGGCAAACCCTGTGGGGGGTTTCGATGGCAGTAAATTAAAAACCCCCAGTGATGTCATAACAATGGCGGCAATCAACTGAAAGTTTTGCACCACCATGGGGGAAGAGGAAAGCCAGGATTCAAACTGAACGCCAATCCATGCGTAAGGATATTCCACAATGGCCACTGCCAGTGCAAAGCGTTTGGCCACTTCTATTTTTTCCTGAAGGGCTAATTGCAAAATGGTTACGTTCAGCGTACCCGGAGGAATGGAGCCAATGAAACTGAAAAAAAAACCAAGTGAAAAAACAAATAGGTAATACATAGTTAGCGTTGCAATGCTTTACATTTTTTATAAATGGATATTCCCTCGCGAAACGAAAGATAGGGAACTCCGCGCAAATGGTTTTCGCGGCTTATGCGGTAAAGGTTTTTCCAATGCCGGATTAAATCGGCTACGCCTTTCCACAATGAAGCGTTGGGATGATAGATATGCGAAGGCTCGGCACCACATCCGTTAAGCTCTACAATCTTTACGTTTCCTTTTTCTAATTCTTCTATCGATGCGCACCGCAGATCATACCGTCCGAAATAAAACCCTGGAATATTTCTGCTGATGCGGTCAAACGATTCGTTCAGCATGGGTGTAATGTACTGATTGGCATTTATAAAAGCAGTGCCCAAACAATGGTTGCCGATAGAAACAAGTTCTATTTTTTCGCCTTCGGTCAGAACCCGGTCTAATTGGAATTGGTATTTTTTTTTCAGCACTTCCCATTGCAGTATGGCGCGGCTATTTTCTAAAATTAATTCGCTCAATTTTTTTTTGCCGTCTCCGTAAACACTTAAAAACTCTTTACCGGTAATCGAATTGACTACGCCTTTTTCTTCGTTTGGAAACCGCACATAGTACACCCCAAACTCCAGCGGGAGATCAATCCATTGCTGTACGATAAAGGGAATCTTGATTTCCGAAAGATACTGTTGCGCTTCGTCTGGATTATTAATCTTCCGCACCATCCACCCGCGCTCGCCCAGATCGGGTTTAAATATCAGTGGATAGGCCAGGCCGGCTTCCAGCAATTGGGTTTCGAGGGTAGTTGTTGAAACCGGTAATTTTATCAGTATGGTTTTCGGCTTCAACGTGTCGGCAATAAGCGACAGCACTTCGTATTTTGATTCGCCCATCATACCACCCGATAAAATGCCCGGGTTAGAAGCCGAAAAATAAAAGAAGGAGCGTTCGCGCAGCGAATACCATAGCCACATCAACACCAACGGAATATGGATAATGCCAAATGGCCAGTACTCCCAATTAAAAAGTTTGATAAAAAATTTTCGTCCTCTCAATGCCATGAATCAATGCGCCTTTTCAAAATTTTCTTGGCGGTAACGAAGGGTAGAGGCGGCCACTCCAAAGTCAACCGGTAATATAACATGGGGGGCCACTTCGCGGAAACCGATTTTCATAATGGCCATGTGGTGCACGGTGTGTTCGATGTTGTAAATAATTTCGCGATAGCTGTTAGTCTGTACCTCGATAGACTCGCTGCCTTCTTCGTCATACGCTATCTGCAAGGTTAAGGGTTTATCCGTCTGTATGGAGCCGATAAATGTTTTGATCAGCTGAATTGCCTGGAGTGCCCGTTCCGGTCTTCCCTCTATGTTTTTGTCGTGAGTACGTTTATCATAGTTAATTATGCCTGCCTCAAATCCTTTTTCCAGGCACATAAAAAATTCTAATGTATGGCGCACATGTTGCCCAATGGAGGCTCCGCTCAGAACTTTTAAAGGGCAGGCAAATTCTTCGGTTGTTAGCGGCTTAACCGAATGGGTAAGTTGGTCTAACAACGTATGGCAGGTAAGAATGAGTTGGTTCATGTTTACTTTTGACTGACTAAGTTAACAAAACTCCCTTTTGTGGCAAGTGTTAATCGAACTGGTTTTGCAGGCACGCCCAAACCAGTTCGGGTTCATATCCTTTACTAATGGCATACCGGGCTACTTTGTTTTTCTTTTTAAACAAGTTGGGCTCGCTTACCGATTTAAAATGTTTTTGCAAGATGGTGTTTAGTGTTTTTCCATATTCCTGGCGATCAATTTCAGCCAGACCTTTGGCGATGCACCGGGGTGTAAGCCCTCGTCCTTCCAGCTCGCGTTGTATTTTCAGCCGCCCCCATTTCAACATCCTGAATTTCCCCCCGGCAAAAGCTTTCGCAAACCGTTCTTCGTTTAAAAATCCTTCAGTGATCAACTGCGAAAGAAGCGCATCGACTTGGGTTGAATAAAGACCGTATTCAAATAATTTGTTTTTTACTTCCCGATGAGATCGCTCCTGGTACGCGCAATAACGATAAATTTTAGACAGCGCAACCGAAGGAGATGATCGGTTAACTTTAGAATTTGTAAATGAAGTATAGGGTTTGTCCTCTCGTTTCATTTTCAAATTTGCCAAATCATTTTATCAGCCCTTTGGTTTTTAAGATGCTCGTTACAAATTTCCGCTCGTTGTCGGTATTAAAAATTTTGTAAGGCCAATAGATCAGTTGGGCTTTGTTCAGGAAAAGAGCAAAATAATCTTTGCCCACATACGCCCGTTTAATTTGATCCCACTTCATAGGCATACCCTCGCGGGTGTTGAGTTTCATCAGAATCTGCTGGCTGTTAATTTCGTACGAAAACCGTTCGAACAGCATTTTACCTTGTTCCAACTGGGTAACGCCATAAAACTGAATCCACCAAAACAACAAATAAAGCAAGGTGCCCAGTCCGGCTCCAAAAAACCACCAGCCGCTGGGAATCCATACATAGCCCAGGCAAATGGCTACCACAATCAGCGACACCCACCACTGCTGTTTTAGCACGCTTATAAAAGCCGTGCGGATGTAGGTTTTCTTTTCTAAGCGGTAATTTTTGGTTTTTACGATCATAACAGGAAATAAAGACCGCAAAAATAATTTCTTTCCTGATTATAACCGTACTCCGTTCCTTAAATGATTTTATAATTTTTATACTCCCCTATGCGGTAGCCGGTAAAAAAATAAATAAACCGTTTTATTTTTTCTTTAAGCGAGTATTTTTTAATGGAGATATCATGATCGAATTTCCAGTTTTTTTGCTCAATCCGGGCCTGTAAAACCTGCGGATGGGTGCCCTTAAAAAGCGCAAGCGCATCTACGTTGCCGTAATCAAACGCTTCGCCACGAAGGATGTTGTTTTGAATCCATTCCTCTTCAAAATAAAACTGAGCCCAGCCGTGCCGCTTGGCTTGCATGGTGCGCGGGTCTTTTACCCAGCCATAGTGGTAGATGCAGGCATCAATCAACTTTACCTGCAATTTTTCATTGGGTTTTTTGCGAAAGCCCTGGGCGTCTTTGTACGAAAAAATATTTTTGTTGTTCCGAACAATACGTATTTCGCGCCTGTACCACCGCCACGATTCGCCCACGTAATCGTACGATCCGTAAAAATGTTGGTAGTTAAACAGCAGCCCATCCACCGCAAAATCATTTTTATATTTTCCCATGGCTTCGCGTATGGTGCCGTGGTATTTTTCGTGCACAGCCTCATCGGCCTGAATGTAAAAAGCCCAGTCGCTGTCGGGCGAGATGGCCTGAAAGGCTTTGTCTGTTTCCAGGGCAAAGGTGCGGCCGCCTTCGCGCAGGTTGTCGTCCCACACGGTGTGTATAATTTTTATTTTGGGCGAATTGATTTTCTGCACGAGTTCTTCGGTGGCATCATCGGAGCGGCCAATGGCAATAACAAACTCATCGCACAAAGGCAGGATGGAGTTAACGGCCTCTACAATGGGGTAATCATACTGAACTGCATTGCGCACAATGGTAAAGCCGCTTACTTTCATAGGAAGAAACTGTGGGTAAATTCTAATGAACAAAAACTTGATTTCCTATTAGTGAAACAATATCATCACCATCAACTCCATTAAAATTTTCTACAAAATTATAGCTGTATTTTCTAAAATTAGATCCCCCATCGCTCCCCCATAAATTCTGAGTATTATTCGTAATCATTCCCCATGTAGAAATACCGCTCCACTCTCTAACAATAATTGTACTCCCTATGGCTGTAATTATTTCTCCTTTTCCATTGCCGTTTGTGTCCCCTGTCCATGTGTATCCTATAGCGCCCCATTGATTTGTGGTATTGTGAGACAAATTACTAAATCCGCTACCTGTCGATTGTTTAATCAAAATCTGACCACCGTTCAAAGAAATGGCATCACAATAGCCATCTCCATTATAATCTGTGGCATACGTCCATCCGCTTCCTCCAAAAATACCGTCAGTTATCCAAGTTAGGTTTTGAAAAGCATTGCCGGTTGATAATTTCATGTAGGCATTAGTCCCACTAAATGAGGCGATATCATCTTTACCATCGTGGTTAAAGTCACCTACTACTGTATAGCCTCCAGCTCCCCATTGGTTTGAAACAGTCCAAGCTCCATAGCTAAATCCTCCATTTTGGTTATTAATTTTCATATAGGCTGTACCCGCAATGGCAGAAGCAATATCGCTAAATCCGTCCCCGTTAAAATCTCCAACCCAAGTATATCCGGCTTGACTACTAAATATACCATCCGTTTGCCATGTCTGGCTTAAATAGCTGGATGCGTTTTCGCCTTGAGACAATTTTACATAGGCCTGTGTTCCATTAATAGAAATAACGTCCCATAGCTTATCACCATTAAAGTCACCCTTAAATGTCCATTGTGCTGCCGCCCATTGGTTGCTTACATTGTAATACCTTCCAACCCCAAGTCTAGTATCCGTAGCACTTTTAGAAAAATCTGGGAAGGCAACACCCTGCGGCTGGTTACTTACAACTTTACTCTCATCTTCTTTGGCGCAGGATAACATAAGTAAAGAAACAATTACAATTAATAATTTAATTAACTTCATAAATTATTCGGTTAAGTATATGATTTTAATGATGTTATACAAAAATAGTTAATAATGTTTTTTATTCACTTCTTAGAAAGAACCATAGTCAAAATAAAAATTACTATTCGTGTCTATCGCGATCATAAGATTCTTATAACCCTCCGTACAAATTCTAACCTTCCTTCGTGCTCGCATGTAAAAGTGAGTTCTCGAAGAAAATTTATATGTGTTGTCTCCATTCACCCCGACCAACTAACCTATACTAACAAATGCAATGCCCGACATGCGTTAAGTTGCATTCTCCACTACTTACTTTCTCGAAAAATAGATCATTCTGTTTATGCTGATTTATCTGATGGCGGCAATGATTTGCCTCTTTCATGGAATGAAAAAAATCTTAGTTTTTCATCTAACGGTGAGAATGCAATACTAATCCCCGATCATCATTTTGTTCATTCCAAAGGTTATTTTCAGTTAAGAAAAAAAATTCTGTCAGCTCCTAATTTGTGGAGTGAACGGGAAGAGAAGATTGTTTGGCGGGGGTCTATTACCGGAAAAGGATTTCCCTACACAACTCCCTTTAATGCCAACAACCCGGAACTGATGCTGAGGGTTCGTTTCTGCCTGCTTACAATGAAGCATACTAAAGTAGATGCGGCTATTGCTAATAATAACGTCTTGCAGCAAGAGCCTGCCGCACAACAAAAACTCATAGAATTGGGTATAGCCAAAGCACCCATTCCACAAGAAATGTTCTTAAATAAGAAATTTGCTATTGACATAGATGGGCATACCAATGCATGGCAAAATTTCTTTTCAAGATTGCTAATGGGCTGTTGTGTAATTAAGATTGAATCTGCTGACGGCTATAAACAATGGTATTACCACAAGTTATTGCCCTGGCAACATTTCGTACCGGTAAAGCCAGATTTATCTGACTTGATAGAAAAAATAAATTGGTGCTTCTCTCACAACGAAGAATGTGCTGCCATTGCAAAGACCGGACAGCAACTGGCATTTGAAATTGCTGCGGAAGAATTTCCGTTAACTAAATAAACAATGAATATCTTCACACAAAATTTACAATGAAGTCTTTTCTATTTGATTGCGAGCGGATGAAGTACCCTAACACCGGGCCCTACCATGTTTGCAAAAATACCGGTGAGAAATTACTGAAACTCAAAGCCCCTGACGAACACCTTTCTTTTTTGGTGCCCGCCTCGCTGCGAGGCTGTTTTGGCAAAGAGGGTTCGTACTACAGCCTTTCGCCCATTAATAAACTTTACCTTCCCTGGCGCGGCTCCAGACTGATGTTAAATACCGGCCGCTACGATGTATGGCACATTACCTACCAATCGTCTATGTATGTGCCCTTGGCCAAAAAAACAAAAGTGGTGCTCACCATATTAGATCTGAATTTTCTGCACGAACACCCCAACGATCCCAAAAACAAAAAGCGGCTTCAACTTATTCAAGACCGGGTTAACCGAGCCGACCATATTACCAGTATTTCAGACTTCGCACTAAACGAGGCCAAAGCACATTTAGATTTTAAGGGGAAACCTTGCAGCACCAACTATATCGGATGTAACTTCGATACCCCCACACAGCCCAAGGTGCCTGCCTTAAAACCCGACAAACCCTTTTTATTTGCTTTAGGAACGATATTGCCTAAGAAAAATTTTCATGTACTCCCCTGCCTGCTGCAAGGGAACGATTTCGAATTATGGATTGCCGGAATTTCTAAGACTAACTACCAGGAAAAAATTATAGAGGAAGCCAGAAAGCATAACGTACAGCATCGGCTCAAATTTCCGGGGCCGGTAAGTGAAGAGGAAAAAACCTGGTACTACCAACACTGCGAAGCTTTTTTGTTTCCTTCCATTGCGGAAGGGTTTGGGTTGCCTGCCGTGGAGGCTATGAGCCACGGTAAGCCTGTATTTCTCTCCACCCACACCTCGCTTCCCGAAGTAGGCGGCAACGTGGCCTACTACTTTACCGATTTCGAGGCCGAATCCATGCAGAAAGTATTTGCGGAGGGAATGAACCATTTTTATCAACAACGGCCGCAAGAAAAAATAAAGCAGTGGGCGTTGCAGTTTGATTGGGCCAATACGGCCAAAGGGTATTTGTCTATTTACCGATCGCTTATAAAATGAAAACCGCTATCATTACCGGAATAACCGGCCAAGACGGGGCCTACCTCAGCGAGTTATTGCTGCAAAAAGAATATCGTGTGGTGGGCATCATCCGCAGCTACAACAACTCCAATCTGTCGAAACTAAGATATTTGAATATCGTAGATAAAATCAATCTGGAAGAATGTGATCTTTCCGACATACCCAGTATCATTTCCATTTTAAAAAAATACAACCCTTCTGAGCTCTATAACCTGGCAGCACAAAGTTCGGTAGGGTTGTCGTTTGAGCAGCCCATCGGCACTATTACATTTAATTCTATATCGGTATTAAATTTATTGGAGAGTATTAAAATCGTAAATAAAGAGATTCGCTTTTATCAGGCCTCGAGCAGTGAAATGTATGGCAAGGTAGCTCACCTTCCCATTACAGAAGAAACGCCCATGCATCCGCTCAGTCCCTATGCCATTTCCAAAGCCACCGCTTACTGGTCGGTGGTAAACTACCGCGAGTCGTACGGTTTATATGCCTGCAACGGAGTGCTCTTCAACCATGAATCGCATTTGCGCACCGAAAATTTCTTTGTGAAAAAAGTGATTAGCCAGGCCGTGGCGATAAAAAAAGGAAAGCAAAACGAAATGCGTGTAGGCAACATCGATATCAAACGCGATTTCGGATACGCCCCGGAATATGTAAAAGCCATGTGGGCCATCTTACAGCAGGAATACCCCCAGGATTTTTTAATTTGTTCAGGCCGGTCGGTTTCCTTGCGCGAAATTGCGGAGTATGTATTCCGCAAATTGGATATTTCCATATCCAAAATCATATCCGATCCTGTTTTATTCAGGCCTACCGATATTAAAGATATTTTTGGCGATCCCTCTAAAGCCAGAAAAACATTGGGCTGGGAATACGATCTTTCCTTTTTTGAAGTGCTGGACAAATTAATTGAAGAAGAAATGCACGCTGCTTCACTATGAGCATTTAGTTAATTCGCGGTACAGCGATAAATATTTTTTGGCTGCTTCCTCCCACGAAAATTGCCGGGCCCAATTTTGAATCTCCATTTTTTTATGAGGCTTACTTTGATAATCGGCCAGCCCTTTACTCAGTACTTCCAGCATATTATCCGGGTGAAAGTCGGTGAAATAATAGGCCTGCGGGCCGCCAACCTCTGGCAGAGCTGTATGGTTAGAGCAAAATACGGGTACGCCTTCATTCATGGCTTCTAAAACAGGTAATCCAAAACCTTCTTGCAACGATGGAAATAAAAAAGCTTTACTATGGCGGTACAACCAGCGTTTCTCGCCTTCGGTAATTTCGCCCGGCAAATACACCCGGTCGGCCACCCCTAACTCCTGCGCTTCGTCAAGTATCCGTTTGGCATAGTGGCCTTCTTTGTTGCCGGCTATAACGAGCGAAACTCCCTCCATTTTTTTAAGCAAGGGCAACAATACATGAAAGTTTTTCTTAGGAGAAATAATACCCAGCGAAAAGAAATAGGCACCGAAATTTACAAACGAAGGTTTTATTTCTTCTTCTATAGGAATATTGAGCCCGTTATAAATCACCGATATTTTCTTTTCGCCTACATCCAAGTGCTTCAATATTTCTTGCCGGGTAAAATTAGAGATGGCCACTACGGCATCGGCTTTTTTTATTTCACGCTGCATTTTATACAATTCCCAATCTCGTTTCCATCCGTGGTACTTCAACATAAAGTTTAAATCGTGTACGGTTACCAGTGTCTTGGTGTGTTGGCTTCGGGGGTGGTAAGGCGAGCCGTGGTGAAAACTGTGCCACACATCGGTGCCAACGGGCACGCCTAAAAAGCGGTTCCATTTAGTAGCATGAATATACCTGACTTGGTTGCCAAACGTATGGCCGGCCGTGGGGTCGGTCAGGTACATTAACCCAAATTCATGATTCTCTTTTTCTATAGCCCGGCCCAGATGAAGGCAGAACTGCCCCAGCCCACTATTGATATTTTTCAATTTGGCTGCTTCCAGTACCAGTTTTTTTTCGGCCGACATGCATACCAAATGTCACATTAAGAAAAATCTGGTGCAAGCCATTTATAAAAAAAGCGAAGGCAGAACCTTCGCTTTGCAATCGTTTACTTAGCCGCTACGAGCCGATCGGCTCTTACCAACCCGATAAACTCAGTACGATATCCCTCTCGGTCATCGCCTTTAGCCCCCTGGGCTAATTTTAGAATCTCTTCTTCCGAAAAGCCATTCAGGTATTCGGAGTTTCGCAGCACCATACCAAAGGAGGCCACTGCGGCCGCCCAGCGAAAGTTATCTGATGTTTTTTCGAGCAGACTACTTTTGTCGGAAAGTGGATGCACTATTAATTTGCTGGCTTCGCCATCCGGTTTTTTATACCGGAATTTTACGGTTAGTAATTCGGGTGTATTAGCCGTGGAGGGGTTGAGGTTGAGTTTCTGGTATTTCAATTCATCTACTTTAAAGAATTTACTCTCTACCCCGGTGGGTATAATTTCATACAAGGCTGTAACGGTGTGCCCCGAACCTAACTCGCCCGCATCTTTTTTATCGTTATTAAAATCTTCACTCTTCAGCATCCTGTTTTCATAGCCGATGAGCCGGTATGCCTGCACTTTGGCCGGGTTAAATTCTACCTGCAGTTTTACGTCTTTGGCAATGGTAAACAGTGTTCCGCCAAATTCGTTTACCAGCGCTTTCTGGGCTTCCAAAATGGAATCGATGTATAAATAATTTCCATTTCCTTTATCGGCCAACGTTTCCATTTTCGAGTCTTTGTAGTTGCCCATCCCAAAACCCAGTACGGTAAGGAAAACTCCCATTTGGCATTTTTCTTCAATCAGTTTTTCCATCGCTCCATCGCTCGATTCACCCACATTAAAATCGCCATCGGTAGCCAAAATAATCCGGTTGTTTCCCTCTTTATTAAAATGCTGCCGGGCTATATCGTAGGCTAAGCGGATGCCAGCCCCACCGGCCGTTGAGCCCCCGGCCTCTAATCTATCTAACGCCTCTATAATTTTCGATTTTTCTGCTCCCGATGTAGAGGGAAGCACCAAGCCCGCAGCACCGGCATATACAACAATGGCCACGTGGTCTTGCTCACGCAGTTGTTGTACCAGTAACTTAAAAGACGATTTCAGCAACGGCAATTTGTTGGGGGCGCTCATTGAGCCCGACACGTCAATAAGGAAAACCAAATTAGAAGGTGGTAATTTTTCGGTAGGTATGTTTTTTCCCTGCAACCCGATTAAAACCAGTTTGTGTTTTTCGTTCCATGGGGCCGTAGCGATTTCAGTATTAATTGAAAAAGGATCTTCCCCGGCCGGTTGCGGATAATTGTACTTAAAATAATTTACCATTTCTTCTATGCGCACGGCATCTACAGGCGGACGTTGGCCACTTTGAATGAACCTTCGCACATTAGAATACGAAGCATTATCCACATCAATAGAAAAAGTGGACAGCGGGCTGTTTCGGGCATCGTGAAAAATATTTTCGGTGATCCCTTTATATTCTTCCGTATTAAACGCCCCCTCATGTTCGGCCCAAGTTTGGGCATCGTAGGCTTCGTTTTTTGAGAGGAAAGCTCCGCTACCGGCCTTTGTTGCCGGTGTGCTCCGGTACATGTTGGGTTGCGCCTCTACTACTTCTTGCCGCTTTTTTTCGTGTAACGACAAGGCCACATCTATGCGGTCGGTTTTACCGATTTTCACTTCCTGCGTTTTATACCCAATACCTGAAAAAATAAGAACACCTCCCTGGTCGGGGGCAGAGATTAGATAATGCCCTTGCAGATCTGTAACGGCTCCCGTGGCGGTGCCTTTTAGCATTACGTTTATCCCCGGCAAGGCCAAACCATCGGCAGCCGAAGTTACTTTGCCCGATAGCGTTCGTACCGGCATCCATCCAAAGCCAGCCAAAATCAATGGGATGATGGCCAGCAAAAAAAATTTTGTTTTCATATAGTTTTTTATTCCTAGGATGCCTCCCTCCAGAGATTTCCATAAAGCCACAAAAAAAATTTTAACTTGGAGCGGATGACTCTTCCTAAAACCGATAGCGAATTACTGATTGATTATAAAACTTCGGGTCGCCTCGAAATAATAGGTGAATTGTTTAAACGCTATACTTCGCTGGTTTTTGGGGTATGCTTAAAGTATTTGAAAGATCGCGATGAAGCCAAAGATGCGGTGATGCAGATTTTCGAAAAACTGATAACCGATTTGCTTTCGCACGAAGTGGCCAATTTTAAAGGCTGGCTTTATGTTTCGGCTCGTAACTACTGCCTGATGCAGTTGCGGAGTAAAAAAGGTAAATTCAGGGAAGAAATTTCTGAAGGATCTATGGAAAACCACTACCTATTGCATCCTGAGGCTGACCCCGAACCGGAAGAGAACCTGGAGAAACTAAAAAAATGCATGGAGCAACTGGCCGCAGACCAACAGCAGTGCGTACGTTTGTTTTTTTTGGAAGAAAAATGTTATCGCGAAATTGAAACCATTACCCGGTTCGATTATAAACAGGTAAAGAGTTTTATTCAAAACGGAAAACGAAATCTAAAAAATTGTATGGAAACCCGTGACTGACCTCTCCAACGATATTATCAAATATAAGAAGGGCGAACTCAGCGCCACCGAAATGCATGCGCTGGAAAAAAGAGCGCTTACCGACCCGTTTTTGGCCGAGGCTCTCGAAGGGATAGAGCCTTTATCGGGTCATGCTCTTTCGGCTGATGTAACGGAACTCAATAAAAAAATTTCAGATCGCAAAAAAAATAAGTGGATTATTCCCTTGCGCGTAGCAGCCGGGGTAGCCCTCGTGGCCGGAGCTCTATTGGCCATTTATCAATTTACGCCTCCCCCCGAAACGCTTGCTTTAAAAACGGAACCTCCTCAGCCGGTTGCTTCTACCCCTGCGCAGCCCCCAGCCGAAAATTCTGAGAAGGCAGAAAAAAAATTACCTGCCTCCCCCACAGAGCCGGTAAAGGCTGAAGAAAATTTACTTCCGAAACAATCGCCCCAGCTAAAAAATGAGAACCTGGTTCTCCCGCCAATCTCCACAGAAACAAGTGCAGAAGAAAAAGAACACATGGCTGCGGGAGCCGAACTAAAAACCGAAGAACCTGTCGTAACCAAAAATGTATTATCGCCTGCCACACAAGAGGCTGCTTCTTCCAGTGAATTAGTTAAGAAAAAAGAATCGCTGACCCGGGGCACACGCAGCTTTGCCAAAAAATCCATCCACTCTGGGCAACCCGACACCGCCCAACTGAGTTCCTCTCCTGTTTTCAGTTTTGAAAAAAATATGGACAGGGATGAAGTCGAAAAAAAATCGGCCCTGCCTTCAGGCGGAATAAAAGCTTATAGTAAATACGTAGAAGATAACCTTCGCTATCCGGAAAATGCCCGGCAAAATAATATTGGAGGGAAAGTAATTCTTGAATTTACGGTATCCACCAACGGCCAACCCGATCGGTTTAAAATAATTAAAAGCGTAGGCTATGGCTGTGATGAAGAAGCAATGAGGCTGGTGAAAGATGGCCCATCATGGATTCCGTTCGGGCGCAATAATCAGCCGTATGAGAGTACCGTTCGGATAAGCCTAAGGTTTGATCCGGCCAAGCATCAGTAATGATTTGCTCCGCCCAGGAAATTTCAAATAAAGTCATTAGCAACAGATTGAATATTATTTCTACTTTAGGGCTCCCAAAATCGCATAACCTATTATTGCATGAGTTTATTTATCAAGAAACCACTCGCTCAGTTATTAGCCCAGGCGGCAGAATCTTCAAAAGGTCTTAAGAGGTCCCTCGGTGCCATGAACCTGATTGCCCTGGGCATCGGTGCCATTATTGGAGCTGGTCTGTTTGTGAGAACCGCAGCCGCAGCGGGGCAGGCAGCCGGGCCGGCTGTCGTTATTTCATTTGTGGTGGCAGCCGTTGGTTGTGCCTTTGCCGGGTTATGTTATGCCGAGTTTGCCTCGATGATTCCGGTAGCCGGCAGTGCCTACACGTATGCCTACGCTACCATGGGTGAAATTGTAGCCTGGGCAATTGGGTGGGCCTTGGTATTAGAGTATGCTTTAGGAGCCGCCACGGTGGCCATCTCCTGGAGCCAATACTTAAATAGTCTTTTGGGCGGAGCTATCCCTTACGAGTGGTGCCACTCTCCGTTTGAAATATCTCACACCGGGGTGCATGGCATTATGAATGTGCCCTCACTCATTGTGCTGACTCTGATTACGCTTGTTTTAATTAAAGGCACGGAAGAGTCGGCCATCTTTAATGCTATCGTAGTATTGATAAAAGTATCTATTGTTTTAGTTTTTATTGCGCTGGGCTGGCAGTACATCAACCCCGCAAACTACGATCCCTTTTTCATTCCGGCCAACGCCCCGGATATTACCATGCCTAATGGACAAGTCCACTCTTACTCTTCCTGGTTTAATCATGGTATTGGTGGGGTCATTCGCGGAGCGGGCATTGTGTTCTTTGCCTTCATTGGATTTGATGCGGTTTCTACCGCAGCCCAGGAAACCAAGAACCCGAAGAAAGATATGCCCATTGGCATTTTAGGATCGTTGGTTATTTGCACCATTTTATACGTATTGTTCTCTCACGTATTAACGGGTGTAGCTCCCTACACCGATTTTATTAAAGAAGGAAAAGAAGCTTCTGTAGCGTATGCCATTAAACAATACATGCCGGGCTATAATTGGTTGGCTACCCTGATGAGCGCGGCCATTCTGGCGGGTTTCTCTACGGTAATTCTTGCCATGCTTTACGGGCAATCGCGTGTGTTTTTCTCGATGTCTAACGATGGGTTGTTGCCACGGGTTTTTTCGCAATTGCATCCCACCTTTCGCACCCCGTATAAATCAAATTTAATATTACTGGTTTTTGTAGGCGCCTTTGCCGGGTTTGTTCCCGAAAGCGTTACAGGCGACTTAACCAGCGTAGGTACTTTATTTGCTTTTATTATGGTCTGTTTGGGGGTTTGGATCATGCGAAAAACCGATCCCAACGTAGAGCGTCCTTTCCGCACGCCATTGGTACCGCTGGTGCCCATCCTGGGCGTGTTAGTCTGCACCGGAATGATTATTGGCCTTGACCCCAACACACAGTTGGTGGCTCTGATCTGGCTGGTTATTGGATTGGTTATTTACTTTACGTATAGCAAAAAGAACAGCTTGCTTCGCAAAAAATAATCAGTTGATAATCTCGTCAGAGATTTTAAGTGTATTACCTGTTAATTCGATGCGGTATTGAATCAGCGGCCGCTGGGCCGGGCCGCCTGTAGGCTGGCCATCGGGGAAACTGAAACTGGAATTGCAACAACGATCTACCATAAACAGAGTAGAGCCATCTACCTGCACAACACAGCTGGAGGCCGGATGGTGAGGACAAGCGCGATCGTACGCATTAAATAAATTTTCGCCTGCCCGGTACAATATTATTCCTTTTAATCCGCCTTCGAGATATACAAACCCGCCATCTGTTTTCAGGCGCTGGAACTGGGGGTAGGTTAAGTTTACATTTATTTCCGGAAACATGGCTTGCGCGTTAACCTGCGTGCTGCCCAGCAACAATACTGCAGCGACTACCCAATATATTTTAGTTATTTTCATCTGTTCCTTTTTATATTTTAAGTAGTGGTGCAGGGTAATCTTTTTTATTGGAATACCGTACTACTTGTCTGTTTTATAGGTATAATACCCTTGCCCTGTTTTTCTTCCTAATTGCCCTGTTCTTACTTTTTCTTCCTGAATGGAATTGGGTTTAAACCGGGGTGTAAACCCAAACGATTCGTACATCAGGCGGCTTACTTCCAGGTTTACGTCATTGCCGATCAAATCCATCAACTCAAACGGTCCCAGTTTAAAACCGGCTGATTTGGTTAAGGTATCAATCGTTTCTATATCAGCAGTATTTTCTTCAAGCAATTTAAGTGCCTCTAAGTAATAATGACGGGCTACCCGGTTAACGATAAAGCCGGGCGAATCTTTTACCCGTACAGGAATTTTTCCGATGGATTGAGCAAAATCTATCCCTTGCAGTACCACCCGGTTCTCGGTTTTTTCTCCGGCCACCACTTCCACCAGTTTCATAAGGTGAGCCGGGTTAAAAAAATGCAACCCTACAAAGCGTTCGGGGTGCTTTAACTCAGCGGCTATTTGCGAAATAGACAGCGATGATGTGTTGCTGGCTAAAATTGTATCGGGCGTGTTTATCTTTTCTAATTCAGAAAAAAGTTTTTGTTTCACTTCCAATTTTTCTACTACCGCCTCAATAACCAGATCGGCCTGTATTTTATCGAATGGTACCTTCTCAAGGTGCTGAAGTGTTTTTTCTTTCTGGGCCGTGGTTAATTTGCCTTTGGCTATGGCCTGATCTAAATGGCGGGCGATAGAATCTATCCCGTGCTCAACCATTTTAGGATTGAGATCGTAAAACAAAACATGGTAGCCGGCCGAAGCACACACCTGAGCAATACCTTGCCCCATGGAGCCGGCCCCCACCACTCCAACAGGGGTTATAATCATGACAACACAGGCCTGAACTGCCTGAGAAACCGGGTATCATTCTCTGAATACAAACGCAGGTCGTTTACCTGAAACAATAATTGTGTAACCCGCTCTATGCCCATGCCAAATGCAAACCCGGTATATTCTTCCGGATCAATATTACCGTGGCGAAGCACATTGGGGTGCACCATACCGGAGCCGGCAATTTCTACCCACCCGCTGTGCTTGCAAAGGTTGCAGCCCTTGCCTTTGCAGATTAAACAGGAAATATCAATTTCGGCACTGGGTTCGGTAAACGGAAAAAACGAAGGCCGGTAACGTATCTTAATATCTTTGCCATACATTTCCTGGGCAAAAGAATACAGCGTTTGTTTCAGGTCGGCAAAGCCTACATTTTTATCTATGTACAATCCTTCTACCTGATGAAAAAAGCAATGCGCCCGTGCAGAAATGGCTTCATTGCGAAATACCCGTCCGGGCATGATGGAGCGAATAGGCGGTGGTTGTTTTTTCATTAACCGAACCTGCACGTTGGAGGTGTGGGTACGCAGCAATACATCCGGATTTTTTTCAATAAAAAAAGTATCCTGCATTTCGCGGGCCGGGTGGTTGGGCGGAAAATTTAAAGCGGTAAAGTTGTGCCAGTCGTCTTCTATTTCGGGGCCATCGGCCAGATTAAATCCAAGCCGCTCAAATATTTCGATAATACGATAGCGTGTAAGACTGAGCGGGTGCTGATTGCCCAGTTTATGAGGAATAACGGGCAACGACAAATCAATCTCCTCGTGTGGTTTGTCTGCCGTGTTTTCGGTTTCCTCTTGGGCTGATTTGTATTTTCCTTCGGCCAACTGCTTCAACGCATTCAGTTCTTTTCCCAGTTTCTTTTTTTCTTCGGGTGAGGCTTTCTTAAGTTCTTCGAAGAGGGAAGGAATAAGCCCTTTCTTGCTAATGAATTTAAGGCGGAAATTCTCCAGCAATTCATTTGAGGTAATGGTAAAGTCCCTCACCTCCTGCTCAATTGATTTAATTTGTTGTTCCATTTTTTTTCTGCTCTTGTGCTTTCTTTAACGCGAAATTAATCCCTAAACACAGCACGATTACTACTCCCAAAATTAACAGATCATTTTGTTTTCGCAGAAGCCAGGCCAAAAGAATCATACCCAGATTGATCAGTGCTATAAACAAAACCGATTTGGAGTGGCCGAATCCTAATCGGATAAACTGGTGGTGTAAATGATTTTTATCGGCATGAAATGGCGATAGCCCCTGGCGAAGCCGGAGAATAATAACCCGGAGCGTATCGAAAACAGGAATAATGGCAATGCAAACCGAAGAAGCGACCGATGCCTGTAGTTTGTATGGGTTTGTTTCCGGAAGGGAATAGTTTGTATTAACAAATGTAATTGCCAGATAGGCGAGTAAAAAACCAATGGTAAGCGCGCCTGTATCGCCCATAAAAATTTTGGAAGGCTCCCAGTTAAAAAACAAAAAAGCGAGCAAAGCCCCGGTAAAAGTCAGAGCAATGAGGCTGTTGGGCAAATCGCCCACGGCAAAAAACCACACCCCAAAGGTGGTAAGCGAAATAATACCCACTGTTCCGGCCAGCCCATCTAACCCGTCTATCAGATTGTACGCATTCGTTAGGATGATTAACGTAAAAATACTTAACAGCCAGATGATGGCTACGGGCATCTGCGAAAGGCTGAACAACCCATAGGAAGAAGGAATCGTTGTTTTATTAAGTATCACTAATAAGATGACCGGCAAAAACTGGCTGTATAATTTTTGTCGGGGGGTTAGTGCCAGCACGTCATCGCGCAAACCAATTAAAAACATAATTAATAACGAGAGAAAGAAATACCGGTTAGCCAGCCATTCATTCAGCGGCAAGGCCAGCAATAACGAAAGCCCGGCTCCCATTAATACAGCCACCCCGCCTAAAGAAGGTTTGTAGTTGTCATGAATTTTATGAAGCCCGGGGGAATCGAACAACTTCCATTGCGTTAGCAATTTAATCAACACCGGTAAGGTGAGAAATGAAATTAAAAATGAAATGGCGGTATAAAGGGCAATGCGGATAATAACCTTAACAATTTAGTGTGTAAAATTAATTCTTTTTAGACTTACCCTTGTTTCTTTTGGGTGTGGCTGTGGCGCCTGGAGGGAATGATTACCGTAAAAGTACTTCCCTCACCATAAGTTGATGTTACCGAAATGGCACCGTTAATTTTATTTAACGTTTCCTTTACAATATACAGCCCTAACCCGGAGCCGCGGCTTTTTTCATCGCCCCGGTAAAACATTTTAAAAATGTTGTTTATGTGTGCGGGAGCTATGCCTATGCCATTGTCTTTTACTACTACTCGGGCCTGTGCTTCGTTGGCCTCTACTTGTATTTCTATAAAAGGGCGAGAGGTGTGCGGGTTATAATATTTGATGGCATTTGATATCAGATTATTGAAGATGATCGTCAGTCGTTTTTTGTCAGTATAGAAAAGCCCGGTTTCTTGCACGTTTACAATTCTTTTTATCAGGTCTTTCTCGTCCAGGTACTTGAGGTTATCCATTATTTCGTGAATTAATTTATCAAATTCGATGGGTTCGGTTTCTACCTCTACGCGGGCATTTCTTGAAAAATCAATAATGTCGCGAATAAATCCATCTAACTTGTGAACACTTACTTCTATTTTTTTAAGGTATTGGCCCGTTTGCGAAGCCTCGTCCATACGGGCTACATTGATGAGACCGAGAATAGAGGCCAGCGGGGCGCGCAGATCATGAGACGCACTATACACAAACCGATCGAGTTCATTATTAAGTTTTCGTAGCTCGGCATTATTCCGTTCGATTACCATCACGCGCCATTTATAGACGGAATAAAGAAGGAGGGCAAGAAGCAGTACTACCAACAAATAAAACCAAATGGTTTGGTAGAAAAATGGCTGCACTGAAAATGATACGCTGGCGCCCTGTTCATTCCATATACCATCGCTATTGTTGGCCCGAACGCGGAAAACATAAGAGCCCGGCCGCAGGTTAGTGTACTCGGCCTGGCGCGTAGACCCGGCTTCGATCCAGTTTTCATCAACACCTTCCAGTTTATAGCGGAAATGAATTTTTGAAGGCGAAATAAAACTCAATGCGGTGTACTGAAAAATATACCGCAGCTTGCCGGCCGCAATACTGCCTTGGGGGGTATTCAGTTCTTCCTGGTTATCGGCCATCAGCGAGGTAATGTACACGGGAGGTTGTACGTGGTTGGCTTTAAACTTTTCAGGATAAAAAACAGAAACACCGCCAATGGTAGGCACCCAAAGTTTGCCGGTAGAAGATAAAATAGAGCGGGTAGCTCCGGTACATTCTTTTACCTTCATGCCATCCAGATTATCAAACAATTTAGCTTCAATAATTTTTATTTTGCCTTCTACTGCCTTCTCCACATCGCTTTTTTTCATACGGTAAACACCAATATTGGATGTAATCCACACCTGGCCAACTTTATCCTCTACCCAGTCGAAGTAGGTTTCTCCCTTTTTTATTTTGGCAAATCCAAACGGAATAAACCGGCTTCCATTAAAATACAGCAGACCAATATTAGAAACAATCCAAACTTTCCCTTGTTCGTCTAGGTGGATATTAAAAATCAAAACTCCGGTATCGTCTTTCTCCAAACTGTAGTTTTTCAGGTCGCCCTTCCGGTTTATTACCGAAAGCCCCCCGCTGTGGGTGCCTACATAAATATTTCCATAGGCATCTTCTTCGAGGGCAAGAATATAATTTGAGTTGAGCCCGTTGGTTTTGTTGTATAGCCGTGTTACTACATTGGCATTAAGGCGGGCGATGCCGGATGAGCGCGTAGCTACCCATATATTTCCTTGCTTATCTTCCATAACCCTGCGAATGTCGGTGGCCGGTAATCCATCTTTTTCGGTAAATAAGCGTTCGCGGCCATGCTCTATTTTTATAAGGCCTTTGTACGATGCTATCCAAAAATTTCCTTGATGGTCAATCAAAATATCGCGAATGCCGGTACCGGGCGAAGTAAACCTGACCGGAAAGGGTTTTATTGCACCGTGCGAATAAACATCTACAACGCCTGCGTCTGTTCCAATGTAAAATTCATGGTTGGTGCCTTCTTTTATTATGTTCACTTTGCTGTTCGACAAGCCATCGTGCGGAGAAAAGTTTACGATGCCTGATTCGCGCACCTGAATCAATCCATTTTTATTTGTACTTACCCACAAACTGTTTTCACGATCGAAGCTAAGCGATTTTATTCCGGCAAACGGGTATCCATCTCGCTCCATCAGAATTTCTAAAGAAGCATTATCCGGGTTGATTCTGCCCAAGCCTAATTCAGTGCCCACCCAGATCTGACTGGCACTATCGGTTATCATACAGTTTACCTGAAAATTTTTTAGTTTATCGTACTGGCTCACTTTTCCATGGCGAATGGCGTTCAATCCGTTTTCAGTGCCTACCCATAGTGTTTTGTTTTTATCAATGAGTAGCGCCAAGACGGACGAACTTACCAAGCCCTCTACTTGTAATAGATTTTTTCCATCAAACTTATACAGGCCATGGCGGTCGGTGGCTATCCACAAGTTGCCCTCGGCATCTCTTACCAAGTCCGAAATTCCGGCCTGACTTAGCTGGGGAAAATTGCAGGCTCTGGGTTTTCCGTTTTCAATTATATATAGTCCTTGGCTGCTGGTTCCTACCCAAATGTTTCCATCCGGTTCAATCAAAAGAGAGCGCACTGATTTAGGGAGTGTTTTAAATGTGGTATCAATACTAAAAAATTTTGAATCTTTATAAAATACCAGCCCGCTTCCCTGCGAAGCAAACCAAAGTGTGCCGTGGTTGTCTTCATAAATTTTATAGAAGGCATCGGTGGCTAAAAACGGAATATTACCTCGATCGAAAACATCCACTTTTTTCCCATCAAAGCGCATAATACCGTTGTAGGTGGTAGCCCAGATGAATCCGGTTTTTGCCTGAATGGCGCTGGTAATATTATTTGAGATCAGGCCGTTATCTCCGGTGTAAGATGTGATTGAATACTTAGAAAACAACGAACCCTGCAGGGGCTTTTGTGCGATTGTTTGTAACGGAACACACAGGATGCCCAACCCCCAATAGAACAATGCCAACTTATACTTGCTCAATCTCATCAGCCTATACCTTTTTTGAAATTTACCAAAAAAATACAATAGATATGCTACTGTATTATGAATGAAAATACCTTAATCCGGAAAATAGGGCAAGCCATTTTTTATTCACCAAGATTAAGGAAACCGGGGTAACAGAACTGAAATAGAAAAGGCTGCGTAGTGGCAGCCTTTTTCTAAGCTCGATTGGGGAAAAATCAGTTTTTCTTCAGCAGATCGAATTTGCTTTCTGTGGGTTTTCGGGGAAAGGTATTGTCAGAAATATTGGTATCCGCGGTTTCGGCATGAGGGTCAATCACTATATTGATTACTTCTTTCTCTTTCATAAATGTTTTTTTCACTTCGTTTTCATTGGCGCGCCATATTTCGGCCGGTATCCGCTCTATTTCTTTGGTTCCGTCTTTAAACGTCCATTCAATAATGATCGGGGTTACCAAACCGCCTTTGTTTTTCAAAGTCAGTTCATAGATATTTTTTCCTTGCATTTTCGCTCTGATCTCATTGTCGTTTACCGTGTTTTTAAATTCTCCGTAGGCCCGTTCGGGCGTATCGAGTACGGTAATTTCCTGAGGTCCCTGGCTAAAATCCTGTGAGGTGTTTTGTGTGGTATTGGCCAGATCGCTCTTGCCCACTTTTATATTTTTCTTTTCGGGATCGGCCGTTTGTGGTTTTAGTTTAAACCATTTTACGCTGCTCAGTTCTACATCTACATTGTCAACCGTATAAAACCAGCCACGCCAGAACCAATCGAGGTCAACAGCCGAAGCATCTTCCATGGTGCGGAAAAAATCGGCCGGCTTAGGGTGTTTAAAAGCCCAACGTTGGGCATATTCCTTAAAAGCCTTGTCAAAGAGTTCGGGGCCCATCACGGTTTCGCGCAGCGCTGTAAGGGCCGCAGCCGGTTTGCCGTAGGCATTCGGCCCAAAGTCGCGGCCGGGAACATTATCAGAACTCCACATAATGGGGCGCATTAAATCTTTATCGCCTTTCATATAACTGGCCATCCCTTTGGGCGAGCCCCAGCTGATATCAACAGTGGGGTAGCGCATGCGCTTAGTTTCTCTTTCCAAAAACGAATTCAATCCTTCGTCCATCCAACTCCACTGGCGTTCGTCTGAGTTCACAATCATTGGGGAAAAATTATGGCCTATTTCATGAATGATAACTCCCACCATACCTTCATACACTCGCTGTGAGTAAGTGCCATCGCTTTTGGGGCGGCCTCCGTTAAAACAAATCATAGGATACTCCATCCCCTGGTTAGCCATGTGAACGGAGTAGGCTGTGGGGTATGGGAAATCGAATGTGCGGGAAGAGTAAACTTCTAATGTGTTTTTTATAGCCAGGGTAGATTCTTTCTCCCACAGCGGGTTGCCTTCTTTCGGGTAGAGCGATTGAGCCAGAGGTGTTTTGTCATTTACTTTTACGGCCATGGCATCCCAGATAAATTTGCGCGAGGTAGCAAAGGCAAAATCGCGCACATTTTCGGCATAAAACTCCCACGTATTTTTTTTCTTTGCCCGCTCTTTTTCTTTAGCTCGTGCTTCTTCTTCGGTAACGATCATTACCGGTTTATCGAATGTTTTTTTGGCTTTCTCAAACCGTTCTTGTTGGGTTGATGTTAAAACGGATTTAGGGTTTTGTAATACTCCGCTGGCGCCCACAATATGGTCTGCCGGCACGGTAATGCGCACACGGTAATTGCCAAATGTCAGCGCAAATTCGCCTTGGCCCAGAAACTGTTTGTTTTGCCAGCCTTCATAGTCATCAAACACGCACATACGTGGAAACCATTGGGCTATCGTGTACAAGTAATTTCCATCAGCCGGAAAATATTCATACCCCCCTCGTTCGCTAAATTTCATCCGGTCTTTTTCGATATAACTCCATTCCACTTTAAAACTGTACTTATCACCTGTTTTCATCGGAGCCGGCAAATCAATGCGCAACATGGTGTAGTTAATCAAAAAGGGCAGGTCTTTTCCGGTGGCGGCATCCTTTACTGATTTAATAACAAACCCGCCTTTATAATCGTAGGTATCCTGGGCGAGCGGAAACCAGCGGGCCGGAACTGAATCTCGAATACGGTTAGTTTCTGTTTTGTCTGTCATGTTGCCATTGGCCAAATTATTTTGATCCAACTGTAGCCAAACGTATTTCATTACTTCGGGCGCATTATTAAAATAGGTGATGGTTTCTTTGCCGGTAATGGTTTGGGTTTCATCATTTAGCTCCACATCAATATCATAGTCGGCCCGCTGTTGCCAATAGTTGACACCCGGGGCGCCCGAGGATGACCTGTACGAGTTGGGGGTAGGCAACATTTGGTCTAACTGTTCAAACTTGCCTTGCCATTTTTTGTCCTGGCTGATTAAGGCCAGCGAAGCAAAGAAAAAAAGAGATGTAAAAATATATTTCATAAATCGGGTATTTAGTAGTTCAGCCAACGATTAATCGTTGGCTGAACTTTTTTTAGTTTGTTTTCTTTTTCAGCTCGTCAAACTTAGAAGCATGTGCCACGCGAGGGAACACATTATCTTCCGTGTTGATGTCGGATATTTCTTTTTGCGGGTCGATGGTTACGTTGGCTACTTCCTTTTCTTTAGCAAATACTTTTGAGAATTTGTTTTCGTTTGTGCGCCATATTTCAGCCGGGATGCGATCGGTTTCTTTGGTGCCGTCTTTATAGGTCCACTCAATAATTACCGGCATAACCAGCCCGCCCTTATTAGATAGTGTGATTTCGTATATATTTTTGTTTTCTAATTTACCCACCACGGCTTTGTCGTCTATTTTATTTTGAAACTCTCCGTACATTCTTTCGTTGGTGGGCAACACGGAAATATACTGCGGGCCATTATCGAAATTTTCATTCTTTTTATCCGCTTCCTTTCCGGAGGCCAGATTCCCTTTGGTTACATTCTTTTCTTTTCCTTCCACATTTACCTTTTCGGTACGCAGTTTATACCACTTTACCTGATCTAAAGATTGATCTACATTATCGGTAGTGTAAAACCAGCCTTTCCAAAACCAATCCAAATCTACGGCCGAGGCATCTTCTAAGGTGCGGAAAAAATCGGCCGGCTTGGGGTGTTTAAAAGCCCAGCGTTGAGCGTATTCCTTAAAAGCCTTGTCGAAGAGATCGTGCCCCATCACGGTTTCGCGCAAGATGAAAAGAGCCGTAGCCGCTTTTTGATATTGTTCGGGGCCAAACATAATCACCTGCTCAGAGTTCGTCATCAGCGGGCGCATGGTGGCTTTATCTCCTTTCATGTAGGGTACCAGGCCAGCCGGTTTGCCGCGGCTGAAATCCAAATCGGGGTAACGTTCCAACTCGGTAAGCAACTGCACAAAACTATTGATGCCTTCGTCCATCCAGGTAGTTTGGCGTTCGTCATTGTTAATGATCATGGGAAAGAAATTATGGCCCACTTCGTGAATGACCACGCCCAGCATGCCTTTCAGTTTGTCGTTGTCGTAAGTACCGTCTTTTTTGGGGCGGCCAAAGTTGAAGCAGATCATGGGGTACTCCATACCAATGCTGGCTGCATGCACGGAGGTAGCTTGCGGATAAGGGTAATCAATTGTGTAATGGCTATACACCTCCAGTGTATTTTTTACCGCCCGGGTAGATTCTTTTTCCCACAACGGGTTTCCTTCTTTCGGGTAAAAGGATTGCGCCAACGGGGTGTTGTTGCCGGTTTTTACGGCCATGGCATCCCAAATAAATTTGCGCGAGGAGGCAAAAGCAAAATCGCGCACGTTGATAGCCTCAAATTGCCAGCTCTTTTTTTCTTTTGATTTTGTTTTTTCTTTTTCAATTGCTTCGGCCTGTGTTACCACAATGACCGGTTTATCAAATGTGGTTTTGGCTTTTTCCAAACGGGTGTTTTGATCGGGCGTAAGCACTTGTGCCGGGTTTTTAATCATCCCCGTAGCTGCCACAATGTGATCGGACGGAACCGTAAGCGTTACCTTGTAATTTCCGAAAGGGAGTGTAAACTCACCTCTTCCTAAAAATTGTTTGTTTTGCCAGCCCACTACGTCATCATACACACACATGCGTGGAAACCACTGCGCTATGGTGTACACATAGTTGCCGTCTTCGGGAAAAAATTCATATCCGCTCCGGGCAAAAGTCTGGTTGCGATCCAGCACATTAAACGACCAATCGATTTTAAACACATATTTTCCTCCTGCTTTAATAGGAGCGGGTAAATCGATGCGCATCATGGTTTTGTTAATGGTGTAGGGAAGGTCTTTCCCGCTCGCCTCTTTCACGGATTTAATTTGGTAGCCTCCTTCGTAATTCCACAGGTTTAGTTGCATCGCCATCATCTTAGCGGCCGTGCTGTCTCTCATGGTGTTGGTGGCTGTTTTGGCTGTGTTACTCTCTTTTTCAAAAAGATTTTGATCGAGTTGTACCCACAAATATTTTAATACATCGGGCGAATTGTTGGTGTAGGTAATGGTTTCGCTGCCCGTAATGGATTGGTTTTCATCATTTAGTTCGGCCGTAATATCATAATCGGCCTGCTGTTGCCAGTACTTAGGGCCGGGCGCCCCGGAGCCGGTGCGGTACTCGTTCGGGGTGGGCAACATCTGGTCGAGTTGCTCAAACTTCCCTTTCCACTGAGGCTCATTGGGCTTGGTTTGTGCCTGGGCAAAGGCCATGCCTCCGGCACAATAAAGCATAAAGAATAAGTAATTTTTCATGATGTAATATTTTACGATGTTAACTACTCGGTTTGGGGTTACTGTTTTTACTTCGGGTTTTATAATCTGTCTTTCATCAAAATGAAGGCTATGCCTGCAATGGCCGATGAGATGACCATCCTCCAATCGCGCTGGTTTACTTTTAACCAAGTAACCAAAATATAACTGATTGTGAGGAATAAGGTTACAACTATTATTTGACCAAACTCCAACCCCAGATTAAAGGCTAAAAGTGGGGATACGATGGAACTGCTTTTGCCCAGCAGTGCCCGCAGGTAATTGGAAAAACCCATGCCGTGAATAAGCCCAAAGAATAAGGCAAATAAATAGTTAATCTGAATTTTAGAGCTGCCTAACGATTCTCCCTTCTTAAATATGTTTGATAGAGCCGTAATAAAAATAGTGAGTGGAATTAAAAATTCTACCAGATTAGAGTTGATGGAAATAATTTGGAGTGTAGCCAGGGCCAACGTAATCGAGTGCCCAATGGTAAAGGCCGTAACTAACACTAGAACACGTTTCCAGTCGCTCCAGGTATAGAGTGCGCATAAAGCCACCACAAAAAGAATATGATCGTAGCCATTGGCATAATCTAAAATATGCTCGCGGCCCAAAACAAAATAAAGCGAAAAACTTTCCATGGAAATTTTTTAATACGTCATCATGTCTTCAATATACTCGCCATGCGGAAAATTTAACTGATAGGTAGTTTTTACTTTACGGGCTGTTTCCCACCGGTCGGTAAATAGACAAACTTTCCACAAGATAAAATAATGTTCTTCATTCTGTGCATTAAAATTTCCTTTTAGATTTATAAACCGGAATGTGATTTCGCTCAGGTCTCTCAGGTCAATGTTGTTGAGCAAATTAATCACGGCCTTCCAATCATGCCGGTACAAGAGTGAAGAACCCGGCACATAACGATAGGCGGTTGAGTTTCTCCGCTGAATGTTCAGGCTCAGCAACACGCGCCCGATCAGCGTAGTGATGTACTGGTTGCCGGGATGATCGGGTTTCAACTGAAGTGCGTAAAAAAGAGATTGATCAAACCGGTTGTTTTCAAAGGCACTTTGCACACATTGAAACTCCGCTTTCTGTACGGCTCGCTGAAACCGCGCAGCGTCTGTAAAATACAACCGGCCCTGCGGGGCCACAGTGATTTTTGAGAGGGCAGCAAGGCGCTCATGAATGTGAGGATGAGACCGCAACGAATCTAAAAAAATTTCTCTCAGTGAATCTTTTAATGTACCGGTCTTCGGTTCTTTCAACCAAATTTGTTTGAAAGGAAATCCGGCAAAATTCAGTGGATTAAAAAGTGCTTCGCCCGGATGATGTTTGGCCCATTGGGCTGAATCGAGAATTTTTAACAAGCGGCTGGCCTGGTCTTGCCGGTAGCCGGCCAGCTTAAATAAAATAAAGCCGAGCGAATCGGCCGCCACTTCCTCTTGTCGCTGAAAATGGGTAGTAGCCAAAACCCATGTCTTAATAATGGCATAATCTTTAGAAGAAATATTTCCGGCTCGGATGTTTGCCAGCGCGGCCTCCACCTGTTCGTGGTCGGATTGTTCTATTTGTTTGGCAATGTTTAGTAACGTGTGGTTAAGTTCATAGTGTGCCAGTTCATGTGCCAGCGCATAGGCCAGTTGGCTTTCGTTTCGGAGGCGGGCCAGCAGGCCGATGTTTACAATGATGGTGCCTTCGCCAAAACTATAAGCATTGATATCGGCTGCGTTGCTAATGAGCACGCCACCGGGTTGATGCCGTAATGTATTGTGAGTTAACAGCCGGTTCCAAACCTGATCTACCCGATTCTGAATTGTGCTGTCGGCTATATACTTCTTGTTTTTAAATTCTCTTTCCAGAAATTCAAATCGTGTTTTTAGCACGGCTGCCATCCGGTCTTTTTGAGGCGAATTAATTTTATCAATTTCCTGCCCGGTGCGCTGGGCAATGGCTTTCCATTTTACCGAATTGCGATCGGTAAAAGGCTTGAGCGGAATAAAGTCTTGCCCTGAAGAGGGCTGAAAATAAAGACACCCGAAAAGAATAAAGACAATTTTTTTCATCTTAAAACGTATGACAGGATATCCTCGGGTTTTACAACAAAATGCCCACTACGAATCGGGAATAAAAATACATTTTTGATATCATTCAAACGAGATGCTCTACTCAAGAATAAATCCCGACAGGTAATTTGTAGTGATAATATTTTACATTTGGGCAACCAAACCCACTCTTATGAAAAAGAACTTTGTCTTTATCAGTTTACTCACGCTTGGCTCGTTTGCCTTTACCGGGAAAGAATTTCCTTCCCGCTATACATTTAAAAAAGATCATATTTACGAACTCCTTCAAACGAGTACAATGACGCAATACATAGCCGTGGCTGGCACGGAGCAAACTGTTTCGTACACCATTAAAGGCGGCATGAAATTAAAAACCATAGAAGCTACGGGGACCTCCGGTAAGTTTGAGATAGAATACACTTCATTGTCTATGAAAATTAAGATGCCTCAAATGGAAATGGACTCGGAGGGAGATACCACCAAGCCCGCCAACAAAATCACAAACAAACTGATTTCGGCCATGTTGAGGAAAAAATTCAATTTTACCTTGGCCAAAGATGGCTCAGTAGCATCTGTAGAGAACATTGAAAACCTTTGGTCGGGTTTGAACAACCAAGATCCGGTAATGATGCAGATGAAAGGTCAACTGGAACAATCATTTGGCAAAGAACCTTTTCGCAGAAGCCTGGAAGAGATATTTGTATTTTACCCCGACACTAAAATCCAGACCGGCTCTACCTGGAAAAAAATTTCTTCTACCGGCAGTACACTGCCCCTGCAAATTTCCAGTGAGTACACCCTGCAATCAATTACCGAACCCAGCGCCCTGATCATCAGCGATGGCCAAATCTCCACCACCGATACTACCAAAGTAATAAACGCTCAGGGTGGGTTTAAAGCCACCGCCAGCCTGAAAGGACGGCAAGTAGTACGGAGTACTGTTTCGGCAACGAGTGGTTGGCCGGAATCAGGTAAACTGTACTCTGAAGTAAAGGGCAAAATGATTTTATTGGCCGGGGGGCAGATTCCGGAAGACATGCCCATGCACATGGAAATGAAAACCGAATCAGAATTTACCTTGGTTAAAAAATAAGCAAGTACCCGCGTTTTCTTCTTGCTTTTTTACCGTTTCCTGAAGAATAACTGAACCCCTCAGTCGTTCTTCAGGTTTTCTACCGGGTTTATAAATACGGCTCGCCCTGTTTGCGAACCGATCGTGAGTACGCCAAAAAACAACAGCACAGCAATGCCTCCCAAAATAGTTTGGATATCTACCGAAACATGATAGGCCATTTGCTCAAGCCACAAGTTGTTAATAAGAAAGGCCGATGGCACCGCCACTATAATAGCGATGATCAGGATAGATACAAAGCCTTTCGATAAAAGATATACCAATGAGCCGTTGCTGCTGCCCAGAATTTTGCGTACCGAAATTTCTTTCCTGCGGGTTTCGGTAGTGTAGGTGGCCATCCCTAAAAGTCCCAAACAAGAAATAACAATGGCCAGAAAAGCAATCAAACCTATAACCCTTACTAAATCGCCAAAAAAAATATCATAAATTTTATGGATCTCTTCCTCAAAATCTTTGTAGTCCACTTTTAACCCGGGGTTTATTTTAGCCCAGGCTGCTTCGATCAATTTTCCCGTTTCCTCGTAAGTGCCCCGGTATTTTATTTGCAACAGATTAAACTCTTTAGGGTTATACAGCAAGGCCATGGCTTCCCGTTTTTCCATCAGCAACTGATGGTTGTAATTTTTTACCACGCCAATAATTAAATAACGCGCAGAGTCTTTCTGTATGATAAGCTCCTGGCCGATCGCATCGAGGTTTGTTTTGAAATGAAATGCCTCTACCGCCTTTTCACTAAGTACAATAAATTTTGCATTTGCTTTTTGATTGGATCTATCAAAAAAACGACCGGCTACTAATGGTACCTCCATGTTTTTTAAATAGTCTTCATCTACAAAAAAATAATTCAGGCCGGTCCACGTCTTCTCTTCCAGCGTACGCTTAAACCCTTCGCCATAATTCATGCCGGCTGCAGGCAAGTGTGAAACAGCCGAGATGTTTTCAATATTATTATATTTCGATAGTTCTGTTTTTAATAATTCGGGCGATGTATTGTTTAATGAAATAACAGCCTTTTTATCCATGCTGAATCCGTGGTCGGCCCTAAGAAAAAGCTGCAACTGCTTAAACACGACCATTACCGACAGAATAAAGATCAGCGAAAAAGTAAATTGTGCCACCAACAAACTTTTGCGAAGACTCATACGAGAAAATAGTTTCAGGTTGGTAATCCCCTTCAATATTTTTACCGGCTGAAATCCACTCATTACCCAAGCCGGAAATAATCCGGCTATGACTCCAACGGCTAAAGCAAAGGCCACAAAAATGAGGCACACAAAATAGTTTACTTCCATATCCCACTTCATAAGCCGGGCAAAGCGAAGTTGCTGTATAAGTGGCCTTGCACAAATTAATAACACCAAAGCCAGCCCCAGCGCCAGCAACGACACCATTACCGATTCGGATAAAAATTGAATAAATATTTGTCCCCGTTGGGCGCCCGTCACTTTTCGCACCCCTATTTCGCGGGCTCGTGTAAGCGAGCGTGCAATAGAAAGATTGGTAAAATTGAAACAGGAAGTAAGCATCACAACAGCAGCAAGCCCCATAAAGAAGTAAACAAATATCCACGGCAAAAAAGGGCCTATCGGGTTATTGATAAATGCCCCGGGGGTAATCCGCATCAGAGGTTGCGGAGAATAGGTAACTTTATGTTGAGTATCGGGATTTGTTAATTTTGAAAAATGATCCTTCTGAATTTTCTCCAAATGAGGAAGAATGTCTGGCAACGTCTTATCTTTTTCCAGCAATACATATACCCACCCTCCAGTGTATTGATACCAATTGTCCAGGTCTCTGCCCCGGTTGGTTTTAGCCAGTTTCTTAACCGTAGAAATGCTGGCGAGGGCATCGAACACAATGTGCGATTTTTGGTGCGTCTCTTTTATAACGCCCGTTACTTTATACGGGCCTTCATCGCCTACTTTAAAACTTTCGCCCACCGGGTTTTGCTGTCGAAATAATTTTTTAGCAGTTTTTTTAGTGAGTACTACCGAGTACGGTTCTACCAAAGCAGTACGCGGATCGCCATACTCCAGTTCATACTCAAACACATCCAACACTTCGGGGTCTGCATAATAGCCGGCTACCGGAATATTTACATTCTGCCCGATCTCGAGCCACCTGTTACCAAAGCCCCGAACAATACGCACGGCTTTCTCTACACCGGTATATTTTTCCAGCAGTTCATCGCGCAAGGGAAGAGTGGTGGTGGCCGTCTCAGAAAATACGATGCCACTTTCGTTGCTCGGAATACTATTGATGCGGTAGATGCGGTTGCGTTTGGTGTTGTAGCGGTCGTACATCATTTGGTCGGCTACCAGCATAATAATAATCATGGATAGTGCCATGGCTACCGACAACCCGAAAATATTGATAGCCGAGAAAAAACGATTCCTGATCAGGCTGCGAAAAGCCGTCTTCCAATAATTACGCCACATATTTTTTAGGATTTAAACTTGCTATTTTTTACAAACTGTTAAAGTTTGCTCACTCCTTTGCTTCGTGCTTCTTCAAGAGAAGCTTGTTGGCTGCAGTTGGTTTATAATCTTCATTTCAAGTCTTTTCTTACAACAAAATAGTAGATTAAAAAACCCAATGATACCGAAACGGCAAACAAACCATACGGCAGAGGCGATTGCGGCTGTACCGGAATGTACTCCATAATAATTAAACTTACCCCGGCAAAAAAAGCGATGAGCCCCCATTTAAGGGAAGAATACTTGTTTCCATCGGCATACTGTTTAAAGATGGCTTGCGTGTCTTCATTTACATATCCTTTATCAATCATTTTCTTTTTCAGGATATAGTTCGTCATAACCGTAACAAAAAAATACAGGCTAGCCCCGATGGATCCCAAAATGGCAATGGGCTCCAGTACATTTCTTAAATTATCATCCATAATTGTAAAATTTTAGTTTATATCTGTTTTTTTTTGAGTAAGACACGAAGGTTAACTCTGATGTTGCAACCCCGCACAAAAAATATACGAGCACTTGGGAGAAACCTATTTAATCAGAGGCAGCAACATTCTATCTTCGTTTTGTGTCTAATTCTGAAATGATAAACGATAAGGTGCTGGCTACACGTGTGGCCGAAGGAAACAGGCATGCGTTTGAAACGCTGATTAGCCGGCACGAGCGTTTAGTAACCCACATGGTGAGCCGCCTCATCCATAATTCAGAAGATATTGAAGAAATCTGTCAGGATGTGTTTTTAAAAGTATTTGAAAAAATTTCTGAGTTCAATTTTCAATCAAAACTCAGTACTTGGATTGCCACTATTGCCTATCGCCACGCCATTAACCATGCGCGAAAAAAAAGAATTGAAATCAGCGATCTTCCCGAGGGTGAAAGTTTTATCCATCATTTCATTTCTCAAGACAATCCGCACGAAGCATTGGAAGACAGCGATATAGAATCGGCTGTGTTCAAATTAATTGAAAAACTTCCGGCTCAATACCGCGTGGTATTGACACTATATCACCTGGAAGACATGAATTATGCCGAAATCGGTGAAGCCACCGGAATGCCCGAAGGCACCGTAAAAAATTATCTTTTTCGGGCCCGGCAATTATTGAAAGAAAAAATTAAAACGTATTTTGCCAAAGAAGTATGAAAGACGAATTGATTCAACATCAAATTGAAAAAGGCGATGCTCCTGCCGGCTGGGAGGGCGAAGCCTATCGGGTTGTTTTTAATGCCCTTAAGAGAAAGCCGGATTTTAAATTGCCATCCGATTTTGCGCATCGTGTGGCCGGTCTGGCTCCGGTACGTGCCAACGTATTTAACTGGGATAAATTTTTTCTGATTCTGGGTTCGGCCGGTTCGCTTGTTATGCTCCCCTTTGCCATTGTGTTATTCCGACCAACGTTGTCGGTAGGTGTATTCCGTTTTTTTTCCAGTTATGCAGGCCTTCTGTTTTTTGGTATTGGGTTTATTCTTCTTCTAAGTTGGGTGGATCAAAAATTGATTCGCAAAATACAATTCTGAAAAAAGTGTGCACCGCAGCCAACAAGGACCTGACATGGGCGGCACTGAAAGAATTGGAAAACTCAATGATGATGCTCGTCCGTACATTCTCAATCATCCCGATTGGATGATCAGAGATTTCAAAATCAAAAAGGCGCACGCCTCGTAAATAAAAAGCCCAGCGCATCGGGCTTTCCCTTACTTTTCATCCGGCCAGATGAGTTTACGCATCCTATCTACATCTCAATAGTATTGATCCCCTCTCTTAAGGAAAAATCGGTCTGCGCATAAAGAGTCTACTTTGTTTTGGTAAACTAGATAAATCCTTGCACGAGCGTCTATATGTCGATCAAAATGTTTTTGTGCTTTTAGCTAAACTTGTGCGTGGGGCGAGGCGCGGCATTTTCACTCCCACCCAACCGCAAGCACAGGTCGTTGGCAGTAATGCCGCTCAACAGAGAAAATCACCCGACAAAGTGGACATAATTTCGTAAATTGTGAAGTGAAAAAAAGTAGGACAAGGGGACTTGATTTCGTCATCGACAAGCTGACAAATTCGATTGAGAACCGGGTGTTTTACGACCAACATAACCCACCTAACAAAGCCAGACCTTAAGACGGTGACAAAGAAAAACGGATGGGTTTTTGAATGGAAATATGAACTTAATCAAGCCGATCGAGAAGTTTACAAGCTGACAATTGCTGAGAACGTTAATGTTATCCAAGGACTTATCAGCCTTGAAATAAAATCCGACCATGTGTACATGCATTTGGTTGAGAGTGCTCCATTCAACAAAGGCGGACAAAAAGTATATTCAGGAGTTCCGGGAAATTTAGTTGCGTTTGCCTGCCGACTATCATTTCAGAGAGGATTTGAAGGAAATATCTCCTTCGTTTCTAAGACTTCACTAATTAACCATTACATCGAGACACTTGGAGCCTTCCATGCCGGTGGACGTTTGATGATTATTGAATCTAATGCGGCCTTAAGACTTATCAATAGATATTTTAAATATTTTGAGTTATGAAGACAAGAAAAAATGAATTAGACGTAGACTTTATTGGCGGTGTTGGATCGTTGACAAAGGATGAGGAAAAACGAATTAGTGACTTCATTAAAGCCCACAAAACAAAGCAAAAGTTGAGTGCTCAAAAGATGAGGAGAAAAGTGACGACCAAGAAAAGAGTGACAGCATAGCGGCACTACTGCCAACAAAATGTTTGTGCAATGGTGGGGTGATGTGTAAAACTCATCAAAGCGCTGGACGACAACGAGCGCAAGTCTATCTTCTCCATCATTGATGGCCTCTCTTCAAAAAAGAAAATGAAAGAGTCTCTCCATTCTCTCACCAAAGCGCTCGCCCAATAAAAAAGGGCGCTCTCTCGAACGTCCTTCATGATGTGAAGTGAGCTTAGAATAACTCTTGTACCTTAACCTTACCTAGAGAGAGGTTGTTTAAATGTACCCTTCCTGAAAATTTCAGTTCCTATCAATTGATGACTGCTACCTTTAAAAACCAAGTCGACTTTGTAATCGATAAAAAGACTGTCGTACTCTTCATTATTGACTGGAAAGTGATGAACTGCTGTAGTCCAAGAATTATTGTTTACCGCTTCAATTAGCTCATTGGTTTGCAGTTCCGATTGATTGCATCGGCCTTGATCCTTTACTAAGAAATAACAGTAATGAAAATTTGGCTTGCTATGCTTCTTTGGTCTAACACTATAACTAATTGACTTTACTATTGTCTCTGGATCATTGTGGATTTCAGTGACCAGCTCAATTCCATGATCACCGCTACTTTCATTATAAAAACCTACCCTGCCGTTACATTCAAAAAAGTCGCTCTTAATTATAGAATTCGTTCTCCCGTCAATTATTTTACTCTTTTCAGTATTATAATATGTCACTACATTTCCGTTGCACGCAAATATTAATAATGTCACGAACACTAGATAAAACCCTCTCATGTTAATCCTTTTTCTTTTTAGCGAAAATAGTTCCATTTGAATACGAGGCATTGTATCCATTATCCTTTAGCTTAACAATTACTTTGAGCAATTGCATTGTGCTCATGCCTGAAGCAGCTATTCTGGATTTATTTCCGATCGATGAAAAATTGTTATTTATGATTCCATAAACTTTTGCCACGGAACTTGTTATCATTTTGGACGATGTTTGATTCCCGTGGATGTCACCAGAAATGCTGTGTTCATTTTCTGATCTATTGCTGCTATATACGACCCCTTGATGTCTTTCAGCATCTTGTAAAGCATGGACACCTAAGCCAAGTGTAGCAAAATCTTCGTCACCAATATTTTCTCCAAGTCCTTTTTCGGCAACACTAAAAATTCGGTTCCAAGCAGTCGTTCTCGCCTGATCAACTGCTTCCATTCTAGTCCTACCATTTCTTGCTTGCTCAGCTGTCCTTGTAGAGTGAATCAATTGAGATGCAGGATCGGTTTCGGATTGACTGTTCGCTGTCCCTGCATAGTTTACATTATACTGATATCTCAAATACAATTGTTGCTTAAAGGTCAAATCCATGTCTTGACCTGCGATATAGTTATATACCATAACAGGTGTCTGGCCATGTGAAGGTGTGGGACTCCCACTTACACTGCTTGGATTATCAGCATACACCGAAGCAAAATGTCCAAGTCTATCCGAGAATGCTTGAGAATAGCCGTTTTCTAAAAAGGCATTTGTTGTCATTGCAAAGTGGATAGCAATGGTCCACTTACCATCCACATCCATGCAAAGAATTGGATTATTTAAAACGTATTGGTACGGGCTCACACTTGAATAAGCACCAGCCATCATATCAATTACTCCCCACCGTCCGATCTCCGGCATGTACATCCTGACTCCGTAGTCTTCCCAATTCAATCCCAACTCATCTTGAAGTTCTTTTCCGTTGTATAAGTAATCCTGCTTGACACTATTCTCTCTACTGTACGAGTTGAACGCGAGTCCGAACGGATAAAAATCCTCCTGCTGCACAACGGGTGAAGGGATTCGTGTCATCGTCACATCATCGAAGTACACATCCATCTGGTACGAGTGCTCGTTGCTGATGTACCTATCCGCATAACCTGCCTGCTTGATTTCATATTTCACGGTTAATTTTGCACTGGATGATGTCAATTGCTGGTAGGTAAAATCTAAAAGAGTATAATTCCTGTCATAAGTATAGAAGCCATCTCAAAAATAGTGAAATGACCTTTAAAATACTGAAATCGGCTTTGTAAATTAGCGGCATCTGTTCCCCCATTTTTTGCAGATGCTATGAATAGCACAGACCAGCAATGGGAGGTTGCTAACCGCCTGCCACTGCCCAAGAGCACTCGTGGAAAAAGTAAAGCTCATCGAAGCGCTGGACGATGTGGAGCGTAAGTCTATCTTCTCCATCATTGATGGCCTCTCTTCTAAAAAGAAAATGAAAGAGTCTCTCCATTCTCTCACCAGAGCGCTCGCGCAATAAAAAACCCAGCGCGAGGGCTGGGCTTCTTTCGTAAATGGATTATTTACTCAGCACCGTAAGCAAAATCAATTAACTCTTTCGTCTGTGGATCAAAGTAGGCTCTGTCTCCAAGGTAACAACAGTTCAAGCTTACCTCGATCGCTTTCTTTCCATCATAGGTTGATTCGGTGATCTTGGTCACCTTATATTTGCAAGGCTGGAACGAGATGTCTCCCTTCGATTTTAGGTAGGTACATATCTTGAACAAGTAATCATTAGGATCGTCATCACTCTTTTTACATTCACAAATTTTCACATCCGATTTTTTCCTTTTGTAGCAAAATATTGGAGTTACTTTACTAATCTTAATCGGAGTAAAAACACAGTTGATTTCAACAGTTGATTTTTTCAGCCTCAAACTAAACCGATCCCTCTTATAGTTAGGTTGCCTAGTTTCATCATTTGAGTATTCCATTTCAACTGGAGTAATTTTCAAGTGATTTGGATTATAGTTAATTTTTTTTTTATCACTCTCAATTTCAACTGTGTCCAAAGTTTCCTGCACATAAAATCTATTTTTAAAGAATGGTTGAAATTGAATGGCAGTTTTTAGGTTTGATGACTTAAAATCATCTACACACAGTGTTTTATTAATTGATTTGACTGGCACAAAATACCAGTAGTCAGGATCAACAAAAAAAAGATAACCCAATTCTTTTTTCTCTTTGCTACAACTAACAGATAGCAATAGCCAGAATAATGAGTTAAATAAGACAGATAACTTAATTTTTATTCTATTGCTAGTTTTGTTCATCACTTTGCTGCTTAGATGGTGGCGTGTCCCGGGAATCAATAAGTACGGTACTTACGAACCCGTTTGGTCGTATCTGCGATAAATAGGGATTATTTGCTCGATCAAAATAAGATTGAAAGTGATCAATGCCTATTTTAGAAGATTCTCTATTTCCCATTATATCATTCTTAAAACCAGGTAGAGCGTTACCCTTTGAATCATATCGATCATCTAGTCCTGTAAAATGAAGTGTCTCGTGAAAGATGGCTAATGGATTATTCCATTGATCTTTATGAATTTCACCTGTATTCCCCGGATATACTATTTCACTCCCTTCTAACTTGTAAGCGTGAGTCCGACTTACGTCATGAGCATCATAGTTTGACGGTTTATTCACAAAATTGAGCACGTTGTTCCCGGCTTTCAAATCCTTCATGTTGAAATCTTTTTTGTACTGGTACTTTATGTCGAAAGAAACTTTAACCCCGTTCTTCAGCGTACGGCTCTGGAACACATCGCCCGATGCTTTGTTGAGGTCATCGGCCCTTTCCTGCGAAGCTCCCTCGCCTGTGATATAGACCGTTGACCGAAGTGTCACCCCAGTGATTTCTCCTGTTTTTTTATTCCTAGTGATATCGAACACTACGTCTTTTCCCGTTGGATCAATGTTGACTGCCGGGTTGTTACCGCACCAACTGTACGAACTCAAGTTGTGGTATCTATCAGCATGAGGATCGAGCGTGGTCGTACGCAGAGTCCACGGGTCGTACTGCCGAGCATGGACATTATACAAGTTTAGATTGAGGTCATCCTGATACTCTTTGCTGTTGTAGAAATATTTATTCGGCACTGCGTTCTCACGAGAGTAGGAATTGAAAGTCGCCCCGCCCGGATAAAAATCCTCCTGCTGCACAACAGGTGAAGGGATTCGTGTCATCGTCACATCATCGAAGTAGACATCCATCTGGTACGCGTGCTCGTTGCTGACATAAACACATTGTTGTAGCGCATACCCTTTACTCAATCGTCAATGAAATCCTTCTCCCCAGCCCCAGTTCAATTAATTTGAACAAAGTCGATAGTTGAATGTCGCTGTGTCCGTTCTCAATTCTTGAAATGAAACTTTTCTTTGTCCCAGTTTTATCTGCTAACTC
>JAFDZA010000011.1 GCA_018267135.1 Bacteroidota bacterium
CAAACGTGTAAGCCAAGTAGAAAAAATGATCAATGAAAGACCTGTACGAAAATTTAACTATCTAACCCCAAATGCTGTATTTTTACGAAAACTAAAAGTTGCACTTATTACTTGAACACAGCATTCATGAAAAGAAGAATAAGGCTATACCGGATAATATGGCTAAAATATGATTTATCGGCAGGCCTTACTGTTTTTCTTGTAGCCCTCCCACTTTGTTTAGGAATTGCGTTAGCATCGGGGGCTCCGCTTTATGCGGGGCTGCTTTCGGGTATTATTGGCGGGCTGGTAACGGCTCACATCAGCGATTCGCAACTGGCTGTTTCGGGGCCTGCTGCCGGCCTTACTACGGTAGTGGCCGCATCCATCATCTCGCTGGGCGATTATAAAATTTTTCTGCTGGCGGTAATTGTGGCCGGGCTTTTTCAAATTCTGCTGGGCGTTTTAAAGCTGGGTGTTATTGCCTATTATTTTCCTTCGTCTGTTATTAAAGGAATGTTAGCGGCTATTGGCATTATTCTCATTTCAAAGCAAATACCTATCGCACTGGGGTATGATCAACCCGATTTCTGGGCAAATGGATTTTTGAAACTTTTTTCCAGCGAACACTTTTTTGGAAACATTGAAAACTTCAATACGCATATTACCAAAGAAACAATTTTACTTACTGTTTTTTCTTTATTTATTCTGGCAGCGATGCAACATCCGTTAGCTAAAAAATTCAAAATTATTCCGGCTCCGTTAGTAGTGGTTGGCGCGGGTATTTTTGTTAATGCTCTTTTTATAAAATTCACATCAGAGATGTTGTTAAAACCAACACAATTGGTAAATATTCCTGACAATATGCTGGCCAGTATTACTTTTCCGGATCTCTCCAAAATTTTTTCTACTGTTGAAATATGGAAAGACGGTATTGTTATTGGCTTGCTCGCTACGGTAGAAACGCTGCTTTGCATTGAGGCTATTGATAAATTAGACGTTCACAACCGCATCACCCCGGTTAATCGTGAACTGGTAGCGCAGGGAATAGGAAATACAACTTGCGGGCTGTTGGGGGCCATTCCTATGACAGCCGTAGTGGTAAGAGGATCAGCTAACATAGATGCCGGTGCCAAAACGAAATTGGCAGCCGTAACACATGGTTTCTTTCTTTTACTGACCGTGCTGTTTATTCCGTTTATACTCAATCAAATTCCGTATGCTTCGCTTTCTGCCATTCTTATAATTACCGGCTACAATCTGGCAAAGCCTAAATTGTTTCGCCATATGTTTTCACTCGGATTGAAACAATTTCTACCCTTTGTAGTAACCATCCTGGCCATTTTATTAACAGATCTGCTGATGGGCGTAGGGATAGGGCTGCTTATTTCTACATACTACATTGTGCGCAACAACTACCAGGCCGAATATAAAATAACCAAAACCATAGAAAACGGAACCGAAACATTCTTCATCAAACTCAACAGCAATGTTACATTTCTAAATAAAGTAAACTTGCGCAAAGCATTAGACGAAATTCCCGAAGACAGCAGACTGACTATAGATGGAAGCGGCTGCAATTTTATTGATTATGATATTTTGGAAATCATCAGTGAGTATGGCAGTAAAGCCAAAGAGCGGAATATAGAACTAAACTTAAAAGGAATACAAAAAGTAAATATTACAGCTATTCATTAATTAAGAAAGTAAAAAACAGGAGAATTCTCCTAAGAACACAAAGAGTTCATTTACTTATAAAGATTACTTCAAATTACTTATAGCCCTGCGAATTTGTCTATTATCAACGTCAATAGATTTTTTGCTTTCTATTTGTAACCTTTCTCTTCTTGCCCGGTAACTAAGCTGAATTTTGAAAATTGAACGATTGATACCCGATGAGCAGGTTATGGAAGCCGTAAAGAACGGGGAGCTTCAGCAAGCTTCGATATTGTTCGACCGGTATAACAAACGGATTTTTAATTTTTTCCGTCAGCTTTCGAACGACACTATGCTGTCTGAAGATTTGACGCAAAATGTTTTTCTGCGAATGATTAAATACCGGAACACCTATCGCGAGGGCAACCGGTTTCAGTCGTGGATTTACCAAATGGCGCGCAATGTTTTTGCCGATCATTACCAAGCGAACAAAAACAAGGCAAACCATATAGAGGTTGAAAAAATGAGCAACCAATTGTTCGAGGATGAAGAATATGATGAGGAACGGGAGCAACGCCTTCATAGTTCACTTTCCAGGCTGAGCGATGAACAGCGTGAGCTGTTAGTGCTTACACGCTTTCAGCATCTAAAGTATGAAGAAGTAGCCGAAATGATGAATACCACGGTGGCGAACATTAAGGTGAAAGTGCATCGGGCCATCGGCAAGTTGAGAGAATTTTACTTTGAACTGGAAAATCGTTGATATATGGAAAAAGAAAAACGAGAAAGTCTGTTGATTGATTACATCGAAGGCAACTTAAAGGATGCCGACCGTGCTCTGATTGAAAATGAAATGGAACAGAATGCGGGAACAAAAAAACAGTATCATCAACTGAAAGAAGTGATGGGCTTGCTCAATCAAACTCACCATATTGAATTGAGTCATTCTCTTCAATCCAATTTTGAAAAATTGCTTCAACAGGAGATGGCTTCGAATAAAAAAACTTCAAAGCAAATTTCCATCACCCCGTGGGTTTTACGAATTGCCGCTGTGTTGGTTCTTGTCTTTGTGGGTGCTGTAATCATGGATCGTTTCATCGAAAAACAGGAACATGAAAAAGAGGTAGCGGCAATCAAAAAAGAATTGAACGATAATAAAAAACTGATGATGGCTTTATTGCAAAATCAACAATCGGCAAGCCAACGGCTGCAAGGCGCAATGGTAGCGTATGAAATGAACAATTCGGACGATGATATTGTAAACGCACTGGTAACCACAATGAATGAAGACACCAACAGCAATGTACGCCTGTCTGCGCTCGAGGCATTAGGAAAATTTTATAGGCAAAACCATGTGCGCAGCGCACTGATTAAATCATTGTCAACACAAAAAGACCCTGTCGTGCAGATGGCGCTTATCCGAATGTTGGTAAAGATGAAAGAAAAAGAAGTAGTCACTCAATTAGAAAAAATGACACACGATGATTCTGTTATCAAAGCTGTAAAAGATGAAGCTCATTGGGGTATTTTGAGATTAATCTAATTATAAAAATTCTAAATTATTAAACACATAAGGTTATGAAAAAATTGATTTTAGTTTTGGGTGTAGTGGTAGCGGCATTAAGTTTTGCCTCGGCACAAGAATTTAAACTGGCGAAGACTTCAGGTCGATTAGAAATTTACATAGGCCGTGTAACCGTTGAAGGCACGACCGGAAATGAAATCATTTTTAAATCAAACGATACCCGCGATAGAGAAGAAGACGACCGTGCCAAGGGGTTGCGCGCAGTGAATGGTTCGGGGTTAGAGGACAACACAGGGCTGGGTGTGAATGTAAATGACAAAGGAAACATTATTGAAGTTCGTCAATTAAAAAAAATGAATTCGCCTCGCATAAAAATTCTGGTTCCCAAAGGCATAACGATATATTACGATCATGAGTCGCAATACGGGGGTGAAGTGAAATTCAGAAATTTAGAAAACGAAATTGAAGTATCGGCCAATTATAATAGCGTAGAACTTGAAAATGTAACAGGCCCCGCTACTGTAAAAAGTGTGTATGGCCATATAGAAGCCGATTTCAGCACCAATATAAAAAGCCCGATTTCAATTGTGTCGGTTTATGGGTATGTAGATGTAACGCTGCCCCTGGCTACCAAAGCCGATATTAAAATGAGCACTTCGTATGGTGAAATCTATGCGGCACAAGAATATAAAATTGATTACGAAAAACAGAATGATGCTCTGGTGCGCTACGATAACAAAGTGAGCGGCAAGATAAACGGAGGCGGCATAAAAATTGATCTAAGCTCGAATTATGGAAAAGTTTATTTGAGGAAGAAATGAATTGAGTTCTAAGTATAGTTTCGGCCAGCAACTTGCAACTATAAAAACAGTAACTATGAAAATATTTTTTATAATCTTATTTCTGTTGGTGATAAGCGAAGTCTATTCACAAACTGAACTAAACAAGACCATAGTCGTGCAAGCAGGGCAAAAAATTGCCATGCAATTTGATTACCCCGAATTAATTAAAGTAAGCACATGGGATAAGAATGAAATTTTAATCACCGGCACGGTGAGCATCAATGGCGGAGAAAATGATGATGCCTTTACTTTGGAATCTTTTTCTACATCAAATGAAGTTTCCATAACAGGTAAAATCAAAGACATAAAAAATCTTCCACACCGAATCACGGTTTGGCACAAAGGCGAAAAAATTATCTTTAAAACCAAAGCCGATTATAAAAAGTATGTTGCTGAAAATGGACGCAAGTTCAATCAAGAAAATTGGGGAGCCGACATCACTATTTTTTTAACCATTAAAGTACCAAAGAATGCAGACACCAAAATTTTATCAACTTATGGAACGATTGAAGTGAAGGATTTTATTGGTTCATTGGCGGCTGAATCAACGTATGGCGGAGTGGATGCCGCACTTGTTGAAGCCTCTGTTGGGAATGTAAAGGCTACAACTGACTACGGACAGATTTACACCAATCTTGATTTTAAATTCAATAACGGCACGTTTGAAGATTTTCATACCGTAGTGAACGCAAACTTTGGGAACGGCTCACACTATTCGTTTGAATCAAAGTATGGGAATGTGTATTTGAGGAAAGCGCTTTGAATTCGTTAACCGCGATCCGTTGCCCATAAAAAAAATCTAAGATCAGCGGACGCCTATTCTAACTTTTTATAAAAAAACATAGAATATCCCGGCAACAATTCGGGGTGGGCTATCTTTACCAAATCTTTCAATATGAGGTCGGGCCGCAGGTAGCCCAGCTCTAAAAACTCGCTGCCTCCTTTTGCCCCAACTCTGGCGTGATAGGTAAATACTTTTTTATTTTTAAATGAGTCAAACAAGCCATAGCGTGGGTTGGCCTTTGTCATTTCGGCCAGCGAATTAAAATTACTGGCGCCTATCCACATTTCAGCATTTTTGGCTTTTATATAAACAGACTCAAACCCCATTTGCAAAAAACCATTGGCGGGAGTGTCGCCCCATAAATACAGGCAACCGGCATCGTTCAGTAATTGAGCCGCATAATTTTTTCCACCGGGCATAAACCAGGCATCGCCATACATAATGCCGCTCATAACAGTGGGTTTATGCACCGTATCGGCTATTGATTTTTTAGTAGCCAGATACTCTGATTCAATTAAATTAAAAACAGAGTCGGCCTTCTTTTCCTTATCCAAAAATAAAGCCATGAACTTAATCCACTCGGCCCGCCCCAGCGGATGTTCCTCCAGGTATTCGGCATTGATGACCACAGGAATTCCCAGTGCCTGAATTTTTTTTAACTGACCCCAATCAGCAGACATAGTATAGCCCATCACGAGCGAAGGTTTTAGCGACACTAATTTTTCAATATCCATACCTTTGTCAATTCCCAAATCGGTTACCAGCCCGGCTTCAATCCGCTTTCGCATTTTTTCCGAACTGATATAGTCAGTCGTTGGAAAACCGACCAGTTTGTTGGTTTCATCCAAGTAATCGAGCAGCGGGATATGAGTAGTAGAAGTACACACGACCGACTGAACCGGAATAAAAATAACAGGTACATTTTTTTCGTGTGCCGGCACGGGTCGGCCGGCACGTACTAAAAGGTATTCGTAACCCGAGGTAGCTCCCTGGTAGGGATACCCTACCGTAACCAGCTTGGCATCATCATTAATTATTTTTATGGAAAAACCCTTGGCGTATTTAAGCGAGGAGAGAATTTTTTCTTCATTATTTTTTTTTGCACAAGCTACCCATAAACTTAGCGCTGCCATCCAGCATAGAGCAAGGTATATCTGGTTTGTCTTTTTTTTCTGTCGGTGTTTCATGCCGCAATTTTCGTAAAATTTTTTTATGTTTGCGCCCGAACAATTGGTTCGCATTCAGATAAAACAAATCCAATGCGATTAAAAGGGAATCCCCGTGTAAACCGGGAGCTGTCCCCGCAACTGTAATCCTGACAAGAATTTTTTCTTGTTCGCTGAATCTAATCGTCACTGTCTCAATATAGTTGGGATGGGAAGGCGCAGCAAAAGGAGAGCCAGGAGACCTGCCGCTTGTTCAGCAAAAAATAATTTGGCTTTCGGGCGAAAGGCATGGGTAAGATCAGGCAATACTGCTTTTCAATCTATGGCGCGCTCGTGGGTCGGCTACTATGAAAACAATTTTATTGTTAGCAGGGCTTTGCCCGGTAATTTGCTTAGGCCAAACGAGCGAGGCAAGGCTGTTAAAGCCGGTAACCGTCTATGCATTGCCCGAAGAAAAATACCTGACCGGATCGGCCGTAGCGGCACTTGATTCGTCTTTAAAAGCACAAGAACGCTCGCGCAACTTGGGCGAAATTTTAGTGTATCAATTCCCGGTTTATTTCAGAACCTACGGCAACGGCATGCTTTCGGGTATCAGTATGCGGGGCACTTCTCCGCAGCACACAGCTGTGCTGTGGAACGGAATGAACATCAACAGTTTTTCATTAGGACAAGCCGATTTTTCAATATTACCGGCCGCAGCTTTCGATGAAGTAAAAGTGCATGAAGGAGCCGGCAGCGCCCGTCACGGCAGTGGAGCCTTTGGCGGATCTATTCTGATTAATTCGTTTTCGCCTTCCGAAAAAAACCAAATAACCTTTACCCAGGAAGCAGGAAGCTTTGGCCGGAATTTTTTAGCCTTGGGCGCAGGGGGTACTCTACAACGATGGGGTTTGAAAACCAATGTTTACAATCTTAGTTCTAAAAATAATTTTCCGGTTTTGGCTACAGGCGAACGGCAGCCCCATGCTGCGTTCAGGCAATCGGGAATTTTGCAAGACATTGAATACAAATGGTCGGAGTCAAAAATCATCCGTGTTCATTACTGGTATCATAATGCCGACCGCCAAATACAACCCCCCATGGGGCAGCAAAATGCTAGCGATAACCAGCAAGACCAAAACCACAGGCTGAGTATTCAATACCGATCGTTTAGCCGCTATGGATTGCTGTCTGTAAAGGGAGGTTATATAAACGATGTCATTATTTATAACGGAAGCCCGGGAGGAGTGATTCGCTGGATAAGCGGAGTGCAACATGAGCGCGTTTGGGGCAAGGCACTTCACGTACAAATCGGAGCCGAATGGAACCACATCATTGGTAATATTCCTAATTATCTAAACGGACAAGCGCAAGAAGACCGGTATGATTTCATTTCGTCATTTCAAAAAAAAATAGGCGAACGGCTTTCGGTAAATATAAACCTTCGGCAGCCGGTTGTTTCCGGTTTTAATGCACCCTTTCTTCCGTATGCGGGGATAGAATATGCTCTCTTAAAAAATACCAGACACGAACTAAGCCTTCGCGGCAACGTATCTAAAAATTACCGAGTGCCCACACTTAACGACCGATACTGGCAAAATGCCGGTAATAAAAATCTGCTCCCCGAAACGAGCCACGCAGGCGAGCTGGGTATAATGTATCGGGATAAATCGGTTGAAGCAACCACGGCCTTTTTTTCGCAAAGGGTGGACAACTGGATACAATGGGTGCCGGCACTAAATGGTATTTACCGTCCGCAGAATATTGAACAAGTGCTGGCCGAAGGAATGGAAATGAAAATCCATTTTAGAAAAAAAATAAATAAGGTTACGCTTGTTCCGCAAATCACCTATCAATACACACGGTCGGTAACAACACAAGCACCGGCCACCCAGCTATACACGATAGGGAAGCAACTGATCTACACCCCTACTCACACCGCTTCGGGGTATGTGCAAGTGCTATGGAAAAAATTTTCGGCCGATGTTTCTGTGCAATACAATGGCCAGCGCTTCACCGATGCCGGCAATGCGGAGGCGTATGCATTACCCGCTTTTGTGTTGTTTAATTTTTCGGGTGGAAAATTCTGGATATTAAATAACCACCGGTTTGATTTACGGTTTTCCGTTAAAAATCTTTTTGATCTGGATTATCAGCTCTATGCCGGCCGGGCGATGCCCGGGCGCAATTATAATTTTCAATTCACCTATCAATTAACTAAACCCAATTCATTATGAAAATCAATTTAAAGTGCGGTGTGTTTGTATGGATTATAGTAACTCTTGTCAGTTGTAATAAAAGCAGCGATCCGGTAAAAGGAAAATACCAAACGGGGGTGTTGGTGGCGAATCAAGGCAAATTTGGTTCGGCCAATGGAGATGTAACTTATTATAATCCCGCCACCAGTTTAGCCGAACAAAATATCTATAAAAATGTAAATGGATCTTTCTCGGGCGATGTGCTACAATCTGTTACATTGGATGGCGATGCCGGCTACCTTGTACTTAATGGCAGCAACAAGATAGAAGTAGTAAACAGTAACACATTCAGCCTGACCGGTACCTTTACTGATCCTAAACTGGATAAGCCTCAGTACCTTTCGGTGATTAACGGAAAAGCCTATGTTAGTGTGTGGGGGCCTTACGATAATCAGTATAATTTGGTTAAATCGTATCTGGTGGTATTGAACACGAAAACCCTTCAGCTGGTAGATACCATCACTACCGATCTGGGCGTGGGCAATCTTCTATACAATGGAAAATATTTGTTTGCTTCCAATAATAATTTTGGCAGTTCGAATACCCTATCGGTGATAGACCCATCCATCGATAAACGGATAAATCAGTTAAGGCTTTCGGCCGGGCCTGCCGGCATGGTGCTGGATGCCAACAGTAAACTTTGGGTTATTGCTACCGGAACGTACGGAGGCAACAACGGTGCCCTCTACCGGGTTAATCCCTCTACCTTTGCCATTGAGCAAACAATCAGCTTAAGCGCGAACCCCGGAACGAGTCTTTGCGCATCGCCCGATAAAAAAACACTTTATTACAGCGTAAACAGTTCGATTTATAAATTATCGATTGAGGCCACAACAGCTCCCTCATCTCCTTTTATAAATGCATCGAACGTAGTTACGCTCTATGCACTGGGAGTTAACCCGACTACGGGCGACCTCTATGTGGGTGATGCGCTTAACTACGCATCGGCCGGAATGGCGTATGTATATGGAGCAGATGGCAGTAAAAAATCTTCTTTTGCCACCGGCATCGTGCCCACTCAGTTTGTGTTTAAGTAACCGAAGAAAGCGCTGAACTAATTAATATAGGGTAAAGTCGCCTAACTATACTTTGAAGTTAGGCGACTTTATTTTTTTCTGGAATACATTAAAAACCAAGAATATCAATAAACAGGCAACAGTCTTTTTCAATTTCTTGTAGAAAGAGTGTAACCTTTCCAGTCTTCGTTTACTCTATTAGAGCATAACCAATAAAAAACGAAGAAATGGAAATACAAAGTAATCAACGGGTAACGCGGGCGTTCAACCTGTTAAAATACACATTCATTGCGGTGCCCATCATAGCAGGTGCCGATAAATTTACCAATCTGCTTACGCAGTGGAAAAAATACCTTAATCCGGAAATAGCTCGCCTTCTTCCTTTTTCCGATTCTACTTTTATGATGATGGTAGGTGTTATTGAAATTATAGCCGGCATTATTGTGCTGAAAAAAACCGAAATTGGAGGCTACATCGTGGCGGCATGGCTTTCATTAATCGCACTAACCTTACTGGCCGGATTTAATTTAGCCGGCTTCCACTATGTAGACGTAGCCGTGCGCGACTTGGTTATGGCGGTAGCCGCTTTGGCAGTAGCCCGATTATCTAAAGTAGTTCAATAGATATGATGCCGATAGAACAATTAACCGAAACAGAAATTATTGAACGGATTGTAGCTGGAGAAAAACCGCTTTACGAAATCATCGTCAGGCGGTTTAACCCGTATTTGTATAAAATAGGGCGCTCGTATAATTACAATCATGAAGACACACAAGATTTAATGCAAGATACTTTTGTAGATGCCTACAAAAATTTATCCCGGTTTGAAGCCCGTGCCAGTTTTAAAACCTGGATCAGTCGCATTATGCTGAACAACTGCTATCGCAAAAAAGAAAAATCAAGTTTTAAAAACGAAAAAATGCAAGAGATAAATGAAAATGCCAAACCGCTGTTTCAGCATTCGGATAATGAACCCCACAAGGTAGTTCAGAACCGCGAACTGCGATACGTTATTGAAGAAGCGCTGGCTAAAATTCCATACGATTACCGGATGGTATTTTCTCTTCGGGAAGTAAATGGCATGAATGTGGCCGAAACAGCCGAGCTGCTTCATATTAGCGAAGCCAATGTAAAAGTAAAATTGAACCGATCTAAAAATATGCTAAAGGCCATTATCGAAAAATCGTATGCCCCGGCCGAACTGTTTGAATTTCATGCTGTGTATTGCAATGCGATGGCCGAAAAAGTAATGCAAAGAATAAACGAACTATAACAAATAAAACATGGTTAAGTTAATAAACGGAAATTTCGGAAGTGCGCAGGCACACCCTCTTGTAAATAACTCTTTAGAGCTAAGTGAGGAGGCCAAAATAGAAAAAATAGAATTCTATTTTTCAGAGATCATGAATACGCTCGGCCTGAATCTGGAAGACGACAGCCTGCGTGGCACCCCCCAACGAGTAGCCAAAATGTATGTAAAAGAAATATTTAGCGGCCTGAATCCGGATAACAAACCGGAGATGAGCCTTTTCGAAAACAAATACGGCTATCATAAAATGCTGGTAGAGAAAAACATTACACTTTATTCGCATTGCGAACATCATTTCGTGCCGATCATTGGCCAGGCACACGTGGCGTATATTCCACACCGGCAGGTAATAGGCCTATCTAAAATTAACCGATTAGTGCAGTACTATGCCCAGCGGCCACAAGTGCAAGAACGACTAACTATACAAATTGCCGAAGCACTGAAAGAAATTTTACAACATGCTGATGTGGCGGTGCTTATCGAAGCCGACCATTTGTGTGTGGCTTCACGCGGAATAAAAGACACCAATAGCCAGACCGTTACGGCCACCTATTCGGGGCAGTTTGAAGAAGAGAAAACACAACAGGAGTTTTTGTCTTACATTCATAATAAAAAATAATGCCTGTTGAAGTGCAAAATAAATCAGACTTAGAACTTTCACGGGAAAACCGAGACCGGCTTTTTGAGGCAGTTCATCGCTACACCGAAACTTTTTTAGATAGCCTTCCGCAACAAAAAGCATACATCGGGAATCAATATGAAAGATCACCGGAAGATAGCCGGTTAGATATTGATGGCTCTCCCCACCCAATAAATCAGTTGCTGGAACTGATACACAACCGTGTAGATTGTACCGGTTTAAACCCCGCTTCGGGCGGGCATTTTGGGTATATTCCGGGAGGTGGTATTTATACCGCTTCGCTGGGTGATTACATAGCAGCCATTACCAATCGTTATGCCAGTGTGTTTTATGCCTCGCCCGGGGCTGCCCGTATTGAAAATGCTCTTATTAAATGGGTTGGAAATTTAGTCGGTTATAAAAATGAGTTTGGCGGCAACATTACTTCCGGGGGAAGTATAGCGAACCTCATCGCGCTATCGGTGGCCAAAACAGCTAAAAAAATTAAAAGCAGAAATGTAGAGAAGTCAGTTATTTATACGACTCATCAGAGCCATCATAGTATTATGAAAGCGCTACGGCTGATGGGGCTGGATGAATGTATAATACGTTATGTAACACTGGATAAAAATTTCAGGATGGTAGTGTTGGATTTGGAAAAACAAATTCAAAAAGATAAAGCAGAAAACTTAAATCCTTTCCTCATCGTAGCCAATGCCGGCTCTACCGATGTGGGAGCGGTAGATGATTTAAAAAACATTGCCACCATTGCACAAAAAGAGAACCTTTGGTTGCACGTAGATGCTGCCTACGGTGGTTTTTTCCTTCTCACAGAATATGGAAAGGAAAAACTGAAAGGAATTGAAATGGCTGATTCCGTTATTTTGGATCCACACAAAAGTCTGTTCCTGCCCTATGGCACGGGTATGGTGTTGGTAAAAGAAGTAAAATATTTACTGGAAGCCAACAGCTATGAAGCCGGCTATATGACAGACGCAAAAAAATGGAACCAGGAACTATCGCCCACAGATCTCTCACCCGAAATGAGCCGCAATTTCAGAGGCATGCGTATGTGGCTGCCGTTGCAGTGGCATGGCATAAAACCTTTTGAAGACTGCCTGAATGAGAAACTGGAACTAATCCGCTATTTCTGTGATACGATACAGCAAAGCGGCTTTGAGGTAGGTGCTTCGCCCGACCTTACCGTGGCCATTTACCGTTACAACCCCAAACACCAGGACAGAGAAATTTTTAACCGCAACATCTTAAAAAAAATTATAGAAGATGGACGGGTATTTATTTCTTCCACTGTCATCCATGGCGAGTTTTGGCTGCGTATTGTTATACTGTCATTTCGAACTCATAAACACGAAGTGGATACCCTCATCGAATTATTAAAAAAGGCCGTCAAAAAAGAATCAGAATTCAAGCCAGACATATAACAAATTTTCTTTGCGTATATCAAATAATATTTAATCATGACACAAGCCGTAAAAATTAAAACAATCGAACATCTCACCCACGATGTACTAAAAATCATGGCCGAGAAGCCGAAAGAATTGAAGTTCCGCCCCGGGCAAGCCGTGGATGTTTCCATCAATAAACCCGGATGGGAAAAGGAATTGAGAGCCTTTACGTTTACGTCATTGCCTAACGAAGATTTTATTGAGTTTAATATCAAGACATACCCGGCAAGAAAAAAGGTAACGAATGAATTACTTTCGCTTCAAGCAGGCGATGAGCTGCTGATAGGCGATGTGTTTGGCGATATTGCCTACAAAGGCGAAGGCATTTTTATTGCCGGTGGTGCCGGCATCACCCCGTTTACAGCTATCTTAAAATATTTGGATAAGCAAAACCAGCTAGGTAACAACAAGCTGATTTTTGCCAATAAAACAAAATCCGATATCATCCTGGAGGATTATTTTAAAAAACTGTTGGGTAAGAATTTTATCAATGTTCTTTCAGAAGAAAAAATAGAAGGCTACGAGCAGGGCTTTCTTACAGCCGAGATAATCAAAAAATATATTGACGGCCATCCATTTTTTTACCTCTGCGGCCCACCTCCCATGATGGAAGCCGTAGAAAAGCAGTTGGCATCCTTGGGTATTACAAAAGATTTTATTGTGAGAGAAGCTTTTTAGAAAGTTGTCTAACGAACAATACAAAACGTAATTTTTTATTTAAAGCAAGATGAAAGTGCCTGCCAACACTATTTATACCATTGGGCACTCTACCCACCGTATAGCTGATTTTGTGAGCATGTTACAATCGTTTCAAATAAAAACAGTAGCCGACATACGCCACTTTCCCGGCTCTAAAAAATTTCCCTGGTTTAACAAAGAAAATGTAAAAGAAACTCTTCGTCTGAATGGAATAAACTATGTACACCTGCTTGGTTTGGGCGGAAGAAGAAAGGTGAATAAAAATTCAATCAACAACCGCTGGAACAACGACTCGTTCAGAGGATATGCCGACTACATGGAAACACCAGATTTTGAAAACGCTGCGAACGAATTACAGGAATTGGCACGAAAACAACTCACCGCCTATATGTGCTCGGAAGCGGTGTGGTGGCGTTGCCACCGTGCTATGGTATCCGATTACCTGAAAGCAAAAGGCTGGAAGGTTTTACATATCATGGCGGCAGGGAAGGCAGAAGTACATCCGTACACTTCGCCTGCCCGTATTGCCGAAGGCAAAGTCTTTTATTTTGATGAAAACCTGTTTACCCGGCATCCGTGACGAAGTTAAATTCAAGGCGAAGTTCATACCATTTCATTTTACCCTCACCCAAAAGAGCCTTACCTTGCAGGCCAAGTCAAACTTAAAATATGAGGATCATTATCGGGTTATTTTTTTTGCTGGCAGTTCAGGCAACACGCGGGCAGGTGCAAACCGGCAAAGCTTCATTTTATGCCGATTCATTTGAAGGCAGCCCCACGGCCAGTGGCGAAAAATACAAGGCCGGCAAATTTACGGCTGCACATAAAATACTTCCCTTCGGCACCGTGGTGCGGGTAACCAACCTGGCTAACAATGCCAGCGTAGAGGTAACCATCAACGACCGAGGACCTTACAAAGAAGGCCGGGTAATTGATTTATCGAAAGCAGCTGCCGAAAAATTAAACATGATCAATGCCGGAGTAGCCGATGTAAAAATTGAAGTAGTAGATGCGGGCGATGGCAAAACAAAAACCCCTACCGTTCAGGTTGATCACGTATCCGTGGATGAAAAAGAATACTACGATTTTAAAATTAACAAAGTAGAACCCAGTGGGTTTGGCGCGCAAGTAGGCACCTATCAGGAGTTGGTAAATCTTTTTCGGATCAGCGAAACGCTGAAAAGCAAATACAAGAAAAAAATTACTGTACAGGTAAAAGTAGTGGGCGGAGTAAAGTATTACAGCCTGATCTTAGGCCCCTTTTCTAATCAAAAAAAGGCGGAAGCACTTGTCAGCGAATTAAAAGGTCAGTTCCCGGGTGCGTTTGTGTTAGATTATTCCAAGCATTGACATCGTTTTTTGTGGCAGAATTTTTAGGTTATATTTTTTCTATTGTGGTGGGTATCGTGCTGGGGTTGCTCGGGGGAGGCGGGTCTATCTTGTCCATTCCTATTCTGGTGTACCTGTTTCAAATAGAACCGGTCATGGCCTCTGCCTATTCGCTGTTTATTGTTGGAACAACCAGTTTGGTGGGGGCTGTTCCGAAATACCGCGAGCATTTAGTTAATCTTAAAACGGGCATTCTGTTCGGCATCCCTTCCATCATTACCATTTTTGCCACCCGGCATTGGGTTATTCCGGCTATCCCCTCGGTATTGATACAATCAGAAAATTTTGTGCTAACCAAAAGAGAATTGCTGCTTGGCATATTTGCTGTACTTATGGTACTGGCTTCTTTTCAACTGATCCGGTCAAAAAGAGAAATGAGTTCAGACAACCGCAAGTTCAGAGTATTTTTGGTAATTGTGGAAGGAACATTGATTGGTTTTCTTACCGGATTGGTAGGGGCCGGAGGCGGGTTTTTAATTATTCCGGCTTTAGTTTTTCTTACCGGGCTTCCTTTTAAAACAGCCGTGGGTACTTCGCTGTTTATTATTGCCATCAACTCGTTAATAGGTTTTTTGGGCGACTTGCTAAACTACTCCATCCATTGGCCTTTTTTAATAAGTGTAACATCGCTGGCGGTAATAGGAATATTAATCGGTAATTTTTTTTCCAGGCGCATAGCTGCGCTCTATCTGCGCAAAGCCTTTGGTTGGTTTACCCTCACCGTAGGAATTGGGATATTGGCAAAAGAGTTTTTTTTCGTTTGATGCACAGCGCACCATGTGCAGTGTAGAGCTAATTTGGTTTAGAGGCTACCCAATCAGCAAATGGTTATAGCAATAAGCTAATCTACACCGGAATAGATTTGATTAATTCGGTAGTGGCCCGATCGGCTGAGTTTAGTGCACCGCTGATGGTGCCGGCATCTCCGCTCACATCGGTAGCTTCACCAGCAAAGAAAATTTTATTATTCACATTGGTACCCAGATTAATCCGGTCTTGGTGGGTAGCGCCAACGAGCGGATAAGAAATGCCTCCGCGGATATAAGGTTCTTTCGTCCAATCATAGCTGGTAACAACCGGATCAGTTTCTACCGGAGATCCATTGACGATGGTAGATTGACGGATGATCCATTTAGAAGCTAACCCGGGAAATCTACCGGATGGATCAGGATAAAGCGAATCGAGTTCGTTAAGGATTAAGTTGACGGCCGTGGCTCCGGGCTGTAACGACAACTGCCGGGCCGGGTGGCCAAAAGCCGTTACTACCAGTGTACTGTTAAAGAGCGCGCGGTTGAATCCGCCATTCATATATTGCGGGCCAAAACTTCCGCCCCACAAAAATCCGGAGTTGGAACCCCAAAAATTATTTTTAAAATCAATAATCATACGGAAGCACGGGTCCATGCCAAACTTAACAGCCGCATTGGCGTTGACAGAAGGGAGCGAAGGGGTAAAAGCGATATCGCCACCTTGCAGCACTGTTAAGGGTACAGTTACAATTACTTTATCGGCCGGGTGTTGTTTTCCGCTCTTATCGGTGATGATAATTTTTTCACCACTGTAATCGACCGACACCACCGGAGTATTAAGCACTACTTTCTTCACCGCATTACTAAACCGCGACAGCATAATATCCTGAAGAGAATTGCTTTTGATGGTAAGCTTTTTGCTGTCGTGTTTCCGGAGTTGAAGTTCGCCCCCTACGCCTGCGGCACTTACCAAATCGTAGGTTGAACCATATAAATTAGAAGCTTCTGAGTTGAGCAGGGCTTGCGCCCGGGCGCTCACACCGGCTGCAGCTTGTATAGAGGTGTTGTTAGTATTGCCACTTAAGGCAGAAACAAAATTTTGCACGGCCTGAAAATCGGCATCTCCCTGCCACCCGGAAGCCGTGTTTACCTGCCCGCCTAAAAAATAATTATCGGTAGCCGTGCCCATATCAATCATCGGAATACTCAGGGTGCTTATAATTTTGCCCAAAGCTGAATCATCTCCATAAACCAAATCCGCACCCAATTCTACCGGAAAATCATTGAGGGGTGGATACGCTTTATTATAAATGTAAGCGGCCGAAGAGTTGTCGTTGGTAATATCATTGCTGGTAAACGAGCGCACCCGGCCGCCAAAGCGGTTGCTGGCCTCCAGTACCGTAACATTTAATCCTTGGGAGGAAAGAATATCGGCTGCATACAAACCGGCTATACCCGCGCCAATGATAATGATAGACCCGTTGTAATTAATACCCCGAATAACTTTCTCTTTCTTGCACGAAGTAAACAATTGAGGAGCAAGTAGCCCGGCCGAAAGCCCTAATCCCAGTTGTCGTATGGCGTTTCTTCTTTTCAAAGTAAAATATCAATCCGAAAGATAAAAAATCTGAACTGTTTCCAAATTACCTCTGGGCATGTTTTAACGTATTTTGTCGGGTTTATTTGATTATTTTGAGAAAATTTTTGAATGGAAACAGGAAGCATAAAATGGATTTCATGTTGCGTAAGGAGGCTCAGCAATTTACACTCTCATAAAATGATAATTACCTTATGAAAGTAACCAAAGAAAATGTGCAGGAGATAAAAAAAATTTGTGTGATCGGCCCCGAGTGCACCGGCAAAACCGATTTATCGCAATTTCTGTCGCAGCATTACCAAACCCCGTGGGTGCAGGAATATGCCCGCGCCTATCTTAATAAATTGGGCAGGCCATACGACCAGATCGATTTGCTGAAGATAGCACATGGCCAACTACGCATGGAAGATGAGTGGGCTTACGAAGCCAACCGATTTTTGGTGTGCGATACGAACCTGATGGTAATTAAAATCTGGAGTGAGTATAAGTATGGAAGTTGTGATCCGGATATTTTACGAAAACTGAACGAGCGCAAGTACGATCATTATTTGCTTACCTATATAGATGTGCCGTGGGAAAACGATCCGCAGCGCGAGCACCCTACTAAGCGCGAGTTTTTTTGGAACTTATTTAAGAATGAAGTTAGTCAATCGGGGGTTCCGTTTACCGAAATCGCGGGCGATCGCGAAACGAGAAGGAAAAAAGCGGTGGAAGTGATTGACAAAATCTTGTAATCAGTAAAAGATAAAATGAGCAATCCATACGCTGCTGTTCAGGTTCGCGATTTTCAATTATTTATAGTATCCCGCTTATTCATTACGCTGGCTATTTTAATTCAGGCCGTAGTGGTAGGCTGGCAAGTTTATGAAATTACAAAAGACCCGCTTTCGTTAGGGCTCATAGGCTTGGCCGAGGCCATTCCGGCCATTGCCGTTTCGCTTTATGCCGGTCATTTAGCAGACGTAATGGAACGAAAAAAAATTATTCTGTTTTGTGTGGCTACACTTATTTTTTGTGCGGCTGCTCTTCTGTTTTTTACCTTTCATGCCGGGGCATTTATTTCACAACACGGAGTATTTCCGATTTATACGGTAATATTTGTAAGCGGCCTAGCGCGAGGGTTTTTAACACCAGCTAACTTTTCGTTCATGCCGCAATTGGTAGACAGGGAGTTGTACCAAAATGCCATTACGTGGAACAGCACCGTGTGGGAAGGAGCCACGGTAGTGGGGCCGGTAATTGGGGGGCTGCTGTATGGCGCGTATGGTATTACGGCTGCCTACTCGGCCGATGTGCTGCTCATCATAGCGGCATTTATATGTTATGCCCGTATTCCTAATCGGAAACTTCCGCCCGTTACGGAAGAGCACGGGATATGGGAAAAAATAAAAGCAGGCGTACAATTTGTGTTTGGCAACCAGATTATTTTAGGCGCGATCACGCTTGATTTGTTTGCGGTGCTATTTGGCGGGGCGGTAGCCTTACTCCCGATTTTTGCGAAAGATATTCTGGCTGTAGGAAAAGAAGGGTTTGGTTTGCTGCGGGCCGCACCCGGCATTGGGGCGGTAGCCATGGCTATTTATATTACCCGTCATCCCATAAAAAAAAATATGGGCAAAGTGCTGCTTTGGTGTGTGGCAGGTTTTGGAGTTTGCATGATCGGGTTTGGCCTATCAAAAATATTTTGGCTTTCGGTAGGGCTGCTGATTTTGAGCGGCATGTTCGATTGCGTAAGTGTCATTGTCCGGTTTAGCATGATTCATACTCTTACTCCTGAAAACATGAAAGGTCGCGTGTCGGCCGTGAACAGCATTTTTGTAGGATCATCCAATGAAATAGGTGCGTTTGAATCTGGCGTTACGGCTCGCCTGATGGGCACGGTTACATCAGTTGTGTTTGGCGGTATGATGACACTATTGGTAGTGAGCCTCACGGGCTGGAAAGCGGTAAAACTAAGACGGCTCGATCATGTAAGCTGATGAGAAATGGTTTATTCTTTTTACACCATAGCGAAACCGGCTCAGGGGCTTTACAAAGAAAAAGGATCTAAGTTTTTATCGTTTGCATACCCCATTCAGAACGAACATTCAATCAAAGACATTCTTCCGAAATTAAAAAAAGAATATTTCGATGCACGGCATCATTGCTTTGCGTATGCCTTGGGGCCTGAAGCCAAAATATACAAAGCACATGATGATGGAGAACCTAACCACTCGGCCGGCACCCCCATTTTGGGACAGTTGCGTGCTAAAAATCTAACGAATGTTCTAATTGTGGTAGTACGGTATTTTGGAGGCGTAAAACTGGGAGTAGGCGGTTTGGTTCAGGCTTATAAACAGGCTGCCGAGGAGGCACTTAAACAGGCCACCATAGTGGAGGTAGAAATGACAAAAGAAGTAACGGTTTCGTTTACGTACGCCCAAATGGCTGAAGTGATGAACGCTATCAAAAAATTTGAACTGCATATTGTAAGTCAGATTTTTGAAGAGCAATGCCAGATAAATGCCGAATTGAAATGCAAGCAAGAAAACGCCTTCTATCATTATATGGCGCAACTTCAACATAAAGGCATACAGATTATGAACCAGAAGTTGTAACTTGAAGAATACAAAAAAACAAACCATGGCTACCCGAAGATCCTTTTTTCAAAAAACAGCCGGCTTGGCAGGCGCCTTGTCGCTCACTCCTTTTTTGAGCCGGGCCAAATCAGAAGATATTTCTGAAGCGCTTGTAGAATTAAACCGTTTTTCGCCCGAAGAGGCGGCCGATGAAGATGATCTGTGGGAACGCATGGCCCAAGCCTATACGGTATCGCCCAATATCTTAAATCTAAATAATGGAGGCGTCAGCCCCCAACCCAAAGTAGTGCAAGATGCCGTAGATCGGTATTACCATCTAAGCAATGAAGCTCCCACCTACTATATGTGGCAGATTTTAGATAAAGGACGCGAACCGTTAAGAAGAAAACTGGCCGCCCTGGCCGGAGTTTCACCCGAAGAAATTGCCATCAACCGAAATACAACGGAGTCGCTCGGCACATTTACCTGGGGAATAGATCTGCAGCGCGGAGACGAAATTGTTATGACCAGGCAAGATTACCCCAATATGATACACGCCTGGAAACAACGGGAGATGCGCGAAGGAGTAAAAATCAATTGGATTAATTTGAGTTTGCCGGTTGACAATGATGACACCGTACTGAAAGCCTACATCAGTGCCACCACCCCCAAGACAAAAATCTGGCATATTACCCATCTGATGACCTGGACCGGGCAGATTTTGCCGGCAGCCAAACTGTGTGCCGAAGCACGAAAGCGCGGCATTATTTCCATCGTAGATGCAGCCCATTCTTTTGCCCATGTTGATTATAAAATTTCAGATTTAAACTGCGATTATTTTGGCACGAGCCTGCACAAATGGCTTTGCGCCCCTTTCGGCACCGGTATGATGTACATTCGCAAAGAGCATATCGAAAAAACCTGGCCTATTTTTCCGATTGATAAACCCACCAGTGCCGACATAAAAAAATTTGAAGCCCTGGGTACTCGCTCCTTTGCCCCTGAGCAAGCCATTGGTCAGGCTATAGATTTTCATAACGCCATTGGTGCTCGCAGAAAACAAGAACGCCTCCATTACTTAAAAAGTTATTGGTGCAACGCCATCAGTAAAAACCCAAGAGTAAAATTGCATATTTCATTAAAACCGGAATACTCTTGTGCGCTGGGCACTTTTAGTGTGGACGGAATGGACGTAGGCGATATTTCTTCAAAGCTGATGGCCGATTACCAGATTCACACCGTTTCTATAAAATGGGAAAATGTTAATGCGGTGCGCGTTACGCCTCATGTTTATACCACCACCCGAGACCTCGACCGGTTTATTGAGGCTGTAGGAAAGATTGCTGCATCCTGATACCCCCACATTGCCTGAGTGGGTAATAAATTATAAATTGACCTGATCAAAACCATTTGTGTATGAATAATCGTCAGCTTTTTTTACTGGTTTCATTTATTGTGTTGCTCAGTTTGGCCGTGTGGACGTATTTTTGGCATGATGCCGTTGCCTTTTTTATTCTGGTATTGCCTTTTGTGTATATGGGCATTGCCGATATGGTTCAAACACGGCAGTCTATCAAAAGAAATTTTCCATTGTTTGGGCGGTTGCGATATGTGTTTGAAGACATGCGCCCTAAAATCCAACAATATTTTGTAGAGAGCGATACCGATGGGGCGCCCATCAACCGAAACGAGCGATCGGTTATCTACCAGCGAGCCAAAAAACAAATTGATACCATTCCGTTTGGCACCCAGTTAGATGTGTATGCCGAAGGCTACGAGTGGATCACCCATTCTATTGCCCCCAAAGATTTTCATAAGATGGATCATCACCCGCGCGTTAGGTTTGGAGGAGAAAAATGCACACAGCCATACGACATGAGTGTGTTAAACGTATCGGCCATGAGCTTTGGGTCGCTCAGTCAAAATGCGATCGAAGCATTAAATCTGGGAGCCAAAATCGGAGGGTTTGCCCACAATACCGGAGAAGGCGGGTTGAGCCCCCACCACCTCAAGCACGGAGGCGATATTATCTGGCAGATTGGCACGGGTTACTTTGGCGCGCGCAGTGAAGACGGAGCCTTTTCAGACACAGCGTTTCAGCAAAATGCCACTCGCCCCAGCGTAAAAATGATTGAGATTAAACTTTCGCAGGGCGCGAAACCGGGCCATGGAGGAATTTTGCCGGCTGCCAAAAACACTCCCGAGATCGCTGCTATCCGTTTAGTGAAGCCGGGCACTACGGTATTCTCGCCTCCCTTCCACAGCGCCTTTACCACACCCATCGAGTTAATTAAATTCATCGAGAAACTCAGAGCCCTCTCCGGAGGCAAGCCGGTAGGGTTTAAACTTTGTATCGGTCGTAAAAGTGAATTTCTTTCCATTTGCAAAGCAATGGTGCAGATGAACAGTTATCCTGATTTTATTACTATTGATGGGGGCGAAGGGGGCACCGGGGCTGCCCCGCCCGAGTTCTCTAATTTTGTAGGCATGCCCTTGCTCGATGCGTTGGCTTTTGCCGATGACGCGCTGACGGGTTTTAATATCCGCCATAAAATGAAAATGATTGCCTCCGGCAAAGTATTGACCGGATTTCATATTGTGCGTGCTATGGCATTGGGTGCAGACACCTGCAACTCGGCCCGTGCTATGATGATGGCACTAGGCTGCATACAAGCATTGGAATGCAATAAAAACACATGCCCCACCGGTGTGGCCACGCAAAACCCTGCGCTCATGAAAGGGTTAGTGATAGATGATAAAAAAGTAAGGGTGGCCAATTACCACAAAAATACAGTGGAAAGTTTTGTTGAGTTGATTGCGGCTGCAGGGTTAGACCATCCCGATAAAATTAACCGCTCGCATGTGTATAGGCGTGTGTTTATGAACTTGGTGAAAAATTATGAAGAAATTTTCCCCACCATACCCACGGGCAGTTTGCTGGAAGGAGGGGATGCCCCATTTGATTATGAGGAACACCTGAAACGGGCCTCGGCCGAAGTATTTGAAATAGCCTGACTTCACAGATAAAGCCTAATGACTTTTTGAGGTTAATTCATAATTTTGCGGCATCATTTTTTTAAACGGTGAAGGCTGCCCGGAAAATTTTTCTTTACTTTTTTATTGCCCTCGTAGTTTTGCTGATCGCGTTTACCGGATCAGTTATTTTGTTTAAAGACAAAATTATTCAACAATTTATACGCGAGGCCAACAAAAACCTGAATACCCCTGTCCAAATCGGACGGGTAGATGTTTCTTCGTGGAGCGATTTCCCTAATCTTACTATTACGTTTACCGATGTGTATGTAGAAGACAGCCACCCCGGGCTATATCCGCTACTGAAAGCCAAATCAGTTTCTTTTTCGATCAACACACTGGAAGCCTGGCGGGGAAAATACTCTATCCGGGGGTTGCAGATCAGCCAAAGCGAAACACACCTAAAGGTGGATGACAAGGGCCATTCTAATTTTGTGATTACAAAAAATACAGATCCCTCCGGTCAGCAGATTGAATTTGATTTACGTAAAGTAAAACTTTCTGGTACGTATGTAGAATACAACGATCGCCAAGCCCGGCAACATCACATTTTTGAGAGCGATCAGCTCATCGCTTCTATTAAGTTAACACACGGCCGATATGCAATTGAAACCCTGGGCGATGTAACGATCGGCAAAATCGGAGTTAATAATTTATCTCTTTTAGAGAACAAGAAAGTAAATGTAAATTCAACGATAGTCTATGATGAGCCGGAGAAAACCGTTACAGTCGAAAAATCGAATATAGAATTGGGTGAATCTGAGTTTGAATTAAAAGGAGCGTATGCATTTAAAGAAAAAGAAAAAATAAATATTGAACTGCAGGGAAAGAACACCAATGTGCAAACTTTACTTTCTTTACTGCCCGATCTGCTTTCTAAAAAACTGAAACCTTATCGGAGCGAAGGCGAAATCTATTTTTCGCTAACATTAAAAGGCGACCTGCAGCACCCAAGGATAGCAGCCGAATTTGGCTGTAAAAATGCTTCCTTTGTTCATGCCGGCCTTCAATCGAAGATCGATCAGGCTAATTTTAAGGGTTCATTTGCATCGCCCTCCCTTACCGATTTTTCGCAAGCTGAAATAGTCATCCAAAACCTATCGGGCCGCCTCAATAACAAAAATTTCCAATCCGATTTCTCTATCCGGAATTTTAATGACCCCGAAGTTATCTTCGATTTTAAAGGAGAAAGCGATGCGGCTGCTATTCAAAATTTCTATCCGGTTGAAAATATCAAGGAACTGAGCGGAATCATCAACGCCAATATTTCTTTTGCCGGCAAAATTTCACTTTTAAAAAACAAAGCAACTGCCCAGCAAGTGCAAACCACCGGAAATGTAGATCTGCACGAAGTATCGTTTACTACTCAAAACCAAATACATTTTAGTAACATCAACGGCTCGCTGCAATTTAACAAGAACGATATTGCCATGAGCAACCTGCGGGGCAACCTGGAAAAAAGCGATTTCCTGCTCAATGGTTTTTTAAAAAATGTGATTACCTATTTGTTATTTGAAAACCAACCGATTGGTATTGAAGCCGATTTGAAATCAGATTTTTTGGATTTAGATCAATTGGTAGCGATTGGTTTAGGCTCCGAATCAAATGATTTTGGGTTTTCTATTTCTCCGCTACTGCATCTGAATTTTAATTGCGATGTAAAACGAATGAAATACAAGCGGTTTGATACACGAAATGTAAAAGGCGATTTGCTGGTGCAGAACCAGGTGGCCGTGTCGCGTCATTTGTCATTGCGTGCCATGGGCGGAAGTCTTGATGTAAATGGAATAGTAGACGCCAAAAATGCTAAAGCCATAGATGTATCTACTTCGTTTCGTTTACATGGCATCCACATAGACAGTATATTTTATGTGTTTAATAATTTTTATCAAAATTTTATTGAAGCTAAGCACTTAAAAGGACAGGCCAATGCGGAAGTAAACCTGGAAATGAATCTGAATCAAAAACTAAAACTCTACCCCGAAACGCTCGTGGCCGATATCGATGCGCTGGTAAAAAACGGGGAGCTTAATAATTTTGAGCCCATGCAAAAACTGAATAAATACCTGGACGACCAGACGTTAAACCGTCTTCGCTTTGCCGATCTCAAAAACAATATCCACATTGAAAAGAAAAAAATCTTTATACCTCAAATGGAAGTGCAGACCAATGCTACGACCATTACCCTGAGCGGCACACACTCGTTTGATCAGGTAATTGATTACCGGGTAATAGCCCCCTTACGCAATAAGAAAAAAATAGACCCCGATGAAGCCTTCGGAGCGATAGAAGAAACCGGAGGGCAAACCAGAATTTTTCTAAAAATAATAGGCACGACCGAAAATTATGAAGTGAAACTGGACAAAGAAGCGACTAAGAAAAAAATGGTAAGCGATCTGAAAAAAGAAGTGAAAGAATTGAAAGAAGCCTTTCAAAATCGCGGTGTAAAAAAGAAAAAAGAACTGGAACTTCAGAAAGACGAGTACTTTGATTGGGAAAATTAAATTACATTCTAGAATAGTAATCTCCTTTTTCTGAAGCTGTAATTTTCAAAACATTGGCGAGTACAAGTAAAATAAGTTTTCGCGAGGCCACGAACTGGTTGAGGCCGGTGAGATTTTCAAATTCCTGAAGTGTAATGGTTTTGTGCTCATCCAGGTATTTCATTAGGGCGAGTTCGTGTTCAGCAAAGTAAAACTGCACATTCTTATTTTGTCTTTTCCTGCGAATGATTTCATTCATCTGCGGGCTTGCTTTAATGCTCATATCCTTTACACGCACAAAACTTTCGCGCGTATTCGTTTCGTCTACAAAATACAACGGTCGTTTGGGGCTTGGTGGAATATCGAGGCGAAGCACAAACTTGTTGGGTATAATTTCTATCAGAGAATCATGGTAGATCAGCGGTTGTTTGATGTGCTGGTCTATTGCCTGCCGCACCATTAGCAACTCTTCTTCCGGATATTTTAACCCCACCAACGTGCCATCGTCATCTACCCCAATTAATAAGGTGCCACCTTCGCTGTTGGCGAAAGCAATCATCTCGCGAACAATTTTTTCCGGCTGTGAAACTTTGTGCTTGAACTCCAGGTGCTGCCCTTCTCCTTCCATCACCAGCTTACGCAATTGATGGACTTCTTCGCTATCAATACTGGCTGGTGCCGGAGGCTTCGTCTTCTTCATTGTCTTCGTTGGGCAGATTGAACATACTGCTGAGCAAATCTTTGAACTGGAGCCCAGCCGTGAGATTGTGTTTGCTAATCAAACTATATTCAGCCAAACCATGAAGTGCAAATTCCATAAAAAATAAATTTGAGCTTACCTCTTTTCCTTTTTGATATTCATGGACAAGATCCAAAAGACCGGGTATTGACTTCAACGATTTTTCGTAATCCTGATGGCTCATATCGTGCAGCAAGTCAACCGTGTTGCCATTACCAAACCATTCCGTAATTTTTTTGTACGGACTTTTTTCCTTTTGCTTTCTGAACTTTTCCGGATCGGGGAAGTAATTCAAAAACTGGGTGCGCAAAGCTTTGCCAATTAAATTCTGCGCCACAATGCCCGGCCCCTCCTGCTGACCTTCATACACCAGCTCTACCTTTCCGGTAATAGAGGGCACTACACCTATAAAATCAGAGATGCGAATATGGGTAGTGGTTTCTTTATTAAGAAGAGCCCGCCTCTCGGCCGAGGCCACCAGATTTTCATAAGCCGAAATAGTGAGTCGTGCCGATACACCACTCTTTGCATCTACATATTCACTCTTGCGAGCCTCAAATGCAATCTGCTCGATCAAATCTTTTGCGATGTTATTTACCGAAACAACCTTGCTCTGCTCGGAACGAACACGAGCTTCCTGTTGCGTGATTCTTTTTCCTACCTCAATGGACTTAGGGTAATGTGTGATGATCTGGCTATCGATGCGATCTTTCAGTGGCGTAACAATGCTTCCGCGATTGGTATAATCTTCCGGATTGGCCGTGAACACAAATTGAATATCCAGCGGCAACCGAAGTTTGAAGCCACGAATCTGAATATCGCCTTCTTGCAAAATATTAAACAGCGCAACTTGAATTCGCGCTTGCAAATCAGGCAACTCGTTAATCACAAAAAGGCAGCGATGCGAGCGCGGCACCAACCCAAAATGAATCACACGTTCATCGGAATATGGAAGTTTAAGCGATGCAGCTTTGATCGGATCCACATCGCCAATCAAATCGGCAATGGAAACATCAGGCGTAGCGAGCTTTTCGGTGTAGCGCTCTTCGCGATGCAGCCAGATAATTGGAGTTTCATCGCCATGTTCATTTACTTTATCGCGACCAAATCTTGAAATCGGATTTTGCGGATCATCATTCAATTCTGAACCTTCAATGACGGGAATATATTCGTCCAGCAAATTTACCATCAGGCGAGCAAGCCGTGTTTTAGCTTGTCCACGCAAGCCAAGAAAATTCACATCGTGCCCGGCAAGGATAGCCCTTTCCAAATCGGGAATTACAGTTTCTTCATAACCCCAAATCCCTTCGAAGACATTTTCTTTTTTCTTTAATTTCTCAATGAGATTTAGTCGTAATTCATCTTTGATGGTCTTGAATTTATAGCCGGAAGCTTTGAGTTCCTTAAGAGTCTTTACTTTGTTCATTAGCATTATTTGTTATAAGTTAAACGTTAACCGAACTCGCTATCTCAACTATAACGGATAACGATTAACGGTATTACAGAACAAATTTAACAAAGCAAAGTTTCGTTATGCTTAAAGTTCCAGTGGATTAATCAAATTAATGCTACATTTACTAAAGTCGCGGGTGTTGCGCGTAAGTAGTGTCAATTCATTGACAAATGCAGTTGCTGCAATAACCGCATCTGGAAGTTTTATACCGATTGTTTTCCGGTATTCAACAGTTTTGTATTTAATCTGTTGGCTTAAGTCAAAAATATGAGAATCATCCAAGAAATTTTGGAGGATTTGCATATCTTTTTCAATATCTGTTTTCCAGCTTAACAACTCAATTTCGCTAATCACCGAAAATGCAGGCTGATGATCTCTCAAAAGATCATCAATGAATTTTTCAGCTTCAGATGAAAATTGTTGTTGCAAATAATAAATGGCAATGTTGGTATCCCACAGGTATTTCATTGCCATGATTCGCGAAGCTCCGTTAGTTGTTCGTTAACTTTGCTCAAAGGTTGTTTAGTCATTGCGCCTTTGTATGCTTTGGATATTGACTGAGATTTGCCCCCCCTCAACTTAATAAGTTTCAGCGACTCCAAATCTTTCAAAAGTGAAAGTGCCTTTTCATTGAGTATATCAATAACTACCGTTTGCATATCCAAAACTAAGAAATAGGGGTGACTTATTCAAAGTACAACAAAATAGAAAACATTTTTCAGAACTTAAGAATTCTAAGTTCAGAATTTTTACAAAAATTGAAATATGGATAAGGCTGTGTTCAAGCTATATGTTTTGGTTTTTTAGCTAAAGTCGGACGTGTTGAGCGGGCGACTTAGACGGCTAAAACAAACGCAACAAAAACAATCCAGCCAAAGTGATGAGTATTCCAACATATTGGGGCAACGTTAATTTTTCTCTGAACAACACGGAAGCTATCAAAATGGATAGTGCTGGTGTTAGCATAGATAGAAGGCTGATTACCGAAACACACAAGTACAATGCATGGGCGGTTTGCACGAGGACGTTTTTCGTTATTTCAACCTTGCTCAGGAAAATTACTCATTCGAGTTAACCGAGTATTCAAAAGGGGTTTTAATCCCATTACAAGTCCAATATGCACAAGCCTTGGTGGGAGTAGGCAAAAAGGATGAAGCCTGGGAAACGGCAATGTCTATTGACCCGCTCATGTTCGATGACAATACACAACAATACTACCGTATGCATTACCATAAAATGATCGCGGCAATCTCAAAGCGCGATTCCCCTGATTTCAGAAATTCCATCTTTGAGTATAGAAGGATTGCACGACAACACAAGTTTCGATTTTTTGAAAACGATTGGGGATAGTGTTATTAGGATATAATTTGTTAACTTTGATATATGGAAACGCTTACCATAAAAGTCAATAATTCAAAAACACTCAGATTGCTTGAGGATTTGGAGGCGCTCAATCTTATTCAAGTGATAGGGCATTCGAATGCTTTCGTTGAGAAGAGAGGGACTTCGCCTAAAAAAAAGTTACTGGAAGATATTGATGATGCGGTTGATTTCATCAACGAGTACAAGAAAGGACGTGCCAAAGCAAAATCTTTCAATCAGTTAATGGATGAGTTATAAAATAATTCCTACTCCTACTTTCGAAAAGGAATTAAAGCATCTTTCAAAAAAATATCCTTCATTAAAAAAAGACATCATTAAGTTGAGCGACAGCCTTTTAAAAACCCCACAAATGGGCATTGCTTTAGGTAATGGATGTTTCAAAATTAGAATGGTGATCTCATCTAAGGGAAAGGGTAAATCGGGTGGGGCAAGAATAATCACGCATGTGCAGGTGATGAATGAACATATTTTCCTTGTTGCCATTTATGATAAATCAGAAATCGCAAATATTTCTGAGCGAGAAATTAATGAAAGATTGAAACGATTACAATGATTTATTGTCGACCATTGGATATCGACTGTTTTACAAATTCTTCGTCCTATTCTTTTTAAAATCTTCAAAAACTAAATTTCCCAATCCTTGTAAGCTACTATAATAAGCATTGCCGTTGTTGGCTTTGGTAAACTCGCGCACAAAAGTTTTCAGGTACGGATCGGTGGCGATCATAAACGTAGTAACGGGTATTTTTATTTTTCGCAGTTGCACAGCAAGATCAAGTGTCTTGTTCAAAATTTTTTGGTCAAGCCCAAAAGCATTTTTGTAATATTTAATTCCTTGCTTGATGCACGTGGGTTTTCCATCGGTGATCATGAAAATTTGTTTGTTGGCGTTTTTCTTTCTTCGCAAAATACCCATCGCCAATTCAAGTCCGGCTACGGTATTTGTGTGATACGGACCAACTTGCAGATAGGGCAGGTCTTTAATTTCAATTTGCCAGGCATCATCGCCAAACACTAAAATATCCAATGTGTCTTTCGGATATTTGGTTATGATCAGTTCCGACAAGGCCATGGCCACTTTCTTGGCCGGTGTGATGCGGTCTTCGCCATACAAAATCATGGAGTGCGAAATATCGATCATGAGCACGGTAGAAGTCTGTGCTTTGAATTCGTTCTCTACCACTTCCAAATCATCTTCCGTCATAAAAAAATCTTCTACCCCGTGATTGATTTGCGCATTGCGAAGCGAATCCGTTACTGAAATTTGTTCGAGCGTATCACCAAATTCATAATCGCGCCTGTCGGTAGTGGGTTCATCGCCTCTTCCGTTATGCGGAGTTTGATGGCCACCCGGTTTGGTGCGTTTCAGTTTCCCAAAAATTTCTTCAAGTGCCGATTGCCGAAGCTGCTGTTCTGCTTTCGGTTTAACTTTAAGTTCTCCATCGGGCCCTTCGTCAGTGATGTAGCCGTTCTTTTTTAAATCCTCGATAAAATCTCCGATGCCGTAATTTTTATTGGTAAGCCCATATTGTTTATCAACTTCGGTAAGCCATTGCAGTGCCTCGGCCACATTGCCGGAGGTAATAAGGAGCAATTGCATAAAGATTTTGAGAAGTTTTTCAAAATCTGATTTTCCACCATCGGGTGGAGGGGCATATTTGGAAAAGCGATGACCGAGCATAAGCGTAGCAACACAATTTAAACTAAAAACAACTCAATAATGTTCGCAAAGACCTTTTATTATCGTTTTTTCATGCCTTTTTCCTGATTTTGAAACTTATGTAAGAATTATACCGGTTATGTGAACTATTTTTTACGTTGGAGCGTATATCTTTACATGGTTTTAAATTTAAACGTTATGAAAAAGTCTGTATTGGTGTTAATCGCGGTAGTTATGCTCCTGGCATCGGCTTGTTCGCAATATACTTGCCCTACCTACTCTAAAGCACCTGAAACGAAGAAAGACAGCCGGATATAATTCGGATGAGATATAAAGATTTTCTGGCCGCCCTTAGCGGCCTTTTTTATTTTATGCTTTTTTTGGTTTGATGGAGACTAACCATAACCCCAAAAAGGTAATCAGTCCGTCTAAAATGATTACTTCATAACTCATCTGAAACCCCGAAAACCATTTTTCTGAATTAACGCTAAGCAAATAGGTAAGGAGCGGAGCGGCTACACAAATGAATGGAACCCATTTTCCGGCCACTTTTCGGGTGGTAAGGATGCCAAACGAGAATAACCCCAACAGCGGGCCATAGGTATAGCCGGCTACTTTTAGCACTACATCGATCAGCGATTTTTGATTTACTTCTTTGAAGATTAAAATGATAACGAGAAATAGAATGGAAAAACCCAGATGTACAATAAATTTTTGACGCAGCTTAGTCGCTTCATTTTTGTTTTTAAAATTTAAAAAATCAATGCAGAAGGAGGTGGTTAATCCGGCCAAAGCCGAATCTGCGCTGGCGTAGGAAGATGCCGTGATGCCCAATAAAAATAAAATGCCTACCGTTAGCCCGAGTTCGTTAAAGGCTAACATCGGAAAAAGATCATCGCTGCTTTTGGGCAGAGCGATCCCCTTTAGATCGCAGTAGATGTACAACAGGGCGCCCAACGTAAGGAAAAGGAAATTTACAAAGGCCAGTGTTAGGCTGAACCAAAACATATTTTTCTGGGCCTCGCCTAAGGTTTTGCATGTCAGGTTTTTTTGCATCAACTCCTGGTCTAAGCCGGTCATGGCGATGGTTATAAACATACCACCTAAAAACTGCTTGGGAAAAAACAAGCCGTTCTTAGCGGAATCGAATATAAAAATTTTGGAATAGCCTTTGGCGTGAATGGCGGCCGTCATGTCAGTAAAAGAAAAATTTAACTGATGCGCAATTTGCCATACAGTAATGATGACGGCCCCCACTAAGAAAACGGTTTGAAAGGTATCGGTCCAGATAATCGTTTTTACGCCACCCTTAAAAGTGTAAACCCAGATTAAGGCGAGGGTAATAGTAACCGTAACGTAAAAAGGCACGTGCCAGGCATCAAATAAAAATAATTGCAGGATGGAAGCTGCCAAAAATAGACGGAGCGAAGAAGCCATGGATCGGCTCACCAAAAAAACACCCGCCCCGGTTCGGTGTGTCCACGTGTCGAAACGTTGTTCCAGGTAAGTATATATCGAAACTACTTTGAGCCGGTAGTATAATGGCATCAGCACAGCAATGATTACCACGTACCCGGCTAAATATCCTAATACTACCTGAAAGTAAGCGAAGTTAAATTTTCCGACCGCCCCGGGCACCGATACAAACGTTACGCCCGACAAAGAAGAACCGATCATGCCAAAGGCCACCAGATACCAGGGCGACTGCCGATTGGCTGTGAAAAATGTATTGCTGTCGGCTCCGCGCGAGGTAAAGTATGAAATGGCAATCAGCGCTGTAAAATAGAGTAGAATGACTGAGCAGATGAACAAAGGTGTCATGCCAACATTTTTAAAAGGTACGATTTACAACTTACCCTTTACTTGTCAAAATTTTTTACCTTTGTCAAATCATTAAAACAGAATGAGCACACTTGTTGAAGTACTTGAAAACACAGATCAGTTAGAAGCCATTGCGATAACGGATGTAAAAGATTTGGTGGTATTCAATGATGATTTCAATACTTTTCAGCATGTGATTGAAACCCTGATTCGTGTTTGTAAACACACCTCGGAGCAGGCCGAGCAGTGTACCTGGCTGATTCACTTCAAAGGGAAATGCACCGTACGCACGGGTTCATACGAGGAGCTTAATCCTTTGCGCGAAGCGATCTGCGAAGCGGGCATCGATGCCAAAATTCTCTGATGGAATACCCCTCCAAACTGATTGAAGATGCCGTGAATGAAGTTTCTAAACTTCCCGGTATCGGCAAAAAAACAGCCCTGCGCCTGGTGCTTCATTTAGTAAAGGAAAATGAAAACCGGACACGAGCCCTAACCGAGGCCTTGAACAAGCTGCGCGCCAATATTCGGTTTTGTAAAACCTGTTTTACTATTTCGGATGAGGCCGAGTGCGTAATTTGTGGCAGCCACAGACGCGACCGCAGCACGGTGTGTGTGGTAGAAGAAAGTAACGATGTAATGGCTATAGAAAATACAGCACAGTATAACGGAGTGTACCATGTGCTGGGCGGGGTGATATCGCCCATGAATGGCATCGGGCCATCGGAACTAAAAATAGAACACCTCTTGCAACGCATCGCACAAACAAAAAATGAAATTAAGGAAGTAATCTTGGCGCTAAGCCCTACGCTGGAAGGCGATACCACGGCCTTTTATATCAACCGTAAGCTAAAAGCTCTCCCGATAAAAGTTACTTCCATTGCGCGAGGTGTGCCCGTAGGCGGTAATTTAGAATACACCGATGAAATTACGCTTGGCCGAAGCATAACAGGCCGGGTAGTGTTTGACTGATCAGCCGTTTACCACCAGCTTAAAACCAACTCCGTGATAATTTACTATTTCTACAGAGGGGTCGTCTTTAAGATACTTTCGTAATTTAGAAATAAACACATCGAGGCTGCGGCCCATAAAATAATCGTCATCGCCCCATACTGTTTTTAATATTTCTTCCCGCTTTAATACGCGTTCTCGGTTTAAACACAGTAATTTCATTACTTCTGCTTCTTTAGGGGTAAGTGTTTTTTTTCTGGAAGCATGATGGAGTATAAAATTTCGGGGGTCGAAAGAAATAAGGCCTATCTGAAAAATTCTTTCATCGTAAGATGAGGAAGATGTTCTGCGTAAAAAAACGTCAAGGCGCATACTCAATTCGTCTAGGCTGAAGGGTTTGGTAATGTAATCGTCTCCACCGGTACGGAAGCCCTGCAATTTATCTTCCAGCATAGATTTGGCCGTAACAAACAAAATGGGCACTTGTGTGTTGGCAGCTCTTATTTCATGAGCTAAAGTAAAGCCGTCTTTTTTGGGCATCATTACATCTAAGATGCAGGCATCGAACGGTTGAGCATTAAATGCCTGTAAGCCTTCTTCTCCATCCCGGCACAGGGTAACTTCATATCCTTTGTGGATTAGCCCATCTTGAATTACAAATCCCAGGGCTGGATCATCTTCCACCAATAAAATTTGAGCACTCATGCAACCGGTAAAATAATTTTAAAGGTACTGCCTGCCTCCAGTTGGCTGGCAACCGAAACTTTCCCTTTACAGGATTCGATGATACGCTTCACATAGTTTAATCCGAGGCCAAATCCTTTTACATCGTGCAGGTTTCCGGTGGGCACACGGAAAAACTGATGAAATATTTTTTTGTGGTTTTCCGGGCTGATGCCAATACCGTTATCGCTAACAGCCACAAAAATCTGATTTCCCACATTACCCGATTCTATTTTCAGGTGAGGGATGTTTTTATTGTATTTGATGGCATTGTCAATCAAATTGAAAACCACATTGGTAAAATGCAGACGATCGGCCACGATGTGGGTTTCAGAAGCGTTCAATTGCAGATCAACGGTAGCGTTCTTTTCCTGCAAAAGAAGGGTGCTGTTTTGTACGGCTTCGCGGATCAATTCGTGTACATCTAAATTTTCTTTTTTAATAACCAGATTATTTTTTTCCAGCTTGGCCATCTGAAGTACGCGCTCCACATGCTGCCGCAGCCGGGTGGTTTCGTGCGAAATAATGGCCGCATAGTTCAACAAGCGATCGGGGGTTTGTGTAATCTCCGGGTTTTTTAGCACATCTGAAGAGATCGCAATGGTAGAAAGCGGGGTTTTAAATTCGTGCGTCATATTGTTGATGAAATCCTTTTGAATTTCAGATAACCGCTTTTGGCGAAGGATAACAAACAAGGTGTAAGCAAAAAATAAAATAACGATGAGCATAACGGCTGATGAAAATCCCCAGATGCCCATTTGGCTGATCAGGTTTGCCTCGATGGCCGGAAAGCGTACACTAAAATAATACCCATCGCTCTTCCAGGTAGGCAGGTCAGTCAGTTTGGTTGTTGGTTGTTTAGGGAGGGAGGCTTTTACTTCCGCTCCCTTCATGCATTGTTCTTCACAATCGTACACCCCAAATTCGTAATCGGCCGTTATGTTTCTTTTTTCAAATTCGGAAGCAAGCAGCAGCCCGAGCACATTGGCATTTACCGGCCCGTTTATAATGACGGCAAAATAATTGGTAGAAAGCTGCTCCACCGGTGAATTGGTAGGGGGTATGGTTTGGTTGATTTCAAATATGCGGTTGGCTACGGCCTGAAGGGAGGCATTGACATCGTGGTTGAACTGGTTTTCTTTCTGATCAAATGCTTTGCGTACCCAATAGATTTGGGTGGCTGTAATGCCGGCAATGCTGATGGCGGCCAGAATAATGATACTACGCAGGGTGGTTCGGCTCACAAGGCAAAAATAAGCCGTATGAATGGTTGTTGCCAAACAATAGGTTGCTTTAACAAACGGTTAACATCTTTTAGCGTTTTTTTAACAGGCTGGGCAGTTTTTGTGCACGAAGTTTGTACAGTTCAAATGAACCCTCTAAGTTTAACCCAAAATACAAGTGAAATGAAAAATTTAATCGCAATTGCAGTAGTGATTTTGGTGGCCGGAAAAGGATTTTCGCAAACCGTAACCGCGCACCAAAACGAATTGGCTTCCATTGCCTGGGATGCCACCGCCCACGATTTCGGCAAAATTAAACAAGGTGTGCCGGCCACGTACGAATTTAAGTTTACCAATCACGGCAAAGTACCGCTGGTAATTACCAACGCACAACCCTCGTGCGGCTGCACTACCCCCGGCTGGACACGCGAACCGATAATGCCCGGTGGGCAAGGGTATGTAAAAGCTACCTACAACGCGGCTGCACCCGGTATTTTTGATAAGACCATAACGGTTCATGCCAATATTGAGGGTGGTATGTTTGTACTTCACATTAAAGGGGAAGTAGAAGCACCCGCACAAACGATTAAGCCTCAATAAAAAATTCTTTTTAAAAAAAGGCTGCTTCAAAAAATGAGGCAGCCTTTTTTTATGATTGAGATAAACGCTACAACTCTCTTACCCAGATATTGCGATAGCTTACAGGGTTGCCGTGGTCTTGCAGTTGGATAGACGCCTTGCCGTGCGGGCGATACACCGGGAAACCTTTAAACTCGGTCGTTCCTAAAATTTGTATGTGGTTCTGTATCAGGATTCCATTTTGCAGCACAGTTACGTAAGCAGGTACAATCACGCGACCGTTGTCGCTAAACCGGGGCGCAGTATAGAGAACATCGTACGATTGCCACTCGCCCGGCTTGAGGCAGGCATTTACCAATGGAACCGATTGTTTGTAGATAGACCCGGCCTGCCCGTTAGAGTAGGTAACACTTTCGTAACTGTCGAGCACCTGTAGCTCGTAGCGTTCCTGTAAAAAGATACCGCTGTTGCCGCGGCCTTGTCCTTCGCCTACAACGTCTGCCGGGGTTCGCCATTCAATGTGCAACTGCATGTCGCCAAAAGTTTGCCTGGTTTTAATATCGCCTTTCCCTTTAGTTACGGTGAGGGCACCATCTATTATATTCCATGAAGCATCGCTGCCGGCCAAGGTTGTCCATTTCGATAAATCTTTTCCATCAAAAAGTGCGATGGCATCCGAGGGAGCATCGCCTGGATTTTTTCCGGGCGTAACCTTGGCCGGTTTCCATTCCCAAACTTCTGTTACTTTAGGATCGAACGAACTACGGTCTGCTGCTTGGCCCGCACAGGTTAGGATAGGCCATACTCCCAACAGATAAATTAATTTTTTCATACCGTTTATTTTTTCTTGATGGTAATTTCTACAACTCCATTTTTGCCGGCATCCTTGTATTTAGCAAGGGCTTTTTCTCCATTAAGTACTTCTATTTTTTCAATAGTGGAGGAGTCAAGGTTTTCAATGGGCCTTACCATTTTGCCGGGATCGGATTGACTCACCACCCACTCGGGCTGTATCTGGCCGTTGATAACATAAAGCGGTGCGGCTACTGTTTGTTTTTGTTGTTGGGCAAAACTAATGACGGCTGAAACCAGGAGGGCAAGTGCGAGAAACGTTTTTTTCATTTTTGTTTAACTAAAGATTTAATCGGAATAGATGAGGAAATTAAAAAAACTTTTAAACCCGGTTTAAGGTACAAAAAAATCAGGATTCATGATATTGATCGAGAATGTGTTGGCTGATCAATTGATAAATTTCGGCCAAACGCGGATCGTCTTGTAAAAAGGCCATGTGTTTTTCCAGTGTTACTAAATCGCCCCGCTGAGCCGGGCCGGTTTGTGCAGCCTGCGGGCCCATCTGCAAGGCCTTTGTAATGGTTTCGTTAATGAGAGGGGTGAGCCACTCAAAGTTCAGGCTATTTTTTTGCATCACTAATTCTGAAAGAGTAAGCATGTGGTTTATAAAATTAGAAGCAAAAACAGCGGCCACATGTAGTGCCTTCCGTTCTTCGGAGGTAATCCTTTTTACATACCGGCTGATGGCTTTGCCCAGCCTCAACAAAACGTCTTCAGTTTCGGTATTGCTGGTTTCTATAAAGACCGGAATTTGATGGAAGTCAATTTTTTTTGTTTTGCTGAATGTTTGTAGTGGATAAAACACCCCGATGTCGGGTGTGGCTGCAAATTGCAACTCGTCTAAAGCCACCGAACCGGAGGTATGCACCAGCATTGCTTTTTCGGGCAAGATAATTTCTTTTGCTATCTCACGTATGCTGTCATCATGTACGGCTACAATAAAAACAGATGAGGGGCTGGTAGAAAAATCAAGTGTTGCTTTTACTTCGGCCTGATAGAGGCGCTCGGTAAGCTGGGCCGCATGCCGGTGGTTGCGGCTGAAAACTTCTTTTACAATAAACCCCGCATTGTCTAGTGCCGGGGCTAGGTGCCAGGCTACATTGCCCGAGCCAATGAAAGAAATATTTTCGGGCACTATAAGGTGGTTAGGCTTCTATCTTAAATAACTCAGCTATCTTTTGCACGACATAGTCAATTTCTTGCCGCGTATTGTATTTACTAAATGAAAAACGAATGGCTCCTCTTTTAGAGTTAGGGTACAGCGCATTCAGTACATGCGAGCCGGTAGAGGCTCCGCTGGAGCAGGCGCTTCCGCCCGATGCTGAAATGCCTTGCAGGTCAAGATTAAAGAGCATCATTTCATTTTCTTCCGATTCCGGAAAGGAAACGTTTAATACCGTGTATAAACTATTGGCCAGATTAGCCGAGTCGCCATGAAACGAAACGCCCGGAACGGAGGCAACTAATTTCTGAATCATGTACTCTTTTAAATCTGAAATCTGTTTTTGATGTTCGGCCATTTCGCGATAGCAAATTTCAAGTGCCTTCGCTAACCCAACGATGCCATAGGTGTTTTCGGTTCCGCCCCGCATGTTGCGCTCTTGGGCACCTCCATGCACCAATGGTTTTATTTTTTTGTCTTTGTTAAGGTACATAAAACCTACTCCCTTGGGGCCATGAAATTTATGAGCAGCGGCTGTTATGCCGTGCACGTTCAGTTGCTTCATGTCGTGGCGGTAATGCCCCATGGTTTGCACCGTGTCGGAGTGGAAATAGGCCTGATACCGGAGGCATAATTCGCTAACGGCCGGCATATTGAGCAAGTTGCCGATTTCATTATTGGCGTGCATGAGCGACACTAATGCGTTTGGAAATTCCTTTAATAAATTTTCGAGAGAGGTCAGGTCAACGTGCCCTTTTTCGTCCAGCCTTACCAGGTGCAAATTAATTTCATCCTGATTTTCCAGCATGGCCAGCGTATGCTCTACTGCGTGGTGTTCAATGGCCGATGAGATAACATGCCGGATGCGGTAGGTCTGTATTGCACCGCGAAGGATGGCATTATCGGCTTCGGTTCCGCCCGAGGTAAAAATAATTTCGCCCGGAGTGCAGTTTAGCAATACGGCAATTTTTTTTCGGGCCGATTCTATGGCTGCCCGCACTTTCCTTCCATGCGAATGTGTGGACGAAGGATTCCCAAAATCTTCTGTTAAGAAAGGCTTCATGGCATCCAATACTTCCGGATCTAACGGAGTGGTGGCTGCGTTGTCGAGATACACACTCATTTTCATTTTTAATTTTAGCCAATAAGGCGTTCCACAAATTTACGTCAACTTTTTAATATCGCTGATGATCTGCTGTGCCAGTGCATTGGCCTTTTTGCGGGTAGGAGCTTCGGCATAAATGCGAATGATAGGCTCAGTATTACTTTTGCGCAAATGCACCCATTCTTTTGTTAGTTCAAAATCAATTTTTACTCCGTCTTCCGTGCTGATTTTTTCGTTGGAATAATTTTTTCGAATGCCCTCCAGAACATCGTCTACTTTAATTTGAGGGGTGAGTTCGATTTTGTTTTTCGAAATAAAATAATCGGGGTAAGATTGGCGTAATTCGGATGCTTTCTTTTTTGATTTGGCCAGATGCGTAAGAAATAGAGCAATCCCCATCAGGGCATCGCGGCCATAATGCAGGTCGGGAAAGATAACGCCTCCATTGCCCTCACCACCTATTATAGCTTTTGTTTGTTTCATGACATGTACCACATTTACTTCGCCTACGGACGAGGCAGTATATTGCCCACCTGCCTTTTCGGTAATGTCGCGCAGGGCACGGGTAGATGATAAATTAGAAACGGTATTTCCTTTTTTGCGACTTAATACATAATCGGCCACGGCCACCAAAGTATATTCTTCGCCAAACGGAATGCCGTCTTCTTGTATCAGTGCCAGGCGGTCTACGTCCGGATCTACAACAATGCCAAGATTATATTTTCCTTTTTTAACCTCCCGGCAAATGGTTTTAATATTTTCGGGAAGAGGTTCCGGGTTGTGCGGAAATTTTCCGGTAGGCTCACAGTATAATTTTTTTATTGTTTTTACACCCAGTTCTTTTAACAGCAGAGGTACGGCAATACCACCTGTTGAGTTTACGGCATCTACTATAATTTTAAATCTGGCCTTTCGGATGGCCTGCACATCGATCCACTTATTTTTTTTAATTAACTCAATATGCTTTTTAATATATTGGTTGTTCTGCAAATACCTCCCGAGTTTTTCTACCGGAGCAAAATCGAAATTTTCTTCCAAGACTATTTTCAAAATCTCGGCCCCATCGGCCGCTGAAATAAATTCGCCTTGTTCGTTCAGCAGTTTTAGTGCGTTCCATTGTATGGGGTTGTGGCTGGCGGTTAAAATAATGCCGCCTCCGGCTTTTTCCAGCGGCACGGCAATTTCAACCGTGGGAGTAGTAGATAATCCTAAATCTACTACGTTGATACCCAACCCGATCAATGTCTGACTTACCAGGCTGCTTACCATTTCACCCGAAATGCGCGCATCGCGCCCAATTATTATTTTTTTTGCCCCGTGCCGTTTGGCCCAGGTACCATACGCAGCCGCAAATTTTACGACATCAACCGGGGTAAGCGCCTCGCCTGGCCGGCCGCCAATGGTTCCGCGAATACCGGAAATAGATTTAATCAGAGTCATCTAAAAATATTTTTACAAATGTACGATTTACGAATACGATTAAGACTACTTTAGTTCAATCAAAATTAATGTATGAAGAAAAATCTTGCTTTTCCCGACCCTAACCGGCAGGCTAAACTCCAGGCCTTCGATCGGTTACTTACCATTATGGACGAACTGCGCGAAAACTGCCCGTGGGATAAAAAGCAAACGCTGGAAAGCCTTCGTCATCTAACCATCGAAGAAACATATGAACTTTCGGATTCTATTCTCGATGGAAATTATGAAGAGATAAAAAAAGAATTGGGCGATTTAATGTTGCATAATGTTTTTTATGCACGCATTGCTTCAGAAAAAAAACTTTTTGATGTAGCTGATGTGCTTCATGCTATTTGCGATAAACTAATAGAACGGCATCCGCATGTGTATGGCGAGGCTGTGGCCAATGACGAAAAGGCTGTAAAAGAAAACTGGGAAAAAATTAAACTAAAAACCGGAAACCAATCGGTGCTGCAAGGTGTGCCAAAATCATTACCCGCTTTGGTAAAGGCAATGCGCATACAAGATAAGGCACGGGGGGTGGGTTTTGATTGGGAGCGGAAAGAACAAGTGTGGCAAAAAGTAGAAGAAGAAATGGAGGAATTTAAAAATGAATTTAATGTAGAAACCGATCAACCGATAGATCAACAAAAAGTAGTGGCCGAATTTGGCGACTTACTTTTTTCGATGGTAAACTATTCGCGCTTTCTCGGCATAGATGCGGAGGAGGCACTGGAGCGAACCAATAAAAAATTTATTAAACGGTTTCAGTACCTGGAAAGCGAATCGGCTAAGGACGGGAAGAAAATGGGCGAAATGACCTTAGCCGAAATGGATGAATATTGGGAAAAGGCCAAACGCCTGTAGTTGTTGGCCGAAACATCAGAGGTCTTCCTCCCGCTCCAACATCAGAAGAGAAGCCTGCGATACAATAAAATATTTTTCTTTTTCGTAGATCACCTCAATGGCTCCCTTCTGCAAAAAAATAGCTAAATCTCCTTCTTGCGCTTGTAACGGCAAATACTTGATGGCATCTTCTTTGCCTTTCCACAAATCATCTTCATCGGCCGGCATGGGCAATGGATAGCCCGGTCCTACTTTAATAACATAGCCGCTTTGTATTTTTTCTTTCTCCTGTACACCCGGAGGAAGATATAATCCCGAGTCAGTTTTTTCCGTTTGTCGCCCCGGGCGTATCAGTACGCGATCGCCCACCACAATAAGCTTCTTCAGTTTATGATCGGCCGTTACCCTCATTTTTTGGTTTCTGTTTTACGGGTTGATTTAAACGGGAAAGTCATTCCTTGTGTGGCTACATTACCGTTCATTTCTTTCTCGGTTACGGCCGCATCAAAGTAAACAGTCATGCCCATATAGCTAAAATCGCCTGTTGATTTTTTTGTTTTGGCATCGAAAGTAAATGAATTGAAAGGGATGTTTCCGTTATCCGATTTCATTTCGGCCGAAAGCATTTTTTTATCCTTCTTGGCTACGGTTAATACTCCGCTGAACGTGCCTTGAGGAGTGCCGGAGATCTGGTAATCCCATTTCCCCACGGGCGAGAGGGAGGCACAAGAGGCAAGTAAAAAAATAAGAATGACGGTAAGAATTGTTTTCATAAAAAAAATTAAGGTTAAGTTATAGGTTAGTTAAATATTTTATTGGTCTTCAGTTTCCTTTTCTTCAATGGATTCAGGCAACTCCAATACTTTAATTGCCTGAATGGCGGAGCCGGCAATGCCGCGTAATGAGTTGTACATAAAATTGGTGTTAGATAGAACTTTTTCTAATTGCTTTTCTCTTTTTTTCCAATGCCCCATGATAGATCTTTTTTCTGTCTCTAAATCCGTTTTCATTTGGGTGTACCCTTCCATGATTCCCTCTACTTGCAATTTAAATTCGTTGCTGGTTAAATAATTGTACAGCATCGCCATTTTTTCTCCCTTGTTTTCTTGTGAAGTAATGGCTAAGTCTAATTTGATGATGTGTTCCCGGATTACCAAACAAAGTCCTTTAAACTCATTATACGTGCAAATCCAAATGCCTTCATATAACCCCATTCGTTCCATTCCAGCGGGTAAAACATCGGTTACAAAAATACCGATATCAGCCCCTTGCTCTCGTATATCATTTTTAAATTTTTCAATCCAGCCTTTTCCAAAATCCTTCGTTCGTTTGCTTTCATAGTAGATGGAGCCGCAATTTTCTTTCGTTCGGGTGTTTACAATTTGTTTACAATCGGCACCCCGCTGCCCTTTTTTCACTTCAATGATGGTATCGAATCGGAAATTTTGAGTTAGCCATTCTTCAATAGCAAGTTCCTGCACTTCTCCTTGCAGTTGCATGGAACCCTGCTCTTGTTTGCGTTTCATTTCTTCCGTCAACTTTTTCTGGTCGCCCAGCTGTTTTTGTAATTCTCTAATGGTTAGCTCATTTTTATCTTGTTCGTTTTTCTTAATTTTCTCGCGTTCTAAAGCTAAGATTTCACTGTATTGCTTTTGCGCTTCCGCTTCGGCCAACGATTTTGCTTCTTCTTTTTCTCTTTTCAGTTTTTCAATTTCAGCCTTACTGCGGTTTAACTCTTTTACTTGTTCGGATTTTTCGTTCAATTCTTTTTGAAGTTCCCGATATTGGTCGGAATTTTCCTTCTCCAGTTTGGTTTTGATACTTATTTCTAAAGCACTTTTTTCTTCTTTTAATTTGGTATTTAATCGCTCCTGAAAAAGCTCATTTTCTTTCAATTTTTTCTTCTCAAATTCTTCTCTATCATTTTTTAACTGCTCGCTTTGTGTGTTAAATTTTTTTCTTTCAGCCTCCAGATCTAAATCATATTTTAGTTGTAATTCGGTTTTTAACTGACCATATAAAATCTCATTTACATCAATTTCAGTATTACACTTGGGGCATTTAATCTTGGTTTCGTTACTCATAATTCTTTTATGGGATAATTTCTGAGGATAGATTCACAGAACTTAACAAATAATGGCCTCTGCTACCAACTCTTTTTTCAGGCCTTCAAGGTACAACCTTTAAAAAGGAAGTGAAATCGTTTGTGTAATTTTGTTAACACTAAATTTTATTTTGTATGGTTGAATCAATTTCTTCCGGCAATGAGGCCATGACGCTAGAGAATCAATATGGCGCACATAATTATCATCCATTGCCGGTGGTGCTCACCAAAGGCCAGGGAGTTTTTCTGTGGGATGTAGAAGGCAAACGGTATTACGATTGCCTGTCGGCCTACAGTGCCGTTAATCAGGGGCATTGCCACCCGCGCATTATTCAGGCATTGATCAACCAGGCGCAGGTTCTTACGCTTACTTCGCGTGCTTTTTATAACGATAAGTTAGGAATAGCCGAAAAATATGTATGCGAAACTTTTGGCTATGATAAAGCCTTGTTTATGAATAGCGGTGCCGAAGCCAACGAAACTGCTATTAAACTGGCGCGCAAGTGGGGTTACACCAAGAAAGGAATAGCTGAAAATAAAGCGGTGATAGTCGTAGCCAAACAAAATTTTCATGGGCGTACCACCACCATTATTTCGGCCTCTACCGATCCTTCGGCCACGGCAGGGTTTGGTCCGTTTATGCCCGGGTTTGAAATTGTTGAGTACGATAATAGGGAGGCACTAGAAAAAACATTGGCCAACCCCAACGTGTGCGGGCTGTGGATTGAGCCTATTCAGGGCGAGGCAGGTGTATATGTTCCTCATGACGGGTACCTTAAAGAAGCTGAAAAACTTTGCCGCCAACACAAGGTGTTGTTCATGTTAGACGAAATACAAACCGGCATCGCCCGAACCGGGAAAATGCTGGCAGGAGATCATGAGAATGTACGACCCGATATTTTAATTTTAGGAAAAGCACTGAGCGGAGGAGTAATGCCCATCTCATTGGTGCTGGCCGATGATGAAGTAATGCTGGTGATTAAACCCGGAGAACATGGCTCTACCTTTGGGGGCAACCCTTTGGCATCGGTTGTAGTGGTAGAGGCGCTTCAGGTAATAAAGGATGAGCGATTGGCCGAAAACGCAGAACGTTTGGGAATTATTTTTCGCATGCGAATGAATGCGCTGATTGCCAAAACAAATCTGATTACACTTGTGCGCGGCAAAGGTCTGCTCAACGCCATAGTGATTAACGATTCGCCCGAAAGCAAAACCGCCTGGGATCTTTGTTTAAAATTTGCCGAAAACGGGTTGCTGGCCAAACCCACCCACGGCAACATTATCCGGTTAGCCCCCCCGCTGGTAATTACCGAAGAACAGATTCATGAGTGCTGCGATATTATTGAGAAATCGGTACGGGCTTATTGAAAAATAAAATAGTTTCTGAGTTGATTCCGGAATTAAAAAATAATAAAAATGATATGCTTACGCATTTTCTTTTAAATCTTCGCCTCCCGGAAATACAAAAACGAGCTATTCCGGAATAAGTCGGCCCGATTATCAATTTTTAGGTTACGGAGTATTTACTTCATGAAAACCTCCGCTATGGTTATCTGTCCAACTCATCGGATAATTTTTATCTAAATAGGGCAGCGCATCGTCTGTTAAATAAAGAGGTTTAAAAGTGTCAATCATTACCGCCAACTCATGCGTTTCCTTAGCGCCAATACTTTTTTCTACTGTACCCGGATGCGGCCCGTGAGGAAGCCCGCCCGGGTGCAAGGTGAAAGAGCCCCGATCAATACCCCGGCGGCTCATAAAGTTTCCTTCAGCATAGTATAACACTTCATCGCTGTCAATATTGCTATGGTTGTACGGAGCCGGGATGGCTTGCGGATGATAGTCGAACAAACGCGGCACAAACGAACAGATTACGAAGTTATGCGCCTGAAAAGTTTGGTGTACGGGCGGGGGCTGGTGAATGCGGCCGGTAATGGGTTCAAAATCATGAATGGAAAAGGCATACGGCCACAAAAAGCCATCCCACCCAATCAGGTCGAGCGGAGAGTGTTCATACACATAATGGTGCAGCGAACCTTGTTTTTTTATTTTGATGAGGTACTCGCCTTTTTTGGTTTCAGTAATCAGTTCATGGGGCGGGCGTATATCGCGCTCGCAGTAGGGCGAGTGCTCCAACAACTGCCCTACATCATTGCGATATCGTTTTACCGTTTCCACAGGCGAAGCAGACTCTATAATTAATAGCCGAAGCGGCCCAGGCTCAAAGTCGAGTTTATAAATTACGGTACGTGGAATCACCACATAATCTCCCTGGCGTATTTCGATGGTGCCAAACTGAGAGGTTAACGTCCCTTGGCCATCATGCACAAAGATTACTTCATCGCCTTCGGCATTTTTATAAAAATAGTCCATCGTGCGCTGGGTGGGCGAGCAGATGGAAAGGGCACAGTCGTTATTGATGAGCAGTGTTTTTCGGGCCTTCAGGTAGTCTGTGCCGGTTTCACCTACTTTTGATGTATTGAGATGGGTTTGCAACAGTTTATACTCAGCTACGCGTTTTACCGAAAAATTTTCTACTGCTTTTACTTCCTTAATCCGGGTGGGCGGGAAAAGATGGTACAGGTTGGAGTAAATTCCGGAAAATCCTTCCGAGCTAACGAGTTCTTCCTGATAAAGGCTCCCATCCGGTTGCCGGAACTGGGTGTGGCGTTTGGGTGGAATTTTCCCGAGGCAATGGTAATACATAAGTTTCTTTTTAAGATATTTTTTAGGAATCAGACGCTGCTTGCTTCAAAGTTACTTTTTTATTCTGACGAAATTCTTACCTCGTGGTTTTTTCATACATCTATCATTTTGAGGGGATAATCAAATCGTTAAATTGCTCGCTTGTAAAGATGAAAAATACCGAAACCATCCACCGGCAAGGGCAATTGATTGATGCGTTGCCCGCAGTAACATTTGAATATTCTTTTTTCCCCGATGGGGGTAACGATTTTGTTTATATCAGCCCACACTGCGAAACCATGTTTGGCCTTACCCCGGCTGAGGTAATGAGCGGGGTGCTGCCGATGCGCTCGTATGTGCACGAAGAAGATTGGCCTCATTTAAAAAATGACATCCTGAAAAAAGCCAGATATTTTGTAGATAAAAAAGATTGGCGCTGGAAAGGACGAATCAAAACTCCTAAAGGATACACCTGGGTAGAAACCATTGCAGCCGGAGAAATGCTGGAAGACGGCACGGTTACGTGGGCAGGCATCATTCACGACATAAGCGACCGCAAAGAAGCCGAACGAAAGCGGCATGAGATGGAACAACGGCTGGAACTGGCTCTGAAAGGGGCCGACCTTGGGTTGTGGGATTATAATTATTTAAAGAATGATGCGGTTCTTAACAAGCGCTGGGCAGAGATACTCGGGTACGACCATGCCGAGTTGATTAATCTATGGAAAACCAAAGAGTATTTTATCCACCCGGACGACCTGCCGGAGTATAACCGTACGATGACAGAGCACCAATTGTCTAAATCCGATTCATTTTCTTGCACCTACCGTTTTAAAAACAAAGATGGTTCGTGGCGATGGGTTTTAGAAAAAGGGCAGATAGTAGAGCGCGATGAAAAAGGTTATCCGGTGCGCTCCGTAGGGATTTTGCAAGATTTTGAAGAACATAAAACAAAAGAAAAAGAAATTCAGGATAGCGAAGAGCGCTACCGGCAATTGGTAGATCATTTACCGTTAGGAGTAAGTATTCTGCAAGACGGAAAAATAAAATACCTGAACCAATCCGGATTAAAAATATTGCAAGCAAACCCAAATGATGAAATTGTAGGCAAACCATTTTTAAATTTTGTTGCACCAGACGGCCGGCAACAGACTGAACAACGAGCCGAAAAAATTTCTCAGGGTAAAGAGGTGCCCACCACCGAACAAATCTTTTTACGTACAAACGGGCAAGAGCTGATAGTGGAAGTTTCGGGTACACCATTTACCTATGAAGGCCGGCCGGCTATCCGCTCAATCTTTAAAGACATCACCGATCAAAAACAAATTGAAACAGAAAAGCGTAAATCTGAAACATTATTTTCCCAGTTGTTTCATGTTTCCCCGTTGGCCATTGCCTTGCTCGATGACAAAGGAAAAGTGCAGCAGGTAAACGAAGGGTTTGAAACGATGTTTGGTTTTAATACCCAAGATCTTTATGGAAAGGCATTGAATGAATTTATTGTACCCGGTGATTTAGAAACAGAAGGAAACGACCTGAACACACTGATTTCTTCACGACAAGTAGTGCGCATCGGAACACAACGCCTTCATCGGGATGGTCACGCTCTTTCTGTTATTATTTACGGTATGCCGGTGATGATAGACGATGTGGCCATTGGTATTTTTGGTGTGTACGTAGATATTACCGAGCAGAAAAAAACAGAAGAAGAACTGAAAACCCGCAATGCCGAATTAGATAATTTTGTTTATAAAGTTTCGCACGATTTACGTGCCCCGCTTTCTTCGGTGCGGGGGTTGGTAAACCTGGCCAAACTACCGGGAAATACAGACGACCCTGCTGAGTACCTGAGCCTGATCGGGCAAAAAGTAGGACAACTGGATCATTTTATCACCGATGTGCTAAGCCATTCTAAAAACCTGAAACTTGATCTGCACATCGAGCCGATTGATTTTAAAGGGTTGATAGATCATACTTTCACCGACTTAAATTATTTGAAAGGAGCCGATGAAATTATGCGAAGTGTAACGATTGAGGGGGCTGCATTTCTGAGCGACCGGTGGCGCGTAGGCGAAATTTTCCGAAACCTGATTTCTAATGCAATTAAATACCGGAATTTTAACCAGCCTGATCCGGAAATTGTAATTCAGATCAAGGTTTCTGAAAAGAAAGCGTTCGTCAAATTCTCCGATAATGGCATTGGTATAAAACCCGAAAGTTTAGAAAAAGTATTTAACATGTTTTACCGAGCCAGCGAGCAGTCTGACGGCTCGGGGCTGGGGTTATACATTGTAAAAAATGCCGTAGATAAACTCGGTGGCCATCTTGAATTGAAAAGTACATTGGGCGAGGGCACTACTTTCTTTTTTGAATTGCCTAACCGTACTTTGTAAATAATTTCATGACGATCCGCGAAGTAATTACAGCCCAAGAAAAAAAAGAATTTCTGCTCTTGCCGGTAAAACTATATCAGGGTTTTTCTAAATGGATACGCCCGTTAGATAAAGATGTAGAAGCATTTTTCGATTCAAAAAAAAATAAATCATTTCGCACAGGCGAGTGCAATCGCTGGATTTTACAAAATGAATCGGGCGAAACCATCGGCCGCATAGCGGCCTTTTACGATAAGAAACACGCCACCAAAGGCAATGACCAGCCTACCGGTGGAATCGGTTTGTTTGAATGCATTAATGATCAGGCTGCCGCATTTGCTCTTTTTAACCAAGGCAAGCAATGGCTGCAAAGCAAAGGCATGGAAGCGATGGACGGCCCGATAAATTTTGGCAGCCGCGACCGCTGGTGGGGGTTGCTCATTGAAGGGTATGAACTAGAACCGAACTATCAATGCAATTATAACCCACCTTACTATAAAGATTTTTTTGAAGCTTACGGCTTTCAGGTTTATTTCTACCAACTCACTTTTGGCCGGAAGGTAAAAGGCGAACTGGATGATAAAATGTACAAGAAAGCAAGTCGTATTGCACTTGATAAGGACTACCGTTTTGAATACTTAAAGAAAAAAGAATGGCCTACCCTGGCCGAAAAGATAAGGCAGGTGTATAACCAGGCGTGGGCCAGCCGGGGAGAAATTCCCGAGTTAACCGAGCAGCAGGCTCATGCCATTGTGAAACAGATGAAACCAATTATGGACGAAACATTGATTTGGTTTGGGTATTACCGGAATGAACCGGTTGCTTTCTTTCTATCGTTGCCGGAGGTAAACCAGCTGTTTAAACACCTTAACGGGAAACTGGATTGGATTGGCAAGGTGAAATTCCTCTGGCATACCTTATTGAAAAAAAATAAAAAAGCATTTGGTTTGCTGTTTGGTGTAGTACCTGCGCACCAGGGAAAAGGTGTGGACGGAGCCATTATTGAAAGTTTTCAAGACTACCATGTTCATCTGCGCAAACAGTATATAGATTACGAAATGAATTGGATTGCCGATTTTAATACGAAAATGATTAAGGTTTGCGAGCAGATCAACTCACGGGTGGTAAAGCGGCATGCTACTTACCGAAAACTGTTTGACGAGCACAAGGCCTTTGCCCGGTTTCCCATTAAACCGTAGTGCCGGTTAGGGTTTGATCAATAATATAATCTACTACCTTTTCCAGGCTTTGTGTTTGGGCAAACACCTTTAGCTGCCGGTCGGCCCCGGTACCGTGCTCAACAATTTTATGTACATAGTTAATGGCGTGCCGGCTCCCGAGATCATCTACCACATCGTCAATAAAATCGAGTAGTTCAAAAATCAGCAACCGGGCATCTACTTCGGTTTGTTTTCCGAAATCAATCAGTTTGCCATCTAAGCCATAACGGGAAGCCCGCCACTTGTTTTCGTTAATCAGCGCCCGGTTGTAGTTAATGAAACTCATATTTTGCAACCGCAGTTTGTATAGCTTAGCTACCAAGGCCTGAAACAGAGCAGCGATGGCAATGGTTTCATCAATCAGCAAGGGCACATCGCAAATCCTAAATTCGATGGTATCGAAAAAAGGATGCACGCGCACATCCCACCATATTTTCTTCGCGTTGTCTATGCAGCGGGTTTTAATCAGCAGGTTGATATAATTTTTAAAATCATCCCAATCGTCATAACTATCGGGTATGCCCGTGCGGGGAAATTTATCGAATACTTTGGTGCGAAAGGATTTGAAGCCGGTGTTGCGTCCTTCCCAAAAGGGCGAATTGGTAGAGAGCGCAAAAATGTGGGGTAAAAAATAACGCACCGTGTTCATGATGTGGATGGCCAGGTTTTTGTCGGCAATTCCTACGTGCACATGCAAGCCAAAAATCAGGTTTGACCGGGCTGCTTCCTGCATTTCATTTACAATTTCATCGTAGCGCGGATTGGGGGTAATGAGTTGGGTGCTCCAATGCGAAAAAGGATGTGTGCCGGCAGCCCCAATGCGCAAGTTCAGGTTGCCGGCTACTTCGCCTACTAATTTGCGCAGGCGGGCAATATCCCGGTAGGCTTCGCTTACGTCTTTACAAATACCGGTGCCTACTTCTACCACGGCCTGGTGCATCTCGGCTTTCACATGCTCATGCAGTATCTGCGAGGCAATCTCTACAATTTTTTGGTCGTGCGATGTGAGCTCGCGCGTAGCGGGATTGACCACCATGTACTCCTCTTCTACCCCCAGCGTAAATTTTTCCATGTTTATTTTTTAGCCCCTTTTTTAATATTCGTTTTGGGCTCTTCGGCTGGTTTCTTTTTTGGTAATGAACTTTCAAAAGCAGCTACCGAGTTTTGCACGAAAGTTCCCCAGGTAAGATTGTCTTTTCCGGGTTGATGTGCCAGCGCTTTTTCTACGGCCAGCTTGGCGGCATGGGTTACCACCCAATCAAAATTTTCCTGGCCTACTGATTTTACATCGGCATCCGGGGCGGGGTTACAAAAATCGATGGCATAGGGTATGCCATTGCGTACGGCCATTTCCACGGTGTTGAAATCATACCCGAGAGCATTGCATAAATCGAGGACATAGTCATGCACCTTTTTTATAAGCTTGGCTTCGGCCGGGGCACCATTGATAACATACCGCAGGTGGTGGGGGTTGCGGGGCTCGTATTGCATAACACGCACATATTTTCTACCCAGGCAATAGCAACGAAAATATTCGGTAAAAACAATTTCTTCTTGCAGAAGCATTACAAGCTGGCCGGTTTCTTTGTAAGCACGGAAAAAATCATCCGGGCCATTAAGCCGGTAAACATTTTTCCATCCGCCTCCCGAGTGGGGCTTCATGTAGGCAGGCCAACCGATGTATTCAAAAACTTTTTCCCAACTCAGCGGAAATTTCAGGTTGCTGAAAGAAGAATCGAATGTATCGGTAGGCCGCTCATGCGAAGGAAGGATAACAGTTTTAGGAACCGGTACGCCAATACGGGTAGCGAGGGCATTGTTGAAAAATTTTTCATCGGCACTAAACCAGAACGGGTTGTTGATAACAGCCGTGCCGGCACAAGCTGCATTTTTTAAATAGGCTCGATAAAAGGGCACATCTTGCGAAATACGGTCAATAATCACGGCATAATCATCGCCCACGCCCTGTTGCACCATATCCACCACTACGGGTTCGGCCTTAATGTCTTTTAATCCCATTTTATTGACGGCCTCCACAAAGGCTTCGGGGAAGGAGCGTTCCATACCGTGTAAAATTCCAATTCGTTTCATGGTGTTTAAATTTTAGATTTAGGTCACATTATTATCGGGCAAGAGTAGAAATAATTATTTCTTGAAATTTCTTCGATTCGGTAAGGTTTAAAAGGTGTGCCGATTGACTGAACCAAAATAACTCTTTTTTCGGTGCTTTCAGTTTTTCAAAATAATTTTTTGTGAGATTGGAGCAAGTTTGATAATCATTAACGCCTACCAAAAAATAGATCGGACACTTTATATCGGGTGCAGTAACAGAAAAATTGATGAAAGAAGCTTCGTTAAAAAGGGATAGCCACGTTATAGCCCAATTTTCTACATACGCTTGGCTGAAAGGAGCCTTTTGCCGGTCTATTAATTCGCTGAGCCATTTCCGGTGAAAATATAATTGCTTACCATTTTTAAAAGGAATTTGTACGGTAGTTAGCTGTTGAAGGGCTATTGTGTTTTTTTCTTGGGCAGCCACTTCTTTCATTTTTTGCAGGGCTAACCGTTCACTCTCCAGTTGGTTTACCATCGGTGCGGCCGCCAGGCAAGCCGCCAACAAGTGGGCATGGTGTGAGGCTACCTGCAAGGCCAGAAACCCACCCCACGAGTGGCCCGCCAGGTAAATCTTGTCTTGATGAAACCGTTCCCGTAAATAATGAATTACTTCTACGGCATCCGACTCAAAAAGAGTTACATTCAAGGACAAGGGTGATGTATTTAGTTTTTTTGTTTCACCTGTTTCGCGCTGATCCCACAAGACTAATATAAAATGTTGCTGAAGTTGGTCAGTAAATTTAGAGGCATAAGAAATGACCGAGTTACCCGGGCCGCCATGAAGAAATAGCAAAATAGGATAGGTGTCGTCTTCCGAATCCATTTTTATCCATTGGTTGATTCCTCCTATTGATATAGCCAACGTTTTATGGATAGGTTTTGAAATACCCGAAAAAGGAACCCCGGCAAACACGAAAAGAAAAAAACATTTCCTCATTTAATGAGCGACAAATAGTGAGGAAACATTTCTCTCCAGGCCGGCCAATCGTGCGGAGCATTCTGACGCACATCCAGCCAATGATGAATGTTTTTCGATTGCAGGATGTGAGCCATTTTTACATTGGCATCCCAGCACATATCATGTGTGCCGGTGCCCAGCACCACCAACATGTCGGAAAAAAAATTATTTTGAGCAGAGGGGATAAAATCGGGCGGGTTATTGAAATACACGTTGTTGTCATAGTAGCCATCCAGTTGGTCTTTAATATCAAACGAGGCGCCCATGTTGAATACATACTTTACTACTTCCGGATGACGGAAAGCAAAATTGGTAGCATGGTATCCGCCAAAACTGCAACCGGCTGTAGCCACCCGGTTTACACCCGTTTCGCGCTGGGCCAGCGGAACTAATTCGTGCAACAACATCTGGTCGTACCAGATATGGTTTTGCACCCGGTCTGCCGGATGAATGGATTTATTGTACCAACTCAAGGTATCTACCCCGTCCGGACAATAAATTTTTACCAGGCCTTCATCTAAAAACCAGGCTACACTATCAATTAACTTAAAATCTTTGTTTTCGTAATAACGCCCCATAGAGGTGGGAAATAAGATTACCGGATAGCCGCGATGGCCAAAAGCTAAAACATCAATATCGCGGTTTAGATTGGGGGAGTACCACCGATGCAAATGTTCGTACGGCATAAAGAGTTGTTAATCAGTAAAGGATTGGATTCGTTATTTTTGCTGCCTTTAAATTTGGAAAATAAAAATCATTCCGTCAACCGTGGAAAAAGAAATAACCGAACCTTTTTATACTGAGGAGAAAATAACCGGAATATTTTCAAAACTGCTTACCCGCGAAGTAGATGTAAACCTGCTCCTGCCCTCCCAAAAAAAAGAAGGGATTGCTTACCCGCTATTGCTGCTAAACGATGGACAAGACTTAGAAAAATTAAAGGTAAAAGAAACACTGGAACAACTCACAGCCGAAAAAATCATAGATCCCATTATTGTAGCGGCCGTGGTAGCGGGAAACCGGATGCAGGAATATGGGGTGGCCGCTAAACGAGATTACCTGAAACGCGGCAGCCAGGCCAAAGCCTACACACAATATCTGGTAACGGAACTAATTCCCTATTTGGTATATCGGTACCCTATCTGCCACGCAAAACATACTATTGCCGGTTGCTCTATGGGGGGGCTGAGCGCAGTAGATATAGCCTGGAATTACCCTAAATTGTTTTCTAAGGCCGGAGCTTTTAGTGGCTCTTTTTGGTGGCGCAAGCGCGATAGCCAAAGCCGATTGTATTCGGATGCACGCGACCGGATTATGCACCAGCAAATTAAATCAGGAAAAAAGAAAGACGGATTGCAGTTTTGGTTTCAAGCCGGAACAAAAGATGAAAAAAGCGACCGCAACAAAAACGGCATCATTGATTCGATAGACGACACGCTGGATCTAATCGTGGCATTAACTAAAAAAGGCTACCGGCCGTTTCAGGATATTCAATATTGGGAAGTAAAAGACGGCCAACATAATTTACAAACATGGGCCGAAGCCATGCCTGTATTTTTGACATGGGCTTTTGGAAAAACACCTTCCCCGCTTGGCGATTAAATTTTGTATTTTCACTTTATGATAGTTTACTAAGTGCTTTGCAAGGATTCCCTTCTCATAAATCGAAAGACTAAATGTATTCCATTAAAGCAATTTTCTTTTAGCATTTTAATTATTCATCTCATCTCTTCATGAAACCAATTAACACCATCATTTTTGATTTAGGCGGGGTGCTTATTGACTGGAACCCGCGTTACCTCTATCGTAAAATATTTAAAACCGAAGAAGAAATAGATTGGTTTTTATCCACGATATGCACGGGCGATTGGAACGAACAACAAGATGCCGGCCGTTCGTTTGAAGAAGCTACGGAAGAATTGCTGACCCAGTTTCCCAACTACGAAATGCCCATCCGGGCCTGGTATGGCCGCTGGCAAGAAACCATAAACGGACCGATCCCGGGCACTGTACAGATTCTGCGCGAACTGGCCGCCTCAAAAAAATACAAACTGTATGCGCTTACTAATTGGTCGGCCCAAACATTTCCGTGGGCATTACAAAATTTTGATTTTCTGCATTGGTTTGAAGGCATTGTCGTTTCGGGTGTGGAAAAAACACGCAAACCTTTTCCCGGGTTTTATAAAATTTTGTTAGACCGGTATGCCATCGAGCCAGCTCAATCTATTTTTATAGACGACAGCCAGCGAAATGTGCTGGGGGCAGAAGCCGTGGGCATTCAGGGTATTCATTTTCAATCGGCCGAGCAGCTGAAGAAGACGCTGAAAGAAAAGGAAATTTTAATAATGGGATAACGTCTCGCTTGAAACTTTTTTGCTTACTGATTTGTAGTACCATCAATCATGAAAACGGTATTGCATAAAGCCCATACGCGAGGCCATGCCCGCCACGGCTGGCTTGATAGCCACCATACATTTAGTTTTGCTCAATATTACGATCCGGCCCGGGTACATTTTGGTGCCTTGCGTGTACTAAATGATGACGTGGTAGAAGGCGGAATGGGCTTTGGTACTCATCCGCATGATAACATGGAAATTATTTCGATCCCGCTACAGGGCGATTTGGAACATCGAGATAGCATGGGGAATACAGCAATAATCAGACAAAACGATGTGCAGAGTATGAGTGCCGGCACGGGCATCCAACACTCAGAGTACAATAAGAACAAAAATGAAAAAGTAAACTTTCTTCAGATTTGGCTTTTCCCCAAACAACGTAATACGGCACCTCACTACGATCAAAAAACATTTGACCCCCGCCTACGCGAAAACAAACTTCAGTTAATTGTATCCAATGAAGAAACCGGAGAAGGTGTGAAAATTAACCAGGATGCAAAATTTTATTTTGGCAACCTGAAGAAAGGATTTCAAACCAACTATCTTATTAGCCGGCCGGGAAATGGTGTATATGTGTTTGTTATAGAAGGAGCGGTATCGGTTAGCGGCCAGCCCCTAAGCAAACGCGATGGCTTTGGGCTTTGGGAAACGGACAAAATCACCATTCAGGCGGATGCTGATTGCGAACTGCTCCTGATGGACGTACCCATGATGGAGGAGTAACCCGGTCATTCAGAAAATAATCAAACCACGAACACTCCGTTTTGTAGCCGGGGCAGTATTTTATATTGATCCACGGAGAGGCAAAATTCAAAATCGCGGTAGATGTTAAGCCGGTTGAGTCGCTTCACGTGCGAAGAGTTGTTTAAAAATTGGGCCATATCCTCTTTGGCCAGATTGTATAAGTGGCGGGCTGCCAGCGGGGCATCGCAATCGGGCCCGAGGTAGTCTTTTAGTTTTTCTACTACGGCTCCGGCAAATAAAGTGTCTTCCAGGTTGATGCGCCCTTTCCAGCCGGCACAAACGATCAGCACATTATTTTCGCCCAACAAAAGATACTTCACCACAGAGCTTAAATTTAGAAATGAGCCAATGATTACTTCTTTTGCGTTCTTCGATTTTTCTATGGCTTGTGTGCCGTTGGTAGTAGTGAAGGCGATTTTTAATCCGTGCACCTGATCGCCCATATATTCAAACGGAGAATTCCCTTTGTCAAAGCCGTCTACTTTTTTTCCATCGCGCTCACCCGAGGTAATGTACCCTTTGCTCTTCATATTCAGACATTCTTCCAGTTTGGCGAAAGGGGTAATACTTTCTGCCCCATGAGCCAATGCGGTAACCATGCAAGAGGTGGCCCGTAAAATATCTACTACTACTACGGTGCGGCTGCGCACCTCGTAGAGGTGCATTAACTCGGGGCTGAGGCAAACATCAATGGTTTTCATTCTATTTGATAATGAGTAGGCTTTTAAATTTGAAAATAGATTTAACCAACGTTATCCTGCCACTTTCAGATGGAATCATTATCAAATCAGAGGAGTCTTTGAAACAATGGCTTTCAGCAACTTGCCGCGTACATCTACAAAAATTTCTGTTTCGGGTTTGGCATATTCGGTAGCCACATACCCTAACCCAATTCCTATTCCTAACACAGGCGACATCGTACCTGAAGTAACCTGACCGATTTCGCTCCCGGCTGCATTTTTTAATAGATAGCCGTGGCGGGGAATTCCTTTGTCGGTCATTTTAAATCCTATCAGTTTTTTTTGTACGCCTTCTTCTTTTTGCTTTTTCAAAAAAGAAGAATGGGTAAAGTCTTTCGTAAACTTGGTAATCCACCCGAGCCCGGCCTCCAGAGGCGAAGTAGAATCATCAATATCATTGCCATATAAACAAAAGCCCATTTCCAGGCGAAGGGTGTCGCGGGCGCCTAAGCCGATCGGCTTGATGTTGGCTTCCTGCCCGGCTTCAAAAATGGCATGCCATATTTTTTCGGCTGCGTTTTTAGGCACATATATTTCAAAGCCTCCGGCTCCGGTGTAGCCGGTATTGCTCATCATTATATTGGGCACACCGGCCAATTCACCGATGGCAAAATGATAGTATTTGATGGCTTTTAAATCTGTGCCGGTAAGTTTTTGCAGAACGGCTGTTGCCTTCGGTCCTTGTACAGCAAAAAGACAAATTTCATCGGATATGTTTTTCAGAATGGCTCCGTGGATGTTGTATTTTACAAACCAATTCCAGTCTTTGGCGATGTTGCCGGCATTCACTACAATGAAATACTCCTCTTCCTTGATTTTGTACACAATCAAATCATCAACAATGCCGCCCTGCTCGTTGGGCAGGCAGGTATATTGTGCCTGACCGTTTATTAGTTTGGCGGCATCGTTGCTGGTGATGCGTTGGATCAGATCCAATGCCTGGGGTCCTTCCACTTTAAATTCGCCCATGTGGCTCACATCAAATACGCCAACTCCGTTGCGCACGGCCATGTGCTCTTCAATGTCGCTGGAGTAGCGCACGGGCATAGTAAACCCGGCAAACGGCACCATTTTGGCGCCCAACTTCTCATGAACTTGTTGTAGTGGTACAGACTTTAATTCCATTTTTTTAATCATTAAGAATGTAAAGATGAAAGAATAATTTCAGGGTACAATAAGAAAAGCGGTTAGGGGTTGTTAAATAAACCCGGGTGTTCGTCAACAAATTTTTTAAACAACTTTTCGGGCAAAACGGTCTGTAGTTTGTCTAGTGCCTCTTGTGCTTCCGGCTCCAGCCCCAGCAAGGCCGCCTGCACAACATATTGTTTTAAGATTTTTACGGAATGAGGTTTGGCCAACAGGCCATCTACTAATAGCGAAAAATGATGTAGCCTGCGCGTTGAATCTTGGGTGAAGAATTGCGAGGCAGCAACCAGTCCTTCTTCAAACTGGTCATTCGCTTGTGCGAGGTAATTGAACTTGGATAACGCTACCGATCCGTTACCATCGGCCTGTGCCAAAACGGCCTCTACAAAAGCTTTCTCATACGGCTTCAGGTTCGTTGTCCAGGCAGCATTCGTTTTCAGGAAAACAACATCGCGCTGTTCGGCTGCCAACATCATCCGAAGTGAATGAATTTTATTTCGATACTCGCCCTCATTAGAGGCAGCTACACGATTTAAACAGCGAATGGCTTGAGCAGGTTCATCCCAACGAATCCATTGCATGGCCCGGTCCAGGTATGCCATGGTTTTTAATTTTTCATTTTGTATCTGGCTTACCGCATGGGCAAATGAGGCAGAGTCGGTTAATGGAATTTGGTACCGGCAGAAGTAATATTTTTCTTCCTCGCTGAGATGATCTACCTTTTTTATATCGGAGTTTAAAACTTTTTTCAGTTTAACGGCCAAGGTTGCAGTTTCTTTATTTTTCAGGTGGGCCAAACTATCCCACAGAAGGTTGGCTTCTTTCCATTGGCCTGATTCGGTTATTGCCAGCGCCTTCAGCACCAGAGCCGTTGTCATTTTTTTATCAATTGCTTTCTCGAAATAGACCGTAGCTACCTGCGGATTATTTTGCTCTAACAGCCAAATACCCGTTTGATAGGCATATTCCGCATGGCCATACCGGTAGATAATTTCGCGCATTCTTTTCAGTGCTTCCTTTACCTCTCCGCGCTGATAAAGAGCGTGGGCAACTGATACGGAAAGTATTTCGCTGAAATCGTCATTGCAAGGTTTTTGAGACAGGTTGCTGATGCGATTAATCAAAGCAGTATCGCCAGGATGAGAGGTTAAAAAATTGGCATAGTAAGCGGCTTGATAAACATTTAGAACAGTGTCGGTTGGAATCTTAATTTCTGCCGGGATAGTTAAAGAGTTGATGTTGGCCAGTGCCATCCGGTTCACGGCAAGCCCGTCTATGGCACTACCCCACGAAGCTGAATCGGAATGGGCCAGATGAAAATAAGCCAACGTACCCAGATAATTGGTTTCGGCTATACGATTTATAGACCCTTCCTGTAAAGCCCACTGAAAATAATACAAGGCGGAGTCGGCTGTTTTAAATTTTAGGAATGAAAGACCCAACGCATTTTTTAATTCAGCGCTTTTGGGAAATGCTTTCAGCCCATCGCTTAGCAACAAGTTGCCTCGCAGTTCATTTTTTTGCTGAATATAAATTTCGCTCAGGTTAATATATGCTTTGGGGTCGGGTGTGAGTTCTACTAATTTTTGATATTCGTTTTTTTCGTTGAATGATTCGTAACGTAAATTATAAATTGTGGCAAGGGCATAATGGGCATGCTTATTTTGATTGCGATACCGGATGGATTGCTTGTAACTGGCTTCTGCTTTTACATCATCATTTTGAATCAAATATAAATCGCCCCGTAGATTAAAGAACGTGGCGGTGGCCTGATCAACATACCTTGTCCAAGAGGCGACCAGCGAGATCATGGCGAAAGTGGCAATTAACGACATGATGCGGAAGGTAAAGAGCGGCATGGTTTCGGGTTTGTATAAAACTTTATGCACGCTTCTACCGGAGGCCAGTAAGGGGCCAAAATTGGCAATAACATAGACCAGAAAAATGAGGCCGCAGGCAAAGTGGGCGGCCAATACCATCACTTCAAAAACATCGAGCATCATATCGCTGGCAGTAGCGCTTAAAAAACCCAGTGTGGCAAAGGTTACGATCAGTAAAGAAAAATACAGCAAGGATGCGGCCGGCTCGTGAGAAAGAACACCTTGCCGCGAAGCGCTAATAAACCCCACCACTCCAAGGAGAGCGGAAAGAGTTAATAAGAAAAATGAGTTAATCGGAAGAAAACTCCAGCCGACCAGCCCGGTTTTCGAGGCATAGAGCAAGGCCACATTGGCCAGATAAAAAAAGCTGAGCAGCAAGAAGTGAATGAGGCTTCTGGTGGATTTTGTGTTGGTTGCAATGAATACGGCCCCCGCCACTAATTCATGAGCCACTACTATAATGAATACCATGCTTACCGTTAGGCCTACCATTAACTCATTCACCGAAAGGTGCAACAAAGGCTCATTTATATGACTAAAAAAACAGAGAAGGCCTGCCCAGCAAAAGATGACGACAGAAAATAGCAGTAACCTAACTCCCAACGAAATTCCTTTATTATATGAGTTGAAATAAAAACCTAACGCGGCAAATAAAAGTACCGATACAATGGTTGGCGCTTGGCCCGAAAGGCCAAATACTTCTAATGTATTTATGCCAAGGCCGGCAAGCCAGATAACAACGAGCCCCATGCCTCCTAAAAAATAAAAACGGCTGAGCGATGACACTACGGCCATAAATCCGGCAAAAGCAATGAATACGGCCGATATAAAAAAATAAGAAGCTATTTTGTTGGGTTGCAGCAAGCTGCCTTGCAAACTTTCAAAAATCAAATAGGCGTTTGCCGGCACGGCTACTTTAAAAGTACCGACTTGAAACGTGCGGGAAATGGTTTCAACTTTTTCAAGCTGCTGAAAGTTATCGAATTGCAAGACCGGGGCGGGGGTAACCCACCAGCTTTTCCAAAACAACAAAATGAAGATCAACGCAACGAATACAAAAAGGTAAAATACGATTCGTTCGGGCTTACGCCACGAGTTCCAAAAAAAGGAAGGTATCATGGTATTTAAATTTCTTATTCCAGCACTTTAGGTACGCGGAAGTATTCGGCATCTTTTTCAGGCGCATTTTGCAATACCTCTTTGTGCGTTAAATGGGTTTGAGGTTCATCTTCGCGCAGGGCGTTTACTTCCTGGCTCATGGTGGTGAGAGGCTCTATGCCCTCCGTATTTACTTCATTTAATTTTTCTACGAAAGAAATAATTTTGTTCAGGTCGTTCGTCATTTTTTCAGTTTCCGTTTCATCAAATTCTAAACGGGCCAGGTGGGCTATTTTGTGCAACAGGGGGGTATCAATCTGCATGAAAAAAAATTATTGTTTTGTATTCCATTTAGCCAATTCATCGGTTATCGTTGTAAAAACCTTTTGTTTCAATTCTGCCATTTGCTCTATCCTCATTTGATGGGTTTCAATCGGTTCATGAAAAATGACCTGCACCTTGCCCCTCGTTAAACGAAACGATTTTTGGTCGGGCAAAATTATCCAATTGAAAGGAATCGTTACAGGTACAATGGCAATTTGTTTTTCAATGGCGGTACGAAAGGCACCATCTTTAAAGGGTTTCATGTGGGGCGGGTTGGTTGTTACCATCCCTCCTTCGGGGTAAATCACCAGGCTTTTTCCGTCATCGATGGCCTTCATGGATTTAAGGATAGTTTCTCCGCGGCTGCGCAGGCTGGAACGGTTTACCGTGATATGCAGCTTGCGATACATAAAACCGAATAACGGTACTTTCTCCATATCATTCTTCCCTACGAAAACAGTATTGATCTCATTCAGCCCCATAACGGGAATGTCGAGGTATGAAAAGTGATTGGGGCAGAAAATATATTTTTTGTTTTTATCTAAAGGCACTTTGTAGGCTACCTGGAAAGGAATGAACGAAAATGTAAAAAAGGCTTTGGCCCATACCCGGTTTACAATGCCTGTAAGCCGGTGTAGCGGAGAGAAAAAAACGGGGAGCAACAAAAACGGAAATAATAGAACAAAAAGGAAGTTAAAGACCAACACACTCCACAATGTATGAATTGCCCGTAGCATTCTATCTCCTTACTTTATAGATTCCATCGGCCGGGGGATAATGATCAAACCCGTTTGCCGTCCGTCAATATAACGGAATCCGGCTTCGTCAAAATAACCGTCTTCTTCCAGCATGATTTTGATTTCTTTTTTCCATTCGGCTACCGGCACGGTGGCATTTAGCTCGATCGAGTAAGCTGTTTTATAATGGAGGGGATAGTCGCCACTGCCGGGTACGCCATTTTGCATATCCCACATACCTATGGTGGTTCCGGCCGCATGCCCATGATACCCGATGGGATGTGTGTAAATAGAGGGGGTAATGCCTTCGGCCAATGCTTGCTGGCGTGTGTCGGCCAGAATTTGGTTTCCGGTTTTTCCTTCTTTGAAATTGGAGGTGAGGATATCTTGCAATCGGTTTCCTTTTTTAAGAGCTTCTTTTAAAAAGGCAGGGGCTTCGGTTTCGCCAGCTTTCAGTACATAAGCATGTTGCTGGGTATCGGTGTTGAGGCGCAGGTAGGTAATGCCAAAATCTACGTGCAGCAAATCGCCCGGCCGGATAACAGGGGTCTCGTCATTTTCCGCCCGCTGAATTTCTACGGAGGGGTGAAACCATGTGTCGAGTTTTAGTTTTTTAATTTCTTCGCGGTAAAACCAAACTACATCTTCTGTAGTAGTTACACCGGGTTGTATTACTTTATCCGAAAACCCTTCGGCTATAATCTGGTGTGCGAGGCGCACAATTTGCGGGTAGATGATCATTTCTTTTTCTGTGCGCGATTCTAACCAGTCTACTCCCAGCCGCTCGGCTGACACCACGTTTCCCTGATGCTTTTTAGGCACGACCTTTAGCAACTCGTCATAGTCGTTTGAAGAGAGGCCATCGGCCTGTCCCCAAATGGCAGCTTTGTTAATGGCTATTTTTTTGGGCGAACGTTCGTCTATTAATTTCCCTAACTGTGCCCATTGGTTGGGTTGTTTGTCAGGATCCCAGGCACGTTTAAAAAGAGCACCTACGTTGTAACGTGCCACGGCAAGGTATTCCATGCTGTTTCCTTTATCAAATGCCACCAGCATGGTAGTTCTGCGGGCGGCCATCCACGTGGCGGGCAGCATGGTTTTAATAATCGGGTCTTCGTTGTATTCGCGCGAAAGAATTATCCACATATCAATTCCTTCTCTGCGCATGAGAGTGGGCAAGAGGTGAGTTAGCCGGTCTTCAGTCAATTCATCTATCACCCGGGCTTGATCGCGTTGCGAGAGGATGATTGGGTATTGAGCGCGTGTATTGAGGTAATTGATTGCCAAGAAAAACAGAAGAATGTGTTTCATATTTATTTGAAGGGTTTTTTAAAAACGATAAAACAAATAAATGCCCGCAGCCGAACTGGAAGCGAAACTGAATGTGCTGACCGAGTAATCTTGCAAAGTGGTTACTACACCCGTATTTTGGTTGAGTGCACGGGTTAAATTTTTTTGGAAACTATACAAGGCCGTAATGCGGGCCTCCGTGGCCACATAAAAATTTTTAGAAATAATTAGCCGCACTCCTAAAAACGGAGCCAGCCCCAGGCCGTAGGTATCAGTGCTGTTAAACTGAGTTTCTATTCCGTTTTGATAAGTAGTTGTTTTGTTGAAAGAAATGGAGGGGCGCACATCGGCTCCACCATACCACATCCAACGCGCGGAGATGGTGCGTTGCCATTCTTTCCCCACCGAAGGCATGAAGAGATACGCATAGGGAATCGTGTAAGGCTGTGTGCCGGAGTTGTTGTTTCCAGAGTTTAGAGAAGCAGAAAAGGAAAGACCGTAGCGGAGGGCCGTGTTTTCTCCGGTTTGTCGTTTATACATTAAATTGAAAGGGCCGCTGCCCGAGTTTAAAAGTCCGCTGAAAATGGTAGTCGTGTTAAAACCGATATCGTTTTTTAGAGGCTGATTTTCCTGGGCAGGCGATGTGCACACGACCATACTTACCAATACAAATACACCAAAATATTTTATCATATATAGATTTTAGTTAGGATTACAATCTGATTTTAATAATACACCGTTCGTCTTTCAAAACTTCTTTGGCATTGGTAGCCTCAATGGTTGACTTTACATCGTCCATTTCTTCGCGTACTTTTTCTTTGATTTCGCGCACACGCAAGGCTTCGATAAAGCGCTTAATATCTTCTTCATTTTCCAAAATCAGTTTGGGTACTTCTACTGGTTTATTATTATCGTCTTTGGCTACCATGGTAAAGAAGCAGGAGTTGGTATGCTTTACCTCACCTGTTTTTACATTTTGCGATTCCACCCGTATGCCTATCATTAAGGATGTGCGGCCTACATAATTTACCGAAGCCTTTAACGAAACCAGCTCGCCCACTTCTACCGGCTGCAAAAATTCTACCTTATCTACCGACACCGTAACACAATAAGCCCCGGCATGTTTGCTGGCCGTGGCATAGGCTACTTTATCCATCAGCGAAAGTAAAATTCCTCCGTGTATTTTACCGCCAAAGTTGGCATACGAAGGAATCATCAGTTCAGTAATGGTGGTTTGAGAATCTTTCACGGCTCTTGCATCCATAAATAAAAAATTTCAGAAAAGATAAGAAAAAACGAAATGGCTAGGCCCTGTTAATAAGTTGTTTTCGGCTTAGCACATGAAACCGGGCCACCATGGCCGTGGCGGTAAGGGTGAGCCCGATGAGCAGTCCAACCCAAATTCCGTTGGCGCCCCAGTTAAATTTAAATGCAAGCAGGTAGCCCAACGGCAAGCCGATTATCCAATAAGCAATAAAAATAAAAACCGATGGTATTTTTACATCGTGCAGACCACGCAAAGCGCCTACTGAAACTACCTGTATGCCATCGCTCAGCTGAAAAAACCCGGCTATGATGAGCAGAGGCGCAGCCAGGGCAATTACCTGGGGATCGTTTACGTATAACGTGGGAAAAAAATTCCGCCCGCTGATAAAAATGATTCCCCATAAAAACATAATGAAGGTAGCCAAAAAGAGAAGTGTGAAAGCCACCGTGCGTAAGGCACGAAAATCTTTCCGGCCCAATTCATTACTCACGCGAATGGTAGCGGCTGCCGCCAGGCCGGAGGTAGTCATGTAGCTGATGGTAGCTAAGTTAATGGCAATCTGGTGGGCGGCTAATGTTTGAGTGCCCAACCAGCCCATCATGATGGCCGAGAGATCGAAGGCGGCTACTTCAAAAATAAACTGTGCTCCGGCCGGCAACCCAATGTTCAGCATTTTTCTAATTAATTTTTTAGAATAGTTGCCAATCGAAAAACCTTCTCTGAATTTTTTAAACCGGGGGGCATAGTAAACATACAGTCCGATTCCGCCTGCCATAACAATGCGCGAAATAAGGGTAGCCCAGCCGGCTCCGGTTAGCCCCAGTGCCGGAAGCCCCCAGTGGCCGAATATCAAGGCATAATTAAGCGGCACATGAATGAGATTGCTGCCGATAACTGCGGCCATGGCAACACGTGTTTGAGAAAGACCTTCTGTAAACTGCCGGAAAGTTTGAAACAGAAGGGTGGGAATAATTGAAAAAGTTATGATGCCCAGATAAGGAATGGCTTCGGCTACGACAGCCGAAGGCTGGTTGATGTAGTACAAAATATTTTTGGCCCACATAACGAGGCTTACCAGCAAAAAACTGTTTACCAGATTAATGGCCAGCCCATGCCTCAGCACGTTTGAAATGGTGAGGTCGTTTCCCTCTCCGTGGGCTGCCGCCACCAGCGGAGTGATGGCATACGATACCCCGATACCAAAAAGTAATATTACGTTAAAAGCCACATTGGCCAACGAGGCAGCCGCCAATTGCACCGCCCCCACATGGCCTACCATCAGGCTGTCCACCACGCCCATCATGACATGGCCAAGTTGACTAAGCATGACCGGAACAGCTAATTTCAGGCTGGGAGAAACTTGGGCTACGTACTTTTGGAAATCCATAAAATGCAAGTAACACAAATTCTGAAAGACCGTAGCAAATCTATTTTCAGGCCGACTGAAACTGGAAAGATTGTTGTGTAAACTGAAATGTTTTCAGATCGTAAACCCGTTCAATAAATTCAATATGGTGATGGCGGTCTATAGTGATGAGTGTGGAGCAACGAGTGCCATAGTTGGGGCTTTTAATAAACAGAGAAGAAAGCATCCGTTCACGCTCAAGACCCACCCCGGTGTTGGGCAACAGGTTATCGGGGGCAGGCTGGGTATCCGATAAGGCATCTAAAATTTTATCTGTATTTATTTTAGGTTCTTCAAAAAGTAGTTTCATTTTATCCTTGCCGGCCTGCACCTTGGGCCAGGGTGTATTTAGCAGGGCATTGCTCAGGCCATGCAAGCCGGATTCAACTTTTTTAATGCCGGGTTGGTAATTGGATAAATAGAAGAGTTCATCGGCCGTGCCTACAATCAAGTTGAAGCCGTTATAGAGATTTGCGTTGGGTTCAATCAACTGCAAATATCTTTTAGGGTGTTCGTTCGACAATAAAAAATCAGTAACCAAATGTCCGCGTGAAGGGGCTTGTGACTTTATATTTTTCAAATCACGATAGTTGGTAACCATCGCGATACGTCCGTTTTTGTTTAGAGCCATCCAGGTGCCGCATGTGCCATCGGGTTTTACGGCTTCCAAGTCGCAGCCTCCTAAAATTGAAGGGTGATTATTCCAGAAAGCAGCCCGCTCGGTTTTTCGTTCATAAAACTCATCGCGGTTAGCCGCTACAATAAGTTTATAATGAGAGTGCTGCCCAACCGAAAAAAAAATCAGACACATAGCCAATCAGTGCAACTAAATTCTCTCCACACCCAGTCCGGGTTTATCGGAGCAATACATCACACCTTCTTTCAATATAAATCCGCCCTTCACTACATCGCGGGCCAGATCCAGGCTGCCATCCAGATCAATGTACTTGGTGTTGGCACAAGCAAAGGCGGTGTGCAGGGCTGCCGTAATGCTTACAATGCTTTCGTCATTGCATCCCCAAAATAGTTCTACACCTTCTTGTGCACCGATATCGGCAATTTTTAAAGCTTGGCTTACCCCGCCACACTTCATTAACTTGATGTTGAAAATACCGGTGGCAAGAGGCGGCTTTACCAGTTCCATGGCGCTTTTGGGCGTAAGCAGCGACTCATCGGCAGCAATTATCTGTTTAATCTCGGCAGGCAGTTGTTTCATGGCCTGTATTTCTTTTGCGGGAAGGGGTTGCTCAATTAACTCAATATCGAGGTGCTTGGTTTTTTGATAAAACTCAATTGTTTTTTCGGGGGTGTAGCCCTGATTAGCATCAATGCGGATAACAAATTTTTTCCCAAATTTTTCGCGCAACTTTACCATCCGCTCAATGTCTTCTGCCAGGTCAATCCCGAGTTTCACTTTCAATACTTTAAATCCCCGCTCGCCATACTCCTGTGCCTCTTTTAATGTTTCTTCTACGTTTTTTATTCCGATTGTATTGGACGTGGGAAGGGAATGGATTTTTTGTCCTAAAAATTTGACCAGCGGAATACCTAAAAATTTGGTGAAGGCATCGTACAGGGCAATGTCGAGCGCAGCGCGGGCGGCCGGATTCTTCGGAAATTTTTGCCATACTTCAAACGTGAGCTGATTCAGTTCGCGAATATCGCGGCCCACTAAAAACGAAATATTATTTTCGATTAAGGCCGCTTGGCATTGCTCAAAGTTTTCGCCCGTTACATATTCGCTGGGGTTACCGGCCCCGATGCCGGTTACTCCGTTATCGAGCGTAACCTCTACAAAGGCATTGTTTACTTCATCTACTGTTTTAAAAGCGATGGTATATGGTTTGGTGTTGCCTAGGTCGGCTGCCCAGGATTTGATAGATTTAATTTTCATTCTTTCACTCGTTTAGAAATCAGTTTAGGATTTTTTTTTTGATCATCTTTTCAAAAATCGGAACCAGGCTCTCCACGCCATCTTCCAGCGGGAGAATTACAGGAATGCCCAATTCTTTTTCTTTCTCCGTAGCCCACGTGCGGGCCTCATCTTCTTTCATCTTTAGGGAATTTACCGTAACCGCTACCGTAGGCGCTCCATAAATTTTGATGAGGTTTATTTCGTCTTTTACTTCGGGTATGTTGGCTTGGTAAGACTCCAGTCCTTTGTATTTTTTGCGGGGCGGGTTGTGCTGGAGCACAGCCGCATCGGCATCAGCGCTTACAATCCACTCAGCCCCGGCCGGGCCGCTGGGGTTGCGCAAACTCGATTGACCTTCAATAAAAATAATATCGGGCTTGGCTTCGCGCCAACACTGCACCAGGGCATGCTCCATTTCGCCCGAAATAAAATCATTCAGCGTACTGTCAAAAATAAATCCATATTTCGCACCTTGCATCCACCCTGTTTGGCCGGTGTAAATCATCTCGGCCTTATAGCCGGCCGCCTGCATGGCCTGTACCAGAAAACGAGTGGTGGTGCGCTTACCCAGCGCACAATCGGTACCCAGCACAGCAATTTTTGGACACTTTACTTTGCGGATCTCGCCCGACCAAAAGTGAAGGTCTTTAAATTTCTTTGGCTTGCGCACATCGATGATGCTTACCTTTTTCTTTTTGGCCAGCGCCACCAGATCGGCATGATCGGAAACATAATCGTGTAGGCCGTTAACAATGCTATAGCCACTCATAATAGCCTCGCGCAGCATGGCTTGAAATTCTTTGGGCAGCACACCGCCTTTGGTAGCCACCCCGATAATGCAATACTTGGCTTTTTTCTTCGATAGTTTGGCAAATTCTTTTAGCGAAGCATAAACCGGAATATTTCTTTTCCGCCCATCCAACACGATGCCGGCATCTTGGCCCGGATGTTTTTTGTCTATAACTCCTAAAATGGTGAAACGTTCGGTTCCGCGAATCAACCCGTGGGCTGTTTTGCCATGTTCGGTATCAAGGTATCCGGCCGTAATAATAATAGCATTGCTCTTTTGCATGAACTCGTTTTTGGTGTTTAAAATTAGGGAGATTTTCTAATAAATTATGGATCGTAGGATAAGCGAAAGACTGACAGATCGGGTATATGGCTGCGTTTTCGCTGCAACTCATATCGGTAGATTAAGCGCCCTACGTTTTTCATAAAGGGGTAACCGATTTTTTCAAATTCATAATTGGAATCATTATAGATGGCATCGGTATTGGTGTTGATGACGGCCGAGAGCATAAACTCAACGTGGTGTTTAAAATCAACCACGTAGGCATTGTCTATTAAATAGCCGTAGGCATCGCCCACCTTGTTGAAGATGCGGATGTAATCAGGTATCCTTTGGGGAATATTGCCGTGCATCAAAAATTTACAGAAGGCATCAAAATAAATTTTATCTTTTTGGTAGGCTGGGTATTTGGTTTCGCGGGGTAATTGCGACATGTATTTCATTATAAACTTTCGCTGGCTTTCGGTTATTTTAAAATGCTGCGTTTTGTCTATGGATTCGGGAAATAAAATCACTTTCAGGATTTGTTGCTGTTCCTGCAAAGGGTAAAAATTTTTGTAAGTAAACTCAAATGGCTTGTGAATGATTTTTCCATCTTTTTCATACCCGATACCTTTATAAACCCTTCGCCCGGGCTTGATGGAGTCGGTATTGATTAACATAGGTTGTGAGTAGATAAGCGAATCGTTACGAACGAAACGAATGGCTTCGGTATGCCTGTTTTGGTCGGGGGTAAGAGGCCGCTCCAGCCGGTGCAACACGCGCAGGTTATATCCTTTTCTTTTTAACTGATCGTTGGTTTCGCGTTGCCCCACAAACTCATATAGCCGGTTAAAGGCATCATTGTCGCTCACGATCAATATCTTTTTGGCATAATGAGCGATAGACGGCAGCCCGTTTTCGGAAGTAGAATCTTTTCTAACCGAAATTTGGCCGGCATATACACTATCGCTGAACATCGGAGTAAACTCGTTGAGTCCCCGAATGTGCAGCCGGTTTATTTTTTCAAAAGCCAGCAACACTTGGGGCAGTTTTACGGTGCTGGCCGGATAGAAATACCGGGTGGAGTCTACATTAAAATAAAAAGATTTAAAGTGAGGCCGGTTAAGGGAATCGCGGTTGATCTGCGTGTAGATAATCTGCACCTCCAAAGTATCTTTTTGCTTCAGGATGTTCTTAAATTTTCTTGGCTGCTGATGCATCAGGTTCTCTACCAACGATGGGCTCTCTATTATTTTGTGCGAACACGATAGCGCCATCCATCCTACACAAAGCAGGCTTATCCAATGTTTCATTCTTTTAATTTGTTCTTTGACGTACATTTGAAGATAAGTAAGCAATTTAATTTTCTTTTGTAATGAATCGATTTTTTTTATTTGTTTTTTCTGTTTTAGCCACCCAATTTATTGCGGCACAAAATAAAAAATTAGCGTGGGCAGACAGCCTTCTGTTGAAAATGACTGTTGAAGAAAAAGTAGGGCAATTGATTTCGGTTCCGATTTCGTCAACACAAACGACTAAAGAAACACAAACTCTCCGGCTTTTAGTAAAAGAAAATGCCATTGGCAAAATGGTGGTTATCCACAGCAGCCCGGTGGTTCAGGTAAATTGGGCGAACGAGGTTCAGACGCTCGCTAAAATCCCGATTCTGTTTGGAGGGCATTTTTTAACTGACTTAACCGGAGTTTTTGATAGCACATTTCAATTTTACAACTCAACGGTGTTGCGTTCGGTTGCCAACGATACTCTGCTGGCAAAAATAAATTCTGAAAAGTGGCGGCAATTAAATCTTCTGGGCATTTATGATACAACCAGCCGGGTTATGGCTGCTCTGGATCCAACTTTTCTTCAAGACAAGAAAACCAGAGAACAGAAGTTGCTATTTCTCTTAACTAAAAAAGATTTTATCTCTCTTCCCATGCCCGATATTGAGCCCTTTATAAAAACGTCTGCTAAAATCATACAGAAGAATAACTCTCTCAAAACTCTGCTCGACAGCGCTGTAAAAAAAGTACTAACAAAAAAACAGAATGCCCAACTTCACCACCTTACGTCACTTCAAAAAGATAATTTGATAAAGAGGTTACACCCTCCACAAGCAGAGTGGCTAAAAGAGCAACTGGCCTGGGATTTGGTAAAAGTAAAAGCCGATACGAACCACATCATTCCAATAAAGAAAATGGATAACCTGGCTTTTGCTTCGGTCAGTATTGGCCAGCGAAGCCAAAATGAATTGACACACTACCTTAGCAAGTATGCCAACTTCAGCCATTTTTCCATTCAGTCGCTAGCTGATACGGCTGGACTATTGCAGAAAGTAACTAAAAAAACGCTGGTCGTAGCGTTATTTTTAAAAAAACTGGGAGAAGAACCAGCTATCCAAAAAATGATTCAACAATGGAGCAGCAAAAACTCAATTATTATTTGCCGGTTTTACAAAACAGATCAATCCAATGATTCTCTCCCGACTTTAAATTGTTATGATAACAGCGAAGGGTTGGCAAAGGTTGCGGCCGAAAAAATCTTTGGAGCCCGCACATTAAACCGATTTACCTACACCCGGCCGGAAGCAGCTTCAATGGATAGTGAAGTTCTAAATGAAATAGAATCCATCGCCCAAGAGGCCATTTCTACCGGTGCCACACCCGGTTGCCATGTTCTTATTGCCCGCCACAGTAAAGTGGTTTATGAAAAATCGTTTGGCACATTAGAGTACAATAAAAAAAGCCCCATAACAGACGAAATAATTTTTGATTTGGCTTCGGTAACTAAAGTGTCGGCCACGTTGCAGGCTGTTATGTATCTCTACGAAAAAGGGATGATTGATATTAATAAAAAGGCTTCGTTGTATTTGCCGGAACTAAAAGGTTCTAATAAAGAAGACATGATCATTAAAGATATTCTTACACACCAGGCCGGGCTGTGGCCGTATTTGCCATTTTGGACAGAAACGGTTAAAGACTCATCCATTTTCAAAAAATATTATAGCCGTCAGTTCAGCTACGAATTTCCTTACCCGGTTGCCCAAAACTTATACGCCTCAAAATCCATGAAAGATTCGTTGTGGCGATGGATTATTAAATCTAAAATACGCGACAAGCCATCGCGCTCGGTGTACGATTACAAGTACAGCGACATGGGGTTTTACATCATGCAACACCTGGCAGAAAGATTATTGAAAACACCTTTAGAAGATTTTCTCCAAAAAAATATCTACCAACCCATCGGGGCTTATACCACCGGCTATTTACCCTTACGAAAATTTTCATCGGGGCGAATTGCTCCTACCGAAAAAGATACCCTCTTTAGAAAAAGTTTGCTAGTAGGCTATGTGCACGATCAGGGTGCGGCCATGCATGGTGGCATTGCCGGCCATGCCGGCCTGTTTAGTTCGGCCAATGATCTGGCCAAGCTCGGGCAATTGTGGCTGAACAAAGGAAGTTATGGCGGAGTGCAAGTATTTAAGCCCGAAACAATTGATTTTTTTACCACCAAACAATATGAAGACAGCAGGCGAGGCCTTGGCTGGGATAAGCCTGTACTGAACGACTGGAACGGCCCCACTTCCTACTACGCTTCGGCTAAAACGTTTGGGCACACCGGTTTTACCGGTACTTGTATTTGGGTTGATCCTGAGTTTGACCTTGTGTATGTTTTTCTTTCTAACCGGGTAAACCCCAACATGAATAATAATAAACTGCTGAACGAAAACATACGCCCCCGTATTCAGGATGTGATCTACCAATCTATTTTTAATTATTGCAGCCGTGAAACTAATTAGGCCAAAAAATAGTTTACCCATTGTAAAATGGATCTTTTGAAAAAAATCAACATAGGTATTGTGTGTTACCCCACCTTTGGCGGAAGTGGTGTAGTAGCTACCGAATTAGGCAAGGCATTGGCCAAAGAGGGGCACAAAGTACACTTCATCACCTACAACCAACCCAGCCGTCTCGATTTTCTGAATGAAAATTTATTCTATCACGAAGTTGAGTTCCGGTCGTATCCGTTATTTGAATACCCACCCTACGAACTAGCTCTGGCCAGCAAAATGGTGAGTGTGGTAAAAAATGAAAAACTGGATTTGCTACATGTACATTATGCTATTCCCCACGCCTCGGCCGCTTACATGGCCAAACAGATTTTAAAGAGCCAGGGTATATATATCCCGGTGGTTACCACCCTGCACGGAACCGACATTACGCTGGTGGGCCGCGATGCTTCGTACGAACCCGTGGTTACATTCAGCATCAACCAATCAGATGGGGTTACTTCGGTTTCGCGCGATTTAAAAAAAGAAACGTATGAATTTTTCGATATTCAAAAACACATCGAAGTCATTCCTAATTTTATTGATTTAGAGAAGTTTAAAAAGCAAAAAAAGGATCATTTTAAAAAAGCGATTTGCCCGAATGGGGAAATGCTGATTGTGCACACTTCTAACTTTCGCAAAGTAAAACGGGTAGATGATGTCATCTATATTTTTGGCAATCTCCACAAAGAAATTCCATCTAAGCTGTTGATGATTGGCGATGGCCCTGAGCGCAACATGGTTGAGCAACTAAGCCGCGAAATGGGCATTAGCGATGATGTGCGTTTTCTGGGTAAACTGGAAGCTGTGGAAGAAGTGCTTTCGGTGGCTGATTTGTTTTTGATGCCCTCAGAAAAAGAAAGTTTTGGGTTGGCCGCCCTGGAAGCCATGGCCTGCGAAGTACCCGTAGTCAGTACCAACACCGGAGGGTTGCCCGAACTTCAGGTACAAGGCGTAACCGGATTTATGAGCAATGTAGGCGATGTGGAAGATATGACTCGAAAAGCTCTGTTTATTTTAGATAAAAATAATTTACCCGCATTTAAGATAAATGCCTTAAAGCGGGCGCAAGAGTTTGATATTACGAACATTCTGCCGCGTTATGAAACCTACTACCAACAGATACTTGAGCTCTCGGCCCAACACACAACGACCTAATTTTGGTTGTGTATTTTTTTTCTGACTGTTAAATTTGAATCGAGCATTGAGGATTGGTGATATGGAATTAAAAATTAAACCGCAGACTAAAGGGAGTAAGCGTCTTTTTAAAAACCCGGTGTTAGAGAAGTTGTCGCATACGCACATAGCCGTTCCATTAATTGTTTTTTTTGTTTATAGCGTGGGGTTATTGTATTGGAGCGCCACCCACACCCGTCTTTCCTGGCTAGTTACCGCAGGCATGTTTTTATTGGGGCTGATTGCCTTTACCTGGGTGGAGTATATTGTTCATCGCTATTTATTCCACATGGATACCCATACCGAAAAACGGGCCAAGATGCAGTACACTATGCACGGGGTGCACCACGAATACCCTAAAGATAAATCGCGGTTGGCTATGCCGCCTCTGCTCAGCATTACATTATCTACTTTATTGCTTTTAGGATTCCGATTAATCCTAGGCGATTTGGTATTTTCTTTTTTGCCCGGGTTTTTAGTAGGGTATGCACTCTATCTGGCAGTGCACTATATGGTACATGCTTACCCGCCACCTAAAAATTTTCTGAAAATACTCTGGATTAACCACAGCATTCACCATTACAAAGACGGAGAAGTAGTTTTTGGCGTGTCTTCCCCACTTTGGGACTACGTGTATGGCACCATGACCAAATAAAAAAGAGCCGGCCTTTTAAGGCGCGGCTCTTCGATCAAAACCAACCACACACATCAACCTATATAGCAGAGGCAACCGGTGGTACGGTTACAATTTGTATTAGAAAAATCAGTTTTTGGTAAACTGAAATTCTTCTGTGCGCTCTCCTTTGGAGACGCGAATGGTATAAGTGCCGGGTCTTACATCGCGGAAGTTGATCATCATCTTGTGTTTGGTCAGAGTTTGGCACATAATACAATCTCCATTCACGGCTAATATTTCTACTTGTGCCCGCATCCATACCTTGTCGGCTTTAAACCCGAAAAGATTTTTCTCTTTCGTAGAAAGAACCTGCACCGAGTGGCCGGAATCTACCGCAAAGACAGCAACCGAGGCAGTAAATAGGCTTAAACAAATGGTAATGGCTCCTATTATTTTCATACAATATTTTTTTAAGAGACATAGGCCAACAATGTGCCAAACCCATAACTTATGTTTTTTAAGCTAATTTTAGATGCTGGCCACAAAAAACTATCTCAAAATGGGAATCTAATTCTCTTCAGAGCAACTCAATGGTGGGGTTCCAAAATTTTTTCGCGAAGTCAACTACCTGGTCGTTTTTCACTTTTACACCTTCCATTTCCAGCAAGCGCTGCATAGTAGCAGGAGTTTTAAAATGATGCTTCCCGGTAAGAAGCCCCCGGCTGTTCACTACCCGATGGGCCGGAATATTTTGGCCGGAAGGTAGGGCATTCATAGCCCAGCCTACCATACGCGCACTCATTTTTGTGCCGAGGTATTGAGCAATAGCACCATAGCTCGTTATTCGCCCTTTAGGAATAAGCCGGGCTACGGCATGCACATCTTCAAAAAAATTTAGGTGTTTAGTTTTTTCCGTTGAAAGGGTCTTTTTTTCTTTTGCTGATTTCCGTTTCGTCATAAAGAAGTTTCAAAAAATACTTAAACTCTTACCTTTGCCAATTCAAATTTATAAGCCGGCATCATGAAAGTTAAGATTACATTTATTTTTTTTATTTTCTTAGCTAAGCTGACGTATGGTCAGCAACTGATCTTTCCTACGGCCGAAAACTGGAACAGCGTGAAGGAAGGACAAACACTTTCCTTTCAGGTAAAAACAAATGACCCGGTCAATCCTCGGTTTTCTATTCAGGGAAACAACGGGCTTACTATTCAGTTTGATACGCTCGGGAATTTTTCATGGACACCCTCCTACGAATTGGTAGATCGGTTAGAGAAGCAAAAAGAAATTAATTTGATATTTCAGGCAGAATGGAAAGACGGCCGCAAAGTAAATGCCCCGATTACAATTATTGCTTTGCATCAAAACCGCCCACCGGAAGTAAATGAGTTACCCATATTTTATGTAAAACAATCGGCCTCGAACCGGTACCAGATACCGTCTGATTATGTGCACGATCCGGATGGCGATCCATTGGTATTTAAAATTTCACCGGCTCAGTTGCCCGAGGGGATGACGATCTCATCTTCCGGAGTTATTTCATGGACCCCCTCGCGCAACCAATTCATCGGCCTTAAAAATAATCCGCTTACAGTAGAATTTACCGTGCAAGATCAACCTGAAAAAGCAGAGGCGGTAGGCAAACTGAAAGTGATGGCTACCCAACAAGATTTGCCGCCCGAGTTGTTGCTGGTGCCGGGCGATTCGGTATTTACCATCAAAGAAAATGAACGTATCAATTTTAAAATTTATATATCAGACCCGAATGGCGATGAAGATATTATGACAGCCGGTTTTATTTCATCAGATGAACGTGTTCCCAAAACAAGCCTTAAAGAAAATACCAACGTACAATATGAGTTTACTTGGTCGCCCGGCTATTTGTTTACCGATGACTCAGAAAAAACCAAAACGGTAGAACTTGTTTTTTTTGCACTGGATAAGTCGAACAACCGGGTGCAGCGAAAAGTGAAAGTGAAAGTGAATGACACCGAAAATTTAGAAGAGAAAGACAAATTCCTTTACTTGAAATACCGGGCTACGCTTGTGCAGGCCAAGGCACTGATAGAACAACTTAATGAAAAACATAAATTGCTGGAGCGTGCCTACCACCAGGCTAAGAAAGGAAAAAAGAACCGTTCTATTTTTGGGGCTTCTATTGGAGCGAGTACGGCTATTTCATCTGCCTTGGTTACTAACCCTTCCGCGATTAAGCCAATTACAGTGATTGGCGGATCTACTACGGCCACCATCGGAACACTGGAAGCCGCAGAAGTGATGGGTAAATCCAAAAATGATATATTAGAGTTGCTCAAAACCGAAACCGAAATCAGAAACCAACTGCAGTTGGAAGGCGAAATTTTTGCCCGGAAATACGCCCTGAAATCCAACCGCAGATCAGTAGAATTTGATAACGACCGCGATAAGTTTGTGCCCATCATCAACCATCAGAAACTGGCCACGCTCGAGTTAGATGCTTCGTATTCGCTCAACGCTAAGTACAGCAACAAAGAAATTAAAAAAACATTTTCTGATTTTAGCGAAGAGTAATTTCACTCCACCAGATTTTGTGCGGGTAAACTGAGTTGATTATAACAGCTTCACCAAGCTGAGGTGTAGTAACAAATAAACCGCTTTCGCTGGCTTTTTTTGTTACCCGTATAATAGGTTCATTCCACGGATGAGCTGATAATTCAAATTTTGCCCAGTGTACAGGCAGTAGCACCTTGGCGCGTAAATCTTCAGCTGCCTGCACGGTTTGCTCGGGCATCATGTGGATGTAGGGCCAATTGTTTCCGTATTGACCACATTCTAAAATAGCCAGATCAAAAGGGCCAGATCGTTCGCCTATTTCTTTAAAGTGACTACCATAGCCTGAATCGCCTCCGAGAAATAACCGATAGCCATGCCATTGCAAGATAAAAGCACTCCACAGCGTTTGGCCTCGTTTAAATGTACGTCCTGAAAAATGCCGGGCCGGAGCGGCTGTTAAAACAATATCATCCCGGTATATTGTAGTCTCATGCCAATCTAATTCGGTTATTTTTTCTGGAGGAACTCCCCAATGCTCCAGATGCGATCCCACCCCAAGCGAAGTGCAAAACTGGCCGGTGGTAGAAGCCAGTTGCCTAATGCTTTCATAATGCAGATGATCATAATGGTCGTGGGTAATGACCACCAAATCTATCGGGGGTAGATCATTGAGAGAATATACATCGGATCCGGCAAAGGGCTTTCCAAAAAATGAAACCGGAGAAGCGTTTCCTTGTATGACCGGATCAATTAGAATACGATACCCATTAAGCAGAATCAGGTAAGAAGAATGTCCGAACCAAATAACTACCGGATTTTTTGAGAGATCGTTTTTAAAATCAAATTGTACAGAAGGCAAAGGCAGAGGCGGTTTGGTGGAAGCCGGCTTAGAAAACAGTTGCCTCACCATTTTGCTAAAACTTCCCGGCAGAAGAACGGGAGATTCAGTTATGTTTTGAAAGGAGCCATTTTTAAAATTAGGCGATCGGTTGATTCGGTCTTTTCGTTGGCCGGCCGGTTTTCTTCCAAATTTTTTTTGTTGAAAAAAGGTGGCCACACCAACGGCTATCAGCATCAAAATGAAAACCAGGAGAAGCATTGTAAAGTCTTTATAAGTCTATTCTTTTAGCGATTGACAGTTTTTGCGGGTGAGCAGAAGTATACAGATAGAGCCATCAGAGCAAATTTATTACTAAAGATTAATAACAACACAAAAATTCAATTACTTTCACTGGCTGCACTTTTGCTAAACCGTGTTAGTGAAAATCCTTTTTTGTTTGATTACAAATTTTCAATCACAAACTGTTTGCAGTACTCCTTTACAAGTTGTCTCACGTTACGAAACTGTTGCAAAATTTCTTCCTCTGTCCCTGTTGCTTTGGCTGGATCGGGAAAATTGTAATGAAATTTTTTTGCTTTGGTAGAAAAGAACGGACAGCGTTCTTTGGCATTGTCGCAAACGGTAATTACAAATTCAAAATCAATGTCCTTGTATTCGTCAATATTATTTGAGGTGTGTTTTGAAATGTCTATTCCATCTTCTTGCATTGTGGCAACGGCTCTTGGGTTTACGCCATGTGTTTCAATACCTGCACTGTAAATTTCTGCTTTGTCGTTTGCAAAGTAACGCAAGTAACCTTCTGCCATTTGGCTTCTGCAACTATTGCCTGTACAAAGCACTAATATTTTTTTACTCACGGTATCTTTTATTTGTGTTTGCTTCGGGCAATGTGTCATAAGTTAAACGAATAGCCAAATAATATTGATGATGCAAAACTTTGGGTCAAAGCCAAAGATGAGTTGCAACACTATTACGGATGAGGTTATAATAATCGCTTTGCGATATTTTTTAAAAAGTGGTTTAGTTGCAGCAATCGGTTCCGCAGCCGCAAGATTTAGATTTTTCTGCATATACTGTCATGCTAAATATTCCCGTGTTCCCTTTTTTAAAACTGATTAATTCTTCCTCGTTCAAATAATTTTTTAAAATATCGTCCGGAATATTGATTGCTTTTTCTTTTTGGATAGTTAGGTTGCTAAATCCGTTTGCCTTGATTAGTTCCAAGTAAACTTGCTTTTGAATAGCACCCGCCACACAACCTGCATACATTTCTGCATCCTTGCGTAAGGCTTCGGGAAGATGGCCGATTAATACAACATCTGAAATACTGAAATGTCCGCCCGGTTTTAATACACGGAATATTTCTTTGAAAACATTGTCTTTGTTGGGCACAAGATTTAAGACGCAATTGCTGATGATGACATCAGCCATGTTTGCCGAAACCGGAATATTTTCAATGTCGCCTTGTCTAAACTCCACATTGAAGAAGCCTAATTTTTTTGTATTGACTCTTGCTTTTTCAATCATGGCCGGTGTAAAATCAATACCGATAACTTTCCCGTCTTCACCCACATCGGCTCTTGCTACAAAGCAATCGTTGCCGGCTCCGCTGCCTAAATCAATTACCGTATTTCCTTTTTTGATTTTTGCAAACTGAGTTGGTAAGCCGCACCCCAAACCTAAATCGGCATCCGGATTATAGCCCTCTATAGTGGTGTAATCATCACTCATAATGTTATACACTTCGGTGGAGCAGCAGCCGGAACCACAACAGGAAGATTGATTCGTTTCTTTGTCTTGCAAAGCGATTTCGCTGTATTTTTGTCTTACGATTTCTTTTAGTTGTTCTGAATTTTCCATTTCTGATTTTAGTTTAATTTAACAACACTTGTTTTTTTTATCGGTGAGTTTGGTTGAAATGTTGCCAAAATAGTTTTGCAGTTTCTCAATAGCTTTTTCATCAATACAGTAACAAATCGCATTGCCCTCAATACTCCCTTTTATTAACCCTGCATTTTTAAGCTCTTTTAAATGTTGTGAAACAGTAGGCTGCGCCAGAGGCAGTTCATTAACGATATCGCCACAAATGCAAGAGTTAACTTTTATCAGATACTCCACAATGGCAATCCTTGCCGGGTGGCCTAATGCTTTGGCCAGTATTGCCATTTCGTTTTGTTTGTTAGTGAAATGCTCAGTCTTGGTTGCCCCCATAAGTTTAATTTAATATTGCAATATTACGATTAAAATTTAATACCAAATATTATTGCGAATATTTTTTTGAGATTCTAAAAAATTGAATTTATTGAATTTCTCGGCCGGAATCAGCCGAGGTGCTTCAAGTTCGTGTGCTGCTAACGTCTTCGGGCTTCCCGCAGAGCCGGAAAATTTTTTATATAAGGCAGGTTAATTCTACACGAGATACATTTTTTTATAGTACTCATCGGCCATGCGGGAGGAATCGAACCGGGGTGTTACTTCTTTCTTGGCAGTCTTCATCAGTTTTATCCATTTGGCGGGCGCATCATAGTACAAGGGTATCACTTCTTTCTCCAGTAAATCATACAAGTTATTAGCCTCAATCCGGTCTCGTTCTTCCAGGGAAAGTTGATCATCGGCTGTGGTGATGAGGAAACTGTTTTTTCCGTGTTTGGCAAACTCGGGCACCCACCCATCCGGAATGGATACGTTGATACTTCCGTTCATAGCGGCCGTCATACCCGATGTGCCCGAGGCTTCATGGTAAAGACGCGGATTATTGAGCCACACATCCGATCCTTTTTTTAAAACACCCGATAGCCAAAGTTCATACCCGGTAAGCACCGTGCAATTGGGCAGGTCTTTGGTTTTCCAGTAAATTTCATTAAAGATATTGATGGCTCCGTAATCTTCGGGGTAGGGTTTGCCGGCCCAGATAATTTGAATGGGGTAATCCTGATTTTTCACCAATTTTAAAAAACGATCGAAATCGTGAAGTAAAAGGTTAGCCCGCTTGTAGGCAGCAAACCTCCGGGCCCATACAAAAGTTAATACGTGTGGGTCAAACCATTTTCCTGTTTGGTCGGCCACCACCCGAAACAGTTTACTTTTCAATATTTTTTTACGCTCGGTCAGTACTTTATTGTTGTCTTTATTAAAGGCATCCTCTAATTCTTCATCTACCCAGTATGTTTTGTTTTGCGCGTTGGTAATCGCTTCAATCGAACAAATTCCCTCATTCTTATTCCACATTTTGCGGGCTACTTCGCCATGTAATTGAGAAACGCCATTGGCCCGTTTAGCCATGCGCAAAGCCGCCAGCGTGTAGTTAAGTGTACCGTGTTCCGGTTTCAGCAATTCGTTTACTCGTTTTACTGTAGTGCCGTTAAAGAAATTCATGCTTTCGAGTAAAGGCATGCTGTGCTCTTCATTTCCGGCCAGCTCGGGCGTGTGGGTAGTAAAAACAACACGCTTTTTAACTTCTTCCAGATCTTTGTATTTATCGAGCAGGTAAAAACAAAGCGGTAGTGCGTGGCCTTCGTTTAGATGGTATATGTCGGTGGGGCGCTCCAGAATATCGAGCAGTTTGGCTCCGCCCGCCCCCAGTAAAATAGATTGAGCAATGCGTGTAGTTTGGTTGGGGTCGTAGAGCCGGTGGGTAATGGTTTGGGCGAGGTAGTCGTTTTCCGGAATATCGGTCGTTAATAAAAAAACCGGAGCGGTTTTAAAAACTTCCGGCTTTAGCAACATGGCTTTTACGTACACCTTAGCTCCGTGCAGGGTGATAGGAAAAACAATGTTGGTATCGGTTAGAAAAAAATAATCCTTGTCGCGAAAGGTAACTTTCAGGGTTTGATCCTGATTCCGTTCCTGGTCGTAATACCCTTTTTTCCAAAGAATGCCGACCCCGATCATATTCTGTTTTAATTCATACGCACTGCGCATGTGCGAGCCGGCCAAGAAACCCAGCCCTCCGCTATAAATTTTCAGCGATTGGTCGAGGGCAAATTCCATCGAGAAATAGGCCACTGGTTTAGAATATTTTTTTTCGAAGGGATAGGAGAAAGGATTAAAAAGCTGCGCCATTAAAATATCAGGTTAAAATTAAACGTGCGAAACTAATACAAGAAGCGAATATGCACCAAGTAAAGTAAGTGATTGATTATGCAAACGTTTGTATTTTTGGGCAATTACTAAAATTTAGATTCAATGAATGTACGTATTTTTCTTACCTCGGAGGCGCCTATGTTGGACGAGTGTGCTGCATTAATGGCCCGATCCGATCCGTGGAAAACACTAAACCGCACTTTTCAGGATTGCCGCGATTCGCTGCAAGGAGTGTTTCGTGAAGTATATGTGGCCCAGCAAAACAGAGATATCATTGGCCTCTTCGTTTTGCAAATGCAAGGGACATTTGCCGGCTATCTGCAAAGCATCTGCATTGCCCCGGAAATGCGCGAGATGGGGGTAGGCACGCAGATGATTCGGTATGCCGAAGAATATGTTTTTAAAACTTCACCCAATTTTTTTTTATGTGTCTCAGGGTTTAATAAAAGGGCACTCAAGTTATACCAATCACTGGGCTATGAAGAAGTGGGGGTTCTTAAAAATTTTGTAGCTAACGGTATGGACGAAATTCTGATGCGCAAAACAATGAGCTCCTGGAATGATTTTAAAACCCAATCCAATTGATTCTTATTTTTGAGCCTTTTCTTTTTTTATGAACTCATTTGCTTTGGTGTTTGATATGGACGGGGTAATTGTGGATACCAATCCGTACCATAAAACAGCGCTTCGTCAGTTTGCCGAAAAATACGGGCATGCCCTTAGTGAAGAAGAACTGATTAAAAAAATTTACGGGCGCACCAACAAAGACTGGATTGCCAATTTATTTCAACGACCAATGACCGCAACCGAACTGGCTGCTTTTGGCGAAGAGAAAGAAGCCCTATTTCGGGCGATCTATGAAAAAGTTATTTGCGAAGTAAATGGACTGACAACCTTTTTAGAAGAAGCCCATAGCCAGGGCATTAAAATGGCCATTGGTACATCGGCTCCGCGCAGCAATGTGGATTTTGTATTGGAGCACACCGGCATTGGAAAATTCTTTTCCGTGATCCTCGATGAATCGCATGTAATGCACGGCAAGCCGAATCCCGAAATCTACATCAAATGTGCCCAGCAGTTAAATCTTCCTCCCGCGCAATGTATTGTGTTTGAAGATTCTCTTTCGGGAGTTGCATCAGCTAAAACTGCGGGCTGCCCAGTTGTGGGGGTTGCTACTACGCACACCGGGCAAGAGTTAGGAACAAAGATTGTAATAAATGACTTTACAGAATTGTCTCCAACTGAGTTAATCCACCGATTTGCTTGAGTTGACGGGATCATTCATCAATAAATCTTTTCGTAATCGGCTGATACGAATCTATTCTCCGGTCGCGCAGAAAGGGCCAATGTACGCGTACACTGTCCGTCCTGTCCAGATCAATTTCAGTTACAACAACTTCTTCTTTGTCGTGAGAGCCTAAATATAATAATCTTCCCAGCGGATTGGCGACAAAAGAACCGCCCCAAAATTTCATCGCCCCATTTTGTTCAAAGCCCACTCGGTTTACACTCACTATGTGCACTCCGTTGGCTACGGCATGGCTGCGCTGAATCGTTTGCCAGGCATTGTATTGTTCGGAGTTAGTAGCTTCATCTTGCGAAGTAGCCCAACCGATGGCCGTTGGGTAAAACAAAATTTCCGCGCCCATTAAGGAAGTGATGCGGGCCGCTTCCGGGTACCATTGATCCCAACAGATTAAAACGCCAATCGTAGCAAACTTTGTTTTGAAGGTTTTGTAACCGAGGTCGCCCGGAGTGAAATAAAATTTTTCGTAATAAGCCGGGTCATCGGGGATGTGCATTTTACGGTATTTGCCGAGATACGTTCCATCGGCATCGAGCACGGCAGTGGTATTGTGATAAATGCCTTGGGCACGCTTTTCAAAAAGAGAAGCAATGATAACAACACTCAATTCTTTTGCTAAAGCAGATAAGGCATCCGTGGAAGGACCGGGAATGGATTCGGCCAACTTGAAGTGTTCGTAGTCTTCCACATCACAGAAATAAAGTGAAGTGAACAACTCCTGCAGGCAAACAATCTGCGCGCCTTGCTTTGCAGCTTCGCGGATAGTAACTATTGCTTTAGCCAGATTTTCTTCTTTGTTGGCGGTGCAGCTCATTTGCACCGTACCAATTTTTACTTGTTTTGCCACATTGATCTATTTGTTGCAAAACTACAATCGTAAATCAGAAAAGGAAAATGGCTTTCTGTCATATAAAATCATGCCTACTTAAAATTAAAGCTCACAGTCTTTGTTTTTTCGGTGGATAGCATCTGCTCATATTGCCACGACATGCCCACATTCTCGATCGTGTATTTGAACCCCACTTTCAGGTTGGCATTGGTACGCACCATTTTCTCAAAAGTAATCATGCGATCAATTTTCGGAATGTCTTTGATGGCCATTGGGGCAAAAGCCGAATCCCAGAGAACAACATTGCCAGCTGAAATGGAGGGCTCAATAATAATGTTACCGGTTTCATTCGAAAAATCCTGATCGGTGAAAAGTTCGAACTTGATTTGGCGTAGTGACACAGGATGCTGAAGGTTATTATTCGTGCAACTTGACAACACAAAGCATGTAACAAAAAACAAAAATACGACAGGTGTAAAATATTTTTTCATGCTGCGTGGTTTTTGTCTGTATACGCAGAATGACTTCGATGGTTGCAAAACTTATTGGGAGTGTTTTAAAGCTCGCACCATTTCTCTTTTGCCGGGCGGGCCCGACAAAGTTTCTACCCTAAGTCCTAATGATTTTAAATCGCGCTTGAGCTGGCCTTTGGCGCAGTAGGTAACCCATACTCCGGATGGTTTTAACGCCTGCGTCACTTTTTCTAAAACCGGAAACACCCACATGTCGGGCTGCTTGGCGGGGGCGAAGGCATCGAAGAAAATAATCTCAAAAGTTTCAACAGGTAATTTTATTTCGTGTATAGATTGATTCTGTTTTTTTAATGTAAAAAATTCATTGATTGCTGTTGATTCTCCCCAGGCACAGGAATGGATTTTTTGAAATAAGTTTTTTGAATCAGGAAAAGAAATCAAATCAGCATAATTGAGTTGGCAAATAACCTCGGCATCAATCGGGAAGGTTTCGATCGAATGATAATTGATTTTAATTTTATTCTCCGTAGCAAATTTCAACGCGAGCAGTGCATTCAATCCTGTGCCAAACCCCACTTCGAAAATAGTTATGCCCTCACAATTATTTTTATTGACGAAGAACGCAAGGCCGTTTTTAATAAAAATGTGAAGCGATTCCTGAATGGCGCCATGAGTAGAGTGATACGTTTCGTTCAGCGCTTCATTCAACAAAGAATGTGAGCCATCTCTCGTTTCTATAATTTTTATCAAATTCACATTTTCGAAATCAATGCCACGGCCAGAGCATTCACCCCTTCTTCGCGCCCTACATAACCAAGTTTTTCGTTGGTGGTGGCTTTAATGGAGATGTCTTCTTCGCTAATGTTCATTAGCGGGGCCAGTACTTTTTTCATTTCGGGAATATGCGGATTGATCTTCGGGTTTTCTAAAGTTAAGGTGCAATCCACATTTTCTACCTTCCATCCCTTTTGGAAAAGCATTCGTGTTACTTCTTTCAAAAAATGTTTACTGCCTTTTCCTTTCCACTGTGGATCTTTATTTGAAAAATGAAAACCAATATCGCGCAGGTTAGCTGCGCCCAGCAGGGCATCGCAGAGAGCATGAATGAGCACATCGGCATCGCTATGGCCTACGGCTCCTTTTTCTGATGGCAATTTTATTCCGCCCAGCCACAAATCATGGCCGGCCTGTAGCGGGTGTACATCAAAACCAAGACCTATGCGGAGTTTCATGAGACAGCATGGTAATACATGACACTGGCATTTTGCGGAGAAAGAATTTCTTTGGCAACCCGGTGAATATCTTGCGTAGAAACTTTTTCAATTAGATCAACTTCGTGGTTTACCCAATCAGTATTTCCACTTAATGAGGCAAAAGCCAAATTCATGGCGCGGTTTAGTATTTCTACTTCCCCAAAAACCAATGTGGAAACCGATTGGTTTTTTACCTTTTGCAATTCACGCTCAGCCACTCCGTCCGTCACGATATTTTGCAGAATTTCGTCTACTTCTTTTTCCGCTTCTTCGGGGCTAATGCCCTCTTGTGTTCGCCCGTTTATGACCAGCAAACCCGGGTCTATTGTCCCCATTACAAAGGAGGAAACCGCAGTAAAGATTTCTTTTTCTTTAACTAGTTTTTGGTGCAGCCGGCTAGATTCTCCCCGGCTCATAATATCGCTAAGCAAATCAACTGCGTAATAATCTTGATGAAAGCGGCCGGGCATGTGGTAGGTTTTGTAGAAGGCAGGAGCCGGCACTTTTGCCTCTACCCGTAGTGTGCGCTTCGTAGCTTGCGTGGGTTCGGCTGTCAGGTTTCTTATTATTTTTTCTCCGGAAGGAATGGGAGCAAACCATTTATCAGCCAGTTTTTTTACCTGATCGGTAGTAACGTTCCCGGCTACTACCAGCACTGCGTGGTTAGGGCGATAATGCCGGAAGAAAAAACTTTCTACATCGGCCATGGTAGCCTGTTCGATGTGGGTTATCTCTTTGCCAATGGTGGCCCACCGGTAAGGATGTTTTTCGTAAGCTAAAGGCCGTAGTTTAAGCCATACATCGCCATAGGGTTGGTTAAGATAGCGTTGTTTAAATTCTTCAATCACCACTTTGCGTTGCACTTCCAGCACGTGGGGGTCAAACGAAAGACTGAGCATACGGTCGCTCTCCAGCCAAAAGCCTGTTTCAATATTGGCGGCCGGCACAGTAAGGTAATAATTGGTAATGTCGGTATTGGTAAACGCATTATTTTCACCTCCTACCATTTGCAGAGGCTCATCGTAGCTGGGAATATTTTTGGAGCCGCCAAACATAAGATGTTCAAACAAATGAGCAAAGCCGGTTTTGTCTGGATCCTCATCGCGCGAACCTACATCATACAGGATGTTCATAACGGCTACCTGCACGGAAGGATCTTCATGCACAATTACCCGAAGGCCATTTTCCAGCACAAACTCATTAAACAAAATCATATCCTCAAAATTACTCGGGTTTTTTGAAACTATATATCTAAAATTTTGTCTTTCCATAATTTATTGTCAAACTTGACCCGACTATGAGAGAAACCACTTTTCGATTTTCGGAACAACCTGAGCCGCACCGGGTGCGCACACTTCAAATCCTGAAACAACATCCCGATATCAAAAAACTGATGGGCAAAAACCCACTTACTATTTTCGCTATTTTGGGTTTGGTGGGAGGTATGATTGCGTTATCGTATGCCGTAAAAGACAGCCCGTGGTGGGTTGTTTTTCTGGTGGCTTATTGCGTGGGGGCGTTTTTTAACCATTCGTTGTTTGTAATGATTCACGAGTGCTCACACCATTTACTGTTTAAAAATAAAAGTTTAAATAATCTGGCTTCCATTCTGGCCAACTTGCCGCACATCATGCCTTCGGCCATGTCGTTTGCCCGCTATCATATCAAACATCATTCGTTTCAGGGAGTGCATGAATTAGATGCCGACCTGCCCGATTACTGGGAGGCTAAATTGTTTAACAATTCATTTTTAGGAAAAGCCACCTGGCTTTTGTTCTTCCCTGTTTTTCAAGTAATCCGCACATTTCGCTTAAAAGAAATTCGCCCGGTTGACGGCTGGATCGTAACCAACATAGTAGTGCAGGTAGCTTTTGATGTGGCACTCTGGGTGCTTTTTGGCCCCAAAGCCTTTTTCTTTATGCTGATCAGTTTTTTCTTTTCGGTAGGCCTGCACCCGTTGGGGGCCAGGTGGATTCAGGAACATTACCTCACGCTGAGCGAAACGCAGGAAACATACAGTTACTACGGGCCGCTTAACACAGTAGCCTTTAATGTAGGCTACCACAACGAGCATCATGATTTTCCTTCCATTCCCTGGAACAAACTTCCGCAGCTGAAAAAGGGAGCCCCTGTTTTTTATGACACATTGCAATCGCACCAATCGTGGACAAAATTATTTTTCCGCTTTTTGTTTGATAAAAACATTTCACTTTACTCACGTATTACACGTGCGGAGCGCGGGAAGGTAAAACTGACCGATGAAAGCAAGCCCGATGCAGAGTTAGTGAGAGTAAATACATCGGCTTAGTAAAATTTTATTCTCCATCTCCGGCTGACCGGGGCATTTCGTGTGGCCATCTCAGAGTGTGCCAAAAGAACTTTATTTACTTTCGATGAATTTTAAACAGTTTTCTAACTTGCCGTACTATTTTTCTTACTATGAAGTTCGCCCGCAAAAAATATTCTGACGAAATACTCAAACAACTTTACGAATCGCTTCTTCGCCCGCGATTGATTGAAGAGAAAATGTTAATTCTGCTTCGCCAGAATAAAATCAGCAAATGGTTTAGTGGTATTGGGCAGGAAGCTATTGCCGTGGGCATTACTGCAGCGCTGGAAAAAGACGAATACATTTTGCCCATGCACCGCAATTTAGGTGTCTTTACCGGTCGGCAGATGCCGTTTGCCCGGTTGTTTGCACAATGGCAAGGCACAATGAGCGGCTACACCAAAGGCCGCGACCGTTCGTTTCACTTCGGAACGAACGAACATCATATCGTGGGCATGATCTCGCACTTAGGGCCGCAAAACGGAGTGGCGGATGGTATTGCGCTGGCCTCTAAATTAAAAAATGAAGGGAAGGTTACCGTAGTTTTTAATGGCGATGGCGGCACCAGTGAAGGCGATTTTCATGAAGGAATAAACGTGGCGGCCGTGTGGGACCTGCCCGTCATTTTTGTTGTTGAAAACAATGGCTATGGGCTCTCTACCCCCAGCCGCGAACAATTTCGTTGCAAACAGTTTATAGACAAAGCCATTGGCTACGGAATAGAAGGAGTGCAAGTAGATGGCAACAATGTGCTGGAGGTCTACGATACCGTAAAAAATTTAGCCGTAACCATTCGCCAAAAACCTCGCCCCATTTTGCTGGAGTGCCTCACCTTCCGTATGCGCGGGCACGAAGAAGCGAGCGGTACGAAGTACGTTCCCAAAGAACTGATGGAAACGTGGGCGCAAAAAGACCCGCTCGAAAACTACGAGCAGTATCTTTTGAAAGAAAAAGTGATTGACCCTAAGGAGATTGACAGGCTCCGCAAAAAAATAAAAAAAGAAATTGATGAAGGATTAGCCATTGCCTTTGAAGAAAACCTGCCGCAGGCAAATACCGAAAATGAATTAAACGATGTGTATGCTCCCTTCCCCCAAACGGTAGTTACTCCTTCTGCCTCTGAAGGAAAGGTATCAGAAAAACGATTTATTGATGCCATTAGCGATGGGCTTCGCCAAAGCATGGAAAAACATCCTCACCTCGTATTGATGGGGCAAGACATTGCCGACTACGGAGGTGTGTTTAAGATTACCGAGGGGTTTGTAAAACAATTTGGTAAAGATCGTGTGCGGAATACCCCGCTTTGCGAAGCCGCCATTGTTGGCGCATCGCTCGGCCTCTCCATTAAAGGAATGAAGGCCATGGTAGAAATGCAGTTTGCCGATTTTGTAACGGAAGGGTTTAATCAAATTGTGAACAACCTGGCGAAAACACATTGGCGTTGGGGCCAGCCGGCCGATGTGGTGGTGCGCATGCCTACGGGAGCGGGCACGGCTGCCGGGCCGTTTCACTCGCAAAGCAATGAAGCCTGGTTTTTTCATACACCCGGATTGAAGATCGTGTATCCCTCTAACCCGTACGATGCGAAAGGCCTGCTGTGCGCAGCGCTGGAAGACCCCAACCCGTATTTGTATTTTGAACACAAACTTTTATACCGCTCGGTAAAAGAAAAAATCTTTGACGACTACTATACGGTAGAAATCGGCAAAGCAAAATGGATTAGCGAGGGAGATGATTTTTCGATCATTACTTATGGTATGGGGGTGCATTGGGCAAAAGAAATTTTAGCTTCGCTGCCCGATGTAAAGGCCGATTTGCTCGACTTACGCACACTTCTTCCGTGGGATAAGGATGCCGTAGAGCAGACGGTGAAGAAAACAAACCGCGTTTTAATTTTACATGAAGACACCCTCACCGGTGGAATAGGGGCTGAAATTTCTGCCTGGATAAACGAAAATTGTTTTTCGTATCTGGATGCACCCGTGATGCGCGTAGCCAGCCTGGATACGCCCATTCCATTTGCACCTACCTTAGAAAATAATTTTTTACCGAAAGGAAGATTAAAAAATAAAATCGAAGAATTGCTTCAGTATTAATTTGTGGAAAGCAATTCGCAAACAATTTCTTGCCACTCATCCTCTAAACTTATAGTTGGAATTTTTTTGCCGGCCCGGCTATACCAGTATTGTGCATTAGCTATGTCGCCTTCTTTCCGGTGCAGGTAAGCATGCACCCACGAACCGTTTTTAGTACCCACTTCCTGAGCTAAAGCGTGGGCATGATTCCATTCGCCCTTAGCATCATACCAGAGAGCTTTCAATAGCGTACTTACATTTTCCGGTGGGCAAATTTCTTTAAGGGAGGTTTTTAATTCAGCGATAGTCATAGTCAAATTGTATAGATAGGGTTGACTGAATCTATCCGCCTAAACAATTTTTGCTAACTTAGCCTGTTTAATACAAAAGCTCAATTATTATTTTGTTGCTTCGGATACGAACCACGCTTAAAATCAGTATTCTGCTAGCCGCATTGGTAAGCGGCAGGTGTGTGTTTGCCCAAAATACAAAGGGAGATAAACCAGCCTTTAGCCTAAAAGCAGCCAAAGGAAAAAGAGTTAAATCGAAACCTAAGAGCAAAGCCAATTTTAAAAATTTTTTCAGCCGAAGGGTGAATACCCATAGCGAATCGCGAGCATCACGTGCGTTTATCAATAAGCCAATGCCTTATGCCCGAAGAAATGTGCCTGAACGCAACCGCACCGGAAAACCTATTGGGGGGCATCAGATGCGGGTGCGATCGTCATCGGCCGATGTAGCCCGCAATAATATATATCCACGGAATTACCAGTGGAATTTTAACCCATCGCCCACTCCACGAGAAAGTAGTCGAGGTTTTTCTAACCGGCAACAGGTAGCTAAAATCAATTCGATGGTTACCCGAAGGGAGCCACCTCCCAATAAGCGAGTCAGACCACGATCTAATTCAAGACCTTTTAGAACGAGGAAGAGAACGAACGCCAACGTGTACTGGGGAAAAATTAAAGTAGGTGGCGAAAAATCAGTTTCTACAGATATTGCCGGCCGGCCTTTACGCAGGCGCGATTTTCATTCGGCCAACCCGGGGGCAGAACTCGAAAGAAAAATTATTCCTCGAAAAATAGTACGAGGCGATCGCACCTACCGGGGCTCATTTATCAATCACATGGTGGTTTCCTCTCCCGGTTATTCTCAGCGTGCCTGGAAGGGAGATATTTCAGGCCATGCACTACGCAAAATTAAACCTCGGCCAAGCGAAGTTTCCGGAAAGGACATTTCAATTTATCCACGCACACTCTCCAACTCAGGGCGAGCCAGAAGCTATTCAAAACCTATTCTCACAAGGTTTCCCCAGCAGGGTGTTTCGATCTTACAGAAATTTCTTTATAAGATCCGCGGCCAACGAACTATAAAAGGAGGCGGAAGCAACAGCCGAATTTTTACTAACAGCAGGCGGCCTGTTAATGTTAAGACTCCCGGCATGGGTGCCAACATGGGAAACTTTACCGGCAACATTAAAGGCTCTGGCGGAAAGTTGTTTAGTCGTATAGGGCTTGATTATTCGGGAAATGTAAGACCCATGCGCCCTCTTAAAGGCGGAGGAAGCAACAGTCGTATTTTTACCAACAACGGCCGCCCCCTACAAGTGCGTGCTCCCGGCATGGGTGCCAACATGGGTAATTTCAGAGGGAATATGCGTGGAGGCGAAAAATCGTTTAGCCAGACAGGATATAGTTTTGCCGGGAACATAAAAACCGGAAGACCGCTGAAAGGCGGAGGAAGTAACAGCGGCCGGATATTTAACAATGGGGGGAGCCCGATTACGGTACGTGTGCCATCAAGCGGTATGGGCACTTTCCGGGGGAATATGCGTGGAGGTGAAAAAACATTTAGCCAGGCAGGATATGGTTTTGCGGGGAACATAAAAGGACAGCGACCGCTGAAAGGTGGAGGCAGTAATAGCGGCCGGATATTTAACAATGGGGGGAACCCGATTACGGTACGTGTGCCATCAAGCGGTATGGGCACTTTCCGGGGGAATATACGTGGAGGCGAAAAAACATTTAGCCAGGCAGGGTATGGTTTTGCAGGAAACATAAAAGCACAGCGACCGCTGAAAGGTGGAGGCAGTAATAGTGGCCGGATATTTAACAATGGGGGGAACCCGATTACGGTACGGGTGCCATCAAACGGAATGGGCACTTTCCGGGGGAATATGCGTGGAGGCGAAAAAACATTTAGCCAGGCAGGGTATGGTTTTGCGGGGAACATAAAAGCACAGCGACCGCTGAAAGGCGGAGGCAGCAACAGCCGCGAATGGAATAATAATGGCAAACCCATTACCGTTCGTAAGATTGTTTCGGATGTTGGTTTTTATAGCGGTAATTACAAATTGCACGACCTAACTCCCGGCTTTGGTTATCAGGGTGAGCTCTATCGAGGGTCAATGAAAGCACATGGCCGTACAAAGGGGGGAGGCAGTAATAGCGGGCGATTGATGAATAACGATGGGAAACCCATTACCGTTCTGGTGCCCGGGCTGGCAGAAGCCAAAGAAGTAGGCTATTCCGGAAAAATAAAATGGTCTTTTTTTAAGAAAAAATATGTGCGAAACCCCAATGCCGTGAAAGAGGGATTAAAAAAACTGAAACCCTCTAAATACATAGAGTCGGTGGGCGAACTGCAGGTAAAAGTAAAACAACCAGCGGCTGGCAAAAATCCGCTCAGTGTTAAAGCCTCCATAAAAGGCCTTACTCCTTCCAGTCACTCCGTAAGAGCGGCCGAGTATGCGGGGAAGATGAAAATTATGTGGTCGTATAAGAGAAACCCGAGTGGAAATGAACACGCCCTTAAGTCGATTAAACCATCTCCTTTCTTTATGAAAGGAAATGATTATGCCGGCCGCCAGCACATGAAACGATATGTGCATAACCCCAACAGCAACAAATATGCACTGGATGTGATAGCGCCTTCGCGTGTGGTAGCTCGTATTCGCGATTATCAGGGAAATGTAAGAATGAACAAAGCACACGGTGCAAATCTTCATCCCGACTCGGAGTTTGCTCACGGGTTTAGAGATAATGTAAAACAAGATCGAACTTTTCTGATGAACATTAAGTTGATGTGGTCTAAGCTATTCCGTAGAAATGCTACCCAGCCTGCCGTAGTAAAAGAAAAAGTGCGCAGACCCCGGTACGATAAAAAGGAAAGAGAACTTTGGAAAGACCTATACGATTAACTATGATGTGGAACGAATTAACCAAGGCAGATCAACTGGAAACTATTCGGGAAGAATCGCAACACCTACCCGTGCTTGTGTTTAAACACAGCACACGATGCTCCATCAGCCAAGCCGTATTAACCCGGTTAGAACGAAACTGGAAGACTAATGCCATAAAACCGTATTACCTTGATTTACTTTCGCATCGCGATGTTTCTAATCAGGTAGCTGAATACTTCGATGTAGAACATGAATCGCCCCAAGCGTTACTGATTAGTCGGGGAAACCCGGTATGGGTGCGTTCTCATCTGGCCATTCGCTTCGATGAATTGGAAGAGGCTGCTCAGACTAAAAATCAAAATTAACAACTTGCTTCAGCGCCTCATTTAAACTGAGTGCTACCGGGCAAGTTAATGCAGCATTCTTCAGTTTTTGTTTTTGTACATCGGTAGCCACCAAATTGGGATGTGTAAAATGAACATGAATTTCAGCTATTTTTCTGGGTGCGGAAGTCATCACTTTCACAATGTCGGCCTTGAGTCCCTGTAAAGCTATCCCTTCGCGTTGCGCCACTTGGCCCATAATGGTCATCATGCAACTGCACAGAGCCGCGCTTACTAAGTCAGTTGGGCTGAAAGCCTCCCCCTTGCCTTGGTTATCGACAGGGGCATCAGTTGTAATTTTTTGCCCGGATTTTAAATGGGTAGCTTGGGTGCGCAAATCGCCCTGGTACTCTATGGTGGCCATAATGGTGTTCATAATTAAAATGGTTTTAGTCTTTTTTTCGTTAAAGGTAAAGGACTTAAATTTCGCAAATATTTCTCCGTAAAAAATGAAAAGATTTATTGTGCTGGCTTTTTGGGGAATAAGTTTGGGGGCAATGGCTCAGGCTGCCGATAGCTATGATTATAACTCCGAATTTAACTGGGGCATTAACAAAAATTCGTATGGCGGGTTAATTGGCGGGGTCATGTTTAAAAAAGCGAAAAGGTTAAATGATAAAATTTTTGAAACCTACGGCCTTGAGTTGATGAACGTAAAGAATCCACACGAAACAAGGATTCAATCGATAGCCGGAAATTTTTTCATTTGGGGTAAATCAAATTATTTGTACGCCATTCGGTTGCAATATGGGAGAGATCGTATATTATTTAAAAAAGGACCCCAGCAAGGAGTTGAAGTAAAGGCTGTTTTTGCAGCCGGCCCCACCATTGGGGTAGTTACCCCATACTATGTGCAAGTGAGCAACGACCCCAATTCGTATTATACCTACAACGTGCCCTACTCAGGCCAGCAATACACCGAAATTCAAGGTACGGGCAATTTGTTTGAAGGAATAGGCCAGTCGAAAATACAGATGGGCGGCAACCTGAAAATAGCATTGAATTTTGAGTTGGGTGTTGTAAAGAGCCAGGTAACAGGATTTGAGGCCGGGTTTTTATTAGATGCGTACTTTAAGAAAGTAAAACTAATGGATTTTGGAGCCGGCAACCCCCCGGTAGAGAATTATGCCGTTTACCCTACCGTTTTTCTTACCATTTTTTACGGCAGCCGAAAATAAGTTTTAATCCAGCAACTTTTGTAGTAGTTAGAGAGGCCAGTAAAAAATAGACATGAGTATAATTGTAACCACGAAGAATTTATGAAGAAAGATTTTTTTGGAATAACCTTGATTGTTGGAGTGATGATGTTGACCGGTTGCAGCACACAGCCTACGCGACTTCCTTTTTTTGGCGAGCGCACCTTTAACGGGAAAGACACTTTGTATCACACCATTGCCCCGTTTCAGTTTATAGATCAGGATAGTGTGGCCATAACCAATGCCACATTTAAAGATAAAATCTATGTGGCCGATTTCTTCTTTACTTCATGCCGCACCATTTGTCCAATTATGAAAACACAGATGCTACGTGTGTATGAGGCCACCCAAAGTATGCCCGATGTATTGATTCTTTCGCACACCATAGATCCTGAATATGATACCGTAGCCTTGCTTCATGATTATGCCAACCGACTGGATGTAAAATCAGCCCGGTGGCATTTTGTGACAGGCGCCAAAGACTCTATTTTTAAAATTGCCCAGACAAGCTACTTCGCTACGGCCATGGAAGACAAAACCGAGCCCGATGGATTTATCCATAGCGGTGCCTTTTTATTGATTGACAAAAAAGGAAGGCTCCGCGGAAAGTATGATGGTGCGCGGGAGGAAGACGTAAACCGGTTGATTGGGGACATTAAAATTTTAAGACAGGAATGAATTGGCCATTGGCTCGCCCATGGTGGGTTGTTTTTAGGGTAGGAATGGCTACATCGGTGATGTGCTTTTTCTCCTGCTCTTCGCACGACACCAAATTTCAACAATACTTTTCGCAAGGCCAGTCGCTTTACGAAAAACACTGCAGCAATTGTCATCAAAAAAACGGAGAAGGATTAAAGCGTTTATATCCGCCACTGGCCAACAGCGATTTTTTTAAAAAAAACCTCCCGGCTTCTATCTGTATTATGAAATACGGAATAGCAGGCGAGATGGAAGTAAATGGAGTTAAGTTTAATAAACCCATGCCCGGGGTTCCCTCGCTTACCGAACTGGAGCTGGCAGAGATTGCCACATATATAGCCAACGCTTGGGGCTCGGAAGATAGCCGGATAACGATTGAACAGGTTACCGAAGCACTGAAAAATTGTAAAACCCCATGATCTTCCAAATCAAATTTTTATTTATTGTGGCTTTTAGTTTAGTTTAACGGTTGGTTTATGCAACTAAAACGCCCCAATTACCGCCGGGTACTTATCTCGTCCCTGATCTTTACCTTTATCTATGGAGGCTTACTGGCGCTGCTCTTGCAGGTAGAAGGAGGGCTGCCCAATAGTAAAATTAATACTACCCAGGATGCCATGTGGTATTTGGTAGAGACACTTACCACAGTAGGATATGGCGATGCCTTGCCCGTAACCTATTGGGGGCGTATGATTGGTTTTGTATTTCTGCTTTCAAGTTTAGGCGTATATGGTTTTATTATCGGACAGATAGCAAATTTTATGAGTACACTTAGGGAAGAGAAGGCATTGGGCCTGAATGGCACCAGCTTCAAAAATCATGTAGTGATCATTGGCTGGAATGAGTTTGGCCAATCGGTGATCAGCCACTTAATTGGGGCGGGCCGCCAGGTAGCGGTTATCACCAAAGACCGCGGTCATATTGATATCATCCGGGAGTATTATCCGCAGGATAAAGTTTTTACCCTATATTCTGATTATAATAATTTCGACCAGCTTGAAAAAGCGAACATCCAACAGGCATCTATTGTATTTGTGAATCTCAACGATGATACTGAAAAACTGGTGTACATCATCAACATCAAAAAACACTTTGCTAATCTCAATTATGTGGTTACGCTCGACAACGGAAACCTGAAAAGCACCTTTGAACATGCCGGGGTAACCTATACCATTTCCAAAAATGAAATTTCTTCCAAACTTTTGGCCAGCTATATCTACGAACCCGATGTGGCCTATTTTAGTGAAGAATTGATGGCGTTTGCCCATCAGGAGGATGAATATGATATGAAGCAGTTTTCGGTAAAACCGGATAATGCTTTTGTGAATACTCCGTACGACAAGGCATTTTTTGAATTAAAGAAAGATTACAACGTGGTACTTATCGGGCTGGTAAAAAAAGTAAACGGCCAACGCAAGTTGCTGAAAAACCCCGAGGGCAATCTAAAGATAGAGGCGGGCGATTACCTGGTCATGCTGATGGATGGAAAAGGCAGAGATAAACTGGCCAAACTCTTTAAGCTCGAAGAAGGTATATAGAATCTGAGGGTTCTCTCAGAAAATAATTTATCGGATCATTCGCAGGAGCGTGCTCAATTTAGATTTCAGGATTCTCCGGTCCACAATAAAATCCAAAAATCCGTGCTCCAAAACAAATTCAGAACTTTGAAACCCTTTGGGTAAATCTTTGCCTATGGTTTCGCGTATTACCCGCGGGCCGGCAAACCCTATCAGGGCATTGGGCTCGGCAATATTAAAATCGCCCAGCATGGCATACGAAGCCGTTACTCCACCAGTAGTGGGGTCGGTAAGTAGCGAGATATAAGGAATCTTAGCCTCATCTAATAAGGCAATACGGGCCGAAGTTTTGGCCATTTGCATTAACGACAGACCAGCCTCCATCATACGGGCGCCTCCCGAGCGGGAGATCATTAAAAACGGTGCATTGGTTTTTAGCGAATGATCCATAGCGCGCGCAATTTTTTCGCCCACTACGGAGCCCATCGAGCCACCAATGAATGTAAAGTCCATACAGGCTATAACAATATCCTGTCCTTCCATCTTACCATAGGCTGTACGCACGGCATCTTTCAACTGCGATTTAGCCTGCGATTCTTTTATGCGTTTGGGGTAGGGCTTGGTATCTACAAACTTCAAAGGATCCCCCGACTCCAGCGTGGTATCCAACTCGGTAAATTCGTTATTATCAAAAAGAATTTCGAAGTATTCTTTTGATCCGATCTTTACGTGGTACTCTTCTTCCGGAACTACGTAAGCATTGTTTTTTAGCTCACGTGTATGAATAATTTTTCCGGCCGGAGATTTAAACCATAACCCATCGGGCACTTCGCGTTTGGCTTCAGTTGGGGTTAATATTCCTTTGTCGGTCCGTTTAAACCAAGGCATATTTTTAGTTTGTCAATGAATCAATTTCAAATGAATGCTTAAGCCACATCAATGGTCTTATCCAAATAAACATCTTGTATGGTGTTCAATATTTCTACCCCTTCTTTCAGGGGACGCTGAAAGGCTTTTCTCCCGGAGATAAGCCCCATGCCACCGGCTCGCTTGTTGATGACGGCCGTGCGCACGGCATCGGCCATGTCGCTGGCTCCTTTGCTGTCGCCCCCGGAGTTGATTAACCCCGCCCGACCCATATAGCAATTCGCTACTTGGTAACGGCACAGATCAATAGGATGGTTGGTTGTTAACTCAGTATAAATGCGTTCATCCAGTTTTCCGTAGCTGCTTCCTCCGGTGTTTAATGCCTTATAGCCGCCATTGTTTTCAGCTAATTTTTGTTTGATAATATCGGCCTGAATAGTAACGCCTAAATGATTGGCCTGACCGGTTAAGTCAGCAGACACATGATAGTCTATGCCGTCTTTTTTAAAGGCATTGTTACGTGTGTAGCACCACAGAATGGTAGCCATGCCTAAGCTGTGGGCTTCTTCAAAAGCTTTGGCTACCTCCTGTATTTGCCGCGTAGAATTATCCGATCCGAAGTAGATGGTAGCACCAATGGCAACCGAGCCTAAGTTCCAGGCATCGCGCACGGATCCAAACATAATTTGGTCAGCTTTGTTAGGGTAAGTAAGTAATTCGTTGTGGTTTACTTTTACGATGAAAGGAATTTTGTGAGCATACTTGCGCGACATTAATGCCAGCCCGCCAAATGTAGTGGCTACGGCATTGCATCCCCCTTCAATGGCCAGCTTTATAATATTTTCCGGATCAAAATAAATTGGGTTCTTCGCAAAGGAAGCGCCTGCGCTATGTTCTATGCCTTGATCTATGGGAAGGATGGAAAGGAAGCCGGTATTAGCCAGCCGGCCGGTTCCAAATAAAGTCTGTAAACTTCTCAGAGTTTGTGTATTGCGGTTAGAGGTAGAAAAAATCTGATCTACAAAATCCGGATTGGGCAAATGAAGTTGGTCTTTCGAAATAGTTTTACTGCGGTGTGTTAGCAGAGATTCGGCATCTTTGCCAAGCAGTTCGGTAATTTTATTATTGGCCATAGTGTTTATTACTGTTCTTTAAAAATGGTTGACAAAGATAGTGTTTAACGAGGTGCTGCCCAAAGACGGAACACCCGCACTAAAAATGAAAAACCCATTTCGAGTTTGAAATGGGTGTGTTTTGGTTTCTTTCAGATCAGGCTGCACTGGTGGTTGCAGTAAGTTTTTCTTTAATCCTGGCACTCTTACCTTGGCGGCCACGCAGATAGTATAATTTGGCTCTGCGTACCTTACCAGATTTAATAACTTCTATTTTATCAATACTCGGGCTTAGAATGGGAAATATTCTTTCTACGCCTACTCCATTAGAAACTTTTCTTACTGAGAAGCTTTCTCCGTTGGTTCCTTTGCCGCGGTGGTAGATAACCGTGCCCTGAAACTGCTGAATGCGATCTTTATTGCCTTCGCTGATTTTTACGTGCACGTTAATGGTGTCACCGGGGTTAAAACTGGTGATGGCGGCTCGTTTGGAGGCCAGCTCCTGTTCTGCTATTTTCATTAAATCAGCCATAAAACTCGTTTTTTTAAAATGGACTGCAAATGTATTGGAAGAATCTTAAAAAACGAAGGAGTGTTCTAAATTTTTGAAATCCAATATTGGTAGAATGTTGTTTTTTAGAGCAATTTAGGCCTTCTGGCCTCGGTACGCTTAACAGATTCCTGATGACGCCATTCATTTATTTTTGCTTCATGCCCCGAAAGGAGCACATCGGGCACTTTCCAGCCGTTAAATTCGGCCGGTCTGGTATAAACCGGAGGGGCTACTAATCCATCTTGAAAGGAATCGGAAAGAGCCGAAGATTCGTCATTCAATACTCCGGGCAGGAGCCGGATCATGGCATCGCTTAAAACAGCTGCGGCCAATTCGCCCCCGGATAAGACATAATCGCCAATGCTGATTTCGCGGGTAATTAAATGCTCGCGCACGCGCTCATCCACCCCCTTGTAATGGCCGCATAACAGGATAAGATTTTTTTTCAGGCTCAGTTGATTAGCCAGTGCTTGTGTTAATAATTCTCCATCGGGGCTCATATAGATCACTTCATCGTAGGGCCGTTCGTTTTTTAAAAACGAAATACACCGATGGATGGGCTCAATAGTCATTACCATCCCGGCCCCCCCGCCAAAGGCATAATCATCGGTGGACTTGTGTTTATCGAGCGAGTATGCCCGTAGGTTGTGCACGACTACTTCTACTATTTTTTTGTCTTGCGCTCTTTTTAAAATCGAGTCAGAAAAAGGACTTTCCAAAAGCTGGGGCAGGCAAGTGATGATGTCTATTCGCATGAGGATAAAAAAGGGTTAATGGTTAAGAGCAGATAGCGTACCATAAGGTGCCGAAAACAATTTGCAATTAACCATTAACCTGAGATAAAACTATTTTTTATCTACTGAAATCCGATTATCGCGGTTCGCCAGTTCCCATGCGGTATAAAAAACAATTTTGCCACGCTTGGCAAGCAAATCAAAATCAATTTTGCTTACTTCATCGCTGGGCTTGTGGTAGTCTTCATGAATGCCGTCAAAATAAAATACGATGGGCACGTTGTTTTTAGCAAAATTCCAGTGGTCGCTGCGCTTGTATAAGTTAGAGGGATGTTTTTCATCGTTATAGGTATAGTCGAAATCAAGCTTTGTGTAGGTTTTATTATTGCGCTCGTTAATTTCGTGCAGTTCACTTGATAATTTATCTGAGCCGATTACGTACACATAATCGGGTTTGCCGGCATGTTCAGGGTCTCTTCTACCCACCATGTCGATGTTCAGATCGGCTACGGTATTGGCTAACGGATAAATAGGGTGTTCTACATAATATTGCGAACCAAAGAGGCCTTCCTCTTCGCCCGTTACTGTCATAAACAAAATACTTCTGCGTGGCCCGTGTCCGTCTTTTTTTGCTTGGGCAAAAACTTTGGCCAACTGAAGGATGCTTACGGTGCCTGAGCCGTCATCGTCTGCACCATTGTTTACTTTATCATCTCCCTGATGTTGCAATCCAATATGGTCGAAATGCGCAGAGAGTACAATTACTTCGTCCTTTTTGTCGGTGCCTTCTAAAAAGCCCACTATGTTTTCTGATTTGACGATTTTGGTTTCAACAGCTACATGATAAACTACGCGGCCGGGTTTAATTTTAGCTAATGGTTTTTTGGCAGCCGGCTCTTTGGCGGCTTTTTCCAGTTTTTCAAAAGGAGTGTTTACTATTTTAGAAGCTACTTCCTGATTGATTAAAAACATGCCTTTGTTGGCGTTGTTGGGGTCGGGCTTATTAAGCGATAAAGTGTTTCCGCTAAAATATGATTTTAGCTGAGTGGCAAAAGGAGCATACTCTTCCGGCTTGCCTGCACCAACGGCCAAGATCATCCGCGCCCCTTTTTCGCGCAAAGCGGCACTTGTTTTTCGCAAGGAGCCAAAGACACTGAAATTAAGACCATCGAGCAGAACGATAACGGCTTTGTCTTTTACATTAAGGTAAGCCAGATCGGCATCGGTGGCTTTGCCTACAAATACAGCTTCTACTGAAATTTCCCCCTCGGTAGACGCTTGCCCCATATAAACCACTTCGTTGAAGTTGGCATATTTTACTGTGCCCGATTTAATGTAGGCATCAGACGTGCGCGAAGAAGATAACTCTATCGGCATGTAATACGAACCATTAGCCGGAACGGCCAACCCTACCGTTTCAAAATGATTGGCAATAAAAGCGGCTGCCATCTTTTGGCCGCGCGAGCCGGTGTACCTTCCTTCAAGCGCATCGGAGGCGATAATGGTTAGGTTTTCTTTAAGGTCGGCCGGGGTAATCATTTCGGCATAACGTGTGGCTACAGGCTCTTGCGCAAAAACCGAAGATGAAATGAGTAGAAATAGAAATAGTATTTTTTTCATAAATGAATGTTAAAAATGAAGGCCAAAGGTAAAAATTTTAGACAACCTCACGATGAATTAACGCGAGCAACCTCAATTGATTAGAAGCCCGAACCAGGTTTTGTTGCGGGTAGGTAATGTGGTAGTAGGTATTGCCCCGTAAATAATCAGCCAGAAAACGCAATGCCATAATGTAGGTCATCATCTTGCCGGCAAACGGAATGGATTTTTTTTCTTCCGTAGTAAGTACCGAATTCATTTCAGACAGGTATCCGTCCAATAACGCTTCGTATATTTCTTTTCGAAACACAATCTTATCCAGGTTTTTTTCTTCTTCACTAACCGGGCTCACAAACGTGCGCACCATATCGCCCAGGTCGTAAATAAAATAGCCGGGCATAAGGGTATCTAAGTCAATAGCACATACGGCTTTTCGCGAAAGCGAGTCGAATAAAATATTATTGATCTTCGTATCGTTGTGAGTAACGCGCAAGAGCAGCGAGCTACCCCGGATTAAGTGTTGGTATTCAGTTACTAAAAAATGAAATGTCCGGGCTTGCTCAATTTCGTGTTGTGCGGTTTGCACACATTCTCTGCTGGTCTTTTGTAAGGCTTCGTCAAACTGCTCATATCGCCAGGCTAAATCATGGAAGCGCGGCAGCGTAGGCTGAAACTGAGCTACATCGATTCCGTTTAAATTTCGGGCGAGCGCTCCAAAGCCTTTTGCCGCTTCATAGGCATCGGCCACCGAGGCCACTTCGTTCATGGTAAAGGTGTTTTCAATCATTTCGTACAAGCGCCAGGGAAAGCCCTCAGTATCAAAATACAGATCATTGCCGGCCATATCTGGCAAGGTTTTGGGAAACCGAAATTGAGGATGTTTTTCGCTTAAATAGTTGAAGGCCATCCGGTGGTTTTGGGCGATGGTCTCCGGCTGTGTGAAAACCTGAATATTAACACGCTGCAAAACAAAATTCTTAAACCCCGATACGCTAAATGTTTTATGAATGTGGCCCGAGCCCAGGGGAGTAATTTTAACTTCGCCAGCAATAAAATGCCGGATTACTTCGTCCGGAGCAATCATTACCAAAGTTTGTTGGGGTACATACCTTGTTTTACCAAGGCGTTGATTTTTGCCGAAACAATTTCCTTGTCTTCTTTGTAGGTTACGCCAAACCAAATATTTCCTCCGGATAAAATTTTTACCTTTCCCTGGCCGGTTTTAATCATCTCATTAACCACCAGCGGAATAAAAAATTCTGATTTTATATTTTGATGATTGGCTTGTAAAAAATCAGAAAAATAGTTTTCAGTAAGCGATAAAATGCTTGGATGAAATCCCCAAAAGTTCATAGAGGTGGGGGTTTCCGGAGCCAGCACGCGGTCGCCTTCTTTTTCTTTGGAAATAATTTTGCCGTTTTCGCGCACAATGGTAGTTCTTTCTACTACACTTTTTAAAAAACCCTGCTCATCGCGTTCGCCACAGCCACGTGAGACGCTGCCATGGTCGGAGAGTACGTTTTTTAAGGTATAGCCCACCATGGCATGAGCCGAATTTTCATGTTTAAAAAAATCGGCTGTGGCGGCAAAGGCATCAAGTCCATAAAAATCGTCTGCATTGATGACGGCAAAAGGCTCATCGATTACATCTTTAGCGCAAAGCATGGCGTGACTGGTGCCCCATGGCTTGGTGCGCTCGGGGTTTAGAAACTTGGCCGGCACATACGAATCTAATTCCTGGTTAACAAACACCACATCTACCTTGCCCTGAAGCCGGGGTAAGAAAATTTCTTCTACTGTATCGCGTATCTCTTGGCGTACGATAAACACTACCTTATTAAAACCTGCCCGGATGGCATCGTACAGTGAGTAATCCATAATCGTTTCGCCCGAGGGACCAAAGCCATCAATCTGTTTGATGCCTCCGTAGCGGCTACCGATGCCGGCCGCCAGCACTAATAATGTAAGTCTTTTACCCGCAGCCATTGTAGTTTGAATTTTTTGAATTAAATCGAACGAATTTCATTACCAAAAATAGAATATTAATCGCTCATAAACTTAACAAAATGTCTACCGCCAAAAATTATGTTGTCTCCATTACTATCATCGGAGTATTGTTTTTCATTTTCGGGTTTATTACCTGGCTCAATGGCACGTTAATTCCCTTTCTTAAGCTTTCGTGTGATCTGAAATCCGACTCGCAGGCGCTGCTGGTAACATTTGCTTTTTATATGGCGTATTTTTTTCTGGCCATTCCTTCGTCATTTATTTTAGCAAAAACCGGCTATAAAAAAGGGATGTCGCTCGGGCTGATGATTATGGCTATCGGGGCTTTCTTGTTCATCCCCGCAGCCCGCGACCGCAACTTTGGTCTATTTTTAACCGGATTGTTTATTCAGGGAATGGGCTTGGCGTTGCTCCAAACGGCTTCTAATCCCTACATCGCAGTGATCGGCCCGATTGAGTCGGCTGCCAAGCGCATAAGCATTATGGGTATCTGCAATAAGGTGGCTGGAGCTCTAAGCCCGTTAATATTAGGTGCAGTTGTACTAAAAGGGGCAGCCGAAATTGAAAAACAGATTGCCACGACTACCGATGCGGCCCAGCGGGTTTTGTTACTTCAAGATCTTTCGCACCGGGTTATTATTCCTTACTTAATTATGGGGCTGGTGCTGTTGGTTCTGGCTTTGCTAATTTGGATTTCGCCCTTGCCGGAAATTGAAGCATCGGCCTCGGAAGAGGGGGGCTCCAATTCAACTCCCAAAACCAGTATCTTTCAATTTCCACACTTATTGCTGGGAGTACTTTGCTTGTTTTTGTATGTGGGTGTAGAGGTAATGGCGGGCGATGTTATTGGCACATACGGAAAATCGTTGGGGATGGCACTGGATCAGACTAAAAATTTTACTTCGTACACTTTGTGGTCAATGGTATTGGGGTACATAATCGGTATTGTTACCATACCTAAATATTTGAAACAGCACACGGCACTTAAATTTTCTGCTTTCGTGGGTATTGCATTTGCTGTGCTGGCCTTTGTTACCCACGGGTATACCAGTATTTTGTTCATTGCCCTGCTGGGGTTGGCCAATTCGCTAATGTGGCCCGCCATTTTCCCCATGGCCATAGATGGACTGGGTAAGTTTACCAAAATAGGTTCGGCCATGCTGGTAATGGGTATTGCAGGGGGGGCTATTTTGCCGCAGGTATATGGTTTGCTGGCTAAATCGGTACCTACACAAACTGCCTTTTTGTTATGCACATTGCCTTGCTATCTGTATATTTTATATTATGCTACCAAAGGATACAAAGCCGGAAAAAAAATTACGACTTAGCCGCATCTTATGAAAGCTGTCTTTTTTGTTACATTCATCGGACTGATAACTCTCCGGGTTGAAGCACAGGAATTTTATCAGGTGAAAGACTTAACAGCCGAAAATCTTTTTACAGTTAATTGCGAAGGACCGGTTGTAGATAAAAGTGGAAACCTGTTTGTTGTTAATTTTCAACAAGACGGAACGATTGGCCAGGTATCCTCGGAGGGGAAAGTAAAGGTGTTTGTAACCTTGCCCCAGGGCAGTATTGGCAACGCCATTCAACTTGACCGGGAGGGGAATATGCTGGTAGCCGACTTTGCCGGTCATTCTATTTTGAAGGTAACAACCAAAACAAAAAAAATTTCGGTACTGGTGCACAGTGATCAGTTTAACCAACCCAACGATATCTGCCTCAATAAAAAAGGACAGTTGTTTGCCTCCGACCCCAATTGGAAAAATAATACCGGAAAAATCTGGCGCATTGAACCAGACGGAAAAATGGTTTTGCTGCAAGACAACATGGGTACGACTAATGGCATTGAACTAAGCCCGGATGAAAAAACCCTTTACGTAAACGAAAGCGTGCAACGGGTAATTTGGGCTTTTGATGTGGATGATAACGGAGACCTGCATAACCAACGAAAATTTTTTGAGTTCTCCGATTTTGGGCTCGATGGTATGAAATGCGACAAAAAAGGCAACCTGTTGGTAACACGCTACGACAAAGGAGCCGTGGCTATTTTTACTCCGCAGGGCAAACTAATGCGCGAAGTTTTTATGAAAGGAAAAAAGACCAGCAATATTTGTCTGGGTGGGAAGGATGGGAAAACGTGTTTTGTTACACTACAAGATCGTAAATGTGTAGAAACCTTCCGGCATGAAACAGAAGGGAAAAATTATTAATTATAGAATCTGGTAAAACATTTATTTTCGTGTTTTTATTTCTCCCCGCTTCATGAAAATCTCTTACCACTGGCTCAGGCAATACATTGATATACCGGAAACACCCGAAGAAATAGGGCAGATACTCACGTCCACCGGGTTAGAAGTTGAAAGTATTGAACCGATTGAAACCATTAAAGGCGGCTTAAAAGGCTTGGTAATTGGGGAAGTGATAACGTGTGCCAAACATCCTAATGCCGATAAACTATCTATCGCCACCGTAAACGTAGGAAAGGAAACTCTTTCGCAGATTGTATGCGGGGCACCCAACGTAGCAGCTGGCCAAAAAGTGGTGGTAGCATTGCCCGGCACTACAGTGCACCCAATAAAAGGAGAACCCTTTACTATTAAGTCGGCCAAGATACGTGGGGAGGCCAGCGAGGGCATGATTTGCGCAGAAGATGAAATCGGACTTGGCGAAAGCCATGCCGGAATAATGGTGCTGAGCCCGTCTGCAATAAATGGAACTTTGGCAGCCGACTATTTTAATGTAGCATCGGATTTTATTTTTGAGATAGGATTAACACCTAACCGGGCCGATGCCGCCTCACATATCGGGGTGGCGCGCGATATCAAAGCAGTAAAAAACAGAAAAGTAGAATTTCCTTCCGTAGAAAATTTTAAGACGGACAACACGAAATTAACTATCCCTGTTTCGGTGGAAGACACTAAAATGTGCCCGCGCTTTTCAGGTGTTTCTATTTCTAATGTAACGGTAAAAGAATCGCCCGATTGGTTAAAGAACAAACTGAAGGCGATCGGCCTTACACCGATTAATAATATTGTAGACATCACCAATTTTGTATGCCATGAAGTAGGGCAGCCACTCCATGCCTACGATGCCGGAAAAATAACCGGAAAAAAAATTATTGTAAAAACATTGCCGGCCGAAACCCAATTTAAAACACTGGACGGCAAAGAACGAATCTTGGCCGCCACCGATCTGATGGTGTGCGATGGCGAAGGCCGGGGCATGTGCTTGGCCGGAGTTTTTGGAGGCATCGACTCAGGCATTACCGATAAAACTACCGATCTTTTTTTAGAAGGTGCCTATTGGGCACCGGATGGCATACGCAAAACAGCACTACGCCATGCGCTGAAAACCGATGCCTCGTTCCGGTTTGAGCGGGGCACCGATGTAAACCAAACTGTTTATGCAGTGAAGCGTGCGGCTATGCTGATCGTAGAAATAGCAGGAGGAGAAATTTCTTCTGAGGTGGTTGATGTTTACCCTACGAAGATCGAAAACCAAACCATCCTCGTTAAATTTAAAAATGTAGATCGGTTGATCGGAAAAAAAATCAAACACGAAGAAATATATTCTATTTTAGAAAGACTGGAGATAGCGGTTTCTCATAAAACAGAGGAAGGATTTACCGCTTCTGTGCCTCCTTACCGGGTAGATGTTGTTCAGGAAGCCGATGTAGTAGAAGAAATCTTGCGCATTTACGGATTAAATAACATCGAACTATCAACCCGGGTAGGAGCAGATTATCTGGCTCCTTTTCCCGAAAAAGACCTGACCAAGTTTAAAAAATCGGTAGGTGCAATGTTGGCGGCCAATGGATTTTACGAAATCCTCACGAACTCACTTACCCACATGGTCTATCGAGACCGGATTAAAACCACCGGTGAGGCCGTAGAGATAGTAAACAAACTCAGCGAAGAACAAGGGATTTTAAGACAAACCATGCTGTTTAGCGGCTTGGAAGTTTGCGCGTACAATATCAACCGCAAACAAAAAGTTTTAAAACTGTTTGAGTTTGGCAAAATCTATGGAAAAACCACGGGCCAGGAAGGGTTAAAAAATTATTTTGAAGAAGATCGCCTTTCCATTTGGCTCACGGGTCAGTACGAAACAGAAAACTGGCAGAACAAAACACGGGAAGTTCATTTTCACGATCTGGCACAGACCGTAACAAGCGTGTTGTCACTGGCCACAATAGGGCGCACAAAAGAAGAACCTATTGCCGATGATGTTTTTGAGTATGGAATAAAAATTCTAATAGGGAAGACCGAAATCGGCCGATTAGGGAAAATAAGAAAAGCACACCTGAAACAAGCGGGCATTAAACAAGATGTATTTTTTGCCGACCTGCCCACCGATTTGCTTTTCAGAGCCGCAAACCCTAAGTTCGTTGTGCAGGAAGTTCCTAAGTTCCCCGAGGTGCGCAGAGACTTATCGTTGGTGCTTGATAATCGGGTGAAGTTTGCTGAAATTGAAACGTTAGCCAGAGCTACCGAGCAACGTCTGATTAAAGAAATAATCGTGTTTGATGTGTACGAAGGAGATAAAATTCAGACCGGTAAAAAAGCATACGCGCTGGGCTTTACCCTGCAGGACGAAAATAAGACTCTGACCGATGAAGAAATTGATAATGTAATGTCTAAGTTGATAGGTACATTTGAAGGAAAGATGGGGGCCGTCATCAGAAAATAACAACCAAGTCAATAAAAAAATATTTTGATTTTAACATTACCTGCGTGAATCAAGAAATAATAAAAAACAACCTCAGTGGCCTGGAGCGGAAAATTATGTTGCTGCTCAATGAGCACAAATCATTGAAAGACGAAATGCGCGCCATTAAACTTGAAAACCACGAACTGCGCACCGATTTGCGCAAACGAGATGAGCAGTTGGCCAATTTTAAAAATCAGATTAAAATCACTAAAATTGTGGATTATATAAACCCGGAAGACGAAAGTATTTCGGAATTGAGAGCAAAAGTGGACGAATACATCCGCGAAATAGACAAGTGCATCGCTAACGTAAGCCGATAAACATTGATGGACGATCTTTCTGTTAAAATTAAAATTGCTGACCGCGAGTACCCCATGAAAGTGAAGCGCTCCGAAGAGGAACGCGTACGGGCTGCGGGCAGAACCATCAATGAAAAAATAAAAAGCTACCGCGAAAAGTTTGGCATAGATGATAAACAAGATCTATTGGCCATGGTAGCCTTTGATTGTTTAGTAGAAAAAATGGCTGACGAAGAAACCGTGCACACCACCGACCAAACCGTGCTTGAGAAACTGGAAAATCTCAACCGCTTGGTATCGCAGGCCGTCTAAATATCTTTCCCTCTCAATCCTCCTTTCTTCTTCGGGCTTGATCTGAATGAATTGGCACTTTTCTATTTCAATTCATTTCTCATCAACCTAAACGGGTCATTGTTAAACGTTAACCATTTAGTATATGGAACAGATGGAAATCATTACGGTGGCATCAATTGCTTTTGCGGCCACCCTTATTTTAGCCCTGCTCATTGGTCAGTTTCTTTACAAAAGAAGAGTGAAGAGAAACCAGGCCGAGTTGAATGAAAAATCAAAACTGATTATTAAAGAAGCCGAACTTCAGGCTGAAAACATTAAGAAAGACCGCATCATCGAAGCTAAAGAAAAGCTTATCAAAATGAAGCAGGAATTTGAAGAAGAAGCGAACCGTAAAAAAAACCAGATCATTGCCAACGAACAAAAGGTAAAGCAGCGCGAAGCCCAACTGAGCAAGGAACTGGAACAACTGAAACGCAAAGAAACCGATGTGGACCAAGAGCGGCAAAGTTTAGCTCAACAGCATGACTTGGTAAAAAAACGCAAAGAAGAACTTGATAAATTTAATGCTCAAAAAGTAGCCGTGCTGGAGGGGATATCAAAACTCACGGCCGATCAGGCCCGCGATCAGTTGGTAGAGTCTATGAAAGAAGAAGCACAAACTAAGGCCAGCAGTTACATTAAGGATATTATGGAGCAGGCCAAACTTACGGCCACCAAAGAATCCAGAAAGATTATTATAGAAACCATACAGCGCACGGCCTCTGAGCAGGCTGTAGAAAACTGTGTTTCTATTTTCAATATCGAGAGCGATGACATCAAAGGTAAAATTATTGGCCGCGAAGGAAGAAATATCCGCACGCTGGAAGCCGCCACCGGGGTAGAATTTATTGTGGATGATACCCCCGAAGCCATTATCATTTCAGGGTTCGATCCGGTGCGCAGGGAGGTGGCCCGGTTGTCGCTGCACCGCCTGGTGCAAGATGGGCGTATTCACCCGGCTCGCATTGAAGAGATTGTAGCCAAGACGAGTAAAAATATTGAAGATGAGATTAATGAAATAGGCGAACGCACGGTGATTGATCTGGGCATCCACGGCTTACACCCCGATTTGGTACGTATGGTAGGACGTATGCGCTTCCGTTCTTCGTACGGACAAAATTTATTACAGCACTCGCGCGAAGTAGCAAACCTCTGCGCCATCATGGCCTCCGAACTGGGGTTGAATGTAAAGCAAGCCAAGCGAGCCGGCCTGCTGCACGACATCGGTAAGGTATGGCCCGAAGAACTGGAAAAACCTCATGCTATTGTAGGCATGGAGTTGGCTCAGAAATACAAAGAGCATCCTGTTATCTGCAATGCCATAGGGGCACACCATGATGAAATTGAAATGACGAGTTTGATTTCGCCCATTGTGCAAGCCTGCGATGCCATCTCGGGCGCCCGCCCCGGAGCCAGACGCGAGGTAATGGAACAATATATGAAACGCCTGAAAGAACTGGAGCAGGTAGGCTTGAGTTTTGAGGGTGTAGAAAAATGTTATGCCATACAAGCCGGCCGCGAGCTGCGGGTAATTGTAGATGCCGAAAAAGCCAGCGATGACCGAGCCAGTAAACTTAGCTTCGACATCTCGCAAAAAATTGAACGCGATATGCAATACCCCGGACAAATTAAGGTAACCGTAATACGGGAAATGCGTAGTGTGGCGTATGCCAAATAAACCAAGCTGAATAAAAAAATAACTCTCTTATTTTTTTAACTGCACGCAATACACTTTTTTTAAAATTGATATTGAGCGAATGAGGAAACATCTTCATTCGCTTTTTTATTCTATCGCGTTGGCTAATAAACTTCAGCTAGAATTTTTTCTTATCACACTCAATTAATAATTGATTTCTATTTGTTAAGGTATAAGCCTGACAATGAAAATCACTTATCAGATTTTTACCGCCCCACATAAGGAGTTGATTTTTATTTTGCAATCATGCTGTCAGTTTTCAATTGTAGGGTTGTAGTTGAATAGGATTTACTCACTTATAAATTGAGAAATTGGTTTGCTCATTTTTTGGAGCGAGCCAATCAAAAAATTTAAAAAATGATGAAAATTAAAAATGAAATTAATCAGCTGTATAATTGAAATAAAATTAAAATGAAATCATTATTAGTTTATGTAATTAAATGAAAAACATCTTTGATGTATGCAAAGAGACACGTTAAATTTCTGCACTTAATTTATTAACTAAACAATAACCGTATGATGAAAAAGTTTTTACTCATGTGCTTTTTATTCGGTTTTGCTTTCAGTGTCTGGGCGCAAGACCGGGTGGTAACGGGGAAAGTAACCTCCAAAGAAGACGGAGGAGCCTTACCTGGTGTAAATGTAACGCTGAAGGGAACGACCAACGGAACAGCAACCGATTCGGAAGGAACTTACAAACTTCCTGTAGGATCTGGCGGTACACTCGTATTCTCCTTTATTGGGTACGAATCTCAAGAAGTTGAGGTTGGAGATAGACAAGTTGTAGATGTGCAGTTATTAAATGACATAAAACAACTTTCTGAAGTGGTAGTTACCGGTCTCGGTATTGCTAAAGAAAAAAAGGGGCTTGGTTACGCAGTGGCTACGGTTGGTTCTGATCTTGTAAACCAACGGGCCGAAGGTGATGTAATGAGGGTTCTTTCCGGAAAAGCAGCCGGGGTAGATATAACCCAGACTAGTGGTTTGGCCGGAAGTGGAACAAACATTAACATCCGTGGATTCTCTTCCATTACAGGAAGTACTCAACCTTTGTTTGTTATTGACGGAGTTGCCTTTGATGGAGGAACGAATTCGCAGGGTAGTTTTGTTTATGGCAGCCAAACCGGAAGTCGTTTTTTTGACATAGATCCTAACTCGATCGAATCGATAAGTATCTTGAAAGGATTGAATGCCACCGTACTCTACGGAGAAGCCGGACGAAACGGTGTTATTCTTATTACCACAAAAAATGGAGCTTCTGCTATGAAGAAAGGAAAGGCTCCTGTTACAGTTAACTTTAATAGTTCGGTAAATGCTGTAACGGTGGCACAATTTCCAGATTATCAAGATCATTGGGGAGGAGGATATAATCAGATTTCGGGTGTAGCTTATTATAGCAACTGGGGAGGGCCAACCGATGGGCACTTAATAAGTCACCCCTACGATCGTCCCGCACTTAATGTGGCATTTCCGCAATATGTAGGAGCTAAATATGCCTACAAGGCATACAATAGTGTTCCCCGTTTTTTTAATACCGGATATACACAAACTAACTCTATAAATATTTCAGGTGGAACAGAAAGAGCCAAACTGAATGCGAACGTTGGGTTTCAAAATACAAACGGCTTTGCCCCGGGTAATACTACCTCCAGAGTGAATTTTGGATTGGGAGGTTCTTTTGATATTTCTGATAAATTCAATTTTAGTGGAACATTTAACTTTGTTAGATCTAACGTGGTGCAGCCTCCTACCGCGGTAAGTTTTGGGAGTGGTGCTTCAAGTGGAGTATCATTGTTTGCCGATGTTTGGTACACACCCAGAACTGTTGATTTAATGGGTCTGCCATACATAAACCCCTTAGATAATTCTGCAGTTTATTACCGCCCAACAAACGATATTACTAATCCCCGTTGGACGGCCACGAATTCAAGCAATGGTCAATTAACCTCAAGAACGTATGGCCAAATGGCGTTTAGGTACACACCGCTGAAAAATTTATCATTTACTTATCGTTCCGGTTGGGATGTGTATTCTGAATCAGGTTCTTTTTATGTTAACAAGGGTAGCGGTGCTAATTTTAACCAAGGTGCCTATCGCAGCACCGTTTCTTTAAACTCAATTTTTGATCAATACTTGTTAGGTAATTACAAAACCAATTTTGGAGAAAATTTTGGGTTTAATGTGGATGCAGGTTTTAACTTCCGCAATATTGAATACAGACAAACAGGGATGTTCAGCCAACAGCAATTGGTGTATGGATTAATTGACCACTCTAATTTTGTTACTCATCAGGATGTTGATGAAGCTGGAAATGACCTTGATTATATTAGAAAACAAGTTTCGTTAGGCGTGTTTACCCAAGCAGCACTTGATTATAAAAACATGGTGTTCTTGAATTTGGGAGGCCGGTATGGATCGAGTAGCACCGTTGAACAAGCCAACCGCAATATCTTCTACCCCAGTGTGAGTACATCTATTATTTTGTCGGATGCTATTCCTTCTCTTTCAGGAAGTAAAGCACTAAGCTTTTTGAAAGTTCGTGCCGGGTATGCAACTAGCGCCCGCTTTCCGGATCCTTACTCAACACGCCAATCGCTAGGTAGTTCAACCAATACATTTGTTGGGCCTACGGGCAATGTTCTCAATATCAATTATACCAATGCACGCTTGGCAAATCCTAACTTAAGACCTGAGTTGTTAGGCGAACTTGAATTTGGTATTGAAGGTAAAGCCTTTGATAATCTGGTTACCTTTGATTTGACTGCGTTTGATAAAAGATCAACCAAACAGATATTGGATAGACCACTTGACCCCTCCACGGGTTATTCTGTTTATCAAGTAAATGCCGGTTCGGTTTATAATAAAGGGATTGAAGCTAATATAGGCGTAAATGTAGTCCGCTCTTCAAACTGGAATTGGAAACTGGAAGCCATCTATAGCTTGTATCGCAACATGGTGTACAATATGCCTTCGTACGCTCAACAGATTGCATTATCAGGGTATACGAACTTAGGCAATTTTGCTATCAATAATCAGCCCATAAACACCATTCAGGGAATTGCCCGTATGAGAGACTCTCATGGAAACTTCTTGGTAGATCAAAATATTGGTATATGGGATAAAAACTCTCAGATTTCAATTATCGGGAACCCTAACCCCAACTATAAACTTACCGGTGTTTCTACCCTATCTTATAAGAGTTTCACTTTCCGTATGCAGTGGAATTTTGTTCAAGGCGGACAGATCTATTCTACAACTTCTAATATTCTCTTAGCAAGAGGTGTAACAAAAGATACTGACTTCGATAGAACCCTACCCATTGTATTAAATGGCGTAAGCGATAAAGATGGAACACCTAACCGCGTGATGGTATCCGCATCGGATGCATACTTCAATGGCTTGTTGAATAACTCAGATGATACTAAAGTTTATGACGCAACAGTACTTCGCCTGAAAGAGATTTCGCTGAGCTATAATTTGCCACAGTCTATGCTGGCTAAAACAAAATATATTAAAGCAGCAGCTATTTCTATTACCGGCTCCAATTTGTGGTACCGCGGGCTTGGCCTTCCAAAATATACGCACGTAGATCCCGAACAAAACAGTTTGGGTGTTGGTAACGGAAGAGGTTTTGAATACATGACTTCCCCGTCTGCTAAAACTTATGGTGTAAATGTCAACCTTACATTCTGATAATCTTAAAGTATTTGAATATGAAAAAAAGATTAATATATATTGCAATCAGCTGTGTGTTGGTTGTTACATCCTGCAATGACTTATCTAATAATTTACAAAACCCCAATTTGCCGCTCATCACTCAGGGTAACCTGGATTTGGTGCTGAATAGCGTGCAGCTAAACTTCCAGAATTTCTACTGGGATATGTCGAACATTGGAACAACACTAACCCGTCAGGAAATTTTGTATGGTCCACTATACAAAAATGCATACAATGCACAAAGTTATGACGGTGCCTGGGGCGATGCTTATCAGGGCGTGTTGGTTAATGCACAAACTGTTATTGCACTTGGAAAATCACAAAAAAAATATCAACACGTAGCGATCGCTCAGATTCTTCAAGCCTATACTCTAATGACGCTGGTTGATTTTTTTGGAGATGTGCCGTATTCAAAAGCCTTTGGAGGTGCTTCAAACACAACACCTACAGTTGATCCGGGCGCTCAGGTTTACGCAGTTGCAATGGCTTCCCTCGATTCGGCTGTAGTTAATTTAGGAAGAACGTCTGCCAGTTTGCCTGCCACAGATTTATACTATGGCGGTAGTGCAAGTAAATGGGTTGCCTTAGCGAATACGCTCATGTTCAAGAACTACATGAATTTAGCTCAGGCACCTGGGGCAAATAAGGCCTCCATAGCAACATCCATAAAAGGAATTTTGGCTTCTCCGGGAGGTGTTATTGATAATTCAGCTGGAGGAGGAACAGATTTTCAATTTTCTTATGGTACATCCTACACCAATCCTAATTCGCGTCACCCCAAATACAATAATAACTACAACTCATCAGGGGCTTCCGATTTTATAGGCAATTGGTTTATGTATGTAGCTGTTGCCGAAAAAACCATTATTAACGGATCTACTGTAGATGATCCACGCAGGAGGTTTTATTTCTACCGTCAAAATGGAAATACAGTTGGAAGTATTGATGTTACGGCATTGCCTTGTGCTACCCAAACGGCTCCGGCTTGGTACTCGAGTTATACTTATTGGTATGCCGGCAGCAGTGGAATGCCATTTTGCCAACTAGGAAATTTAGGATTGCCCATAGCAACCGGTTATTGGGGGCGCGATCATGGAGATAACTCGGGTATTCCTCCTGATGGTCAAGCTAGAACAACGTATGGCGTTTATCCGGCCGGAGGCCTATTTGATGATAGCCAATATGTTCCAATTTCAGGAGCTACCTCAATAAATTTGGGCGGTAAAGGGCAAGGGATTGCCCCTATTTGGTTGGCTTCTTACACTGAATTTTTAAAAGCCGAAGCGGCTATGACATTGGGTGTTGACTTAAGTGTAAGCCAAAGCTCAGGGATAGATGCCCCCTCTGCTTTCCTTGCAGGGGTAACAAATTCTGTAGAAAAGGTAGTGGCTTTCGGGCCTGTGGCAGGAGTAACAATACCAGCAGCACGGATAACGACACTTAATGCAGCCGCTGGAACGGTCGGAGCCAAAGCCACTTATTATAACTGGGTAACAAATTGGTTTGCAACTGCTCCGGCAGCGGCCACTGGTACCCCCGGATGTAAATTAGATGTATCCAGCAGAGAATTTTATATCGCTACATACGGAAACGGTATTGAAGCGTATAACCTGTATCGCAGAACTGGATATCCCTCAGGTATGCAGTTTTTGTTAGCACATGATAACACAGATGCTGCTGACCCCTACATTAGAAGTGCATACTACCCGGCTGTAGCTGTTAACCGAAACTCTGCTATAACACAAAAGAGTGGAGTTGATGCAAAAGTATTTTGGGATCCAGGTCTGCCATTATTCTAACTCAATAATTTCGATACTATGAAAAATACAATGAAAATTTTACTACTGTTTTGCGGGATACTATTATTTTTTTCCTGCGAAAAACCGTATGGTGTTTTTGATCAGACAAAGGTTATGGGGGTCTATCCTTATATAAAAGGAACTCCCACCAGCACCTTGTTCTATTACAATCAGCCTACATCATCTTATTCGGGTGCTATGGCACTAAGTGGGCCAGAACCTGCCAAACAGCTGGATGTATATGTTGTTACAGGTACGGTAGAAACCCATGTAAAAACAATACCACTACCCAGTAGTACGTATACGGTTACACTTCAGGATGTAGCCACAGCAATGAACCAGCCTATTTCTAGCTTTACCCCTGGCAATCAGATAAAGTTGAGAAATAGATTAACTTCGGCAAGCGGTCAAATGTGGTCAAAGGATAACACAGAAACGTCCAGCGGTGGGTTATTATCAGGTACTGTTTATCAAAATCTATATCAAGATCTGGTAGTTTTTGTTACCTGCCCGTTTGTGGCAGATGATGCAGTAGGTACTTACCATGTTATACAAGATGACTGGGCTGACTATAGCGTGGGAAATACACTTACAGTTTCCAAGGTTGACGCTAATAATATTATTATTAACGAATACCCTGCAACGTATGGCAACAATCACCATGGTTTGGTCATTACAGTTGATCCTAACTCGGGCATTGCTACGGTTACGAAACAATTTAGCGGTGGCTACGTAGCTAATGATAAAGAATACACTGACGGAGCCGGTTATGTGTTTTCTTGTGTAGGATACATTAAGCTGGTTTTAAATTTTACCTATAATGGTGGTGCCTATAATGGAAATACTTTAATTATTTCTAAATAGGGAGTTATTTTATGAAAAAAAGGCGGCCTCAATAGAGCCGCCTTTTTTTTATACCTCGTATCCACCCAACAAATTAGAACTCTGATTATACCTCTGTAGAAGTTGGATCGGGGTCTGATTAAGGTTTTAGATTAATTCGGATAAGTATCAGGATGGAATCTTTTGCCAAGAGAAGAGAAGGAGGAGGAAGGCCATCCTTTTCCCATAAGAAAAAATCATATTTCTGCAGAGGGGGAGTGGCTGCGTCAGACGATTGGAGGGTAACACCACCTTCCCGGATATACCCGGCAATAAAATCGTCAGTCTGATTTAAAGAGACCAGGCTGGCTGGCTGTTTCAAAATGGAAATAACCGCAGAGACTTTATCGGATACCATCACATTCAAGTCAACTGCTTTGCCTTTTGAAGCGGTGTTCCATTCTCCTTTGAAACTATCAGTGTCAAAAGGTTGCATGGATTTGTTGTGCTGCCCGGCATGAGTAAGTGTAAGATTACCTTTTAAAACCATGAGGATTCGGTTATAGCCCGGCAGTTTTGTAAAAACAGATTCTTCCGATTCGATGGTGGCCGTGCTGATCCGGAAAATAAAATCTCGCCCGGAATAAGTAGCCGAGTATGGATAAATACAGAGTTGCGTGGTCGTGCCTCCACTCCAGCGGGTGGTGTTTTGTTTATGCGCAGGTGTGAGGAGGAGAGCCATATTATTCTAGAGAAATTTTTTAAAAATAGGATGCATGAGGTGGTCTTCTCCCGGTTCTTACTAAAGACCTAGATCAACAATCATGGATGTTGTTTCAGGCAACAAGGTATAAGCTATGAAATAAAAATGCAATGAATTAAAACCATTACAAATTGTTTTTAGATACTCCATTTTGGAGCCCTGAAATAGATATTGTGCAACTGCACTTTCTTTCAGTAAAAATGGTAAGTAGCCCCGGCAGGAATCGAACCTGCATCTTCAGAATCGGAATCTGAAATACTATCCATTGTACTACGGAGCCGGATCGGGCTTTAGAAATGCCCTTTTCTGTTAACTTCGATGCAAAAATAAAATAAAGAGTGTCACATCCCTAAAAAATATTTATGTCTGTTTCCCTGCTCCACCCTTCTTTTTATAAAATATGAGCCGTTCGGAAGAAAAAATTATTGTTTATCAATCGTATGATACGGCCGTGGAGGCCAACCTGGCTAAAACCAAACTGGATGCCCACGGCATTCCTTGTTTTTTAACAGACGAAAGTTTTACGGGTGTCTATCCTATCCGAAACAACGTATTTCCCGGTGTGCGTCTGCACATTTTCGAGCAAGACATGAATCAGGCAGCCGATATCCTTCGACCCGAAGAATGACTAAAATCAATTTTGTTTATTGTATTTTCAAAACCGTAAACTCCACTCGCCTGTTGTTGGCTCGGCCTTCTTCCGTATCGTTGGTGTCTATGGGTTTGGCTTTGCCGTAGCCATGAGCCTGCAACCGTCCGCTTTCAATGCCCTGCCCAGCCAGATAATCTACTACCGACTGAGAACGGCCTTGCGACAAGGTAAGGTTGTACGAATCAGACCCTTTGCCATCGGTGTGGCCGGCTATCTCAACAGATACTTTAGGATTTTGTTTTAAAAACTCTACCACTTTGTTTAACTCAATAAATGATTCCGGCTTTAATGTTGTTTTATCGAAATCAAAATAAATATTTTTTAACCGCACGGTAATTCCCACTTCTATTTCGGTCATGTAAATGTCTTTTTTTAATGGGATTAAATTTTCGTTTATTACCTGCACGCTATCTGCGGCATTGAGGTAGCCTTCGGCCGAAACATTATACACGTACCAACCCAAGCCCGGAATATTCTGAGAATAACTTCCCCCTTCAGCAGAAGGCATGAGTGGGGCGGGGTCTTCTTTGGAGAAGATTTTTATTTTGGAAGTCGGAATTTTAAAATTTGTTTTTTTGTCTATTATATCGCCCGCCAGCATCAGTTGTTTGGCAATGGGGATTAAAAAAATTTCTATTCTCAACGTAGTGTCGCGCACCAGCTTGGGTACAGTAAAATCATTCGTGGCGGAGATAAACCCGGTGGCGGTGGTAGCAATGGAAAAGCCATCTACTTCTGGAAGTTTGCTATCGAACCTTCCTCCGGCTGCCGATTTGAAAGAAAAGGGCTGCTTCTGATTTTTGTATTTTATTTCTACCGAAGCACCATTAATCGGCTGCTTGGTTTTTTGGTTATACACGGTGCCTGCCAGAAGAACATTTACATTGCGAGGTTTCAAAATCAACAAATCAAAATTTCCACCATCTACGGCCGCTCCGGATCGTGCAGTAAAAATATTCCCTTTGGCATCAATCGAAAAATAAGCATCATCGGCAGAGGTGTTAATCGCCCGCCCCAGATTGGCCGGTTCGCTCCAGTTTTCCCACGTTTCGTCTAGCCGTGTGCACCGGTAAACATCGATGCCCCCCACCCGGTCTTTGTTGTAGCGGTTCGATGCAAAGAAGAGTGTTTTTTGGTCGGGGCCGATAAACGGTGCAAAATCATCTGCAGCCGAGCTGATTTTTAATTTAGCTGGTTTAGAAAATCGGCCATCTTGCTGCAGAGAACTTATGTAGAGATCGCTGGAGCGGTCGTTGGGTTTCTCCGAAAAATAAATAACCATATAGCGCCCATCAGCCGAGAGCGAAGCTCCGTAAAAAAGTCCTTTATTCATTTTGTCGAAATCGGTTACAGGCAAGTCGCTCCAACTGCCCGAAGGGCTAACCAATGAAAACCCGATTGAATTTTTTGAACGCCCCCCCCGAATGAACAACGACCCATCGGGCATAAAATTAAAAACCTGGTTAAACCGGTTTTGATTGAAAGGCGCACTCAGGTGCTTGCCTTTGCTCCAGTTGCCTTTGTCGTCCAGTGTGGAAACCCAAATATCCTGGCTGTTTTCTTTGCCATACGTATTTTCAGGATGGTTGCTTACAAAATAGTAAAGCTTTTTACCATCGGGCGAAATCACCGGAGATACTTCATTGTATCGGTCATTTACGGCATCGCTCAGTTTTACGAGTTCATAGCGCGGGCTTATTTCCTGGGCTGCGCTAATCAGACACACACCTAAAAAAACAGCAATGAAAAATACCTTCATGTTTTTGTATTTAAAGATCGAAGAATCTAGCCTAGTTGAGTTAAGAGACAAAGTTGCCAAAAGATTTACCATCCTCCTATTGCCGGCTTTTGGCTTCACTTGTTCCGGTTACCAGCACATACTCTTTCTCTACCCGGTAGCTCATGGCCACCTCTTGTATCGCTCTTCCATTTACAATGTGTCCCGTCAGGGCTCCTTTATCACTCAACGAAAAAGATTCGATGATCAGGTGCTGAGAAAAAAACAGGCTGCCCCGTCCGTGCACTTTAAATAAGGCTTCTTTGGCACACCAATAAATGCACAATTTTGTAACATCTTTTCCGGCATCGAGTAGTTCGGAGGAGGATAATATACGTGGAGCAATGGCCAGCAACTTTTCGCGGGGTTGCTCAATATCAATCCCCACAACACGGGTTTTATCTATTTGGGCGGCCACATAGGGAAACGAATGTGAAAGTGAAATGGAATGAGGGTATTTTTCGAGAAAGGGTTTTCCAAACGCATCTTTGCAAATACCAAAATAGCGAAGCCCTACATGGTTGCACAAGGCCATGATAGCGTGCCTCCCGGCCAGCCACTCCAGTCTTTTTTTTTCATTGGTAATCTCAGGCGGAGGCAGGCCAATTATATCGCTGGTTAGTTGTGCTTCGGTCTCTTCTATGCGCCAGAGGGCCCAGCCACTTTGAAATCCGTCTTTAAAAAAAAAATTCAGAGGCATTGAAAATCATTCTTTAACCTTCAATTTTGTTAAAATATTTTACTCTAAAAAATTGCCTGTTCAGGTTTTTAAAAAAAATACGTTTACCGGCCACCGCGGCAGTATCTATGCACTGCAGCCGGCCGATCTGCCTCATCTGTTCTTTTCTGCCGGAGGCGATGGACTGGTAGCTTTATGGAATCTGGAAACCGGAGGCGATGGCCAACTTGTGGCGCAACTGCCCAACTCTATTTATGCATTACACTTTTTACCCAATAGAAATTTATTGATAGCGGGGCAAAACTATTCGGGCATTCATTTAATAGACTATCAGAATAAAAAAGAGCTGGCCTCACTCCATCTTACTGCTTCGGCTATTTTCGATATTCAGTCTTTTCAAAATGATTTGATTGTCGCCTCGGGCGATGGCTCCGTTTCAGTTGTTGATTTGAACCAGTGGGTAGTAAAAAAAAAGATACAGGCTTCTGAACGAAGCGCTCGTTGCCTGGCTGTCAATGTCGCTTCGGGCGAAGTAGCCGTTGGGTATAGCGATGCTTGCATCCGTATTTTTGATCTAAACCAATATACACTAAAAGAAACCATCAATGCCCACCGCAATTCTGTTTTTACAGTGAACTATTCGCCCGATGGTCAATTTTTGTTTAGTGGCGGACGCGATGCCCGGTTAAAAATTTGGGAGGTTCCCGATCACTATAATTCGAGCGAGGAAATTGCCGCCCACCTGTACGCTATTAACCACCTCGCCTTTAGCCCCGATGGCCGCTACTTGGCTACGGCCAGTATGGACAAATCGGTTAAAGTATGGAGCACCCCAGAACGCAAGTTGCTGAAGGTAATAGATAAAGGCCGCCATGCCGGCCATGGCACCTCGGTAAATAAACTATTATGGACTCCCTTTAACCAACAGCTGGTAAGTGCAGGCGATGACCGTATCATTTCTGCCTGGGATTTACTATTTTTGTAAGGACGTTCTTTTTAAGCCGATACTTTTTTATTCCCAGGTGGGAAATTTTTTAAACTTAAATGAGTTATTTTTTAACCTTAACAGAACCTTTATGAAAATCACTCCATTAGAAATCCGTCAAAAAACATTTGAGCGCACGCTGCGTGGTTTTGACAAAGATGAGGTAAATGCCTTTTTGCAGTCGCTTTCGCAAGAATGGGAACGCATGTTGGATGAAGGCAAAGAACTTAAAATTAAACTGGAGGCCACTGAGCGCGAGGTAAACAAACTTCGCGAAGTAGAAAGCTCTCTTTTTAAAACACTAAAAACTGCGGAAGATACAGGTGCCAACGTTATTGACCAAGCCAACAAAACGGCTGAATTGATTTTACGTGAAAACCAGTTGAATGCCGATGCCCTGATAAACGAAGCCAAGACGCGAGCCAAGAATACCATTGAAGAAGCGGAGGCTATTTCAAAACAAATGCTGGCCGAAATGGAAGAACGTTTAAAAACACTGGGGCAGCATTATAAAAATTTGGAATTACATAAAGAGAATTTATTGGCCGACCTCAAACGCATAGCACATGAAACAATAGACCGTGTGGAACGAACAAAATCCTCTGTGCGTGAATTTGATCCCGACCAGCATCTGATGTTGGCCAAACGCGAAACTAAAAAATCATTGTTTCCCAATGCCGAGATGGAGGTAGAAATTAAAAAGACTGTAACGGTAAGTGTTTTAGCTACCGACCCGGAAACGCCACAACCCGAACCAGCCAAGCCTTCCATGATGGAAGCCCTAAAAAACCAACGCTCTTTCTTTGACGACATTCAATGACCGGAAAAATTTCGCTCGAAGGCTTGGAGTTTCATGCCTACCACGGTATCTACCCGCAAGAGAGGTCGTCTGGCAATAAGTTTGAAGTGGATGTAACCGTTGAAACGAAAATCCAAGAGTCGGCTTTTCAAGACGACTTACGAGGCACCCTCAATTACGAAGATTTATATGCATTAGTAAAAGGTGAAATGGAAAAACCTTCCAAGCTGCTGGAAACGGTTGCTCATAGCATAGCCGAAAAAATTCTTCTACACTTTGCGAGCGCCCAACAAGCCGAAGTAAAAATTGCCAAATTCAATCCGCCTATTGGCGGAGTATGTAAAAAAGCGAGCGTGGCGGTAGCGAAAAGAAGGATGTAAAACAGAACCTCTTTTATTTCTTCAACTCCGTAGAGTGGTGCCACCCGCCTCGTTCCATGACCTCCTGCTCTATAAAGAGAAATCCGCGGGCATCGGCTCCTTCATAAAAATCAACGGCCTTGCCAATGAGGTACATTGTATGTTTCTTATCTACCAATACCGGTATCCCCTCTACTTCGTATGAAAGATCGGCCGGTTTTTGCTTATCAAAGCCAATAATAAAATTTATACCGCCACACCCATGGCCTCCTCGCACACCCAGGCGTAAGCCATACCCGGGCGGAATATTTTTAGTTCGCATTATTTTTTTTGCCTCAGCGGCTGCCAAGGGGGTAAGCATAACAGGTTTTAACGAATCAAACATGACCTAAAAAACATTCAATCATTCTCTAAAAATAGTTATTTTCGAACAAATTTTATTTATGGAAGCCATTCTTGAATTTATTAAGATATTGTTGCCCGCCTCAGTGGTATTGTATGCTGTTTATTTGGTGGTGCGGGCGTTTATACAACGCGAAATAGAATTAAAAAAACTGGAAGTACGAAGCCGAAGTATTGAAACGATCTTACCCGCCCGGCTGCAGGCGTATGAACGCATCACCCTTTTTTTAGAACGCATCTCGCCTCCCAATCTCTTGGTTCGCTTAACCAACCCGGTACTGAGTGCCCGCGATTTTCAAAAAGTATTGTTGGATGACATTCGGAGCGAATACAACCATAACGTATCGCAACAGGTATTTATGAGTGAAGATGTGTGGAACCTGGTGCGCAATGCCAAAGAAGACCTGATCATTATCATTAACGAATCGGCTACCCAGACCCCTGCCGAGGCACCCAGTATAGAATTATCTAAAAAAATTTTTGAACTGATGATGGATCGAAAAGTAGATACGATAAGCCACGCCCTGAGCGAAGTAAAAAAAGAAATTCAACAGACATTTTAGAAGTACCATGAAAAAAATTGCCTTGCTGGCCGGCAGCACGGGTTTGGTTGGCAGTCAGGTGTTAGATTTGTTATTGAAAAGCGATTCTTATTCAAGCGTGATCGCCTTGAGTCGCAAAAAACTGCGGATTGAATCCCCCAAACTTGTAAATGTGATTTGTAGTTTGTCCGAATTGGCTGCTCGCGCCAATGAACTGCGTGCGGATGACGTATTTTGTTGCCTGGGCACCACCATTAAGCAGGCAAAATCGAAAGAAGCTTTCCGTGCTGTTGATTATGAAGCTCCTTGGTGGCTTGCCAAAATAACCCAACAAGAAGGAGCCAAAAAATTTATTTTAGTTTCAGCGCTGGGCGCCAGTAAAGAATCTTCCCTGTTTTACAACCGCGTAAAAGGAGAGGTAGAAGAAGCCATTGCGGCAGTGGGGTTTGAGTGTTTCCATATTCTGCGTCCTTCACTTTTAGTGGGGCCACGTACAGAAAAAAGGAGTGGAGAAGATGCCGCAAAAATTTTTTTTAAATTTTTTGGTTGGGCTGTGCCTAAAAAATATAAAGCTATCGAATCCATTAAAGTAGCCAGAGCCATGGTTTCTTTTGCTGGGGAAACAAACCGCGGCACCATCATTCACGAATCCAACGAACTACAAACCTACTAACGATGATTGCCGTTATCCAACGTGTAAGCGAAGCATCGGTTACAATTGAAAAGAACCTAAAATCTCAAATTGCCAAAGGGCTGTTGGTGCTGCTGGGCATTGAAGAAGCCGATACCATAGAAGATGTGGAGTGGCTTGCTCAAAAAATAGTGAATCTGCGTATCTTTAATGATGCAGAGGGTGTTATGAATGTAAGCGTGAAAGACGATGGTGGTGATATTATCGTAGTAAGCCAGTTTACACTCCACGCCAGCACTAAAAATGGAAACCGGCCAAGCTACATTAAGGCCGCCAAACCGGATGTGGCTATACCACTTTACGAAAAATTTGTGAGCACACTCTCGCAGGCACTTGGAAAGCCGGTGCTTACCGGTGAATTTGGAGCCGACATGAAAGTACGATTGCTGAATGACGGTCCGGTAACCCTCATGATCGACACGAAAAACAAAGTGTAATTTCTTACTCGGCAATAGCCAATAGTACCAAGATAACATTTACCAATGTGTAGGCGATGGCAATAATTCTCGCCCCCCAGCGGTTAAACTTGATAGCCGCCTCCGCTCGTCCGCGGTCGTGCAATTTCAGGCAGATAGCCGATGCCAGCAAGATCATAAAAATGGTAAAGAACGTAATGGCATGGAGCGAATCTACCAATGTAAACGAAGCCGACTCGGGTAAAATGGAATCAATAATATATTTATTGCCCACCGCGGCAAAAAGCCCGCCTACAGGCAGCCCAAAACGCGGCTCCAGTTCGCCCGGGTGTGGCGCAAAACTTACCATGGAAATCATAAAGGCAATGTACATGCCGATAAAAATTTTTAAGAACAATCCCCACGCATTCCGGTCTATATCCATCTCAATTAAAAAGGCTGAAAACGTTTGGTTAGAGTGGCCTTTGCGGTTATCGCCAAACCCGGTTTCGTAGAAATTATCAATTACACTTACCTTAAAATTTTTGATGTTCCAGCCGGCCAGTGTTTCATCCGAATCAAATTTACTGGCTTCTACATCGGGCTTAAAAATCAATTGTTTCTTATCGAATAAGGTATTTTCAATTTGAATTTTCAGATGCTGTTTATCGAAAGGAAAATCAAGTACACTCCAGTTTTCTTTCATCGTGCATTTCATCTTCAGCATAGACCATTGTTTTCCTTCCAGGCTGTCTTCCAACTGTTGGGTTTGGTCTATTGATTTGGCATTGGTAATATCGAGTTGTTTTCCAAAATCGAAATTTTTATTTGCATAAATGAACCATAACCAAAGGCGGGCGGTGTACTCCTGATCATGAAAATTAATGTCGTGCACACTCATTACATAGGTGCCCACGCGCACGGTATCGGGCAAGGAAAAAACTTCCTGAATAAAACAGAAAAATAAAATGAAAAGAATCGGTTTTTTCATTGCGACTAAAGTAACAACAAGTAATAATTTATACAATTGCCCGAAGAGTTGGTTTTATGTAACCGGATATTGTATTTTTAAAAAAAATTAAACTATGCATTCGTTCCTGCTTATACTTCACTCGCTCAACCGGTTTGTTTTATTATTGTTATTGCTGGTTGTTCTTTACCGCACCCTTACAGGCTGGTTAGCTAAATCAGATTTTTCGAAAACGGACGACAAACTAAGTTTGTTTCTGTTCATCTCTACCCATACCCAGTTATTGTTAGGCCTGATTTTATATTTTGTAAGCCCGGTCGTCATTTTCAGTGGAGCCTCTATGAAAGATTCCGTAGCCCGATATTGGTTGGTTGAACACCTTACCGGTATGCTTATTGCCATCATCTTAATAACCATCGGCCGCATTTCTATGAAAAAGCTTTCGTCCGGGCAAGCTAAGCATAAGCGCATGTTTGTATTGAATGCGGTGGCACTGATAGTTATTCTAATGATGATTGCCACCAGTCATCGTGGGTTTTTCAGCATCAGTTGGTAAGCCCCGATTCAGACAAACCATATTTCCTGAATTACCTTCAGCATTTCGGTATGGATGCGCCCGGAGGCACAGATTTCGCCTCCGAATAAATAGTTATTGCCTCCGGAAAAATCGGATACGGTGCCTCCGGCTTGTTGCAGTATAAAAGCCCCACCGGCCACATCCCAGGGCTTTAGGTCGTATTCAAAAAAACCTTCGAGCCGGCCGCACGCTACGTAAGCCAAATCAATAGCGGCACTGCCCAGCCTGCGGATGCCGTGGGTTTTCTCCAGAAATGTTTTTATGATATCAATGTATTGATCTTTTTTATCCGAATGGTAATACGGGAATCCGGTGGCTAACAAACTTTGGTTTAGCGATGAGATGGGCGAAACTTTTATTTCATCGCGGTTGCAATAGGCTTTTTCTCCTTCGATGGCATGAAAACATTCGCGGTGGCTCACTTCATTTACTACACCCAGTATAGTTTGATTGTTGCTCCTCAGCCCGATGCTGATGGCAAAAATAGGGACCCCATGCAAAAAATTAGTGGTGCCGTCTAATGGATCAATAATCCAGAGGTATTCGTTTTGGCTTTTTGTGTCGGTACCTTCTTCGCCTAAAAAACCGGAACCCGGGATTATTTTGGCAAGCCCGCTCACTAATTTTTTTTCAGATTCTTTATCTACATACGAAACTAAATTGGAAAAAGAATCTTTCTGCTCGATGCGCGAGCGATCGAAATTTTTGCTTTCGTGCCGAATGAAAGCAGCTACTTCTTCTGTTAATTCTATTACTTCGTTTCTTACGGATGTTAAATTCATACGTCTGTTTTTTTGTGCTTCCCACTTATAACCACTACTATTTCGCCTTTTGCCGGCCGTTCTTTCAGGCTGTTCAATACTTCACCGGCCATACCAGTTAATGTTTCCTCGTGCCGTTTAGTTAATTCACGCGAGATGGAAATCATCCGTTCGCTGCCAAAATATTCGTTTATCTGTTCGATGGTTTTTTGCAATCGGTGGGGCGACTCGTACAGCACAATCGTCCGCTCTTCGGTGGCCAGTTCTTTCAGCCATGTTTGTCTTCCTTTTTTATGAGGGAGAAATCCTTCAAATACAAACCGGTCGGTAGGAAATCCTGATTTTACCAAGGCCGGCACAAAAGCCGTTGCACCCGGCAGGCACTCTACCGGCAAATTATTTTTCAGGCATTCGCGAATGAGTAAAAAGCCCGGATCAGAGATGCCCGGTGTGCCGGCATCGCTTACCAAGGCCATTGTTTCTCCTTGTTTCAGTTTATGAATGATGCGCTGCAATGCCTGATGCTCATTAAAAATATGAAAACTCTGCAGCGGTTTGGCAATCTGGTAGTGCTTGAGCAAAACACCGGAGGTGCGTGTGTCTTCGGCCAGGATGCTATCTACCGATTTTAGTACTTCCAGTGCCCGCAAGGTAATGTCGCCTAAATTCCCAATGGGGGTGGGCACTACATAAAGAGAAGGTTTTTCGTTATTCATCCAATCAGTTTATCAATAGCCTGTGCCAGGGCTTCATCTTTTTCAGTAACCTGATCGCCTGCATCGTGGGTAAACAGCTCAATGGTTACTCGGTTGTAACTGTTCGTCCAGGTAGGATGGTGGTTTGTTTGTTCGGCCAGCAAGGCTACGCGTGTCATAAAGGCAAATGCTTCTGAGAAATCTTTGAAGGTAAATACTTTAACTAAGCGATTGTTTTCTTTTAACCACGACATGGCACTTCTTTTTTAGAAAGTTATGGACATTGTATTGAAAAAAGAAATTCTTGAGGCCTGATAACGAGAAAGCATCAGATAGGTTGCATTACCAAAATGAGGAGATCAAAAACGTATGATTTTTAATTTCTCTTTTTACAAACAAACTCTCTGATTTCAAAGCCAGGATGAGATAGTTGGTTAGCCTGCAAGGGAATAAAAATGGCCTTGAGTAGATTTATATAATTTGTGATAAACAGGGGGTGAGCCGGTAAATTCTTAAAACCTTACTTAATAATTCACTCATTTAATTATAACAATTAAACTTTCTTTATCGTTATAAAGTCTAACCTGCGTTGCCTGTCGCAACGATATCAAATTAAAAAATCATGAAAAAAATAGTTTTGATGGTCTGCTTAACGGCAAACAGTTTTTTATTTGCCCAATCATACCAAGATAGCCTGAAAAAAGAGGATGAAGATATTATTACCTCCATTGCTCCCTATTCGCCCGAAGTGCGCAGTGCTATATTAAATGTGGCTCAGTATTCTAACAAATTGGTGAAAATAGAACGCATACAATCGCGCACGAGTCAATCTTTCCAAGACTTGCTTTCACCTTACCCCCGCGAAGAGCAAGAAAAATTTTATGAGCTGGCTCGTTATCCTGAGCTGATCCATCAATTGGTAAGCGGGCCGCCCAAAACGGCTGAGCAAGTGAAGCCCTTGCTCACTTCTTATCCGCAAGAAGTTTCAACGGCTGTAAATGCCCTATTCCCGATGAAACTGGCCGACCTCACCGCGATGGACAAGACCTATCAAAATTCGCAAAAATCGTTAGACAATATGCTCAGTGATTTGCCTGATGAGGTGCAAGCCGATTTTAAAAAAGTAGTGGCCATGCCCGAAGTAATGAATTTACTTACCGAACACATTGATCTGGTGGTGAGTTTGGGCGATGCCTACAAAAATGATCCTTCCGGAACCAAACATAAACTGGATTCGCTCAGCGGGCAGATTGATGCGCAAAACCAAAAAGATTTAGACGACTATAAAAAACAAGTGGCCAACGACCCGCAAATGCAGGAAGAAATGAAAAAATCAGCCGAAGATTTTGCCGATAGCTATTCTTCTAATGGCGAAGGGATACCCGCTCAGCCTAATGCCACTTCGTCTAATGCTCCGGGGCAGCCACAAGTAGTTAATAATTATTACTACGGATCTAATTATAACCCCAATCCGTATGCTTATTGGTTTGGGTATCCCTACTGGTATAGCTACCCTGCCTGGTATCCGTATCCGTTGTATTACCACACCGGCTTTTATATCGGTGCCGGAGGAAGCTTAGTGGTGGTAGGTCTGCCTTCGCGCGCTTATTCGGGTTGGTTTTTCAGCTATGGATATCATCGCTATCCGCGCTACTATAATTATTGTAATACGTATTATTCCAACCGCCAGGTATTTGTAAACCGGGTCAATGTCTATCAAGGATTTAATACTCATGTAAACAACCATTTTTCTCAGGTTACCCGCGATGTAAACATTAACCGGAATTACAATACCAACCGCAACCTAAATACTGCGCGAAATATGAATAATAATATAAACCGGAATGAAAACACGAATCGGGAAGTAAACCCTAACCGGAACTCAAATGCTTTCCGAAACACCATTCGCCAAAATGGCTCCATCAATCAGCGGGCCTATTCTAATTTTAATGCCGCCCAATTTCATCAGCAAAATTGGGGAGGTGGCGGATTTCGCCCGGGTGGAGGGGGCGGAGGTTTTCATGGTGGCGGTGGGCGCGGCCGCAGGTAAAGGTTTCAGAAAAAATGCAGAACTTTGACGTGTTTGCAGAGCGTATGAAAAAAAGTTTATTGGCCATAGTTATTGCGGCCGTGTTTCTAGGGAGTTGCCAGCCTAAGCCTAATGCAGGTGATCTGGTAAAAAACATGGTAGTAGTTACCGACTATGATAATACGGTTAACTTTACTCAATACGCTTCGTATTACCTGCCGCTGGATACACTAAGTTATTTTAACAGCTCGGATACGAATCCGGCCGATACTTTGGCGGTAGATCAATCTGGCACAGGGTATGTAGGTAACATTACTACCCGGGTAAACAACAATATGTTGGCTGCGGGCTATACCAAAGTAGGCAAGAAGGCCTCGCCCGATTTAAAAGTCTATGTTTTTATTGTTGAAAATTACAACGTGTATCAAACCTATAACTACTATCCGTACGGCTATGGCTATGGCTACGGATTTGGCTATGGCTACGGTTATGGTGGCTATGGTGGCTATGGCTACTCTTCGTATTCGGTTTCAGACCAGGCCAACCTGTACATAGAAATTTTTGACCTGAAAAATAAAGTAAACGGCAAACCCAAACTGATTTGGTATTGCAACATCAGCGATTTGGTTTCTTCGCCCGACCAAACCGCCACTACGATTGTTTTAAAATCAATTGATCAGGCATTCAAACAATCTTCATACCTAAAGAAATAAGTTAATGAAGAAGTTCTTTTTTCTTTTTGCATTTATCATGACAGCCGTTGCTGTGCAGGCACAGTATTACTACGACCGCTCTAAAAACCCCGACCGGAACGTAAAGAAAACCGATAACCTGACCGGCCGAGACTTTGATCAGTATTTTTTTCTTTCGTGGAACTACAGCCAATCGCTATCCAACCCAAATTATATTAACACACCGAGCCCGTTGGGTTTAAAATTAGGTTTTCGCAAGAGACTAAATGATGTAGACAGACTGTGGGCAGGTGGTGATGTAAGCTACAATGTATATCGCCAGTATTACCCTTACCAAACTTACACATCGGGCACACAATCTACCAGCACCGACCTTTACAACTACACGTACAGCTACAGTGTTACAGCCAATATAGATTACTTTTTTTTGCCACAAGATAAAATGATTGTTCCGTATGCCAGCGTAGGGCTTGGGGTGGCAGCCAATAAGTTTGCCCGATATTATAATATTTATGACGGAGCCAGCACAGCCTGGGGTGTGCAGATCAGGCCGGAGGCCGGGTTGCTGGTGGGGTTTGCCAAAAACGCTGCGTGGAGAATGAAGGCCGGTGTTTATTATGGGTATGCATCGAGCAAGAGCACTACTTACGGATTCAATAGTTTCCTCAACATGGGTTTTCAGGTGGGAGTTGTGAAAATGGCCTGGTAGTTGCCTATTGTTCTCTGGTATTAACCTTTTATTTTTGCAAATGCCAGAGCAAATCCTCATCCTCGATTTTGGTTCGCAATTCACCCAACTCATCGCTCGCCGGGTTCGCGAGTTAAATGTGTATTGCGAAATACACCCCTACAACCATGTTCCTGTTATTCATCCAAATATCAAAGGCATTATTTTGTCGGGAAGCCCCTGCTCGGTGCGCGAAGCCAATGCACCCGATGTAGATTTAAAACAGTTTGGCTCCCTGCCGGTTTTGGGCGTATGCTACGGAGCACAATTGATTGCCCATAAACATGGCGGAAACGTTTCGCCTTCGCAGTTGCGCGAATATGGCCGGGCTAAACTTACCACGGTGGATCATCACAATGAACTGTTTAAGGAAATTACGACCGACTCGCAAGTGTGGATGTCGCATGCCGACACCATCACATCCGTGCCTGAAAATTTCCAAATTACAGCGAGCACCTCATCAGTAAAAATTGCCGCCTACAAAATACAACATCAAAAGATTTATGGAATTCAATTTCATCCGGAAGTAACCCACACGTTGGAAGGAAAAAATCTGCTGCGCAATTTTGTCGTGCATATCTGTGGCTGTAAGCAAGGTTGGACACCCGACCAGTTTGTAGAAACAACTGTTGCCGATTTAAAGAAAAAATTAGGTCATGACAAAGTAGTGATGGCACTATCGGGCGGGGTAGATTCTACCGTAGCCGCCAGGTTAATTCATCAGGCTATTGGCTCCAACCTGTATTGCATTTTTGTTGATAACGGGCTGCTGCGCAAGAATGAATTTGAACAAGTGTTAGCCTCGTATGAAGGGATGGGGCTCAATATAAAGGGAGTAGATGCGAAGCAAAAATTTTATACCGCCCTGCAAGGGCTGAAAGATCCGGAAGCCAAGCGAAAAGCCATTGGCAAAACATTTATTGATGTGTTTGATGAAGAGGCACACAAAATAGCCGATGTAAAGTGGCTGGGGCAGGGCACCATTTACCCCGATGTAATTGAATCCGTTTCGGTAAAGGGGCCTTCGGCTACTATTAAATCGCACCATAATGTGGGGGGGCTTCCAGAAAAAATGAAGATGAAGGTGGTGGAGCCGCTCAACACCTTATTTAAAGATGAAGTACGCCAAGTGGGAAAAACCCTTCACATAGATTCTACTATATTAGGACGTCATCCTTTTCCGGGGCCGGGCTTGGGCATTCGTATTTTGGGCGAAATCACTCCCGACAAGGTAAAGATTGTGCAAGAGGCTGATGCCATTTTTATTAAAGCCCTGCATCAGCATCAGTTATATAATAAGGTATGGCAAGCGGGTGCCATTTTGTTGCCGATTCACTCGGTAGGCGTTATGGGCGATGAGCGAACCTATGAGCAAGTGGTGGCTCTGCGGGCGGTGGTGAGTGTGGATGGTATGACAGCCGACTGGAGCCACTTGCCGCATGAGTTTCTTAGCGAAGTTTCCTCGCACATCATTAATCAGGTAAAAGGTGTTAATCGTGTGGTGTACGATATCAGTTCGAAACCCCCGGCCACAATAGAATGGGAATGACCTTTCATTTCAGATTTCAATCTCATCGTTTTCGCACACCTTTTACAAATGGTATGCTGAGGTTGATACTGTTGAGTGGGTTAATCAGTCTGGCAGGATACACTCAAAGTCAGGATTTTAAAAAACAATATCAGCACGCCAAAGATATTTTTGAAGCCGGAAAATACAGCGATGCATTAGATGCCTTTCGGCCGCTGATGGTGTATGATCGTAACAATCCATATACTGAGTATGCCAGCTTTTATTCGGCCTTATCGGCTCAGCGGCTAGGCTTTAATAAACTGGCCAAAGAAACATTTTTACAAACCAAAAAAATTTACCCGAAGTGGGATCAACTCGATGAAGTGAACTATTGGTTAGTAAAAATTTACCTCGACCAGCATGACTATTTCAGAGCGCTGAATATTGCCCGGGAAATAAAAAACGAAGAAATCAATAAACAAATTGAAAACCTAAAACGCTCTGCCTTCTTGGCTATAGATGATGTGGAGACAGCCCAAATGCTATGCGAAGAAAACCCCCGCGATGTGGAGGCCCTTCGCGCATTGGCGCAGGCATTGGGGAAAAACTATTCTCCCGAAAATGAATGGCGGCTCGATTCGCTTACAAAAATAACCGGCTGGGATAAAAAAGATTTTATGGTTTCAGCCGAGGTGCCGGTGTTTAAAGAAAAATACAATGCCGTGTTGTTGCTTCCGTTTAGAGCCAGCTCGCTGGATCCTACACCGGGCATCAAACGAAGCCAGTTTGTGCTGGATCTGTATCAGGGAATGAAGTTGGCGACCGATTCACTACGTAGCGAAGGTGTAATGTTAGACTTATTAAGCTACGACACCGAACACGATCAGGAGGTAATAAAAAAATTAGTGAAAGAGCCGGAGCTGAAAGGAGCCGATATTATAGTGGGGCCATTGTTTCAGGAAGACATCAAATGGGTGGATGATTTGGCTGCGGCTAATGGAATTAATCTGGTGGCAAACCCGGTTTCATCTAACATAGATTTGCGCGGTCAAAACCCGATGTCATTTTTGGTTCAGCCAAGCCATGCTACGATAGGGAAAAAATCGGCCGAAATGCTGGCCGCACGGGTTTCTAAAAAAAGCTGCTTTGTTTTTTATGGCGACAGCCCGAAAGATTCCATTTTGGCGTGGTCGTTTATGAGGCAGGCCAATAAACTGGGAATGAAAATCCGGTATGCCGAAGAAGTACGGGCTGAAAACTCGGCCGAAATTCTGGCGACACTGGCTACACCGACCGAATTTGATGAGTGGAAAAACCCCAAGCAGTTTAAATTAAAACTGGATAGCCTCGGAAGCATATTTGTCGCATCAGACGACCCGTTGATTTATACAAAAGTGCTGAACAGTGTGGAAACCCGGGGCGATTCAATTGTGGTAGTAGGGCAGGAAAGCTGGCTGGAAGATGGCTCGGTAAATTTTACCAAGCTCGAGAAAATTAAATCTATTTTCTCTTCTCCCAATTATACCTCCATCACTGGCCAGCCTTATGTGCAGTTTCGTAAAAAATATTTCCGCAAACATGGAGTTTTACCCAGTACGTATGCCGAAAAGGGCTTTGAATTTACGATGATGATCGGGCATGCATTTAAAAAATATGGAGTACACTTTCAAGAAGGTTTGAAAAAGGAAAAATTGAAGGGAGTTTTATCGTATGGCTACCAGATGCAAGATACACGCGATAACGGGGTAGTGCCTTTTGTGGTTTTCCGTAAAGGGCGATTGGTGTTGGTAAACGAGCCCTAAAGCCGTTTTTTTATTTCAATTTCATCAAAATACTTACACTCTTCTCCTTTCTAAAGGGGTATTTCATTAAATTTCGGTTTATTAGTGCCTATATTTTGATAAAGAATGCAGTTTCCTTTTAAACGTTCAGGGTATCGACCGGGTATGTGCATCTCCCGTTTAGCTATTTTATGGGCAGCTTTTCTGCCTTCTCTGATTTTTGCTCAAGCTCAAAAAGAAAAGCCGGCTGTTACTTTTGAAGAACTTTATGACGAGCCCTTTTCCATTAATAAATTATTCGTTGGGTTTCAGCCTTTGTATGGCGAATTGTTTGCCACCAATGTAAATGCCGGGTTTGGTATTGAGGCCATGTATTACCACAAAGATAAATTTGATGTTAAGGCCAGCTTTCGCAAAACCTATAGCAGTGAGTTTTTCGATTTCAACCGAAATGCCTCCTTGCTAAGACAAAACTCGGCAGTTCCGGGTTCGTATATTTCTGACAAGCCCGTGACCTTCAGTTATTATGAAATAGGAGGCACCTATCACTTCAAAGACTTTGATCAGGAATCGAAAACCAAAATGGTGCTGTACCGGAAAAGTTTTAAAGGCGACCGTTGGGCTTCTACTGTTCCTCTCCATGCAGAGGTTCCCTGCAAGGTGCGAAAAATTTATGGCGGAAGAATAGGTGCACTAATGTGGAATAGCACGGCAGATCTGACACGCGCACTAACCAAGCAAGGGCTTACTAACGCTAACCTAAAGACAACAGCAGGAACAGCTTTACCGGCTACTTATACAGACCAGGGGCAAAATAAACAACTTTATGTTTTTGGAAACTTATCGTCCGCTGCCATTTATCTGGGCGGGTCTATGTCGTGGATTAGAAATGTAGCCGTTAGTTTTGATAAATATGATGATGGTGTGGATGACGGCATGATGACAGTATATTTTGATGTGCTGGTGGCTCCCGCTGTTAATCTCGATCCGGTTACGTATCTGGGAAATCAATACTCCACGAAACCCATCAAAACAAATATGCTGGGTATGCGGGCAGGCATAGAAGGGAAATTCAACCGTACGCTGGGCTGGTCGTATGGGGGTGAAGTGGGGTATCGCCCAAGTATCAAAGGGCAGGGCTTTTATGCCATGTTTAAAATCGCTTTCCCGCTCTACAGCACCAACTTAGATTATAAAGTAGAATCATTCGGGAAATAAATTTTTTGATATGGGCCACGATATTTTGATTACACATATCAAAGGCCTGGCGCAAGTAAGAGAACCCTCCATTTCTTTTTTAGCGGGTTCGGCCATGGCCGAATTGCCCGTCTTAGCCGATGCGTATCTGCACATATCTAATGGCCGCATAGCCGGCTACGGAAAAATGGAAACCTTGCCCTCCATTTTGGCCGATGAAGTAATAGATGCCACCGGCCGGTTTGTTCTTCCAAGCTTTGTTGATTCGCACACACATTTGGTTTTTGCGGCCAGCCGCGAGGAAGAATTTGTAATGAAAATAAAAGGGGCTACGTATGTTGAAATTGCAGCACAAGGTGGTGGTATACTTAATTCAGCTAAAAAACTTCAGCAATCATCTGAAGATGAGCTAACCGAAAAAACCATCCAACGGGCAAATGAAATTATCCGGCTGGGAACCGGAGCCGTAGAAATAAAAAGCGGATACGGCTTAACCGTGAAAGATGAATTAAAAATGCTGCGCGTGGCCAGGCGAATAGGCAAGGAAACTCCGCTTACCGTAAAGACTACTTTTTTGGGTGCTCATGCGGTACCTTCCGGCATAAAAAAACCGGATTATATAAAACAGGTAATTGAAGAAATGATTCCTGCCGTGGCGGCAGAAAGACTGGCCGACTACATCGATGTTTTTTGCGAAGAAGGTTTTTTCTCAGCTGATGAAACCGAACAAATTGTGGAAGAAGGAAAAAAACACGGCATGAAGCCACGCATCCATGCCAACCAGCTGCACCGCTCGGGCGGGGTACAAGTGGGGGTAAAGACGAATGCTATAAGCGTGGATCATCTGGAAAATATAGGGGATGAAGAAATTCAGTTGCTGAAAGGAAAAAAAACAATGCCCACGGCTTTACCCGGAGCAGCCTTTTTCTTAAACCTTCCTTTTCCACCGGCCCGCAAAATGTTGGATGTGGGGTTACCCATTGCCATCGCCAGCGATTACAACCCGGGCAGTTCGCCCACCGGCAATATGCAGGTAATGGTTTCGCTGGCCTGCATTAAAATGAAACTGACCCCCGAAGAGGCTTTTAATGCCGCCACTATAAATACGGCCTATGCACTCGAGTTATCGGCCACACACGGAAGTATCACACGCGAAAAAACAGCCAATGTCTTTATTACGGTCCCTGTGCCATCACTGGCTTATCTGCCTTATCATTTCGGAAATCAGTTAATTGAAACGGTAATCCTAAATGGCCAAATTGTAAACTGAATATTTGCAATCATTATTCTTTTCAAAAAATTAAGTACATTTTCGGATTGTTTACCAAATGAAATTGTTCTATTTCTGTGTGGCCATCGTTCTATCGGCCGGGGTGATAGCACAACCCGGTAAAAAAGACAGTTTAATTAAACTAATACGCACCAAAGAAAAACTGGATACCGGAAGGCTATTGGCCATGACCGAACTATCATACTTGCTTTGGAATATTAATCCGGACAGCTCTTACCTGTTAGCAGACGAGGCGAATCGGTTAGCCAGAAAAGCAGAAAATCTGAAAGTAAGAGGAAGAGCACTTCGTCAGCTCGGAATCTATTTTCGTAAAAATGGAAACATTGCCCAAGCTCAGCTCCATTACGACTCGGCAATAGAGTTTGGCAAGCAAGCCAAAGATGATAAAGGAATAGCCAGCGGTCAACTCAGTTTGGGTTTGGTGTACCAGGAAAAAGGAAACTATGCCAAAGCATTAGATTTAGATTTTGAAGCCTTGCATACTTTTGAAAAGATTCAGGATCTACGGTCGCAAGGGATTATATTTTTAAATGTAGGCCAGGTATATCTTCAGCAAAAATATTATGATAAAGCGGTCAGCTATTTCAAGAAAGGAGTTCAGATTTTTGAATCGATCAATAATCTGCCTTTGTTAGGTGCAACTACCGAGTCGCTGGCCTATGTCTATGGGCTAACGAAAGATTACTCCAGAGCCATTGAAGTTCACTTGCAGGCAAAAAAAATTTTAGAAAAGACAAGAGATCAGCATTCTTTAACATACACCTATGGCAACTTAGCCGAAACCTATTTTAATCTTGGGCAAAATGACAAAGTGCTTCCTTACTTAGAGGAGGGCATGGGTATTGCCACCCACGAAGGGTATGATGACCGCATAGCCGATTTTAAAAAAATATATGCCCAATACTACAACCGCATCCGGCAGTTTGATAAAGCCCTCCGTTATGCCGGAGAGTCGCAGCAGTTAGCACAAAAAGTACAGAACATAGAATTGATGCGCAATGCTACCGAACAAAAATTGGATGCATTAAAAAATGCCCATCGGTACCAAGAGGCATTGGAAACATATCACCTGTTTGCACAGCTTAAAGATAGTATTCAAAATCAGGAAAACCGGCAATTGGTTTTGGCTAAAGAATTTGCATTTAATGAAGAAAAACTAAAAGTTGAAAATGCTTCGCTGGTTAACGAGGCACACTTGAAAGAAGTAACCTTACAACGCACTCAACTTTTTGTGGTTATTCTGTTACTTTTTTGTGTGATCATGACTTTGTTAACTTTTAATTATTACCGGGCGCTGCATCGAAATAAAAAACTCCGCCTTCGTGTGCAAGAACAAAATGAAGAAATCCAGGCTCAGTCAGAAGAACTCTTTCAGGCGTATGAAGAAATTACCCGTATCAATGAAAGTTTAAAATCGCAGGTAGATTTTCAGACTAACCAAATTACCGGATATGCTTTCCAGAATGCGCACAATGTGCGCGGCCCTTTGGCCCGCATCATTGGGTTAATTAATCTGGCCGAGAGAGGACTCATCAAAGAAGAAGAGATGCCCTCGCTGTTTCAAATGATTTCAGTTTCGGCAAAAGAATTAGACGAAATCATAAAAAAAATAAACCTGTCATTAGAGACAGGAGGAATAAAAGAAGACTCCAGTATATCTCCGGAATGATACTCGAAGAAGAAATTAAACAACACTTACGCGATGTGCGTGATTTCCCCCAGCCGGGAATTCTTTTTAAAGATATTACCCCTTTATTGGGCCATCCGGCCATCCGCAGAAAAACAGTAGAAGCCATAGCTCTGCATTTTTCGCAATACTCCATTCAAGCCATCGCGGCTGTGGAAGCGCGTGGGTTTATCTTCGGCTCGCTTATCGCACAAGAATTAGATATTCCGTTTGTTCCGATACGCAAGGCGGGAAAATTACCTTACAAAAAAATTGATCAAGAGTATTTGTTAGAGTATGGCACGGCCACCATTGAAATGCACGAAGATGCGTTTGCTCCGGGCAGCCGGGTGCTTATACATGATGACGTATTGGCTACCGGAGGAACAGCCGTGGCAGCCGCACAGTTGGTACAGCAGTTGGCGGGAATAGTAGTCGGCCATTCATTTATTATCAATCTTTCATTTTTGCCAGGAGAACAACGGCTGAAAAATCAATTTGGGCTGAGGCCGCATTACCTCGTAAAATACTGATGGCTCCGAAACATTAATGGATAAATCCTTGTTTAGCAAGTAATGGAAGATACCGTAAAAATACCCGTTTTCCCACTTTCTATTTTTCCACTACCCGGTGAGTTGGTACCGCTTCATATTTTTGAACTACGCTACAAACAATTGCTGCACGATGTGGAAACCAAAGACATATCGTTTGGTATTTTTTTTAATCATGTAATGAACAAAGAAAAAATTGGTTCGCTGGTTAAATTAGAAAGCATTATTAAGAGGCTTCCCAATGGCGAATCAGATATTATTGTGCGGTGTGTAGAGCTATTTCAGCTGACCAAAATGTACCGCACTTTTCGCGATAAGCCATACCCCGGAGGCGATATCAGTTTGTTGAACAGCCATACCGGGTTCCCGGTGGAAGCCGACCTCCATCAGGCTTTTAAAGGGTATCTGCGTCAACTCAATATTACCCACGAATCGGTTCCTACGTATTTTTCGATAGCCAACGAACTAAATCTGGATTTAGAGGAACGACTGCGGTTTGTAAAACAGAATATCGAACAGAAAAACCTTTTTTTACAAGCCCATATTCGTTACCAATGTCATCTCCTGCATGAAGCTGAAAAAGCAAATGATTTTTATCACTTGAATTAAGCCATTCGTTTTTCATTCAGCGCAATCGTTTTCGGTTAAATATTTTTTTAGGATAGCTCAAATTTTTGTTTAACCCCATGTGGGGATATACAAAATTTATTTTTCCATGAAATAATCGGAGTGCAAACGATTTTCCGGATTAAAAATCAAGTTTACTTACAACTTCCGTCCAGACTGGAGGCGGTATCCGTTATTTGCACCATCAACAAAAACAAAAAAAGAAAATGAAAACAAGAAACGTATTATCCACCCTGGTAGTAATGATAGCATCGGCAGTTTTTGCTTTTGCCGGAGCTCCTTCCAAATTAGTTGTAATGAATGCCAGCAAAGCCGAAGTATTTAAAGTGATTTATGAAGGCCCCACATCAGCCAAAGTGGTAATGAAAATAACCAACAGCAACGGCAAAGTTCTTTTTTCTGAAACAATGAATGGTCTTAGCAAATTTAGCCGCCCGCTTAACTTTGAAGGAATGGAACCCGGTGTGTATAATGTGGAGATCACAGACGAGAACGGTACACAAATTCAAAAAATCAATTATAAAGTAAGCGAAGAAGCGCTTAATGCAAACGAATTTAAAGCACAAGCCAATGTAAGCCGCTTGGAGAATGGAAAGTATTTATTGTCGGTAGCCGGAAAAGGTACGGGAAACGTGGATGTTACCATTTTAGATGGCAACGACAACGTTATTTATCACGATACTTTAACAGTAAACGAATACCGCGCGTTAGTTTACAATGTTATGCAAGTAGAAGGACAACCGGTGTTTCAGGTAACGGATGCTGCCGGCAACCGGATTAAGTAAATTAAGTAAAGTTTAGGTAAAAAGGCTGTTCTTAACCGAACAGCTTTTTTTATTTGACACAAAATATACTCTACATATTTCTTCGATACTGCCCGCCCACTTCAAAGAGAGCTTTCGTAATTTGCCCCAGCGAGCACACTTTGCAAGCCTCTATCAGTTCGCCAAAAATATTTTTATTTTGAATAGCCGCCAGTTGCACTTTCTCTAAAGCCAATGCCGATTGGGTTCCCTGCTGTTGGTGCAGGCTGCGCAACATTTTAATCTGGTATTCTTTTTCTTCGGTGGTAGCGCGAATTACTTCTTGAGGGATAATTGTGGGCGACCCCTTGGAACTTAAAAATGTATTGACGCCAATAATCGGATAATCTCCGGTGTGTTTCAGCGTTTCATAATACAAACTTTCTTCTTGAATTTTTCCTCGCTGATACATGGTTTCCATGGCGCCCAATACTCCGCCCCGCTCGGTTATTCGGTCAAACTCCGAAAGCACGGCCTCCTCCACCAAATCAGTCAGTTCTTCAATAATGAATGAGCCCTGCATCGGGTTTTCGTTTTTAGCTAACCCTAATTCTTTATTGATAATTAATTGAATAGCCATCGCCCTTCGCACACTCTCTTCGGTAGGCGTAGTAATAGCTTCATCGTACGCATTGGTGTGCAGGGAATTGCAGTTGTCGTAGATGGCATACAAAGCTTGCAACGTAGTGCGGATGTCATTGAAATCAATTTCCTGAGCATGGAGTGAGCGGCCCGAAGTTTGAATGTGGTATTTCAGCATCTGACTTCGCGCGTTGGCTCCGTATTTTTTGTGCAAGGCCTTTGCCCAGATTCTTCTTGCCACCCGGCCAATGACAGCATATTCCGGGTCGATGCCGTTACTAAAGAAAAACGAAAGGTTAGGAGCAAACTCGTTAATGTCCATACCACGACTTAAATAATATTCTACGTAAGTAAAGCCGTTGGCCAGGGTAAAGGCAAGTTGTGTAATAGGGTTGGCACCGGCTTCGGCTATGTGGTAGCCCGATATGGAAACCGAATAAAAATTGCGCACTCCTTTTTCAATAAAATACTGTTGCACATCGCCCATCAGGCGAAGAGCAAACTCAGTAGAAAAGATACAAGTGTTCTGGGCCTGATCTTCTTTTAAAATATCGGCCTGCACCGTGCCGCGCACCTGGCGGAGGGTTTCCGTTTTTATTTTTTCGTAAACTTCTTTCGGCAACACCTGATCGCCCGTGGTGCCCAGCAACATTAAACCCAGCGCATCGTTTCCTTTCGGTAAAGAGCCCTGATAAGAAGGGATGGAATGGGGTTCGGCATAAAGTGATTTTATTTTTTTTTGAACCTCTTCCTCAAGCCCGTTTTGGCGGATGTAAATTTCGCATTGCTGGTCAATGGCGGCATTCATAAAATAGCCCAGAAGCATAGGAGCCGGCCCGTTAATAGTCATAGACACAGACGTTTTCGGGTCGGCCAGGTTGAAGCCACTGTACAATTTTTTGGCATCGTCCAAACAACAGATGCTTACGCCCGAGTTGCCGATCTTCCCATATATATCCGGGCGATAGTCAGGGTCATTTCCATAAAGCGTTACCGAATCAAAAGCGGTAGATAGCCGTTTAGCCGGCATGGCAAGGCTTACATAATGAAACCTGCGATTGGTACGTTCGGGGCCGCCTTCGCCCGCAAACATGCGGGTGGGGTCTTCGCCTTCCCGTTTAAAAGGATAAATGCCTGCCGTGTAAGGAAACTCGCCCGGTACATTTTCCTGAAGTTGCCACTTTAATAAATCACCCCAGGCTTCGTAACGTGGCAATGATACCTTCGGAATCTGAATATGTGCGAGCGATTCTGTATGGGTTTTAATACCAATCTCTTTATCGCGCACCTTAAATTTAAAAACTTCGTCTTTGTATTGCTGAACTTTTGCCTGAAAGGTTTCTACCCGCTTCCAGTTTTTGGGGTCAAGATTTAATTGAAGACGGTCGTACTCAGCTTGCAGCGCTTTTTTTATTTCTGGGTTAGCCCCGAGTGTTTCCAATGTTTTATGAATGGAATAAAGTAGCTGAGCGGTTTTGGTTTGCGAGTTTACCCACTGATCGTAACTGCGGTTGTTTTCCGAAATTTCGCTGAGGTAACGGGTGCGGTGAGGCGGGATGACAAAAATCTTCTCCGACATTTCGCGTGTAATAGTAAAGGTAGATTTTAAATCGGCCTTAGTTTTTTCGGCAATGGTATCCATCAGGTGTTTGTACAACTGATTGGTGCCCGGATCATTGAATTGAGAAGCAATGGTGCCAAATACCGGCATCTCGTCCGGTTTTTTGCTCCACAGGTTATGATTTCGCTGGTATTGTTTTTTTACATCGCGCAGGGCATCCATCGCTCCGCGTTTATCGAATTTATTCAGGGCAATGACATCGGCAAAATCGAGCATGTCTATTTTTTCCAGTTGCGTGGCGGCTCCGTACTCGGGGGTCATTACATAAAGTGAAACATTGCTGTGATCTAAAATTTCGGTATCGCTTTGGCCAATACCGGAAGTTTCAAGAATAATTAAATCGTACCGGGCTGCTTTCAGTACCTGAATGGCTTCTTTTACATAAACCGACAACGCCAGGTTAGACTGGCGGGTAGCGAGCGAGCGCATAAACACACGCGGGTTGTTAATAGCGTTCATGCGGATGCGGTCGCCCAGCAGGGCGCCTCCGGTTTTTCGTTTGGAAGGATCGACCGAAATCAGCCCGATGGTTTTATCTTTAAAGTCAAACAAAAATCTTCGCACGGTTTCATCTACGATGGAAGATTTTCCGGCACCGCCTGTTCCGGTAATACCTAGCACGGGTACGTTGGCCTGGCCGGCCAGTGTGTGGATGTGGTCAAAAATTTTTTTGTGTTGATCCCGGAAATTTTCGGCTGCCGTAATCAGCCGGGCAATGGCTAACGGATTTTTAGATTCCAGTTGCTCCACTTCATGATGCAGGTTTTCACCTAAAGCAAAATCGCTTTGCTTTACCAGATAGTTTATCATTCCCTGTAAGCCCAGTGCACGGCCATCATCGGGCGAGTAGATGCGTGTAATGCCGTAGTCCATCAGTTCACGTATTTCTTCGGGCAGGATTACACCACCACCTCCGCCAAAAATTTTTATATGGCCTGCCCCCTTTTCGCGCAGCAAGTCGTGCATATATTTAAAGTATTCGTTGTGGCCGCCCTGATAGCTTGTCATGGCGATGGCTTGTGCATCTTCCTGAATGGCGGTGTTCACCACCTCTTCCACACTGCGGTCGTGCCCCAAATGAATAACCTCGCAACCGGTGGCCTGAATAATTCTGCGCATGATGTTGATGGCTGCATCGTGGCCATCGAACAAACTGGCGGCTGTTACAATACGAACTTTATGAATTGGTTTGTAAGGCTCCACCGGGTGATGCGGAGGTGTGGCTGTTTTTGTGCCGACCGAGGCTGTATGTGTGCTCATAAGAAAAATATTGTTTGCAAAATTACTGAGAAGGGCAGGATTTAGCTAACAGGAGTTAGTCTCAGAAAGTATTTTCTATTTTTGAAAGATTAATTTTAAAGAGAGAACGCCATTAACTGTTTGACCTACCCGGTTTGAATCCAATGAAAAATTGGTCTAAAATTTATTATGATTTTTTTGAGAGTGAGCGCACGGCCGGCTTACTGTTAATTATCTGTACGATCGTTTCTCTTTGGCTCACTTACTACACAGGAACATCGTACGAGCAGATCTGGCATCTTCAATTTTTAGATCACCCGCTAGTGTTTTGGATTAACGATGGCCTGATGACAATTTTTTTCCTGCTCGTAGGGTTAGAAATAAAACGCGAAATGTATGTGGGGGAGCTGGCCGATGTACGAAAATCATTGTTGCCGCTGGTTTCGGCTGCCGGAGGAATGGCCGTGCCCGCAGCAATTTATTTGCTGTTTAATGAGGGTACCGATTCGGCCAAAGGATTTGGTATTCCGATGGCTACTGATATTGCATTTTCTTTGGCCGTATTGTCGCTGCTGGGCAGTCGTGTTCCCACTTCATTAAAATTGTTTTTAACGGCACTGGCCATAGCCGATGATCTTGGGGCCATTGTTGTGATTGCTCTTTTTTATGCCTCCGGTTTTTCTTTCTTCAATTTTGGATTGGCTGGAATCGTTTGGGGAGTTATGTTAATCCTAAAAAATAAAAATTGTTATTCTCTTCCGGTTTATCTTTTATTGGGTGTAGCCTTATGGTTTTTTATGTATCGCTCCGGCATTCATCCTACCATCGCGGGTGTACTCATGGCTTTTGCTATTCCGTTTTCGTCAAACAGTAAAAATTCATTGTCGCACGTATTGCAACGCAGACTACACAAACCGGTGGCTTTTTTTATTCTCCCGTTGTTTGCATTGGCGAATACGGCCATTGTTATTTCGCCTTCGTTTTTTCAAGATGTAGCCTCCCCGGTTGGGTATGGAATTATTTTTGGTTTGATGTTGGGAAAACCGCTAGGCATATTTTTGTTTGCTATGGCCGGAGTGGCTATGAAGGTATGTGTTATTCCATCGGAGATGAGCCGGCCTCAGTTGTTTTGGTGTGGAGCATTGGCGGGCATTGGGTTTACCATGTCAATTTTTATAACGTTGCTCGCATTTGATGAGCCGGTTTTGTTAAACGCTTCGAAAGGAGCCATTCTTATTGGCTCGCTGCTCTCGGGTATTTTGGGGTATACCGGGTTGCGACAGACAATTAAAAAATAATAGAAAAAGCTACTTATTGAAATGATACAGAAATACAATGGTAGCCGTAAAGGCCGGCTTGGGGTTGTCTTTAATTTCCATTACGATGTCCATTTCAGTTTTGGAAATGCCACGCAAATCGACCAGCGATTTTAGCGTAACACGCAGCCGCACTTCATGGTCCACTAACACCGGCTGATTAAATTTCATTTTTTCAATACCATAGTTTACCAACATCTTTACGTTGCGGATGTCGGCAATCTGTTCCCACAGGTAAGGCACCAGCGAAAGTACTAAGTAGCCATGCGCAATGGTACTTTTAAACGGACCATCGGCAGCCCGCACCGGGTCGGTGTGGATCCATTGCTCATCGAGCGTGGCCTTGGCAAACTGGTTAATCTGCTGTTGTGATATTTTTAAATAGTCGGAAACCCCCAGTTCTTTCCCGATGTATTGTTCAAATTCTGAAAACCCGTGGATGATGAGCTTTTGCATTTGTAATGGGCTAATGTGATCAATGGAATACTCCTAAAGATAATTTTAATTACCTTTCATTACCAAATTTTTTACAACCATGATCTCCCGAAGAAATCTGATTAAATCATTAGGGGTTTCAGCCTTCACTTTGCCAGCTCTTACATCGCTGGCTCACCCCTCAAAAGAAATGGGAGAGCTTGATCCGGCCGATCCCGATTTTTGGAAAAATGTACGCGATCAATTTTCCCTCGACCGCCACACAGTTTTTTTTAACCCCGGTACAGTGGGCGTTATGCCTAAAGTGGTGGTTGAAAAAATGACAGCTCACCTGAACTACACAGCCGCCCACCCGGCCGATTGGGCGTATCAGGATGATAACAAAGAAGAGTTTATCAGTGGCTATAATAATTTAATGAGCTTCCGCACCAAAGTAGCCAGCCTGATCAATGGCACCGCGGCCGAAATTGCCATGACCGATAATGTTACAAACGGTATGAGCTACATTGCCAATGGGCTTACGTTACAGCCGGGCGATGAAATTCTGACAACCGACCAGGAACATGGTGGAGGACAATCTTCATGGAAGCAAAAAGAGAAACGATATGGCGCGGTATTTAAGACCGTAGCTATTGGCAAACCCTGCACTAATTCTACTGAAGTATATGATAAAATCAATCAGGCTATTACACCCCGCACCAAAGTGCTGATGTTGTCGCACCTGATTTCCGGAAGTGGAGCTATTCTGCCGGTAAAAGAATTGTGTGCTCAGGCGCGCCAGCGCGGCATCTTCACCGTGCTTGATGGCGCCCAAACCATCGGACACATTAAAGTAGATGTAAAAGATATTGACTGCGATGCCTATGTAGGCTGCTTCCATAAATGGATCGGAGCTCCACCCGGCACCGGTTTTATGTATGTAAAAGCGGAGCATTTGAAAACGCTCTGGACCTCCGTATCAAGCTACCGCTGGGACGACCACACAGACGAAGGCTTTCGCTTTACCCAACGAGGCACCGGCAATTTTTCGGTACTGAAAGGACTTGAGGCCGCATTAGACTTTCACTTTGAACTCGGCCCCGACCGAGTGTATGAGCGGATTAAATTTTTGGGTAAACGTCTGCGGGACGGCCTGAAAACTTTGCCTAAAGTAAAATCTTTTTCGCCCGCAGAGGAGAGTATGTGTGCGGGCATTACGGTTTACAATATTGAAGGATGGACCGGAGCCGATTTACAAAAAAAGTATTGGGCCGAAGCCCGGATGCGCCCCCGCTCGCAAGGCAATGAGTTTGGCGTGCGCCACTGCACACATATTTTTAATTCAGAAGAAGAGATTGATAAAGCAATAATGCTAGTGAAAGCCTGGACGAAATGATACAGTTAATTTCTAGGTTCAATTTCTCGTGTTTTCTTATTGGTTGGACACAACCTTTTATTAAAAAAAAATATTTGACGAACCCTCCCCCTGCAAATGAAATATCCGGTTGAGGAGATTGTTCCAGAACTTAAGTCTCTTTTTAGAATCCATAAAATAGTTATTCTTCAAGCACCCCCCGGAGCCGGAAAATCAACCATTGTCCCCTTTCAGATCTTACAAGAAAATTGGCTGGCAGGCAAAAAGATAATAATGCTTCAACCACGAAGGTTAGCCGCCAGATCGGTGGCTGCCCGCATGGCCGAATTGCTCCATGAAAAATTAGGCGAAACCGTAGGCTATCGTATCCGCTTTGAAAACAACACAAGCAAACACACACGCATAGAGGTAGTAACCGAAGGTATCCTTACCCGGATGCTGCAACACGACAACGCCCTGGAAGGAGTGGGGCTGATAATCTTTGACGAGTTTCATGAGCGTAGCCTGCAGGCCGATTTGGCGTTGGCGCTGTGCTGGCAAAGTCAGCAACTGTTGCGCCCTGATCTTCGCCTTTTAATTATGTCGGCCACCCTGCCGAGCGAGCAGCTCTCGGCCACCCTGGGAAACGTACCTGTTCTTTCCAGCACCGGAAAACAATTCCCTATTGAGATAAAATACGAGCCACCCGGTAAAACCGAACCGATTGTATTGGCAGTAGTGCGAACGATCAGACGCGCGTTAAAAGAACAACAAGGCGATGTATTGGTTTTTTTGCCCGGGGCTGGAGAAATTAAACGCACACAGGAATTATTAGAACCGGAAACCATAGGCGCAGTAGTTTTTCCATTGTATGGCGACCTTCCTTTTCAGAAACAACGCGAAGCTATTCTCCCCAACCCCAACGGAACACGCAAAATTGTTTTGGCTACATCCATTGCCGAAACCTCGCTCACCATTGAAGGAATCTCCACCGTTATTGATTCCGGCCTTTCGCGTGTGCCTAAATTCGATCCGCGCTCCGGCCTGACGCGACTAGAAACCGTGCCCGTTACACAAGATGCGGCCGACCAGCGAGCCGGCCGGGCCGGCCGGTTAGGGCCGGGCACCTGCTATCGTTTATGGGCTAAAGCAACACATCCTTTTTTACAGCTTTCGCGCCCACCTGAAATTTTGGAGGCTGATTTGGCCCCGATGATGCTTGAACTTTTTATTTGGGGCACTCCCATCAGAGATATGAAGTGGGTTACTCCACCACCGGCCGGTGCGGTAGCGCAGGCTATTGATTTGCTCACCCAACTGGGTGCAGTAGAAAATAATAAAATTACCCGTCATGGAAAAGAAATAGGAGAAATGCCTACGCACCCGCGGCTGGCTCATCTGTTATGTAATCGCCATACTTCCAACCTGCGATATGGCGGACTGCGAACAGACCTGGCGGCCGTGCTGGAAGAACGCGACCCGCTGCCCAAAGAAGTAGGTGCCGATATTTCGTTGCGCATAGAGATCCTGAGAAAATGGCGTAAAGGCGAACGGGTAAATGCGGATAGGATGATATTGGAACGGATTGAAAAACTGGCCGGCCAGTGGCGCAGGATTTTAAAAAATGAAATCGATAATTCTCTCTTTGCGGATACAGACCTGGGAAACTTATTAATGGAAGTTTACCCGGAACGAATTGCCAAGCAGACAGAAAAATTTAGTACCCGTTACAAATTGGCCAACGGAAGAATCGCCCGCCTGCCCGAACACGATCCACTCATGCAAAAAACCTGGCTGGCAGTAGCTACTGTTGATGTAGGAGCGGGTGAAGGAAAAATTTTTTCGGCCGCTCCTATTGATGAAACCGACTTGTCTTTAGTAGCAAGAGAAAGCGAAACGATAAGATGGGATCCGGAAAGGGGTGCTATTGTAGCCTCGGTAGAAAAACAAATTGGAGCCTTGGTATTATCGGCTAAACCAATGCCTTCGGTAAGCGAAACAAAAAAAATTAAAATCTTATGCGAGGCCGTGCAGCAAGAAGGATTGGCATTGCTAAACTGGGCCCCTCAGCAAGAACAATGGCAGGCGCGTGTGCTAAGTTTAAAAAAATGGCGAGCCGATGAGGCCTGGCCGGACGTAGCAAACGAATCGCTGCTGAACTCGTGCGAAATCTGGCTAGCGCCTTTTTTGCCAAACGTAAATAACCGTGCCGATTTTAACCGGTTAGATACCGAAGCCATAGTAAACAGCATTCTGCCCTGGGAAATTCAATCGCGGTTACCCAAACTGGCTCCCGAAAAAATACAAGTGCCCAGTGGGTCTGTGCTAAAAATCGAATACTCGCCAGCCGGTGAGGCCCCTCTATTAAAAGTACGGTTGCAGGAGGTTTTTGGTTGGAAGGAAACGCCCGCCATTAATGAAGGGAAAACCAAATTGATTTTGCATTTGCTGTCTCCGGGCTTTAAACCGGTGCAAGTAACACAGGATTTAAAAAACTTTTGGGATAACACCTATCATGACGTGCGAAAAGAACTGCGCACCCGCTACCCCAAACATCACTGGCCGGAAGACCCCTGGACGGCCCAGGCTGTACGAGGAGCTAAGAAAACAAGATAATTTTTCGATCGAATAAGCAACCAAATTAATTGTCTGCCGTTATTATTTTTAGTTTACAGGTTTTAGTTTTTTGGATAAGAGGGAAGCGCCCCGCATATTGCAGGACGCTTCCCTCTTTAAATGAGCGCAACACAACTTAACCCAATCATATTATGAAAAAACATACTTCCCTTTTACTTCTTGTAGTGGTGTCATTATTTTCGATGGCCACGTATGCCCAAAAAGACGATAAAAGCAAACGCTCGAGCCCGCCTGCCAAAGCTGAAGGCACTGTGGGCGGAGCCAAAATCGCCATTAATTATAGTTCGCCTTCCGTAAAAGGAAGAAAAATATTTGGCGGATTAGAACCCTACGGAAAAGTGTGGCGGACCGGAGCCAATGAAGCCACTACCTTTACGGTTGATAAAGATGTAAAAATTGAAGGAAAAGCGCTGGCCAAAGGAACGTACGCGTTGTTTACCATTCCTAATGAAAATGAATGGACAGTAATTTTAAATAAAAATGCAAAACAATGGGGTGCGTTTGATTATAAAGAATCGGAAGATGCCTTGCGTGTAACAGTAAAACCCGGTAAGACAGCCGCATTGGTAGAAAAACTGGCCATCACCATAGAAGGCAATAAAGTGGTGATTCGTTGGGAGAACACCGAAGTTGCTTTTGCTGTGCAAGGATAAATACAAAAATAATCTTGACAAGAATGGCCGGATGTTTGTCCGGCTTTTCTTTTTTCATCTCATCTCATCATGTTGTATTTTGCGGACTGAATTCAATTATTTTTAATTTATTACCTCATTTGAAATGACCCCCCGAGAGCAAGGTTATTTTTTTCCGGCTGAGTTTGCCCACCATGATGCTACGTGGCTGAGTTGGCCACATAAAGAAGCTTCCTGGCCGGGGAAAATAGAAACTATTTTTCCGGTGTACGCGCAATTTGTAAAACGGGTAGCCGAAGGCGAAAAAGTGTGCATTAATGTGGCAGATGAGGGAATGAAAATAAGAGCAACAGACTATCTTCTAAAAGCCGGAGCCGATTTAAATCATATTCATTTTTTCTTTCACCCTACCAACGATGCCTGGTGCCGCGATCATGGCCCGGCTTTTCTCATCAACCCAAAAGAAAAAAAGAAAATGGTAGTGAAGTGGAATTACAACGCCTGGGGCGGAAAATATCCACCTTTTGACCTCGACAATGAGATTCCTGTTTCGATTGCCAACCACTATCGGTTGCCATTAGCTAAACCGGATATTGTTATGGAAGGAGGATCCGTTGAATTTAACGGCCGAGGCACTGTGCTTACCACCACTTCTTGCTTACTCAACCCCAACCGCAATCCGCACTTGTCACAATCGCAGATTGAAAAATTTTTAATTGATTATTATGGCGTTGAAAACGTGTTGTGGCTGGGCGATGGCATTGTAGGCGATGATACCGATGGCCACATAGACGATATTACACGCTTTGTAGATGCCGAAACGGTGGTTACCGCAGTAGAACATACTAAAACCGATGCCAACTATCAGCCGCTGAAAGAAAATGTAGCCTTGCTACAAAAAATGAAATTGGAAAATGGCCGAGCCATAAAAATTATTGAGTTGCCGATGCCTTCGCCTGTGGTGTATGAAGAACAACGGCTGCCCGCCTCGTATGCCAATTTTTATATTGCCAACAAGTATGTGGTAACACCTGTTTTTAATTGTGCGAACGATGACAAAGCGCTCGATCTGCTTCAAGGCTGCTTCCCGGATAGAAAAGTGATAGGCCTTGACTCTACCGATATTATTTGGGGGCTGGGGTCATTTCATTGCCTGAGCCAGCAAGAACCTGCCGTTTAAAACGTGTAGAGTTTTTGCGGAGTAATACAACAGGTTAGTTTTTCATCATGCTCTGCGGCATCCGAAATTTCATTGACCGGATCAAAAAATGAGAGGCCTATTTTTTGACAATCAGGTCGGCATTCTTTTAAGAACCGGTCGTAAAAACCTTTGCCGTAACCCACCCGGTGTCCCCGTTTATCAAAGGCAAGCAGCGGCACGATAACCCAATCAATTTTTTCAGACGGTGTAATCACACCCAAAGCAGGCTCGGGAATTCCCCACTTATTTAAAGCCACCTGATGTGTTCCTTCAAAATAAAAACTGACCAGTTTCTCTTTTTCAACTTTGGGTATCGAAATTTTAATTTGCGGAAATTCTTTTTGAAGTCGGGAAATGATAAGCCAGGTGTCCGGTTCATTCTTTGTTTGCATAGGAAGAAAAAGATGAACTGTTTGGATGGAAGAAACATTTAAAAAGGAGAAGAAATTTTCCGTTAGTTTTCGGCTCAGCAAAGTTTGGTCGGCTACGGAGAGGGCTTTCCGTTTAGCGAGAAACAGCGGCCGAATGTTTTGCTTGGTCATGTGTTATTTCAGTTGGCTCTCTATCCGGGTGTCCGGTATCAGCCAGATAACGGCCACTAAAGCATACCCCGCTATACTTAGAGCTGGCACAAAAAAGGCTAACAGGGTAGATAATACATACGTTGCCAAAGAAACATATTCTTTAAAATTATTTTTTATGGCTACCCCAATAGCCGATTCTTTTCCTTCATGCCGGATGGCTGCTTTTTCTAGAATGGTGTAGGTTAGCGCGCACAGCATAAGGTTAATTCCATAGAGCGCTACAGGGTTTTTTTCAAAATGATTTTCGCCCATCCAGGCGGTAGTAAACGGAATAAGCGAAAGTACAAACAACAAGGCTAAATTAGCCCATAATACTTTTCCATTTACTTTCTTGATGGCTTGAAACAAATGATGGTGGTTGTTCCAGTAAATACCCAGGTAAATGAAACTTAAAACGTAAGACAAAAATTTTGAGGTAAGCGGCTTTAATGCGGAAAAATCAGCTCCTTCAGGTACTTTTAATTCCAGTACCATGATGGTGATGATAATGGCGAAAACGCCATCGCTAAAGGCTTCTAATCGACTGGTCTTCATAGTTTGTCTAAATAAAAAACACTCTTCATTTTAAGATACCAGTTAACTTACGGCATCAGAACCACAAACCGGAAATCAAACGGATCGAAAGATTGAATTAACTGCTCAATAAATAATGGGTTAGCTTGGTAAAAGTTTAAAAAATTATCTACCCGCTCTTGCGGGCTGCCGTTGGGAAAAAGAAAATCTTTAATGGTTTCCAATTGCCGGAGTTTATCACTTTGCTTTCGTTTTGCCGCGCGCACCATTTTTTGTTCAATGCCTTCGAGCGATTTAGTTGCCCGCAAAATTTGAGCATCTACATGTTGAAGCAGGGAACGATCTATGTTGGCGGCACGCTCCTTTACAACGGAAAGGATATTTTTGGTTTCTTTAATTTCCGAATCAAGCGAGAGTTGGCCCTTAGAGTTTTGGGTAATCCAATGATTGAATAAATAATTTTTTTCTTCAAATAAATCTTTTACCTCCAATCCTGTTTTTTCAAATTTCTTTTGGGTGGGCGCATCCAGCAGAGCGGCAAAGTTGCGCGGCATCAATATCGGAAACGGTGTTTTAAAATAATCGAAAACGCCTTTGAGTTGCAGCCAGTAAACAACTTCGGCCGGTCCGCCCACATAGGCCAGATTGGGAAGGATGGTTTCCTGATAGAGTGGACGTAAAATTACATTCGGACTAAATTTTTCAGGAGAAGTTTCGATCAAGTTTTTAATTTCATTTTGGCTGAATTTTAAATTCGTGTCGACCACTACAAACTCATCTTCATTACGCTCGATACGCTGCCGAACGGCATTATCCAAATAGAAAAAATTAATATCTCTGGCAAAAACCTGCGGATGGTAATGCCAGGACTCTAACTGGCGGTTTTTTTCTTCTACTAATTTTTTAGAGGTATGATGAAACAAATCGTCTGTTATTACATTTTTAAATAATGATTTCAATTCTTTGGCATCGGCATCTAACACCAATAACCCCTCGTGCCCGAAAAGATGATTTACATACTGGCGCACAGCATTGGCCAACGTATGGCTTTGGGTATATGCCTTTTTAAAAACGGAAACATCGCCCGGAAGTTCTTCGGCTAAGGCGGCTAATGTTTGGGGGTTAAAGCGACCCACCGCACCGGTTTGGCTGGTTTCCCAAACATATTTTTTTCCATACAAACGAAAATATTTTATTTCATCATAATCATGATCTTCGCTGGCCATCCAATATACCGGAACAAAATTATACTCCGGGTAATGCTGTTTCAATTTTTTACAAGTGTTGATGACGGTTACAATTTTGTAAATAAAATAAAGAGGGCCGGTAAAAATATTTAGTTGATGCCCGGTGGTAATGGTAAAAGTTTTTGAATTTTTTAATAGCTGAAGGTGAGAGGCAACGGGCTCAAGGATGGAGATGCCTTCATATTGCTTTTGAATAATGTCATAAAGTACTTTGCGATGAGCTACAGGAAAAGATTTCTTTTCTTCTATCTGGTCTTTGAAATTTTCGATGAGCGGGAACCGGTTATAAAATTCCTTCAACGAATCTTTCTGCGAGATATAGTCGAGAAAAAAAGAAGAAAACGAATGAGTATCGGCCAGGGCAAGTTTATGGGATGGCATAATCAGCAAAAAGGGTTAGCGTAAATCATGAAGCAAACAACGATGTTTAATATCATTTTGTTCGTTTAGTTGCCGATTTTGAATGGGTTGATGATCATCCAAAAGCAAACCCTTTCGGGCACAGACAAAGGTAGCCCCCATGCTTAAATAGTCAAATGTTTTAACGGGAGTAGCCATTTTTTTATGGTTAGATATTTTGCGGCTAACAAAAACAATGGCAGAGCTTTATTTTTTGGCAGTTTTTAGGTAGTGAATAGTCATCAAATCAAAACCGATTATTATTTTTGCCTCCCGCTTAAAGTTCATTTTTACAGGAGGTAAGAATAAGAACATAACCGGAAAGAGTATTTTGTTTTTACCGGGGTGTAGCACAGCCCGGCTAGTGCGCTACGTTCGGGACGTAGAGGTCGGAGGTTCGAATCCTCTCACCCCGACAGAGCCTTCTTATATAGAAAATAGGGAGGCTTTTTTAATTTTACAGCCATGTCAAACGAGCAAGTAGTCGGTCATTTTTATGAGTCTTTCCAAAAACTGGACTACCCAACTATGCAGCAATATTATGCCGAGGAGGTAGTTTTTCAGGATTCGGTATTTGGCACGCTCAATAGCATACAGGTAAAAGCGATGTGGGAGATGCTTTGCCGAAACGCTAAAGATTTCTCTTTGGTTTTTTCAGAAGTGAAAGCAATTGATGCCGAATATATTTCTTGCCGCTGGGTGGCAACGTACACTTTTTCAGCTACCGGCCGGAAGGTGGTAAACCGCATCCAGGCATACATGCGGATTGAAAACGGGAAAATTATTGAACACACCGATTATTTTAATTTTTGGAAATGGAGCCGTCAGGCCTTGGGTTTAAGCGGATGGTTGTTAGGATGGACCGGATTTTTTCAACAAAAAGTGAGAAATCGTGCGCTAGCCGGTTTGGCAAAATGGATCAGCCGAAAAACAACCTAATTATGTTTTAGACTGGGATTCGGGGCGCAAGATGCCTTTGGTCGGTTACATTCCCTTTTTCTTATTAAAAATTTTATAAGGAAGCAACCCTGAGCGTTTGCTTTCGGTCTTTCAGCTATATAAAATCAAACAACTATGAAATTCATACCCGCATTTCTATTTTTTTTGTTGATCTCCGGCTTTAGCGGGGCACAAACAAAAGAAACACGCTCTGTAGAGCCGTTTACAAAATTATCTTTCCGGGTGCCCGGTAAATTAATTCTTAAACAGGGCAGCCCGCAAAGTGTAGTACTCTCAGGAGATAAAGAAACCCTCGAAAAAATTGAAACGGAAGTAAGCGGTAGCCGCCTTTCCATTGGGCATGCTGAAAAATGGAATTGGCGAAACTGGAACTGGCGAGATGAAAATAAAATTACAGTATATATTACCGTAAAAGATATTGAGGCAATTAGCGTGAGCGGCTCCGGAGATTTGCTAAGCGATGGAAAAATTAACAGCCAGGATATGGAATTGAAAGTGAGCGGCTCGGGCTCGCTCACCATCGAGTTGGATGCCAAAGGCGAACTAACGGCTGATGTGTCGGGGAGCGGCAACATGGAGGTAAACGGAAATTGCCGCGATTTTGAAAGCAGCGTGAGCGGCTCGGGCAAGATAAAAGCAACTACCACCATAACAGGGAAAGCCGATGTAGCTGTTTCAGGCTCGGGCAAGGTAGAGATGAGCGGCACAGCCAATCAAATAAAAACACACATCAGCGGCTCGGGCAAAGTGTTGGCCTCGAACCTGGAAGTATCTAAATGCGAAGTGCGCATCTCCGGCTCAGGCGATGTAGAGATCAATGTAAAAGATTCGCTCGATGCCAATATTTCCGGTAGCGGCAGTGTTACCTACAAGGGCAATCCCAATCAGGTAAACAGCCATTCCTCGGGTAGTGGCAAAGTAAGGAAGATGTAGATTTTTTAGATTGAAAGTGAAGAATAGAAAGGGTTCCGTTTTTTTTGATACCCGTATTTTCCACTTTCAATCTTTCGTTTTCAACTTAGTAAACATGTAAGGTATCGCTAAGGGCTTTGGTGCGTTCCTTTTTCCAGTTTTTCAGCTCTTCGTTTCGCTTTCTCAACTCTTCCTCAGACGGTTTATAGTCGATCAACGCTTTTAAATCAGGTTGCCCCGCATCTACCCAGGCAGTGTACCAAAGGCTTCCGGTTAGCCAAACACTTTGGCGCATTTGCCGCTCTACCATACCCGATAGCAGGGTGTGATACGTTTGGGCATAGTCAGCCGAAAAAACTTTAATAGTCCGTTTTCCTTTTGTTTCGAAATTGAATTTGCTGTGCCCCGTTTTTTCAGCAAGAAGTTTTTCGAATTGCAAAACCGAATCTAATGCCTGATTGGTGTGGGCAATGATTTTCCAAACTTCTTGCGGCACATTAGTTAAATAGCGGGCTTTGCCGGTATAAAAATTGTAATCGGCAGAAAACAACTCCGGCAAGCGCGATTCCCAAAATGCATGAATGCCGGTTTGGCCGGTAAGCTGGCCGTCATAATTTTTTGTAGTGTGCAAAGGCACGTGGGCATCGGCTATGTAATGCCCCAGGTCGGCCGAGTAGCGCAAAATTTTTTCCGGATCGCGAATGGAGAAGGCGTCTTTTAAACGAAAATAAAACGACTGAATAGCCCACGGTAAAATTCCATGCGCATTCAATGAATCTTCCCCAAATTTTTCTACGGCTTGTTTCCAATATCGGGGCAATTTATAGACTGCACTATCGCCATATTCCTCTAAGTCAATATAGTGGCGGGGTGCTTCATCGGGCATAATGTACCGCCTGCGGTCGGGGTTTACGGCCGCTTCTTCAATGTAGCGGATATTCTTTTTGTAAAATGAACTCATGGCCGGAGGTAATGTAAACACGGCCAGACGGCTGATTTTTTGATGTGCAAAAAAACCCCAGTTCCCACAAAGCACCAATAGAAGCAGGAGTATAATAGCACGCGGAAAATTCATTCTATAAAGTTAAAACGCTTTCTGTTATTTTTGGAAACGCTGTGTTCAAGTAATAAGTGCAACTTTTAGTTTTCGTAAAAATACAGCATTTGGGGTTAGATAGTTAAATTTTCGTACAGGTCTTTCATTGATCATTTTTTCTACTTGGCTTACACGTTTGGCCGTTACGAGAGTAAAGTCAGTCTTCTTGGGAAAGAACCTTCGCAATACACCAATTCGATTTTCTACCGTTCCCTTTTCTTGCGAGGTATA
>JAFDZA010000012.1 GCA_018267135.1 Bacteroidota bacterium
GCGGAAGGCTTCCGCCCAAAGAAGGTACTTGTATTACGTCATAATTTACAGTCGTACTTATTGCCGCGCTTACTTTTTGGGGAAGGGGCAACTGCATGGGTGTGCGTTGGGCATTATAACCTCCGGTGCGTTGAGTGAGTTTGGCAAGGAGCGGATATTTTCTGCGTTCGTTATCTGTTGGCTCATGGTCAATTATCTGATAGCCTTGCTTGATGATATGTTTTTTAAGTTTTTCAATTTGCCGATCTACATCATTGCCCAGTACCAACCTCAAATCCAATACAGCCGTTGCTTCCATAGGGATAACATTTGCAGCTAAGGCCCCTACGTTAGCACTTTGCATTCCATTAATGTTGAGGGTAGGCCGTTGCAGCAGTTCCATAAAACTTTTTCCGTTTCCGTCAGGCTGGCCCAGCGCCAGATCTTCTTGTATAGTAGATTCAATTTTTGGAATTTTAGCGATGGCCGCTTTTTCTGTTTCTGTCAAAGGTATTACGTCATCGTAAAATCCATTGATTAAAACATTTCCGTTGGCATCTTTCATGCTGGCCAGTAATTGTGCCAGCCGCATAGCCGGGTTGGGTGCCCAGTTGCCATAGTTTCCGCTGTGCAGGGGGCGATTCGAGGCATACACCTTCAAATCGAGGGTTACATCGCCCCGCACACCAAAAACAACTTGCTTCTTTCCGGAAATGTGTCGGGGGCCATCGCAAATCACCCAAAGGTCTGCGGCAAGTTTGTCCTTATACTTTGAAAATATTTCTGCCAGATTGATTGACCCCGCTTCTTCTTCGCCTTCAAAAAAGAATTTGATATTTACCGCTGGCTTCCGCCCGGTTTTCAAAAGCGATTCGTAGGCTGTGATGATAGAAAAGACTCCGGCTTTATCATCCGATGCGCCCCGCGCATACAACCGCCAAAGTGGTTCAATCTTTTGCTGATGGGCCGGAAAAGGAATTTTCAATCCCCCTCTATCCAACCGGTCAGAATACAAAACCGGAACAAAAGGCTGAAGCCCATCTGCCCATTGTTTGGGGTTAACAGGCTGGCCATCATAATGAGCGTAAAATGCAATGGTGATGGGAGCCCCAACATATACGCTTCCGTAAACCACCGATGCAGAGTTAGGTTTGCCCGACATAAGCAGTTCCCCTTGCACTCCGAGTTTGTTTAGCCAGGCGCTGATGTAGTTGGCATTTCGAGCTATATTAATTGAATCGCCCAGCACATTGGGAATGGAAAGAAACTGCACATACTCATTCAGCCAACGGTGTTGATTCGTTTGGTCTGCAATATATTTTTGAATTTTGGGCTGCGCTTCAGCTACAAAAGTAAAGCACATCAAAACGATGGCGAGCAAATTTGTTTTCATACGGATAAAAATAAGCAAATGGAATCATGCCAACTAAGCTAAAACTGATTTGTGGAGGCCTTGTGGCTACTATGTAGCTGCGATTGTTTCTCTTGGAGGGCGCGAAAAACTCACGCTTGCTATTCTAATAGCCCAATAATTTTTTTGCTTGCCCTGCCCAATCATCTTTTAGGATTCGGTGCGGAAAAAATTCGATGGCAGCTCCCACACGGTCTATCATTTCAGGGGTTAGCTCACTCAATTGTTGCAGCGTGTAAATACCAATCATGTTCAGTCGCTTTTCTATAAATGGACCTATGCCTTTAATCTGGGTAAGATCATCTTTTTCATCCGGTTCGGCCGGGCGCACAAATGGGTGCTCCGAAAAACTCCTCTCCCGTTTTAGCGAATGAAGACCGGCTATTTCCGTTTGCAGTTTCTCATTGGCTTCTGCCAGCTCTTTATTTTGGTATTCCAGTTGCCGGATTTTGTAGCGGAGTGTTCCGCTGTCGTTTTCAGATTGCTGATGCTGCGTTTGGGCCAGTAAAAATTCTTGCCGGGTTTGGGCTAACAAAATCTCTAACTCATGAAAGCGTTGTTGTAAATTTTCCTTTTCTGTATTGATTTCGTGTTGTTTTTGCTGGCACTCCGTTAAGTCGTGCCGGTGCTTTTCACTCCAAAGCAAAATCTTGTTGTTCAGTTCTTCATTGTCTGCTTGCTGCAACGTAATTCGTTCTATTAATGTAGCGTCTTGTTCTTCTTGATTTTCGATGGTGTCTTGCCGCAGCCACCAGGCAATGGCATATCCCAACAGGCAAGCTACCAGCAGCATCGTAAAAATTTCTACAATGGCCAGCAGGCGTGTGTGCGGATCGAAATAATGCGGGTCGGCATTGATTACACCCTTAACACCATATAAATACCAAAGGCTTGAACCGATAATCCAACCTATAAACAACAGCAGAAACCAGTAATATTTTTTCATAAGCCCTCGAAATTAGTTGTTTTTGTTCATCACTAAAAATTTTTGGCCATTCGCTGCAACCCTACCCATTTCCTAAGCGTCATATACCTAATTCAATTAGGTATTATGGCACATTCTCCTGAGTTATTGAAAGGCACTCTGCAAACAATCATTTTAAAAATTTTAAAAGACCATGGCAAAACCTATGGATACGAAATAACCCACCGCGTGAAGGAATTGTCGGCCGGTAGCATTTTATTAACCGAAGGAGCGCTGTACCCTACGCTTCACCGGCTGGAAGCTGAAGGCTTGGTAAAAACCGAAAAAGTACTGATGGGAAAGCGAGTGAGGAAATACTATCTGCTTACCCCGGAAGGAAAATCGGAAGCGAAAGACCGGGTAGCTGAGTTTGTTGATTTTATCAAAACCATGAGCACGGTTTTGCAAGTAAACATCGCTTGACGCTGAACAACAACCATATTGATTACATTATTAAAGACCTGCACTACCGCGGTATTGTGGCCGAGGGTATAGAAACCGAATTGATAGACCACATCTGCTGCGCTACCGAAGAAAAAATAAAGTGCGGAAAAAATTTTATCGAGGCGTACCACGAAACTTTAAAATCTTTTGGCCACACCGCTGGCCTGCAACAAACTCAAAAAAAAGTAATCTTAATTGACAACTCCAAACCCAAAAATATGATTAAAAATTATCTCACCGTGGCGTTTCGCAATCTGCGCAAACAAGGTTTTTATTCTGTTATCAACATTGCGGGGCTTGCCGTGGGCATAGCGGCTTGTTTGATCATTATGCTGTTTGTACTCGATGAGTTGAGTTACGATAAATACAACGAAAAAGCCGACCGAATTTATCGGGTAAACAACGAAATCAAATTCAATGGCAACCATTTGAAAATGGCCGTAACGCCCGCTCCGCTCGGACAAATTTTTTTGCATGATTATCCTGAAATAGAATCAACTGTGCGTTTCCGCAATCACGGTTCCTACATGGTAAAACGTGCCGAAGGAACAGACAATATTAAAGAGCAACACGTGATGTGGGTTGATAGCACGTTCTTCAAAATTTTTTCGGTAAAGGTGCTTGAGGGTAATGCCGACAAAGCGTTGACACAACCCGCCAGTGTGGCGATCAGCAAACGTGCTGCCGAAAAATACTTTCCAAACAGAAATGCACTCGGTCAATCGCTTACTTTCGATAATAAGTTAACAGCAAAAGTTACAGCTGTCTATGAAAACATTCCTGAGACTTCCCATTTTCATTTCGATTTTTTGCTTCCCTTTTTTGGTAATGATTGGCCGGGCAAAGAAGCACAAATGGCAAATCTGTTAAGTAATAATTTTCACACCTATCTGCTGTTAAAAAAAGGTACTGATGCTAAGGCGCTGGAAAAGAAATTTCCTGATTTTGTGATGAAGCACGTTGCACCCCAAATAGGCAGTGTTTTTGGAAACGATTTTTCAATGGAAAAATTTTTGGCAGCAGGAAACAAATTTGAGCTCACTTTAACTCCTCTGCTCGACATTCATCTTAAATCAAACCTGCAAATAGAAGTGGAGCCGAACGGAAGCATCACCTACATCTATCTTTTCAGCATTGTGGCATTGTTCATCCTCGCCATCGCCTGTGTCAACTTTATGAACCTGAGCACCGCTCGATCGGCCAACCGGGCAAAAGAAGTAGGCGTGCGCAAAGTACTCGGCTCACTGCGCACCAATTTAATAGGGCAGTTTTTAACAGAATCAACGCTCATCACATTGTTTTCATTTGTATTGGCCATTGGATTGGCGTATCTCGTTCTTCCGTTTTTCAACAGCGTTGCACAGAAGCATTTGTTTATTCCTTTCGGTAATGGCGTTTTCTATTTCACGCTTTTGGGCACGGCTATTTTTATCGGCATTTTGGCGGGCGTTTATCCCTCGTTTTTTCTTTCGGCTTTTAAACCTGCGCTTGTGCTGAAAGGACAGCTCGCCAAAGGCATGAAGAGTGGGTTCATCCGCAGTTCGTTGGTGGTGTTTCAATTCGTCATTTCTATTTTCTTAATTATCGGTGCGATTACGGTAAACCGTCAATTGAATTTCATTCAAAATAAAAATTTAGGTTTTGAAAAAAATCAAATCATCACCGTTCACGATGCGTATGCGTTGCAATCCAATCTTCAATCGTTTAAAAAAGAAGTTTTAAAAATCAATTCAATTGAAAGCGGAACTATATCGGGGTTTTTGCCAGTCGAAAACTCAGATTCCTGGCGCAATGACAACACTTTTTGGAAAGAGGGCAATCAACCCACAGCAGAGAATTTAGTGGGTATGCAGAATTGGAATGTGGACTATGATTACCTTAAAACATTGGGCATGAAAATAAAATTGGGCCGCGGTTTTTCCAATGAATTTCCATCAGATTCTTCTGCTGTTATTTTGAACGAAGCGGTGGCAGCCCACTTTGGATTTGATAATCCCATCGGGAAAAAGATTAGTACGTTCAATAACGATTTGCCTAACGGTGCACCCGACCCCAACTCTATAAAATCCTGGACGGTGATTGGCATAATTGAAAATTTTCATTTCTCATCGATGAAAGAATCGATCAAAGGTCTGGGGCTTTTTCTTGGCAAAAGCGATGGTAGCGTGAGTTTTCGATTCAATACAAGCAATGCACAAGAAACCATTCAGTCAATTGAAAAAGTGTGGAAACAATTAGCGCCAAGCCAACCCTTTCAATATTCATTTTTGAATGAAGACTTTGGAAAAATGTATGATGCCGAACAACGTCTTGGGAAAATCTTCGGAGCTTTTGCCACGCTTGCTATCATCATTGCTTGCCTTGGTTTGTTTGCGCTCACGGCATTCACGGCCGAGCAACGCACCAAAGAAATAGGAATCAGAAAAGTAATGGGCGCATCCGTAAGCAGTATTGTGTTTTTACTTTCTAAAGAATTTGGAAAGTTGATTGTAGTAGCATTTATCATTGCCGTACCGTTGGCTTGGTATGCGGTAGATTGGTGGCTGAAAGGCTACACGTTCAAAACCGAAATCGGAGTAATGGTTTATGTTTTTGCCGGACTATTTTGTTTGCTCATCGCCTGGATTACCATGGGTTATCAATCCATTCGTGCGGCTATTTCAGACCCGGTAAAATCATTGCGCAGCGAATAAGCCTCTCTTTTTTAACCTTTCCAAAAGTTTAAAACTTTTGGAAAGGTTTGGTTAAAGTCCGCATGTTTCAGATTTTATAACAGCACTCCATATTGAATATTTGCATCCTAAATTTACCAATATGGAAACGCAAGCAAGTATCAATTACAAACGTATTGCCGCAGCAATTGATTATATCAAAACCCATTTTAAAGAGCAACCTACTTTAGATGTGGTTGCCGAAAGCGTGCATCTCAGCCCCGCGCATTTTCAACGAATGTTTACCGATTGGGCTGGCACTAGTCCGAAAAAATTTTTACAGTACATCAGTGTGCAGCATGCCAAAAAAATGTTGAGCAAAGACAGCGCAACTTTGTTTGATGCCGCTTTTGAAACCGGATTTTCAAGCACCAGCCGTTTGCATGATTTGTTTGTGAACATCGAGGGTATGTCGCCAGCCGAATATAAAAACGGTGGCAAAAATCTTTCCATCAACTACAGTTTTGCCGAAAGCCCCTTTGGCAATGTAATTGTAGCCTCTACATCAAAAGGCGTTTGTTCTATGGCTTTTGAAAATGATGAAAACGTGGCTTTGAATAATTTGAAATCAAAATTTCCGAACGCAACCATTCAACGTAAATTAGATTTGCTGCAACAAAACGCCTTGTTCATTTTTCAAAATGACTGGAGCAAGCTGCCCGAAATAAAACTGCATTTGAAAGGCTCCGATTTTCAATTGAAAGTTTGGGAAATGTTGTTGAAAATCCCGATGGGCAAACTTTCTACTTACGGAAATATTGCAAAGCAATTGGGCAACCCCAATGCTTCACGAGCGGTGGGCACAGCCATTGGCAGCAACCCTGTGGCGTATTTAATTCCTTGCCACCGAGTGATACAATCGTCTGGAACTTTTGGCGGCTATATGTGGGGCAACACAAGAAAGACCGCCATCATCGGGTGGGAAAACGCAAAAACAGATCCCAACTTTTAAAGGGAAGGAATGGAAAATTTAATTCAGAAAATCGACAATGTTGACTGGAAGAACATTGCGCAATCAATGAACCAAAATGGGCACGCCATCCTTTCAAAACTGTTGTCGGGCGAACAATGTGAATCATTGAAAGCAGAATATGATAATCCGAATTTATATCGCAAAACAGTGGTGATGGCCCGCTATCGTTTTGGCTTGGGCGAATACAAATATTTCAATTATCCGTTGCCCGAAATTATTCAAACGATACGGACAAAAGTTTATACGCACCTTGCGCCTATTGCCAATACTTGGTTTAACGTTTTGAACATTGATAAACAATTTCCTGCGGAACACGAGGCTTTGCTTGAGCAATGCCATGAAAACAATCAAACCCAAGCAACCGTTTTGATTTTGAAATATGGCAAAGGCGGCTTCAATACGTTGCATCAAGATTTGTATGGCGATGTTTATTTTCCCATGCAAATAGTTCTATTTTTAAATGAACCCGACAAAGATTTCATAGGTGGAGAATTTGTAATGACACAACAAATCCCTAGAGCGCAGTCCAAAGTCATTGTATTAAAACCCAAAAAAGGTGATGCGTTAATTTTCACCACCAACTTCAAACCTGAAAATGGCTCGAAAGGTTATTACCGAGTAAACATGAAACACGGTGTAAGTGAAGTAACACAAGGCGAACGTCATACGTTGGGAATCATTTTTCATGATGCGTTGAGTTAACCAAGCCTATGGGTTTTAGAAACTTCATAGGTTTTTACAAAAAGATAAAATGATTCAACACAACGAAATATCCGTTGAACTTTTACGAAGGAAAATCAAGAATAAAGAAATTCATTTCAGTGGAAATAAAAAGTTGAAAATTTATGGTTTACTGACCTGTTCGTCTGGCAAAAAAACAAAAACAGAAAACAGGGTTTTCTTTAAAGGTGAAGTCGAAGCTTTGGCCAATGATTACAGGCCTTGCGCACATTGTATGAAAGCGAAATACAAAATTTGGAAACATGGATTTATTCAATCAAATAATAGATAAGAACAAAAATTACTTACCCAAAGATGGAACGGTAAACTATTATGGTAAACTTCTAACGAAAGCACAAGCCGATTTTTACTTAAAATACTTGCTGGAAAAAATAGAATGGCGAAACGATGAAGCAATCATTTTTGGAAAGAAAATCATTACTAAAAGAAAAGTGGCTTGGTATGGCGAGCGACCTTACAAATACAGTTATTCAAACACAACAAAATATGCGCTGCCTTTTACAAATGAATTGCTTGCATTGAAAACATTGATTGAAAAAGAAACAAGCGAAAGATTCAACTCATGTTTGCTCAATCTTTACCACACGGGCGAAGAGGGAATGGCTTGGCACAGCGATGGCGAAACCGATTTGAAAAAAGAGGGGGCGATCGGTTCGTTAAGTTTTGGGGCAGAACGGAAGTTTGCATTCAAACATAAACAGAGCAAAAAAAAAGTAGAATTGATATTAGAACACGGCAGTTTGTTGGTAATGAAAGACACCACCCAGACACATTGGCTACACCGATTGCCACCAACAAAACTTATCACAAAACCAAGAGTAAACTTAACGTTTAGAACAATTGTAGAATAATCTTTCCATAAAGTTTAAACCTTTTGGAAAGACTTATTTTTAAAGAGATTTGCACCATGTCTTCCGAAGAATTGAAATCATTGGCTAGCGATGACGTGCAAGATTTTATCTTTGCCCACGCGCTTGATGATGAAAAAAAACTATTGCTCAAACACAAAACACTTTTCGGGTTGCCCACTTCATTAATCGCGCAGCAAATCAGTGCGCGGAGAAAAGCCGAAACAAAGCTTCCTGTTTTTCATCAAACCAAGGGAGTTGTTTATCCGCCTTCGCTGGGTTTAGAACAAAGTTCGTCCGAAGCCACCGCTCAATTCAAAGCCGAAATCATTCAAAAAGAACTGGGGAAAATAAAATCAAAAGCGATTGACCTCACTGGCGGATTGGGCATTGATAGTTTTTTTCTGAGCAATGTTGTTGAGTCGTTTGATTATGTTGAGCCTGATGTTGATTTGTTAAACATTGTTAAACACAATCATTTGCTGTTTAATAAAACCATTCAACATCATAATTTTAATGCAGAAGATTATCTAAAATTAAATTCCAATCAATACGATTTCGTTTATCTTGACCCCTCCCGCAGAGATGCAAATGCCCGAAAAGTTTTTTCGCTTGCCGATTGTTCCCCAGACGCAACAACATTGCTTCCTCAACTTTTTGAGCGTACTGACTTTGTTTTGCTCAAAGCATCGCCTCTGCTCGACATTAAACTTGGTTTGAACGAGTTGAAGTTTGTGAAAAAGGTTTTTGTTGTTTCTATTCTTAACGAGGTAAAAGAGCTTCTTTTCTTTTTACAGAAAAACTTTATTGACGAGTCGATAATTGAAATTTATAATCTAGAGTCTGATTCAGGAATAAAGCATCATTTCAGTTTTACTTATACAGATGAAGCTAACACCATTTCCGAATTTAGCGAGCCGCAAAAATTTCTGTACGAGCCCAATGCCTCCATTTTAAAATCAGGCGCCTTCAAATTAATTGGCAAAAGATTTGGTTTAAAAAAACTTCATGTTAACACGCATCTTTATACATCTGTCTTCTTGCAGCCTAATTTCCCTGGTCGGGTTTTTCAAATCAATCAATTGAAGTTTGATGACAAAAATTATCCGTCAAAAAGAGCAATTGTGATTACACGCAACTATCCGTTGTCAGCAGAAAAATTGAAAAAGAAATTGAAGTTGAGCGATGGCGGTGAAAATTATGTAATTGCTTTTTCAGCGCAAGAAAAAAAACATATCGTGCTCGCTACCCGTTTGGCATAAAATAAAGAATCAGGTAGATCAAATAAAAAAACAACGCCAGCGCCCCATATACTTTCAGTACCTTTCGTCTGTTTTGGGTATCTTCCCACCACAGCAGCATCCAGGGTTTTATCATACCAATTACCAGAAACAGCAACGAGGTAAGCGCTAAAAAAAGAATCAGCAAGCGTATATTTTGCACACTGCAAAATGCAAAAAATCAGGCTGAATATCCATTTTGTATGATGATTGCCCGTTAAAAAAATAATTCTCCTATTGGTGTAAATCCTGAAATCCTATTCCATCTTTGCGTTCTTTTTTGGTAAGAGTTGAAGGCGCACGATTTTGTATTGCACTATAAGACGGACAGTTTAATCCAACATGTTTCCGAGGGGCTTCGTGCGTTTGCCCAAGCAGGCAAGCTGCCGGATGAAACGTCCTCTCCGGGTTCGGTTCATATTAAAAATCTTTTCGGAAGTTTAGATGCTGTTCTCTTTTCGGCTGTTTTTTCAGGCAAATCAAATTATTTGATTATTCTGCACGACCGCGAAGAGGCCTCCTATTTCTCGAACGATCTGCAAAATTTGCTTGGCCGGGAAATTTTATTTTTTCCGATGTCGTACAAACGGCCGTATGAGTATGACGAAATTGAAAACGCCAATGTGCTGATGCGCTCGGAAACGCTGAGCCGCATCAGCAGCCATCCGGACGGAAACATTATTGTTACCTATCCCGAGGCACTTTGCGAAAAAGTAATCACCAAAAAATCTCTTACGTCCAATACCTTTTTGGTAACCAAAGGCGAAGCGCTTGATCGTACCTTTCTTGAAGAGTTTCTGCATCTCTATCATTTTGAAAAAACCGATTTCGTTTTTGAGGCCGGCCAGTTTGCGATACGGGGCGGCATCATAGATGTTTTTTCCTTTGCTAACGATTTGCCTTTCCGTATTGAGCTGTTTGGAAATGAGGTGGACAGCATCCGTACGTTCGATCCCGGATCTCAACTTTCGGTCGAGAATCTGGATAAAATAAACCTGCTGCCCGACTTGCAAACACGTTTGGTGCACGAAGAACGACAATCGCTGTTCGATTTTTTGCCCAACCCCATCGTTTGGATAAAAGATGTTGAACTTGGAAAAAATGTAATTCAGAAAAGCTTTGAAAAGGCGGCCGCTCGTTTCAATAAAAATTTTCAGGATAGCGGGCAGGCTAAAATTGCGTTAGAGCCAGCACACCTTTTTGAAGATGGAAGTTCCTTTGTGCATCAGTTAGAAAAACACATTTGCATCGAGTTTGGTCAGCGTTATTTTTTTTCTGCCCAAAAAACATTTGATTTTAACTCGAAAGGGCAGCCCTCGTTTAACAAAAATTTTGAACTGCTCGCGCAGGATATGATGGAGCACCGGCAGCAGGGCTTTGCTAATTTCATCGCTGCCGAGCAGCCCAAACAAGCCGAACGTCTGCAAGGCATATTTGAAGAAATATATCCCGAGCTGAGTTTTCAAACACTTGCCTTTCCCTTGCGGCAGGGCTTTGTAGATGTTCAACAAAAAATTGTTTGTTATACCGACCACCAGATTTTTGAGCGTTTCCACCGGTATCGGGGAAAAGAAAAGTTTTCAAAATCGAAAGCCCTTACCCTGCGCGAACTACAAGCCCTTCAAGCTGGTGATTTTGTAACCCACATTGATTACGGAATCGGAAAGTTTGCCGGTCTCGAAAAAAAAGAGGTAAATGGCATCGAGCAAGAAGCTATCCGGCTGGTTTTTCGCGATGACGATTTATTGTATGTCAGTATTCATGCGCTTCATAAAATTTCTAAGTACACTGGCCGGGAAGGATCTCCTCCCTCTATCAGCAAGTTGGGTTCTGGTGAGTGGGACAGCAAAAAGGCCAAAGTCAGAAAAAAAGTAAAAGACATTGCCAAAGAATTAATAGACTTATATGCTAAGCGCAAACAGGCTCCGGGCTATGCTTTTAGTAACGATACCTTTTTGCAGGCCGAACTGGAAACCTCATTTATTTATGAAGATACTCCCGATCAGGCAAAAGCTACCGAAGATGTAAAAAAAGATATGCAACAGCCTCACCCTATGGATCGGCTGGTGTGCGGAGATGTGGGGTTCGGAAAAACAGAAGTAGCCATTCGGGCGGCTTTTAAAGCGACAACGGAGGGAAAACAAGTAGCGGTACTCGTGCCCACTACTATTCTGGCTATGCAGCATTGGCGTACTTTTTCTGAGCGGCTTGGTCAATTTCCGGTAACGATCGAATACATTTCGCGGTTTAAAAGTGATAAAGAAATAAAAACAATTTTAAGCAGAGTAAAATCCGGCCATATCAACATCATCATCGGCACCCACCGGGTGGTAAGCAAAGATGTAGAGTTTCATGATTTGGGGCTGCTCATTGTAGATGAAGAACAAAAGTTTGGAGTAAAGACGAAAGACCGTCTGAAAGAATTAAAAGTAAATGTAGATGTACTTACCCTCACCGCTACGCCCATTCCCCGCACTCTCCATTTTTCCCTAATGGGCGCGCGCGATTTAAGTATCATTTCTACACCCCCGCCCAACCGGCAGCCGGTTTCTACCGAACTTCACCCCTTTGATGAGGCAAAAATTCGCGATGCGGTTAGCTATGAATTAGCCCGCGGAGGACAAGTCTTTTTTGTGCATAACCGCGTGAGCGACATTGAGCAAGTAGCCAATCTGATTTTTAAACTCGTTCCCGATTCGCGCATTGGCATCGCCCATGGCCAAATGGATGGCGACCGGCTGGAAAAAGTGATGATTAAGTTCATCGAAGGAGAATACGATGTGCTGGTATCAACCAATATTATAGAATCGGGTTTGGATATTCCCAACGCCAATACCATCATTATCAACAACGCTCATTTGTTTGGGTTAAGCGATCTGCACCAGATGCGGGGGCGGGTGGGCCGATCCAACAAAAAAGCTTTTTGCTTTTTATTCACGCCCCCGGCCTCCGTTCTTTCTTCCGACTCGCGAAAACGGCTGGCCGCCCTCGAAGAATTTTCTGATTTAGGCGATGGGTTTAAAGTAGCTATGCGCGACTTAGACATACGCGGAGCCGGAAACTTGCTCGGTGCCGAACAAAGCGGCTTCATCACCGACTTGGGTTTTGATACATACCATAAAATTCTGGATGAGGCTATCCAGGAATTAAAAGAAACTATATATAAAGATTTGTTTGCCGAAGAACTTTTAGCCAAAGCTAAGCTGATCGTGCCCGATTGCGTTATTGAAACCGATCTGGAAATACTGATCCCGGATAATTATATTAGCAACACTACAGAACGGCTCAAACTCTATGCCTCGCTCGACAACCTAAAAGCAGAAGAAGAGTTAGCGTCTTTTAGTAATGAATTGATTGACCGATTTGGAAACTATCCCGAGCCGGTTCTACAACTGATAAACTCCGTGCGCTTACGGTGGATGGGTGAGAAACTGGGCATGGAAAAAATAAGTTTAAAGGGAGGAAAAATGCGTATCTATTTTATCTCCGGAAATGAAGCCTACGTAAAATCAGAAATTTTTGGAAAGATTTTGGCTTACATTCAGCGCCATTCTAAAACCTGCCGGATGAAAGATTCAGCTGGCAAAATGACACTAATCGTTGAAAATATCCGTTCCATTAGCGATGCCAACACCTTTATTGAGGGTATAGACCTACAGAAATAATGAACCTAAATTGAGGCTTAATACTATATATTGCCGGCCTTCGTTAATAGAGTGTTTTATGTACAGGTTTAACCGAATTAAATTACTCTTTGGAAAACATGAATTTATCTTTTTATATTAGCGGTTACTTTTATTCATAATTTTAAACCAGATGAATCGTTTGAAGCCATTTTTTATTGCCTGTGGGGTGTCGGTTTTGGTCTCCTCGTGTTTCCTTAAAAAATCAGGGAACCCAACAGCGCAAGATCCGGGTGCCGTGAGCACCGCCACCGGGTTAAAATATTATCGAGATAAAGCCGAAGGCTTTGCCGTTACCCCCTACCACTCTCAGCCCGATGCGCCCAATATGCGCTACATAGAGGGTGGCCGCGTTGTACTCGGCTCCTTTGAAGAAGATATTTTAGGTTATCATGATAACATCGAAAGAACTGTTTCGGTAGCTTCTTTCTATATGGACGAAACTGAAATTGCCAATATTCACTGGCTGGAATACCTCTATCACCTCACTACCGACTCTACCAAAGTAGATGGTGGTAAAGCCTATAAAAAAGCTCTTCCGGATACCTTGGTTTGGAGATCGCGTCTGGCTTTCAACGATCCTTATGTAGATTATTACTTGCGTTATCCCGGCTTCCGTTATTTTCCGGTTGTAGGGGTTAGCTGGAAACAAGCCGATACCTATTCTAAATGGCGTACAGCAGCCGTTAATGCCGACTTAGCAGAAAAAGCAGGAGAAACTCCTTCTCAGCAGGGAGGAGGCCGTGTACCCATCGAAAATGGTTATACTATTCCCAACTACAGACTCCCTACAGAGGCCGAATGGGAATATGCCGCTACCGCCCTTATCTCTACCCAATGGCTGGATGAAATGCAGACCCACCAGCGCTTGTATCCGTGGGATGGCCATGCTTTGAGAAATCCGTACGGAAAACAAATGGGAAGTTTTCTTGCGAATTTTAAAAGAGGCCGGGGCGATTATGGCGGAATTGCCGGACACCTAAATGACGGTGCGTTAATTACCGCCTATATTTATGATTTCCCTCCGAACGATTATGGCTTGTATAACATGGCCGGAAATGTAAGTGAGTGGGTAATGGATGTTTACCGGCCACTTTCGCATCAGGATTTTGATGACCTGAACCCGATTCGTAGAGATGATTTCCTCGACAGCCACGGAAGCTACCGCAGCCGCTGGTCCAAATCGAGCAAAGACACTACGATAACGGCACCCGAAAAAGATCCACAAAAAATGAAAATTGATGTTTACACTAAAAACCCTCAAGGTTTTATCTCATTGATATCTGATAAATCGAGAGTGTATAAAGGGGGCTCTTGGAAAGATGTAGCCTACTGGATGTCGCCCGGCACAAGACGTTTCTTAGAAGAAGATTCGGCTACGGCTACTATTGGCTTCCGTTGCGCCATGATCCGGGCCGGATCAAATTTTTAAAAAAATTTATTTTAAAACAAAAGGCCACAGCAATTGTGGCCTTTTTTTATGCCTCCGCCACACACACGATGCTGAGTTCGGCACATCCGTGTTCAATAAATTGCTGGCCACAAGCCTCCAGGCTTGCCCCGGTTGTAATGACATCGTCCACCAGCAATATTCGTTTGCCATTTACCAAGGCCGGGTTTTTTATTTGAAAAGCCTCCGCTACATTTTGCCAGCGTTCTACACGGTTTTTAAGAGTTTGGGTGGTGGTGTTTATTCTCCTTAGCACATTTTCGGAAACGGGAATATCCGTTCGTTCAGCAATTCCTTCCGCTATTTTCTGGCTCTGATTATAACCTCTTTTTATTTCTCTTTTGTGGTGAAGGGGCATCGCCACAATTTCATCAAACGCGGTAGCCAGATTGTTTTCTTTTATCTCTTTTCCGATTAAATGCCCCAATCGAAGCCCAATTTCAGGATGATTGTTGTATTTCAGATGATGCAATAAATGTTGCACCATGCCGGTTTTTCGGAACTTCAAAAAAGCCCAGGCATATTTTACAGGCAGCCGGCCAATAAATTTATCTTTAATGGGGTTTTCTCCTGTTAGTGAATATCTGGTTTTGGGCAACTCCATCAGGCACGATGTACATAGTATTTCTTCTCCTTTTACCAAAGATGATGCACACCCCAGGCAACACGCGGGGTAAAATAATTTTACAAAATCCTGAAAGGCTGATACAAATCGTGTTTTTGTTTTCACGGCCAAGGAACTAATCTTTGTAAAAATTTTATTATGAGTCTTGTAAAGCAATTTAATGAATATCGAAGCAAGATGAACGAAAAAATCCTTGCCACGGATAGTTTGATTATCAAACGCATTTTCAATCTCGACACCAACGCGTATCAACCGGGAGTGCTGGATGTAAAATCAAAAGAGTTAATCGGGTTAACCTGCTCACTCGTGCTCCGCTGCGATGATTGTGTTAAATATCATCTGGGAAAATGTAAGGAAGTAGGTTTTACTACTGAGGAGGTACATGAAGCCATGGGGGTAGCTACTCTGGTGGGTGGTACTATCGTTGTTCCACACTTGCGAAGGGCATTTGAATACTGGGAGGAGCTAACCAAATGATAAAAAGAGATTTAGTTTTAGAACGTCAGTGGCAAGCCTTGCTTACTACCCTGGAAACCATTTTGCAAAAAAAACCGAAAGACCTTAATGGCGTTTTGTTTTTAATTGGGATACATGAATTAGGAAGGGGGGCAAGAAGTTTTTCTAAAGAAGAAAAGCAGGATTTAATGCACATTGCTATTTGTAAGGTATTGAGTTTAGCCGGTTATTATAGCTTAGACGGCCTTGATGCCCAAGGCTGGCCACATTGGAAACTCATAAAAAAACTACCGCATTTCGATTTACTGGAACAAGAGAAACTGCTAAAAATGCACATCCTTGAATATTTTGAAAAAGATTTTGGTTGGCATTTTCCAATCCAGGAATAATCGTTTTCCTGCATTTTTTGGTATTCTTTTAGAAACCCTTTTGAATCATTAATTTCGTTTCATAGAAACCCAATAAGAGATTTTATATGAGGCAGGCGAAATGAGTGACATCTCTCAAAAAATTTCATCGTTCAAAAGAAAGTTTTACCTCAACCTTTCGATTAAAGGAAGCCTGATTGTGCTGGCCTTTGGGTTGGGTTATTTTTTGATAGCCTCGGTTTTAGAATATTATTTTTGGTTAGGGCAGGGTGTCCGGTTTTTACTTTTCATTTCTTTTTTGTTGTTGAGCTTTGCGTGCATTTATTTCTTTTTAGGAACGCCTTTGCGATGGTGGCTCTTAAAAAGAGGATTAAGTGAAGAAGAAAGCGCTCGTTTAATAGGAAGTTTTTTCCCTTCCGTTGCCGACCGTCTGCTGAATATTATTCAGCTCTCTTCAAAAGCAAAAAACGATATGTTGGCCAGGGCGAGTGTGGCCCAAAAGGCGCAGCAAATTGAAAACGTATCTTTTGAACAGGCCATTGACCTGACGAAAAATAAAAAATATTTACGCTTTTTGTTTATCCCCATTGCGGTTATCGTAATCCTTACTTTTGTAGATAGCACCATTTTTACCAAAAGCCCCGAACGGATAATCCGTTTTAATCAGGAGTTCTCACCCGAAGCACCTTTTCGTTTTCTTTTGCAAAATGAAAAATTGAGTGCCTTTTTTAATGAAGATTTTGTAATTACTCTTTCTATCGAAGGAAAATCCGTTCCCGAAGCTTGTTACCTCGTTTCGGAATCTCAACGGTGGAAAATGGAGCGCGTTGCCCCGGGTAGATTTTCTTATACCTTTGAAAGACCTCAGCACCCGATGCGTTTTCAGTTTCAGGCGGCCGGTTTTTTTTCAGCTCCCTACCTGCTTACACTGATTAAGCGACCTGACATTACAAGTTTAAAAGCTTCTCTTTCTTACCCGAAATACACCGGCAAAGTTTCGGAAGAAATAAACAATGCCGGTAATCTGCAAATTCCGGAAGGCACATTGGTTCGCTGGTCTATGCAAGCTAACAATGCTTCTTCTGCTTTTATTGAGTTTATGTCCGTTAAGCATCCGGAAAAGATGCAAGTCATTGAAAATCAGTATTTTCAATACAAAAAAGTTCTCTATAACTCCGATCAGTATTCTATTTTTTTAAAAAATGAATCCGTTTTAAGTAAAGACATTATTTCGTATTCTATTGAAACGATTAAAGATCAATACCCGGAAATAGTGGTGGAAAATCTTCGCGACACCGTGTTGTATAAATCGGTGTTAGCAGCCGGTTCATTAAAGGATGATTATGGGCTTACAGAATTATTTTTACATTATGAGTTGGGCGAGGTAAAGAAAAAAATTCGCATCCCGATAGAAACGGGAAGGCAACAACAAAATTTTTATTTCAATTGGGCAATTGATTCTCTCCGATTATCTCCAGGCAGCCGGGTAAACTACTATTTTGAAATATGGGATAATGACGAAGTAAACGGGCGTAAATCCACCCGATCCGCCACCTATGTACTTGCTCTTCCAAGCCAAGAAGAAATTAAAACGGCCATAAGCAGCCAACAACAGCTGGCGGAAAAAGCCATTGATAAAAGTGTAGAAAAAGCGAGGAGTTTAAAGCGATCTCTTGATGACATCCGACAAAAGTTGAAAGGCAAGCAATCATTAGATTGGGACGATAAAAAGATGCTTGATGATTTGATCCGTCAAAAACAAAAGCTCGATCAAACAATTGATGAACTTCAAAAGGAAAATCAGTTGCTCGAAAAGAAAAAGGAAACCCTACCTAATGAAAATGAAAAGATTAAAGAGAAATCGGAGCAAATTCAAAAACTAATGAACGATTTGCTCGATCCGGAAACCAAAAAACTTTTTGATGAACTTGAAAAGCTACTAAAGGCCAACACCGATTTGCAACAAGTTCAAAAAATGTTAGATAAAATGGATCGAAAAGAAATCAATCTGGAGAAAGAATTAGAAAGAACCTTGTCATTATTTAAGCAATTGAAATTCGATTATAAATTGGATCAAGCCATTAATGAAATAAAATCAGCGGCCGAAAAACAAGAGCATTTGGCAAAGAAAACAGATAGCCTCAGCTCAAAACCTAACCCCGAAAAAAAAATAACCGATCAGCTGAAAGACCAACAAAATGAAATAAAAAATGACACCAAAAATTTTGAAAAGGCTCTTGAAGAACTAAAAGACTTGGCTAAAGATGTAGAGCAAGGTGATGAAAAGATGCCCTCTAAAGAAGAATTGAAAGAACTTGAAAACACAGAAGATGAAAGTGAAAAATCATTAGAGCAGGGCGATGCTAAAAAATCGGTTGGGCCTCAAAAGAAAGCGGCCGAATCCATGAAAAGCATGCAGAAAAATCTCCAAGGCATGCAGAACACGATGGAAATGGAAATAGATACTCAGAATCTGGAAAGCCTTCGCCAAATTGTGCATGGGTTAATCAAATTATCCTTCGATCAGGAAAGCCTGATGAAAGAATTTAATGCCTTGCAACATTCCGACCCTAAAATGGTGCAGATTTCACAAGGGCAAATTAAGATTCAGGATAACTCTAAAGTGCTGGAAGACAGCCTGTTAGCTCTATCAAAAAAAGATCCGTTCTTAGCTTCGGTCGTTACAAGAGAGGTGGGCGAGCTAAACGATCATGTATCTAAATCTGTAAATGCCATAAAAGAGCGAAGAAAAGGAAATGCTTCATCTGAAATGCAATACAGCATGACAAGCCTAAACAATCTGGCCCTCATGTTAAATGAGCATTTTGATACGATGATGAAAATGATGGCCAATGCCAAGCCTTCAAAAAATGGGAAGGGTAAAAAGGGAGGAAACTTTCCGAACCTTAGCAAACTGCAGCAATCTATTAATGATAAAATAGAACAACTTAAAAACGGACAAAAAACCGGGAGGCAATTTTCGGAAGAAATGGCGCGCTTGGCTGCAGAACAAGAACGGATACGAAATGCCTTGCAAAAGATGCAAGAGAAGCTAAAACAACAAGGAGGAAAGGATATAGGTAATGGCATTCCTGAAAAAATGGAAGAAACAGAGCTTGATCTGATCAACAAACAGATTACAGACGAAACCATTCGGAGACAAAAAGAAATCATGACTCGTTTACTTCAGGCAGAAAAATCTATGCGCGAACAAAATTTAGATGAGGAAAGAAAAGCAGAAACGGCCAAAGAGCGGAACAAAGCTGTGCCGCCTGCGTTTGAACAGTATTTACGTTTAAAAGAAAAAGAAGTAGAATTGCTAAAAACCGTACCTCCTGCTCTTTTGCCCTATTACAAAAAACAGGTGAACGAATATTTCAAACGAATAAATTGATTGTGGCAGGACTTAAAAACATAAGCATTGAAGTTCCCTCTTTGTCAGAGAACATACGAATCATTGAAAGCTTCATTGATAATGCAAAAGAAAAATACCGGTTTGATGATGACATCTATGGCAATATTATGATTGCCGTAACGGAAGCTGTAAATAATGCTATACGCCATGGTAACAAAAACGATTCCTCGAAAAACGTTACCATTTCTCTTTCTTTTGAAGATGGGTTGATAAAATTTAAAATTAGCGATGAAGGAACCGGGTTTGATTACCATAATTTACCAGACCCAACGGCACCCGAAAATATTGAAAAACCTGGCGGTAGGGGTGTTTTTTTAATGAAACATCTTTCTGACGAAGTAACCTTTAAGGACAACGGAAAAGTTGTCGAACTCAACTTCTACATTAATCAGTAATGCCAATTCATTTTTTTTCTGAGGAAGTTTCTTTCAAACCAAAGAATCAAAGAAAAAAAACCAACTGGATTAAGTTAGTAGCCAAAAAAGAGGGCAAATCTATCTCAGCAATTAGCTTCATCTTCACCTCAGACCTGTTTTTGTCGGGCCTGAATCTATCTTATCTTAAACATAAAACCCTTACCGATATCATAACTTTCGATTACTCAACCGAAAAAACCATTTCGGGAGATGTTTTCATCAGTGTAGACCGCGTAAAAGAAAACTCACAAAAATTTAATTCTTCTTTCGCTGACGAATTAGACCGGGTTATAATCCATGGTGTGCTTCACTTATGTGGCTATAAAGACAAAAGGAAAAGCCAAAAAATACAGATGCGCAAAAAGGAAAACGCTTATTTATCTTTGCGTTAAAGTTCCACGTGAAACATCATCCATTGTTTGGGTAAGTAGTTTCACGTGGAACAAACCTTTAAAATAGATGTTTCCAAAATACGATGTTATTGTTGTGGGGGCCGGCCATGCCGGATGTGAAGCAGCCGCTGCGGCTGCCAATATGGGTTCAAAAGTTCTTTTGATAACCATGAATATGCAGACCATCGGCCAAATGTCTTGCAACCCAGCCATGGGCGGAATAGCAAAGGGTCAAATTGTAAGAGAAATAGATGCATTGGGTGGGTATTCCGGCATAGTGTCTGACCGGTCTATGATTCAGTTTCGTATGTTAAATAGGTCTAAAGGCCCCGCCATGTGGAGTCCTCGAACTCAAAACGACAGAGGTAAATTTGCTGAAGAATGGAGATTGGCATTAGAAAATACACCAAACGTAGATTTCTGGCAAGATACCGTAAGGGGGATTCTGGTTAAGAATAAAAAAGTTGTAGGAGTATCTACCACTCTTGGTTTAGATATAGAAAGCAATGCTGTTGTGCTAACCAATGGCACCTTTCTGAATGGAAAAATTCATGTAGGAGAAAAAAACTTTGGTGGGGGAAGAACATCCGAAAAGGCCTCAACAGGAATAACAGAACAGTTGATCTCGCTTGGATTTGAGTCTGGGCGCATGAAAACAGGCACTCCCCCAAGAGTTGACGGTCGGTCATTAAACTATGAAGTAATGACTGAACAACCGGGTGATGAGAACCCAGGAAAATTTTCTTTTTCGGGCACAAAGCCTTTAGAAAAACAACGAAGTTGTTGGATCACGTACACCAACCAAGAGGTGCATAAAACATTAGAAAAAGGATTTGATAAATCGCCAATGTTTCAGGGCCGAATAAAAGGATTGGGGCCACGATATTGTCCGTCAATTGAAGATAAAATCAATCGGTTTGCAGATCGCGACAGGCATCAAATCTTTGTTGAGCCCGAGGGCTGGAGCACCATAGAGGTTTATGTAAATGGGTTTTCTACCTCTTTGCCTGAAGACATTCAATACGCTGCTCTCACAAAAATTCCTGGTTTTGAAAATGTTCGTATGTTCAGGCCAGGCTACGCCATCGAATACGATTATTTTCCCCCAACTCAATTAAAGAGCACATTAGAAACACAACTAATTGATAATCTGTACTTTGCTGGGCAAATCAATGGCACCACCGGCTATGAAGAAGCTGCCTGCCAGGGATTAATGGCAGGCATTAATGCCCATAATAAAATAAATGAAAAAGATCCTTTTGTATTAAAGAGGTCTGAATCCTATATCGGTGTGTTAATAGATGACCTAATAAATAAAGGCACGCAAGAACCTTATCGTATGTTTACAAGCCGGGCTGAATTTAGAATTTTATTGAGACAGGATAACGCAGATTTAAGACTGACAGAAAAAAGTTTTGGCATCGGGCTTGCAACGGAAGACCGAATGAATGCCGTACTTGATAAAAAAGAAAAAATGGAAAACCTGCTCAATGAAATAGAAAGTATAAAAATCCTGCCTTCAGAAGTAAATCAGAATTTATTAATTGATTCGCCCATTTCAGAAAAAACGAGTCTGCTATCACTTTTAAAAAGAACCGGTATCAGTATCAGCAACCTGAAGAACATCAACAAAACAATATCGGCTATGCTCGAAAAATACCATATGGATGTTTTAGAGCAATGCGAAATATCGGTAAAATATCAGCCCTACATTGAGCGCGAAAAAAAATTAGCTGAAAAAATGGAGGGCTTGGAAAACTTTAAAATAAGAACTGATTTTGACTACGATAAAGTAAAAGCTCTTTCGGCCGAAGGGAGAGAAAAACTTAAAAAAATAAGACCGGATACAATTGGTCAAATGAGTAGAATAAGTGGCGTATCGCCTGCCGATGTTTCCATTCTAAGTGTTTACTTAGGAAGATAATGAAACGAATACCTGTTGAGCTTTGCCCGGTCTGCGGCTATCATGAATTTAATCCATTTTTAACTTGTAAGGATTTTCTGATTACCCATGAATCATTTTCTTTAGAAAAATGCCTTCGTTGCGGCTTTACCTTAACCAACCCTCAGCCAACTTTAGAAGAAATAGGAAATTATTATCTCTCGGAGAATTATATTTCTCACACAGGGGGAAATCAAAATCTCTTCGACCGGCTATATAAAAAAATCCGGTTGCATATGTTAAAAAAGAAAAGAGCTTTGATAGAACAAAATTCTACAGGTCTCAAAATTCTTGACATTGGTTGTGGCACGGGTGACTTTTTAAAAGAAATGAAAGAGAATAGCTGGACGGCAATGGGTGTGGAGCCATCTGAAACAGCACGGTTAAAAGCACAGGAAAAAGAGCTTAAAATAGTAAAGCATATAGATGAAATAGAGGGCGACACGTTTAGCGCAATAACACTGTGGCACGTATTAGAACACCTGCACAATCCTAATGAATATCTAAAAAAAATCTATTCATTGTTAAGTTCATCCGGAAAACTAATTATTGCCGTGCCGAACTTAGAATCGTACGATGCCAATCATTATAAAGAATACTGGGCGGCTTACGATGTACCTAGGCATTTGTGGCATTTTAATAAGACAACAATAAAAAAAATGATCGAGCAATACGGGTTTGAGCTGAAAGAAATAAAACCTTTAAAGTTTGATTCCTTTTATGTATCCTGGTTAAGTGAAATACATATACATCCGAACCGAAGCAAAATTGTTAGTGCGATTTTTGCCTTCTGCCTTGGGGTGTTGTCAAACATTAAGGCGATGAAAAACAAAAACTATTCAAGCCTTATCTATATCGCCTCTAAATGCGAAAAAAAATACTAATACTATTGAGTTCTGCCATAATGCTTTGGCAGTGTGCCCGACAAGGGCAACCTGCTGGTGGGCCTAAAGATGTGGATGCGCCTATTCTTATCTCATCGAATCCGACTAACGGGCAAAAAAATTTTACTGGAAAAAACATTACACTCATTTTTGATGAGTACGTAAAATTAAAAGACCCAAAAGAAGAAATAATCATCAACCCCACACCTGGCACTAACACCAAATATTTAGTAAAGAAAAAAACCGTAACAATTATACCTGAGTACCCATGGCAGACTAATACTACTTATAGTGTCGCCTTTAGAAATGGAATACAAGATATAAACGAAAGTAATTCGGCCGAAGATCTGCATCTGGCATTCAGTACAGGTTCAACCATCGATTCGTTATCGATTCGTGGGCATGTAACGGAAGTATTTAAAGAAAAGCCACCAGAAAAACTTTTAGTGGCACTTTATCAGTCTGATTCTTTTAATATATTTCAAGACCGGCCCGTATACTTTACCAAGACAAGCAAAACAGGTGAGTTTTCTATAAATAATTTAAAAGAAGGTAAATATTATGTCTATGCTTTTGAAGACAAAAACAAAAATACTAAAGTAGACAGCAAGACAGAAGTGTATGGCTTTTTGCCTTATGCTATAGACGTACCACAAAATTCGGATAGCCTTCACATTCCCTTAGTACATTTAGATGCAAGGCCCCTGAAACTGTCTTCAACTAAAAATACATCGAGTATCTCTATCATACGTTTTAATAAACCAATAGATAGTGTGAATATAGTGGCAGAAAAAAATAAAATTCTGTACACATACGGAGATAATTTTTCGGAAATATTCGTTTACAAAAAATTTCCTAAAGAAGACTCTTTAAAAATACAGGTTTATGCTAATGACAGTCTAAGACAAAAAATTGATACCTCTCTCTTTGTAAAATTTACAGATGGAAAAATTCCTACTGAAAAATTCAGAATAGACGAATGGAGTTTAACAATCCATCCTAAAAGTTATGAACTAAAAGCAACTACCCATGCCTCAAAAATTATAAATAAAATAAATACTGACAGCATCTATTTTCAATTAGACACGATTAACTATCAATCCGTAAGGAAAGAAGAAATCACTTTTGATACACTAAAAAAAATAATTTCTCTAAAAACAAAACTGAATATTAACCCCAAAGAGAAAAAACCAAAGCCCATACTCTTATTGGGTAAAGGATCATTTATATCAATCGATAATGATTCCTCAAAATCACAAGATGTTAAAATAGAAGTACCAACCCTAGAAGAAACCGGAGTAGTGAGTATTGAGGTAAAAACAAAGGAAAAACATTATCAGGTTAAAATGGTATCGGCAGATAATAAAATACAATATTCCTTTCGCGATTTACCTAAACATACATTTAATTTTGTAAAACCAACCGACTATAAAATTTATATAATCATTGATAGAAATAACAATCATCGTTGGGATCCGGGTAATTTTAATAAAAAAGAAATGGTAGAAAAGGTAGTGCTTTATAAATCAATAGAAGGTAAATACACCTTTCCGGTAAGGGCGAATTGGGAAATCGGTCCTTTGTTAATAACCTTCTGAAAAAATGTTTATAAAAGCTAAAAAGTGATTTTAAAAAAAAAGAATCAAAAAAAACAACCAATACAGCGCATTGATAAACAACTTAAAAAATTTTCCACACACGTAGGCATAACAAAAAATGTGTAAACTGAAACAACAGAGGGATTATTCGTTGCTATCCACAATTACACAAGACTTATGATTTTAATGAAATTATATTTATATAATCTTATAAATACAATTACTCTGGTAATAATGTTTATACCGGCTTTGAGCCAGGATACACAAGAGATTGCTATTGCCAATGAATATTATTTAAACGGGAAAAAAGAGGAAGCCATAGAAGCATATAAATCTTTAACTAAAAACCCATTAAATATACCGCTGATACATTCCAATTATTTAAACTTGTTGTTAGTAACGTCTAAATACAAGCAAGCCGAAGATTACCTGGAAAAAATTATTAAACGAGATAACCGATTTACCTATCAATTAGACCTGGGCGTGCTTTTAGTAAAATCGGGAGATTTAGTGAAAGCGAATAAGTATTTTTTGTCCTTGTTTAAAAATAATGTAGCGGATGTTTATAAAATGAAGATCGCTGCAGAGCATTTATCAGGTTATGGTTTATACGACTATGCCACAACAGCTCTTTTGCAGGCACGCCAGACAACTGGAAACCCAATTTTGTTTATTTTAGAACTGGCCAATCTCTATCGCTTGCAAAATCGTAAAGAAGAGATGGTAAGCGAATACTTAAATTATGTAACACAAACCCCGGCCAATACCACGTATGTAAAAAATATACTTCAAGTTTTGCTTACAAAGTCGGAAGAGTTAAAAACTTTGGAAAATGTTTTATATCAACGGGTGCAGGAAAACCCACAATCCGAAACGTATGCAGATTTACTGATTTGGGTCAATTTGCAAGAGAAAAATTTTTATGGTGCCTTTATTCAAGCTCGTGCCTACGACAAACGTTTTAAAAGAGAACCACCCAAAACAATGGAGATAGGACAAATTGCGCTGAGCAATAAAGACTATGAAATTGCTATTAAGTCGTTTGGTTTTGTGATCAAAGAATATCCGGAAACCGAAAACCTTTTATCAGCCCGATTGGGAATAATTAAAGCACAAGAAGCAAAAGTGAAAAAGAGTTTTCCGGTAAATCGCGATTCGGTAAAATATCTGATTGGTGAATACGGATTATTTCAACAACAATATGCGAGACAACCTATTGCCAATGAAGCGCTGATAAACGAAGCAATGCTATATGCCTATTACCTGAATGAAAATGACTCGGCCTCTCATCTTCTTACTCGCTTAATTAAAAAACCACAGGTATCAAACCAAACCATCGCACAAGCTAAAATTAATCTGGGCGATATATACTTACTGAAAGGCGAACCTTGGGAATCTACCCTGTTATATTCTCAGGTAGAAAAAGCACAACACGAGTCTCCTTTGGGATACGAAGCTAAATTAAGAAACGCCAAACTTTGGTACTTTAATGGCGACTTTAAACTGGCAGAAGAACATCTCGATATTTTAAAGCAAGCCACCTCTCGCGAAATAGCTAATGATGCTATGGAACTGAGTATGCGCATTAAAGAAAACATAACCTTTGATACGACCGGTACGGCACTAAAAGAATATGCGGCTATAGAATTGCTCGTTTATCAAAATAAAATAGATGACGCACTGGATAAGGTACAACACTTTAAATCAACCAAAGCTTCGCCAGGAATAACCGATGATGTTTACTGGCTCGAAGCAAATTTATGGATGAAGAAAGGGAAGTTTGAGGAGGCTATTACCGTTCTTCAAAAAATAATAGATGAATATGGAAACGATATTTTAGCCGATGATGCCAGCTTTTTGCAGGCAGATATTTATGAAAATCAAATAAAGAATAAAGAGAAAGCAATGGATAAATACCGAGATTTTTTAACTCGTTATCCGGGAAGTGTCTATGCGGCCGAAGCCAGAAAAAGATACAGAGTGTTACGAGGTGATTTTGAAGAAAAGCCCAATCAGTAAATGGGTAAGTTTAATTTATAAGTTAGTTTATAAAAAAAGAAAGAAGCCCGGATATAATAATGGTAACACCCGAAATAATACCCGCATTGTGCTCTAACTTATGCCAGTTAATTTTTTGCACTCCATGGTAAGCCAGATAAACCCAAGCCACCATTCCCAATAATGTAACAACAGCGTAAACCAGCGAGAGAATAAAAACCCAATATAAATTCTCCGTTCCGGTTGCTAAGAAATAAGCCTCCACCTCTAAACAAGGAGAAAGAAACATTGCCAGCGAAAGACTTCCAATCATTTTAATCTTAGAATTTTGATGTACCTGTTCGGCTACGTGAAAATGTTTATGCTTATAATGCCGGTAAATAAAAACAGACCCAATCACGATCAGAACAACAGGGGCAAACCATCTGGCGACAGACTGAAAAAGGGCGGAAAACTTCCAGCCAAAAATGGCAAGCCCCCAGCCAATGAGTAAAGTACTCAGTACATGGCTAAAAGCACACAAAGCTGTAATTTCCAAAACCTCACGCAGCGACCAATTCTCCTTTTTGCCGATGGCAAGCACAGGCAGCCAATGATTAGGAATGAGCGCATGTAACAAACTGAGTAAAATACTCCCGGCAACGAGTACAAACATGAATTAAACGTATTCGCAAAGATGTTTAAAAAAATTTATTTGCCTTTAAAGGCAAAAGCGTTACAATTCTGTGTTCTTTAATACATTCAGCAATTCATACGCACCCTTTATTACAATTTTGTTTTTTAAATCGTTCACGGGCTGCTTAAATTCAATGGGCTGATAGCCATTATCGGCCACTCTCGAATTAATTTCATAAAGCCGGTAATGATGTTTAGCAGCATCATTTTCTACAAAGACAAAATCCTTAGCCTCAAAATGCACTACAGCCGATACAGGCAAGGTATTTACTTTATCAGAACCCGTTTCGATTAAGGCACTAAAAAAAGTGCCGGGAATCAGGCTTTGATCTTCTCCGTCAAAATGACAATGCACCCGCACCGCGCGCTCGGCCGTAATTTCTTTGCCAATTAAATATACTTTAGCCATGCGCTCTTTATTTTCATTGGATAGGAGAATCCGCGTTACCTGCCCTACTTTTAACTTAGGAATGTCTTTTTCAAAAACCTGTACTTCGGCATGAACGTGATCGGTATCAACAATGCGGAACATCACATCGGTAGGATTTACATACATACCCAGATTTACATGCACTTGCGAAATAAAACCAGATATAGGCGAAACAATATTAATTGTGCTTTTAATTTCTCCGTTTTCAATTTCGGCCGGGTTGATGCCCACCATCCGCAATTGTGCTTTAAGGCCCTCTTCTTTGGCTTTGGCAGAAAAATAATTTGCCTTTACCAATTGCAACGACTTTAATGCATTTACATTTTCTTTGGCTAATTCTTCTTGCCGTTTATATTCTGCCTCCTGATACTCCAGAGAACTTTTGTTGTTTAAATAATCTTGTTGAAGCTGAATATAGTTAGGGTGTTCCAACACGGCTATGATTTGCCCTTTTTTTACATGCATGCCCTGGAGCAACTCGGTCGATTTTACAAATCCACCCAAAGGAGCCGAAACCGATACCAGATTTTGTGGAGGTACATCCAACATGCCGTTGGCCTTAATTGTTTCGCTAAGCGAGCGTACTTCCAGGCTGCCCAGTTCTATCGAAATAGACCGGTACTGCTCTTCTGTAAGAGTTATTTCTTTTCCTGCAGAAACAGATTCGGCCGGAGCGTGAGGCTCTTTTGATTTGGACGAGCAGGCCAACAGAGCCAGAAAAAAAACAACCAGTAAACCCTGAAAAGCAAAAGTTATTTGACGTGATTTCATTTTTCGATGTTTAATATTTTCCCAATAAAAATTCAATTTTGATAACGACCTGATTGTATTGGTGTAAAGCCAACAAGTAGTTCTTTCGAAGGTCAATCGAATTTTTTACCGCTTGCAGATATTCGATATAACCAATTTCGCCACCCCGAAAAGCTTTGCGTGCTTGCGTTAGCAGCAGCAAAGCATTTTGCATAGCGCTTGTTTCATAATATGTAATGTTAGCATTGCTTTTATCAAGTTCGCGCAGAGCTTGCATGTAGCTGCCGGTAAGCATTACTTCATAGTGTTGAGCATTTTTTTTAGCGGCCTCTTCCTGAAACCCGGCAGCCCGCGCTCGCGCAATGCTCGGCTTTATCCATAACGGAATACCCAAACCCAATTCCCAGCCTGTAAAAATTTTATTGCGAGGATAAAAAGTGTCATTCCTAAATACATCGAGCTGCCAGCCGGTAAGGCTTTGCGCAAAACCGCCCACCATAATATCGGGCATGATTTTACTGCGCTCCGTGCGTTTGTATTGATGGCTGATAGCCACTTCCTGTTGCATAAATTTTAAAGCCGGGTTATTACCAAGCCGGGCAGAATCAACCTCAGCAGGCAAAATTCTTTTCTTAAAAAGATCGCTAGCAAAGACAGGGATATCACTTTTTAGAAGCGCCTGCAATTGGGTAGCCTGAATTAGAATATCAGCTTCATTCTGCCGTAACATATTGCGCAGATCCATCAATTGGGTTTCGGCCGTGGTTTTTTCCAACAAGTTGCTCTCACCGGTTTTATACCGCAAAGCAGAGGCCTTGGCAAAATCGGTAAACAAACTGTCTTGCGATAGCAGCAGTTCTTTTAATGCTTTCTGATAAAGCATTTGATAATAAGACAACTTCACGTCATAAACTAAGTTGTTTTGCTGCACTACCAAATTTTGTTGAGCTCCGGTTACCTGTTCTTTTCCAAGACGTACTTGGTTAGCAAGCACCGTAGGAAAAGGAATGGTTTGCAAAACAGTAACGTTGTTGTCGTGATTAAACGAGTTGTACTGTCCGTGCATCCAGGTGGCAGAAAGTTTGCCTATATCTGTTCCGGCTTTTTTTATTTCTTTAAAATAATCCACCTGAGATTCGGCCGCTTTAATACCCAAATTATTTTTTAAGGCGGTGTTCACCGCTTCCTCTAACGACAACTGCTGGGCGCTAACCCATACGGGCACGCAAACGAGTAAATACTGAAAAGTAAAAAACAGATTATGCTTTTTCATGATGAACAGGTTTCTTTTCAAAAAATGTATATAGAACAGGGAGCACCACCAACGTAAGTAACGTAGCAGAAATTAATCCACCGATTACAACGGTAGCCAGCGGACGCTGCACTTCGGCACCCGAAGTTTGCGAGAGTGCCATCGGTAAAAAACCCAAAGACGCCACGAGGGCCGTCATCAGCACAGGACGAAGCCGAACGGAAGTTCCTTTCAATACAATTTCAAAAAGATCGTCATCCGATCCTTCTTTTTTTAACCGGTTAAATTCAGAAATCAACACAATACCGTTCAAAACAGCCACCCCAAATAAGGCGATGAACCCCACACCTGCCGAAATACTGAACGGCATATTACGAAACCACAAGGCAAAAACACCACCGATAGCAGCCAGAGGAATGGAAGAAAAAATAAGGAAAGTTTCGCGAAAGGAATGAAAAGTGAAATACAACAAAACAAAAATGAGCAGCAGCACCACGGGCACGGCAATCATCAGCCGCTGCTTGGCTTCCTGAAGATTTTTAAAATCACCCCCGTACTTTATATAATACCCTGGCTCCATTTTCAATTGTTTGCCAATTTTTAACTGTAGCTCTTCTACAATGCTTTCTACATCGCGATTGCGTACGTTAAAGCCAACGGCTATCCTGCGTTTGGCATCATCGCGCTGAATCTGGTTGATGCCAGACTCTAACGATATGCTGGCCAGTTGAGCCAAAGGAATTTGATTGCCATTAATCGTTTTAACATATAGCCCTTGTATATCTTCAATGCCTTTTCGGTTTTGTTGATTGAGGCGAACCACCAGATCAAACCGTCTTTCTTTTTCATAAACCTCTCCGGCCGCTTCTCCGGCAAAACCGGCACGCAACACCGTGTTTACTTCATCCATACTCAACCCAAACAAGGCTAATTTGTTGCGATCGAAACGCACTACAATTTGAGGAAGACCGCCTACCGGCTCTACATAGATATCTTCTGCCCCCCGCACACTTCGGGCAATTTTACCCACACGGTCTGCATAGGCCATCAATAAATCTAAATCCTCACCATAGATTTTTAATACAACGTCTTGGCGCGATCCTGAAATCAATTCATTGAAACGCATTTGAATGGGTTGCTGAAATCCAAAAAGCACACCGGGCATTTCTTTATGCAGAACCATATTCATTTTATTAGCCATTTCTTCGCGCGAGTGAGCGCTGGTCCACTCTTTACGGTCTTTAAGCACAATAATTAAATCTCCATTTTCAATGGGCATCGGATCGGTTGGAATTTCAGAGGTTCCGATTTTTCCAATCACTTTTTTTATCTCCGGAAAATGATTGAGCAACACGCGTGAAGCCTTCTGGGTAGTTTCTGTCATTTGAGTAAGCGAGCTGCCGGTGAGAATTTTGGTTTCTACGGCAAAGTCGCCTTCGTCAAGGGTAGGAATAAATTCTCCTCCAAGCCGGGAAAACACTACTACACTGGCTATGAAAAGAAGGAGTGAAAATAAAATAACCCCCAGCCGTTTGCGAAGCGCTGAATGAATTAGGGGTTGGTACATACGATGAAAAAAACGCATGATTTTATCTGAAAGGCCGATGGGCTTTATCGGCTGTTTATTCAGCCAAAGCGATGAAACCATAGGCACATACGTAAGCGACAAAATCAATGCACCTAAAATGGCGAAGGCTACAGTTTGTGCCATAGGGCGAAACATTTTTCCCTCAATGCCCACCAGCGTAAGAATGGGTAAGTACACAATTAAGATGATGATTTGGCCAAAAGCCGCAGAGTTCATCATAGAAGTAGCTGCCAGTTTAACTTCTCCATCCATTTCTGCTTGCGATATTTTCTCGGTTCGCTGGAGAGACGCCAAATGATGCAAGGTTGCCTCCACGATAATTACGGCCCCATCCACAATCAACCCAAAATCAATGGCGCCCAGACTCATTAAATTTCCTGATACGCCAAACAGATTCATCATACAGATGGCAAATAACATGGCTAATGGAATAACCGATGCTACTACAAAACCGGCACGCAGGTTGCCCAGCATCAAGACTAAAACGAACACCACAATCAGGGCTCCTTCGGCCAGGTTTTTAGTAACCGTGCTAATGGCATTATTCACCAACTTAGTTCGATCCAAATAAGGTTCAATAAGCACACCTGCCGGAAGAGTCTTTTTTATCTGCTCAATTCGCTCTTTTACATTTTTTATTACTACTGAAGAGTTGGCACCTTTTAGCATCAGCACAATGGCTCCCACTTTTTCGCCTTCGTCATTGTACGTCATTGCACCATAGCGAATGGCGTGGCCAAGACGCACCTGAGCCACATCGCGGATTAAAACAGGAAAACCCGAGGGGCTATTCCGGATTACAATCTTTTCAATGTCTTCCAGTGTTTGGGCCAGGCCTTCACTTCGAATAAAGAACGCATAAGGTTTTTGGTCGATGTAAGCCCCCCCGGTGTTTTGGTTGTTTCGCTGCAAGGCAGAAAAAATTTCATTAATGCCCATATCCATGCTTCGCAGTTTATCGGTGTTAACCGCAATTTCATATTGCTTCAACTTTCCGCCCCAGCTGCTTACATCGGCAATGCCTGGTATGCCCAGCAGTTGTCTGCGCACAATCCAATCCTGAATGGTGCGAAGCTCCATAGCATCATACTGGTTTTCATATCCTTTTTCCGGACGGATAATATACTGGTAGATTTCGCTGAGGCCGGTTGAGACCGGACCCAGCTGCGGATTGCCAACGCCAGCCGGAATCATTTGCTTGACGGTCGTTAGCCGTTCGTTTACTTGCTGACGGGCCCAGTAAATATCGGTATCGTCAGTAAACACGATGGTGACCACCGAAAGGCCAAATCGGGAAAACGAACGCATTTCGATAATGTCTGGAATAGTGGCCATTGTTTGCTCGACCGGAAAAGTAACGAGCCGTTCAATTTCATTGGCGGCCAACGAAGGAGAAACTGTAAGCACCTGCACCTGATTATTAGTAATATCAGGCACGGCATCGATCGGAAGTTTGGTAAGTGAATAAAGCCCCCACACCACTAAAGCCAGGGTAAGCATTGCGATCACTACTTTATTCCGGATGGAAAAAGAGATAATGCTATTAAGCATAAAATACCGTTAAAATGTAAGACATGGAAAATAGAACCAACCCACAGCATTGCTGTAAAAGTTAGTAGCGATGAAATGTCTTACCCTTTAGGAGGCTGAAAGATTTCGCTTAACGGAGAAGAGAAAACCGTTTCGCAGTAGCAATTGTCATGGTTAACATCAGCCACAAACTGAGTATAAGTTAAAGAAAAAGGCAACGTAGGCAGAACCAATACAGCAGCCGTAAAAGAATGAGAGGGGTCTTTAAACGGAAGGCGGCTGTCATGGGCATCGTGCGATTGGTTGGTACTGTAATGCATCACTAAAAAATTCCAAAGAGAAATACCTCCAGCCAGATTTTTATGCTCAGAAAAATGCTCGAACAACACCGGCAAGCGCATCAGCTCATGCAATTCGGTATTTGAATTGATGTATAAAACTAAAAAGGCTATGGCTAAAACTCGTTTCAAGCAAACAAAGGTAAATAAAAACAATCATTTAACGGACAAAACGCGGTGGGGGTTATGAATCCGCAAAAAGCGGTTTCATTAAAAGAGAGAATAGGCCCCGCCTTTTCGGAAAGCGCTTAAGTTAAAAGAGGGCATTTTTTTTTCGTCAAAATATTTCTTTTTAGAGATGTTGAATAGCTGATGAATGGCCTCGGCTATTTTACCATCGCCATGCATTCGTCTGCCAAACTGCGAATCGTTTACGCTTCCCCCATGCAGAGAGCAGATTTGGTTCCATACCTTTTCGAAACGATCAGGAAAATTTTTTAGGAGCCAGTCTTCAAAAATTTTTCCTATGGAACCATTGAGCCGCACAATGGTTAATCCGGCAGTTAGCGCCCCGTGGTTGGCCGCGACCTTCAGCACGGAGGGAATTTCGTGATGGTTTAATCCGGGAATAATTGGGGCATTCATGATGCCAACAGGGATACCTGCCTTCGAAAGTGCCTCTATTGTTTTTAGCCTTTTTATGGCGCTGGCTGTGCGAGGCTCCATCTGCCTTCGCAAATTTTCATTTAAAGTAGTAACCGAAATCATAACGTGCACCAGGTTGTCCTTTGCCAAGTCTTGAAGCAGATCAATATCGCGGGTAATCAATCCGTTTTTTGTAATGATGCCTACCGGATGCCGATACATGGCCAGTACCGTTAAGAGCTGCCGGGTAATTTCTAATTTTCGTTCTTGCGGTTGGTAACAATCGGTATTACCACTGAGCATAATAGGCGACACTTTCCAGTTTTTATGAAGCAATTGTTGTTCTAATATTTTTGCTGCATTTTTTTTAACGATAATTTTGCTTTCAAAATCAAGCCCTGCACTCAATCCATAATACTCGTGGGTGTTGCGGGCATAACAATAAATGCAGCCGTGCTCGCAGCCCTGATACGGATTCATGGAATACTGGGCCGCCAAGTCGGGGCTTTCTACTTTATTGATAATTTTTTTAGGGGTTTCAAAAAATAATTGTGTAGTCGGGTTTTCCAGAATGGGTTCATCAAGCCCTTCTATGTGCTCGGCTACATATTCCGCCTTCAAAAAAGGGTTGCCTGTTTTTATCTGCGCTCCCCGGCCGCTGAAATAACTATCTTCGTTTTTCATTCATCAAATTTACTAATTTATTTAGCATTGCTTCAATATAACGAAACACCTGTAATACCAATAGAAAATGATATATTTAAAGTATCGAAACTAACTATTTTAGTAAAAAGAGAAGACCAGAATCACCACTTGGTAAGTGGCAACAAGTGGTGGAAATTAAAATATAACCTCGAAGAAGCGCAACGGCTTGGCCACGATACACTGCTTACATTTGGCGGAGCGTTTTCTAATCACATTTTTGCTACGGCAGCGGCAGCCCGCGACCAGGGCTTTAAAAGCATAGGTCTTATTCGTGGAGAAAAAATTTTGCCATTAAATACCACCCTGTCTTTTGCCGAGAGTTGTGGTATGCAACTTCATTTTATTTCGCGCACAGAGTATCGCAACAAAACCACACCCGAATTTAAGGAGGAGTTGCGCTCACGTTTTGGAAATTTTTATCTGATACCGGAAGGAGGAACAAATGCGCTGGCCGTTAGAGGCTGTGCAGCGTTTGCCAAAGAAAAAATAGCTCCTTTAAAATGCAATTATGTTTGCCTGCCGGTAGGCACCGGAGGCACCACGGCCGGTCTCGTTTCCGGTTTATCCGGACCAACACAGATAATAGGTTTTCCGGTTTTAAAGAACGGAAGTTTTTTAGAAGAAGAAATTAAAACTCACCTCAAACATTTCTCATTTTGTAATTGGCATTTACAGACGGAGTATCACTTTGGGGGGTATGCCAAAACGACATCTGTCTTGCTGGAATTTATTCACGAAATGGAAAAAAGCAATTTGCCGCTAGATCCGGTTTATACCGGCAAAATGGTTTATGGAATTTTTGATTTGGCACGAAAAGGTTTTTTTCCTTCGGGATCAACCGTGCTGGCTATACATACGGGGGGGTTGCAAACAATCCAATGAATCAAATACCTTCCGAAGTAAAAACCCGCTTCACCCGCGAACTTGTATTGGTTAGAATTTCGTACGGAATCGTTTCTATTTTTTCAGCAACTTCCTGTATGGGCAGTCCATTTCCAAAAACAATAACCTCATCTCCTTCGCGGGCTTCTATTCCGCTAATGTTTACCATCGTCATATCCATACACACATTGCCCACAACAGGCGCTTTTTTTCCGTTTACCAAAACACTTCCCTTTCCCCGACTAAAACTCCGGCTAAACCCATCGGCATAGCCGATGGCGATGGTGGCAATGGTTATTTCGTTTTCAGTTTTTCCTTTTCGCCCATAGCCCACAGTTTCGTTGGGCTTTATTTTTTTTATTTGCGAAATAACCGTTTTTAAGGTAACGGCTGGTTGCAGGGTATAAGCCCCTCCTTCCGAAGGATCAATCCCGTATAAACCAATACCCAGGCGCACCATTTCCATTTGCAAATGGGGCAACCGGATGATACCAGCCGAATTTAAAATATGCCGGATTGGCTTAATTTTTAATTCAGCCGCAATAACCTGATACATTTTTTGAAAACGATCGGCTTGTTCTTTCGTAAAATCATCGTACAAGGCTTCGTCTGAAGCGGACAGGTGCGAGAATACCGAAGCAATATGGATGTTCGGGTTTTTCTTTAAGAGATCAATAGTTTCAGAAAGCTCGCTTTCGGCTAAGCCCAGCCGGTGCATACCGGTTTCTAATTCTAAATGAATGGTCGCTTTTCGGTTTTGTAAAAAGTGCGCAAAACGATTCAGTAATTTCAGCGAAAACATAACCGGCTCCAGCTTGTAGGCCAACAGCGATTCAAAACTTTCTTCCGCAGCGTTCATTACTAAAATGGGTATGCTAATATTTTTTTTGCGCAGATCCACCCCCTCATCCGTATAAGCTACACCCAGATAATCTACTTTATGATATTGCAAAAGACCGGCTACTTCTTCGCTGCCGCTGCCGTAGGCAAAGGCTTTTACCATGGCCATGAGTTTTACTCCCGGTTTTAATTTGGATTTGAACCAATTGAGATTATGCACCAACTTACTTAAGTCGATTTCCATTACCGTACCATGATTTTTCCGTTGCAGACGCTGAATAATCTTTTCAAATTGAAAAATACGTGCTCCTTTTATCAGGATAATTTCATTGTCGAACGAATGCAGATCGTGTTGTTTCAAAAAGTCATCGGTAGAAGGATAAAAAAACTTTTCTTCTTTTGTTAAAAACAAAAGTCTCGTCTCAAAAAATATTTTCCCGATTAAAATGATTTTTGATAAGTGATGCTGTCCTACCAACTCATCTATTTTTTTAATCAACTCGTTAGGCTCCAGCCCCGATTGCAGCACATCCGATAAAATAATGGTTTTCTTTTTTTTCTGCTGCCCGGCCAAAAAATCTAAACTGATCTGCAACCCGCCCAGGTCATTGTTGTAAGTATCGTCTAGGAGCAGGCAACGGTTAATTCCTTCTTTCAACTCTAAGCGCATAGAGACGGGCTGCAACGCAAGAACCCGCTGCTGAATAACGACCGGATCGTATCCCCAAAACAACATTAACGCAATGCAATGAAAACAATTTTCTAACGAAGCTTTGTCTGAAAACGGAAGCGAGAGAAAAAACGAATGTTGATTATGAGACACCCGAAAGCCGGAATTTTCGGGTTCTATTTTTACATCAGCCTCTGCTTGTACAGCCCAGGTAAACGAAGGAAGATGAGCTTCTGCAACGGCACGCTCAATATCCTTGTGATTTTTGCAGAACAACAAAGTGTTGCTGTTTTTAAACAGCAACAGCTTCTCATTAATTTTTTGAATACGACTTTCAAACCCTTCATCGTGTGCCGAACCGATATTAGTAAAAATACCGATGGTGGGTTTAATGACTCGCTCCAGTTTTTCAATCTCAGCCGGCTTAGAAGTACCGGCTTCAAAAATACCCAGAGTATGGTGTTCATCCATCCCCCAAACGGACAAAGGCACCCCTACTTGCGAATTATAACTACCCGGATTTTTTACAATCCGATAATCAGCCGAGAGCAACTGGTATAACCATTCTTTCACGATGGTCTTTCCATTACTCCCGGTAATTCCGATCACCGGTAAATTAAATTTTGCACGATGGGCACAGACAATATTTTGCAAAGCTGAAAGAGACGAACCAACCCGCAGGAAATTGGCCTCATTATATTTTACGGGATTAATATTTTTTTCAACGACAAATTGCCTCAGCCCTAATTCATAAAGTTCGTCAATATACCGATGGCCATCATGGCGATCGCCTGAAATGGCGAAGAAAACAGATTCGTTGCTGATCAATACCTTGCGGCTGTCTATAACCAAATTTTGAACAAGCCGGTTACGGTATAGCTGAAGAATTTTTCCGGAGGTAATTAGCTCAAGGTCTGAAAACTGCATTTTCTAAGTTCAACTAATAAGTGCAACACAAGGGGTTGAAAGAAGGGAAGATTTCTCCTCCCTTCAATTGACCGAAGTTAATTAAACTTGTGTTGCGATGACAAATTATAAACAACTGGGTCA
>JAFDZA010000013.1 GCA_018267135.1 Bacteroidota bacterium
CAAACGTGTAAGCCAAGTAGAAAAAATGATCAATGAAAGACCTGTACGAAAATTTAACTATCTAACCCCAAATGCTGTATTTTTACGAAAACTAAAAGTTGCACTTATTACTTGAACACAGCATTACACCAATCTTTATAGTTTAATCCATCTGAGTCTTAATTTCTGTCCCACGATTTTTTCACGCGCTGTTAAAATTAATGTGTCTCCTTTGAAGTCGAAGTCGCGTGTTAAAGTTGTCCCCCAATTACCTGGTTCTGTTGCTGTAATTCGGTCGTGTTCAATTGTTTTCCCATTGATATTGTAGTTGGCAAAATAAACGAAGTTAGTTTTATAGAATTTTATCAGTTCTTTTAAGTCGTTATCCTGTAAACTGTCAAGATTCTTGTTTGTGTCAAAGTCCTTGTATCCCTTTGGGATTAAGTGCACTCCCATGTGTCCATTGCCGTCATAAAGTATGTACCCATTCCACCCAGCCCATGCTGAAGCATTTGTCCACCTGTTTGCTAAACTGTCAAACGATTCAAATTTGTCAAGCCGCCACATGCCGTCAAATTTGCTGTCGTCTTTTAATGTCTTTGAGTTACACCTGTAAATTGCCACAAGTGTAAGTAGTCCAAGAATCAATTTTACTTCTTTCATTTTCTTAGTTGGTTAAACTGTCGGATTGCATTACGCAGAACGGTTGGCAAATTGGCAATGGAGCCGCTTTAAGCACAAATGTTGAATAGGATCACTGCTCTCCAACCTTGCACAAAAGCTCAATAGAAGCACTTCACCGGCTCTATTGCCAATTTGTTTGTTATGGGCAGGTTTTCTATTTGTCTTTCGGTTTTTTGTTTCCAATTTGTTTTTGGTCTTTACCTTTTAATGCTGTCTTTGCGTTTAATGATGTAACCACTTTTTTTCCTGTTTGAGTTTCCAACGCTTTTCGGGCATCACCTGCGATTTTACCACCTCGTTGAGCCACTTTTGTACTTTCTTCAAAAGTTTCAGGGCTTTCGGCTTGTGAAATGTCTTTGGTAGAAGCCTCTGCAAGCATATTTAAAATCAGTTCGGTGTTGGTCATATTGTCCCGAAGGTTTTCCTTTTTCAGTCCTTTAAGAACTTTATATTCTTTGGTTGTTTTACCCGACCACGCTTTTGTAATGATGTCTGTTAAAGTTGCAAATTGTAGCCCCTCTTTTAATCCTCGTTTTTTCCATTCGTCTGTAAGTTCTTTGCGGATTTCAATACTTTTTAGACGTTGGTTTATCCAATTTTCGGAATATCCTAAATTTAAATATTGCTCTAATGCTCTGTCAATGGTAATTTCGGGGTCTTGCATTTCATCCAAACGTTCTGATGCTAACTGTGCTAGCCACAATTTAAACGGTTCTGCTTTTGGTGACGGAATAGATTGAATGAGCCTAAAAATTTGCTCTGTATCTGCCACATCAGTCAGTCGCATTTTACCATCTAATGAAACCATTTTCAACTGTCCGATTTTTTCGGACAGTTCACTTCCTTCTTTTTTTAGCTTGATTTTTAAGTCGCTCCAATATTTTCTCGGACGGTCTGTTCCTGTTAATACCTCTATTACATCAATAACCGAAATATACCAAAGTTCTCTTTTTTCGTTCCAATGGGTACGGACTTGCTTTTGTTCAAATATTTTTATGACATTTTCTTTACTCATTTCATCTATATATAATTCTTTTTCGAAGATAACAAAAACAAGCTTGAGATTTACTATTCCAAGCCTGTTTCATTAAGCTAAAAATTGCAAACGATTATTACCTTTAGTGCGATAACTCTTGGATTTTTTTTCTGGACTCAAGCGGGTTCTGAATTTTTGGGAAAACTTTCTTTGTTCCTCCCGAGCCGACAATTCTGATTGTTCCGTAACCAAGTATTCTTCCAAATATTCCTTGGTCAACATTGTAAGTGTAAGCATCCCTGAAAATAGTACAGTTTAAAAGTAGAAAGGATGAAAACTTTTAAATTGCTGTGTTGCACTTATTAGTTGAACTTAGATTTTAATACATTGTAGTAATAGATTAGAACTTTGTACTCCGAAACCCTTCCGAACACAAAATGTCAAACCGATAATTTCGGCTTGACGAATGTCTATCGGCTTTTGTGCTTATCTTCAACAAAATATTTTCAATCAGCAGCAGTTCCGGGCAGGCGGATTTCTATTTCCCCACCTGCACAAAGCTCTGTTCGTTGGTAACAATTTTATAACGACCGTCTAAACTGACAAGTAACGTTTGACAAATATTAAGAATGGACAAAGAATTAAAACCGTTCTGGAGCAGGCCTTTTGGCTTTAATAAGAAATTTGGGCTTTTCTTAATTCTCATTGTCTGTATTCCTCGATTTATATTGGTTCTAAATGCAAACTCTTCGGGAAGTTATGGTTCTATTGGACTAATTATGACAATTTCTGCAATCGCACCATTTCTATTTTTAACAAAATACGGGCGGACAGAGATTGGAATAACTAAACCTAAAAATTTCAAATGGTTATTTTACGCCTTCATTTTCGGGCTTGTTGCTAGTATTATCCTTTACATTGTTGGTCAGTTCCTTTATGGTACTTCTTATGAAAATTGGTATCAGTATGTTGGGAAGTCATATAAAATTCCTGCAACAATAACCCAAGCTGACAAAAATATAATGTTTTCGATTATGGCAATTACAGGTATGACTTTTAGCCCAATTGGAGAAGAACTGTTTTTTAGAGGTATAGTTCATTCTAGTTTTGCAAAATCTATTGGTGAAAAGAAAGCATCAATTGTCGACAGTTCAGCGTTTGCACTGACTCATATTTCACATTTTGGTTTGGTTTTCATCAATAATAAGTGGGACTATTTCATCATTCCGACAATACTTTGGGTAACAAGTATGTTTTTAGTTAGTTTGTTATTTTTTCATTTCAGAAAAAGATCAAGCTCAATTTTAGGAGCAATAATTTGCCACTCTGCATTTAACTTAGGAATGATATTTTGTATATTTTATTTACTTTGACATAGTAAAGTTTGAATGTCAAACGGACAAACAAAACTGCCACCAACATGGTATAGCCAAGCGGGGCTGAATGGCTTCGATTGGACATTTGTGCAAGGTTCAACATCAGTAATTCTATTGAACTTTTGTGCTAAAAAAACTCCGACTGTGGCAATACCCAAACCGTTGGTAGTAATGTTACACCGACACGTGAAAATAAAATAGTGAGCCATTTTCCAGCTCACTATTTATCAATTTAGACATTTGCAATAAAGGGTGATTTTCTAACAAACTTATCTGCAAACAGTTGTTCAATTAGAAAATTTGCCAAATCTGTTGCACTTATTTTATCACCAAGACAGTCCTCTAAACTGACCATTATTTCACCGGTTTCATCAGTTTGTTCAATTAAAGGAAGTCTTACCAAGGTCCAGTCAACATTACTGTTCGACAAAATATCAAATTCAGACTGTTTATTAGCTGTTGAAATTGGATATTTTTGTTTCATCCAATCTGTTGCATAAAGCGTTTTAGGGCTTTTATTATCCAATGGAGTATCAACATTCAATCCTGTAGTTACAATATAACGCAGAACATTCTGCTCTATCATAGCTTGAATAACATTGGTAGTTGCTTTACTGAAAATTGTCGGTTCGCTTGCGGGAATACCCAAACCTAATGTGCTAATTACAGCTTGACAATCTTTAATTAAAACATTGACATTGCTATAATTTGCAACATCTCCTTTAACGACTTCAACAAGCGAATCTTTGATTTTAAAATTATCAGGATTTCTGATAAGAATTTTTAACTGAAACCCTTGTTCTAACAACTTCTTGACAAGAAATTTTCCCGATTTGCCAGTACCGCCAATTACAGCGATTTTTATTTTACTGTTCATATTTGTTCTTTATAAAATTTGAAATTAGAATTGTTCTTCCATTTGTCAGACAGACAAAACGAATCCACAAAAACCATTGGGCTTTTGCAAAAAAGAAAATCAATATTTTATAAAGAGATTTTAATGGTACAAAACTATAGAATAACTCTATAAACATACAAGCAAAAAAAACACTACTGCCAACAACGGTTTGGCGTAATGGAGGCAGGCGTGCTTCGAATGCACATTTGTACTAAATTTGAACTGTGCGTTTCGTATCAGGTGTAGTGCTGAAAAGCCCTCACTACATCAGGCCGCAACCCGAAATTATTTAATGAAATTTCTCCCCCCGGGCAAGCATTTCTATAATTTCTTTCATACGCTGGTTTCTTGTCGCTTGTTTTTTTGCGGTCTGAAGGCGAAATCCTATAGAGAAAAGATTGGTCTTGTTGAGGCTTCTAAAAATTTCTTCAGCATTTTTGTTTTTGCTAAGTTCTTTTAGAAAGTCTTCGGGTATAGTCATTTTGCTTGGAGAATCGTATGCCTTTTCCCATCTGCCATCAGCTTTGGCTTTTTCAACAGCTTTTAACCCGGCAGGTCTCATTCTGCCTTCATTGATTAATCTTTCAACATGTCCCGTATTTATTTTAGACCAACTACTCTTTGCGCTTCGGGGGCAAAACTTTTGCAGCCAGGCTTGTTCGTCATGTGTCTGCTTTTGACTGTCAATCCACCCGTAGCAAAGTGCTACATCAAGTGCTTCTGCATAGCTGATCGTTTTTTTTTCGGAATCTTTCTTAAATATTTTAAGCCAGAGTCCATTTGAGTTAGCATGATTCTTTATAAGCCAAGTTTCAAATGTCTTGGCTGTTTTAAATTCTATTATTGGTTCTGTATTTAATTTAGACATATAACTGTGGCTTTTTTCGCGCTACCGGCTTCCGTAAGCTCAGTTATCAAAGGTATTTCTGTCATTATTAGAATTTGGCTTCCCCACAACATGATGTGTACAGACTGTTCTGCTCTTACTTATTAGCCCCAAAAACAACCGTGTTTATCTTCTTCCACCAGGCGAACAAACTCGGCCACTGTTTTTACGGTTGGCTTGGGTGTATAGCTGTACCATTTTAAGTTTGACCGCATCCAAAAAACTTTCCAGAGATTCTTGGTCTTCACAAAAGTAGTTTTGGCTATTTCGTATTCACAAATTATTTCCGGGTTTTTCCACTGTGGCCTAATCTCAAATATAAATATGTTTTGGCCATCAATTCTATAACCTATATCTAACTGGGGTTTTATATGCTCGGGAGGTCTTACTCTGCTCAGGAAATTTTCCATCACTTCAATTACTTCTACTACTTGCAATGTATCGATTGCCATCGCTATCTATTATCTTCGGTCAGTCTTTATATTCGCCCTCCCACTTAGCCACTACCACAGTAGCTAAGCAATTACCGAGTACGTTTGTTCCGGTTCGGGCCATGTCCATAATGGCATCTATACCCAATACTACAAATGCATGGTGCGGGTCTATGCCCATATCTCCGATCGTGGCTACAAGAATTAAAAATGTAGCTCCTCGTACACCCGCTACTCCTTTGCTGGAGAGCATTAATATGAAAACTATCTTTATCTGCTCGGCCAACGAAAGGTCAATGCCTGCTACTTGTGCTACAAATACCGAAGCCAGCGAAAGGTAAAGGGTGCTGCCGTCCAGATTAAAACTATACCCCGTAGGCAATACAAACGAAACTACTTTTTGAGGGATGCCCATGCGTTCTAAATTCTCCATTGCTTTTGGCAAAGCAGCTTCGCTGGTGGCGGTAGAAAAAGCGATGGTTACTGGTTCGGCAACAGCCTGAATAAATTTTTTAAAATTAAGTTTGATGATCAGCCCGATCGGCACAAAAACAAACAAAATAAAAACAGCCAGTGCCACATACAGTGTGGCCACCAACATGGCCAGGTTTTTCAGTACATCAAAACCAAAAGATGCAATAGAATAAGCCAGCGCACCCAGCACTGCCAGCGGGGCAAAATACATCACTATGTCGGTAAATTTAAACATCACTTCAGAAAGGCTCTCAGCAAAGCGCAACATAGGTTCTCTTTTTTCTTTGCTTACCATGGCCAATGCAATCGCAAACAATATACTGAACACTACAACTTGCAGCACTTGCCCCTCGGCAATGGCTTTGGCTATGTTTTCAGGGAAAACATCGAGCACGGCATTGTGTGGTTGCTTTTGTGCCAACATTTTTTCTGCTCGCTGTTCCTGTGTTTGTTGAATATTGATTACCGCACCCTCTCCGGCTTTAGAAATATTAATGGCGGCCAGCCCAATAAAAAGAGCAATCGTTGTTACTACTTCAAAATAGAGAATAGCCTTCAGCCCCATGCGCCCCACTTGCTTTAGGTTAGAGTGGGCAGCAATACCTACTACCAGAGTAGAAAAAATTAACGGAGCAATAATGGTTTTAATCAGTCGTAAAAAAATATTGCTCAGGGTGTTGAGATACAGAGCAACCTGTGGAAATGAAAAGCCAATTTCGCAACCAAGAAACATACTTACCACGATCCAGCCGGTAAGCGTTCGATGCCGGTAGGCCCAGTAAATCATGGCCAGCCATACCAGCCAGCGTGTGGCGGTAAGCACAACCGGGCTAACCGAAACAGTATAATGATCTACTACGCTGAGCAGCAGTGCCACCGAGGCAGTAATAAATACAAGCAAACCTGGTTTTATTTTCACGCCAATATTTTTTTAGAAAGTTACAACCTACAATCTTAAATCTTGCCAGTCTAATCTAAAATCTAAACGGATTGTATGAACTAATTTCCTTTACCTTTGTTGCAAGATAAAATGATTGACCGATTATGTTGAAAACTACCCCTAAAAACATTCATTTATACCTCGAAAGTAACCCCAACCCCAATTCGTTGAAATTTGTGGTAAACGAAATGCTGGTGCCCGATGGAATGAGTTTTGATTTCCCCAGCCCAGCCGATGCCGAGGAAGCACCCTTGGCACAGGAGCTATTTATGTACCCGTTTGTAGACCGGGTATTTTATATGAGCAATTTTGTTACTGTTACTAAAAAAGAAGAGGTGGAATGGATTGAAGTTCAGGATACCCTAAAAAAACATATCAAAGAATTTTTAGAATCCGGAAAATTGATTCTTGATAAGAAAACGATCGAAGCACCCGCGCAAGATGAAACCGAAACCATCAAAAAAATAAAAACCATTCTGGATGAATACATTAAGCCAGCCGTAGAGCAAGATGGCGGAGCTATTACCTTTCACTCGTACGAAGGTAAAAAAGTACGCGTAACCTTGCAGGGTTCTTGCAGTGGCTGCCCCTCTTCTACTATTACCCTGAAAGCCGGCATCGAAAATCTCTTTAAAAAAATGATGCCTCAGGAAGTGGAAGAAGTGGAAGCTATGAGTTGATACTTTCTTTTTCGTTTTTATAAGTCTGCCGAATCCTGTATATTTAAGAAGCCATCTTCTTAACCCGCCTATGATCGTTCTGGAGAATGAATACATAGTTTGCGAACTTGATTCGTCTGTACCGGTGCTCAAACACAAATGGAAAGAGCCTGTGCCGGGCGATATCTTCCGTAAATACCTGATTGAGATATTAGAAAAATACCGGAGTCTGCAAAAAGAATATCCAAAGTTGGCCTGGCTGGCCGATACCCGTTTTCTGGGTGAGGTAGATAAAGAAACCGAACAGTGGTTTACCGAAGTGTGGGATGATCTGCTCTTCAATCAAGCTCATGTAAAATACCATGCCGTTATTTTAGGTGAAGATCTGTTTGCCGAATACCCGATGGAAAAATTTAAAATGGATGCCGAAGTAAAGTTTAAAAAAAACGGAGTGCAGCTCGGTCTCTTTTCCGATGAAGAAGAAGCTTACGACTGGGTGCGCACCCGGTAAATTAAGGTATGTGCCGTTGGGGAAAATCATTATGGCTGCTCCTGTATTCTTTAAACCTCTCTGCGGGCCCCGGAGTAACATTTATTGAAAATAAAGGGCAGTGGCGTACCCCATTCGATTTTGCAGGTAAAACGCAAGGCGTATTTTTTGGATTTAGAGCCGGAGAGTTTAGTTATACTTTAATGGATGTGCCGGCAGGCCAACACCATGGTGGTTCGTTCAGACCTGAAGCCACAAGAAACAAGTCTCTCATCAATGGGTATGTACTTAAAACTCATTTCATTAATTATAATAAAGCGGCTTCTCCCAATCCCTTTGGACGACATCCGGAATATTTCAATTATTTTTTAGGTTCTTCTCCCTTTCAATGGCAATCGAACGTGAAGGGTTATGATGGCGTAGTATACCCCGACATTTATTGTGGTATCGATTTAAAAGTTTACTCCGAAGGCAGTTCTATCAAGTATGATTTTATTATCAGCCCGGGAGCAGACCCAAAAATAATTCGATGGAAATACGATGGAGCCGAACCGACAACCGAAGACGGAAACATAACTATTAAAACCCCGCTCGGAAGTATTTATGAACAAAAACCTTTGGCTTATCAGGTCATCAATCAGGAGAAGGTATATATAGAAATTTCTTATACCATAACCGAAAATGAGGTAACGTTTCAGGTAGGGCATTACGATCCTTGTTATGCACTTATTATTGATCCGCTCCTCATCTTCTCTACTTATTCAGGTTCTACAGCCGATAATTGGGGGAGCACGGCCACCCCGGGCGAAAAAGGAACTCTTTATTCATCGGGTGTAACTAACCTCTATTTAGGAGGAAATTTTCCGGCTACCTCAGGTGCCTTTCAAACAAGTTATGGAGGCCTCTTTGATGTAGCTGTTTTAAAATACGATTCTTCAGGACATCAGTTACTTTACGCATCTTATTTAGGAGGTTCATTTTCCGAATCGCCCCATAGCCTGGTGATTGATAAAGATCAAAATTTGTTAGTGTTAGGCACAACGAGTTCCTTAAACTTTCCTACCAGCACCTCGGCATTTAAAAAAACATTTAGCGGAGGGGTAGCTATTCCTCAAAATTCTTTTGATAAAGAAATTCCAATTCCTTACGAAAACGGATCGGATATTTTTATCAGTAAAATTTCTAAAGACGGCACTCAACTTTTGGCCAGCACTTATCTGGGCGGATCTGATAATGACGGACTGAACCCGAACAGCAGCCCGCTGGTAAAAAACTATGGCGACCAGATGCGCGGAGATATTATCAGCGACACACAAGGGAATATATTCGTAAGCACCGTAAGTTCTTCATCTGATTTTCCGGTAATCAATAGCTTTAACCTCAATTATAAAGGAGGGGAAACTGATGCTATTATTTTGAAGATGAATACTAACCTTTCGCAATTAACGTGGAGTGCTTTTGTAGGAGGCAGTGCAGCCGATGCCTCTCACACTATTCAATTAGATTCTAAAGGAAATCTATTTGTAGGCGGTGGCACAACCAGTGCTGATTTTCCGGTTACAGCCGGGGCCTACCAAACCACACAGGCAGGCGATGCCGATGGCTGGATGGCTAAAATAAAAAACGATGGCTCGGCCATCCTACAATGTACTTTTACCGGCACCAGCCAGTTTAACCAAGTCTATTTTTTGGATTTGGATAAAAACAAAAATGTGTATGTGTATGGGCAAACCGTTGGCTCTTTCCCCATTACGCCCGGTGCTTACAACAATCCTAACAGCGGGCAGTTCGTTCAGAAATTTGATAGCACCCTTTCTAAGTTATTGTTCTCTACAGTATTTGGTTCCGGTGTCAGCATCCCCAACATTTCGCCTACTGCTTTTTTGGTAAATGATTGTAATAACATCTATCTCTCAGGCTGGGGCGGGTTGATCAACAGCCAACTGGGCTATTGGAACAGTTCTACATTTAATATGCCGCTCTCGCCCACGGCATTACAAAAAACTACCAGCGGTTCTGATTTTTATTTTATCGTGCTTTCACAAGATGGCAGCCAGTTATTGTATTCCACCTATTTTGGCGGCCCCGACTCGCGCACACATGTAGATGGAGGTACATGCCGTTTTGATAAGAAGGGAGTAGTCTATCATGTGGTTTGCTCCGGGTGTCAGGCTTTTAATGCCGCTGGCAAACAAACATCAGATTTCCCTACAACGCCAACCGCCTGGAGCCGGACTAACAAAAGTTTAAATTGCAACAATGCTGCTTTTAAATTCGATTTATCATCTCTAAAAGCTATTATCCAAACCAACTCTGTTCACCTCAACCAGCCCGGCATTAACCATGTGTGTTTGGGCAATAAAATCGTATTTCAAAATCTGAGCATAGGAGGGCAATTATACACTTGGAATTTGGGCGACACCCATCAACTTGTGAAGCCGGATACCGGCATGATCGTTTATCAATATACCCAACCCGGCAACTACCCGGTACGATTAAAAGTAGTTGACAACGGCACCTGCTCGGGCAAGGATTCAACCTCAACCAACATTTCGGTTTACACTCCGTTGGAATTAGCCGGAAATGATTTATCTATTTGTTTTGGTTCAGAGGCTACTCTTCTTGCTTCGGGGGGGACAACCTATCAGTGGGCAACTTCCGATCATTCCTATTCTTCATCCAGCCAAAATCCCATTGTTAGCCCTCAAAAAAACACCAATTATTTTGTTACAATTACCGATGTAAACGGGTGTGTGCGCCAGGATACTCTTCAGGTTAAAGTGGTGCCCGGCATAGACCTTAAGTTTAAAGCCAATGCTGTTTTTGGATGCGATGGAAGGCCTCCATTAAGAGTAGAAAATCAGACGGATCCTTCTGAAGAAGTATTTTTTGATTTTGGCGATGGCTCTACATCCGATCTGCCACAAGCTGTACATTCTTACGCTGCCGATGGCAACTACACCATACGTCTGGTAGGGAAAAAAGAATTTTGTGTGTATGAAAAATCCGTTACTCTCCCCTTTTTCTACCGGTTTGTACCAAATGTCTTTACCCCTGAAGAATCGCCCGGCTTAAATGACACCTTTGTGTTGCAATATGGAAGTAACAAAGCCCTTGCCGGAGCCACTCAGGCTGCACAAATTTCATTAACCGTAATTGATCGCTGGGGTAAACCAGTTTATCAAAACGATAATTATAAAAATGATTGGGCTGCTCAAAATGTAGGAGGGGGTATTTATTATTTTGAGGCGATCATTCAAAATGAAGTTACCTGCAAAGGATGGGTACACATAATTAAATGACAATTACTTTTTTTGGTTGGCCAGAAAAACACCTCCTAAAATCAGTGCCATACCAAAGAAGTGCCCCCACAGAAGCACTTCGCCATCTATTACGCCCCACATTACCGATACTACCGGCATAACATACGTAACCGAACTGGTAAAAAGTGGCGAAGCAATGCGCAGCAGTTTGTAAAAAAGCAAGTTGGCTACGGCCGTACTCATCAGCGCCAGAATGGCTATAAACATAAATGCTTTCCATGCCCCCGGAACATGGAGGAGTTTGTCGGTAAATCCAGTGAAACCAAAAAGATAAACGTAAGCCAATGGGGCTATGAACAATAATGAAACGCTGATCAGTGTCATCGGGTCTAACCCAATCACTTTAAATTTGATGAAGTTCAGGTTCAATCCATAACAAGCACATGCTAATACAATCAATAAAGCCCAGGCATTAAATCCACCCAGTGTTCCTTCATCACGAACCACTGCCAACACAATGCATCCGATAAAGCTGATTACAATACCCAAAATGGCTCCTCCGCGAAAACGCTGCGAAAAAAAAGCCGCACCTATAATTACCGTCCACACGGGCGAGAGCGTATTAATTATTCCCGCCACCGAACTGCTCAGGTGTGTCTGAGCAGTCGCAAACAAAAAGGCCGGGATAAAAACAGCCAGCATACCCGATACAAATAACTTCCAATATTCTTTCGGTTGGATTTCGCGAACCCGGGTAAACGCCACCGGCATAAGAAAAAGAAATGCAGCCGCCACACGCAGAGCACCTACTTCATCCGGAGAAAATACTTTAAGCCCTTGTTTAATCAGGATGAACGAAGTTCCCCAAATAAGTGATAACACCAACAACAAGGTAACAGCAGCAAATCGGTTGGGGTCGTTCATTAAAATAAATTGGGCGCAAAGATTAATAAACAACAAGTCATTTCCATACTTTTTTTCGCTGAATCTAAATGTTTAGTTTTAACCAATGACTTCTTGGAAAAAGAACCTACGTAATCTGAAAAAAAAGAGATGGCTAACGCTGGCTTTTTTTATTCTGCTGGCAGTGGCTTATTGGCAGTCGTTACCCACTCCCTTTTTTCATGATCCCTACTCCACCGTGTTAAATGACCGTGAAGGAAATTTGTTAGGTGCTACCTTAGCACACGATGGACAGTGGCGATTTCCTTTCTCTTCTTCAGTTCCTGAAAAGTTTGCTGCCGCTTTAATCCTAACTGAAGACAAACGGTTTTATTACCATCCGGGAGTAGATCTCGCAGCGCTGGCTCGAGCCATCAGGCAAAATATACGAGCTGGAAAAGTCATTAGCGGAGGCAGCACTTTATCTATGCAGGTAATTCGTTTGTTGCGCAAGAATAAGCCGCGTACTTTTTTAGAAAAAGCAATTGAACTGATCGTAGCCACTCGTCTTGAATTAAGTTGCAGTAAAAAAGAAATTCTGGCACTCTATGCTGCTCATGCCCCATTCGGGGGAAATGTAGTAGGCCTGGAAGCCGCCTGCTGGCGGTATTTCGGTCGAAGTCCAAATGAATTGAGCTGGGCAGAAGCAGCCACGCTAGCGATATTGCCCAATGCACCTTCGTTGATCCACCTCAACAAAAACAGAAAAAAATTAACCGCTAAAAGAAATCATCTACTCGCCCAACTGGCACAAGCCGGGTTTATTGACCCACTCACTCTGCGGTTGTCTTTCAGCGAGCCCATTCCGGAAGCTCCGCAAGCACTTCCCCGGCTGGCTCCTCACTTACTGCAACGGGCCATAGCCGAGGGAAAAGATGAGCAAAAAATTACCAGTACGCTGGATACCCATGTACAGAAGAGCGCTATCCAGATTGTAGATAATCACTACCAACGGCTAAAAGCAAACCAGGTATTTAATGCCTCGGTTATCATTGCCGAAATAAAGACCGGAAACGTGTTGGCTTATGTGGGGAATACCCGCTCCGGAAAAGAAAATAATGAAGATGTAGATGTAGTTGTGGCGCCCCGCAGCACGGGCAGCATCCTTAAACCTTTTCTGTTTGCCTCCCTGCTGCATGAAGGCCAGATGCTGCCCGGCACATTGTGGCCTGATGTACCTACATTTATCAACGGATTTGCGCCTAAAAACTTCTCGAAGGAATATGATGGAGCCGTGTCGGCCCGAGATGCTTTGGTGCGCTCGCTCAATATTCCGGTGGTTTATGAATTGCGCCAATACCGCTACGAAAAATTTTATGACCTGCTAAAAAATATAGGACTTACCACGCTGCATCAACCAGCCGACCATTACGGCCTGGCATTAATTCTGGGAGGCGCAGAAGGAACCCTGTGGGATATTACCGGAGCTTATGCTTCATTGGCCCGAACCCTCCATCACTATTTTGAAACGGCCGGAAAAAATCGTTACTCTAAAAAAGATTTTCATTCACTACACTACTATCCGGTAAAAACAGACCAACGAAACGAACCTGAAGAATCATCCTGGTTAAGTGCCGCCTCTATCTACCAAACATTCGATGTGTTGAAAGAATTACACAGACCCGGAGAAGGAACCGGCTGGAAAACATTTAGCAGTACTAAAAAAATAGCCTGGAAAACTGGCACCAGTTTTGGGTTTCGCGATGCCTGGGCGGTAGGTGTAAATGCTGACTATGCAGTGGGCGTTTGGGTAGGGAATGCCGATGGGGAAGGGCGCCCTAATCTAATCGGCACCGAAGCGGCTGCTCCTCTCCTCTTCGATCTGTTTTCTATACTTCCGGGTAATTCCTGGTTTCGGGTGCCGGAAGCTGAAATGGAGAAAGTAGCTATCTGTAAAAAAAGTGGTCATCGCGCCACCGAGCTCTGCCCCGAAAAAGATACGCTTACCATTTGTCGCACCGGTCTTCAATCTGCGCCCTGCCCTTATCACAAAAAAATATTTCTATCCAAAGACATGAAATTCAGAGTACATTCAAATTGCGAGTCGCTTTCTAATGCCACCGAAACTTCCTGGTTTATACTACCTCCTATCCAAGAGTATTATTTCAAACTAAAAAACAAGCACTATAATAGCCTGCCTCCATTTCGCAAAGATTGCCAACCTGCCAGCTCTATTACATCCATGGATATTATTTACCCTAAACCCAACTCAAAAGTGTTTGTGCCCATTGAATTGGATGGCAAACCGGGCAGCGCCTTGCTTGAGGCAACCCATCGAAACAGCCACGCTACTATTTTTTGGCATCTAGATGGACATTTTATTACGGCAACTCAAAAAATCCACAAAATTGAGCTAAAACCTAAACCAGGCCCTCATATTCTCTTGCTGGTAGATGAGAGCGGGGAAATGGTTTCAGTGCCTTTTTCTGCCATTTCTGGTAAAAAAGAATATTAAAATATTCTATAACTCTTTGATATGTAATGTTTTGATTATATATTGTTAAATCTTTAAAAGATGTTATTGTATTTTTGCATCCATCAAACTCAAAATTTTTATGAAAACGAAATTGGCTTTAATCAGCGTCCTTACTTTTTCGCTCGCCTGTTTCAAGTTATCCGCTTGCGGTGGGCAGGGGGTTACGGCTACTAATTATGTGGTAATCGGGGCTTTTTCAGTTCCCAAAAACGCCATTGAATTCACCGAAACAGCAAAGAAAAACAAACTCGATGCGCAGTATTCAATTAATCCGTTGCGCAAATTGTTTTACGTCTATGTTATGCAAACGGGCAACCTATCGGTAGCTTTTGAGCAAGCCCAAAAATTGCGCAAAGAAACACCGTATCTCGATACCTGGGTTTTTACCGGAAAATTAGGGGAAGAAACCCTGACCGGGAATGATTTAAACCCAATTACCGGAAAGCAAATTGAGGTTATTGCCCCCACCGATAATACCAAGGCCGCAGATAACCCCACAACCGAGAAAACGGTGGTTCAAACCAACCCCATAGCGGTTGAACAACCCATCCTTCAGAACACCGGTCCTCAGCCTATGTTGGAAGAAGTAGCCGAGGGGAGCAAAGCTTTTTATTTTAAAATCCTGACGGGCGATAAAGAAATAAGCGGAGATGTAGATGTAATGGATTTGGATAAAACGAAACCCTACAAAGTAGCCTCTTACCGCGGCAACGAAACGATAAATATGAAGCCAGTTAATAAATCTGGAAATATAGAATTGGTATGCGAAGTATTTGGCTATAGAAAAATTAAGCAACCGGTTAACTTTAATGACCCGGCCGCTACAGAGGGCATTTCCACGGAAGAGAACAAAGTTACTGTACCTTTTAATTTAGTTCGCCTAAAAAAGGGCGATATCGCCATTATGTACAATGTTTATTTTTTTAAAGATGCAGCCATTATGCGCCCCGAATCTCGCTATGAGGTAAATAGTTTATTGGATATGCTGAAAGAAAATCCGAAATATAAAATTCGGATACATGGCCACACCAACGGAAATGCTTCAGGAAAGATTATTTACTCTACAGATCCAAAAACATTTTTTGCACTAAATAATACTAAACAAAGTCATGGTTCGGCAAAAAGATTATCAGAAGAGCGGGCAAAGGTGATTCAGAAATTTTTAATTGCACAAGGAATCGATCCGAAGCGCATGGAAACAAAAGCATGGGGCGGTAAAAAACCTATTTACGATATAGATTCTCAATTGGCACAAGCCAATGTGCGGGTTGAAATAGAAATACTGGAAGATTAAATTTATACAACTACTAAAAAGGCTGACCTAATTTTGGTCAGCCTTTTTTATTAATCCAACCCTATCATCATAAAGGATCCCCAATAAATCGGGTTAGGGTACTCTGCCCGTAGTTCCTTTTTGGCTTCTATAAAACTCTGGCGCAGATTGCCGGTATTGAGCCATTTTTTATAAAAATTAATAATCAGTTTTTGAGTAGCTTCATCATCTACTTTAAACATACTCATAATTAAAACTTTGGCACCGGCAATTAGAAACGCACGCTGCAAACCATAAACACCTTCTCCATTCGATATTTCGCCCAGGCCTGTTTCGCAAGCACTAAGCACCACCAAATCGGTTTTATCAAGATTCAGACTCATAGCTTCGTAGGCGGTAAGAATGCCGCTGGTCAGATTATAATTGTATTTGGTTTCATTTAATAAATCGCCTGCACCTTTTAGCAGTAACCCTGTTTTCAATAAAGGGTTTTCCGTTAGCTCGGCTTCGCTTTGGGTAATTTGTTTAGCATCGTCTTCAGAGGCTAAAGACGGAGTAAATCCATGTGTAGCGATATGAAATATTTTAGGGCTTTCAATTTCCTTCACTTGCTCTTCCGATGCCGAGGTTTCGGTGTACTCCGAAGTTTTCCAGCCTTTTTGTTTTAGCAAGTCTTGTAATTTGTTTACCTCTTTCTCGGTGCCCGGCAAATCGGCTATCGTTTGGTTAGCGGAAGCTGAAAGATAAAACTTAGGATTACCAAACATAGCGGCCGTATTCGATGTTTGAGCACGCGATTTTATTTTGCGTAAGTACAAATCTTTGGTATTGCTAACGATAACAATGTTTGAATTGTCGATCACGTATTTACCATCAGGCGTAGGGATGGATTCCAGATTGATTAGGTTATAAATTCCATCGGGCGACAAAAAAATGGAAGCGTATTGGCCTACTTCTTTTTGAATGGGTTCCCAGAAGATTTTATAGGAGTACAAATCCTGCACATGGTTAATGATGCAATTTCTGAAATAACGGAAATACCTTCCTTCCATCTGCTGTCCGCTACTAAGTTGTATTACTTTGGGGCGTGAATTATCATTCTTCACATACATGGCCACATAAATAACTGAATCTGTAAAATCATGGTTAAAATACCGGTAGCGTACCATCTCTATAGCTACATCATTTTTGCCGATTGATTTTTGCACATTTTCGTAGGTGATTTTTTTGTTTTCAAAGTTTTGTCCGAATAGCTCCGATTTCTCACTAAGTTCTTTTTCCAGTCTTTCAACTTCGGTACTCAGGGCAACTAAGTCTATGCCGTTTTGCACTAACTGCTGTGTGCTCATAGATAGTGCGTTGGTTAAAAATTCCTTTTTTTGCACCCAGTCACTATAAGTGTTCTTCAGATTTTCATCGTTGCTATTTTGAATACGTTCGCGAATTTTTATGGATGAACTCAGCAAAAGGGCTTTGGTAAGCAGTTGATAGTTGTACACTTTTCCGGCCAGATCGCGAAAGTCTTCTAATTGACCAAAAGCCAGCGTGTTGTAAAATTCAAAATCGCCTTTAATGGTATTCCAGTATTTCGCTTTCTCGCGTTCGCTCAAAGCCGGAAAATATTGTTTAATAAATTGATCGTAGTTATTTAGTGCTTCTTCAATGTTTCGTTTCGATCGTTTGTAGTCTTTCGTCATGTAATACACCTTGGCCAGCTTAGACAAAATTTTAACATACTCCGGGTGTTGACGACTAAAATAACTTTCGTAAATCTTTTTGGCATTATTATAAAACTCTTCTGCACGCGAATAGTTTTTCATCTGGTAATACACATCTCCGGTGAGCGTAAAAATACTGGCCGTATTAATATTGTTTTTGCTGCCGGTTTTAGTACGCCAGATATTTTCGGCTTGTGTTAGTGCGCTGAAGGCTACCGAATAATCTTTTTGGGCAATATTAACAATGGCTATGTTTTTTAATATATCGGCATATTGTGGGTTGTCTTTCCCCAATCGTTCGCCTAAAACAGACTGTGCATCGAGCATCATTTTTTCTATGACATCGGTAGGGTCTCCTTTATAGAATTTAGTTAATGCCAGCCGGGCCAATGATTTTGCCACTTCAATATGGTTGTGGCCAAATTGCTTTTCCTGACTTTGCATGGCTTTGGTAAAATTTTCTTGTGCCGCATCATAATCACCAATGATATTGTCCAGATCGCCCATCAATAATAATACTTGTGCTGTTTTGGTAGATTTTTCGCCATATATCGGCAATGCAATTTGTTTAGCGCGGGTGGCTAATTTATCGGCCTCGGTGTAATCGCCTTTGGCCAGTGCCAGCCGCCCCATGTTTACCAATGGGTCTATCAGACGGGAGGCATCTCTTCCATAAATTTTTTCTGAATCGCGGATAAGCTTGCTCAATAAATCTTCTGTATCCTTATAGCGCCCCAACTGAATAAATAAGGAGGACAATTCGCGAGCTGTAACAGATTCATCTACCACATTAATACGGTTGGCTTTGGAAATGATTCGGGCAGCACGGTCCAGATTATCTTCGGCATCATCAAATAAACCTTTAATACCAAAAAGGGCAGCTTGTGTCTGAATGGCATCTACTAAAAAACCTTTTTTGTCTTCATCTTTCCGGTAGTCTTCTAAAATTTTTAAAGCGGCATTCAGGTTTGTTTCAGCCTCTTCATATTGGCCGATCTTCAGTTGTAGTTTGGCGTTGTAGGTTAGTTCAACTGCGTATAACGGATCTTTATTATCAAATTTCTTTTGGGCGGCATATTTGGCTTTACTTACAGTGGCCACGGCTGCTTCGTAGTTGTCGGTCAGTTCATAATAATTAGCCAAGTGGTTGAGTATATCCAGCATCTCTTTATGGCGGATGTTTATTTGTGGCTGCACTATTTTAATAAAGCTTTCGGTGTATATTTTTCCGGCCTCCGCTACTTTATTGGTATAATCCAGGTAAAAATTGGCGAGTTTTATTTTTTGTAAATGTGTTTCAGGCGCCTCCCGGCCATACAACTCCGTTTTTATATCAACTATATCGGTCAGGTATTTTTCGGCCCGCACGTAATCTTTTTTATACACTGCTAATCCATACAAAAATTCGTACACATTGGCCGTCACAATATTATTGTAGGGCAGTTCTTTATTTTCAGATAGCATTCTATTAGCATCTGTTTCTAAGTTTTTAGTCTTGTCTTTATCAAGTTTAGCATCAAACTCTACGGCTTTCAGGCGTGCCGCGTAAACACTTCCTTTGTAGTTTCGGTTGATCATCTTCTCATACTCCAATTTGGTGTTTTGATAGCGTGCTGTGCTGCCTTGTGCCAGCAGGCGTTTTAAATATTCTTCGTAAATACTGGCTGCCAGGTAGTGAGATGGCTTATGCGAAGCCATCAAATTATTAAGTGCTTCATCATAGCCTGTGCCTTTCAGAAAATCGCGGTCGAGTTGCAATCCGTTTTCAATAGACCAATTCGTATATAAGAACTGATTATAGGCAAAGGAGAGATCATATTTCCCTAAATTTTTTCTAATCCAATCAGAGGCTTTTGAAAAACTGGCATCGGCTGTATCGTAGTTTCCCTGTTTGCGATAGGTGTTGGCCAGGTCTGTCATCCACCGGGCATATTCCTGATACCTGATTTTCAATTCGTCATCAGGCACTCTCCGGCTTTTTAAATTACCTTTATCATCCACATAGCTTTCTTGTTTCACGGCACGGCCTGAAAAATATTTTTCAATGTCGTTCAAGGTATTAAGCGACTCCATGTAATAGCCTTGTCCGGTTTGGACTTCGGCCAGCAACAAATTCATTCGGGCATGGTTAGCCTCCGTCATAAACGCACCCGCGTCTAATATTTTTTTAGCCTGATCTAAATATTCGTGGGCCATCCGATACGAGCCGTTGAGGATGTGCAACTCCGCTACACTCATTAATAACTGGCCGTGTTTTTCACTGTTTTCTTTATAGTTAATTATACTGGAGGCAATGGCTAGATCTATGTTGATATCAAAGTCTTTAAGTTTGCCCGAGGCCAAGTGATATTTGGCCAGATATAAATGATACAGAGGGGTGTATGTATTCTGCTGTCCTAATTTTTTAAAAGCTTTGCTTTTAAGTTTTCCTAAGTTTGAAACTGCTTTTTTATAATCTCCTACCTCATAAGCCGTTTCGGCTGCTTTGAGCATTTTATCGTATTTGGCTTGAGCAAAAACAAATACGGTTTCAAAAACTAAATATAGAGCAAAGAGGATTTTTAATTTTTTCATGTATTATTAAAATTACCAACTGAAAGTTAGTCATTTTTTCAGGAAGTAAATTCCTTCTACTCCGGGGAGAAATTAAAAAAGCTGCTCCGGAGCAGCTTTTTTAATTTAAAACTATTCTGCCTTGATAAAAGGCTTATTCATCTGCTTTTTTTTCTTCTCCTGTTCCTGCCATTTTTTCTTTTATTTTCTTTTCGAGTTCATCGAGCAGTTCGGGGTTATCTTCAATCAGTTGTTTTACCGCATCACGTCCTTGGCCTAATTTATTGCCATTATAGGAAAACCACGAGCCTGATTTTTGAATGACGTTTAACTCCACTCCTATATCTACAATTTCGCCCGATTTGGAAATACCTCTTCCATACATAATGTCAAATTCCACCACTTTAAAAGGAGGGGCTACTTTATTTTTTACCACTTTCACTTTTACGCGGTTGCCGGTAATATCGTCTGACGATTCTTTGATCTGGCCGATCCGGCGGATGTCTAAACGCACCGAAGCATAAAATTTCAAGGCATTGCCCCCAGTAGTGGTTTCGGGGTTACCAAACATGACTCCAATTTTTTCGCGCAACTGGTTAATGAAGATACAAGCACACCCTGTTTTGCTAATGGTGCCGGTTAATTTTCGCAAGGCTTGCGACATTAGCCGGGCCTGCAGACCCATTTTGCTCTCGCCCATCTCGCCTTCCAATTCGCCTTTAGGAACAAGTGCCGCCACCGAATCAATTACTATAATATCAATCGCCCCCGAGCGAATCAGATGTTCGGCAATTTCCAATGCTTGCTCACCATTGTCGGGTTGCGATATCAGCAGGTTTTCGGTGTCAATACCTAATTTTTCGGCATACGATTTATCAAATGCATGCTCGGCATCAATAAATGCGGCAAGCCCGCCTTTTTTTTGTGCCTCGGCAATCATGTGCATGGTAAGGGTTGTTTTGCCGGACGACTCCGGGCCATATATTTCGGTAACCCGGCCACGGGGAATACCCCCTATGCCCAAGGCAATATCTAACCCGAGCGAGCCGGTAGAAATGGCCGGCACATCCATTATTTTTTCATCGCTCAGTTTCATAACGGTGCCTTTACCGTATGTTTTCTCCAGTTTGTCGATTGTTAACTGAAGGGCTTTCATTTTTTCTTTTGCGTCTGGCGTCATAGGTTTAATTAAATTGAAATGCTAAATTATTTAGTAATTTGCTAAAAACAAATAAAGGCTGATTTTTATTTTAATTTTTCTCTTTCGGGCAATCTAAAACTCGGTTCTCTTAGTGTATCGAATTGAATTTTTTCTTCTTTGGCACACTAAAGTCCAAACTCTTTTGCCTAAATTTCAGAGTGATTTACAAAATCCTTAAACCAAACTCTTACTAAAATTTAAAACCCTTGCACCATGGCAAAGAAAGCAAAAAAAGCAGCCAAGAAAGGAAAAGCTAAAGCTAAAAAAACGGTAAAGAAAGCAGCCAAAAAAAAGGTGGTAAAAAAGGCAGCTAAAAAAGCCAAGAAAAAAGTAGTGAAGAAAGCCGCACCGAAGAAAAAGAAACCGGCAGCCAAAAAACCGGCAGCCAAAAAAAAGGTAGCTAAGAAACCCGTAGCTCCTAAAATGACTGTACCCACCCCGGTGGCACCTACTCCGTCACCGGTTGTACCCGAACCAACTCCGATGCCTGAAACGCCCTTTACCGGCTCTATCGATTCAGGACAAGGATCGGGAATGTAATTAACTCAAATTCGAAATTAAATTAAGAAAGGCGGGAAATACCTGCCTTTTATTTTTGGTTGGATAAATCAACCGTAAAGGTTGATCCTTTGGCATACTCACTTTTAAAGTGGATGTGCCCGTTCAGTTTTTCAACGGCTTTTTGGGTGATATACAGCCCCAGCCCGTTTCCTTTCGAGTTTTCGTTGGCTCGAAAATACATTTCAAAAATACGTGCCTTATATTCTTCCATTATTCCCTGGCCATTATCCTCAAAGGTTAATGTAGCGTGCTCGCTGCACACCGTAAACTTTATAGACAGGGTGGGGTTATCGGTGGTGCTGAAACTGAAGGCATTTTCGATCAGGTTTTCAATAATGATTTTAATCATGGCGGGATAGGAGACCAACGGCACTTGTTCTTGCACGGAAACCGTAACAGCGATTTTCTTTTCCTGAATTGTATCTTTAAATCCGGTTAGCACATCATTTAGCAGTTCTTTCAGCAACACCTCTTTATACACCATTTGTTGCGAACCCACATCGCTGATGGATTGAAGTTTGTACAACATTTTATCGAGGCTTTTGGCCGTTTCGCTCACTTTTTCAAACAACTCAAGAGCCGCCAAATCCTTAATGGTAATTTTGGCTACACCGGCCAATCCCAAAAAGGTAGTAATGGGTCTGCGAAAATCGTGCGAGGCCCGGTAGAAAAAGGTATCCAATTCTTTATATGCTTGTTTTAATTCGGCCGTGCGAGCTTCAATTTTATTTTCGAGTTCTTTATTGATCCCACTAATGGTTTCGGAGGCTTCCATCAGTTCTTCGGTTTGGGCCATAATCTCTTCCTTCTGCTCCAGTATTTCCCGGTTCAGCTTCTCTAATATGCGGTGCGATTTATTTTTATTGCGCAAATATTTGTAGCCGGTTGTAACCGCCACCAGTAAAAGTAAAATAGCTGTGAGCGATACGGCAATGATCCACCACTGCTGGCGAGCCAGCATAACCTGCGACTTCAGTTCTTCTTCCTGCGTTTTCTTTTGTAGATTAACCTGTTTCAATTCGACTTCCTTGCGTTCTACCTGATACAAAGCCTGAAGTTCGGCCAGCTTGCCTGCATTGCTTTGCGAAAGCAGGCTGTCGTTCAGTTCTATGTACCGGTTATAAAAAAAACCGGCTTGTTTATAGTTATTCGTAGCTTCGTACAGCCGGGCATAATTCAGGTAAACATTTCTTCTCATCATTTTACTCCCTGTATGCAAGGAGAGCGACATCGCTTTAGACAAATATTTTTCAGCGTCTTGATTTTTTTTAAGTTTTATCAGCAGCATCGCCATGCCGTTGTAGGAAACTCCCATATCCAAGGGGTTATCTAATTTTTCATCCATAGCTACTGATTCTTTTCGAAGCTGGTAGGCTTTATCATATTTTCCTGTTGCTTCATACACCAGCGACATATTGTAAAGCGAAGCCGATACGTTTACGGCATTCCCCATCTCATGGCGCACTTTCAGCGATTTTTCGAATACGGAAAGCGATTCGTTATACTTATGTTCCAAGAAATAGATCAGCCCAAGTGTATTTTGAGCCACCGATAGTCCGTGCCGGTCATTGATTTCCGTATAGATGGCAATAGACCTGGCCGCATATACATTGGCCACATCCAAGTCTAATTCTTCTTTGGCCATCCAGGCAAGGTCGTCATTCAGTTGGGCTGCTTCCTGCTTCAACCCCAAGTCGTCAGCAATTTTTAGCCCGGCTAAAAAATATTTTGAAGCCAGCATATACTGGGAAAGTTCGGTGTAGATAGAACCTATTTTTTTATAAGCTCCTAACCGTTGCCCAGGATAACGGTGGATGTCTGATATTTCCAGCGCTTGCAGTGCAATAGCCAATGCAGTTTGGTAATTGCCGTTTTGTATAGCCTGATCGGCATCGGCCAGTTTGCAGCTAACGCGCATCTGGAGGTCGGGGTTAATCGCTTCCTGGTTGCACATTTTAGCATAATAAGCTTTCGATTTTTCTTTATCCAGCAGTTGCTGGTACACCTTGCCATACAGCCTCCAGATATTCATCAGCACGTTGTAGTCGCGTGGTTTTTGCCGGGCATACTCTTCGGCTTTTTTCAACCAATCTAAAGCTTGTTGGTTTTGCCATAATACTATTTTAACTGATGCCAGCCCGCGGTAAAATGAACTCAGAAAATAGGCATCTCCTTTTTCTCCAATGGTTTTAATCGCACTTTGGTAATAATAAATGGCCGAATCGAAATTAGCCCAATCTTGATGTACGCTGCCCATCAGCATTAAATTGTAAGCCTGCATTTCTATGCGCTGGCCGCCCGGTATGTTTCGCGACTCCCGAAGCAATGCCAGCGATTCGTAATATTTACCAAAATTAAGTTTACTCAACCCCAAAATGGTGAGCGCATCTTTTAATCCGCTTTGGTATTTCAGTTTGGTGGCTATTTCCTTCGCCTGCTCGGCATAGTGGGTCGCTCCATCGTCATCAATGTCTACTAAGTAATAAGCCAGGTTACAAAGTAATTCTACCTTCTGGGGGGAATCGGATGTGGCCGAAATTGCACTCTTCAGGCTATCCGCAAAAGATAGTTGAGCGGCCGATGGAGTCCATGAAAAAACAGCCACCCAAAAGGCCAAGCATGCGGGCGTTATTAAACGAACCCTTTTATAAAAAGAAAAAAACAGATATTTGTTCATAACACGGCTGCCTTGCTTACCGTACCAACGCTTTGAATTAGACCAATATAATGCTTTTTTCATCCTTTAGCCTAAAGAATTTACTCTCGTTGCGCGAGTTGCAGCAGGAAAAAACTAAAGATTACCGCAACATCGTTATGCTGCAGATAATTATTGTGGTCTTTGGTTTGACCTTAACCCAGCCTATTTTAGAAGACTCCAAGAGTGAATTGTCTAAATTCATCATTTCAATTTTTTCGTTTTTTGGGGCCCTCTATACCTACCTGCTGTGGGATCTTCTCAGGAACCTGACCAAGAGCCGGGCTTTATTAGTCATCCTGTTCACGCTCTTGTTCGGCTCAGTAGCTTTGGGTATTTTGTCTGAGTTTCCTTACTATCATATTATTACCATTGCCAATCGCCAGGCATTGCTGCTTACCGTACACGGGTTGTTGTTCCCCATTGAGGTGATTGTTATCTCGTATGCGATGTACGATATTTTTTCGGGCAGCCACCTTACACCCGATAAGCTGTGGGGAGCCGCCTGTGTGTTTTTAATGGTAGGTATTTCTTTCGGAAGCTTGTACGATATCGTTACCATTTTGCAATATGGAGGACTGGGGAAAGAAATAGAATTAGGGTTTCCCAACTATGCCGAATGTATCAATTTCAGTTTTTCTATTTTGGGGGGTGTAGATCATGGTCTGGAACCGATAAAACTGATCCGCAACATCAGCACGCTGGAAGGTGTATTTGGCAGTTTATATGGCATGCTCATCATCGGTAAATTACTGGGGTTACCCCGTGAAGAAGAAAAAAAAAATTAATAAAAACCTATCTACGATCTACTAAACTATATTAAACCAATGAATTTCTTATCGATAGAATATAAGCTAATTCATTCATTTTCAACTCCCGGCACTCAGACTAAAAGAACCGGTTATTTTTTTGGGTTATTTTATCAAACTCTCCTTTTTTCTGACCGCTCTTCCCTCTATCTTTAAAACCAAAGTTTAACTCAATTTTTATGGCCAAAACAGCAGAACTAATTATTGATGGAAAATCGTATAAGCTTCCCCTCGTAGAGGGAACAGAAAAAGAGGTGGCAATAGATATCAGCAGCTTGCTGGAAGAGGCCGGTGTCATTACCCTCGACTTAGGATATAAAAATACAGGTGCTACCAAAAGCGCCATTACTTTTTTGGATGGCGATAACGGCATCCTCCGCTACCGCGGCTATTCTATTGAAGACCTGGCCGAGAAATCCAGTTTTTTAGAAGTAACCTATCTGCTCATTTTTGGCGAACTGCCCACCGAAGAGCAGCTCAAAAAATTTTCGGACGACATTAAGAAGCACACCATGGTGCATGAAGACACCCGCAAAATACTGGATGGATTTCCTTCTACCGCCCACCCCATGGGTGTGCTGGCTTCCATGTTTTGTGCCCAAACAGCCTTTTACCCCGAGTCGTTAGATCCCAGCCGTTCGTCTGAAGCATTTTATTTAAGTGCCGTGCGCTCGCTGGCTAAAATGCCTACGTTTGCGGCCTGGGCCTATAAAAATGCCATGGGGCACCCGGTTAATTATCCCGACAACACGTTGGATTATTGTTCGCGTTTTTTAAAGATGATGTTTGCCTTACCGGCCGAGCACTTTGAAGTAGATCCGGTAGTGGCTCAAGCTTTAGATAAGTTGTTGATCCTCCATGCCGACCACGAACAAAATTGTTCAACCTCTACCGTACGCATTGTGGGTTCATCCAAAGCCAGTATTTATTCATCTATCTCAGCCGGCATCAATGCCTTGTGGGGGCCCCTGCACGGAGGTGCTAACCAGGAGGTGATCGTCATGTTGGAGAACATCCGTAAAGACGGGGGCGATACCGACAAATGGATTGCCAAAGCCAAAGACAAAAACAGCGGCTTCCGCCTGATGGGTTTTGGCCATCGGGTGTACAAAAATTTTGACCCGCGTGCCAAGATCATTAAAAAAGCAGCCGATGATGTACTGAAAAAATTAGGTGTGAATGACCCGGTTTTAGAAATCGCCCAGAAGTTGGAAGAAGTAGCCTTGCGCGACTCGTACTTCATCGAACGCAAACTTTACCCCAATGTAGATTTCTATTCAGGAATTATTTACCGCGCGCTCGGCATACCGGTAGATATGTTTACCGTAATGTTTGCCATGGGCCGCTTGCCCGGCTGGATAGCACAATGGAAGGAACTGCGCGAAAACAAAGAACCGATTGGCCGGCCTCGGCAGATTTATACTGGGCAAAACCAACGGGCGTACATCCCGATCAAGAAACGATAAATATAAATTTGAACTCTGTATCTTTAAGGCTGGAAAATTACCAGCCTTTTTTAATTATGACACTTCAAGAAAATTTCAACGCGGCCGTTTCGCAATCCAAAGAATTGCCCTCGCGCCCATCCAATGAAGATCTACTTCAGCTTTATGCACTCTTCAAACAAGCCACCGAAGGCGATGTAAGTGGCGAACGCCCGGGCGGATTTGATTTTAAAGCTATTGCCAAGTTCAATGCGTGGGAAGAGAAAAAGGGTGTGGACAAAGAGAAGGCTATGCAAGATTATGTGAATCTGGTGGAGCGCTTGAAAAAGGAACTCGCCTAACGGGTGAACCTTTTTTATCAACCCAACATTCCGCAAGGAATTTTTCATCTCAATCATGAAGAGTCGCATCACGCCATTCGCGTGTTGCGAATGAATGAAGGCCAAGAACTTAACCTGACGGATGGCCTTGGTTCGTTTTATCTTGCCAAGATTACGAAGCCCGACCCAAAAAAATGTGAATTTGAGATTACCGGAAATAAATTAGCAAAGCCAAAACCTTTTCACGTTCACATTGCCATTGCCCCTACCAAAAATACCGACCGCACCGAGTGGTTCGTAGAAAAGGCTACCGAGATTGGTGTTGATCAAATCAGTTTTATGCGTTGCCAAAATTCAGAGCGCAAAGTGATCAACTGCGAACGGATTGAAAAAATAGCAATCAGCGCCATGAAACAATCACAGCAAGTGTGGTTGCCACGAATCAGCGAAATAATTCCATTCAAGGAAATATTGAAAATATCAGCCGATCAAAAATTTATTGCGTTTGTTGATTCGTCTAATCCCAAACATCTTCAATCGGTTGCCTCCCCACTAAAAAAATATTTAATCCTCATTGGGCCTGAAGGCGATTTCTCTAACGAAGAATTAGAGCTTGCCACTCAAAATGGTTTCGAAAAAGTGAGTTTAGGGCCAAACCGATTACGAACCGAAACGGCTGGGTTAGTAGCTGTGCAGATTTTGAATTTTATTAATTAAACCGTCATTACGAGCGATAGCGAATCCATCTTTTAAAAAAAGAGTGGATTGCTTCGGTCATTCCTCCCTCGCAATGACGTACTTCTTTTTTAATTTTTATATGACACGAGGCGGCTCAATTTACATTATGGCAAATAAAAACAACACCCCATTGTACGTTGGGGTTACATCAAATTTACCGGGTCGCATATTAGAACACAAAGAAAACTTTTACTCTAAAAGTTTTACGGCACGCTATAACATTCACAAGTTGGTTTATCATGAAAGTTTCTCAACTATTGAAGAAGCCATTGATCGCAAAAAACAATTAAAGGGCGGATCAAGGCAAAAAAAGATCAATCTGATTGAATCCCTAAATCCAGAATGGAAGGATTTGTTCGATCTTGAAGTGAAGTATTGGTAGATTTATTTAATTTTCAATTTCGATTGAAAGCAAATGACCTCCCCAGAAGCCAAAAAGCAAATCCACGAACTCATTGATAAAATCAATTATCACAGCGATCTCTATTATCAAAAAAATAAGACCGAGATCAGTGATTTTGAGTTCGATCAGCTGCTCGAAAAACTTTCTCAACTCGAAAAAGAATTTCCTGAGTTAAAACTTCCCGATTCGCCCACCCAGCGTGTGGGGGGCACCATCACGAAAGATTTTCCATCGGTGGTTCATCAATACCCCATGCTCTCGCTGGCTAATACTTATTCACCCGAAGAGTTGAAAGATTTTGATACGCGCGTGGCCAAAGGGCTGGATGGCGAACCGTATGAATATTTTTGCGAATTGAAATTTGATGGGGTTTCAATCAGCTTGAAATATGAAAACGGGATTTTAATCAAAGGCATTACCCGTGGCGATGGTGTGCGCGGAGATGATGTCATTGCCAATGTAAAAACCATTCGCTCGCTTCCGTTAAAAATCAAATCGAAAAATGTTCCTGCTCAATTTGAAGTTCGTGGCGAAGTCTTTTTATCGAAAGAAGCATTTAAAAAATTAAACAAAGAGCAGGAAGACATTGGTGAAGAAACGTATGCCAACGCACGCAACACCGCCAGCGGCACACTGAAAATGCAAGACAGCACCGAAGTGGCCAAACGAAAACTGGATTGTTACCTCTATTATTTATTGGGTGAAGAAAATAACACACAAACACACGAAGAGTCAATCAAAAAAATTGAATTATGGGGGTTTCAGGTTTCGCAGACTTACAAAAAATGTAAGAACATAGATGAAGTTTTAAAATATATTGACAGTTGGGAGAAAAAAAGAAATGAATTGCCGCTGGAAACCGATGGGGTGGTGGTGAAAATAAATAACCTTCGTCAGCAAGAGCAATTGGGTTTCACTGCTAAAAGTCCACGCTGGGCTATTGCCTACAAATACAAAGCGGAAAGTATCAGTACTCGCTTGAACGGAATTACATATCAAGTTGGAAGAACCGGTGCCGTTACACCCGTGGCCGAGCTGGAGCCTGTTTTTCTGGCAGGTACCACCGTGAAGCGAGCCTCCCTTCACAATGCCAACGAAATAGCACGTCTTGATTTGCGCATCGGAGATTTTGTGTTCGTAGAAAAAGGCGGAGAAATTATTCCAAAAGTAACGAGCGTTGATCTTTCCAGGCGCGATGAAAAATTAAAACCGGCCCAATACATTACCCATTGCCCGGAGTGTGGAACAAAATTGATCCGGCACGAAGAGGAGGCTAATCATTACTGCCCCAACGAAAAGGGCTGCCGGCCGCAGATTATCGGGCGAATCGTTCATTTTATTCAGCGCAAAGCCATGGACATTGATTCGCTGGGCGAACGAACTATTGCCCAACTGTATGACTTAGGGTTGGTAAAAACCCCGGCCGACTTATACGATTTGAAAAAAGAAGATATAATGAGGCTGGAAGGTTTTAAAGAGCTCTCAACTAAAAATCTTTTACAAGGAATAGAAGCATCGAAATCGGTACCTTTTGAGGCCGTGTTGTTCGCCATTGGTATCCGCTTCGTAGGAAAAACCGTGGCCGAGAAACTAGCCCGTTATTTTAAATCCATAGAAAACTTGTCGGCTGCCCACGCTGAGCAACTTCTGGAAGCCCCCGAAGTAGGCGAGAAAATTGCACAAAGTGTTTTCGTCTTTTTTCAAGACAAAGGAAATCAACGAGAAATGGCCCGCTTAAAAAAAGCAGGGCTTCAGTTTGAATCTTCGTTTAAAGAACCAGAAAAGTTAAGTCATGTTTTGCAGGGGAAATCATTTGTCATCTCAGGCACCTTTCAAAATTACGAGCGCGACCAGCTGAAAGATATTATTGTGGCCCACGGAGGCAAGGTATTATCGTCTGTTTCCGGCAAACTCGATTATTTAGTGGCGGGTGATAATATGGGGCCGGCCAAACGTGAGAAAGCTGAAAAACTGAATGTAAAAATTATAAGCGAGCAAGCGTTTGAGGCCCTGCTGAAATAAAAGTTTCAACTCAAAAAATGCAATTGGGCTTGCAAATTGAATTTTGAATCTCGAATCTTGATGCCCCGAACATTAACCGAGCTATGTTTAAAATGAATTTTTTGCGTTGGCGCACCCGCAAGGCGCTAAAAAAAAACGAAAGCCTGCGCTCCAGCCTTCCCTATAAACAAGCCATCAATATGGGGATTCTCTTTAGTGTAGAAGACAAACAAAAACATATTGAAATAAAAGAATTTATTCACCGGTTAGAACAAGACGGGAAAAAAGTTTACATTCTTGAATACCTCCCGTTAAAAGGGGAGAACTATGAGTTTATGTTCGATTTCTTTACTCAGAAAGAATTAAATTTTTGGGGCGAAATTACATCGGAAGCGGCTCAAAAATTTATTTCTATTCCGTTTGATTATTTATACTACATCGACCGGAAATCGAACCCGCTGGCTTTATACCTGCTAGCCGGAAGTAAAGCCAGATGCCGCGTGGGCCGCTACCATGAAGATGAAACTCATTTTTTTGAATTAATGATTGAGCAAAACGGAACCAATAAAGGCCTGATGGAAACTATGTTTAAATATACTCAACAATTGCGATGAGAAATTTTACCGGAACGGGTGTAGCCCTTGTTACCCCTTTTTATGAAGATGGGAAAATTGATTTTCCTTCCTTAAAAAAATTAATAACCCATACTGCTAAAGGCGTAGATTATTATGTAGTAATGGGTACTACAGGCGAGTCGGCTACGCTCTCGAAAGAAGAAAAAAAAGAAACCCTTCAATTCATTATAAAACACAACCGCAAAAAACTGCCGGTTGTTTATGGCATTGGTGGAAACAACACGGCTGCCGTACTTGACGAAATTAAAACGACCAACCTAAAAGGAGTAGATGCTCTCTTGTCGGTCAGCCCCTATTACAATAAACCCTCGCAGGAAGGAATATTCTTACATTTTCAAAAAATAGCCAATGTCTCGCCTGTGCCGGTTATTTTGTACAATGTGCCCGGCCGCACATCGTCTAACCTTACGGCAAGCACTACGCTGCGTTTAGCCCGGCACAAAAATATTATCGGCATTAAAGAAGCTTCCGGCAACCTGGAGCAGTGCATGAAAATTGCCAAAGAAAAACCAAAAGATTTTTTACTGATTTCGGGCGATGACCTGCTTACCGTAGCTATCTACTCCGTAGGCGGGCAAGGTGTTATCTCCGTATTGGCTAATGCCTACCCTGTCATTTTTAAAAAAATGATCGGATACGCCTCGTCCGGAAATTTTACCAGGGCAGCTTCGGAGGCTTATAAGTTATTGGATATTAACGGCTCGATGTACGAAGAAGGCAGCCCTACCGGAGTAAAATACTTATTAAGTTTGATGGGGATATGCCAGTCTGTGGTGCGCTTACCGATGGCTAACCCTTCTTTAGAATTGAAAAAGAAAATTGAAAAGTTAAAACTTTAGCCGAGCCGGCTAACTTTTTATATTTTATTCCGTTTCAGTTTTCGGTATTGTATTCTGTCTTTAAAAAATAAACCAATGAAAAATTCTTTACTGACGCTCGTATCTGTTCTCTTTTTTATCTTCGGCCAAGCTCAGGATTTATACATTCCGCGCGATGTAAAAGAGGCTTATAAAAAGGAAACCCGCTCGCCCGATGGCAAACCCGGAAAAAATTATTGGCAAAACACGGCTCGTTATGCCATTACCCTCACGGCTCTCCCACCCAACCGAACCATTCAGGGAGAGGAAACCATAGTGTATATAAACAACAGTCCGGACTCAATCCGAAACCCGGCCATCAAATTATTTCTTAACATTCATAAACCGGGGGCTCCGCGCAACAGTGGTGTAAGTGAAGATTACCTTACCTCCGGCATGCACATAGAAACGGTAACCTTCAACGGTACCCCCTATGCCTGGAAAGAAGCTCCTTTTGCTTCTACCTGGCAAAGTATGCGATTGCCCAAGCCCTTGCCTCCGCACGATTCCATGAAAATTACTTTCAAATGGCATTTTGAAATTTCTAAACAAAGCGGCCGCGAAGGAATGATTGACTCGACCACCTATTTTCTTGCCTACTTCTACCCGCGCATAGCCGTATTAGACGATTACAACGGATGGGATCGGATGAACTTTATGGACTCACATGAATTTTACAGCGACTTCAACGACTATACCGTTACTATCAATGCACCCAAAAATTATGTGGTATGGGGAACGGGAACTTTGCAACATCCTGAAAATTTGTTACAACCCGAAATTTTACAGCGATTCACCCATTCATTTACCAGCGATCAGATCGTTCATGTGGCCACCTTATCAGAACTTGCCCAAGGAAAAGTAACCAAACAAAATACCGTAAATCATTGGCAGTTTAAAGCACAAAATATTCCGGATATGGCCTTTGCCATCAGCAACCATTACCTGTGGGATGCCGGCAGCGTAGTGGTTGATAATGCCACCCAGCGCAGGGCCAGTGTGCAAGCCGTATATGATGAACCCTCGACCGATTTTAAGCACATGGTAAAATTTGGAAAACATGCACTCCATTGGTTTTCGCGCCAGTGGCCCGGCATTCCGTACCCTTACGAAAAAACAACTATTTTCCGTGGCTTTGCCGATATGGAGTACCCTATGATGGTGAACGACAGTTCTTTTCCCGACACCACCTTTACCCGGTTTGTGGTAGAGCATGAGTTAGCACATACCTATATGCCCTTTTATATGGGCATTAACGAAACCCGGTATGGCTTCATGGATGAAGGCTGGGCTACTACGCTTGAACTGCTAATTGGGCGAACCGACATGGGGGCCGAAAAAGCAGATGAAATGTATAAGCAATTTAGGGTAATGGGATGGGCCAAAGTCCAGTCCTCTCATCAAGACATCCCCATTACCACCCCGGGCGATGCCCTTACGGGTGCCGGGTTTGGCAATAACGAATACGGCAAGGCATCTATCGGGTATCTGGCCATGAAAGATTTACTGGGCGATGACGCATTTAAAAAATGCCTGCATGCTTATATGGACCGGTGGCATGGAAAACACCCTACCCCGTGGGATTTCTTCTTTACCTTCAATGATGTTTCAAAAAAGAATCTGAACTGGTTTTGGAGTAATTGGTTTTTCTCCACCAACTATATAGATTTGGCTCTGAAAGAAGTGCGCCAAACTCAAGCGGGCTATCTATTAACCATTGAAAACATAGGCGGAATGGCTGCTCCGTTTGATGTAGTTATTACTAACGAGGATGGCACCACCGAACGCACCCACCAAACCCCGGCCATTTGGGAAAAAGACCAAAAGAAAACGATTGTCGCAGTGAGTACCAAAAAGAAAATTAAATCCATTGCGCTCGATGGCAATATTTGGATGGATGCAGACGAATCCAATAATAAGTGGACGGCAAAATAAAAAGGTTGCCTTCGGGCAACCTTTTTATTTGAGTAATTACCTCCGCAATTATTTTTCCTTATTTTTTAAATCCTGCACTTCTGAGCGGATTTCTTGTGCCGCATTTTTAAGATCTTGCATGCCTTTGCGCAAGCGGGTACCGGCTGCGCTATTCCCTTTATTATAAAATTTGTCTGCATCAGGTTCAATGGAGGCAATCAGTGCTTTTAAGTCTTCAAATTTTTTCATTTTGTATAAAAGTTTAGTTAAAAAATTGGGTTCGGTAGTGCTAAGTTAGGCAAAAACCTTTAAAAACAACTAAAAACAAACCTTTTTTAAGATTTGGTTACCGCTACCAGTTCTTCTTTTCTATAAAAGCCCTCATCAAGCTTCGATTTTAAGGCAGAAAAGGCATTTAAGGTCTCTTCCACATCGGCCATAGAATGCGATGCCGTAGGGATAATTCTGAACATAATCACGTCTTTTGGCACTACCGGATAAATTACCACCGAGCAGAAAATGCCATAGTTTTCCCTTAAATCCATACTCATGTTAGCCGCCTCGCCTACGCCTCCTTTAAAGAGCACAGGTGTAGGTGGTGTTTGTGTAGGGTTAATCATAAAGCCCCGTTCTTTCAACCCGGTTTTCATGGCAGCCATTATCTTCTTTAAATCGGCTCTGAACTCCGGATGCTTTTTAAGCAATTCCAATCGCTTCAAGGCTCCGATCACTAAAGGCATAGGCAACGACTTCGCATAAATTTGCGAACGCACACTATACCGTAAATATTTTATTATTTTTTTATCGCCAGCTATGAACGCCCCGATGCTGGCCATAGACTTGGCAAACGTAGAGAAGTATAAATCAATTTTATCTTGCACTCCTTGTTCTTCGCCTACCCCGGCACCGGTTGCGCCCATCGTACCAAACCCATGGGCATCATCTACCAGCAAGCGGAAATTGTATTTTTTTTTCAGTTCCACTACCCCTTTTAAATCGCCCATATTTCCGCTCATGCCAAACACACCCTCCGTAATCACTAAAATTCCGCCACCGGTTTCATTTGCTAATTTGGTAGCGCGTTGGAGTTGTTTTTCTAAATTCTCCATGTTGTTATGCGCATACACAAAACGCTTGCCCAAGTGCAGACGTACACCATCAATTATGCAGGCATGCGATTCGGCATCGTACACAATTACATCTTTGCGGTTAACCAGCGCATCTATAATGGATATAACTCCCTGGTAGCCGTAGTTGAGCAACATCACATCTTCTTTTTTTACAAAGGCAGCCAATTGCTTTTCCAATTCAATATGGTGAACAGAGTTTCCGCTCATCATGCGCGCGCCCATAGGGGCCGCTAACCCATAGGTAGCCGTAGCCTCCGCATCGGCTTTCCGTACTTCGGGATGGTTGGCCAGCCCCAGGTAATTGTTCAAACTCCAGTTCAGTACATTCTTACCATTAAATTTCATGCGTGGCCCAATTTCTCCTTCCAGTTTAGGAAAGAAAAAATAATCATCGGGTAGATGCGAGTATTTGGCCAAAGGCCCTTCTTCCATGCGAAGCTTATCAAATAAATCAACCATTGCTTGAGTTTTTATGTTTAAATCAAAAATCGTTTCTATGTTTTTTGTCGCAAAAATAGGAAAAAGCAAATCACGATAAAATTGACCCATATCGCTGATTGCCACAAATCTGTTTATCTTTGCGCCCTTAAATTTTTTAACAGCAGGTAAAGCCCCTATTTATGGAAGTAAGCAAAATCAGGAATATTGCCATCATTGCCCACGTTGACCACGGCAAAACTACGCTGGTGGACAAACTTTTACATGCCGGACATCTTTTTAAAGATCATGAAAACCCGGGCGAATTGATTATGGACAGTAACGACCTGGAGCGTGAGCGGGGCATTACCATTTTAGCTAAAAACGTGTCCGTTCGGTATAAAGATTACAAAATCAATGTAATAGATACCCCCGGCCACAGCGATTTTGGCGGGGAGGTAGAGCGAGTGCTCAATATGGCCGATGGTTGTTTGTTGCTGGTAGATGCCTTCGAAGGCCCTATGCCGCAGACTCGCTTTGTATTGCAAAAAGCTTTGCAACTCGGCCTGAAACCAATTGTGGTCATCAACAAAGTAGATAAGAAGAATTGTACACCCGATGAAGTGCACGAGCAGGTCTTTGAATTGATGTTTGCCCTTGATGCCAATGAAGACCAGTTGAATTTCCCCACATTCTATGGATCTGCCAAACAAGGCTGGATGAGCAAAGACTGGAAAACGCCCACAACCGATATCAACGCACTGATTGAAGGCGTTATTGAACATATACCTGCACCGAAAGTTTCTGAAGGCCCCACCCAATTGATGATCACTTCGCTTGAGTATTCTTCGTACATCGGGCGGGTGGCGATAGGCCGCGTACAACGCGGCTCAATCAAAACCGGTCAGTTTGTTGCTTTGGTGAAACGCGATACCGGAGCCATTGTAAAAACCCGGGTAAAAGAAGTTTATGTATTTGAAGGTTTTGAGAAAAAGAAAATGGAAGAAGTGAAGGCCGGAGAAATCTGCGCTTTGGTTGGCCTCGAAGGCTTTGAAATTGGCGACACCGTTGCTGACATTGATAAGCCTGAGGCGTTGAAGTCAATTGCCATAGACGAGCCTACCATGAGCATGCTTTTCACTATCAACACTTCACCTTTCTATGGCAAGGAAGGCAAGTTTGTTACCTCCCGTCACATCAAAGAAAGGCTTGACAAAGAATTGGAAAAAAACCTGGCTCTTCGCGTGGGCGATACCGGCTCGGCTGATAGTTTTATGGTTTTTGGCCGTGGTGTACTTCACCTGTCGGTATTAATTGAAACCATGCGCAGAGAAGGTTATGAACTTCAAATCGGGCAGCCGCAGGTAATATTTAAGGAGATTGATGGCGTTAAGTGTGAACCGATGGAAGAACTGACCATCGACTTACCCGAGACCGATGCCGGCAAGGCCATCGAAACGGTTTCACAACGCAAAGGCGAAATGACCAACATGGAGCCCAAGGCCGACCGCATGGTTTTGAAATTCAATATTCCTTCACGCGGCATCATTGGTTTGCGCACTTACTTGATGAATACCACAGCCGGTGAAGCCGTAGTAACGCATCGTTATAAAGAATATCAGCCTTACAAAGGCGAGATTCCCGGCCGTATTAATGGCTCGCTTATCGTAATGGAGCAAGGCGAGGCGATCCCCTACAGTTTGCATAACCTGCAAGACCGTGGCAAGTTCTTTATCAATCCGGGCGAAGCGGTTTATGAAGGGCAGGTAATTGGCGAACACAGCCGCAGTGGCGACTTGGTAATTAACGTAACCAAGACCAAAAAATTAACCAATATGCGCGCCTCCGGGGCAGACGAAAAAATGAAGATTGCCCCCGCTATAAAATTTTCGCTGGAAGAAGCATTAGAATACATTCAGTCGGATGAGTATGTGGAAGTAACACCCAAATCAATCCGGTTGAGAAAAATTTACCTGAACGAAACCGACCGCAAGCGCGAACGCAACCGGGCTGCTACGGCCAACGTTTAAACTACGAATGAAACTGTTTGTATTAAAGCCAAAAGTAATTGCCCACACTTTTGGCTTTTTTTTATTAACAGCCGGGCCCCTCTTTTCTGTGGCTCAACAAAAACTGGCTAAAACTCAAAAATGGGAAGCCCAAGCGGATACTCTGATGGCGCATGACGATTTTAAAAGTGCGGCACAGCTTTATTCCAAAATTCTTTCGCATCTAAAGAAAGAAGATCCGCACCATGATCCCGTTTTATATAAACGGGCTTTAAGTTACTACCGGCTTCAGGATGCCGACCGGGCTCTTAACGACATCAACACCTATCTTGAAAAAAATACCGATAGTTCAAAAGCCTATTTGTTGCGGGCGTTAATCAATCAGTTACAAGATGATGAAGAAAAGTTGTTGCCCGATGTGGACCGGGCCATTCGGCTGGGTAACACCAACCCCCAACTTTTGCGCTGGCGAGCTACGTTGTGGTTGGGCAAGGGCGATTTTGCTGAGGCAAAAAAGGAATTTATTCATCTCAAAAAATTTTCAGACGACCCCGAACTGGAAACCAACCTGGCCTTAGCTTACCACGCGCTAAACCACACCGACAGCGCTTTGGTATGTATTAACAAAGCGATCGAACTCGATCCAAATTTCTTGGGGGCTTATTTATACGGGGCTTCTTTTCTGATTGATGCCGAATATTACACCGAAGCATTAGATTACCTTTCTGCCGGCCTGAAAATAGATTCTAAAAACGGAGCTCTTTGGTTATACAAAGGGGTTGCCCTCATAGAACTAAAGCGTACGGACGAAGCCTGTCGTTGCTTGCGCAAAGCGTTCGATGCGGGCGAAGAAGATGCCGTAGATTATCTGAAAGAAAATTGCTACGAAGTATATAAGGATTGATGCTTAATTAGCCATCCTTACTAAGTCTGGCAACCGTTTTATAAAGGCAGCCTCCCGTCAGTTTCCGGTAAAAATTCTGGCTATGTCGTTGTAGAATACGATTACCATCAGCAGCAACAATATAGCCATTCCTATTTTGACGGCATTTTCCAACACTTTCTCGGAAGGTGCTTTGCCGGTAATCATTTCAAAAAGCAGGAACAGCACATAGCCGCCATCTAACCCGGGTATGGGGATCAGATTCATAAAAGCCAACACCATTGAGAGCAGGCCGGTCATGCGCCAAAAGCGTTCCCAATCCCACACCCCTCCATACATTTTGGCCATCCCAATCGGGCCGGACAATGAGTTTTTTAAACTGAGTTCGTTTCGAAATATTTTTCCAAAGGCTTTCAGTTGCACCGTTATCACACTAAAGGCACGTCCGGGGCCAATCAGGATAGATTGTCCTAATGAATAGTGTATTTCTTTTTCCCCTTCTGCCGGAACCAAGAGAGGTTGTAAAGCAAAGCCAATGTTGGTGTGCCCTTTAAAATATTCTTTATATGAAAGAAGTTGCTCGCCACGCATCACCTTGAATGTGATGGAGTCGCCCGTACGGTTTTTAAGACCTTCGCGAAGTTCATCAAAATAGGCTACGGGATGTCCATTTAGTTCAACAATCTTATCGCCTTTCTGCAACCCGGCTTTTCCGGCAATCGAGTCTTTGGCAATTTCATCTACCACAATGGGTCTGCGAGGTAACAGGAATTTTCCAAGAGCATCTTTCTTTCCAAAATTCTCGATGAAGTTGGCCGGAATGGAAATATCTATTTCTTTGTCGCCACGCAATACCGTGTAGTAAGAGTTTTGCGATAGTAACGCATCTGTTTTGGTAAGATCGTCAAAATAGTCAAACGGTTTTCCGTTAATCTTAACCACCTTGTCTCCGGTTTGAATCCCGATTTGTTGAGCCAACTCTTGGGCATAAACTCCCCCGTGTGCATTTACATAATCATTGAGAATAAATTTATCGCCAATAAAATACGTTATGCCAATAAAGATGAGCACGCCCACCACCAAGTTTACAATAATTCCACCGAGCATTACAATCAGCCGCTGCCAGGCGGGTTTCGAGCGAAACTCCCACGGCTGGGCGGGTTGCTTCATCTGCTCTTTATCCATGCTTTCGTCCACCATGCCGGCAATTTTTACGTACCCTCCCAGCGGAAACCAGCCAATACCGTATTCGGTTTCGCCTTTCTTTTTCTTAAACAGAGCGAAGTTGGCCACGTTGGCCATGGGGAACAGAAAATCGAAAAAAAGATAAAATTTTTCTACCCGGATATGAAAAGTACGGGCTGCGTAATAATGCCCCCACTCGTGCACCACTATCAATATTGAAAGGCTCAACAAAAGTTGGGCTGTCATGATCAATACTTCCATAAATTAATTTGTTGATTCGTTAATTATATTAATTCGTTAATTCACTAAAAACCAAAAAGAGTGTAAACCTCATCCATTCTATCCTCCCTACCGGTATCTTCTAAATTACCGAATCAGTTCTTTTGCTTTCGCTCTCGTTTCAATGTCTGTTTGCAGGTAATCATCTAGTGTTGGCTGCGAAATAAATTTCACTTTTGCCAGGCATTGCTCAATGATTTCTGTCATTCTAAAAAAACCAATTTTTTCGTTTAAAAATTCCGTTACTGCCACTTCATTGGCTGCATTTAGCACGCACGGAGCATTTCCTCCGCAATTCATAGCCTCAAAAGCGAGCGCAAGATTACGAAAAGTTTCGGTATCGGGTTTTTCAAAGGTGAAGGAGGGGTACTTTAAAAAATCGAACCGGGGAAAATCGGTATTTAAACGCTCGGGATAAGACATAGCAAACTGGATGGGTAAACGCATATCGGGCAGGCCGAGTTGTGCTTTTATGGACCCATCATAAAATTGTACCAGCGAATGAATAATGGATTGCGGATGGACGACTACTTCAATCTGTTCGGGCTTCAGCCCAAAAAGCCATTTGGCCTCAATTACCTCCAGGCCTTTGTTCATTAATGTGGCCGAATCAATCGTTACTTTTGCGCCCATTGTCCAGTTGGGGTGTTTAAGCGCCTGCGCTTTCGTTACTTTTTCCAATTCGTTTTTTTTCATTCCCCGAAACGGGCCGCCCGAAGCGGTAAGAATAATTTTTTCGATCGGATTATAAAACTCGCCCACGATACATTGAAATATAGCCGAGTGCTCGGAATCTACCGGGTAAATATTCACTCCTTTTTGCCGGGCCCGGGCGGTAACTAAATCACCGGCCACGACCAAGGTTTCTTTGTTGGCCAACGCTATGTTTTTTCCGGCTTCAATGGCGCTCAGCGTAGGCTTTAATCCTGAAAAGCCCACGAGGGCCGTCAGCACCAAATCAATGGAATCCATCTGCACCACCGAAGCCAGTGCGTTTTCTCCGGCAAAAACTTTTATGTGGAGCGGAACCAATGCTGCTTTAACTTTTTCGTAGTGGTCTTCGTTGAGGATGACTACCGCATTCGGTTTAAATTTTTTCGCTTGTTCAATTAAGCGGTCAGCATTGTTTTGTGCCGTGAGCACCTCCACTTCAAATTTTTCGGAGTGGGTGGCTATAACCTCCAGCGCCTGTGTGCCGATAGAGCCGGTAGAGCCGAGGATAGCGATGGATTTTTTAGAATTCAAGGTTTGATTTGTGATTATTGATTTTTGATTTTTGATTCTTGATTTCGAGTCAATTCAAAATCCCGATTTTCTTTTTGTTTGTCTCGAGAGATTTCACAAAAATTGAAACGAATTCGTTGCATTCAGTAAGAGAAGAATTGTTTGAATTAATGTAGTTACACTTACACATCTCCTCTTGCATTTGAGCCGAAGATGGCCACCTTTAGTGGATTAATAAACTTAATTTGCTCCAAAATGATTTGCTTTTGAGGCTCCGGTATCATTGCTCAAAATTAACAAATTGAATCAAAGTTTTAGAAACCTATTTGACCAACCACAAACTCACTCGTAATAGTAGTAATTTTCTGAATGTACCCCGAACAAGAACTAGACCTCATTCGCAAATCGCAACATGGCGATGGAATCGCGTTTCGATTATTGGTGGAGTCCCATCAGGCGTTGGCGTATTCCATCGCGTTTCGGTTCACGAGGGAAGAACAGGAATCAGAGGATATTGTTCAGGAAGCTTTTGTAAAAATTTGGAAAAATCTATCGAAGTATAATACCGAATTCAGATTTAAAACATGGCTGGCCAGGATTGTTACCAATCAATGTTTGGATTATCTGAAGTCGGCACGTAAGAAGAGTATGTCAAAGATTTTGATCAGTGAAGAGATGACTATTTCGCATGAACACAAAATGGAATCAGAAGAATTAAAAACAATCGTTTACAAGCTTGCCGATCAACTGACAGCGAAACAAAAAACGGTCTTTATTCTTCGCGATCTTGAAATGTTGGAACCGGAAGAAGTCTGTTCGATCCTGCAAATTCCTGACGGAAACATGAAAAGCAACTTATACTACGCACGATTGAAAATAAAAGAAGGACTAAAGAAATTTTATAAAGAATAAATGTATGCGCTGCAGCAATTTTGAAAAAAATATTTTTCTCTTCAAGGAAGCCTCCGAAGCTCAACAAGATGCTTTGAGGCTCCACCTTAAAAATTGCAAGAGTTGTGAGAGACTTTTTCAGCAAACAATGCAAATGGAGAGGCTTGTTAAAGAGGTAGCCTCACAGAAAATTACTTCAGCTAACACAGCGAAGTTGACAAGTCGGATCATGGAAAGGATTCCCTTACAATCTTCTCCGGGTTGGTTAGACCATGCATTAGATTTACTACAAAACACATTTATCAAAACAGCACTCGCCACTATCTCGACAATTTTACTAGTCACCTTCTCAGTAGAATTTTTCAACGATACTCCTCCAGCCAAATATCAAAATTCCATTACATCCGGTTTTGCTATTCTAAATTCAACGCTCTTCAAAGAAGAAACCGTGCGTCAGCGAAGTAAACGAAAATTCTTTGCCGAGTGTATTTCTCCTTTTAAGTCACAACAATATTTAATCGACTGCGCCAAATCAAAACTTAAATAAGATACAGATATGAAAAACCTGAATATACTTTTAGCTGCATCCGCTATTTCTCTTTTCGCTTGCGATCATCCCATGTCGTTTCATACGAAAGTAAATGAAGATGGATCTCTGGATAAGACAATCGTGATGGATAAAATAGAGGCCGGCAAAGCTGATATAAATATTTTTGGAATTAGTGAAAAGAATAATTGGAAGGTAACGAAGACAAGAAACCCTGATTCAACTACAAAGTCGGATGAAGCTAAATACCGATTGGAATTTGTTCGCCATTTTGAAAGTGCCGATAAAATGAATGAGGTACTCGATCGCGATGTGGACACGCTTTTCCAGGTGCAATCAAAATTTAAAAAAAAATTCCGTTGGTTCTATACGTACATTCGATATTCGGAAACCATTCGGCCAATCAATCATTTCAAAAAAGTTTTTCCAAAAGATTACTTCACTATCGAAGATAGTTTGTTCATCAAACGATTGCCACCTGAAGGCAGCCCGATTTCGAAAGCTGACAGTGTTAATTTGATTTTACTGAATGAGAAAATCTCCAGCCACTACACTAACATGGGAATCTTCAACGAGTTATTTCCGGTGCTGGAGCAAGTGGTGAAGAAATGCAACCAGGATAAAAAGTGGATTGATACGCTCTACCGGAAACGTGAACGCATCTACGAACTTATTAATAAAGACCAAGGTAATTTTTTATCAGCTAAAAAAATTGCCGATGAACTTCACATTCCTCTGCCGAAAGAAGCAGACAAAGAGTTTGATTCACTTTCAAAAGAATTCAACTCGCGTTTGAATTTCATGAGCTTTGCCCGCGATGGAAAATATGCGATTAGCTTTGCTATGCCGTGGGCCATCGTAAACACCAACGCAGACTCAGTAGCTGCTAACTACGCAGTGTGGAAACCTGTCATGCACAAGTTCGCCTTCAGCAACTACGAGATGTATGCCGAAAGTAAGAAGTTAAATATCTGGGCAGTGATTGTTTCGGTTGGTATTGTTGGACTAACCGTCTTTGTTTTGCGAAAAAGAAATTAGACAAAGAGTCTAAGTTCCTCAGCAATCTTCCGATCGTTACTCAGCCTGGGTACTTTATTTTGTCCGCCCAATTTGCCTTGGGCTTTCATATAATCAATGAAAGCATTTTTTCGAAGAGATGAAATCACTAAAGTGCGTAAAATATTTCCCGCGATCAGATCATCGTAATATACATTGAACTGGCGAAGGTTGTTATCCAACTCCCGTGAAAACGCATCTAAATCTTGGGGAGGGTTGGCAAACTCAATCAACCATTCGTGGTGCGGCATGCCTTCTTTCGGTGCTACGTTAGGTGCCACGGTAAATTCGACCAACTGGGTTTCCGGAAATTTTTCGATCGTGGCTTTCATAGCCTTCTCCACCTCTTCGCCAATCACGTGCTCACCAAAAGCGGATATAAAATGTTTGATACGTCCGCTTACCACAATGCGGTGCGGTTTTTTTGAAACAAACTTTACCGTGTCGCCAATGGAGTAGCCCCACAGGCCGGCATTGCTATTGATGATGAGTGCATAGTTCTTGCCTAGTTCTACCTCATCAATGCAGAGGCGCGTGGGCTTTTCGTTAAAGTATTCTTCGGCTGGGATGAATTCAAAAAAGATTCCAGTATTTAATAACAAAAGCAATCCTTCTGCATGCTGCGAATCCTGGTAAGCAATAAATCCTTCCGAGGCCGGATACGTTTCGATGGAATCTACTTTCTGGCCGATCGTTTCAAACAGCTTGGCGCGATACGGTTCAAAATTCACACCACCATAAACGAACATCGAAAAATTCGGGAACACGTCTTTTATTTTCTTGCCTGTCTTGGCCACCATCCGGTCAAAATACATTTGCGCCCATGGCGGAATGCCGGAGATTAAAGTCATGTCAACATGCAAAGTCTCATCAATAATTTTATCCAGCTTTTCTTCCCAATCTTCAATGCAGTTGGTAGCATAACTTGGCTTTTGATTTGACCTTAAATATTGAGGCACATGATGATTTACAATTCCTGAAAGTCGGCCGGTTTTTATTCCGGCTTTCTCCTGCAACTCGGGGCTTCCCGAAAGAAAGATTAATCCGCCATCTAAAAAATTTCCCTGGCCGGTTTCGTGTACATAGCTCAACAAAGCATTGCGCGCGCTCTGGATGTGATTGGGAATTGAATCTTTTGTGATGGGAATATATTTCGTGCCCGAGGTGGTACCCGAAGTTTTGGCGAAGTAAGCCGGCTTGCCCTTCCACAAAATATTTTCCTCGCCCTGCAGCACCCGCTCAATGTACGGTTTCAGTGCCTCATAGTCTTTTACCGGCACTTGCTTCCTGAAATCTTCATACTGCCGGATATCCGAAAAACCATGATCCTTTCCAAAAACAGTATGGCCGGCCTGGGCCATCAGCGACTGAAAAACCTTTTTTTGATAGAGAGAAGGATTGGACGACCACTGCAACGTTTGCTTGTGGATGTAGGCTGCGAATGGTTTGGCTAAAACAGAACGGATACCCATAACGCAAAAATAGGCCACCGGCAGCACAGATTAATATAGATGTTATAAAAAAGGCTGCCAACAGTGATTTCAACCAAATAACAATACCTACGAAAACACTCTGCTACAAAGATTCTCCGCTTACCAGCATAGACTCTACAAAAACCTCCGGCTGCAAGGTTTGTTTGTGCAATAATTTTTCCATTTGCTCATAGGCGAGTTTACCCAATTTATAGCCGCTGGTTTCCACATAGGTAATAGTGGGTTTGTATAACTTGGGAATAAAGCCATTACTAATGCCGATTACCGAAACATCGGCCGGGATTTTCAAATTTAATTCCTGAATGGCCCGCATCACGCCAATCAAAATCATATCGCCCATACAGAAAACCACATCGCAGGTATTTCTCCCTTTCTTTTGCCAGGCTTCCATAAAAACCCGGTACGAATTATCGCTGTTTTCAGGCCACTCTACGGCCACGCGTACAGAAGGAAAATTTTGCAACGTGCTGATGAACGAAGATTTGCGCTGCTGGCTGATGCTCAGGTGCGGATGGCCAAACAAGGCCAGCACATTTTTCTTGCCTTTCCGGATAATTTCTTCGGCCGCCATTTTAGCCGCTGCCTCATCGGCCAGACAGGTTTTTATATGCCCGGCCGAAACGGGCACCCGGTCAAAAAAAACGACCGGAATATCCGACTCCTTCAGTCTTTCAAACGGAGAAAGATCTTCCGTTTCGATGGAGATAGCCGCAAACAAGCCGCTTACCCTGTTTTGTCTGAAATGTTTTAGGGCTAAGTTTTCGCCTTCTACCTGGTCGCCTGTTTGTATAATCATTACCGAATACCCATTCTTTCGAGCTTCTTCTTCTACTGCGGCAATGAATGAATCGTAAAAAAAATTATTGATGGTAGGAAGCGTAACCCCCAGTACATTGCTTTTTTTAGTGCGAAGTTGTAGGGCTGCCGTATTGGGCTCATATTCGAGAGCCGTTGCCATTTTCCGTACTTTTTCTTTGGTGTTTTCTGATACGCTGTGATGATCGTTCAGGGCCCGCGAAACGGTAGAAATGCTTACGTTCAGCGCTTCGGCAATCTTTTTAAGCGTGTTCTGCTGCATTTCTTTTAATAATTATCGTTTTCCGTATGAATAACCCATTCATAATTCGGTCAAAATATACGAAAACATAGTTCCACCGGCCGATGCAAAAATCTCAAATTTCCCACATGGAAAGGAGTCTAATCATTTGTATAAACCCATGAAAAACATACTTTTGCGGCTGGATTTTCCGAAGCATTCCGGATGATTCTTAAAAACTTTAAAATCAGCACGTTAACATATAATTTATACTACATGGCGAACTACGGTAAAATCACTCAAGTAATCGGTCCGGTGGTGGACGTGGCTTTTGACGAGCCCGGCTCCAAGCTACCCAACATTCTGGATTCTTTGGAAGTAACCAAGGCAGACGGCACCCGCGTGGTGCTGGAGTGCCAAACACACTTGGGCGAAGACCGTGTGCGTACCGTAGCCATGGATGGAACCGAAGGGCTTGTGCGCGGCATGAAAGTGCACGACACCGGCAACCCCATTAAAATGCCGATAGGCGATGATATTAAAGGCCGTTTGTTTAACGTAATCGGAGAAGCCATTGATGGGCTTCCCCAGCCAAAAGGCGAGCAGGCATTGCCCATTCACCGCCAGGCTCCCAGCTATGAAAATCTTTCTACCTCCAGCGAGGTTCTCTTTACCGGTATTAAAGTAATTGACTTGATCGAGCCCTATGCTAAGGGCGGTAAGATTGGTTTATTTGGCGGTGCCGGAGTGGGCAAAACCGTATTAATTCAGGAATTGATCAACAACATTGCCAAGGCCTATTCAGGTCTTTCTGTGTTTGCCGGAGTAGGCGAACGCACGCGTGAAGGAAACGATTTGCTGCGCGAGATGATTGAAGCCGGTATTGTAGACTACGGTCCTGAGTTTGTAAAATCGCTCCACGCAGGCGGGTGGGATTTATCGAAAGTGGACAACCAGAAACTGAAAGATTCTAAAGCCACCTTTGTATTTGGCCAGATGAACGAGCCACCCGGTGCCCGTGCGCGTGTAGCGCTCTCCGGCTTAACCGTGGCCGAGTATTTCCGCGATGGCGATGGAAAAGGGAAAGGAAAAGACATTTTGTTTTTCATTGATAATATTTTCCGTTTTACACAGGCAGGCTCTGAAGTATCGGCCTTGTTAGGACGGATGCCTTCGGCCGTGGGGTACCAACCCACATTAGCTACGGAAATGGGAGCTATGCAGGAACGTATTACTTCTACCAAAAATGGTTCGATCACTTCGGTGCAGGCGGTTTATGTACCGGCCGATGACTTGACCGACCCTGCCCCCGCTACTACTTTCGCACACTTAGATGCCACCACCGTATTAAGCCGTAAAATTGCTGAGTTGGGTATCTACCCGGCCGTAGATCCGCTGGATTCTACTTCTCGTATTCTGCGTGCCGATATTGTAGGCGATGAACACTATAACTGCGCCCAGCGTGTGAAGCTGATTTTGCAACGATACAAAGAGTTGCAGGATATCATCGCCATTTTAGGTATGGATGAACTGAGCGAAGAAGATAAACAGACGGTAGCACGGGCCAGACGCGTGCAACGTTTCTTGTCACAACCCTTCCACGTGGCCGAAGCCTTTACCGGCTTAAAGGGAGCCCTGGTGGATATTAAAGATACCATCAAAGGCTTTAACATGATTATGGATGGCGAGGTAGATCACCTGCCCGAAATGGCCTTTAACTTGGTGGGCAGCATTGAAGAAGCCATTGCCAAAGGCGAAAGGATCATGGCCGAAGCGAAAGGTTAATTTAATTTGTTGATTCGATGATGGGCCGGTATATATGATATCCGCCCATCTCCGAATTAACCCATCCCCGAATCAATATGTATTTAGAAATCATTACCCCCGAGAAAAAAATATTTGAAGGAGACGTCTATGCGGCCACCTTTCCGGGGGCAGATGGCTCCTTTCAGGTATTAGATCACCACGCTCCATTAGTTTCTTTGCTGAAGGACGGGGTGGTTACGTACAAATCTAAAGAAGCCACGCAGCAGGTAGCCATTACCGGTGGCGTGGTAGAAGTACTAAAAAACAAAGTTATCGTTTTAGCGGACGGGGTTATTTAACCTTTTTTACACCTTTAGTGATTCTTTGTAAATTGCTACAAATCTATTGTCATGATAAAGAATTACATTTCATTCTTTTTCTTTTTTGTAGCTACACTGGGTTTTTCTCAAAATAACTATCAAAAAAAAATAGCCCTTATTATTGGGGCGCAGAACTACACTTCATTGCCTGCCCTGCGTCATTCTTTGTCTGATGCCCGCGACATGAGTGCCTCCTTAAAAGCCAAGGGATTTGAAGTAGAATCGCTCTACGACCCCAAAAGTAAACGCGAAATAAAGGAGGCCATTAATCGTTATTTTAACAACATGCGCGATCAAAATGGGGCAGTCGGCATCATCTTTTATGCCGGGCATGGGATGCAGTATGAGGGTGAAAATTATATCATTCCCACCTCAGCTACTTTACAAAACCCGGGCGATCTTGAAGATTATTGTGTTCGCATGAATACCGTAATGGCCGTGCTTAAATCGGCTAGCCGGTCATTAAATATTCTGCTGTTAGATGCCTGCCGGTCACTTCCAACATTTACACGTGATAGCGGTGAGCAAGGTCTCAGTCGTATGAATGCCCCACAAGGCTCTATCATTGTATTTGCCACACAACCGGGTAAAACAGCCTCAGATGGGATAGGTAGAAATGGCTTGTTCACATCCAATTTGTTAAAAATTATTAATGAGCCTAACCTCAACATCACCGATGTTTTTAAAAAAGTAAAACAAGAAGTATACACCCAATCAGAAGAAAGGCAATTACCCTCAGTAGAAGATAACTCTATTGGTGGAGATTTTTATTTCAATCCGCCTATAGCTACGTCTACCACCAATAGAATGCCTATTAAAACCTCATCATCTACTCCGACAAATACGAAATCGTCTACTGAATCCGCTACCGTTAAACCAACTCCGGTTGTGCTTTTGCCTGACACAGAAGCAGCTATTGGGAAACAAATTTGGATGACAAAAAACTTGGATGTAGATCATTTTGCTGACGGGTCTGTTATACCCGAAGCAAAAAACAATGACGAATGGGAGAAGGCCGGCAAAAAGCATTTACCAGCATGGAGTTATTATGAAAACGATCTGGCTAATAGTGAAAAGCATGGCAAACTATACAATTGGTTTGCTGTGGCCGACCCAAAGAAATTATGTCCATCCGGGTGGCATGTGCCTTCCGATAAAGATTGGACAGCATTAATTACACAACTTGGCAATGATGCAAGCCTACTAAAAGCCGCTACCGATTGGAAAGATAATGGCAACGGAACAAACTCATCTAACTTTTCAGGATATCCAGGCGGGTTTAGAAACGACTTTGGTTTTTTCTTTTATTTAGGTTCTAATGGGTATTGGTGGAGCGCCACAGAACCTAACCCCATTAGTGCCTGGAGCCGAAGCGTTACCTACAAAAATGGAACTATAACGCGAAGCTTTAGCAATAAAGCACTGGGTTATTCTGTGCGATGCCTAAAGGATTAATGAGTTTACAATATTTTTTAACTAATTGTTAATGTCTACTCATCACTTGATCTTTTTTAGTTTGGTTTTTTTTCCAAGCCAATTCGTTTATCAAAAAGTTTCCATGGAAATGGTAACCCGGTCTGCCCGCCAAGGGAAGGCGAGCACCATCAAAGCATCCGTTATTTATACTTCCGAGGGTAAAATGGCTTGCCACTATGCCGAACCGGAAGAAGTATTGGTACTCAATAACACAAAAGGTGAGTTTACAGTATATGATTTTGTTAACAACACTGTAGCGCAAAAACAAAATTATATACTCAGCTCTGAAACTAATCAACTCTTTTACTTCCTCGAAAATAATCGGGGAGATCTGGGACTTTCTAAAATGGGTTTTATGCTGAAGGAAACAAAATTTAAAGATGGCCTGCGAATTACCGTATGGTCTCCACCGATGCAACTTGCAAAAGAGGTGTCAAGAGTAGAAATAGCTCACGATAAAAATAATCCTATATTTCTTGGGTACTTCAATAAAAAAGGAAAAGCTATTAATAAAGTTTATTTTTATAACTACGAATGGGTAGCCGGTTTGCGTTTCCCCACATCCGTTACACAAATCAGTTCTATTAACGCAAAGGATTCAATCATATCAAAAACTGTTTACTCAAATTTTAAGATTGACGACAAAGTAGATGATCAATATTTGAAGTTTAAAATTCCTTCTACTGCCAAAGTCATCGAATGAAAAAAATTATTGGCCTATTGATAACGTGGTTGCTTGGTTATTGCTCTTTAGCTCAATCTACTCATCAAGATCTTACTTTACTAGAGCCACCAAAGGTAACACAGCCTGAGGCAGTTCACAGCAAAAGCAAAAGCCCGATCACAAGATTTTTTTTGCTGGGCGTAAAAATATATCAACACTCAATTAGTGAGCAATTAGCCACAAACTGCTCTTTTGAACTGACTTGTTCTCGTTTTAGCCGAGCCATGATAAATGAGTATGGCCTTATAAAAGGATATTTTTTAACATTTGATCGTCTCAGTCAGTGCAATGCTATTAGCCCATTGGAAACATTTCCTGTTCGACTAAACAAACAAGGAAAAATTATTGAATACGTAACTGATTTCCGGTTTAATTAAAAATGCGAGGACTTCTTTTTCTTGTTTTAATATTTCTATTTCAGAATCTCGATGGGCAATCCATTTCAAAAGAATTGTTGTTTGCCCGGCATCTCCTAATTAAAAAAAATTACGAAGAAGCCACTTATGTATTGAGTTCGCTAAAGCATCTACCCGCCTTAACATCGATTCAACGCGACAGTGTTCATTATTTTTTAGGCAACATTTATTACAATCAAAAAAAATTAGCCATCTCGATTACTCATTTTGATTCGGTATCTACCTTATCTGAACGAATGAAGGCAGAAGCTATTTTCTTTAGTTCGTTTAGCCATGCATATCTTAAAAAATTGAATATGGCTGAGCGCCAAATGACTAATTATACCCCAACAGACAGTGTTGAGCAACGGCTTCGCTTATTAGAATTATCAGGGATTTATCTTTTGCAACGTAATCTGAAAAAATTCGATTCACTTAAAGCGTTAATAACTTCGACCAATTTTATTACCAGTCAGCAAGAAAAAGATTTGCAAGCTCAATATGTTAAAATAACAGAGCAGCCAAAGAAATCTCCCTGGATGGCAGTCACACTTTCTACCCTTATACCGGGAGCTGGTAAATTTTATGCCGGCCAAAAGGGTCAAGGAGTTTATACTTTTCTAATTTCTGCGGTTCTTGGTTTACAGGCATGGGAAGGTTATCGCAAAGATGGCCCGTCAAGTGTTCGGTTTATTGCCTATAGTTCCCTGTTTACTTCTCTCTATATTGGTACAATTTGGGGCAGTGCATTCGCTGTAAAAGTGCGAAGAGATCAACTAAATGAAACTATTAATGATCAAATTCTATTTGATATGCATATTCCTTTGCGCACCGTTTTTCATTAAGGCGCAAACCAAATTAGCCGACAGTCTTTTTACTGCGGGCCAATACCTTCAGGCCCGGGTAGAATACGAACGGCTTTTATACTTGGGGTTGTCGTCCCCTAATGAGTTGCTGCTGAAGAAATCATATTGCCTCAAAGCTCAGCAGCAATATGAAGAAGCTTACCACACACTTCAACGAGCTGATTTTTTTAAAGGATCGGATAGCCTCCAATTTAAACTTTACTATGAATCAGCATTGAATGCCTACCTCTCAGGCAAATATGATCTATGCCTCAACAAAATTCAAGAAGAGTATTATTATCTTCCCCAAATACATTCTCCTTTTCTGGAATTATTAGAGATCATGACACTAAACCAACAGCAAAATATTTCGGAAGCAAATGAAAAATATAATGAGTTCGTAATCCGGCATCATCTCAGCACAAGCAGCCCTTATACGGCTAAGAAGTTTAGAAAATTAAAAAATCCGGAAAGGGCAGAATCAATGTCTCATTTGCTTCCCGGTGTAGGCCAACTCTATGCGGGCTTCCCGGGTCGGGGGATAACTTCGCTGGCAATTCAAGCAGGATTAGTAACGTTTGCAGGGGTAAGTTTTCTTAATGGCTACTATTTCTCAGGAGCCTTTACCGGTGTGGGACTTTTCTATATGTTTAATAATGGCGGAGCCCGGCATGCACATTACTTGGCAGAAAAAAAGAACAGAGAAATTATTACCAAGCTAAACAATGAAATAAAGAAGATAGCAAGCGAAGTAATAAAATAATAAAAGGGATACTAATGAATCCCTTTTATTAAAATTAGCAACTTGGTTCTTATCAACCCCACATAAAGAATTTATTACTTCCTACATACTGACTTATGTCTTCGTTGTTGATAATCAACACAATTAAATCAATCAACGGCACAACACCGAAAATACCACCACAGGTAATAAAGTACCACAAAATCATAATCGGTTTTGCCCCTAAATAAACCCGGTGAATGGCTATACCACCAATAAGCAAATCCAATATAGCGGCTATCCAAGCATTTTTATCCGAAGAGGATGCCTGCACAGCTACCGGGTTGAGAAACAAAACGGCATCGGTAATAGTTTGCGCAACTGGTGCGGCCATTGCCAAGGTCGTTTCTATAGCAGCATCATCTACGTAATAAATAGATGTCGCCTTACTGTTGTAGGCTAACCCTAAGGTGCACACCAACATTAATAATAAAATTTTTTTCATAGTTGTTTGAGGTTTTATTTCTCAATGTTAATAAATAATGAGGAAGTCAACAAGTAATTGATAAACCAATTAATGTCTATTTTTAATCTAATTTACCCAAAACCATCCAGCCATGCGTTATGTGTTTATCGGTTTCTTTATGTTGTTTTTTAACTCTGCGGGGTATGGTCAGGCTCAAGATACTTCAGCAGAACTAAAGGCACTATATTCAATTTATGATTTTCAGTTCGAAAAATACCACAACCAATTACGGGCTCTTCCGGCTGGCGAAGCTGCATTAACCCAACTATTGGAAATATTTTTCTTGCGGTGGAAAGAAATTCCGGTTGCGTTCAGTACTGCCGGCAGTCAGTATCAACAATTATTATTAAAAAACTTATCTGTGCTTTTAAAAGAAAAAAAACCAACACCCTCAACTATTTACTATCAAATCTGCACATATCTTTTTTTAGCCGAATACTACTCCTCTTTAAATGAAAACTGGACTGCTTTAAAGTATGCCCAAAAGGCATACCCATTGGTTATCGCTTCCCTCGACAAAAAAACTAATCAACCTGAATTTCTTTTTATAAACGGATTATACCTGTACTATATCGAATATTACAGGGAAAAAAATTTATTCTACCGGGTAGCTCTCTCGCCCCTCCGGAAAGGAAACAAGGAAGAAGGTTTAAAAATTTTAAATCAATGCCTTGAAAAAAAATCCATGATTCAAATAGAGGCCAACCTATATTTAGTCCACATCCTGCTTCACTTAGAAAAAAAACCCTATGAGGCGTTGCCTATTAGCCGGAACCTCGTCACCTGTTTTCCTAAAAATTTAAAGTTTGCTGAACTTTATGCTGAAAATTTAATTGCCGTAAAGAAATACGTGGAAGCCAATAGATTTGTTTCCATCTTAGAAACTCAACGCTCTCCTTATTACTCTGTTCCGGGGCATGTTCTTCGCGGGTTAATTGAAGAAGATTACCTAAATAATAAAAATAAAGCTAAAGAAGCCTACCTGTTTTCGACCAGACAAGAACTTAAACCCGTAGAGTATTTTCAGAAAATTGCTCTACAGCGATTAAAGAAAAATAATAACTGAGGTTACTCAAGAAGGTTAGCCATTACCAACTCATTTCCTGCCAAACACATAAGCAGCGCGGAGCCCTAAATAGCTTACATCCGAAACAACCTGATAGGCTGCTCCAATATCAAAACCGTCTCCATGATAACCTATACCGGGAGCAAAAGAAAAATAATTTTTTGAATACAATTGATCTTTGAGTTTTTGTTTACATAATATTTTACTCCACTCTGAATAGGTATCATGGAAAAAGACCCCAGTGAACCCGAGAATTTTGGAGAAAAAGACAAGTAGCCAGCGGTGATTATCCAGTTCAACCGACTTTTATTGTTGACTTCATAACGAACCGAGCCGCCAAGCCCTAATTTATATACATCTGCAAAGGAGCCCATAGGGAAAGCCGTTTCAAAACCTACAGAAAAACGTCCTCCTTGTGAAGGTTTTATCTCAGTAACTGAGCCCGATTGAATAGGAGTTACATGTGCTGTTTGTGTTGTGGTAGAAGTAAAGTAGAAATCTCCGCCAATGGAGTTGTCTTCCACCGAGGGGAGCTGCTTTTCGCCTGATTCAATAAACACATCACGTTTTACCTGCTTCAATGCATCGGTTATATTTAAACCCGGCTCGTTCATACTTTCAATAAATTTGAGGTAAACAACCCGTTCTTTCCGGTTCCATCCGAAGCTGTCTTCCCCGCTTCGGTGGCAAACACAATAATTGACCCGCGGGGAGCTTCCACTTTAGACCAACCTTGTTCTCCGTCCCGGCTAAAACTGGGAAGTGTGCGGCAGGCATCGAGCAGCAAGATATTAAGCGAAGCACTGGAACTTTTTAATACCGACATCACGGTATTCATCTTTACGCATTGATCATCTAAATCGCCCGGCATTTGGAGGCTGGCGGAAGTAGGAATTAAATAATTGTTACCATCTAATTGCATCCCGTGCCCGGCATAAAAAATAATACCCACCGCATCTACCTGATCTTTCATGGCCGTGTAATAGCGGGTAATGGCCTCTCTCAAATCATTTTTTGTTTTAGGATTGTATATGGCGTCTACCGAAAATCCTTTTGTTTGAAGAGCTGCCGCCATCGCTTTGGCATCGTTTACGGCATTGCGCAGCGGGGGCAGCACCGTATGCACCGATTACTAAAGCGATTCGTTTATTATTCTTTTGCTGAGCCTGAGTGGGTTGGAATGTCCCCATAAGAATCAGTAAAAAAAGGATAAAACAATCTTTATTTTTTGTCTTAACAACCCGGCTGATTTCATATCGTTAATTATTTTTCTGATCTTGAAATTATTAAAAAAAGGATTCTTTTCCCAAATTGAGTAGTCGAAGAAAATCGACTTCTGCCTACAAAAATAACCTTTACAAAATATACTCGCTCAGGTCTTTATTTTTTACCAACTCTTTCAGTTTGGTTTTTACAAGTTGGCTGGTAATCAGAATAGGTTGGCTGCTGGAAGCATGGTCGGGTACATCAAATAAAAATTCGTTCAGCAGCTTGCTCATCACCGTGTGCAATCTCCGGGCGCCTATGTTTTCTACTTCAGCATTAATATCAAAAGCGGTTTGGGCAATTTCGTTAATCGCCTCGGCATCGAACTGAATCTGAAATCCTTCGGATTCAAACAACGCCTGATACTGTTTGGTCAGCGCATTTTTGGGTTCTTTTAATATGCGAACAAAATCTTCTTTTGTCAGGCTGTTGAGCTCTACCCGGATGGGGAAACGTCCTTGCAACTCGGGAATCAAATCAGAAGGCTTGGATACATGAAAGGCCCCGGCTGCAATAAATAAGATATGATCGGTATTAACGATTCCGTATTTGGTATTGACCGCGCTGCCTTCTACGATGGGGAGCAAATCGCGCTGCACCCCTTCGCGGCTTACATCGGGGCCGCCCCCACCCTTTTTACCACCGGAAGCGATTTTATCTACCTCATCAATAAAAATAATGCCTGCCTCTTCGGCCTTGCGGATCGCCTCCTCTTTTACTTCATCCATATCGATGAGTTTGGCTACTTCTTCTTCCAGCAATACTTTTCGTGCTTCGGCAATGGTCAGTTTTCTTTTTTTGTTTTTCTTAGGCATCATGCCATTGAGCATCTCCTGCAGGTTCATCATCGATACTTCGTCCATCATGCCGGCTCCAATCATCCCCACCCCGGCCGGGCTGTTTTGTTTAATGTCAATTTCTATTTTCCGGTCTTCCAGCTCTTTGTTTTTTATTTTCTCACGAAAAACATTTCGGGTCCGTTCGTTCAGCAATGTATCGTCATTCGGTTCTTCACCCAGTTCGCTATTCTCGTTTGTCGGTATAGCAAAGCCAGCCGATTTATGCAAAGGCGGAATGAGGGCATCTAAAATAATTTCTTCGGCTGCCTGGGCTGCTTTTTCTTTTACTTCTTCTTTTTTGCGCTGCTTCACTATGTGTACCGATTGCTCGGCCAGATCGCGCACCATGCCTTCTACATCGCGGCCCACATACCCTACTTCGGTAAATTTAGAGGCTTCTACTTTTACAAAAGGAGCTTCGGCAATTTTGGCCAGCCTGCGGGCAATTTCTGTTTTGCCTACCCCGGTGGCTCCAATCATCAAAATATTATTGGGTACGATTTCGTTGCGCATATCGGCCGAGGCATTCATTCTTCTCCACCGGTTTCGCAGGGCAATCGCCACATGGCGTTTGGCTTCGTGCTGGCCTACAATGTATTTATCCAGTTCAACCACAATTTGGCGAGGCGTTAGTTTTTTGGCATCGAGCATGAAATAAAAAATTTTTAAATTAAAATATCGGTGTACTAAATATTAAATCAGGTTTCTCTCCTTTTCAGTTTTTGTGGGCTTCGGGCAAATGAAAGATCACGGGCTTCGTAACCTTTTCTTTCAGTAAGGCCATTTTTAAAACCTGATCTACGGAATCGACATAGTGAAACGATAAACCCTTCGTATACGATTTTTCGATTTCGCTGATGTCGCGCTTATTTTTCTGGCTGAGAATAATTTCTTTAATGCCGCTTCTTTTGGCAGCCAGTATTTTTTCTTTGATGCCGCCCACCGGCAATACTTTTCCGCGCAGGGTAATTTCGCCCGTCATAGCCAAATGCGATTTTACTTTGCGTTGTGTAAAGGTAGAAGCCAGCGAAGTGAGCATGGTGATGCCGGCCGAAGGTCCGTCTTTTGGTACGGCTCCGGCCGGTACGTGTATGTGCAAATCGTAATTTTGAAATACCCGGTGGTCTATGTTCAGCAACTCGGCATTGGCTTTTAAATACGACAACGCTGCCGTGGCCGATTCTTTCATTACTTCGCCTAATTGCCCCGAAATGGTAATAGCACCTTTGCCTTTGCTCACGCTTGACTCCACAAACAAAATATCTCCCCCTACTTGTGTCCAGGCCAGGCCAGTTACGACTCCGGCAATATCATTGCCCTGATACATCTCCTCATCAAATATTTCGGCTCCGAGAATTTTCACTACTTCTTTCTCGCCCAGGGTTTCGGGCAGGTTTTCTTCCATGGCTTTTAATTTGGCCACATGCCGAACTACCGACCCTATTTTTCTTTCTAAGCCTCGCACGCCCGATTCGCGGGTGTACGCTTCAATTATTTTTAAGATTCCTTCCTTGGTAAAGGTTACATCCTTGGGCAGAAGACCATGTTCTTTTACTTGTTTGGGTATCAGATGGCGCGTGGCAATCTGTAATTTTTCTTCTACTGTGTAGCCGGATAGTTCGATTATCTCCATGCGATCGCGCAGAGCCGGCTGAAGGGTGTCGAGCGAATTAGCCGTAGCGATAAACAGCACTTTCGATAAGTCGTATTCAGCCTCCAAGTAGTTATCGCCAAAAGCATTGTTTTGTTCGGGGTCTAATACTTCGAGCAAGGCAGACGAAGGGTCGCCCCGGAAGTCGGTTTTTACTTTATCAATTTCATCGAGCACAAAAACGGGGTTCGATGATTTAGCTTTCTTTATGTTTTGCAAGATTTTGCCGGGCATGGCGCCAATATAAGTTTTGCGGTGACCGCGTATTTCGGCCTCATCGTGCAGCCCGCCTAAACTCATGCGTACATAATTTCTTCCCAGCGCTTTGGCGATAGATTTGCCGAGCGATGTTTTACCTACCCCGGGCGGGCCATACAAGCACAGGATCGGACCCTTCATGTCTTGCTTCAATTTAATTACCGCCAGGTATTCTAAAATACGTGTCTTTACTTTCTCTAATCCAAAATGATCTTTGTCCAGAACCTTTTTAGCTTTCTTTAAATCAAAATCGTCTTGGGTGTATTCTTCCCAGGGCAAATCAAGCATGAACTCCACGTAGTTCATCATGACCGGAAAATCAGGCGCTTGCGGGTTGGTGCGTTGTAGTTTATCCAGTTCTTTATTGAAATGTTCGGCTACGGTCTTGGGCCATTTTTTTTCGGTTCCGCGTTTGCGCAGTTTTTCTATTTCTTTATCGGGGCCATCGTAGCCCAGTTCGTCTTGAAGTACTTTAATCTGCTGGCGTAAAAAATAATCGCGCTGTTGCTGATCTATATCGGTATGTACTTTTTTCTGGATTTCATGTTTAATCTCCAGCATTTGAATTTCTTTGAGCATGTACTGCAACAGCAGTGTGCCCCGGTCTATAATATTATTGACTTCTAAAATTTTTTGCTTTTCGGCTACATCCACATTCAGGTTAGACGATAAAAAGTGGATAAGGAATGCGGTGCTGCTAATATTATCGAGTGCTACTTGTGCTTCTTGTGGAATTTCAGGATTCAGCTTAAGAATTTTAGAGGCAGCATCTTTCAGCGATTGTACCAACGCAGTGGCTTCTTTCGTTTGCAAGTCTAATGCCGGTTCGGTTTGTAATTCTATGCGGGCGGTAAGAAATGGTTCTTCGCTTGTATATTCTTTTATGGCAAAACGGTTTTTTCCCTGAATGATGATGGTTGTGTTTCCATCGGGCAGCACCAGCATTTTAATAATCCGGGCAATGGTGCCAAAGCGGTACAAATCATCTATCACCGGCTCTTCGGCCAGTTTATTTTTTTGCGCTACTACCCCTATAATGCGGTTTCCCTGATAGGCTTTTTTTATCAGCCGGATTGATTTCTGACGGGTAACGGTAATGGGAATAACCACCCCCGGAAACAACACGGTGTTTTTTATAGGTAGAATTGAGATCTCTTCGGGCAGATCTTCCGGGCGCAACTCTAAATCTTTTTCGGGGTTGATCAGCTGAACCAGTTCTTCTGTTTCCTGAGGTTCGCCCGATACTAATATGGTTTCTTTAAACATAAATCAATGCCAATTTGACACAAAAAAGCTATGCCTGCAATTAAAATTACGAGGCACGCAAGGTAGTTCAATAGGCGTGCCAATCATTGGCTCGTACAGATTGCACAGTAGGCGTTATGTAGAAAAGGTGAGAATGGTAAAAATGTCATTGTGTTATCAAAATTTTTAATCATTTTACATACAATGAAAAGGCTGGGCTTTAATGTGCGGGTACTCAAAATGGGGCTGCTCCTTTTGGGGTGTTCTTTGAGTTTACTGGCGCAAGAAAAAAAATTCAAGAAAGAGAACATTATTCAGCTAAATGATTCGCTCACGGCTTATAGCCAATCGCATCTGTTCGATTTTCCGAATGTAAACCGGATCCGGTTTTACCACCATGCCGGCCAGCTAAAAGAAATTAAACAACTGGAGGCAACCGGCAACGAAGCCAAAATGTATGTAGCCTTGCGAAATTATGTTTCCCAGTTCGCCATCGAAAACTTTACGAAAAATGTGCCGATGATCTGGCGACTGGCTCATCTCTCCGAAAAATTCGGCCCGAAGGGCGAGGCTGTTTTACTCTACAAGTTAGTACTGAAACATCACCGGCAAGGTATAGACCTTACGAAACTCTATCGCGAATATGATTCGGTGGAAACTGATAAAAAAAAATATTATGTGCCCCTGCATGATTATTATGAACTGGTAAACTACCGTAAAGAAATAGATACGCTTCGCCCGCCCCAATCGGTACTTACCCCCATGGGCAACGCCATTAATTCGGAAAAAGAAGATTATGGCCCGGCCATTGGCAACGTAGATCACCTCTTGCTCTTTACTTCCAAGCGCAACCACCACCGGCTGCGAGCTTATAATGAAGATATTTTCTATTCCCTCAAAAAAGATGGCGAGTGGAGTGTGGCCGAAGGATTTAAAACCATCAACACCGAATATAACGAGGGCTCGGCTTGCCTCAGTCTGGATGGAAAGAGTTTATATTTTTCGCGCTGCAATGCACCCGGCACGCTGGGCAATTGCGATTTATATGTGGCCACGCTAAATAAAGACAGTGTGTGGAGCGATGTAAAAAATCTGGGGCTCAAAGTAAACAGTGCCGACTGGGACTCGCACCCTTCCGTAAGCCATGGCGGAGATACTCTTTTCTTTGCCAGCAACCGCACCGGTGGGTTTGGGCAAACAGATATTTATTATTGTATAAAAGATGCGCAAGGAAACTGGGGGCAGGCCAAAAACATAGGCCCCATCATCAATACCACAAAAAGTGAAGTAAGCCCGTTCTTCCATCATAAATTCAATGTGCTTTACTTCAGTTCAGATGGCCACCCGCTCAACTTTGGCAATTTTGATATTTACAAATCGTACCAACTAAAAAACGGATGGAGCGAACCGCAAAACATCGGGCCGCTGGTAAACGGAGCCGGCAGCGAATATTATTTTACCATTGACTCTAAAAGCCGCGACATCTATTATGCCCGCTCCACGCCCGACCAAATCAAAAATCTGGATTTATACTCGTTTCCTGTGCCAATGGAAGCTCATCCCGAAGCCGTGGTGCAACTGAGCGGAAAAGTGAAAGATAAAAAAGGAAATGCCGCCCGGGGCATTGTGGCCATTGTCGATCTGAGCCAGGGCGTAGAGGTTACACCTAAATACTTGCGCGAAGATGGCAGCTACGATTTTCAGTTGATCAACAAACGGAATTATTTGCTCATTGTGCAGGGCGATAATTTTTTCCGCATTGAAGAGTTATTCTACTTAGAGGGTAACCGCGAAATCAATACCGTGGTGGAAGATATCGAAACAAAAATTGCCTTTCAGTCGCTGGAGTTTGAAAACGGCAAGGCCGATATCCTAATCGGTATGCGCAGCGATTTGGCCAAACTTGGAAATTTTCTGATTGACCATCCTCATGAAACGCTGAAGATCTCCGGCCACACCGATTCGGCAGGCGATGAAAAAAACAATCTGCAGCTTTCGCAAGACCGAGCCGATGCTATTAAAGTCTATTTGGTAAATGAATATAAAATAGATACGAAGCGAATTGAAGCGGTGGGCTATGGAAGCTCTAAACCGCTGGTAGAAGAGAAAACCGAAGAAGACAAACAGCTAAACCGGAGGGTAGAGTTTGAAATTATAAAAAGGTAGTTCGTATTAAGAATATTCTTTCAGGAGCGCTCACCATTCACCTCAAGACAAAAACTGAGTGGTTTCTTCCACCTCTATCACAATATCATCTTCGCCCACTTCATCAAATGGGTTTTCCAGGTGGTCTTGAATATTGTCCAGACTTACCAGAATAAAACTGTAAAGCACCGGCATAACGTACTCCAGTTGAGCCGAAAAATCATTAAACGTGCTGGCAAAGTAAGGCCCGTACACGATGGGGAAAGCATAGATAAAGGCTTTGCTGTAGGCTCGCAGCGTAATGGGAGTACGATACCGGTGTATAATGCGCATATTATCAAATGCAATAATCATCTTGCTGATATACTGGCTTACCCGCGAAATTTCTCCGCTCTGCACCCCAAAGTTTCGCAACTGCATGGTTAGTTCCGAGAGTTTAGAAAAGAGTTCGTACATTTTAGCTTCGTGGGTGTCCCACTCGGTACGGTTCGATTTCAACATGGTTTTAAGTGTGTGCAGCATATCGCGCACCAGTATGCGGGCTTGTGCCGGTAAATCATTTTCCTTGTTGGCTGGCCAATCGCGCGAAGCATAGTAAATAGCAATGGCGTGTCCTTTAAAATCGGAAAGCCGCTGCAAGGCCGTTTCTCTTCGGGCATAGGCAGACCCGATGCTGAACACTACCGGAAACACAATGGCCACTCCCACTAGCATATCGGGAAACTTGGCCGTCCACCCGAGGCGGTAACATAAATAGGTTGACAGCACCGCCATAAATGTGATGATGAATGTTTTGTAGTTGATAATCATTCGAAAACTACTGATGATATTTAGCATGGCCGGGAAAGGTAGGTTTTAGGTAAACCAAATTATTAAAAATATACCGATTTAAAAAAGGAAGAGGTGCCTCTATAAAAATCTATTCCTGCTTTACTCATTCATCAAATTCAAGTTTGGTCAATTGACTGTTTCGGTAGCAATAAAACTCATAACTGATTTTTGAACCGAACTTAAATACTTTTTCCAGAAAAATACGATCGTATTGGGCGGTCAGTTCATTGTACCGGGTTTTCAGGGCGGTGGGGAGTTCATCGGGTGTTATGGGTCGTTCTATTTCCAATCCATCGTCTATGGCAAACTCCAGCACCAGGCTGCTGTTCCGCCAGTTCATGGTGGTTTCATCGTGTTGGTTTTGCGAAAAAGAAAGATGGTCTTGCTGAATAATATTTTGCGAAGTATTAAAAAATAAAAACAAGCCCGAAGCCACCATAGCTCCATATCCGATTTTGCGAAAAACATATTCGCTTAGATACGGCAAAATAAATTTTACCGTATAAGCCGAAACTACCGAGGCCACGGCAATGGCCAGCCCGATCCACCCGGCTTTGGCTGAATACAATCCTAAAAGGAAATAGATAATGAGTTTAACCGAATGAAGAAATATTTCGTTGGCAGCCCGCGTGGCTACAATCTCTTCTTTCGTCAGTCCGTACCGTAAATAAAATCGGTTAAACAAAAGACCAATGGCTCCGGTAATACCCGATATCAACCCGGCCAAAAAACCGACCATTGCCAGAATAAATGGGGGATACGGCTTCTCTTCACTGGCTTGTTGTTTTTTTGTTCTGAAAAGTTCCGGAATATTGGCTAACAAAAAGAGAGCAACAAAAATTTGCAGGTAAAAAGGGTTCACCCATCTTATCAGCCAGGCACCTAAAAGAACGGCCGGAATAGAAAAGGGTACAAACCAAAAGAATATTTTCCACCGAATGGATTTTTTAAAAATGATAATCCGTGAGGCCGAGCTGGCAAAGGTGCCGATTGTTAACGAAAACGGAATAACCGAAACAGGCAACAACAAATTAAGCACCGGCAGCAAAATAAGGCTGGCCCCTCCGCCACAAAGGGCACTAATCCAAAATGCCACCAGGGTGGCGGCAAAAAGAAAAACGATCTTTAATACCATGTTACCAACTTACGTGATGAACCGACCGAAGCAACCCGTTATTCTTTCCTATCAAGATCGGGCAAGATAAAATTATCCAGCGGGCTGGGGAGTTTCATTATCGCTTCGATATCCTTTACCGTGCGTGGAGCAGAAGAAGAGAGATGTTCATAGCCGTTAGGTGTAATGAGGAAGTCGTCTTCAATGCGAACAGCTATGCCCCACCATTTTTTATCGCAAGGCGAGTTTTCGGGAATATAAATTCCGGGCTCGATGGTAATCATCATCCCTGCTTCCAGCAGATTATACTCGCCCCGGTCGTGCACATCTAACCCAATGTGGTGTGTGCACCCGTGCGGATAATACATGTGCTTATCATTTTCATTCTGAATAATGCCCAGTTCTTTCAGCCCTCGGTTAATTACTACCCGGGTAGCCAGATATATCTCTTTAAAGGATGTACCCGGTTTGCATATTTTCATAGCTTCTTCCTGGGCTTTCAGCACCAGTTCATAGATCTGTTTTTGCTCGGGCGAAAATTTGCCGTTTACCGGTATGGTGCGTGTAATATCGGCTGTGTAGCCGTGAAACTCCGCCCCCAGATCCATCAGGATTAATTCTTTGTTGGAGGTCGTTGGTTTGTAATTATCAATGTAGTGTAAAATGCAACCGTTATGGCCGGCTCCTACGATGGAGGGGTAGCCCACATCTTCCGCCTGGTATTTTTTAAAGACAAACTCATGAATGCCTTGAATTTCACGCTCGCTCATGCCGGGTTTTATCGCTTTCATTACTTCTACCTGCCCGGCACATGAGATTCGCACGGCCTTGCGCACCAACTCAATCTCTTCTTTTGTTTTTATGCCGCGCAGGTTATCCATAATCGTTTCCAAACCTGTTTTGTTCAGGTTGCTTTTGGGAGGTTCTACCGCAAGGGTAGTTCGGTGGGCATCAGGATAATTTACTTTGGTTTTAAACTGGGCGATCAGGTTATACAAATCAGACGAATCGCGGGGGTTATCGCGTACATCGTTATTAAAATTAAAAAATAAAATGGAGGTAAACTTTGAAAAATCAAGGTTGTATTGTTTAAACAGGGAATTATTGAAAGCCTGATCAAAGCCCAGGTTCTCTTTCACTCCTTTATCGCCCAGTCTGCGGCCCGTCCACATTTCGCGCAGTTCATTTCGGGGCTGCACAAAAATAATTTCATTGTACGTAGTGCCATTGGCTGAGTTTTGTTTTTCTTTAAACACCAACAACACCGCATCCGGTTCTCGGTACCCGGTGAGGTAATAAAAATCCGGATCCTGGTGATAGACAAAATCTACATCGTTCGACCGGTTGCGCACCGGGTTGGCAAAAAATACGGCTACGGAATTAGCCAGAAGTTTTTCGCGCAATTTTTCTCTGCGCTCGCGAAAAAATGTTTTTGGTAAAAAATCGTTGGGGAGATCAGAATCTTGTGCGGCTAAAGAAAAAAAACACAGGATAAAAAACAGAGAACTCAGTAGTTTCATGCGTTGATCGTTTATAGATGAGTGGCTTATAACAAATGTTTATCGTTTGATTCGGTAAGATAGGAAAAACTCCTAATTTTAACTTTATTCATGATTATCCGTTAATCCAAGAAGTTACACACCATGCCTCACATTATCATTCTCTCTGCCAGCATTCGCAACGGCCGCAAGAGCCACCGCGTAGCTTTGTATTTTAAAAAATACCTGGAAGAAAATAAATTGGCTACAGCCACTATTGCTGACCTGAACGAGTACCGGTTTCCTTTGTTTAATGAAAGATTAAAATTTCAACCTAACCCTACGGCCGATGTCATTGCCTTTGCCAACGATATCCGTTCGGCCGATGGCGTGATCATTGTTACCCCGGAATATAACGGAGGCTACCCGGCTTCTCTTAAAAATGTAATTGATCTGCTCTACGAAGAATGGCAGCGAAAACCTGTTGCTATTTCTACCGTATCAGACGGTGTGTTTGGCGGAACACAGGTCATTACCTCGCTCCAATTTACTTTATGGAAAATACGGGCGTGGACGGTAGCGGCTCAATTCCCCGTTCCGAAAGTGGACGAACTTTTTGATCCGAACGGCCATGCGACCGATCCCGAAAAAACAAATCTACGGGCCGGTGCATTTATTCATGAATTACTTTGGTGTGTGGAAGCCAAAAAAAGAATGAGCCAATAATAATGAACGAAGCCTTTCTTGCTTTCATCAATCAAAAAAAACTTTGCACCCCGCACGATCATATTTTAGTGGCCGTAAGTGGGGGGCAAGACTCTATGGCTCTTTTGCATCTGTTTATCAATGCAGGTTTTCGGGTAAGTGTGGCTCATGTCAATTTTCAGTTGCGTGGAAAGGAGTCGGATCAAGACCAGGAATTTGTAAAGGGGTTTTGTCGGGAGGCAGGCATCCCATTTTATTCTAAAAAATTTCAAACTGAAAAATATGCAGCTCAAAAATCGCTGTCCCTCCAGATGGCAGCCCGGGCGTTGCGCTACGGTTGGTTTCACGAGTTGATGCTCCGGCATCGGTTTAAGCGGCTGGCTACGGCACATCACTTAAACGACTCCATCGAAACAGTGTTGATCAATTTCATCCGTGGCACCGGGCCGGAAGGGCTGGATGGCATCGCAGCTAAAAATAAAAATATCATCCGTCCTTTGCTTTTTGCCACCCGCGATCAAATCCATTCGTACATTAAAAAAAATAAAATTCATTGGCGGGAAGATTCCAGCAACCATACTGACGACTATGTGCGAAATTATTTGCGGCATCAGGTTATTCCGAAGTTAAAAAAAATAAACCCTTCGCTGGAAGATTCTGCAGCTGATATGCTGGATAAAACGGCAGCCGGAAATGAACTGGCCGAGGCCGGCCTCCTGCAATGGAGAGAAAAATATGAAACGATTCAGGGGGATCAAACCATTTTTTTAAAAAAAGGTTTTTCGGATTTCCACAATCCGTGTGGGTTACTTTGGCAATTGGTGAAAAAATATGGATTTCATTTTGATCAATGCCGGCAGGCTATTCATTCATTGGATAAACAGCCGGGCAAAAAATTTCTATCCGGCAACTATGTATTGGGTATAGACCGGAAAAGTTTGATTCTCTCACCTCAAAAAAAGGAAGAGCCAGCCGTAACCATTACTAAAAATAAAGCTCATGTAACTTTAGGCACTCGTCAGTTAAAAATTTCGACATCTAAAAAAAATAAAATTTCAATCGACCGTTCTATCGCGCTGCTGGACTCATCCAAACTTACATTCCCTATTACCTGGAGAGTCTGGAAAAAAGGTGATTTTTTTTATCCGCTGGGCATGGACAAACGAAAGAAAGTGAGCGATTTTCTCATTGACCGGAAAATTCCAGTTTCCGAAAAGAAAAATGTAACGGTAATTGAGTCGGCCGGAGAAATTGCCTGGCTGGTGGGGTACCGCATTAGCGACCGGTTTAAAATAACCGATCGCACGCAAGTCATTACAAAACTGGAATTAAAAGAACCGCTCTAAAATCCGGGCGAGTTGGTTCAGATAATGGGCATCGGTATCATCAAAATCGTTTACCTTATCGCTGTCTGCATCTAACACAAAAGAAACCACCCCGCTGCTAAACACAGGCACTACAATTTCTGATTTGGAATCGGAACTACAGGCAATGTGTCCGGGAAATTTTTCCACATCCGGAACAATGATTGTTCGGGCTTCTTTCCAGGCCGTGCCACAAACTCCTTTGCCCCACTGGATGCGGGTGCAGGCAATCGGCCCCTGAAAAGGGCCCAACACTAATTCGTCTTCTTTTACTAAATAAAAACCTACCCAGAAAAAATTAAATGTTTGCCGGAGTGCCGCTGCCACGTTGGCTAAGTTGGCAATTGGTTCCTTCTCTCCGGTTATCAGCGATTCAATTTGCGGAAGCAAAACCTCGTAGCGCTCTGCTTTGCCGGCTGATGGGGCTATCAACAAATTTTCAGCCATGTTTATTCGGCTGGCGTCTGTGTTTCAGAGACTGGTATTTCAGAGGCAGGTTGCCCATCATGGGTCTTTCCTGATTGTTGATGTGGAAAAAATTTCTTTTGAAAAAGGAGTACCGTAGCTACTCCTATAAAAATGGAAGAATCGGCAATATTAAACACCGGGCTGAAAAACTCAAACTCACCACCGGGGTTGAGTGGAAACCACTCTGGTATCTGAATATGAAACAGCGGAAAATAAAGCATGTCTATTACTTCGCCATGAAACCATTTAACGGGTGCCCCCAGCGCATTATTTTCTAAGAAAACACCATAAAAAATACTGTCTATTACATTGCCTATGGCTCCGCCTAAAATCAGGGCGAGGCAAACCAAAAAACCAGGGTGATGTTTTTTTTGTACAGACGAAACCAGATAATACCCAATGCCCACCATAGCCCCCATCCTAAAAACGGTAAGCGCCAGTTTTCCAAATTCGTTTTCCCACCGAATACCAAAAGCCATACCGGGATTAAGTAAATAGTGTAACCGAAACCATTGCCCGATTACATTAATTTCCTCGCCCAGTTGCATGTGGTGGTAAACCAATAATTTGCTGGCCTGATCGATGGCAATTACGAACAGCGCTACTAAAAAGTATTTCAGAACTTTCATCCGGTTACAATTTTTTAATTTTTATTTTCAGCACAAATTCATCCATATCCACCTCGGTAGTATTCTCTACCTGTGTCTTTATTTCTAAACTCAGTGCCTGGGTTTCGGTGCAGATATAGTCTTTATATTCGGTAAGTGAGGCCGCTGCCAATTCGCCATCTTTCTCTACTTCAATGCCGATTTTGTCGAGCACTTCAAAACCTGATTCTTTTCGCAGGTTCTGAACTCGGTTTACAAAATCGCGGGCTATGCCCTCGCGCTTCAGCTCCGGGGTAATGGTTATATCCAGTGCTACGGTAACATTGTGTTCAGTAGCTACCGACCAGCCCGGAATATCTTGTGACAAGATCAGCACATCTTCCGCTACCAAATCAAAACCACCTTTAGCCAGAGTTCCTGTTTTTTCAAGTTTATTTATTTCTTCTTTTGTTAAAGTATTAATCACCTCCGATACTTCTTTCATCTTGGGGCCATACTGCTTACCCAGTTTGGCAAAATTGGGTTTCACGCTTTTTACCAGCAAGCCGGAGGCATCGTCTATATATTCAATTGATTTTACGTTTACTTCAGATTTGATAATCTCTTCCACACCTTGAATACGCCTGGCAAATTTTTCATCGAGTACCGGAAGCAAAATCCGTTGCAAAGGTGTGCGCACTTTTATTTTGCTGTTCTTACGTATAGAATGTACCAGCGAACAAATGGTTTGTGCGTAATCCATAGAAAGTTCTAACTCCCGATCTATGCGGAAGGTTTCAGCCTTTACTAAATCGGTGTGATGGATGGATTCAAACCGCAGCGGAGTATTATGCTCTTTTGCTTTTTCGCGGATATTGCCGGTCAGGTTTCCATAAAGCCAGTCGGCATAAAACGGAGCGATGGGCGACATAAGCTGAGCCGTTACCAACAAACATTCATACAATGTTTCGTAAGCGGCTTTCTTATCTTCCGATACTTCGCCCCGCAGAGTAGGCTGCCAAAACCGTTTGCGGTTTAGGCGCACATACCAATTGCTGAGGTGATCATTTACAAACTCTTGAATGGCCCGGGCGGCTTTAGTTGGTTCGTAGTCTTCATACGCGGCCGTCACTTCCAGAATCAGCGATTGCAGTTTAGAAATAATCCACCGATCGAGATGTGATAATTTTTCATAAGGCACATTATTCATTTCATCTTTTATAAACCCATCTATGTTGGCATAGAGAGCAAAAAATGAATAGGTGTTTTGCAGGGTACCAAAAAACCTGCGTTGGGTTTCTTCTACTCCGGAAAAATCAAACTTCAAATTATCCCACGGAGGCGCGTTTTCAATCATGTACCAGCGGAGCACATCCGCTCCATATTTTTCCATGGCCGCAAACGGATCAACCACGTTGCCTTTGCGTTTGCTCATTTTATTTCCGTCTTTGTCGAGTACCAGGCCATTGGAAATTACATTCTTGAAAGCCACGCTGTCGAACAATAGGCCGGCAATCGCATGCAGGGTAAAAAACCAGCCGCGGGTTTGATCTACACCTTCGGCAATATAATCGGCCGGAAAAGATACTCCGAACAACTCTTTATTTTCAAATGGATAATGTAGTTGAGCATACGGCATGGCACCCGAATCAAACCACACATCGATCAGATCCGGCTCGCGGTACATTGGCTGGCCTCCTGCGCTTGACAGGATGATGTGATCGACATACGGGCGATGTAAATCATTTAAGTTTACGGAGTCGTTTTTAATCCCGGCTTTTTCGGCTTTAGCCATTTCATTTTTCAACTCTTCTACCGAGCCGATACAAATTTCTTCCTGGCCATCTTTTGTACGCCAAATGGGGAGAGGTGTTCCCCAAAAACGCGACCGCGATAAATTCCAGTCCACCAGATTTTCAAGCCAGTTACCAAAACGGCCGGTGCCGGTGCTCTCGGGTTTCCAGTTGATGGTTTTGTTCAGTGCTACCAGCCGGTCTTTCCTGGCCGTGGTTTTAATAAACCAGGCATCGAGCGGATAATACAGCACAGGTTTATCGGTGCGCCAGGAGTGCGGATACGTGTGCTCGTATTTTTCTACCTTAAAAGCTTTGTTCTCTTCCTTTAAAAGAATGGAGATGATGACGTCTGTGTTTTTGTAGTCAGGATTATTTTCATCTTCATCCGTATAGTTCTTTACATAAAAATCATTTTCAGAAAGCGGTTTGTGGGTTTTAATTTTATAGCGCTCCACACCTTCTTTCAATTTTATACCAATCTCTTTCACAAATTTTCCTTTGCGGTCAACGGTGGGTACTTCGTTGCCGGCTTCATCGCGCAGGGTAAGCGGAGGGATGCCATATTGTTTAGATATCCGGAAGTCGTCTGCACCAAACGTGGGTGAGCTATGCACAATACCGGTTCCGTCTTCAGTTGTTACAAAATCTCCGGCTACTACCTGAAATGCTTTGTCGGCCTCATACATCGGGGGTAAGTAAGGCATGAGTTGCTCGTAGTGAAGACCTACTAATTGGCTGCCCTTAAATTCGTCTGCTATTTCAAATGGAATGGCTTTATCGCCCGCCTTGTAATTGGCAAGCTTCAGGTCTTTATTCTTTTCTGAAAAATATTTGCCCACCAGATCTTTCGCTAACACTACAGTTATTGCCTTAAAAGTGTACGGATTAAATGTGTTTACCCGTACATAAGAAATCTTCCCGCCTACCACCAAAGATGTATTGGATGGCAACGTCCACGGGGTGGTCGTCCAGGCTAAAAAATAAACAGGTAAATCGTGGCCGGCAAATAAAAAATCGCTTTTTGCCTCGCGAATCACTTTAAACTGCGCCACCACCGAAGTGTCTTTTACATTTTTGTAGCAGCCGGGTTGGTTTAGTTCGTGCGAACTTAAGCCGGTTCCATCCGAAGGCGAGTAGGGCTGAATGGTGTACCCTTTATACAGTAGTCCTTTCTGGTAAAATTGTTTTAGTATCCACCATACGGTTTCAATGTAGTTGTTGTTGTAGGTGATGTACGGATTTTTTAGATCCACCCAGTAGCCCATTTTTTCGGTGAGGTCATCCCACTGGTCTTTATACATCATTACCGTTTCGCGGCACTTTTGGTTGTATTCTTCAATGGAAATTTTCTTACCTATGTCGTCTTTGGTAATGCCAAGTTGTTTTTCTACCTGCAACTCTACCGGAAGCCCGTGCGTATCCCAGCCGCCTTTGCGTTTTACCTGAAAACCCTGCAGTGTTTTATAACGGCAAAAAATATCTTTTACCGTGCGGGCCATGACGTGATGTATGCCCGGGGTGCCATTGGCCGAGGGAGGTCCCTCGTAAAAAGTAAATGTTTGTTTACCCTCGCGGTAAAGCACTGATTTTTCAAAAACCTGTTCGTGCTTCCAGAACGAAAGCACCTCGGCTGCCACGCGAGAAAAATTGAATTCTTTGTATTCGTTGTATTTGCCCACAAAATAAAAAATGAGGGCGCAATTTAGCTAAATTCCGTATGAGAAATCGGGGGTAGCGGTCAAATTTACGTGGTTGGGTATCTCCTTTGTTTTCTGTTTTCGGCTTACGATTTTCCGGTTTTGAAACGGTGCTATTTCTGTTTGCTACTGCTCTACTCCTTCTGTTTCAATGTAGTTGATCAGCACAAAGGTTACCAGCAGACTGGAAAAAACGCCTTCTAACGCCACGATAAATGCAACGATGTAGGCATTGAGATAACGCCCCATCGGTTCGTTATCAATAATCCACTGCATAAACGAGTGGTCTGCTTTCATATAAAGAAACATAAACAAGGCAAAAGCCAACGAGGCTATCCCACCGGTGGCCACGCCTACGGCCAGTGCCCGGAAGTAATGAATTCGATGTTGGTGGGTTTCCTTAAATTTCTTCAGTCCAAAATAAATGCCCACGGCCAATACCAGTAAATTAAGTAAGCGAAGCTCTACAATATGTGCCAGGCCTATAACCTGCATCAATACAAAAAATAAAATCAATCCGGCAGCTATGCGCAATCCGTAGCTTTCAGGAATGTGCTTGGGGTTGTTGATAAAGCTCATGGGGTCAGGGTTTTAGTATATGAAATTTTATACTTTTTAGCCTGACAAGCAATGTTTGGTAACTAAAAATTTAGGCAGTTTGCTATTCGTCCGAATTTGCAGCCCAAGCCTATTCTAACATTAAAGCCACCTGAAAATAATTGTTTACCGCTCCCAGCAGTTGGGTTTTGATGTAGTACGAATCGCAAAATATTTTGAAGGCGTGAAATTCGTGATTGGGCACATTAAATTCATCGAACAATAAAATATCGCCTTTCTTTAAAAATGGAGCGAGGCTGGTCAGCACATACAGCGTTGATGAAAACAAATCGGCATCGAGGTGGATCAGTTTTCTTCTTCCCGCATTCATAGAATGGGTGGACAAAAAAACAGGCACGGTTTGCTGAAACAGTCCTTTAAAAAAATGAACCCGCTCATCGTTCATGGCCGGGAGGGCCGCACTCATATCACCTTTTTTATAGAGGCCCCAGTTTTCGGGCAGGCCTTCAAACGTATCGAAACCATAAAAGCGCCAGGCGGAGTTGGTACAGTTTTTTGTCCACCACTGAATGGAAGCACCTTGTGCTACCCCAAACTCCAGGTAGTCGGTTGGCTCCTGTGCGATACCTGTTTGGGTGAGTAGGTACTCATATAACTGATACCTTTTGGCGTACTGGCGGGCAGGCGAATAAAAATCGTTTAACTCCGTTTTCTTTTGCAACGAAATCCATTTCGATAAATAAATAAAATTAGAGGCCATCAGCAACGGCTGCTTTAGCCACCCTAAAAAATAATGCGGCCGAAGCCACAATAAAAAGCCTTTTATAAATGCGGCCAGGCGTATAATCTTTCGCTTCATCGTTTTAAACTACCGGTTGAACGTAAAAAAATAATTGGCAAAAAAATTCCAAAAGAGCACCACTCCGATAGAAATTAATTTAGCAAAATAAAAATTCCACTTTTGTTTTTCGTGCATAAAATAAATGATGGCATTACTCAGTAACACACCTACCACAGCCAGCGATAAAAATTTTATATACTGAAAAGCAATAGCGGGATCACTGCTTTCAAACGTCCAAAGACGGTTAAAAATATAATTGCTGCTGGCAGCACAAAAAAAGCCAAGTGTATTGGCTGCGTATTTGTTTATTCTTATTTTTTCTTTGGCTAAATAAGTAATCCCAAAATCAACCACCATACCGGAGATACCTACCAGTCCGAATTTTAAAAATTTAAAAAAAATGGTTTCGAGCGTTTCCATTTTTAGCGGCCGGGCAATGGATTAACAAAATTACCCCGGTAGTTTTTAAGCCTGTAAAAAAAGGCATACCGCATGGGCCGGCCGGCTCGTTTTATTTCTACCGTATCCATCGGTTGTATTTTCTCAAAATAATTTCCGAAAAGCTCATCCGGATTTTTATACAAATTACTAACCGCAATATGATAATAGTCCTGACCTTTTTCAAGGCCTCCGCGTTTTTCATTAATCCAGGCATATTTGTGAATATCGTTTAATGAGCCGATCAAAAACATTTTTCGGTAAGCCGGACGAGCTGCATAAAAATCCAGATGGGCTCCGGGAAACCATTTGTTTGAAACCAGACCGGCTCCTTTTGGCATACGTGCTTGTGTTTCTTCGCGCTGCGAAATTCTCGCAAACGCATCGCCTATTTGGTTCCACCCATAGATATCCTGTGTAAAGTCATCTTCTCCAAAAGAAATCTTCGATGATTGATTTCCCAGTGGCCACGGAGAATAATTTACTACCCAAAAAGCCAGCGCCAACACCACCGCCAAAAAATAAACGGGAAGCTTAACCCAAAACAAAATACCGGTTTTTATTTTTACCTCCGACCAGTAAGCAGCCGCCAGCAAAATTAACGACACATACGCGGGAGCCGTCCAGTGTGGAAGGGTCGATCGAAAAACAGAAAAGGAAGTAAAGATAACCCACAGGGGAGCCGCCAGTACCGCTAACACATGGGCTGTTTTATTATCGAGAAATTGCTTGCCTCTAAACCAAGCAACCAGCGCAAGGGCAATTAATACCCACACTATCGGGTTAGTGTAGGCAAGTTGCCCGCCTAACTCCGTCAGAAAATAATCTGGTCTTATGTGCCAAGAGGGAGTTACCCGCTCTGAATGAAATGTAAAACTGATAAAGCTGTTTTGAAAGTTCCAAATGACCAACGGCAGTAATAGTGCGGCAGAGATCATACCTGCAAGGTAAAACGAAAATTGGCGGAGCCAGCTCCGGTTGTATAACAGCACATAAACCAATACCGCAATCCATAAAAATGCACCCTGGTATTTGGAGAGCATAGCCAGACCGGCTACTAACCCAAACCACCGAATGCTGTTTTGTTCTTTCTTTGATATTTGTTTGGCCGGCAGAAAGGAAACCATCAGGTAGGTAGCCAGTAACCAAAATAAAACCAAGGGCGAATCCGGAATAAATGAAAAGCCACTGATGATGAACCCATACACCGATCCGGTAAAAAGATAGACGGCATATAGCCCGGTGCGTTCGTCTTTTATTTTTTTTCCAATTAAAAAAATAATCCACGTGCTTACTGCCGAGAGTATAACCGGCCCGAGCCGGAGAAAGAAACTACCTGGCAGCAACAGGTTAAGAGAAAATACCTGCGCCATTATGCCTACCATAGGCGGATGATCGAAATGGCTCCAGTCGGGGTAAAGTGCATAAGTCCAGTAATACACTTCATCGTTGCCAAGTTCTAATTGTAAGGCCAAAAAAAGTTTAATCAGTGTGGCCATAGCCATTACTCCAAGGGCATGCTTTTTATAATTGATTTGTAAAGAAGAAAGTGTGTTCACAAAAAATGATCAATAAATTTCAATATTCGAAATGACAGGGCAAGTTTTGGCCGACAAGATATTCACTCTGATTTTATTCGTTTCAACCGGGACGATCTTTAAAATTCGCTTGCGGCCTATGGTTGTTTCTCTGGCCACCTGTTCCCATTTATTATTTTTCCAAACCTCAACAGAAAAATGCTTTATACGTTGGCCAAGTTTTATGTACTCCTGCAACACCACGTACTTTATCTTTTCTTTTTTAGCCAGATTAATTTCAATCGTTCCGGTGAGGTGGTCATCGTCTGTGGCCCAATAGGTTTCATCGTTTCCATCGGTAAGAGCTCCCGGTGCAAAGCGATCATCATGGCCACGGTATGTATCGGTCTTCACAATGGCATTCTGAGCCAGGTCTTTTTTAAATTCTTCGTTAAATAATTTTCTAAATCCGCGCAGGGATTTTATGTCGTTTTCGTGAAACCACCCTCGTTTATCGGGCGGAATATTAAGCAGCAACAGCGAACCCCGGCCTACCGATTTCAAATAAATATCAAAAAGTTGCTCGGGTGTTTTTACCAGTGAATCTTCCTTGGCGTGATAAAACCACCCCGGCCGGATCGATACATCACACTCGGCCGGAATCCAGCTGGTTCCGTTTTCAGTTCCTGTATTCAACAAATTTTCAATACCTGCTTTGCCGGCATAGAGTGTATCGGGTGTAATGGTATTCCAATACGTTTTGCTTACGTTTCCTTTTTCGTTTCCGGCCCAACGTATGTCGGGCCCGGCATCGCTGAAAAAAAGAACCGAAGTGTCTATCTGCCGAACCTGAGACAGCGTAGTTGGCCAATCATAATACTGGCGGCCATTTATTTTTCGTGTTTCGCGCTGACCACCATAAAACCCATCGCCACCGTTAGCGCCATCAAACCACATTTCAAAAACATCGGGATACAGGGTGAATAATTCATTGAGTTGATGGCGATAATATTCGATGTAAGCCGGTGAACCATAGTCTTTGTGGTGGCGATCCCATGGGGAAAGATAAATTCCGAATTTCAATCCCTCCTGCTTGCAAGCTTCGGCAACTTCTCTCACCAAATCTCCTTTGCCGTTTTTCCACGGAGCGTTTTTTATTGAGTGTTCGGTGAATTTGCTTGGCCACAAACAAAAGCCATCGTGATGTTTACAGGTAAGGATCAAACCTTTAAATCCTGCTTCTTTCAATACCGATACCCATTGAGACGGGCTACATTGCGTTGGATTAAAAAAATTTTCGTTTTCGTCTCCATAGCCCCATTCTTTATCGGTAAAGGTGTTGATGCCAAAATGCACAAAGGCATTCAGTTCCATATCGTGCCAGGCAAGTTGGGTCGGGGTGGGCACAGGGCTTATCGCTTGGGGTGGACTTACTTTTTGTTGTGTACACGCCCAGATCAGCCCGGCTGTGAAGAAAAGACTAAGAATGAATCTGTTGAAGGGCATCCTTTACATGAGTTACCGGCAAATTGCAAATATTATTTCGGCAAATATAAATTTTCGTTTTGCCATCGATTGATTCACGGCCTTGTAATAACGGTAGTTCGCTTTTTGATTTTGTTCCGGCATAAACAGCAAACGGAATAAAGTTGGATTGAATTTCTCTTCTGATCTCATGCCACTCATTTCCGACTATCACTACTTCGCTCAGCCCTTCGCTAATCTCTGCAAATAAAATCCCCCAATAGCACATGTAAACCGGCTCGGAAGAAATGATAGAAGATAATTTGGAAGTCATCTCGGTCGCTCTCTGTTTCCATTCATTTTTATCTAACATTGCTCCCAGCCGAAAAAGATTTCGCGCCATTACCGCATTAGAAGAGGGGATGACGTTATCAAAAATTTCTTTCTTTCGGGCAATCAGCTTTTCGGCTTGGTGTGAGGTAAAACTAAAATACTTTTCTTGGGTGTCATAAAAATTTTCTATCACAAAATTCGTCCATCGTTCAGCCTCTGCCAGATACTTCTCCTGAAATGTAACTTCATAAACAGAGGTGTAAGCCCGAACCAGAAAAGCGTAATCTTCCAAAAAACCTTCCGTAGCGGAGTGTTTATTTTTAAACGACCGAAAAACTTTTCTCTGGTCGATCAAATATTTTTCTATAAAGGAAATATTTTTCAAAGCAAGATGAAGAAACCACTCATCGCCAAACGCCTTATAACAATCTGCCAGTCCGCAGATCGTCATGGCATTCCATCCGGTAAGAATCTTATCGTCCAGCGATGGCCTGGTTTTCTTTTCACGATAGGCAAGTAATTTTTCTTTGGCTTTTTTTATAGATTCTGTTTCGATTTGTTCAGGCTCACGGATTAAAATATTCTGTTCGTGTTCCCAATTTCCTTCTTGGGTGCAGTGAAAATAATTTGCTGCTTCCATTTTATTTTCATCCAATGCAGCTTCTAATTCACTCCAAGACCACGTATAATATTTCCCTTCGGTTCCTTCGCTGTCGGCATCGAGCGCAGAGTAAAATCCACCTTCCGTGTGTGTCATTTCGCGCGTAAGCCAACCCACTGTTTCATAAACAATCGTTTTAAAAAAATCATCTTTCGTTACCGCAAAGGCTTCGGCATATATACTCAACAACTGTGCATTGTCATAAAGCATTTTTTCAAAATGTGGCGCAACCCATTCGGCATCTACCGAGTAGCGGGCAAAGCCTCCGCCTAACTGGTCGTACAAACCAGCTCGTGTCATTTGCTTTAATGTGTGTGTAACCATGTGCAAAGCCGATTCATTTTTTGAAATGTAGTAATAACGCAGCAGCCACAACCAAACAGCAGGCATTACAAACTTCGGTGCCTTCTCTATTCCTCCCCATGTTGCATCAAATTTGTTTTGCATAATGAAAAACATGGCGTTCAGTTTTTCCAACACAAAAACATTGTTGTTTTCTTCCTGCACAAATCGTTGCAGATCGCTGGTGTGCAAATGATGCGCCAATTCATCGGCCGACTGATTAATCTCCGCCCGCTTGGCATTGTATGTGTGAGCCACCTGCTGCAACAGTTTCGACCAAGATGCAGGTGGAAAATACGTACCGCCATAAAAAGGTTTTTGATCGGGCGTAAGAAAAACGTTGAGCGGCCAGCCGCCATGAATCCCCATGGCCTGCACCGCTTCCATATACACCTGATCGAGGTCGGGTCTTTCTTCGCGGTCTATCTTAATACAAATAAAATATTCGTTCATAAGATCGGCAATGTCCTTATTTTCGAACGATTGCTTTTCCATTACGTGGCACCAGTGGCAGGCCGAGTACCCGATGCTGATCAAAATCGGTTTGTCGGTGGCTTTGGCTTCAGCCAATGCCTCTGTGCCCCACTCCTGCCAATGCACGGGGTTATGTGCGTGCTGCAATAAGTAAGGAGACGTGGCATAGATAAGTTTATTGGCCATGGTTATACGCATGTGGGTGCTTCACAATCCGTGTCTTTATTTCAGCTATTTCTTGGTCAACGTTTAGCATTGATTGAAAGGACTCTATTCTAGTTAACAACGATTTTAAAAAATGCAGGTGTTTTTTCGATGATTCGTGAAAAGGACGATGGGCCATGTCCACTTTTACATGTTGCCAGGCCATCATAATTTTTTTTGTTGGTTCATCAAAATACGTTTCGGTAAATTTAGTCCAGATATAATCGATCGCCTCTTCGGTGGGGTGAATTAAATCTTTTTTATAAAAACGATAATCGCGCAAGTCGTCCATCAAAATTTCGTAGGCCGGAAAATAAGTTACATCAGGATACCGATTAACCAGAGTATGACAGGCCGTGCGTAAAACCGATTTACTAACGGAGTTTAATTCGAGCGAATCTTTAATGTGCCGCACCGGGCTAACCGTAAGAATCAGTTTAGCCGAAGGGTTAATAGTTTTTAAAAGAGTATAAAAAGAAGCGAATGAATCAATTATTTCACAATCGGTTAGCAACTGTTTGGTAAAATGAGAAGCCGATTTTTTGTGGCAATTGGCTACAATCGTTTCGTTGTGCCGTTTGTAAACCCAGGCTGTTCCGTAGGTAATTATAATCCATTCGGCCATTTTTAAAAATGAATTCGATTTCGCGATTACCTCTTTCAGTCTGATTTGAAGTTCATCTTTCTTTAAAGATGAAAAGACAGAATGGAAATGGAAGTTAAAATAAATTTCTTCCTGTTGGTCGTAACTTTCTTCGGGCGGAAGTTCACCGGTTAATCCAAAATTTAAAAGGCGGTGAATAGAAACCGGATTATACACCGTGCCAAACGGATTAACCGCTGCCTGAAATTTATTGTCGGTAAGCCGGTGGCCAATTTCATCAGCAAAACAGGAGCCGATGGTAAAAACCGGGGTAGTCAGCCTGATTTTATCTGTGGAAAGCGAGGGAATTAATTCGGTTCTCCAGTTCATTCCGTAAAGTTACAAACTGCTTCCTTCTATATTCCCTCATCTTTCCCTAATTTTCCGAACCAAAAAAAATACTATGCACTTCGTTTCGTGGAATGTAAACGGTATCCGGGCTATTGTTAAAAAAGGATTTGAGGAAAGTATCGGTGCGATGTCGCCCGATATTTTTTGTCTTCAGGAAACCAAGGCGGCTACAGACGATGTGTATGAAGTTGCCAAACTATTTCCGGCATATAAGGTATATGCCAACTCCTCTAAAGCCCGCAAGGGCTACAGCGGCACGGCTTTATTTACGAAAGAAGAACCTATTCATGTTTCGTACGATTTGGGCATAGAAGCCCACGACCAGGAAGGCCGGTTGATTACCGCTGAATATCCTTATTTTTTTTTAGTTACATCTTATACGCCCAATGCCGGTGAAGGACTGAAACGGTTAGACTACCGGCAAACCTGGGACACCGCCTACCGCGAATATTTGCAATGGCTGGTGCGCAGAAAACCGGTTATCGCGTGTGGCGATTTTAATGTGGCTTATCAGCCGATAGACCTGGCCCGGCCAAAAGAAAATTACAACCAAAGTGCAGGCTACACCCAACAGGAAATTGATGGCTTCGGAAATTTATTGAATGCCGGCTTTACCGATACCTTCCGCCACTTTCACCCAACCGAAGTAAAATACACCTACTGGAATTTTATTTTTAACGGACGCGAAAAAAATATAGGCTGGCGGATAGATCATTTTCTGGTAAGCCAAAAAATAGTACCGCATCTAAAAGAAGCTCTCATTTACAATGAATACCACGGATCCGACCACTGCCCGGTAGGGCTGAAGATAGCGGTTAACTAAATACTAAGTTTAACACAAGTTTTTTCGGCTGCGTCTTGTTCCGCCTTTTTTTTAGTGAGGCCAAATCCCATTCCGTATGGTTCACCACTCAACATTACCTGCGCTGAAAATTCGCGCCCCCGGCCATTGCGGGTTTCGGTAATTTCAAATCGAATTTCTTTGGCGTGGCGCTGCGCCCACTCCAGCAACCGGCTCTTGTGGTTGGTGTCTGAATTCACCACTGTATCCAAATCAAAATACGGCTGAATCAGTTTATCAATAACAAATTTTTTGCACGCGGCATATCCTTTATCTAGATACACGGCTCCTACCAAGGCTTCCAGCGTGTTGCCCAGAATAACTTTTTGCAGTTGCACATTGCGCTGATCGTATTGTACAATGGATGCAATTCCAATTTTACGGGCCAGGTTGTTAAGCGACTCCCGGTTTACAATGCGCGAGCGTATTTCGGTAAGGAACCCCTCATCTTCTAATGGATATTTTTTAAAAAGATAATCGGCCACGGCCGCCCCTAAAATGGCATCGCCCAAATATTCCAGCCGCTCGTTTGATTCGCGAAATCCCCCGGCCTCTTTTCCCTTGCTGCTGTGCAGCGTGGCCAACCGGTAAAGCGAAATATTAGAGGGTGCAAAACCGGCAATGGTTTTGATGGCCGTAATTAGTCTTTGGTTTTCTTTAGAAACGGATGAGCCGGATCGCTTCAGTAACTTCCACACAAACCTACTCGGCTTTTTTGATGATGATCGAGAAGTTGTGCCCGCCAAATCCAAATGTATTGCTCAAGACAATATTTACCTTGCGTTGCTGCGCTTTGTTAAAAGTGAGATTGAGTTTCGGATCGAGTTCGGGGTCGTCTGTGAAGTGATTGATCGTAGGTGGAATAATACCTTCGTTAAGAGCCAGCAGGCATGCAATAAATTCGATCGCCCCGGCTGCCCCGAGCAAATGCCCGGTCATGCTCTTGGTAGAGCTGATATTCAGTTTATAGGCGTGATCGCCAAATACTTTTTGAATGGCTTTTATCTCGCCAATATCGCCCAGCGGAGTAGAGGTGCCGTGCGTGTTAATATAATCTACTTGTTCGGCCTTAAGGCCGGCCTCTTCCAGTGCCAGTTCCATTACCTTGGTAATGCCGTGGCCTTCGGGGTGAGGTGCTGTAATGTGGTAGGCATCGGCTGTCATGCCCCCGCCTATGATTTCACCAAGTATGGTAGCCCCGCGTTTTTTAGCATACTCGTATTCCTCCAAAATGACCGCTCCGGCTCCTTCGCCCAGTACAAAACCATCGCGGTCTTTGTCGTAGGGGCGTGATGCTGTCTGGGGCGAATCATTCCGTTCGGAAAGGGCTTTGAGGGCATTAAACCCGCCCACACCGGCAATGCAGACGGCCGCTTCCGATCCACCCGACACAATGATATCGGCTTTGCCTAACTTAAGATAGGTGTAGGCATCGTAGATGGCATTGGTAGAAGAGGCACAGGCCGAAACCGTAACATAGTTAGGTCCGCGGAACCCATACTTAATGGAGATGTGGCCCGCACTGAGATCGGGAATCATTTTAGGAATGAAGAAAGGATTAAAGCGCGGAGTGCCATCGCCTGCGGCAAAAGCCCGCACTTCTTCCTGGAAAGTAAGCAACCCTCCGATGCCCGAGCCCCAGATTACGCCTACGCGGTCTGAGTCTAATTCGGCCAGCGGAAGGTTGGCATTTTTTATGGCTTCATCCACCACGGCCATCGCATATTGTGTGAATAAATCCATTTTGCGCGCTTCTTTGCGGTCAATGAATTTTTCTACCTCAAACCCTTTTACCTCACAGGCAAATTTGGTTTTGAATTTTGACGTATCAAACTTCGTAATAGGGGCTGCGCCACTGGTTCCATTTTTCAACCCATTCCAGTATTCCGGAAGTGTATTGCCAATGGCCGTCAGTGCGCCTGCACCGGTTATTACTACTCGTTTGAAAGCCATGCGGTGGCGTTGCGGGTAAAACTTATTTTTTTACGTTTTCTTCCAGGTATGAAATAGCCTGGCCTACCGTGGCTATGTTTTCCGCCTGGTCGTCAGGGATGGAAATATTAAATTCTTTCTCAAACTCCATAATGAGTTCTACGGTGTCCAAGCTGTCAGCACCCAGGTCGTTGGTGAAGCTTGCCTCAGGGGTTACTTCCGATTCTTCAACGCCCAGCTTGTCGATGATGATTTGCTTTACTTTTTGTGCAATTTCAGACATGATTGTAAGGTTTAGAGATTCAAAAAACGATGCAAATAAAGGCTTTTCGGGGCATATTATCAAACTAAAAAGTTTTGACCCCATTTTAGAGTAAAACTATTTTGTTCGCAATTGAAATTGTTTGCCTCCCACTGACGAAATCCTGAAATTTGTAAATGGCCAAGCGTAAACGTCTCGATATTGATTTTTCTTTCGATTTTCAGCTTTATGGAATCATTTCCACGCTAAAACCCTTTAAACTGGTATGGGAAATTAACCGGGCTGCAGGTAAAAATCTGGTAAAAATGCCCGATTTTGAAATTGAAAGTAAGGCTGGCAGCCGGCCTTATGTTTATTACGCTTCGCCACAAAAAATAAATATGTTGCGGCTCTTTAAAAATAAACCAACCGATGAGAGCCGTTCGCGCGAGCTTTTAGTACCCGAACATCCGCACTTCGATTACATTTTATTACAACACGGAGAAGCATTTGAAGAGAGCAATCGTTTGCAGGAACTCTTGCGCAATATTCCTTCCGTTGAATTAACCGCTTTCATACCTTTGGCGGCTTTAAAATCGAAAGAACATTTTATTTTTTAACTCAATTCAAAACAACTGATGGAACGTATCTCGTACAACAAAACTAAAATTGTGGCCACCGTAGGGCCGGCCTCTAATAATAAAGAGACGCTCCGGGCGCTGATCAAAGAAGGAGTCGATGTTTTTCGCCTCAATTTTTCGCATGGCACACACGATGATCATTTAAAAGTGATTCGTTTCGTTAATGAACTAAACTTGGAAATGGGTACCAACATAGCCTTGTTGCAAGACTTGCAAGGACCTAAAATAAGAGTGAACGATGTGCGGCCGGGAGTCGAATTAATTTCCGGGCAAGAACTGATTATTACCACCCGCCAGATGACGGGCACCAACGAAATCGTAAGCACCTCGTACGAAGGCCTGCCTCACGATGTGAAACCCGGAGACATGATATTAATTGATGATGGCAAAATAGAACTGAAAGTAAAAGAAGTACGCGATGTAGAGGTGGTTTGCTCGGTCGTATATGGCGGACCCCTGAAACCCCGCAAAGGAATAAACCTGCCCAATACAAAAGTATCGGCTCCCTCGCTTACTGAAAAAGACAAAGAAGATCTTGAATTCGGGCTCAGCCATAAAGTAAATTGGGTGGCCTTATCGTTTGTGCGCAAAGCCAAAGACATTGAAATGCTGCGCGAGATCATTAACCGACACAAAGCCGACACACGCATCATAGCCAAAATTGAAAAACCGGAGGCATTAGAAAATATAGATGCCATTATTGCTGCCACCGATGCGGTCATGGTAGCCCGGGGCGATTTGGGCGTGGAGTGCTGGATGGAAGAAGTGCCTATGATACAAAAAATGCTGGTGAATAAGTGCAACAAAGCCGCCAAGCCCGTAATTGTGGCTACCCAAATGATGGAGAGCATGATTGAAAACCCGCGCCCTACCCGGGCCGAAACAAACGATGTGGCCAATGCCGTGATGGATGGCGCTGATGCGCTGATGCTCTCGGCCGAAACTGCTTCGGGCAAATACCCCCTTGAGGTAATCCGAAGCATGGTGCGCACCATCGGATCGGTAGAAAAACAAGGCAATATTTTTTACCACTTCCACGATCCCGATCCCGCATCGGCCAATTTTTTTAACGACAGCTTAATCTTAACTGCCTGCAAACTGGCCAAAGATGTAAAAGCCAAAGCCATTGTAGGCATGACCTTAGTGGGATACAGCGCATACAAAGCTTCTTCGCACCGGCCCGATGCCAATATATTTGCCTTTACCAGCAAAAAAGAAATCATCAACTCCATGAGTTTGGTGTGGGCTACCCGCGCCTATCATTACGATAACTCGGCCAGCACCGATAAAACCATGGCCGATGTGGAAGAAATTTTAAAACGCGATGGCCACGTAAAGCCGGGCGACATCTTCATTGTATTGGCCAGTATGCCTATTTCAGAAAAAGGAAGAACCAATACTATTAAAGTGAATGTAGTAAAATAATTTGCTGCCTGGGCAGATGATGCATTCCTAATGCATCATCTGGGTTTAACCATACACTAACGGTGTTCGGCCTTCGGCTCCACCAAGATAACCTCTTCCCGCTCTACCACCACCGCCCCGGCCGGGTCTCCTTTTCGTTTGCGCACAAATTTTTTGGCTGTGAAGGCGACCGGGCAAAGGGTTTCATTTTTTCTTTTAGAGTAAAAAGCAGCCAAACTTGCCGCATACTCTATTACCTCTTTTGGAAAAAATTTTCCGGCCTGGTACTTCACCAATACATGCGATCCGGCCACATCTTTCGCATGCAGCCACAAGTCGTCTTTATACGAATGTTTTAGAGTAAGCTGATCGTTGGCCTGTGCATTTTTACCTACCCGGATTATATATCCGTTAAATTCAAATTCGCGGTAGGGCAACGGCTCCTTTTTTTCGGTTTGCTTTGTATCCAAGCCCCAGTGGGTGGCGGTTGTGCGCAGTGTTTTTAAGTCGGCACATGCTTCGATTGCCTGATGGGCTGCCTGGGCGGCTTCCCGCTCGGCCTCTTTTTTTTTAACCGATTCGGTTAGTTTATTTATCTCTACTTGCTGGTTCTTGGCTTTGCGGTAAAATATAGTTGCATTCTGCTGTGGATTCAGTTCCTTTTTTAATTTTATTTCTACAGGCTCCTGGTTATAAAAATCGTTTAACACGATTCGCTCCATCCCCCTGGTAAGGGTATGAAGATGGGCCATGATTAAATCAGCCCATCGCTGAAAGTGGCGATTAGCCATGAGTTCATCCTGTTTGGTTCGGTTTTTTTTTAGGTATGCCTCGGCATTTTTTATTTTAATATGAAGACGATAAAGAAGGGCTGATTTTTCTGTGAAAAGTTGACGATCGTAAATAACCTTTTGTGCAAACGAGTTGATAGCCTCAATGGGGTCATCAATGGTTTGTTCAACTTCACCCAACGGAAGCAGACTAAACGTGAGTTGTCCCTTGAGTTGGGTAATGTAGTAATTCGGTTTTTCTAATCGGCTCCACATTGCCTGAAGTAGCTCCCATTTTTGGGCGGGCGTGGCCCGGCTAAACCCTTGCGTCTCCAGGTAAGCCCACATTCCAGAGTTAAAGGTGAAATAAATAGATTTTAATTGTGTGAGGTTTTTTAAAAAATGATCGTACCCAAAATCAATCGGGCGGGCGAGCTGGCGAAGGTCGGTATTTATATCTGCCGGGAGTTGATTTTTAAAAATAGCCGTTACTTTATTTTCTTTTGCCATCAGCACATTGGCAAAGTTTCCATGCATTTTAAAAATTAATGAAAGCCCGCTCTCCAGTTCTACTCCAAAACTCCGTTCATTCAAAAATGATTTTACGTTGATCACTTTTTTAAAAATAATTTCTTCAAAAAGATCGATGCTGTTTTTTTTGGCACGCTTAAATTTTTCGGGAAAGGAAAGAACCGAAAACGAAGCCGACAGATTAGCCCGGATAAAAAATGACTGATGTGTATCGTTCAGTTCTAAAATCAACTCATCCTTCGATTGGCTGAAACAAGAAACGATGGTAAAGCCGCAGATCCGTTCATGCAAAGCGGGGCTCAGCTGTCTTAAAAAATAATAACTATGGTGCACGCTATAAAGTTACGGATAGGCCGTCATACGCCAGCGCCACTCCTGCGGGCAACTCCCGGCTTACCGTTTGGTGAAGCCCCATTTTATGACTGATGTGCGTAAAATACGTTTGTGCGGCCTGTATGCGTTGGGCCTGAGCCAAGGCTTGCTCTAATGTAAAGTGCGAAGGATGTGCCTCTTTCTGCAGGGCATTCAGCACCAATATTTGTGTGCCCTGTAATTTTTTTACGGTTTCATCCGAAATAAAGTTGGCATCGGTAATGTAGCTAAAGTTGCCCAGCCGGAATCCCAACACCGGCATGTGCAGATGGCTAACCGGGAGCGGCATTACTTTTATTTTATGAACTAAAAATTCTTTCTCGTCAATTTCAAACAAGCCTATCTGAGGTGTGCCCGGATATTTCTCGTCAGAAAAGGCATAATAAAATTCTTTTTTTACCTGTTGCAGCGTGTGGGACGAGCCATACACTGGCATATCTTTTTTTTGCAGATAGTTAAACGCCCGCACATCGTCCAGCCCGGCTATATGGTCTTTGTGCGAGTGGGTAAGCAATACGGCATCTAACTTTGAAATGCCTTCGCGCAGCATCTGCTGCCTAAAATCAGGGCCGGTGTCAATTACCACATTCTGCCCGTCAGCTTCGATAAGTACCGAAACCCGCAAGCGTTTATCGCGGTAATCCAGCGAAGAGCACACTGCGCACCGGCACCCGATGACGGGCACGCCCTGCGATGTACCGGTGCCGAGAAATGTGATTTTCAATTGTTGAGAAATTAAATGCTGACTTCGGCTTTGGTTAGTTCTTCGTACAGCTTGATGTTCTTTTCAGAAAATTTAGCCGTCTCCAGCGGCACGGTTTTCAAAATATCGAGCAGCGCATTGATCTTGCCTTCCATCGAAAAGAACTTATTCACGATCATTATTTTCTGCTCCTTCAGCAAGCAGTAGCCCGCCTTAAAGTTTCCTTTTTCATAGCGCAGCATGTAGTCCGACTCGGCAATCAAATCTTCGAGCTTGGTCAAAAACGGGTTGGTGTACTTAATCATTTTCGTAGTGTTGGACTGCAAGTTACAGATTCAAAATTTCAGATTCAAAATTCGGTTTCTCCATAATTTTAAATGTGAAATTTTGAATCTGAAATTTAATGTAGCGGCCTGCCCCCGATTCATCGGGGCACCGCGCTATCCGCTGCAAGTCCGACAACCGCACAAGCCAATGCGCTTCGGGCTTTTCGCTCCTATCGCTGGCCGGAATGAAAAACAAAGATTAATTTACGATCAAATTCAAAAGTTGTCATGATCGAAAGAATACTATTCAATGGATTATTAACAACTGTCATACATCTGATCCTTTATGTAGTATTTCTTTATGGTGGTTGGTCTATGGGAAAACTTATTCATGCACCGAAAGAAATTACAATTATTGAACTCGAAAGTTTTGGAATCGAGATTATACTCTCATTTTGGCTATTCGCAATACTTTTATTTGTTGCAAACATCATTTCGGCTGTAATCAACAAAAATCAGTGGACGTATAGTCTTTTAGCAGTTGCTGCCCTTCTATATGCTCTTGGGTGGAGTGAAGATTTTAATTCATGGCCGTGGCAAACCGCTTTATTCATAATCGCAGGGGTGATAACAATTTTCTTCAAGTTTTTTATTGATAGAAAAATAAATCACATAATGTCTCTATTGCTCAAGTCATCAAAGTGAAAAAACTTCTCGCCATCGTTGGGCCAACTGCTGTAGGTAAGTTTAATTTCACGGAATTACCAATTTTTGGTACATTTACAAAAAAGCAAATATGGGCAGAAACACTTCTATATCGCTGGGAGATCATTTTGAAATTTTCGTTGATAAAAAGGTATCGGCCGGCAGATTTAAGAATGCGAGCGAGGTTATCAGGGCAGGGCTTCGCTTACTCGAGGAGGAAGAAGCAAAAATTTCTGTTTTAAAAACAGCCATTGAAGTTGGTATTGAAAGTGGAGTAGCTAAGAATTTCAATGCAAAAAAACACCTCGCTAAACTGAAATCAGCGAAGAGAAAAAATGCCTAGTCGCTATGCTCTCTCAAATAAAGCCGTTCAAGACCTATCAACTATTTGGGAATATACTTTTGAAACCTGGTCTGAAGCTCAGGCCGACAAATATTATTTTATGCTGCTGGATTGCTGCCAAGGATTAGCGGATGGAAAACTCAGAGCAAAGAAGTATCCTGAAATTCATCCTGAAATTTTAGGTTGTAAAGTCGGTCAACATATTATCTTCTTCAGGCGACTCAGGAAACATGAAATTGAGATAGCGAGAATTCTTCATAGCCGTATGGATTTGAAAAACAGAATTCAAGAATAACGCACACTGTATTTTTACTTCGTGAAAAAACTCATCGTCATCGTGGGGCCTACGGCCGCAGGCAAAACTGCGGCTGCACTTACCGTGGCTGAAAAATTCCATACTGAAATCATCTCAGCCGATTCCCGGCAATTTTTTAAAGAACTCAACATCGGCACAGCCAAGCCTTCCGCGGATGAACTGAAAAAAATCACACATCATTTTATCAACAACAAATCCATTCACGAAGAGTATGATGCCGGCCAATACGGTCGTGATGCTCTTGAGCTTATTCATGAATTATTTAAAAAATACGATTGGTTGATGATGGTGGGCGGCTCGGGGCTATACATTAAAGCTGTCCTCGAAGGTTTTGACGAAATGCCGGAAATAGATAAAAACTTGCGCGAAGAAATTCAACACCGCTACCGAGAACTTGGAATAGAATGGCTGCAAGAACAAGTAAGAAATCTTGATCCTGATTATTTTGCTTCGGCCGACCGGCAAAACCCGCAGCGTCTGATGCGCGCTCTTGAGTTGCTGCAAACCACTCAGCAGCCGCTAAAAGATTTACACTTAAAAAAGAAAGCGGAGCTACCGTTCGAGGTAATTAAAGTTGGGCTTACAGTTCCACGCGAAAAACTCTACGAGCGTATCAACTTGCGTCTGGATGCGATGATTGCCTCCGGTCTGTTTGAAGAAGCCCGGCAGCTTTACCCCTTCCGAAACCTGAATGCCCTGCAAACCGTAGGCTACCGAGAAATATTTGATTTTATGGATGGATTCTATGGCTATGAGGAAGCCGTGCGTCTGCTGAAACGGAACACGAGAAGGTATGCCAAACGGCAACTTACCTGGTTTGGCCGCAATAAAGAAATTACCTGGTTTGAGTCGGAACCGGAAATGGTAAAATGGCTGGCGTTGAGAATGCCCGGCAAACTTTAACTCATATTAGCGGTACCTGTATACACGTTGAGGCAAGAAAAAAATTAGCTAAATTCACATTAGCTTAAACCAAAAAATTATGCTTGGTAATACCTCTGCCGCGATGATATTTGTTTTGATTGTTGCTTTTATTAGTCTATCCGTTATTGGTGTTTTAATTACTCGCTGGATTGGCGCATGGATGCTTAGAATAAATGAAATAATCAGAAACCAGGAATACATTGCCGAAGTTTTAGAAGAAATTCGCAATGAACTAAAGAAAAAAAATCAGTAAAGACACTTGCCTTTCTGATAAGGGAAAGTAGGATGAGGTTTCTAATTTTCGACATTAAGATTTGCTAAATCACATTAAATACCTAATCTGTTTGATAACCCTCTTGGTTGCTATTAAATACCATCTACTCCGTCTTTTTGGAACATATAAAATGAAAGCGTTGATTCTGATCAATACCTCAAATGAAGAGCGATTATAATTCTTATTCTAAAAAATGAAAGCCTACGTCCTATCCTTCTTTGTTTAATCGTGCACTATTTGGCATATAGTCGCCACTTTTGCCATTCGCATTTCGGTGTTTCTTGTTCTAACTTTGCTTCATGAAAGATTTTCTGCACCGCATTATCCGCTATTTTTTTAGCGGTACCATTTTTATTGTGCCCCTGGTGGCCACGGCCTATTTTATTTACACGTCTTTTATTTGGCTCGACAGCCGGATTGATCTGCCCTATCCCGGCCTTGGGTTTGTTATCATTCTAACGGCCATTACCATCTTCGGCTATTTTTCTTCCATTTTTGCTTTCCGGAAAATGGGCGAGTGGTTCGATCAGCTGGTTAATCGTATTCCGTTGGTCAAGCTCATTCACTCTTCCATCAAAGATTTGCTGGCGGCTTTCGTAGGCGATAAAAAAAAATTCGACCGGCCCGTATTGGTTACCATTAATAAAGAAAACCAATTATACCGCATCGGATTTATTACCCAACCCGATCTTTCCGAGTTAGGATTAAAAGATATGGTGGTGGTTTATTTTCCGCAGTCGTATGCGGTGGCAGGCGATCATTATGTGGTGCCCAAAGAAAGCATAAAGCCGCTGAATGTGCCGGGGCCGGCAGCCATGAAATTTATTGTATCGGGGGGGGTATCAGGTTTTACGGAAGAGTAGAGGGTTTTATTTTTTTGCTATCTCCGAAGCGTTCGGCTGCTAAAAATCGGGCCGACCGTTTTAGTTGTATGAGCATTTACCCGTATCTCCTCTTTTAATTTTCCTTTCGTGTATTCATTCGGAATGGAGTATCCCCTATCAAAAAAAATTCAACGACCCCTCCTGTTAGTTCTTGTGTGGCTAGGTGTCTGCCATCAATAAAAAAATCAAATGCACAGCCGGCTTGCAAAATCCGGTGTAATGAACCACCTGTATCCAGCGTAAACTGACCAATAGGGTTGTCATGATCGTTTTAGTCGGGACAATATATTGATCTGATTAAGAGTGTTACAATGGGTTAGGATATTGCCCGCTGGCGGTCATGGCATATTTTATTGAGCTGTTTGATATATCATACTCCTGGCAAGTGAGAGTAAAACTGTTGGGGCCTGTCTTGGTTAGCGTTCCCTCGTTGGTAGAGCCATACGTGTTGGCAAAATCTTTTGTGCTGACTGATACATACAGTACACTCTCGAGGGAACTGTAGCCATCTTTGATGGTGTATGTGCCGCTGCTTTGGGTAGGCATATTGTAAATTATTATAATCATACCTCCCGGGTCGGTAATTAGCACATCTATATTTGAAGGATGACTTGCATTATAAATAGACGAAATAGTGCCTGAATATTTTTTTTCATTAAATGAGAACACACCCGTGTTGGTATTAACATTGGTAATCGTCAGGTTCTGGCTGGCGGTAGCCGTTACTTCCTTCCGGGTTGAAACCAACGTAACTATAAATGTGCCATTGCGGGCGTAGGTGTGCGTGGGCGATGAAACCGATTCGCGTGGCGATCCATCCCCATAATCCCATTGATAGGATGTTGCGTATTTGCTGGTGTTAGAGAATATTACCTTCGCTCCTGCTTCTATGGAATAGGTAAACTGAGCTATTGGCAAATCCTTTGTAGAGTTAGTAACACAGTTGTTCAAACTCATTACTACCAAGACAAACAAAATAAATTTTGAGTGTAGGGCGCTCACCTGTAATGTCTTTATGTGAAGAACCAGCAACACAGCTATCTTTAAAAGGGTGGATATAAACCGCTAGCCGAAACACTGTATGTCGGGCTATTGGCAGGATAGGGAGCAACTGTGCAATTGAGGGTAAAGCTATTCGCACCTGTCTTAGTAAGTGTACCACCATTTAGTGAGTAATAGGCACCGGAGGTGTTAATACCGTTGAGATAGATGGTAATGAAAGGCAAGCTGTTAGCAAAACCGGTCGGTAAATTATAGATATTAAAAGTTCCGCTACTCTGTATGGGAATAAATGATATCCATAATTGAACATTGCTATTATTTGCATCCGTTATCCATACATTATTTTCAATGCTAGAAGACAGTGAAACTCCACCGTATTGCAAACCATTAAAATTAAATGTTCCAACATAAGCATTTGAAATAATTATTATTTGAGAAGTTGTAGCCGTGCCGCCATCTCCTGTGACTGTTAAGGTTACTGTATAAGAGCCATCGTTTAGATAGGTATGAGTTGGCGATGGGATATCATCCTGAGGAGAGCCATCCCCATAATTCCATTTATAGCCGGTCGCATTCGTACTCTGATTACTGAATGTAATTTGCGCACCGGCACCTGTTGTATAAGAAAATAGTGCTGCCGGTTTCGGTTTAATTGTATTCGTTGAGCATTGATTTAAAGTTGCCAACAAAAAAATAATTATTGTAATATAAAAGAGGTTAGTCTTCATAAATTAATATTTTATTTAGAAAATGTATCCGTATAAGTACAGTAAACATTCGTGACGGCCTGTTGATTATTTTGTACAAAACTCAACACTCCACCAGAAAGCGTACCGTTAATTGAACCTTGCCCAGCCTGAACCAATGTAATTGTATTACCAGTAATCGTATATGTTCCACTGACATTTCCAAAACCATTTGAAAAAACAAACGTATTGTTTGAGTTTATTGAAAGTGTGGGGCAAGGAGGTGTTGTACAAGTACTTGACCCATTATAATTTGAATTAGTACAATTCGCTATTGTTTCGTTTAGAAATTTCCATGTACCCACCAGAGGATTGGGTGTGCTGGTTTTGCTACAGCTCACTAGTGATAAAAAAAACAGATAAGGGATAATGGTTTTCATTTTTATGTATTTATTAATGAAATAATTTTGATGTGATGTAAGACAACAAGAGCGTGGCCGCCACGCCCCTGTTGCTTAACCCTAAATCATAACCCTATTTTTTCTTTTTCAGTAAAATACCAATACCTACTGTTGTGAGTAGATTAGTGTTCCCCGTACCATCATTGGGGTCGTACACTTTTTGCTCTATCAGATAAAAAATATTTTCAGTAGCATATATGCGAAAACCACCCTTTCCTCCATACCCCGTGTTGCTGCTAGACTGGCCCTCGGAAGTGGTATTGGTAAAATCTACTGTAGCACCGAGGTAGAACACAAACTTTCCGTTTTTAGAAAGAATATTGTAGTTAATAAATGGAGCTAAATCATTAAATGTAAATCCTGTACCACCAGAATAGGTGCCGGAAAGTCCCCATTCAATATGTTTAGTGGCAAACCAGCTTGCTGTAACTATACCAGTAAAAATACCATTCCCATTAGGGGTACTGGTTTGGTACAAAAACTGACCAGCTATCTGTTCATCGCCTTTTTCTTGTTGGGCCAGTAACGGAAATGCTGTTGCTCCTAATAAAGCCATCAAAAAAAGTAACATTGGTATTTGAACTGTTTTCATAGTTTATTTTTTATTGTTTGACATCAGTAAAGTTGTTCTTTAAAGCAGCCGTTGGCACTAACTGTTACATTGCCATTCCACTGTTTCCCAGAACAAGACGCGGTAAAAGAATAGGTGCCGGGAGCAAAAGAAAATGTAGCACAACCAGCGGCTCCGCACGATGAAGGACCTTGTGTATAGTATTCTGATATTACTTGGGATTGACCATTAATATTTACCGTGATATTGCCACAGCGAAGATCACTAGCTACCCAAAATTCTACTTGGCCTGTGGAAGAACCGCCACCTCCCCCACTATTTGTCAGTTGCACCTTAGCACAACCGTTAGCTGTCACCGTTACATTACCACTCCACTGCATACCCGAACAAGATGCTGTATAATAATATGTGCCCGGATTATCGGAGAAGGTTGCCGTATAAACAGCATTACAAATGGGAGGGCCTTGGGTATAGGGTTGAGAAGCAATAATCGTTTGAGTGCGTCCATCAAAATTTACTGTGATGTTGCCGCATCCAAAATCGCTGGCTACCCAAAACTGAGCCTGACCAACCTGCCCACCACCTCCTCCACCTCCTCCACCTCCACCTCCACCACCTCCTCCATTCCCACCAATTTTAACCATTACAGTACCTCCCTCAAACCAATCTCCATTCACTACTCCGGTTTGTTGGCTGTTGGTGTAAACCGTAATAAAATTTACATCTAAGTTGCCCGTGTTTTCATCTATATATCCTGAAATCAGGGTAACCGTAGTGCCTCCGGAAGAAAGTGTATTTTCTTCGTAAACCGTAAAATCATTTACGGAGCCGGTAATAAATTGCCCGGAACTTGTTCCTATTTGAGAGCCGGTGGAGTTGCCCACTTCTTTTGAAAGAATCGAGCTACCCGATTGGTTATAAAAAGTTACAGTCGTGTTCAATTGTGTACCTACAGACGTAGATAAATCGGAAGAAGAAGTTGTTATGCTCATCTGATTAGTGTTGTATGATCCCACAATTGAAGGAGGTGTACTGCCCGGGTAAATTTGAATACCCGATTGCTTAATGGCTTGCTGCACATTAGGGTTAGCCAAAAAATCGCTAGCCGAAGTAAATCCGCTTGATTTAGCAGGGTTAACATCTTTTTTAGTACAACTATTAGCTACCATTGAAAGAACAACAATTAGTGAGATTTTGAAGGGAGTCTTCATAGGCATTGGGTTTGATTATGGGTCAAAGATTGCCAAGCCCTGCTTTCTGTGGTAGAGGAAAAACCCTGAAGTGGGGTAAGGTTTTTTCCTGTTCACAAAATATTTTATCCTGAATTCATGCTTGACGGGTAATTTTTCAAAAAAGGATTTCTACTTTAGATGTGCTAACTCACTTTAAAGATTATGAACTCAAAAAATGATTTTCTTACTCAAAAGGTATCCATCTCAAGAGGGGTATTACTCATTGCCTTTACAGGTATTGTTCTGGCCTTTGTATTAATTATGCGTGCCCAACAACCCCAAGATTTAATTGCTCTGAACGCAAGCGAATCTTTAATAGAAATAGACACGACCGATGCCAAAGAAATGGTGAAGCACTTCATTGAAACCTCTCCCAAAGAGGAAGCTTCTCCTCATGGAGCCCCGCTGATTAATCCACCTTCTATCTATTTTGATCTTAAGCCCTTAGCCTGGTATATCTTAAAGGCCTTGCCAAAAGGGGCATCGGGTCTGCGGGTTTACTTTGGCCGATACACCAAACCCTCGCAGCATCCAAACAATAATGGAATTGATTATACAAACTGTGCTACAGTAATATTTGTGCCCACCAAAAAATTGGACGATGGCACCTACTTAGATATTATTGACAGTGGCCTGAAGGGTAAGATAACTCAACCCTACACACCTTATAACGGTGGCGTGTCGTGCCCGCCTTTGCCTGTTCAAGTTTGTAAAGGGCAGCTATTAGTAACAAAATAAAAGGCTTTGTATTTTTTATATTTTGAATTGGCTTGTTTTCTCATCTCTTTAGTTTCGATAAAGAAATTATCGGGGGTCTATTTTTATTTTATTCCGTTTCTCGCCCTAACTAATCTTCAAGAATGGGGAAGTTATGGGGGCTGGATTCCGCTCATTCACAACAGCAATGCCTGGTCGCTCAATCTGTTCAATAACATCGAATTCGTTTTTTATGCTTGGTTTTTTTCTACCCAGACCATACCGGGCAGAAGAAAAAAAATAATTTACCTTACCGCTATCTACTTAGTCTGTGCGATGGTTAACATTATTTTTATTCAGGGAATTTTTCATTTTCATTCGTATTCTTATTTACTGGGGTCGTTGTTTATGATCTACTTAGTCATTGATTATTTCTACCATCTTCTTCATGATCAAACCGTGTATATTCATTTAATCAGCTACCCTCCTTTTTGGATCGGCATCGGTATTTTGTTTTTTTATGTAGGTATGTTTTCTTTCTACATTTATTTTGAGTTTATTATACAGCATCTTAGCACAAACTATACCCATTTATTTTCAAACTTGATGAATGTATTCAATCTGATTTTATATGGGAGTTTTTCTATTGCATTCTTATGCCCCAAGCCTCCGCAGACTATTCGTTGATCATTGTCTGGACCACCCTCATCTTTCTTTTTTTGGTGGCGGGGATTATTGTTTTCATTCTTTTATATCAAAATAAACACCGGGAGTATCTCATTCAAAAAAATTCTTTTCAGGAAAATTTACTTCAGGCCCAAATCGAAATAAAAGAACAAACCCTCCGCCACGTAGCCCGGGAGCTGCACGATACCCTCGGGCAAACGGCCAGCCTCATTAAAATCTATTTGAATACAATCCCTCCGAACAAAATCCCAAAATCAAATCAAAAAATAAAGGAAACTACAGATCTGGTAAAGCAACTCATCCTCGACATAAAATCTATTTCGTGGGGATTGGTTAATCATTCCGTTACCCAACTGGGTTTAGTAAAATCGCTGGAACAGGAAGTAGAGCGAATAAATAAACTGGAACAAATGAAAGCGGTTCTGCAAGCTCCCGAAACTGTGCCCCTAAGCCATGATACATTAATTATATTATTTAGAATGGTGCAAGAGGTTTTGAACAATACCCTCAAGCACAGCAAAGCCTCATCGCTTACGCTGACATTGGCAATCAAAAAAAATATCCTTACTTTGGTCATTACCGACAATGGAGTAGGCTTTGATGTAAGGGCTTTAGCGGGAAGTGGAATGGGGTTGGCCAATTTGCAAAGTCGGGCTAAACAAATTCAGGCAACATGTGTTATTCAAAGTATTCCCCACACCGGAACATCCATTTCAATAGAACTGCCTCTGGAAAATGAAGCCAGCCGAGCCGATTAAGATAGTCCTTGTAGATGATCATAAGCTTTTCCGCAAGGGGTTAATCAGCCTCATTGAATTTATTAATCCGCATTGCACCGTTTTATTTGAAGCCGATGACGGCTTAGATCTTCAACAAAAAATTAACCCTCGAAACCTGCCGGATCTGGTACTGCTCGATATTAATATGCCCCGAATGGATGGGTTTGAAACACTGCAATGGCTTACCCGGATTTATCCATCGGTAAAAGTGTTGGTGGTGAGTATGGTGGAAAAAGAAGAAACCGTGGTGCGCATGCTGCGGCTGGGGGCGCGAGGGTTTCTTTGCAAAGATGTAGAGCCCAAAGAACTTGGCGAAGCTCTGATCTCCGTTGCTTCCAAAGGTTTTTATTACACCGATTTTATTACCGGCAAACTGGTGCATTCACTGCAACAACCCAATACAGCTGAAACAACCCGCTCGCAAATTATATTAACTACACAAGAAACAGAATTTCTTAAATGGGCCTGCAGTGAAATGACGTATGTGCAAATTGCCGACAAAATGTGTTTAAGTCCTAAAACAATTGATGGGTACCGCAATTCGTTGTTTGAAAAATTAGCTGTTAAAAGCCGGGTAGGGCTGGTTCTGTATGCCATTCGCCATAATCTGGTTACCCTCGCTTAACGTGGTTTATTCTCCGTCCGCTTCTGTTCGTGAAACGCAATAATTTGAAGCAAATCTTCCACCAATTGTTCAAACCTTTTAGCTCCCAACAATTTTTTATATTCATCTGTAAGCGCCATGACCCGAACCCGTACGGTCACTACAAATTCTTTTCCTTTTTAGTAAACTTAATACGCAGGGCGCGTTTGTCTTCCGGCAACATTCACGTAGCCCAACACCTGGTAGAGGCTAACCGGTTGGCCGAGAAAACAGTTGGAAATACCATAAAGAAAGATTTGCACAGGCACAAGCGGATATTGCGGCCAGCGAGGAGCGGATCAAAAATACCGATGGGCAAGTGGCCTATGCACGCGAAGCGTTAACTTTGACGGAATCTCGTTACAAACAAGGTGTGGCTACCCATCTTGATTTGCTCAACGCCTCTTCCAACCTGCAACGTATTTTACTTAGTCAAATCCAGTTTCAATTTCAACTGAGCACCGCCCGAATTGAGCAAGCCCGGCTGCTGGGGTGGAAATATTGGAGCAACTAATTTTTGCTTTAATTATTTTTTTAAAACGGACTCAATGGCTGCCCCCGGTTTTATGTCGTTTACATAATCAAAGCCTAAAAAAGCAGCCAGCGTTTTCGCTAACTGATTTTGAAAATACTGGCCTTCCGATTTTATTTCACCTGCCGGTGGTGTATCGGGACCCAGAATAGCAAACCAAATCTGATCGGCTCCCGTCACTTTTTCTCCATGGCTACGCCAACTGTTCATGGTAGTATTACCGCGGCCGTGATCTACGGTGATGATTAATGTTGTTTTATTTTTGTACTGAGGCTGGCTTTGCAGCCACGTCCAAAAATCGCTGATGAATCGATCGGCATAGTTAGCCGCATTCAGGTATCGATCGTATTCTCCTTCGTGGGCGAAGTGGTCGGTTTCATTGAAGGAAATGTAAACCACTTTCGGTTTATTTTTTTTAAGGTATTCAAAGGCATAATGAAAGGTAAAAGCATCCAAACGGGTAGCGTCTAAAAAGTGAGGCAACTCCGTACTGAGGTTGTTCAGAAACTTTTCGGTTTCATTCGGTTGTTGCGCTTTCATCCATCCTGCATTCACTACCACCCCGCTGCGTTTGGCATTAATAATCCACGGAAAATTTTCCCACGAGGTGAAGGCAGCTACTTTTCCTTTGTACCCTGTTTGTTGATTGATAAACTCCAATACATTTTTATTTGGATTATCGATGGGGTCGTTGGTATTGATATGAATGTCATCGGCCGCTCCGGTTAAGAGTTCATTGTATCCCGGGTAGGAAAACCACATCCGGTTGGTTACGTTTACATAGTTGGCATAATGGCGGTTGCCATAAATCTGGCCTTGCCGGGCTACCGTATTCCATAAAAAAGGCATCAGCTTTTGCCGTCTTTCTTCGGGTGTACCAGTGGCATATTGGGCGGCTAAGGCTACCGTATCGCGAACAAATTTTTTGGTGATAAGACGGTTTTCGGCTCCGTTAAATACTTCTTGCCAGCGCATGCCGTCAAGCGTGATTAAAATAATATTTTCGGTTTTCAGTTTAGGTTGAGCCAGGGCGGCCCCTGTCACAACAACGAAAGCTAAGAGAAATTTCCATTTCATGTGTTTAAGGTTTTAAGGTTACGATTCGGTTTTGATGCTGTTGGTTATATAATTTTTTTGTTGCGTATTTTTTCGATCAATTCAAAAATCAATTTAAAAATGGTAATCTTTGATCAATTCAAGCAAACAAAAAGACATTATTTTTTTTGATTATCCATAATAGTATGTTTCAACAAGGATCTTCATCAGCCCTTTCGCGGTGGCTTAGCCGCACCCGCCAGATTTGGTTTACCCTTTACGCATCGGTTGCTGTGTTTCTGGTTTATACGTGTATTTATTCGTTTCGAAAAACATTTACTGCAGCTACCTTTTCGGGGCAAGAGTTTGCGGGGGTCAGTTATAAAAGCTGGCTAGTTATTGCGCAAGTGGTAGGGTATGCCCTGTCTAAGTTTATTGGCATCAAAGTCATTGCCGAGCTGAAATCCACCTCACGGGCAACCGGCATTCTGCTGATGTCCGGCTTGGCCGTGGCTTCTTGGTTTTTCTTTGCTATTACCCCGGCACCGTACAACATCATTTTTCTTTTTACCAACGGTATGCCACTGGGGCTAATCTGGGGAATGGTATTAGGCTACCTGGAAGGACGAAGGGTTACGGAAGTGCTCGGAGCAGGGCTTTCCGTAAGTTTTATTTTTTCGGCCGGACTCTGCAAAACTTTGGGTGCTTATCTGCTGCGCGATTGGCACGTAAGTGAAGTATGGATGCCCTTTACGGCAGGCCTTGTATTTGGTGTGCCGCTTTTGTTCTTTCTTTTTTTTCTCAACCAATTGCCTCCGCCATCTGCATTAGACGAACAACTCCGCACTAAGCGCCAACCGATGAATGCCCAAGACCGGCTCTTGTTTACCAAAACATTTCTGCCCGGTATTATTTTATTTGTGGCCGCCTATATGCTGTTTACTTTGTTTCGCGATGTACGCGATAATTTTTCGGCCGAAGTATGGGGCACATTAGGCTACCGCGATCCGGCCATTTTTACCCGCACGGAAGCTCCTATTGCCATCCTTACTCTGATCATCATGGGCAGTTTAATTGTGATTAAAAATAACCACACGGCTTTGGTAGCCATCCACCTCATCATTATTGCCGGCATGGTGCTTTTAGGTGTAGCCACCTTCTTGTTCGACCGTCAACTGATCAGCGCTCCTGTCTGGATGACGCTTATTGGGTTAGGTCTTTATCTGGGCTATGTTCCATTTAACAGTATATTTTTCGACCGGCTCATCGCAGCTTTTCAGTATGCCGGCACCATCGGGTTTATCATGTACGTGGCCGATTCCTTCGGCTACCTGGGCAGCGTAAGCGTTTTATTTTATAAAGAATTTGGCTTGGCTGAACTCAGCTGGTTGCAATTTTTTATACAAAGCGGCTATGTCGTTTCCGTGGTGGGAACGCTTCTTATTTTTAGTTCCATGATTTATTTCATTCAAAAGAAAAAAAACTGGAGCGTGTCCGTCTCTACTGGCAATTCTCCTTACCGACTCAATTAAGTGATGAGCGGTAACCCTATCCTCTCTTCCAAAGAAGAAGGGGAATCAATATAATCAGCCCCAGCACAGCCGGAGTGATTATAAAAACAAAGGCAGGCTTTGTGCCGGAGGGCACCAAAATTCCGCTGTATGAAATAGCCGACAACACACCAACTGTAATCATCAGCCACTGCACCCACTTTTGGATTCTAAAAGCACTTCGCTTAAAGTGCCGATCCACAATAAAAACACCTACCAGCGGAAGCAGCACCCAGCCGGTAAATAAAAAGTTTAGTATCAACGAATTTTGACGTATCACCATTCGGCACAGAAAGTATAAGGAGACCACGGTGCAAATTTCCAAAATGTTTAATGCTACCGTGTGCAGCACATTTTGGTAGGGCGACAATTTATCGGAAAGCAACTTAGACATATAGGGTAGGATTAAAGGTTACAATAGTTTAAACTCAGCCTTCTTTACATCGCGCGAGTTTCCACCTACAAAAATTTCAAATACGCCCGGCTCGCTTCCTAAACTTAAATCGGATTTATAAAAAAACAAATCTTTATTTTTTAAAGTAAAATGAACGGTTTGGGTTTCACCTGCTTTAAGTATCACTTTTTTAAATCCCTTCAGTTCTTTTACCGGGCGTGTTATGGACCCTATTACATCGTGAAGGTAGAGTTGCACTACCTCTGTTCCCTCTTTTTGGCCCAGGTTGGTTACTTCTATGGATACGGTAATGGAATCGGATGCCGTCATTTCCGGCTTACTCAACTTTACTTCGCCATAGCTAAAATCGGTATAGCTCAGGCCATACCCAAACGGATAGACGGGATCATTAGAAACATCTAAATAATTGGACTTAAATTTTTGAAACCATTTGGCATCGCCCAAAGGGCGGCCTGTATTTTTTTGAGCATAGTACATCGGTACCTGGCCCACGTTTTGCGGAAAGGTAGTAGTCAGTTTGCCGGAGGGGTTTATCTCACCAAATAATACATCGGCAATAGCATCGCCCGTTTCACTGCCGCCAAACCAAACATCTAAAATAGCCGGCACATTCTCGTCTTCCCATTTTAATGTCATTGGGCGGCCATTAAACAAAAGCAACACTACCGGTTTGCCGGTTTGAAGTAATGCCTTCAGTAATTCTTTTTGTGTATCGGGAATACCGATATCCGATCGGCTGGACGACTCGCCCGTCATCTCGGCCGACTCGCCCAGTGCGGCCACCACCACATCAGCCTGTCTGGCCATGCGTAGCGCTTCGTCTCGCAGTTCGGCAGCACTTCGCTTGTCGCGGTGCAGTGTTTTACCAAAAGGGGTAGCTATTTCCTCGAGGTGCGCATCTTCGTATAAATTAGAGCCTTTCGCATAAATAATTTTTGCTTTTCCGGCCGTAGCGGTTTCCAAGCCTTTCCTTACCGTAATGGATTTAGAAAAATGGGCGGCTACACTCCACGTACCCGTCATGTTTTCTGCCGCATCGGCCAGCGGGCCAATCAATGCAATGGTGCCTTGTTTTTTAAGCGGCAGTAAATGGTTTTGGTTTTTAAGCAGCACAAAACTTTGGGCGGCTACCTTTCGCGAAAAGGCGCGGTTGGCATCGGTAAAAATTTCTGTTTTAGCCCGTTCCTCCTGGCAATACCGATACGGATCATCTAACAACCCTAATTTGTATTTTGCCTGCAACACTCTTTTGCAGGCTTCATTAATTTGTTGCTCGGTTATCTTTCCTTCCTTCAATGAATTTGAGAGCGTGGTTAAAAATCCTTCGCTTACCATATCCATATCTAAACCGGCATCTAGCGCACGGGCCGAAACCGTTGGTAAATCGCCTATGCCATGCGGCACCATTTCGCTTACACTTGTATAATCTGAAACCAATAAACCACCAAAGCTCCATTGCTGGCGAAGTACATCAGAAAGCAACCATTTGTTGGCCGTGGCCGGCACGCCATCTATTTCATTAAAGGAAGTCATCACGCTCCCCACACCGGCATTTACCGCTGCCTGAAAGGGGGGGAAATACTCGTTGTACATGCGCACATGGCTCATGTCGGTGGTGTTGTAATCGCGGCCCGCTTCGGCTGCTCCATACAGGGCATAATGTTTTACACAGGCCATCACTGTATTGTTGGCTGATAGATCGTTTCCCTGATAGCCCCGCACCATAGCTTCGGCAATGCGTGCGCCCAAATACGGGTCCTCCCCGCTGCCTTCGGCAATGCGCCCCCAGCGGGCATCGCGGGCAATGTCTACCATAGGAGAATAAGCCCAGTTGATGCCATCTGCACTGGCCTCGGTAGCGGCCATGCGGGCGGTTTGCCGGATCAAATCCATATCCCAACTGCAACTTAACCCGAGCGGGATGGGGAAAATAGTTTCGTATCCGTGAATAACATCCATACCAAAGAGCAACGGAATTTTAAGACGGCTTTTTTCTACCGCAATACGCTGCATTTCGCGCACGTTTGCTACGCCTTTAATGTTGAACAAGCCGCCTACTTTGCCCTGCTCAATTTTTTTTCCGATATCGGAACTGGCTGCTTCACCTGTTTTGAAATAGCCGGCCGAAGGGAGATTAAGCTGTCCAATCTTTTCTTCTATCGTCATCAGGCGCATGAGCGAATCTACTTTTTTATCCATACGCGACTGAGGTTGTTGCTTACCGCAAGAAACAACCATCAGCACAGAAATGAGGATTAAAATATTTTTTTGAATAGGTTGGTAAAGTGGGTGGTTCATAGGTTTTGAAATAGTGTGAGTCAATTAAACCCAAGTTTCGTTTTGGCTGCCTGCACCTCCGGGGCGGTCTTAAATAATTTCCACAACAAACCGGTTCGGTAGTTTTCCAGCATCACCACAATGGGCCCCTGATCAATGGCCAAGGTAGAGGTGGCTGTCCAGCCTTGGGTAAGGTTGATGGCATCATAAAAACCATATTGTCCCCAGAGCCGGTCGCCCAGTTGATAGTAGAAAAAACGAATGGCTTTCATAGACTGTGCCGGTGTATAGGGCATGGAAGAAATAGCAGCCGTAGGCGAAATGGTACCGTTATCGTTGGTAGGCGATTGTGCGCCATAGCCCCATGGGTTATCGCTGGCGGTAATACCCCAACAACTGTCGGAATACAGTGCGTAGTTACCGGGGTTTTTTACGCAGTAATCATGATTGATCAGCGATTGGTTTACGTTCTGTGTCCAGTAGTTTACATTGAGATACGTATCCGTTACGTGCGGGTCAAACCCCAAAAAAGAATATTGAGTAAAAAACAACGGCCCTCCGTATGGCTCGCCCAGCGGCAACACATGCCCCAAGTACGAGTTGCCATTGAGGATGTTTTTATTTTGTGCCCACCCTTGCTGGTAAACTTCTACCGGGATAGAATGAGTAGCCGAGCCGGCTGCCAGCAAATAGGTAATGAGGGTTTCGTTATACCCGCGCGCGGGCACGTTCACAGCAAAACCTGCCGTGGGCGACCAGTTCCAATACAGTACATTTTCGGCCGGTGTTTTTCTAAACCAGTTCCAATCCACCGCCTGGTATAATTGGGTGATGCGGTTAATCAGGTTATTGCCTACCGTATCGGCCGGTGTAAGATACTGCCTCAGGCAAAGCAGCCCGTGTATCATAAACGAAGTTTCCACAATGTCTGCTCCATTGTCGTTCGGGCTGAACGCAATGGTTTTGCCCGTAGTGCCGTCTGACCAGTGCGGCCACGCGCCATGAAAGCGGTCGGCTTTTTCAAGATAGGTAACTATTTTTTTAGCCTGTGCCAGGCCATTGGCTCGCGAAATAAACCCACGGTTCATTCCTACAATAAGTGCCATTACGCCAAAGCCGCTTCCACCCATGGTTACAGTATTGCCCGATGAGTTTCGCTCGCGCGCCATGCCGCTTACCGGCTCGGCAAAGTCGTAAAAATATTTTAGGGTTTGTTGTTGCACGAGGGTAACCAGTGCCGTATCGGATATTACAGGAAATTTAGGAACCGGGTTTACACCGGTCATCAGTTTAATTGTTATGCCAGAGGTACCAAATGTTTTTTTGGTGGCAGAGGTAAGTTGTGGCGACACCAGCAGACTGTAGCCGGTTAAATAATTTAATGGATTAACGGGTTGAACCACCAAACTGCTATCATGATGGGTAAATGAAATAGTAACAGGAACGACTCCGTTATTGAGCAGAATTGAATTTTGAGCCGATGTATGATCAATCGGTTCTGAAAAACCCAATACGATCTGCGGAGTAATGGATGTACCGGAATAGCTGTAGCTAAACGGGCGGCCATCCAGCGAAACAGATAATAAGGAAATATTTTTGGGACCAGGCGAAACTTTAGTAGAATCGTTTTTGCAGGAAAGAAGAAATGAAAGAAAAGGAATAATGAAAAAGAGAAACTTTAAATTCATTTTAGTTCAACAAATATTGAATCAATTGAGCCAGCTATTTATTTTTTAAATCCAATACTAAAAAAAGGGCACACTTCCAGTAAGTGTGCCCTTTGAAAAACTATCTCCCGGCAGAACCGAGTTGAAATAAAGAACCAACTTCAAGCAAGCTTAATGCTTTCCCATAAACTCTGATATCATCCAATGTGCCTTTTAATTTGCCTTGCCAAACCTGAGCCGATGAGTTTGTATATCCTGACTTAGCATTTGGAATACGGCCAATAACTGCCAATGTGGGTGGCGCAATGATTATCGGGGTTGGTGAGGAGAATCTTTGCTGCCAGTTTGTATTAGAAACCAGAACACCATTAGCATATATTACAAAAGTAGAGGCCGTTTGATCGTACACACACACATAGTGAATCCATGGGTTGCCGGTATTAAGAACGGGAACCCATTTTTTTCCTAAATCGCCATACGATCCATTTGCTATATTATCCTGGTGTGAAATTGTTCCATTAACAAAAGTTGCAAAGGCAGGATGCAAAGGCAATGTATCGTTGGTTGATGGTCTCCAACCGGTTTCAATTCCCATATTCAGAGGTCCGGCATTCCAATCAGTTTGATTCGCTACGCTTTGGGTAAGGGCAAATAACGAAGTATAAGTCTTTTTGTTATTGGTAATATCTTTAAACCAAAGACTCACACTAAAACTAGGCATCGCATTAGCTGAACCAAGCGTAGTTAGAGCAGGGTACGTTAGGTAGCCAGAGTCAATCGCCAATGCCTGACCAATTCTCCCTGTGGTATATGAAGTAGCCGTATCCTTGGAAGGGGCTATTCCGGAAACCACTTCGTTTTTAGTATTATCAAAAGTCCAGTGCGCTAACAAATTTGCTGCTCCCACATCATTAGAGGAGTTATACCCATTAATGGGGGGCAGTGAGTTATTACTTTTCGAGCACTGAAAAAGCGATAGCGCAATAAAGGCGCTAAAGCCCATAAACAGATAATTGATTGTTTTTTTCATAGTTATAAATTGATTTAAGGTTTAAAATTTAAAAAAGCTGTCATCATCATTACCAGCGCACCAGGCGAGCCCCGGGCATCAAAACATTTTTTTCCATTGATTCTATATTTTATTACCCAGCCCATATCAATACCCCGGGTTTTGAGTCAGTTTTCCGTTGCTCAATAATATCTGGGTAGCCGGTATGGGCAATAATTCGTGCGTGCCTGCCACAAATCCTTTGCTGCCCAGCACTGAAGCGGCATCGCCCCAGCGCACCAAATCCCAAAAGCGATCTTCTTCCATGGCCAACTCCACATGGCGCTCTTGTTTTAGATCGGCCAGCGTTACGCTGCCTTTGGGCAATAGCCCCGCCCGCACACGCACCAGGTTTACCGGAGTGGCGGCATCGCCTCCGGTATGGAGAGCTGCCTCGGCATTCATTAACAACACATCGGCATAGCGCAACACCGGGATGTTCTTTGGGCGGTCTTTATCGCCCGGAGTGGCATAGGTTTCTTTGGAAGGCACTACGCTGCTGGTATAGGCTTTGTAGTTGTAATATAGATTTTGTACAGAATCGGAACTGGGAATACGGAAGCCATCCCATAAAACCGTGCCTTTGTGCAGCCCTGAATTATCTATAAAAATAATGGTGGCATTTTTTCGCAGGTCGCCAGTTTCATACGTATTGATGAGAGCGGTAGAGGGGTTGTTAAATCCCCAACCCAAATCGTTCCATCCGCCCATGCCTCCTACCCGCGGTCCTTGTGATACTGTCCAGTTGGCAATACCAAAATTAGAATTGTTGAATTTGCCTGTTTCAATTTCAAAAATAGATTCACTGCAATTGTTTCCGGCTTGTTTAAACTGTAACGAATAATCTTGCACTAACTGATACTGACCGGATGTAATAACCTGATTGGTGAGCGCCTTTACACTGTCCCATTGGGCTAAGTATAAGTACACTTTGGCTAATAATGATTGAGCCGCGCCTTTGGTGGCGTGACCGGTGCCGGCCTGGGCTTTGGAGGGTAAGTTGGCAATGGCATAATGTAAATCGCGGATGATGCTGTCGTACACCACAGTGGCTGCTGTACGGGTTTGATAAACCGGGTTGGTGTTGGCATCGTGCGCATCTTTAGGTACCTGCAGCACGAGCGGCACCCCACCAAAAAAACGGACGAGATTAAAATAAAAATAGCCTCTGAGGAATTTTACTTCTCCAACTAATATTTTTTTGGTGGCCATGGGCAGCGGAGCCGGAGCCAGTGCTTTCAGCGCCTGGTTGGCCGCACCAATACTGTTGTAGTGCCCGCTCCACAGGGTTCCGCAAAACGGGTTGGTAGAGGTTAACGTAAAATTATCAAACTGCCCGGCCGTTGTAGCCTGATCGGCTGCATAGCTTCCCTTGTCAGCATCGTCTGATGCAATAGAGGTGGCCGATAAAAAGGCGAAGCCGTGCACATCGCCATTGCCCCACGAGTCGCCCTGAAGCAAACTGCTGTACACACCCGTTACCAGATCTTGTGCCAGATTAGGGTTTGAGGTGGTGGTTTCTCCGCCCTGCACTTTTACGTCTAAAAATTCTTTGCTGCATGAAACAATGCTCAGGCTGAAGAACACTATCACTACCAGGTTGGTTATCTTGCTCATCTTGTTATTTGCTTTCATAAACTCTTACCGTTAAAATCCAAGACTGATACCTGCTGCAATAGTTCGGGTAGTGGGGTAAGTACTTAACTCAATCCCCGAGTTGGTGGGGCCACCCGGAAGTTCAGAAGTAAACCCGCTGTACTTTTTATAGGTGTATGGGTTTTGTGAAACCACATATACCCGCAGCGTAGAAATTTTAAGTCGTTGCAGCGTTTCGGAAGAAAACGTATAACCAATGGTAACATTGTTGATCCGCACAAACGACCCCGACTCTACAAAGTAAGTGGAGGCGGGCAGGTTTCCACCATTGGCAGCCGGTTGGGTCTGTGTATGGTTAACGGGGGTCCACCGATTATAGACCAGCGCCTTCTCGATGTTGTCGGTACCGGCATACCGTGCGCCACGTTTTCCGTTATACACCTGGTTGCCGGTATTTCCGTATATCGTTAAACTAAAATCCCAGTTTTTGTATTTGATACTTCCATTAATTCCGTAATACGCTTTCGGTTGATACGAGCCTACAAACACACGGTCTTTGTTAATATCTATCGGTCCGCTGCCTTTGGCATCTAAATATTTAAAGTCTCCGGCATGGGCGCTCGGCTGAATCTGAACCCCGTTTTTATCTACGTAGCCGGCTGCTTCCGCATCCGAATTAAATACTCCGGTTTGCTTCAATACATAAAAACTTCCTACCGGATGGCCAATGTCGGTATTGGTTACCGCCCCCTGGTTGCCTACGTAGCCATCTAAAATATTCTGACCCCCGTTAAGCGCTGTAACCTGGTTGGTGTTAAGAGTGATGTTACCGCCAATAGAATAGGAAAGATTTGTATTGATTGCATCCCTCCAGTTTAAGGCAATTTCTACTCCTTTATTTTGAATGCTGGCCGCATTGGTTATGATCAGCCCATCGGCATCGCCCACCGTGCGGGGAATCGGTACGCTAATCAAAGCATTGTGCACCGTTTTGTTGTAATAATTTATTTCGCCCGATAATTTTGAATGCAGCATAGAAAACTCGGTGGCCACATCATACTCATCTGTAATCTCCCAGGTAATATTAGGGTCTATGATCTGGTTAATCTGTGCACCATTGGTGGCAGTCGATCCGCTTCCCAAAAACGGGTAGGCTTGATTGAGGGCTACCGTCTGCGTATAAGCATTAGTAGGTATCTGGTCGTTTCCCACTCTCCCGTACGATGCTCTGAGTTTTAGCAAGTCAAACCAAGTTTGTCCTTCCATAAATTTTTCATTGCTAAGAACCCACGCAGCCCCCACCGATGGGTAGTTTTGCCACCGGTTTTGTATCGGTAATCGTGAGCTTCCATCGCGTCTGAGTGTGGCCGTTAGTAAATAGCGGCCGTCATAGCTGTAGTTTAATCTTCCCAAATACGAATTTCTGGCCCACATATCACCCCCTCCATCGTTTTGAGAAGTGTTGGCATCGCCTACGCCTATATACCAAAGATTAGGATCGGCCGGCACACTTTTGCGAAACGCTGAAACAAACGTGAGACGATATTTTTCGGCTGTTGTTCCTACTAAAAAAGTAAACCCATGTTTACCCACATTTTTAGAGAAGGTAGCCGTATTATCCCAAACCCATCTAAACGACTGGGTGTTTTTCACATTTAAACTGCTGAGAGGATTTTGTTGGTTGCCACCGGGTGTAACATAGGTATTATTATCGGCTATAATCTGGTAATTATACAACCGGTTTAATGAGTTGCGCCAATCGGCACCGAAAGATGTTTTTAATGTTAGCCACACTACCGGTTTGTACTCTAAGTAAGAGGAACCTTGCAATCTGTTTTCAAGCACCTTTACGCTGTTGCTGTTAATATCTAACAGCGGGTTGCCTACGTTTTGGTAGATGGAAGAGTTTCCATACCGGCCATTTACTATACTGGGTATGATGGGGGCCGCCCGATATGCATCGTTATACACGCTACCTACATTGCCATTCGGGTCAATATCTAAATTGCCAAATCCGTTTTGGTTGGCCGAGCTGGCAAATGAACTTTGAATGCCCAATTTTAGATTATCGGTCAATTTGTAGTCGCTGTTCAGGCGCATGGTTAGCCGCTTGAAATTGTTATTGATCACAATTCCATTATCATCCATGTATCCAACATTAAACAAAAAGGTAGATTTATCGGCTCCGCCCGAAAACGACAGATTATGGGTTTGTTCGAGTGCATTTCTAAGAATAACACTATACCAATCGGTATTGTAGGTAGAGGCAGGTGGAATTAAACCGGAGGCCGCCTGAACGTAGTTATTATACTCGGCCGAGTTAGCCATAGGTACCAGATTAGCTGCTTGCCGGAATCCAACATTGTTATTATAGCTCACTTTTATTTTACCCGATACTCCCTTTCGGGTGGTAATAATAATTACACCATTGGCACCTCTGGATCCGTAGATGGCGGCTGCCGAAGCATCTTTAAGGATATTCATATCCACAATGTCGGCTGTGTTTACATTACTGATGTCGTCTGTTAAAACACCATCCACTACAAATAAAGCAGTGGTGGCACCCAAGGCCGTACTCACTCCGCGCAACCTGATTTGGGGCGATGTACCCGGTTGGCCGCTGGTAATAATCTGAACCCCCGCCACCTTTCCTTGTATGGCCTGGGCGGCAGTAAGCACAGGTTGCTTAATCATCTCTTCTCCTTTAACATTAGCCACGGCTCCGGTTATATCGCTTTTCTTTTGAACTCCATATCCCACCACTACTACTTCCTGCAATTGCGATGCTTCTGATTCTAAAACAATAGATAAGGAGGTTTGACTGCCAATCGTTATGGTTTGTGTTTTATACCCGATAAATGATACCGTTAGTGTGTTGTCGGTTGCCTCCAAATCCAATTTAAAGTTGCCATTGGCGTCTGTTGTTGCGCCCCGGGTAGTACCTTGTATTACGACATTCACACCGGGTAAACTTTGGCCATCTTCTTTGGCAACCACTTTACCGGAAATCATCCTGTTCTGAGCCAGCAGGTTTAAGGCGCAGAATGGAATAAATAAAAATAAAATCAGTAGCTTTCTAACCATATTAGATTTTGATTTTCAGATAGTTATAGGAAAAAACACCACTTAATAGCAGCAATCTGTAAAATTTTATATTGATAAAGTTATCAATGAGCAAATTCTATATGAAATATTTTTACTGAAAAGGCTGATAAAAAGGAAATAATGGCATATCAAGTGTTTGGTTTATTTTACACTTAAAAAACATTAATTCAATCGTTATAGTAGCAAAATGATGTCTAATTGTATTTGCGCTTTACACAATAACAACATCCCTTTAAGCAGGTGTTTGATGTTTTCTCCTAGTACTTCTATTTTTAATGGGAATATCCACCACTAAATCTTCCCACGAGGTTTGCGGCTTATCCCGTTTTTCAAAAAAATGTATCCGTTCGCTCACTTTCTTCCGAAAAGCCCAAATTGTACTTAGCCTCATCTCCAAAATGGTAGAAAGTTTCTCCAGCGTAAAATGGTTCTTATGGGTGTAGATAACATAGGTTAAATAAAATGCCTTGGCTATTGGAAATTTAATAGCTTGAAATAAAGTGCCGGCCGTAATAGATTCGTTATAACCACACTTGGTGCATCGTCTGGAAAATTTCTGTGTTCCAGGCGAGTATTTAGCATTACTGCATTTCAGGCACTGAAACTCGGCTGTTTCTTTTCTTTTTTCAAGAAAACGGTAGCAGGCCATTTCATCGGGGTAAAGCGTAGAAAATTCTTCAAAAGTCATCAACTCTTCGTGCATTCGTTCTTCTAATACCTCTTTTACTTTATTTTTTAGTTTCCAGTTATCTAAATCAAGTATAGAATTGATCTGGTTAATTTCGTGCGCTTGCCGGTCTAGTTTGGCATTGCTGTGCATTAATTCTTCATTCATTTTTCCTAATTCCTGCGTGCGCTCATTTACTTTCTCTTCTAACTCGCGATTTACTTTTTCTTTGAGTGCAATATTGGTTTGCTGTTGCCGGATTACGCGCTTCAGTGCGCGGTCGCGGTTATCTTTTAATATCCGGATCCGATCGCCCAAGGCAACTGTTAGAAAAAGCATTTCTAAAACAAAACTTAAATGAAGGCTGTAATGGGTTAGAATCGTAAAAGGAAAAAGATTAAAGTACACTAAGGTGCGGATAAAAAAACCGGTGAATAGTAACCCATACGAAATCACAAAAAAACGAGCCGGCCGATACCCTCCCCTCCATACATTAATGCCGGTAAAAAAAATCAGCGATAAGGGAATAATGTCTAACCCGCGGAACGTAAACATCTTGGGTAAAAAAATCAGTGTAAACACAAACCAAACCGAGCGGGCTATAATCATATATTTAAGTGCTCGGTCAAGCCTGGGAGAATTCGCTCGTGTGCTTAAAAACCTACGGGTAAAAACGAGCGACCAAAAAATGAGAAGATACAGTGAAACCCCTACAGCCCAATCGTTCCATGCCGGATGAGTCGGCCATAAGTACTGAAACCCTATCCCATCATAACTCATGGCATATAAGGCCACGCAAAGAATATAAAAGATATAATAGATAAACTTAACTTCTTTGATGGCGAGATAAACCAAAAAATTATAGAGTGCAATAATGACAATCATACCATAAAACATGCCGTACAAATAGTATTCATTCAAGGCATAATAGATAAACCGGTCAACCGAACGAAGGGCGATGCGCACATCAGCAAACTCATGCGAACGAACTTTAAAATAATACGGGCGGGTTACCCGCTCATCCCTATTTAATAATATCTCAAAGTTTTTGTGATGGATGCTCCGCTCAGAAAAACGCTGGTGATCGCCCATCTTCATCAGGTGATAGCTGCCGTCTGGCTGCGGCACGTAGGCTTCAAGACTGTCAATCGTTTGATCATAAAATTCGAGTAGCCAAATTTTTTTTGATTGAGAATTAGGTTGAATTGGCAAGCGGATCCAGTACGAGGCGTTATTTTTAAAATCAATATTCTGGTAACTCCTGTTTAATCTGAATTTTTCTGCCCACTCATCGCTGATTATTTTTTGAAAAGGAGTGTGGTTCGATACATCCACAAAGTAGGTCAGCTCATACGGCATAAAAACTCTTTCGCTCAATGAGTCGTTAATTTTAATTTGAGCCAGAGCCGCTACGCGCGAGGTAAGCAATAAAACCAATATAGCAGCACGTATCATAATGGGTCTTTAAAGGTAAACTATTTCATATTGAAATGAGAACAGTACGACACCAAATCATTACTTTAGAGCAGAATGAAAACATTATGAAGAAACTAATCTTACCCACGCTGATTCTTTTTGTTTTTTCGTGTACACAGCCCAAAGAGATGCCATCTGCCGCCTGGAGCTACCGTGACCACGCTTCGTTTCTCGACACCCTTTCGCACCGAACTTTTAATTTTTTTTGGGATCTGGCAGACTCTACTACCGGCAACCAGCCCGACCGCTGGCCCGGCAAAAGTTTTTCGAGTATTGCCGCTACCGGTTTTGGGCTAACCGCCTACCTGATCGGTGTAGAACAAAAATATATTACGCGAGCGCAAGCGGCCGAACGCGTTCTGAAAACTCTCCGTTTTTTAAACCAAGCTCCCAAAGGAGATAAGACCGAAGGCATAACCGGCTATAAAGGTTTCTTCTATCATTTCATCGATATGAAGACCGGGTTCCGTTTTAAAGAAGTAGAATTATCAACCGTTGATACCGGTTTGCTGATGGCCGGTATATTGGCCTGCCAAACATTTTTTGATCTGGAAAATGAATCAGAAAAAGAAATTCGTTCCTTGGCCGATTCACTTTTTCTGGCCGTAGATTGGAACTGGGCCATGAACGGAAACAAAACCATGAGCATGGGCTGGCATCCGGAGCACGGCTTTATTGATGCCTCCTGGCGCGGCTACAATGAAGGAATGATTTTGTACATCATGGGCTTAGGTACTCCATCTCACCCTATACCGGCCTCCAGCTGGGGGGCTTGGACATCAACTTACCAATGGGGAAATTATTTCGGTTATGAACATGTAAACTTTGGGCCCTTATTCGGGCATCAATACTCACATTGCTGGATAGATTTTCGTGGGCTACAAGACTCTTACATGAAGAATAAGAAAATAGATTATTTCGAAAACTCGCGCAGGGCTACTTTAGCTAACCGCGCCTATTGTATAACCAATAGCGGAGGGTGGAAAGGCTATGGAGAAAATAACTGGGGGCTTACCGCCTGCGATGGGCCGGGCAATGCCAATAAAAATAATCCCAACATGGCTTTTATGGACTACACCGCCCGGGGTGCTGCTCAATGGTATGTGCACGATGACGGCACGATTGCCCCCACCGCTGCCGGAGGCTCTATTCCATTTGCCCCGCAAGAGTGTATTACCGCCTTACACACCATGAAGCAAAATTTTGGAGAAAAAATTTTTCAACAATACGGTTTTAAAGATGCTTTCAACTTAACCATCACATATCAAAACGGAACAGCCGGATGGTTCGATCAAGACTATTTAGGCATCGACCAAGGAGCCATTCTTATTCAACTTGAAAATTACAGATCAGATTTTGTCTGGAACCTGATGAAGAAAAATAGATACATCGTTTCGGGATTAAAAAAAGCAGGGTTTAGCGGAGGATGGATTGATAACGTAGCCAACTAACTATTGCACATCGCCCGCTGTATTGAGATAAATATAAATACCTACTAAAACCATAATTACCGGGAGCACCCGGTGGCTGTGCTGTGCCAACCACCTGAAAATTTTAAGCCGGCTAATGAGCAGTCCTGAAATACCGAGCAGAAGAAAGCAAAAAATAAAAACTCCGGCTACTACTTTATCGCTTTGCCGGTTCGAGTCGGCAAACAACGGAACAAAAACCGAAATAGTATCAAAACTATCCATCAGCATAGCCACCGCAAGGATCCAGGCAGCATTTCTCGAAGCAATATGTTGATGTGGTTCGTACCCGCTTTTTGTGTAAAAGCTTTTGGCAAATAAAAAAAGACCTGCCCCTGACAGCAGCAAGCCAATGTATTTTATATCGTTTTCCGGAATATGGGAAAGCGTAAGGGAGAGCCCGAAAATAATGGCAAGCAACAGCAGCATCGAAGCATAGTATGATAACAACAACCCTATCTTGCTGCCCGGCTTGGCCGTAAGAAAACCGGTATAGATAATAAGGTTGTCAGTATTAGTGCTGATAAACGTAAGGAACGTTACGGTAGCTACCTGAAAAAAAGAAGTTAGCGACATGAAAAAATAAATATAATTTCTAAACCTGGCCTTCTATCATTTCTTTTGCGCTTTGCAGATTAGTGGCACTCGGCTTTTCTCCACCAATCATTTTAGCCAACTCCACCACGCGGTCTTGAGTATTTAATTTTCGGATCTGGCTTTCGGTTTTACCGAACGATGATTCTTTAAATACAAAATAGTGTGCGTCTGCCTTAGCTGCGATTTGCGGAAGATGGCTGATCGCAATAACCTGATGGCGATGTGCCATCTCTTTCATACGGGCACCCAACCGAATGGCCACCTCGCCAGAAACCCCGGTATCAATTTCATCCAAAATTAAAGTAGGTAATGATTTTTTTTCGGCCAGTACATGTTTGATGGCAAACATCACACGCGAGAATTCACCTCCGGATGCCACCTGGGCCAACGGTCTGGGGGCAACGCCCTTATTGGCACTAAATAAAATTTCTATCTTATCAATACCCGAAACAGTCGGCTTCCCGGTTTCGTTATTTACTTCAAGTTGGGCATCTGGCATACCCAATTCTTTCAGCAATTGCACCAACTGTTTGCACAAAGAAGAAAATACTTTAGAGCGAGATGCAGAAAGTTTCTCGGCCACCGATTTTAGTTCTGCTTCTGACTCTACCCATGCGCGATGAGCCGTAGCCAGCGTGCTCTCCAGGTTTATGATTTTTTCCGATTTCTGCTGCAACGATTGTTGAATAGTTAATAAATCGGAAATACTTTTTACGCGATGCTTTTGTTGGAGTCGGTATATTTCGCTGAGGCGGCTGTTTACCTGCTCCGCCCGTCCGGGATCAAATTCTGTTTTTTCGCAAATCTGTTCGGTTTCGTCTAAAATATCATTCAGCTCAATTCGGGTGCTTTCAATTCGTGAAAGCAGATTTTTTAATTGAACGGAGTAAGCCGCAACTGAATTAAATTCATTTTTGATTTGTGTGAGCGAATGGGTTACGGCTGATTCCGACTGGCCTAGTTGTAATAAAATAGAAGACAATTTTGATTTGATCTCTCCGGCATGTTCTAACATCTGTTGCTCGCTTTCGAGCAATTCTTGTTCATTTTCTTTCAGATCAGCCTGATCGAGTTCGAGTAACTGAAACAGAATGTAATCGGCTTCTTCTTTTAACTTAGACGATTCAGCGGTTATATCGTTATATTTTGTTTGGGTTTCAAGAAAATTAACCCATGAAGTTTGGTATGCTGACTTTATTTTTTTGTTTCCGGCAAATGAATCAACCAGGTCTAACTGAAATCCGTGCTTACCCAGTTCCAGCGTTTCGTGTTGCGAATGGATATCCATCAGATGGGCGCCCATTTTTTTTAAAACATCCAGTGTAACAGGCGTATCATTAATAAAGGCGCGGCTTTTTCCCTGTGCCGTTACCTCTCTGCGCACGATCGTCTGATTTTCAAAATCCAAATCTTCTTCATCAAAAACAGATTGAAGGTCATACCCGGAAATATCAAAAACACCTTCTACCGTACATTTCTCATTTTCGTTCCATAGAGTTTTGGTATCGGCCCGGTGGCCCAGCAATAAACCAATGGCGCCCAGTAGAATAGATTTTCCGGCACCGGTCTCTCCGGTAATAACATTCAGGTGTGGCGACAAGTTTAACTCCATCTCGCGGAGCAATGCGTAATTTTTTATGGAGAGCGTTACGAGCATAGTAAAACTAACGCAGGCAAGATAGGGTACTGCTACTTTACTTCAAAAAAGAAGATTGAAAGAGGGTCAGTTACCAATTATTTTCTGGTAAATATTACGCTTGGGGTCGAGTTGGCTTAGGATGTCGTACGCTTCGCGTCTTACGTTAAGATTGCCGTCTGAAAAAATATTAGTCAGTTCGTTTGCTTTGCTGTCGAAAAACGTAACAATTAAAACAGCGGTGGGAAACGTATTCCAAACTTTTTTAACGGTTTTCAGTACATCCAGTATTTGATCGCGTCCTTGGTCCGGATTTTTATCGAAAGCATCTAAAGCCAGCCGGTGATATTTATAGGTATTCTTTCTCAGATCGGCCATCTGAGGGTTATTCATATTATCTACTAAAGCATAGCGGCTTCGGTTGTTGCTCAACGCAACCCATCCGGGGTGAATACTGCTTTGGGCATTATTCACTACCTGAAGCATTTTTTGTACATACGGAGAGCCTCCCATTTCGCTAAACGAATCATAGTCAATGGCCAGGATGGTGTATGCATAATAGGCCAGCATAGACGTAAGATTGTTGATGTAGGTGTTATCGTTGTATTCCATCGGCTGCGATTCAATGTACTCAAACTCAAATTCGCGGTCGGCAAAATTCAACAGCACCGTTTCATAGTTTGTGTTATACACCGGGCGGGCAGCTACAATTTGGGCACTGGCAATAAAATTACCAATGGAAGGCATCTGGCTGATATTAACAAAAAGGGTGCAATTAATGCGCTCATAGTTTTTAAATACATCGTTGGTCCATTTGCGTGAATTTAAAAAGGCAGCAAATGAGCGCTCCATATCTTTAAACACCGAGCGGTCGGAGGTCTGAATCTGGTCGGCATTAATGGTTACTTTGCAATTCAGTTCCTGGGCCAGCCCTATTCTTACCCAACTAAAAACGATTAAAATAAAATACTTACGCATGAAGTTCAGTCAATGCTTTAACGATTTCAATCGCTATTTCTTTCTTACTTCGCAAAGAAATTTCTTTAACCGGGTGGGTGGGGCTGATCAGGCTAACTTGGTTAGTATCATGGCTAAATCCGGCCCCCGGATCTTTAAGAGAGTTTAATACTATGAGATCGAAATTCTTGGCCTGCAGTTTTTTTTGAGCATTGGCCAGTTCATTTTCCGTTTCCAAGGCAAAGCCAACAATGTATTGCCCTTCCTTTTTCATTTTGCCGAGATCGGCAGCTATATCGGGGTTTTTAATTAATTCAATGTTTAGCCCGGCATCTGTTTTCTTTATTTTTTGAGTTGCCTTTTGAGCCGGTTTAAAATCGGCCACTGCAGCCGACAATACCGCCATATCTACCTGCGGAAAATGATACGTGGCGGCCCGGTGCATTTCATCGGCCGAAACTATGTTGATAATTTTTATGCGAGGGTGTGTGGTTTGCAAATGCGTAGGGCCGGAAATCAAAATTACCGCTGCACCCTGTTTAGCTAACTCTTCGGCTATGGCAAAACCCATTTTCCCGGAAGAATTATTTCCAATAAACCGCACCGGATCGATGGCTTCGTAGGTGGGGCCGGCCGTAACCAATGCTTTCTTCCCTTTTAACGGCTGATGTGCTGAAAAAAAAGATTTAAGCCTGTCTATTATTTCTTCCGGCTCAGCCATTCTTCCGTGGCCGGTCAATCCACTGGCCAATTCTCCATAAGTGGGATTAATGAGTTCGTTGCCTGCCGAAATCAGTTTTTTAATATTGGCCTGTGTGGATTCATGCTTCAGCATATCTAAATCCATGGCTGGGGCAAAAAAAATCTGGCAACGGGCACTGAGGTAGGTAGCCAACAATAAATTATCGCAAAGGCCATTGGCCATTTTTGCTACCGTGTTAGCCGAGGCGGGTGCTATAACGAATACATCGGCCCACAAACCTAATTCAACATGGTTGGTCCATTGCCCGGATTCATCCTTTACCAAATCCAACAACACCGGATTTTTAGAAAGCGTAGATAGTGTGAGGGGCGTAATAAATTCCCGGGCGGCAGGTGTCATTACTACTTTTACTTCTGCCCCGGCTTTAACCAGCAAACGTACCAACCCTGCCGATTTATAAGCAGCGATGCTTCCGGTAATTCCCAGCAAGATACGTTTGCCGGACAGCATACCCGTTATTCAGTTTTGGCTGCTTCCGCAGGAAGTTCTTCGCGCATGCGGAAAGTGAGTTTGCCTTCCAGAAATTCTTCCGTAGCCGAGGTGGTAGGTTTCGGCATACGCTCATAAAATTTTGAAATCTCGATTTGCTCACGGTTTTCAAAAACTTCTTCCAGATTATCTACCGTAGTAGCAAACTCGGCCAGTTTATTATTCAATTCTTCTTTTAGGTTTATGGAAATTTGTTTGGCGCGTTTAGAAATCACCACTACCGATTTATACAAGTTGCCGGTGGGAGCAGCAATTTTTTCCACATCGCGTGTAATAATTGAAGGTTGAGTAGCCATATAAATTAATTTATCGTTTTCGTTGTTTTTATTTTCAGTAGGTTAACTTGATTGAGACTGGCCGTGTAGTACGGCTGCGCCTCTTTTAAGTAGGCACTATTGGGAAAACTATCGAGCATTTCCTGATAAAAATCAAGTGTAGAGTGATACCGCTCTAATTGTTTGGAAGGAATGCTCTGCTCGGCCAGTTTAAATTGTGCTTCAATTTTATAAAAAGCCATCTGCTCTAAATATTTTGAGTCGGGAAATGTTTTCCTGAAATTAGAGATACAAATAATGGCGGCCTGATAGTATCTCATTCTTAAATAAAGCAAGGCGTTTTCAAACTCTTTCTTTTCTAATTTCACCTGACTTTTGTTGATTACTTCAGTCGCTTTGTCGGAAAACTGGCTGCCCGGAAATTGATTTAAGAAATTCTGCATGGCTCCCATCGCCTCAATGCTGCTTTTCTGGTCGAGTTGTTCGTCAGGCGAAGCAATATAAAGCGAATAGGCATACATAAAATAAGCTTCTTCGGCTAACTGGCTACGGCCATAGGTTTCAAAAAAAACTTTAAACTGGTTAGAGGCCAGCAAATACGTTTTCTGGTAATATTGGCAATAGGCCAGGTAAAATTCTACTTTTTCGCCTTCAGGCAACCCACGTACGATGGGCAAAATTTGTTCGAACAAAATAGCGGTGTGGTAATAATCTTTCTTTTTAAAGTAATTCTGACCTGCTTCGTACTTTAATCGCCAGTCTTCGCTGCGCTCAATCCTGCGAAACTTGCTGCACGAAATAAAGAAAACAGCCGCCACAAGCAGGATAAGAAGTTTTTTAGCAGTTGAAGGAGTTAAAAAGTACATTCAAACGGGTTTTGAGCCGGAATAAGCCTGCAAATATACAACGGATGGGATAATTAGCAATTTTGCGTTTTTTCGATCATTGGTAGGAGGTAGCACTTACTGTGCAACCGATATTTTTTTGCTTGCTTTACTTTTTACCACTTCTTCTTTTTTAGGTCTTAGTTTATCGCGCCAGGTAAATCCCTTCAGGCGTGTATCGTTGGCTTTAATTTCGTGAGGCGGAAAAAACGAAGCATCGGGTTTTACATAAAATTTTATTTCACTCACTTTTCCTTTCTTAAAATTGATGCGCATGTTACTGCATATAATTTTATTCATGCCTACCAAGTAGGTAATTTTAAGTATAACACTGTCTTTTTTAAGTTTTTTTTCTTCCAGGGCATGGTAGATGCTCTCGCCATTTCCCTGCACTACGACATAGTGAATCTGCTTCCCCTGAAAATAGGAAGTCATACGCCTGCCTTTTATCTGGTTAAAATTTTTAAGTGAATCGGTAGAAGCTACAAACGAGTTGCCGATCATATAGATGCGGTCAATTTTTTTATGTTTGATGAGCATATTAATCGAGTCGGCCGTCATCTGGTTTTCTCCGTTCCACAAAACAGGATCATGGTAGAAATACAAGGTAGAGTCGGCACTGACATAGGCTAGCGAATCGGCCACACCCTGCATATTGGCCCTGAAAATTTTTACATGGTGGTAGGCCAGCAATCTTTTCTTTTGAGGGTTCATGTTTTCCAGCGATACTAATGTATCGGCCGAAAGAAAAAGGGTATCGCCTTCGTCTGTTACTTTTGCCACGTAGGCATTGTTCCATACTTTGGAGATGCCTTTCAATTTATCGTAAAAGCCATTGTCGCCATACACGGTCATGTTTTCGTTTTTAGAGGTCATCACCACATGCCCGGCTACTTTGTATAGTTTTCGTTTGTCGTCTATGCGGTACGCATCGGCTTTAATTTTGTAGGAAGGCGATTCCATTTCGCCCTGGTGCAACAATGAATTTTTTAGGCGGGTATCATATTCGCCATTCTGGTAGTAGGCTGTTTTACCTTCATTATCTTTAAGGGTGGTAAAATCGCGGAAGTAAACGATTTTGGTTTTAGAGTTATATTGAAGCGTATCGGAGGTAAGGGTGTAGTCAGGGTTTACGCCTACTACTTCTTTTTTAAAGGAGGCTAAATTGGTATTTACATCATAGTATCCCTTTACACTGGTAAGCTGGTTGGTGGTATCTACCAGTTTACCATTATTAAAGTAGCGGGCTTCGTTGCGGATGCGATAATAATCAAGGTAGTCGGTATAAAGTTTGGCAATTTTTAATTTTTCAAATACCACACTTTGCCGGAGGTTGGCAATTTTGGTGGTGCCATCGTAATGTAACCGAAGCGAGGTAATATCTACCGAGTCATCTACAATATGTACGCGGCCAAAGGCATCGAGTTTGTTTTCGGAGCGGAAGAAATGAGCCGAGTCGCAGAAAATATGAGTTGTATTTTGAATAAACGCCACGTTGCCAATCAGCCGGTCGAAACGCTTGCCTTCTTTAATACTGCCTTTTAAGCTATCGGCATGTACAAGTTTTACCCGCTGCTGTGCGTGCAGGGCAAAGACACCGTGTAAAAGCACTACCCAAAAAAAGATTCTCAGCATGACCTCACGTTAGCAAGAGTTGTGCCACTCGGGGGTTCAGTTATCCTCTATTTCGCAATAGACGGACATCAGAAAGTAACAAGAAGAGTAATCATTTCTCCTTTCCGCTTCAGCTTCACAGATACGATCTGGCCTTTCTGAAATTTGCCGAGTGCTTCCATATAGGTCTGCACATCTTTTATTTGAATATCGCCCATTTGCACGATAACATCGTCTGCTTGTATGCCGGCTTTTTGTGCGGGTTTTCCATCGGTTACACCATCTACTTTCAATCCTTCTTCAGATGATGTATAGCTTGGCATAATGCCCATCGTAACTTTAAAGGAGCGCGATGAACTCAAAGACTTATTTTTTGTCGGCAAGAACGCCAGCCGCGGGGCAGCATCAAGCTCTTCTACCAGCTTAATGATCAGTTCAAGCACTTGTTTCTCTCCGGCAAAATTAATTTTCTGCCAATCGTCTGAAGGTTTGTGATAATCGCTATGTGCCCCGGTAAAGAAATGGAGCACCGGAATATTTTTAAGATAAAACGAAGTATGATCGGACGGCCCAATGCCGGCCGAGTCAGTCTTGATTTTTATGTCTCCGGCTATTTTTTTTAGTTCGGTTTCCCATACGTTGCTGGTGCCCGTTCCGCTTACGGCCAAGGCTTTCGTAGCCGGATCCAAACGCCCTACCATATCGAGGTTAATCATGTAATTAACGGTGGAGAGATCGAGCGTGGGGTGTTCGGTAAAATACTTTGAGCCAAACAAACCCAGTTCTTCCCCACTGAATGAAATGAAGAGGAAATTATATTTCTCCTTTTTTTTATTTTTTTGAAAATACCGGGCTAACTCTATAATACCGGCCGTGCCCGAGGCATTATCGTCTGCTCCGTTGTGTATCTTGCCTTGTGGGTTGGCATCGAGCGAACTTCCGTTTTCGCCTAACCCAAGATGGTCGTAGTGTGCCCCTATAATGATGGTTTGGGCCGCTCCGTTATCCAGATAACCAATAATATTATGCGCGGTGCCTTCTGTGCCAGTGCCGTGCATGCCGCCCTTAAAAGGGAAAGCCTGTAAAAAACCCTGTGCCTCTCCTTTCGGCTGAAGTTTTATTTTTTTGAACTCCCCCACAATGTAGGCGGCTGCCATTTTTTCACCCTCGCTCCCGGTACCTCGTCCGTTTAGGGAGTCGGCCGATAATATTTTAATGTGTTGCTTTAGTTTGGCAGCGTCAATCTGGCCCAAGGTGCTAACCGAAATCAGGCCAGCCAATAGGGTAATGGTAATTTTCATAATCATTTTTTTTCAAAAATACACGAAAAATTCAGTGCGAGCCTGTATGTTTTTTATAAAACACAAATCGGTAAAAAGTAAGGCTTAGAATAATGAGGCAACACACCAACACAAATAATTTTTCTGCGTCCAGCCAATCGATGGGGCGGTCTTCCAGTTTGGGGTCGGTCCACACGCTGTGGATAATCAGCGGAATGGCAGCGATATACGAAGTATAGTGCAGAGTGCGCCAAAAACGGAGTTTCATCTGATCTTTAAAATAGGAGCTAACTACCACTACGGCCGTTAAATAGAGAGCCAGTGCACCAAAGGTATTGGCATAGGGTTGGTGCTTCGTCCATTGGGGCCAGACTATATCGCTCCATGAAAATTCGGACTTAGGGTCTAACGGAATCAACACCACGTGAACTAAAATAGCCACCGCAGCCGAATAGCCGGTAAATTTATGAAGAGTAAGAAAAGTGAGATTGTATGGCAGCTTGGCAGCTGTGCCGCTCCAGATAAAAAATCCGACAATAAAATTCGCTGCCAAACAGGCGATGGCAATTAAGCCAATTATGCCGGAGGGTTCGATGGTTTCCATTCGGATTAATTAAGTAGTAAAGAATCTTTACCGGTCATACTCTTTTTTTATAAATAGGGTTATGCACCCATCGCCTACAGCCGTTCTTAGGGTTGGCCATACTATTTTAAAACTCGGCATTTCCCGGAAACCGCGGATAAGGTATTACATCTCGTATGTTCGTCATACCCGTTACAAACTGAACCAGCCGTTCAAAGCCCAGCCCAAATCCGCTGTGCGGAGCCGACCCAAACTTGCGTAAATCTAAATACCACCACAATTCTTTTTCGGGTAAGCCCATTTCGCGAATTCGTGCCACCAGGTTTTCATACCGTTCTTCGCGCTGCGAGCCACCTATAATTTCTCCGATGCCGGGGAAGAGCACATCCATGGCAGCTACGGTTTTGCCGTCTTCATTCTGGCGCATATAAAATGCCTTAATGTCTTTCGGGTAGTTGTATAAAATGACAGGCTTCTTAAAATGTTTTTCTACTAGGTAGCGCTCGTGCTCACTTTGCAAGTCAACGCCCCAACTATCTATGAGATACTGAAATTTTTTCTTTTTGTTGGGATTAGAATTTTTTAAAATATCAATAGCCTCTGTATAACTGAGTTTTTGAAAATCGTTCTCTACCACAAACTTCAGGCGGTCAATCAGGCCGAGTTCGCTCCGTTGTTCTTGAGGTTTGGCCGCTTCTTCTTCCTGCGCCCGTTTATTTAAAAATTCCAGGTCATCGGCACAATTATCTAATGCGTATTGAGCCAAAAACTGCAGCAGGTCGGTAGCCAGTTGCATATTATCATGAATGTCGTAGAAAGCCATTTCGGGTTCTATCATCCAAAACTCGGCCAGGTGGCGGGTTGTGTTAGAGTTTTCTGCCCGAAACGTAGGCCCAAATGTGTAAATATCGCCTAACGCAAGAGCGTAGGTTTCTCCCTCTAATTGCCCGGATACGGTAAGGTTGGTTTCGCGCCCGAAAAAATCTTGTTGATGATCTATCTTGCCGTGTTCATCGCGGGCCGGGTTGTTAATATCCAGCGTGGTAACTTTAAACATCGCCCCCGCTCCTTCGGCATCGGAGCCGGTAATAACCGGTGTATGTACATACACAAAACCACGGTCGTTAAAAAACTTATGTACCCCATACGCCATGGCATGACGCACGCGCATCACCGCGCCAAATGTATTGGTACGGGCGCGGAGGTGAGCTATTTCGCGCAAAAATTCGAGGGAATGTTTTTTGGGTTGCAGCGGAAATTTTTCCGCCTCGCTATCGCCCAAAATTTCGATGGATTTTACTTTTATTTCTACCGCCTGGCCTTTGGCCGGAGACGGAATGAGCTCGCCTTCTACCGACACGCACGCTCCGGTGGTAAGGCGCTTTAGGGTTACCTCATCCAGGCTGTTCAGTTCGGCCACCGCCTGCACATTATGAATGGTAGAGCCATCATTAATAGCAATAAATTGATTATTTCTAAATGTGCGTATCCAGCCTTGCACCTTTACAGTTTGCCCGGCCGGTAGTGTTTTCAGTACGTCTTTGATTTTAATTCTTTTCATAAAAAAATGAGAACGCAAAGCTACACCAATTTCCTGTAAGTGAGATTCTAGAATTGAAGCTTACATCGGCTGTCTTCCTTAAAAAAACCATTCAAATTATTCTACTCTTAAATTCCGGAATCAACTGAATTGATAAATTTGCAGTTGATTCATTTATGCAAAAGCTCAGTCTTACCCAATCGTTGCAACAAAAGTTGTCGCCTCAGCAGATACAATTTATTAAGCTGCTGCAAGTGCCTACGGCCGAATTGGAAAGCCGCATAGAAGAAGAACTGGAACTGAACCCGGTATTGGAGGAAGGCAACGAAGAGGAGCCGGAATCGCAACCGGAAAATGAACCGGCCGATGAACCCGAAAATGATGCCACCGAAGCGCAAGACGAAATAGATATTAAAGATTACCTGCGCGATGATGACTACAACAGCTACAAAACCTACAGCGATGATGGCGATGACGAAGAAGAACGCGAAATGCCCCTGGCCACTACTTCGTCTTTGCACGAAACTCTACTTACCCAACTCGGTTTTCTAGGTCTGGACGACCGCCAACTGGCGATTGGCCGGCAGTTGATCGGCAGCATTGAAGGCGATGGCTACATCCGCAGGGAGTTGGAATCTATCGTAAACGATCTTGCCTTCTCACAAGGCATTGATACCACGCTGGAGGAAGTGGAAAGCATTTTAAAAAAAATCCAGTCTTTTGACCCGGCCGGCATTGCCGCCCGAAATTTGCAAGAATGCCTGCTGCTGCAACTCGACCGCCTGGATGACGGGCAAGATGTAGATGTTATTGTGGCCAAAAAAATCATCAGCGAATGTTATGAAGAGTTTACCAAAAAACATTATCCGAAAATTTTAAAAAAACTTGATCTGGATGATGACGACTACATTAAAGATGCGATCGAGCTGATCGTGCGGCTCAACCCCAAGCCCGGTGGAGAAGTAACCAATGGCTTAGTAAAAAATCAATATGTAATACCCGATTTTCTTCTTACCAACCATAACGGGAAAATTGAAGTGGCGCTCAACTCGCGCAATGCGCCCGAGCTCCGTGTTAGCCGCAGCTATAACGAAATGTTTCAGGCCTACGAAAAAAGCGATAAAAAAGACAAGAAAATGAAAGAGGCCGTTTCGTTTGTTAAACAAAAACTCGATGCCGCCCGCTGGTTTATTGATGCCATCAAACAACGTCAGCAAACTTTGCTGAGAACGATGCGTTCCATTGTAGAATTTCAATACGATTATTTTCTGGATGGCGATGAAACCAAATTGAAACCCATGATCCTGAAGGACATTGCCGGCATGATTAATATGGATATCTCTACGGTAAGCCGCGTGGCCAGCAGCAAAACAGTGCAAACCGATTTTGGCACATTTCCTTTAAAATATTTTTTCTCGGAGGGCATCAGCACCGACTCGGGCGAAGAGGCCAGCAGCCGGGAGGTGAAACAGATCATCCGCGACTTCATCAGCGGAGAAGATAAAAGCAAACCCTACTCAGACGATAAACTGGAAGAATTGCTAAACGGAAAAGGCTACAATATTGCCAGACGTACGGTGGCTAAGTACCGCGAACAATTAAATATTCCTGTAGCGCGATTAAGGAGAGAAATGTGAAAACGGCTGCCCAAACCATTTCATTTGTATTTCATCCGCTCTTGATGGCTACCTACCTCGTGCTGACACTGGGCTCTTTCTTCCCAACTTTACTTATGGTTCAGCCCCGGCAATTGGTTTTAGTTTCTTTGTTTGTTTTTGCTTTTACCTTTGTTATGCCGGCTCTCAATCTTTTGCTTTTCAAAATGTGGGGGAGTATTCCATCGTTTCAATTACACACGCGAAAGGAGCGTATCCTTCCGTTTCTTTTTATCAGTGGTATTTATGTGCTCGTGTGTCTTTTATTCTATTATCGTCTTCCTTTCCATAGCAATTTCAATAAGGTAATAACTCTTGTTACGTTGCTCGTAATCGGGGCAACCATCCTTACCTTTTTTATTAAAGTCAGTATCCACTGCATCGGTATGGGCGGATGGATTGGTATTCTGTTGCCGCTCATTCCATTTTCTGATGCGCTGATCTTGCCGGTAGCTGTTGTTATAATTATTACCGGTCTGGTAGCATCCTCACGGCTGGCGCTGCAAGCCCATACCCCCCGCGAAATAGGAATTGGGTTGGCAGCCGGTTTTATAATTGCCTATGGTGGGATGGTAGTCTTGTTCTGAAGGTGCTTCCTGCATCCCTTAGTCCATCTTGCCCTGTACTGTTTATTTTACTACATTGGAGGTGCATTTGTTAGAACAGTCAGTCATTATAATTGTATTCGTATGAACATTTTTGTCGCTCGTTTAAATTTTAAAACCCGCCGCGAAGATCTAGAGGCTGCTTTTGCCAAATTTGGACAGGTAACTTCGGCCAAGATTGTGAAAGACCGCGATACGGGACGCTCTAAAGGATTTGGTTTTGTGGAAATGCCCCATGACGAAGAAGGGCAGAGAGCCATTGCCGCCCTGAATGAAACCGAACTGGATGGTCGTGTGATTGTCGTAAAACCCGCTAACCCAAAAGCACCCGGTGAGCCGAAAGCCCCGGAAGAAGCCTAAGAAAGCCTAATCTTTTTTCAATTTACTAAAGCCTTCGTTAGCAACTTTTTTTTAAGATATATACTCAGACGGGCGTGTTCCGACAATTTTCCTGAATATCCGGTTGAAGTTAGAAAGGTTATTAAATCCTGCCTGATAACACACATCGCGTATGGTTATATCTTTATTGATAAGCAGCCGGCAGGCATTACTTACCCGCACTTCGTTTAAAAAAGAGGTGTACGTTTTTTGTGTGTGTTGTTTAAAATACCGGCAAAAAGCTTCCGTTGTCAGGTTAGCTACTTCGGCTATCTCTTCTAAATAAATGGGGCGATGGCTTTCGCGAAACGTAAACCGGATGATCGCGTTCATTCGCTTTCCTTCTTCTTTTTTAAAATCGCCCGAAGCAATCGATAAATTTTTGATGTCGCGGGTGCGGCTCAGTTTTTTTAAAATCGAAAAAAATAAAATCAACTTATCAATTCCGTGAGCGGTCTTTAGTTGAAGTATTAATTCGGTAATTTCTGATTTGGTGTGCCCGCTAATTTTCATACCGCGTACAGACCTGTTAAAAAAAACCTTCAGGGTTTTCAACTCCTCCACTTGCCAGAAAGAATCGCCCAGGTATTGTTCATTAAAATAAATTGAAATGGCATTCGATTTCTTTTTTGAGTTGGCCGCATAGTAATGTTCATCGCTTCGGAATACATGCGCCTGGTTACTGCCAATTACAAACAGATCCTGAGCGCCAAACCGTCCTACATAATCGCCTGCTATCAGTGTACCTTCTCCTTCGCAGATGAGCATAATCTGAATTTCCGAATGTTGGTGTAGTTGGTCGTAAAAAAAACGCCCTCGGTCAGTTTGCAAGCGAAAAGCTTCGCGCTTTACCCGGGGCACATTAAAAGCCACTACTTTCATCGCCCGAAGGTACACAACTCCTTATGCTAAAATAATACCACTACTGGGTATTTTTGTTTCTTCTGATAGAAATGCGATCCGCTATCTTTGTATTCATAAAAAAATAAAAAATATGGCCATACTATGGGAAGGGGTTATGCCCGCACTCACCACTAAGTTTACCAATGACGAAAAAATTGATTTTTTACTTTTTGAAAAGAACCTAAGGTTTCAGCTCGATGCCGGTGTAAACGGTCTCATCATTGGTGGTTCGCTGGGCGAAGCCAGTACGTTGGAGAATTCCGAAAAAATTGATTTGATCAAATTTACCCAGGATCAAGTGGCCGGGCGGGTTCCCGTTATCATGACAATTGCCGAAGGAGGTACGCGACAGGCAGTTGCTTTAGCACAGGAAGCTGAAAAAGCCGGGGCTAACGGATTGATGGTTTTGCCCCCCATGCGCTACAAATCCGATCACCGCGAAACCGTTACCTTTTACCAAACCCTGGCCGATGCCTCTCCTTTGCCCATTATGGTTTACAACAACCCGGTAGATTATAAAATAGAAGTAACCCTCGATATGTTTGCTGAGTTAGCTGAAAAGAGAACCATTCAGGCCGTAAAAGAATCTACCCGCGATGTTAGCAACGTTACCCGCATGATCAATCGGTTTGGCCATCGTTTCAAACTGTTTTGCGGAGTAGATACCATTGCCATGGAGGAACTGATGCTGGGAGCAGATGGCTGGGTAGCCGGATTGGTGTGTGCTTTTCCGAAAGAAACAGTAGCCATTTATAAACTTACTAAAGCCGGAAAAATAGAAGAGGCACTAAAAATATACCGGTGGTTTTTACCACTCCTCGAGTTAGACATTCACCCCAAGCTGGTTCAGTATATTAAGCTGGCCGAGCAAGAGGCGGGGATAGGATCTGAACATGTGCGGGCACCCCGGCTAACCCTGACGGGCGAAGAACGTCAACGGATTTTGAAAATCATTCGCGATGGAATTAATTCACGTCCTAAACTCTAATCTTTTTTATGGAATTTAAAGATGCCACCCTCCCCGAAATAGAAGCAGCCGTTCGCGAAGCGCACGTTGCTTTTCTTTCTTATAAAAATCTGAACGGAAAAAAGAAAGGCGAATTTCTCCGCGCCATAGCCGATGAAATTGAAGCCCTTGGAAATTCCCTGATACAAACGGCCATGCAAGAAACAAATCTACCCGAAGCACGGGTGGTTTCCGAACGCGGCCGCACCACCGGCCACTGTCGCATGTTTGCCCAGTTGGTAGAAGAGGGGTCGTGGGTAGACGCCAGAATTGATTCGGCACAACCCCACCGGGTACCTGCCCCCCGGCCCGACTTACGAAAAATGCTGGTGCCCCTCGGCCCGGTTGTTGTATTTGGTGCTGCCAACTTTCCGTTGGCCTACTCCACAGCTGGCGGAGACACCGCCTCTGCGTTGGCGGCCGGCTGTTCCGTCATAGTAAAAGCACATCCGGCTCATGCCGGCACCTCTGAATTAGTAGCCAGCGCCATCCGAAAAGCCATGATCCAAACGGGTATGCCTCAAGGTGTATTTCAGCATTTGCATGGAGCAGGATTTGAGGCCGGCCAGGCATTAGTAAAACATCCGTTGGCCAAAGCCGTGGGCTTTACAGGTTCGCTTACCGGAGGCAGGGCTCTTTTCGATCTGGCCAACCAGCGTCCTGAGCCCATTCCTGTTTTTGCCGAGATGAGCAGCATTAATCCGGTTTATCTGCTGCCCGAATCGCTGGCAAAAAATTTTGAAAAAACGGCTCTCCTGCTGGCTAACTCAGTTACGCAAGGGGTAGGCCAATTTTGCACCAATCCGGGGTTAATGATTGCCGTGGATAACGATGATTTAAAAAAATATATCAAACGTTTGGGTGAAGAAATTATTAAAACTCCGGCCGGCACCATGCTTCATCAGGGGATTGCCAACAATTATCATAAACGCATGGCCGAGTCGCTGGCACAAAAAGGCGTAAGCATAGAAGCGCAGGCAACCGATGCCGGAAATAACCGGCAAGGGCGCGCCACGGTAGTTTCGGTATCGGCCAAAGATTTTTTAAAAAACCCGCTGTTGGCCGAAGAAGTATTCGGACCTTTTTCGCTGATTGTAAAATGTGCCGATGTTAATGAACTTAATCTACTGGCCGCTCGCCAGCATGGTCAATTAACTTCCAGCATCATAGGAGAAGAAGCCGAGATAGAAAAATTTCAAAGCCTGCTTAATCTGCTCAGAGAAAAAGCAGGTCGTTTAATTATTAATGGAGTGCCCACAGGGGTTGAGGTAGTTCCTTCGCAAAACCACGGAGGCCCCTACCCTTCCACTACCGATTCGCGGTTTACAGCTGTTGGCACCGATGCCATCAAACGGTTTGTTCGTCCTGTTGCATTTCAAAATTTTCCTAACTCCCTTTTGCCGAGTGAACTAAAAAACGAAAATCCATTGAATGTATTTCGATTGATAGACGGAAATTGGACAAGAGATCAGGTTAAATAATAATTTCTGGAATGAGACACCGCCCACTGTTTCGATTGAAATTATTTTCAATTCTTGCTTTCGCCTGCTCAGTCGGTTATTCACAAATTATCGTAACTCAGAAAAAAGATTCGCTTCTCATTTCATTTGAAGGGGAGCCTCTTTTTAAAGGTTTACTCTCCCCTCAAAATTCAAAGAAGTGTAATATTCTGCATCAAAGCAGGAAGGTGGATGGCGCTTGGCTCGAACTCATCACCATCTCCTCAGGCTTATCAAATTCATTCGAATTAAACGGTGAAGTCCTTGCCCATGAAGGAGCCATTGCAGTGGAAAGTGATCCCCGCGACAAGGGCTTGAAAGTGATCAGGCATTGTGTTGGCCCCAGTACCAGTTTGTTAAACAATGGTGTTTACGATCGCCAAAAAGATTGGCTGTTCAGTTTTGATTCGTTTTATCCAAAACTGAAAATCAATTCAAACAAAAATCAATTTCAAATAAATGCCAAGGGCTGGGAAATTGTTATTCGGTTTCGCCATCACTATTATCAAAAACATCGTGGCTTGAGTTACTTTAACCCGAACACACACTCGTTGTACAAAAAACCAATAGTGGGTTGGTGCAGTTGGTTTGCTTATTTCGATAAGGTTACTGAAAATGACATCGTTCAGTTAACCCAAACTGCTTCTGAAAAATTGAAACCTTATGGATTAGAGTACATTCAAATCGATGATGGTTATCAACAATTGCCGATCGGCCCGGCTGATCATTGGTTAACGGCCAATAAAAAATTTCCAAAAGGAATGGATTCTCTTGCTCATTATATCAGTAAGCATGGGATGACTCCCGGCATCTGGACGAATGTTGCTTTTGCCGATTCGGCTGAAGCCAAAAACAACAAGCAATTTTTCATTCGTGATAAAAACAGAAACCCGGTAAAAGGAAATTGGGTTGATTATGTAATAGATGGAAGCAATCCGGAATCTATTTCAAAATACATCACGCCTGTTTATCAAGGGCTGAAAGCGCAAGGATGGCGTTATTTTAAGTTGGATGCCTTGAGGCATTTAAAATACGAGGGGTACAATTCGTATTCAGAATATTTTACCACCAGGAAACTGGATCGCAATGAAGCCTTCCGAAATATGGTGAAGGCTGTGCGGGCATCCATTGGTAAAGATCTGCCACTGATGGCGTGCTGGGGAATTCGCCCGGAACTGGTTGGTATTGTTGACGCTTGTCGTATTGGAAACGATGGGTACAGCTATGCGGGGCTTGCCCAATATAACTCATACAATAATATTATCTGGCAAAATGACCCTGACCATATTGAGCTGAGCGATGCCGAAGCCTATCGCTCCTGCGTTGCAACTTCCCTGACCGGATCCTTATTTATGCTGACGGATAAACCAGCGAAATATAGTTCGCCCTTAACTGAAGCAGCGATCCGTTCGATGCCCGTTTTGTATACGCAGCCCGGCCAGGTTTATGATGTTGATCCGTCACGCTCATCAAAAATTAATTTGGCCGATGCCGAGATGAGTGGGTCCGGCCCCCGTCTCTTTGATGCCAGCACATCGACAACCACCGGTTTGTTTGCGCAAGAGATCAACCGCCCGTTCGAAAAGTGGCTGGTGTTAGGAAGGCTTGATGAACGCGATAAAGTCCTACCCTTTCATGATTTAGGTTTAAATGATGAAAAGGAATATTTAGTTTTTGAATTCTGGACTAAGCAGTTCAAAGGGGTTTTCTCCAAACAGTACGAGCCGGGCTCCATTGATCATCGATACAACTGTGAGGTATTGTGTTTTCGCGAAAGAAAAAATTTCCCGCAACTGCTTGCCACCAATCGGCACATCACTTGCGGTGGTGTGGATTTAGTAAACGTGAATTGGAAAGACAACTCCTTGACGGGACAATCAGAAATTGTTCCCCTTGAGAACTACATTCTTTATGTGTACGAACCTGAATCAATAACAGAACCGAGTGTTGCCTGCGATCGCGCTCTCCTTGTAAAATCAACGAAGGAAGGCATGATGAGAATGATTGAATTAAAACCGGAACCCGGAGCTAAATTAATTAATTGGAAAATTCAGTATTAATAAAATGAAAAAAACCTTTTTCTGTATCGATGCGCACACGTGTGGCAATCCGGTTCGGTTAGTGGCAGGTGGCGGCCCCTTATTGGAAGGAGCCAACATGAGCGAGAAGCGTCAGCATTTTTTGCGTGAGTATGATTGGATTCGGAAAGGGTTGATGTTTGAGCCGCGCGGGCACGACATGATGAGCGGAAGTATTTTATACCCCCCGGCTGACCCAGCCAACGATATGGGCGTTTTGTTTATTGAAACCAGTGGCTGCCTTCCCATGTGCGGGCATGGCACCATTGGCACCGTTACCATCGCTCTAGAAGAGGGGCTCATCGTACCCAAAACACGGGGCGTATTAAATCTGGAAGTGCCGGCCGGGCTTGTGCGTATTGAATACCAACAGGAAGGAAAAAAAGTGAAGTCGGTAAAAATCAGAAACGTAAAGGCTTACCTCGCAGCAGAAAATATAAAAGCCCTATGTCCCGATTTGGGCGAACTATCCCTTGATGTTTCGTATGGCGGAAATTTCTATGCAATAGTGGATGTACAGAAAAACTTTTCGGGCTTAGAAAATTACACTGCCGACCAGCTGATCCGCTGGAGCCGGGCACTACGTCAGAATATTAATAATCAACACACTTTTGTGCACCCCGAAAACCCCACCATTCATTCATGCAGCCATATTTTATGGGCAGGGAAACCAATTGATTCAATCTCTACCGCCCGCAATGCCGTCTTTTATGGCGACAAAGCTATAGACCGATCGCCTTGTGGCACGGGCACCTCGGCACGTATGGCTCAATGGTTTGCCCAGGGAAAATTGAAGCCCGGAAAAGAATTTATTCATGAAAGCATCATCGGCTCAAAATTTATCGGGCGCATTGAAGAAACTACTGAACTTAACGGGAAACCAGCCATCATTCCCAGTGTAGAAGGCTGGGCTAAAATATATGGTTACAATACCATTACCATTGATCCGGACGATGATCCCTATGCGTATGGGTTTCAAGTAATTTAATAGTATGTCAAAAATTGGAATTATTGGAGGCGGCATTATCGGATTGAGTTCTGCGTATTACCTGAATCAATCGGGGCATGAGGTTACAGTTATAGACCAAAGCGATCTAAGCGATGGCTGCTCGCATGGCAATGCAGGTATGATTGTGCCCAGCCACTTCATTCCGCTGGCTGCACCGGGGATGGTGGCCAAAGGCATCCGGTGGATGTTCCATTCGTCTAGTCCGTTTTTTGTCAGACCACGTTTAAATGGCGACCTGATCCGCTGGGGGCTTTTATTTTTAAAAAGCGCAAATGAAAAGCATGTGGCCGCAGCCATTCCGGCCCTGAAAGAGTTGAGCTTATTAAGCAAATTTCATTATCAGCAATGGGCTCACGATTTACCATTTAATTTTGGATACCACGAACGAGGCTTGCTCATGCTCTACCAAACCAAAGAAGCTGAACACGAAGAATCGGAAACCGCCCACCGGGCTAATGACATTGGCATTACGGCAAAAATTTTATCGGGTGAAGAAGTGCAACAACTGGAGCCGTATGTAAAGGTAAATGTGCGAGGTGGTATTTATTTTCCGGGCGATGCACATCTTACTCCCAAAAAATTATTTAACAGGCTAAAATCATATCTTCAAAAAAAAGGAGTAACATTTGTAACCAACTCAGCTGTTTCCGCATTTCAATTTCACGGGCAAAACATTCAATCGGTACAGGCGGGCGATCAAATTTTTTCTTTCGATCAGATCGTATTGGCGGCCGGCTCCTGGAGCGGCCTGATCGCTAAACAACTTGCCTTAACCCTGCCCATGCAAGGGGGTAAAGGGTATAGCTTTACCTTGCCCGAGGTGGAGAAGAATGTGCAAATCCCCTCTATTTTTTTGGAAGCACGTGTAGCCGTAACCCCGATGGAAAATTCGTTGCGCTTTGGGGGCACCATGGAAATAGCCGGCCTTAATCATTCCGTTAACCTAAAGCGTGTAAAAGGGATTGTTGACTCCATACCTAAATATTATCCGGAAATGAAAGTAGCGATGCCGATGGCTGAAAGTATCTGGCACGGACTTCGCCCTTGTTCGCCCGATGGATTGCCGTACATAGGCCGAAGTACTAAAATAAAAAATCTGGTCATTGCCACCGGCCACTCTATGATGGGCTTGAGCCTGGCACCGGCTACCGGAAAATTAGTATCCGAAATAATCGATGAAAAAAAAACAAGTATGGTTTTAACTGCCTTTTCTCCGGATCGGTTTCAACGGTAACAAAGGGTACGATAGACACATAAATCACAGATTTTTTTGTTGTCCGTCTGATGAAACGGTTTAGCCGGATCAAAAATTTCGTTAAGTAATTCCGTCAGGTGTTCTTCTACTTCGGGCAAAAAAGGGGTGGCATCCGTAAGCCGTTGTCCGTTTTGTTGTAGCCCAAACTGAAAATCGCCAGTAAATAAATTATTCCGGTTTAGCAAACCGGGTACTATTTTTTTGGAATGATCCGAAGCATTTTTTTGATACAACAGGGCATACAACAGTGTTTGAAAGACTGCCTTGTTTCGATCGCTGCCGGAAAAAAGGGAAGGTATATCTTTAAACACTAACTTATCTTTTCCGGTTTTGTAATCAATGATTCTTACCTGATCATCTTTCATATCTATCCGGTCAATCATCCCACCCAGTAGTACGGTGTAGGGAGCTTGGCGGATATTGACGGAATACGTCCACCGATTTTCCTCCAATCCTTCAATTTGAAAGGGCGCCTGGCTTTTATCCCAATCAAGAATCTTTTTCACAAACTTGCGCACTACCTCCCGCACCACCACACGCTGACCTTCGTATACCACTTCTTCCGTTGGGGCAAGGCTATATTCATTTCTAAATGCGTCATCCATCAGCCGGTTGATTCGTTCTTCCAGGTTGTCAAAATTATTCTGAGTAATCAGTTTAGGCAGGTTGCCGCCCGTTGCCTCTACATAAAATCTCTCCATTATTTTGTGCAACAGGTTGCCTAACACGCGCGGATCAATTTCTTCCTGCACGGTATCGGCTTCGCGAATGCGTGCTACATATTGAAAATAAAATTTCAGGCTGCAATCCAGATACGTATTCAAGGCCGATGGCGAAAATCCTTTACTGCGATTACTTCCATCCTTCAGTTTAACTAATGTCTGCCGCACGGTTTCCGATTTCTGAATAACAATCGGCTCTATTTTTTTTGACGCGATGGGGTTGTGCAGCACTTTCGGCTGAATAGGCCATCCGCTTTCATAAATTAATTGTTGCACATAACGGCTCATCTCTCCCTGGCCAAGTGTATCGGGTTCGGAGTTATAAAAGAGGAAGATATTTTGTGCCCGTTGTAAAAGCCGGTAAAAAAGATAGGCATACATGGCGCCCCGGTGTTCATCGGCCGGCAAGTTATACGCTTTGCGCAGGCTGCTTGGAATATAGGATGCACCATGCCCGGATGGAGGAACCACTCCCTCGTTAAGTGAAAGAATAAATACATTTTTAAAATCAAGGTTGCGGCTTTCCAGCAAACCGGTAATAGGCAGACCTTTTAAGGGCTCGCCTATAAATGGAATTTTTTCGGTTCGGGCATATTGGCGGAATAATCTCAAAAATGATTTTAACCGGTTGGTGCGCTGAGGTTCATCTGTCGGTTCCTCCCACACGGCTTCTAACCGAGTTATCAGACGTTTACCTCTCAACAATCCTTCTTTGTCTAACTCACTCCCTAAAGAGGCCTCCTCTAGTTCGGCAATAACTGCTAATAGATATCGGGTAATTTTATCAGCTGTCTTAAAAATACAAGTATGTAGTTTTACATCGGTTGTCAAAAAAGTGTCAGACACTTCTACCCAGTTATTTTGGTAAATCGTTTTCAGTTTGTGGTGTGTTGCTAAGGCATCGGCCGCCACTACATAAGGATGCGACAATACGCTTTGAACCGAGCTGAAATCAAATTGTTTATTGTTAGACCGGATTTGCAGTTGCACCAACAATTCGATCAGGTTATAAACCGGTGCATTGACCAGCGGAAAACCCATCGACACATTAAACTTATCAACCACGGGAGAAAGGCTATACAGTACCGGCATCAGCAATTTTTCATCGGGAAGAATCAATATGGTTTCTTCCATAACCATTCCATGGAGCAAATGCTTTTCCAACTCGCCTGCCAATAACTTTACTTGCGCGATGGGTTGTGCTGCTCCGAGCAGTTCTATGTTTTTGGGTTGATGGAAATGGACCGGCACCTGGGCGGAAAATGTTTTTCCAAGAACCGGATGCTTTTTGTATGCATTAAAAAATTTACCCGCCTCCTGTCTTTCATCATTTACATAATATTGGTCGTAGTCCCATCGCACTTTTGCCCCGGCATTTTCTACACAAAAAGAAATAATATTTTCTTCGGCATGGGTAAGTGCATTAAACCCGGCAAACCACAATTGTTTTTCGTTATCTAATTTAATTTCTCCTTGCCTCAGTTTATCAGCCACCTCGCGGTGCAAGTTTCCTTCGTAGCTCAGGCCATCAGCCGAAAGGCGTTCATTAAAAAGCTTGTACAACGGATATAGTTTGGTCCATACCTCAATAAATTTTTGCTGGTTAATGGATGGGCGTTCGTCAAACTCATTCCAAAAATTTTTAAGGTATTCTTTTTGTTCAGCTGAGAGGTAATCCATTTCACGATCCAGCTCTTTCAGGTGGCGCAAGTCGGAGAATAGCAATTTTACATCTACCTGATACCGGTCGGCTTCGTCAAAATCGCGCAGCAACATTTCGCCCCACCTAAAAAACTGATCGAACGGTTCTGCATACCCGCCAAATAGTTCTTTATAACAAAAGTAAAGACGGTGTACCAGTTCTAGTTTATCGGGAATTTTCAGCGAAGAAAAATCAGAAACAAAATCTTCGAATGTGATAAGCCGGGGAGAAAACACCGGGCGATCTATGAGTGCGCTCAGGTATTTCTTAAAGTAAAGTACGGCCCTTCGGGTAGGAAAAATAACGGTAACACGTGCGAGGTGGACTTCGCTTTGATGCACCTCTTCGGCTAACTCTTGTAAAAACATTTTCATGACTCTAAGCAGGTTAAAGATGAACGATTATTCATCGCCCTGCAAACCGGATCACTCCGTAAGTACCGGTCGGGCCTCAATAGATTTAGCGGATGCTTCCAGAATCTCGAAGGCGCTTTCGGCCATTCTGTTTTCGGTATCGAGGGTAGGGTTTACCTCTACAATTTCATACACACATACTTTGGGGTCCTTGCAAAGTTCGGCATTGAGAACTTTAGCTTCTTCTACGGTAAGCCCATTGGGTACGGGGGTGCCTGTGCCGGTGGAAAAGCGACTGTCTATACTATCTACATCGAACGACACATAAATAAGATCGCAATGATCTAACATAGCCAGTGCCCGGTGGGCCGTTTCGGCTGCTCCTTTCTTTTTTACTTCTTCAACTTCTATAAAGTTGATGTTGTATTTGTTGATCAGGTAATTTTCCGGTTTTTCCAGATCGCGCACGGCAATATAAACCAAGTCTTCGGGGTTAATTTTAGCACCGGGTATCCCTACGTTTTTTATTTGTTCCCAATAATCAAGAGTAGCTCCGCGTGGGTCGTTTACTTTACTTTCGAGGTTGTCTATACCAAAAGCCATGGCCAGCGGCATGCCGTGCATATTTCCGGAAGGGGTGGTAAACGGGGTGTGCAAATCGGCATGGGCATCAATCCAAATTACGCCCAGGCGTTTTTTGGGATAGGCCTTTTTTATACCGGCTATTGTGCCATAAGCGGTGCTGTGGTCGCCTGCCATTATCAGCGGGAAGTAATCGTCAAAAAGTTGTTCATATACCTCCAGACAAACGCGTTCTTCCATAACCAACACCCCGTCTATAAATTTGGCATAGGCATGTTCGGCCCCGTCAAACAACAATTCGTTTACATTCTCTACCTCTACGGAGTCGTATTTTTTAAATAAATCCGACTTCAGATCGAGGCTGGCAATTTTCATGGCTTCTACCCCCAGGCTGGCTCCGCGGGTGCCGGCACCGATTTCAGATTTTACTTCTATGATTTTAATTTCTTTCACAAACGGATCTAAAAATTTTTAAGACTGATAATATCGAAAATAGCGGGCGGGGAATTTCCTCCTTAGAAGTCGGGCAGGCCATGTGCCCCTGAAATAAAACGAAATAAAAACGGGTGTGCCATAACGAATCAATCCGTTGCAAAGATGGCAATTTTATCGGAATATTGCCACTTCGTAAACGGCCAGCCAGAGGCTGCCTTTTTAAAATGATTCAACCTACTAACCATTTACTGCCAGGATGAAGAGTTACCGCGAGCTGATCGAGCAAACCTTTGAGTTTCCGCAGCGCGAATTTAAAGTGCGCGATCATGAGTTATTATTTAACGATGTACCCTTGATGGACATTATCAAGCAATACGGTACTCCGTTGCGCTTTACCTACCTGCCGCGCATCAGCGAAAATATTCGCTTCGCACAAACGGCTTTTACCAATGCCATGGAGCGTTTTAAGTACAACGGCTCCTACACTTATTGCTACTGCACCAAGTCTTCGCATTACGATTTTATTTTAGAGGAAGCCCTGAAGAACGACATCCACATCGAAACGTCTTCCGCCTTTGATATCCCCATTGTGCGCACGCTTTTTGAACGCAATAAAGTTTCTAAAAACACGTACATCTTGTGCAACGGTTTTAAGATGCCGAAGTACAAAGAATATATTACCGAGTTAATTAACGATGGCTTTACGTGTGTTCCGATTTTAGATAACCTCAACGAAATAGACCATTACGAAAAATGGGCCACCAAGCCCTACCAGGTAGGCATCCGTGTAGCAGCCGATGAAGAACCTAAATTTGAATTTTATACTTCGCGGCTGGGCATTCGCTATGGCGACATTAACACTCTCTACAAAGAGAAAATTCAAACCAGCACCAAAGCTTCGTTAAAAATGCTCCACTTCTTCATTAACACGGGCATTAAAGACACGGCTTATTACTGGAGTGAACTGAGCCGATTCATTTTTAAATACTGTGAGATTAAAAAAATATGCCCTACGCTGGATTCGATTGATATTGGAGGCGGATTTCCGGTGAAACAATCGCTCACCTTTCATTACGATTACAAATACATGATTGAGCAAATCGTAGAGAACATTAAATGGATTTGCGAAAAGAACAATGTACCCGTGCCCAACATCTTTACCGAGTTTGGAAGTTTTACCGTATCGGAAAGCGGTGGTATTTTATATTCGGTAGTAGATCAGAAACTGCAAAACGACAAAGAACTTTGGTATATGATTGACGGCTCCTTTATCACCCACCTGCCCGATGTGTGGGGCCTGAATCAAAAATATATACTGCTCTCGGTAAATAAGTGGGACGACCCCTACCATAAAGTAAATGTGGGCGGGCTTACCTGCGACAGCCACGATTACTACAACAGCGAAGCCCACACCGGGGAGGTATTTCTTCCGATGATTAACGATGAAGAGAAACTGTTTATCGGATTCTTCCACACCGGTGCCTATCAGGAGTCGCTGGGTGGCTATGGCGGCATTCAACATTGCCTCATTCCCGCGCCTAAGCATGTGTTGATAGACCGCAATGATGAAGGCGAAATTTCTACCGAATTATTTGCGCCCGAGCAAACGGCCGATGGCATGATGAAAATTCTCGGCTACTATGAAGAGAAACCTGTAGGCAAAGGCCACCGCAAACACAAAAACCCCATCGGCAGCGTAAAATAAAAAAAGGCCGGAGTTTTTCCGGCCTTTTTTTTGGTATCCCGTTTTATTAGCGAACTCCACCAAACATTCCCTGTGTTTCTTTATAATCGCCTGGAATGGTAAACAGCGATGCACTCAACGCCTCGCGTTTAATATCGGTTACTTCCATTACCATATTCCCCTGCGGGGTAGTGGTTTCTATCTTTAATGGCAACCCTTCCATTCCTTCATAAAACATAGAACGGCCCTTGCTCATCTGTTGCCGGGCAAAGGCTTTCATGTCTAATCCTTTAAAGTCGGTGGTCGTCCAGATGTTAGAAACTCCGGCCGGGTCGTGTTGTTCTTTGGGGGTAACAATATACTTTGTGCATGTGTGGCCGAGAATGGTAGCGGTTTCGGTCGTCTTGGTTACTGTATAATTATTTTCAGTTGTAGCATGATCTCTTCCAGAGGGCATCACCGAATACGTTTTATTTTCCCGGTCGAGACGCACACTTTTTTCGGAGGTATGTAAAAAATCGCCCGACATCATACCTCCATCCATGGTTACTAACGAATTGTCGCCTTTCACTTTCACTGTCATGCCTTTGGGCATCATGCTGCCCATCATATCGCCAGACGATGCCCCCTGCATCATTTTTTCCATAGTGGCTTTCATCTGCGGGTTGCTTTCCATCATGGCTTTAAATTGTGGGTCGTTCATTTTAGCCTGAAGCTCTTTCATCTTGGCCTGGTTGGCCGGGTCGTTCATCTTGCGTTGGCCTTCCGCCATTTTGGCCTTCACAGCCGGGTCGGTAATGTCCATTTTCATAGACCATTTTATCGTTCCCTCAAAGGTTTGAGCACTTACTTGAAGTGTTAAACCCACTAACAGTGCCGTTATTAATTTTTTCATAGATCAGTTTGTTGTTCCAACGAAATTAGGAAGAATTTAAAAATAAAAAATCACGTGTTTAGGGGAGATCCGTCTCTATTTTACCCATAGGCTATTATCTTGCAGCATGCATCCTAAAATTACCAGTTCGCAAAATCCTAAAATAAAAAGTTTGCTGGCGCTGGAAAAACCACGCGAACGAAAAAACCGGCAACTGTTTTTAATTGAAGGGAAGCGTGAGATACTGTGGGCGCTGGAAGCAGGCTATACAATAGAAAGTATTTTTTTCTGTGAAGAAATTATTGCGTTGAGCGAAATTTCTGACCTGCTGAAAAAAGATCTCATTCCGGTGTCGAAAGAAGTTTTTGAAAAAATAGCTGTGCGCGAGAGTTCGGGCGGGCTAATTGCCGTGGCCAAACAAAAAACCCATTTGCTTACGCAGATAGAACTTCGGAAAAACCCGCTCGTGCTCATTCTGGAAGCTGTAGAAAAACCCGGAAACCTCGGAGCCATTTTGCGCACGGCCGATGCCGCTGCCGTGGATGCTGTCATTATCTGCGACCCGCAAACCGATTTTTATAACCCTAACGTAATCCGTTCCAGCGTGGGCTGCGTATTTACCAATCAGTTGGCGGCTGTTTCATCCGATGAAGCAATTGCCTGGCTAAAAATAAATCAAATCAAAATTTTCTGCACTTCCCTGCAGGCCTCCAGGCCATACCATCAAATTGATTTTACGCAACCCTCGGCCATTGTTTTGGGTACGGAGGCTACCGGCCTATCAGACATTTGGACAAAGAATTCGGATGCCAACATCATCATCCCCATGCAAGGCAAAATAGACAGCATGAATGTGTCTAATGCTGCGGCTGTGGTGGTGTTTGAGGCCTTGCGGCAGCGGGGAAAGTGAGGTCGAAGAGATAGCTTCCGATCCCTCTGTCATTGTTGGTGTTCTTCACCAACAATTTTAGCACAGCATCATAATTGCTCTGCCATTGTTGGTGTTCTTCACCAACAATTTTAGCGCAGCATCATAATTGCGGAATGGGAGATCTACAAGCCGGTGGTGGTGTTGAGTTCACTCCCTTCGTTGTACAGGAAGTTGTTGCGGGTGTTATCGCGTGTCCAACTGTTTTGCGTTAGCAACCCGAACGGGTAGTATTCGTTGCTCTGCAGAATATTTTAACTCCGGGTGCTGTTTTGAAATCATTTACTTCAAATATAATACGGCCAACCAACTGTGGCAATCTCGCTTGGCTTGTTGGTGAAGAACACCAACAAGGGCGGAAAGACCAAACGAAATGACCGGACCCCCATAAAGTATTGCCACTGAAGCTGTGATTAAAACCGAGCCGGTCAGCCTCACGCCCCAACCGGTATGAGTTTGGTTCGGCCGTAAGCAAAAAAACACCTTTCCAACATTTTAAGTTTATTTTTTTGTCATCTTCAGTTTTTCTATTGCAAATTTCTCCAGCGCATTTTCCACCGCAGGGATATCTTTCGATACAATATGAGAGCCCAGCACATGGCCTCCGGCATTCGGTATGGCCACCATCTTCTTCAGCGAATCGGGTGTGGCCAGTAGCCGGTTCATCTCCATCATTGTACTCACCTTTACCACCGGGTCTTGCTCTTTTTCATTTTTGTAATAATAAAGAGTGAGGCTCGGGCATTTTACTTTATTAAAAGTGGCTGCGTCCATTTTATCTTCGAGTAGTTCTTCCAGTTGCACCACGGCCTCCAGGCGGTACGGGTTATTCCAGTATTTATCCTTCAATGAATCTTTCGGGAAACTTCGCTCCCTCCCGCCTATTACCCACCGTGCCACCTGCAAGCCCCAGGGGTTGTTCAGCAGCCATGCATTGGGGTCGTTAATGGCTATATTGGGCGACATGTTGAGCAAAGCAAAAACATCAGCGGGGTACTTGGCTGCCAGCATTAGCGCCATTGTGCCACCGGTAGAGGTACTCATCAAAATCACTTTTTCTCCGATGGCCTTGCCTATGGCCAGTGCCTCTTGGCTGCTCTGCCACCAGCGGTCGGGCGTAAAGTACAAAAGCTGATCTACCGTATCGATGCCGTGGTCGGCCAGCCGGGCGAGGTAAAGATTACAATTAAATTTTTTGGCAAAATCTCGGTGCACCGGGTTCCCCTCTTCTTCGCTGGCCGAAAATCCATGCAGGTAAACAACCGCATATTCTGTCTTGGTTTTTAAACTGTCGGCCCAAATAATCCGGGCTTCATTATCGGGTTTGAGCTGGTGTTTTCTCTCTTGGACGGTTATATAATTTTCTAATTTGCCTGGCTCTGTCGGTACCGATGGCATAGTAGAATTGAACGTTGGTTGATTAGGGGTAGGCCCCAAAACATAAATGACAACCAGCGTTAGAAACAGAGCAGGCAGAAGTATCCATTTACTTTTCATGTTCCCGATTTTAGGTTAAAGTTAACCATGAGAACCGGTATAAAAACCTGAAAGAAATAAAGCAACCTGGGGCTACCTCCGGATTAAAACGCTACCTGATACTGCACTACCCACTCGCCCCATCGCGAGTTTTGTACTAAATCATTATTAGCGTTGGGAGCAAAGTAGGGGCGGTTTTGATAATTAAGCGTGATCTTCGAATTATTTTCGTAGATGAGCCAATTCACCCCCATATCAAACACGCACATAGGGTCTTTCAACCGATCATAGTGGGCGTATTGCACATCAAAAAACGGTTGCAGCGTACCCTGATCTCCCAGAAGTTTGTTTTTGAATTTATAAGCCATCTGTACATAGCCCACATTTCCGGTGCCAAGGTAGGGGTATGCATTTCCGTAATTATTTTTCTCGAACGATGTGGTAGTTTTTAAAGAACCATTGGCGGGGTTATTCGGACCTGCTACTTTTATAAAATTCATGCCGTAGTTATAATTTGAATAGCTCGCATACAAACTCAAGGCTGTGCCTTTTTCTTTATTTACCGGGGCGTCATAAAAAATATCAAGCGAAAATAATTTCATGTCTTGTTTAACGGTATCTCTTGGTGCGTTTATATCTCCTTCTGCCAGGCGGTACATAGCATTCTTTTGATAGTAGAACCCACCTCCTATATTAAAAATCTTTTTCTTGCCGAGATAACCTCCGGCCGTACTTGGGGCAAAGTTATTTTCCTGATCAAAAAACTGGTACATGAAATAGCCTTGTTTAACCAGACTGGGCGGCAGTGTAGAAAACGATGCGTTAGAATTGATGGGTTCAATGCTGTTGGGGGCGGTTTGGATTACAAAAGGTTTGCCGATGGAAAGGCGATAGTCCAGCTTCCCGATTTTTCCCTTCGCATACATGCCAAGCCTGCGCACTAACTGGTCGTAGGTATCGTTGGTCACTTCCTGAAACGCAGGGGGATCTAACACCGTAATACTGCTTGTAGAAATATTAGAAAACCGCGAGGGGCCGTTCCACCCGTTCAGCCCCATGCCGATCGAAAATTTCTGAGGTACTACAGCGTAGTCGGCTGTGATATCGTGAAAGAAAAAACCGGATTTACGTGCCGAGAGATAGTTGAGGCTATTCTGCCCGAACTGTACAAAAAAATGAATGCGGTCGGTAAGCGCTCCGCTGAATACAAAACGGATGCGTCTGATGCTGAAGTCGGTAACAGTGGGCTGCACTTGCGTTACCACTGTCGATCCGGGATTCAAATCAGTGTGGCGTGCCCAAAGCTGGGCTGTCATGTTCAGGGTAATGAAATGCCTGCGGGTGCTGTCTAACTCCATGCGCAACCCGTTTTTTAGTTTTTCAGGAAACTGGCCAAAGCTATTTCCCATACTTAGAACAAACCCAACGGTTAGTAAAATCTTAATGACCGACCCGGATTTATTTTGCACGCTGAATTATTTCCAGCAAACGTAGGCAGACAGTGTTACCCGAATGTTAAGGCAATATTAGGTGATTAACAATCCTTTAAAAGAAAGGTAATCTCTCCCTAAAAAATTACTCCTTTTTTCCACCAAACGGATCAATAAACGTAACATCAAATGCAAAGTGAACAAAGTCGTTTAGAAATTTCCCATAGCTAAAATTTAATTGCTGCATGATGCCCACATCGAAAGCGATTTTCTTTTTTTCGAACGTATGGCGGAAGTAAGTACATATCCGGTCTTCCGACTGCGCGAACGGGGTCCAGCACAAACCATCATTCGGCTGGCGTTGTTGGGCTTGCACAAACAATAATTCATTGGTGAGAATAAAAGAACTCGATTTGGTTTTATTTAACGGAATACCCGCCTGCATTTTTACGCGGTAGCGCATCGCCTGAGGCGATTGGTAAAACCGGCTCCAGGTGGGGTCATAAAAATTTCGCCACTCGGGCCGAAGCGAATAAGCCATTGAAAATGGGCCTAATTGATGGCGGTAAAACAAGCGCAGGTAATACCGTATCTCCCTCCGGATGCCCGGAATATCACTATCATAAGGAGGAGAATCGGTGTACATATTTTGACCGCGCAAGCTCAGACAAAAACCCAACTGCCAATGCTTGCCCCACTTTCGGTAGGTCTGTTGTTCTACCACATAAATAGCCTGTCTTTTTAGTACGGATGAATTGCTCGGGTCGCTAAACCGCGACAGGCCGGCATACGATTGGTTAAACCATTTTTCGCCCAGCGATTGGTGTATGGCCACTACCCCCCACAGCACCATGTGTGTATCGTCCAGACCGGGCGGAGAAATTTGTGCCCGAAGGGGAACCGGCATTTCGGCCACCAGAAAAAATACGTAACAATAAAAAAATAATTTTGTAGGGGAAGGATTCGTAAACGGAAAAGACATTACTAAATGGCCATTATATTAAACAGCAAACTAACAGGTTATTCCCGGTCTGGCAATACCGCTAACAAAATAACCTGTAGCTGCTTGTTATGCCAGCCCTATTCATCTACCTTGAATCATGATTTCTAATTCGCTTTTTACCGGAACCTTAAAAGAAGAAGTGCAATCGTTTGGCCAGATAAAAACCTACCCGGCTGGCGCGCGCATTCTAAACGAACAAAGTTACATACAGGTAATCCCTATTGTGTTGAAAGGAAGCCTGCGCGTAGTGCGCACCGAAAAAGACGGCCGCGAAATATTACTTTACTACATCGCCCCGGGCGAAAGTTGCATCATGTCTTTTCTGGGGGGCCTGCACCATGAGCCCAGCCAGGTAATGGCCATAGCCGAAGAAGAGGCCGAGTTGCTACTGATCCCTGTAGCCAAAGCAGGCGAGTGGGTTAAGAAATTTCCGGAATGGACTGATTTTATTTTTAAACTGTACCACAAACGTTTTGAAGAACTGCTGAGTGTGGTCAACGCTATCGCTTTTCAAAAATTAGACAACCGTCTGCTGCATTTATTAACTCAAAAATCCAAGTTGTTCAATTCAAAAGAAATAAAAACCACCCATCAGCAATTGGCGCAAGAACTGGGCACTACACGCGAAGTAATTTCGCGCATTGTAAAACAAATGGAGCACGATGGTCTGGTAAAACTCGCCCGAAATAAAATTGTGCTTGTGTGACTAAAATCACATACATCCCCACACCCGGCCCGTATCTTTACTAAAAATTAATTCTATGAAAAAGAACATGGGCTCTGCCGATCGGGCTATCCGCATACTGGCAGCAGTTGTTATTGTTATGCTCTACTTTGCCAATGTTATCAGCGGTACTGTAGCTATTATTTTGCTGGCGTTGGCAACCGTATTCGTCCTGACCAGTTTTATTAGCTTCTGCCCGTTGTATTTACCTTTTGGGCTTAACACGTCTAAAAAGAAAAATACAGAATGAGGAAGTACGCACTGGAAATAGTGGGAGCCGGCATCGGCTGCGCGGCCGGGTGGCTCTACTGGAAATACATCGGCTGCAATTCGGGCAGTTGCCCCATTACTTCTAATCCGCTTCACTCTTCGCTTTATGGAACCGTGATGGGCATTTTGCTCTTTGGCATGTTTAAAAAAGAAAATAAATAAAAAAATATATGATAGAAACAATTAAAAAAGCGTTGGGTATGAGCCCGTCTGCCGACTATGCCCAACTGGTAAAAGAAGGCGCTGTCATTTTAGATGTGCGCACCAAAGGCGAATATGCCGGTGGCCATATTAAAAACTCGGTCAACATTTCGGTCGATCAACTGCAAAATAATTTGCACCGTCTAACCGATAAAAACAAAGCCATCATTACGTGCTGTGCCTCGGGTATGCGCAGCGGCAGTGCCAAACGCATTTTAGAATCGAACGGATACACCCAAGTGCACAACGGAGGAAGTTGGTCCGGTTTACAACATAAAATTTAAAATAATATGGAACCACATTATTATCGTGTAGATATCGCCTGGAGCCAAGACCGCAAAGGCATGATGTGCTCGCCCGAACTGAAAGGCACTTTGGGCGATGGCAGCGGCTGCATAGAAGTAGCCACTCCGCCTCAATTCCCCAAAGGCATTCCGGGCATCTGGTCGCCCGAACATTTATTTACAGCTGCCGTAAGCAGTTGTTTAATGACCACCTTCTTGGCTATTGCCGAAAATTCAAAACTGGACTTTATTTCTTTTCAATGTGGCTCGGAAGGAAAACTGGAACAAGTGGACGGAAAATTTTTAATGACAGAGGTGCTTCTGAAACCGGTTGTCATGGTAAAAGAAGAAAAAGACCAAGACCGTGCCCTTCGGGTTTTGCAAAAATCGGAAGCCAACTGTCTGATCTCAAATTCGGTAAAAGCCAAGGTCAGTATGGAACCTCAAGTATTGGTAGCCGTAGAAAATTAATATAATCATGGCTCAGGCAACTTTTGCAGACCTCATCCGCAGCGACATCCCCACGTTGGTTGATTTCTCGGCCGAATGGTGTGGCCCCTGCAAAATGATGGCGCCTATATTGCAAGAGCTAAAAACAAAAATGGATGACCGGGTGCGTATCATTAAAATAGATGTAGATCGCAACCCGGCCATCGCTACGGCCTATCAGGTGCAGGCCGTTCCCACACTCATTCTTTTTAAAAACGGACAACTGCAATGGCGGCAGTCCGGTGTACTTACTACCGAAAATTTATTTTCTAAAATTATGCCCTATGTGGCACCTTGAGGTAGAAGTCTTCTGACTATTTTGCATTGCAAAAAAAGCCCTGAAAATTAAATACTTCTTCTCCATTTCCTTTAAAGTGGATGTAAGGATTAATCTGTGCTGTCGTATTTATATTCTTTAGTTGGTAAATTTTTTATTCTAATTTTTCACAAAAAAAATTGTGGGTGTTACCGTGTCAGACCCACTTGCGCAAAAACTCACATGCTATGGGAGTTTTTATCAGTTTGTTAATTTAAAAATTCATTTAGGTAATTTAAAATTGTTTTCGTTTGCATCATCAGGCTCACGTGTCCTTGTGCTGGTACAATGGCTAAATGCGATTTTGGTATTGGGCTCAAATCAGAAACACCTCCACCAAGTAATTGATAAGTTTTCATCAACTCAACTTTATCAAGTCCATCATTGTCACCGGATATGAGTAATACAGGTGCCGTAATTTTTGCAATGTTGGAGTCTCCGCAGTTAAATGGCTCTTTGGCAAAATCAAACATCTGTTTTAAAAACTTTGTCCACTTGGTCTTATCAGGTGCTACCGCATCGTAGGCAGTTTTTAGAGGTGTATTATCAAATGATTCAGGTTTAAAATCTTTGAATGCCGTGTTCACTATGGGTAGCCAACCAGCACTTTTGTAGGTAGAAGAGATGATTACTAATTTTCTTAATCGCCTGGGGCTTTGCACAGCAAACTGGTAAGCCACCGAGCCACCCATACTATAGCCGGCTACATCAGCGCTGTCAATTTTTAAGTAATTCATTACTCCTTCCACATCTTTTGCCAAAGTAACAATATCCAATTTCCTATCTGCATACGGACTGTGCCCGTGGCTTTGAAATTCAATAGCAATTACCTTTCTTGTTTTTGATAATTCGGGTATCAATTCTTCCCAGTTCAGCTGAATGGTATAAAATGCACCATGCAGTAAAATGATAGGAGTACCCTTACCATATACTTCGTAATAAACTTGAATGCCATTAACGGGAGCATAGCCACGATCAGTAGGTTTGACCTGTTGCCCGCATGTTTGTAATGCCGAACAAAAAAGTAAAATACCAATCAATACAGGGTTAAAAAAAATAGATTTTATAATTATTTTCTTCATAGCTATTTTATTTAAGTGTAATAAGCAATTTTTCCAAATAATTCAAAGTCGCGGTAAATCCTTCTTTGAAGCCCATTTCAACCATCTTCTCTAAGCGGGCAAGCGATTCATTGTATATAGCAATGCTCACTTTTGTTTTTCCCCGTCCGAATGGCTCGTCCGGGCGGGCATTTTGTTCGGTAAAATTTATATCCCAATCCGAGCCGGGCAATTCGGGGTTTTCATCTTTATCTGCAAAAGCATTAAATATTTTGAAATTGGTTTTGGGACTGATGGAAGTATATTTCTGAACAAC
>JAFDZA010000014.1 GCA_018267135.1 Bacteroidota bacterium
AGTAGCTTATCTATTTCGGTGCCGGTGATTTATAGTAAAGTCACGGTGAAAAATAACTGGAGCCCTCCCACTGCTGTACATCGAATAGACCAATTTAATGGAATAGCCACCGGATCGGGGATAAATCTTAACTACTCATTTCGGCCGGCTTTCATTTTCAAAAACAGGTACAAGCATTTTGCTATAAACGTAGGTGTTGGATATTATAGCCAGTTGTTTAATATAACACGTCCTTTTGATTATAATTCTTTCATTTATATAATTTATTATACTAATTATTATGTCTATCGTTGTTTAAACTTGTCAATTGGGTTGACGTATGAGTCTCAAATTGGTAAAAATTATTTTTTGAATAGCACCTTAACTTACTATCGGCTTAATTCGTTCCGCCAGGATTACACCCCCACTTATAGCTCTCCTAATCGTGGTTTTGATGGGTTTACCCAAATTAATTATAACAATATATACCTTGGTGATATTCTTAATCTCACAATTGGCATCAATAGGAAATTAGGAGAAAGATTTTCACTGTGTTTAAATATGATGATTCCATTGTACACCCGTTGGCGCAATGACAAAATCTTTGGGGACGATCCTTCAACATTTACTTGTCCGAGTTATAGTCTTGGTGGCTCTATCAGTGTGGCGTATCGTTTTGTAGAAGAAAAATAACCCCTATCTATGAAATCAGTTTTATTATCAACAGTGCTGCTTGCATTTGCCAACATGGCAAATGCACAAGTGCGAACAAATTTTAACAACATCAAACGGATTACAGATCAGGGAAAATTTGCTAAGAATTTTAAAGGCAAAAGTCCTCATATAATCCCTGCTCGCGATCATAAATCCCTGCTCGACAAAGAAGCATTAGAGAATGCCGATGGCATGGCAAGGCCTTTTAAGATTGCCGAAGCCGTAAGTGCTGATATTGATGTAGCGAGTCAGGCTGATTGGATCGAAGAAGGAGATTTTGCTTATGGTAAATTTTCGATTGTAGCAACAGGGGCAAAATCCATCAGTGTAAATTTTGATCAGTTCTATCTTCCCCAAGGAACAGAATTGTATGTGTACAGCGAAAACGGGGAAATGATCACAGGCCCTGTAACAGAAGCCGAAAATAACGACAGTAATTTTTGGGGCACCTGGGTATACAAAGGCGAAAAAATAACGATTGATTTTAAAACGCCATTAAAAAGTAAACCTTCATTGAAACTTCATGTTTCAAGTGTGGCCTATGGTTATAAAGACCTTTATGTTGCAAATTTTGGGGAATCAGCAGCCTGTAATATCAATGTACTGTGCCTTGAAGGAAATGGGTGGGAGAATGAGCGTAATTCTGTTGCATTAATACTTGATGCCAATAGTGTAGATCTATGTAGTGGTGCTTTAGTCAACAATGCTTGTAGTTTAAATATACCTTATTTACTTACTGCCAATCACTGCTTTAATACAAACCCACAACAAAATGCTGCCAATTGGAAATTTACTTTTCAGGCATGGAGTGCCACATGTAGCCCATCACAAAATGCCGATGGAGTAACTTTCAATGGATCAACATTAAAGGCCAATAATGCCGGCAGTGATTTTTGTCTAGTTGAATTAAATCAAACACCACCCGCCAATTCGGGCATCACTTTTTCAGGGTGGGCAAGAGCAAACGTAGCTTCTCCTTCTGGTGTAAGTATAACCCACCCTAAAGGCGATGTAATGAAAATAGCAACCTATACCCAAGCTCCCACACAAGAGACATACATAGGATCAAATGACTGGAATGTGGTTTGGGAAAGTGGCACAGTAGAGCATGGATCGTCAGGAGGCCCATTATATAATAACAATCACCAAATAATTGGGCAAGTGCATGGAGGTGATCCTTCGAACGTATGTACTCCCGAGGATAATGCGTTTTTTGGGAGATTTGATCTTTCATGGACAGGAGGTGGAACAAGTGCAACGCGGCTAAGTGATTGGCTTGACCCATTCAACACTGGGGCAATGACCACCAACACCATCAACATTGCCAACACTGTGCCCAATTATTTAGATGCAAGTATTGCTAACCCTTCTCTTGTTTGTACTGGCGGAAATGCTTTTGCGTTAAGCAACGTACCCGCTGGGCTTACGGTAACATGGCAAGTCACGCCTACAAATTTATTTGCTACAAGTTCGGGAAGTTTTACGAGTAGTGGAAGCAGCCAAAATATCTCGTTGACGGCTGCCAGTAGTTCTTCCAGTGGTGCTGGCACACTCGCGGTTTCAGTCATCGGTGGCTGTGGCACTGTAAATGTGCCGGCCGCAAATGTTTGGGTGGGTGCTCCTGTCATTTCCGGGCCCACAAAATCAGGACCTTGTGAAGATCCTCTTTACACTTATAATGCCTCTTACTATCCCAATATTTCATATTCATGGGCCATTGATAACCCTAATTTATCGCTAAGCGATGGGGGCATCACCAGCCAAGTGGAAAACAGTAATGGCAATGTGGGAGGCAACCCATTTCATATTACCTTATATGAGTCGTCTGGCAATTGTAATGTTTCCGCCACCAGGTGGCAGAACTTTATCATAAAAACACCGGCACAGTGCGGTGGCCAACAAATGGTGGTGACTGTCTTTCCCAACCCGGCCACTTCCACGCTCACGGTTCAGGTAACTGATAGCTTGTCCGCAGCCCCACAAGAAAATGTATTAGGCCGGTCTTATGAGTTGATCATCATGGATCGGTTTTCAAGAAAAGTATATTCAATGCAATCCACCGAGAAAACAACGGAGATACCTGTGGGCAGCCTGCCACCCGATATCTATTACTTGAATGTGTTTTACAAAGATGCCGTGTTGCAGAAGAAGATTGTGATTAAACGATAATAAAGACATCTTTGAAACGGAATTATTACCCAAAAAATAATTTATTGCATGTCGAAGAATTTAGTGATTGTAGAATCTCCCGCGAAAGCAAAACCATTGAAGGGTATTTTTTCCAAAAGCATAGTACGGTTTTATATAAGTAAATTTTGTAAAAAATAATAAAGAGGATATCCAGACCTACAAATCTTATTGTTTGGGATATTTCTAGGACAGTAAGAAGGTTTTGATTTCGTTCATCCCAATGATTAATCACAGAATATTCAATTCTATAGCTGAGAAAAAAAATATCGCAATAATTTTTTTTTGTACCATTTGCTTCATTTCATCTGGGCAAAATTTTAGTAAAAAAACCAGCTTATTTTTTATGGCCGGGCCGACCTATTTGAATATTCGCGGAGCGAGGTATGCAAGTTTTTTTGTACAAAAAGGCAAAGAAAAATTAGGATATACTTTTGGGTTGGGTTTAACACACCATTTGGGGAAACGTGTCTTTTTGAACACGCGCCTGTTACTGGAGAGGAAAAGATTTGGAATCGATTATGTACATTATAATAAAGCAAACACACTTATTGGTTGGTCGAAACAGGATTTCTCTAAATACTATATGACGATTGCTGTTATTCCGCAATTTGTGATCGGAAAATATTTTAATATGGGCTTCGGTTTTTATATAAGCAAATTTGTAAAATCAACAGTGGAAATTCAAACCTACAATCTTGTCGTTTTCGGCTCTCACCTTAACGAGTCAAGTCAATATGATAACGGTTTTTCTTTTACGGCAGGGTATACCGTGCCTTTTAAAAATCTAATACTCACTATTCAATTCACCGATAATTATGGTCTTCAAAGCGTAATTCCTTCGACACCAACATATCCGTTGTACTTTAATTCGTACTCAATTCTTTTAGGGTTAAGTTATAAAAAAAATAAATGACTCATGAAAACAAAAAATTACTTTATTCAATTCTGTTTGATTTTTGCGTTAGGAATACAAAATTTGTCGTTTGGTCAAATTACGGGATTGACCTCTAATCTTTGCCCTGAGGTGCTGTACACTTACACCTCTCCATCAGGATGTGATCAATATGGATGGACCTGCTATGGTTGCGTTGAGGGAACTCTCAATTCTGCTCGCAACATCATAAATGTAGGCACAAACCTGGATGGAACCCTATATGCAAAGGTAGCGTGGGATAACGCGTATGGAGGAGTTTATGCCATTGTAAATATTTGTGATTCATTGGATGTTTTTACAAACTCAATTCAAATAACATCACCTTCCACGATTTGTTCTACAGGAGTATTTTCAGCGACTTTAATTAATCCTAACCCAAACTCAACTATTACATGGTCGTCCGATAATGCAGGGCTATCTATTGATTCATCAACTGGATATGCCACAAGGGTTAATGGTTATAATGGCAGTGCGAATGTTACTGCAAGCTATGTTTGTGAAATCAATTCTAACAGTTCTCAAGGTAGGCAAGTGTGGGTTGGTCTCCCACAACCCGGCTCGCTGAACAAAAACATCAACAGCCCTCCTTTTTGCTCTGGCACTGAACGAAGTGTATTGATCAACCCCGAGGTTGGGGCACTCTCTTATGATTGGTCATCGAACAATACCTCTATATTAGTGGTAGATGGCAATGGCCCCAATGCTTTGTTGGATGCAGGCTACGTTGGCACGTGCACCCTTACGGTCACGATCACCAACACCTGTGGTGCCTCGTCAAAGAATTATTTTGCTGTTGTCAGTGATTGCATCGGTGGCGGTCAGGTGTTGGCCGTTTATCCCAACCCGGCATCTTACAAGCTCATGGTTCAGGTAACTGATAGCTTGTCCGCAGCCCCACAAGAAAATGTATTAGGCCAGCCTTATGAGATGATCATCATGGATCGGTTTTCACGAAAAGTATATTCAATGCAATCCACCGAGAAAACAACGGAGATACCTGTGGGCAGCCTGCCGCCCGGTCTTTACTACTTGAATGTGCTTTACAACGGGACGGTATTTCAAAAGCAGATTGTGATTAAAAGATAATATTGACAATCTTTGAAAGAAATTAATATAAAAAATAATTTATTGCATGTCGAAGAATTTAGTGATTGTAGAGTCGCCTGCCAAGGCCAAAACCATTGAAGGGTATTTAGGGAAAGACTTTAAGGTAGCCTCCAGCATGGGGCACATTCGCGATTTGGCCAAGGGCAATGGCGCGATTGATGTAGAAAATAATTTCGAGCCGACTTACGAAGTCTCTCCCGATAAAAAAGACGTCATCAAAAATTTGAAAACGTTGGCCAAAGATGCCGAGATGGTTTACCTCGCTTCCGATGAGGACCGTGAGGGAGAAGCCATTTCGTGGCATTTGAAAGAAGTATTGGACCTGAACGATAAAAAAACGCGAAGGATTGTTTTTACCGAGATTACCAAAAATGCAATTCTAGGCGCAATACAAAACCCGCGTGGCATTGATATTGACTTAGTGAATGCACAACAAGCCAGGCGCATACTCGATCGCCTTGTAGGCTTTGAATTGTCGCCCATTCTATGGAAAAAAATAAAGACGGGCCTGTCGGCCGGCCGCGTACAAAGCGTGGCTGTGCGGTTAGTTGTTGAACGCGAACGTGAAATTGAGAAGTTTGAAGCCAAGTCTTCATTCAAGATTTCAGCCATTTTTGATTTGGGAAAAGGAAAGCAATTGATGGCCGAACTTCCCGAAAAATTTGAGAACGAAAAAGAGGCTTTGGCTTTTCTTGAGTCGTGCAAAGGTGCGAAATTCAGCATCGGTGATTTGCAAAAAAAGCCGGCCAAAAAATCGCCAGCTCCTCCATTTACCACCTCTACTTTGCAGCAAGAAGCAGGGCGAAAGCTCAGTTTTTCAGTTTCGCAAACGATGCTGGTGGCACAGAAATTATACGAGGCCGGAAAAATTTCTTACATGAGAACCGACTCGGTCAACCTGTCGGATGAAGCCGTGGCGGGGGCAACCAAGCAAATTACATCTGCTTACGGAAAAGAATTTGTTCACACCCGGAAGTTTAAAACTAAATCGGCCAGCGCCCAGGAAGCACACGAGGCCATTCGCCCCACCGATTTTTCAGTACTCGATCCCGGCATGGACCGCAACGCCCAGCGCTTGTATGAGTTGATCTGGAAACGTGCCATCGCTTCGCAAATGGCCGATGCCGAACTGGAACGCACTACGGCCGTTATCACAATTTCTACCAACCCCCGGCACCTGACGGCTCAAGGAGAAGTGATTACGTTTGAAGGCTTTCTTAAAGTCTATTTAGAATCATACGATGATGACGAAGACGAGGAGAACAGCAAAACATTACCTCCGTTAGTAGTGGGCCAAGCACTGGCACTCAGTGCAATGGATGCTACTCAAACTTTTTCGCGCCATCCTTCGCGCTACACCGAAGCAAGTTTGGTAAAAAAATTAGAAGAACTGGGTATTGGTCGCCCGTCCACTTACGCACCCACCATCTCTACGGTTCAAAAGAGAGGATATGTAGTAAAGGAAAGCCGCGAAGGGGCAGAACGGAAATATCAAATCCATGTATTGAAAGACAATCAGGTTACTCACCAAACCGCTACCGAAATTACCGGGGCCGAAAAGAATAAACTTTTTCCCACCAACATGGCGATGATCGTAAATGATTTTCTGGTGGAACACTTTGCAGATATCACCAACTATTCTTTCACGGCCGAAATTGAAAAAGAGTTTGATGAGATCGCCAATGGAAAATTAAAGTGGCAAAAAATGCTGGATGGTTTCTACAAGCCATTTCATAAAACCGTTTCTAAAACAGAAAATATCGAGCGCAGTTCGGTGCAGAATAAAAGCCGCGAATTGGGAGTGGACCCCAAAACCGGAAAGAACGTATATGTAAAGCTGGGCAAGTTTGGTGCGTATGTACAGCTGGGCGAAAACCCGGACGACAACGGAGGAGAGAAACCTAAATTTGCCGCCCTGCGCCAGGGGCAGTTTATCGAAAATATAACGCTGGAAGATGCGCTGGAGCTGATGAAAATGCCGCGCGATTTGGGTTTGTTTGAAGATTTGCCCGTGGTAGCCAACATCGGTCGGTTTGGCCCCTATGTGTTGCACAATAAAAAATTCGTATCCATCCCAAAAGGTGAAGACCCCTATACCATTACTCCGCAGCGGGCTGTAGAATTGATCCAGGCTAAGCGCGAAGCCGATGCCAACAAAACGATCAAAACATTTGCCGAGAATGCCGACATACAAATACTGAATGGCCGCTTTGGTCCTTACATTAAGGCCGACAAAAAAAACGTAAAAATTCCGAAAGGGAAAAAACCCGAAGAACTTACGTTGGAAGAATGTGTTACGCTGGCAGCCAATGCACCTGAAAAGAAAGGCCGGTTTGCCAGACGGAAAAAAGAGTAAAACCGGCTACCTGCTTTTTTGAATGAAATAGTTTTTCTTTCTAAAAATTTTTGGAAAGACATTTTTATTCAACTCGATCAGTTCTTCGTTGCGAAAGCCCAATAAAGAAAATTGATTTCTTTCGGGCAGCAGAAGTTTGAGTGCGTAGTGTTCGCCTGCAATATCTTCAATGGTTATTTCTTCTGTAGCAGAACGCTTTACTAAACTATCGTAAGATGTTTTAGGGTATGACAAAATTTTCTCAGCCCGGAGTTGGAAGAGGGCATCCATATAACCATCTAATTTTGTGGTGTCGGTTACGATGCCTTCGATTCCGAAAATACCATTTTTAAAAGAGGCTTTAAAACTCTGGGTCGGGTCGGAAGGAAAGTGCACTTCCAGACTTTTAATGTTTTGCCAGTTAAAGTTAAAAACACGCTTATCGCGCCAATCGTTGGAGGTTAAGATAAAGACCGAGGCAATAAAAACACGGTAGCCAGGAATGGTTACCAGATAGGGTACCCCACCCGGTAACTGAAAATAAGTTTCATACGAGGTGGGGTTTCCCACCACTCCAAATTCTTTGATCAGCGCTGGCCCGGCATAACATGAAATTGTAGTGCCGCGGGTTGTTATTTCTTTTTGCAGGGAATCTTGCACGTGCGTGGCCGATGGACGTTTGGCTTCCACTTGTTTTAAAGTGGCAAATAAAACAGTTATCGTTCGTTGATCTGCCTCCATTCCGTTTACTAACCATTTAGACCCGTTGTAGGTTAAAACTGTTTTTTCGCGAGCCGAGGATAATTCAATCCGGTCTATTTTCTCAAGGCCGGGAACCTGAAAGATCAACGGGTCAACAGCCGGAGCGCTTCGCTGATCCGTAAATACAAAAAAGAGAACGATCAGAGTAAGCAGAACAGCCAGAGAAAGCGTTAGTTGTATATTTTTTTTCTTTTGCACGGATTAGTGGTTAGCAAATTTTCTTTTTCGCAAATACGAACGCACGACACCAAAAATCATAACCGACAACACCGGCAAGAAGAGATTAATGAATTGCCAGGTAGTTTTATCTTTAATTTTCTCTTTATCAAGCGGCCTGATTTTTACTTCTTTATTCCGAACGCGGATCAACCCGTTTTCATCAGTAAGATAGGCCACCATGTTCATCAGCAGGTCTTCATTGGCAAAGGTGTATTGCATAATCGGATCGAAACCAAGTTGCTGGGGTTTTTGTTCGCGCTTGTTTACATCATTGCGGGCTACATCGCCATCGGCTACGACAATAATTTTGGCGGGCCGGCTATGATTCCGGAAACCGGTTGTATCCACCCCATCGGGGGCAAAACGATTTTTAAACAGCGAAGTAAAACGCCCCTCCAGTAAATAAGCAACCGGTATTTTTCCCTGGTTAAAGTTGCCCTCCTGAAGTTGCTTACGCAGATCATTTACACCCACCTTTACCGGGGTTGTAATTTTGCGGGTATAGGGGGAGGAGAAGAGGAGCGGAGTCTTTTTGATGCCGGTGGCTTTCACAGTATCTATGCTGCTGATGAATTTAGTAAGCGTGGCATCGAGGTGGCGGGTAATGGGGTGTTCGGCATATTGATTGATCAGCGGGAAGAAGGGCCAATCCAACTGCATCATTTGCGGACGGTTTCCGGCTTTCCCTACTACGATGGGGTATTTTCCGGCTACGCGATCTTCAATTAAATCAGGGTTGATACGTAGCCCATATTTAAAAAGCTGGTCGTCCAGTTGGGTGTTGTAGGGAAAGGCATAGTAATCATCGCGCGAGGCACTATCCATGTTGGCATCCATGCGGTCGAGCAGAAAAAGCAGATTGCCTCCGTGCATGAGGTATTGATCCAGTTTGTATTTGTCAGTTTGCGAAAAAGCCTGCGTTGGCTTGGCAACGATCAGCAATGAAAAATTTTTCATTTGTTTTTTTTCAGCCAGATCGACCGGCTGAATCTGATACTGTTCCGACAATGAATGAATAAAACTAGCCACCTCTAAACTGTCTAACTCCCCATGTCCTTTTATCCAGCCAATCTGTTTTTGGTTGGGGTTACTCAATTTGTAGATGGCGTTGGCCAGTTCGTATTCGGCACCTTCAATAGATTCGTTCAATACTTCTTGTGCATTTTTAGCGCGATTGCCTTTCAGCAGCATCACGCCTGCCTCAAAACCGCCATAAGAAACCAATGCCCCGGGAAAAATAAATTTTTCTACACGCTGCCCGTTTTGAGTTTCAATTACATTCATGGGAGTAATCCCTTTCGAAGCCAGCGCACTCATAAATTCGTTCCGTGCTTTTTCTCCTTTGGCCTGGGTGGGGTTAGTGAAAATAAATTTTACTTTGTTGTGAGAATAAACCCGAAACTCTTCCAGTGTTTCCTTAATGGCTTTTTGAAAACGTTTAAAGCCCGGATTCAAATCGCCTTCCAGAAAGACCTCTACAAAAACATCATCGTCCAAATTTCTTAGCAGTTCTTTCGTTTGAGGCTTAATGGTGTAGCGTTTTTCTTCGGTCAGGTCGAGCCTGAAAAAATAGCTTTGCGAAACTAAGTTAAGCAACACCACAAAAGCAATTCCATTTGCCAGCAGCAAAAGGTCGCCTGTTTTTTTTTGGTGTGATATGGAGCGAAAGAATTTCATTGCCATTGTCTGCTCCCAATGATGGTCTTGGCACACAACAGTGCCAACCCCGTTACACTTAAAAAATAAATAACATCGCGGCTGTCGATCAATCCCTTACTTAAAGAATCGTAATGATAGAGTATTCCTACTTGCTTAATCAACAAAGAGGCATTGCCGCTGAGGGTAGATAGCGAATCGAACCCGGTGTAGAAAATGAAACAAAGGAAAGCGGCTACAATAAAAGATATAATCTGGTTAGATGTGAAGGTAGAGGCGCAAATACCAAAACTGCAAAATACGGCTGCCAGCAAACTAAGCCCGATGTACGAACCGATTACCCCGGCCGTATCTACATTGCCGGTGGGGTTTCCTAACTGGGATATGGAAAAATAATAAACAACCGTGGGAGCCAGTGCCACCAGCGTTAAGGTAAAGGCGGCTAAAAATTTCCCCAATACGATGTCCCAGTCGGTAAGGGGTTTGGTCAGGAGCAATTCCATGGTGCCCATTTTTTTTTCTTCGGCAAAACTTTTCATGGTAATGGCCGGAATCAGAAAAATAAAAACATAAGGCCCGGTAGAAAAAAGCGTGCCCATATCGGCAAATCCATACTCTAACACAGACGTTTCCGGGAAAACCCATAGCAACAACCCGATGCCGGTAAGAAACACGCTGATAACTAAGTAAGCAATGAGCGAGTTGAGGTAGCTGTTAAATTCTTTAATAAAAATCCGGATCATACCGCAGCTTCGGTGGTTAGTGAACGGAAAATTTCTTCGATTGAGTTTTCTTCGTGCCGCAGGCTGATTAACGAAATATTTTTTTCGGTGCTGAACCGGATAAGCTCGGGGCGCACGTCATAGTGAGGAGAAACATGAATGTAAAACTGATTATTTCGGATCACTACTTTTTCTACTCCGGGCAGAGCCGATAAATCTTCCGGGGCCACGGCTTCTTTAAACTCGACCACGAGCACCGGTTGAGTTTCATTTTTGCCAGTCAGGTGGCTGAGCGAGTCATCAGCTACCAGCTTACCTTGATGGATGATGATTACGCGGTCGCACAACGCTTGTACTTCCTGCATAATATGGGTAGAGAAAATCACGGTTTTATTATGGCTGATAGCTTTAATCAGTTTTCTGATTTCAAGGATTTGGTTGGGGTCGAGACCGGTGGTGGGTTCATCTAAAATGAGGACAGACGGATTATGAATTAACGCCTGGGCCAAACCAACGCGCTGACGGTAGCCTTTGGAGAGCGACCCGATCAGTTTATTTTGTTCTACTTCCAGACCACAAAGCGAAATCATTTCTTTTACTCTTCCTTTGATCTGCTGTGATGGAATCTGGTAAAGATGTCCGATAAAAGCCAGGTATTCGTGCACAAACATATCGAGGTAAAGCGGGTTGTGTTCGGGCAGATAGCCAATCATCTTTTTTACCAACAAGGGCTGCTCGGATACCGAATGGCCATTTACCCGCACCTCTCCCCGGGTAGCCGGTATAAACCCCGTAGCTATTTTTAAGGTAGTAGATTTGCCCGCTCCGTTGGGGCCGAGAAATCCTACAATCTCGCCCTGCGCTACCGAAAAAGAAACAGCATCAACGGCCTTTTGAGAGCCGTATATTTTGGTAAGCTGGGTTACGGTTAGCGACATGTACGGCAAAAATACAAAATTGCTCTTGGGATTGAGCCACGAAACAGATGGAAGTAAATAATTGTTAACAACTTCTAAAATCCGATTACCAAACGGCTGCCCGGCCGATGTATAGCCATTGCAAGTGAAAACACTTTTGGTGTAATTTGCGTCTGTTAAATTTTTTTAATTATGAAGGCTCGGCTATTGGTTATTTTTTGGTTGGCAACTTCGCTGGCAGTTGCCCAAAGCGGGTATAAAATCAATTTTAAAATTAAGACCTGGAAAGATACCACGGTGTATCTGGGGAGCTATGTGGGCGAAAGCACCGTGCTGATGGATACCGCTCAGGTAAAGAATGGCCTTTTTTCATTTTACGGAAAGAAGACATTGCCTCAGGGGGTTTACTATTTAGTGCTGGACAAGAACAAGTTGTTTGAATTTGTAATTGGTAAAAATCAATTTTTCACGTTAGAAACACACGCCTCGGGGTATTTAAAAATGGATGAATACGTTAACAATATGGTAGTGAAAGACGATGAAGATAATAAGCTATACTATGAAAACATTGCTTATAACATCGAACGAAATAAAGAAATTGAGCCGTTCATTAAAACATTGAAAGACACTACGCTAAAAGAAGACCAGAAGAAAGAAGCACGTGCCGCCTTTGCCAAGGTGAATGATCAGGTAATGGCTCATCAAAAAGAGTTGATTGAAAAACATCCGTCTTTGCTTACCGCCCGCATCATGAAAGCCACACAGTCAGTGCACGTTCCCGATCCGCCTAAAAAAGCCGATGGTTCAATTGACTCAACCTTTCAATTAAAATATTACCGTCAGCATTTTTTCGACAATTTTGATTTGGCTGATGAGGCGATGATTCACCTTTCACAGCCATTGTATCAGGAAAAACTGAAAGAATATCTCTCTCGTTTATTTTTACAAACCCCCGACAGCGTTACACAAGCCGTAAACGAATTAGCTGCCCGCGTAAAATCGAATAAAGAAACTTATAAATATTTAGTGTGGAGCTGTATGTTCTTATACCAACAACCCGAAATTATGGGGTTAGACGAAGTATTTGTAAAACTGTACGACACCTATTTTGCTTCCGGGGAAATGGACTATTGGGCCAACGCCCGATTAAAACAAACGGTAAAAGAATATGCCGATAAAATACGCTCGTGCATGCTGGGACACAAAGGAGCCAACCTGATTATGCAAGATCAGCATTTACGACCCCAATCTATGTACGATATTAAAGCCAAGTACACCATCTTATTTATTTTCCGACCCGACTGCGGCCACTGCCGCGAAGAAACGCCCAAGTTGGTTGAGTTTTATAAAAAAAATAAAAGCAAATACAATTTAGAAGTGTTTGCCGTAGCTACCGATACTTCTATGAAAATGATGCGCGATTTTATTAAAGAATTTAAAACACCCTGGATAACCGTAAACGGGCCGCGCAGCTATATTAAAGAGCACTTCAGTAAATTATATTATGCCGACACCACCCCCAGCACCTATATTTTAGACGACAAAAAAATCATCATTGCCAAGAAAATACCGATCAAGCAAATAGATGACTTCTTAACCAAGCACGAACGGTTTTTGCAACTGAAAAAATCCGCTGCCGCCAATGCCACCAAAGGAACGGGGCATTAACCTGCTAAAATATTTTCCTCTATCCATGCAACTATTTGCGGTGATGAGAGTATCTAACAGGTATAAAACACATACCCATGGATATTTCCCGTTTATTTGGAAAGAAAAAGAAACCATTTCGGGCTTTTTGCACCATTACACACGAACCGCTTGAGTCGGGATTGGGTTATTTACTTACCACCGCTCAGATTATTTCATCTAAAAAATATTGGGACTGGGTAATGACCGAACCCGAAACACTTTCGTACACCATCTCGCACTTTAATAACCAACCGGCCGGCACACAAATGCGCCACCTTATTTTTGAAAAATATGCTGCAGTAGCCAAGCCGTGGATTATCTCCGATTCAATCATCAATTATTTTGAAGTAAACAAAACCGAAGCCCGTAACGGGGCCAAGAAATGGTGGGAGAGCCAGGGTTCATACACTCCGGAAGCATCCGGGCCGGCCGCCCAACAATTAGATGGCGGAAAGTTTAACAGTTATAAAGAATACGCAGTATTGGAAGCGGGACGGAATAAAGTGGCTACATAACCCAAGCCTTAGCTTTGGCGCTCAATTGTAAACTGCACCAACTGGCCTAACGAGTTTTTATATTCCGAATCAGGAAATGATTTTAATTTTTCGAGTGCCTGATGGTAGTATCTGTTCATGGCTTCGCGGGCATAATCTATGCCGCCAGAATTTTTTACAAATGAAATTACTTCGCGTATTTTTTTAGGATCGCTATCGCCCTTTCTTACTAACCCTATTATTTTTCTTTTTTCCAGCCACGTACTTTTAGATAAGGCATAGATCAGCGGTAAAGTCATTTTTTTTTCTTTAATATCAATGCCCACCGGCTTGCCTATTTCTTCTTCGCCATAATCAAAAAGATCGTCTTTAATTTGAAAGGCCATACCCACAAATTCGCCAAACAAGTGCATTTCTTTTACCATTTCAGGGGCAGCCCCGGCCGAGCTGGCACCGATGGCACAACACGAAGCAATTAGCGAAGCTGTTTTTTGTCGGATTACTTCGTAGTAAATCTCTTCCGATATATCCAGATGGCGTGCTTTTTCCATCTGGAGCAACTCGCCTTCGCTCATTTGTTTTACGGCTTCCGTGCAGATGGCCAGCAATTCGTAATCTTTATGCTCGAGCGCCAGAAAGAGCCCACGAGTTAATAGAAAATCGCCTACCAAAACGGCAATCTTGTTCTTCCATAAGGCATTTACCGAAAAAAAACCCCTGCGGTAGTTGGCATTGTCCACCACATCATCGTGCACCAAGCTGGCGGTGTGCACTAATTCAATCAGCCCCGCCCCGCGAAAAGTAGATTCGTTGATGCCGCCACACATACCTGCGCTCAAAAAAACAAACAAGGGCCTCATCTGCTTGCCTTTGCGCTTTACAATGTAGTTCATAATCTGGTCGAGCAGCAGCACCTTGGTTTTCATGGCAGCCCGGAATTTGTGCTCAAATTCGTCCATCTCACGAGCTACGGGTCGCTTAATATCGTCCAGTTTTAAAGACATAGTTGCAAGTATAATCATTCGTAAACAGTTCCTTCATCCGCCTCGTAAGATTTGAGAATAAAAAAACTACGTATCGTTTACGGTAGGCCGTTTACTATTTCTTAATTTTCGGGTTATGGCAACTTTCGACAAATACTGGGCGCAGTTCATTTTTATTGTAACCGTGCTGGCAATTACGGTGATGATCTCTCTGGTATTGCGTTACTTTCTGGGGCGTTTCATCCGGGCTGCTTCCCGCAAATTAAAAGTAGATCCTACCCGCTACAATTTTTTTAAAAATGCAGTTGATTTTATTTTGTTCTTCATTGCCACGGTTATCATCTTCCGGTCTATTCCTGCTTTGCATACTTATGGCACCGGCCTGCTAACGGGGGCGGGGGTATTGGCCGCTATTGTGGGGTTTGCTTCGCAATCAGCTTTTTCGAATATCGTAAGTGGTATTTTTTTAGTCATTTTCAAGCCTTTTAGCGTAGGCGATCGGATACGGGTAGGGCAACTTTATGCGGGCGATGTAGAAGATATTACCCTACGCCACACGGTTATTAAAGATTTTGAAAACCGAAGGGTCATTATCCCCAATGCGGTCATCAGCAATGAAACGATCATCAACTCTACTATTTCAGACGAAAAAATTTGTGTGTACATCGAGGTAGCGGTGGTGTTTCATACCCATCTCGACCAGGCCATACGCATTATACAGGAAGAAGCCACGCAGCACCGTTACTACATAGACAACCGCAATGCCATCGATACAGCCCGGGGCGAAACACCGGTCATGGTGCGTGTTCTTACTTTTCTTGACGGGGGCATCTTGCTTCGCGCTTATGTATGGACAAGAAATGTTTCCGATGCCTTTGATTTAAAATGCGATCTGAATAAATCCATTAAAGAACGGTTTGATAAAGAAGGCATTGTGCTCTCGGCTATGCAGTATCAGGTAGTAGGTAAAATATGAGCCGGTGAAAAAAAAATCAGAACCCATTCCGAATCAGGTTATTCTCGAACTGATTCAATACAATGAAAAAGAATTTTCGAAATATGATGCCCTGCCCATAGACGAGTTGCTGAAAAGGCAACGTGCCGAGCTGGTAAACTGGATTAACCTGGATGGGTTAACCGATGGCGAGCTGGTAAATAAAATAGGAATTCAATTTTCGCTGCATAGTTTATTACTGGAAGACATTACCAGCGAACATCCGCCCCGTGTGGAAGAGTATGATGAGTATCTTTTCTTTTCGTTAAAAATGTTGTACCGGATAGAAAATAATGAAATAGATTACGAGCAGATCAGTTTTGTGCTGGGGCGTCATTACTTATTGTCGTTTCAGGAAAAGGAAGGGGATCCGTTCGATACCCTGCGCGAACGCATCAGGCTGGATATGGGCCGGGTTAGAAAAAAGAAGGCCGACTACCTTCTGTACCGGCTTATAGATATTATTGTTGATAACTACTATGTGGTACTCGATGCCATAGGCCAGCAAATTGAGCAGATTGAGGAGCAGATCTACAACTCGAACACCGGGCAGGAGTTTCGCAAAATTCAACGGCTAAAAAAAGAATTGATCTTTTTACGCAAAGCGTTATACCCCTTGCGCGATGCTTTGAATAAACTTATTAAAGATGAAAGTGGATTTATTGACCCCGCCAACGAGCGGTTTTTTTCGGATGTGTACAGCCATGTGGCCCACCTGATTGATTCGTTAGACACCTACCGCGACCTAACCTCCAGCCTCATGGATATTTACATGAACACCCAAAACACCCGCTTAAATGAGGTGATGAAAGTACTTACCGTTATTTCTACCATATTCATTCCGCTCACCTTCATTGTAGGTGTGTATGGTATGAACTTTCAATTTATGCCCGAACTGCACTGGAAATTCAGCTACCCGGTAGTGTGGGCTGTTATGCTGACGGTAACCATAGGGATGGTTTTCTATTTTAGATACAAAAAGTGGTTTTGAACAGATGCCGGTGGGCTATAAGTGTGCCGCATACTAAAATAGAGCACCTGTGCAGGTGGTATCTGCTATTTTACAGCCGGTCGTGCTAACATCAACAGACAGATAAATATGACCTTACTAAAACATAAAAAAGTTGCCATTATCGGTGGCGGCCCTGTTGGGTTGACAATGGCGAAATTGTTACAACAAACCGGAATTGACATAACCCTTTATGAAAGAGATACAGACCCAGAAGCAAGAATTTGGGGTGGAACGCTTGACTTACACAAAGGCTCGGGACAAGAGGCAATGAAAAAAGCCGGGTTGTTACAAACTTACTATGACTTAGCGTTGCCTATGGGTGTAAATTTTGCTGACGAGAAAGGCAACATTATAACAACGAGAAACCCAACACCTGAAAATCAATTTGACAATCCCGAAATAAACAGGAACGCTTTGCGAAAAATGTTGCTTGACAGCTTGAAAAGCGACACAGTTATTTGGGACAGAAAACTTACAGGACTTAAAGAACAAAACGGAAAATGGATTTTAGACTTTGAAAACAAACCAAATGCTACCGCAGACTTTGTTATTGTAGCCAATGGCGGAATGTCAAGAGCAAGGAATTTCGTTTCCGACATAGAAGTAGAAGAAACAGGAACTTTCATTATACAAGGCGACATTCATCAACCCGAAACAAATTGCCCCGATTTTTTTAAGTTGTGCAATGGCAACAGGCTAATGACAGCATATCAAGGAAATTTATTGGTTGCCAATCCATTCAACAACGGTGCATTATCTTATGGTATCATTTTCAAAAAACCAGAAGAATGGAATAACGGAAAGGGTTTAGATTTTCAAAACACCGAAAACATTGCAGAATTTCTTTTAAGCAGATTTTCAAATTGGAGTAACGAATACAAACAACTAATTCGTTCAACAACATTTTTTGTTGGGTTACCAATAAAAATATTTTCATTGGACAAACCTTGGAAAAACAATCGTCCATTGCCAATCACACTAATTGGCGACACAGCTCATTTAACGCCACCTTTTGCTGGGCAAGGCGTAAACATTGGTCTTTTAGATGCTTTTATTTTGTCTGACAATCTTACAAACGGAAAATTTGAAACCATACAAAGTGCCATTGACGACTACGAACAAAAAATGTTTGTTTATGCAAGAGAAGCACAAGCGAACTCAACCAAAAACGAAATAGAAATGCGTAATCCGAACTTTACGTTTCAACAACTAATGAATGCGTAAACGAACAGAAAAAACGACTACCAGCATCGCATTGGCAATAGGCGGGCTGAGCGGCTTTGTATCGACAGCAGTACAAAATTCAGTTTTTGTTCTTCTATTAATTTTTTTGCTAAAAATCCGTCACGGCCCCAATGGATTAGAATGAATGCCCAACTTTGGTTTGATCAATTTATCGCTCCTCAATTTAGGCAGCGTTCTCGAAGCAAGTAATTCTGCGTAAAAAATTTTTATTGGGTTTGCGGTTCTAATAAATATCGGCTCCTGTCAATTTCATTTCAAACTGGTCGGCCAGGTTGGCTACTTCCTGCACCATTTCTTTGAGGGTCTCCTCCGAAATACCCGTAAGCGAGGCCGTAGCCTCTACCTGTAAATAATTTTCTTTAATAACAAACCGGCCATAGTTAAAAAAGGCGGTTTGCTCCAGCAGCATTTTATAATCTATTCCCGGCTTTACCGGGCATATTTTTGAGCGAACCGATACTATCTGGCGGCTGTATAAATCATTTTTTAAAACATGGCCCACCACCGTTTGAAAACGACCACCCGAAACCGGCACAATAATGATAGAATAGGCCGGGTCGTACTCCGTGTATTGTCCGCCAATTTGGTCGGCATATTTTTTCATCAAGGCAGGTAAGTCCATAAGTCAAAAGGTTTTACAGCAAGATACAAAATGTAATGGTGTTCGTAAAGAACAAGGATCACACCATTTGTATGCGGTATCGCACATCTATCTTATTTTATACTTGAATGTTTGATTGAACTTACTACTTTGATACCGAAACTCTTTTACCATGAAAATCCTGTTATTTCTGCTAACCACTTGTATGGGAGTGGTTTCCTTTAGTCAATCATTCAATGCCCGCCCGGAGGGAACGCAAAAACCGCCTTTGCACGGAAAAAACTGGATGGCGATAACGGGTAAACCATTGGCGGCCACAGCCGGGGCTATTACTTTCCAAAAAGGAGGCAATGCCGTAGATGCTGCCTGCGCCATGTTGGCCGCTACCTGCACCATGTGGGACGTGCTGAGTTGGGGAGGCGAAACACAAGCCTTGATCTACAACCCCCAAACAAAAAAGGTAATCGCTATTAATGCGCTGGGGGTAGCACCCACCGGAGCTACTTCCGATTTTTTTAAAAGCAAAGGGTATCATTTTCCACCCAATTTTGGTTCACTGGCAGCGACTACACCCGGCACGGTGGGTGGGCTTACTACTATGCTTGCCGAATACGGAATGCTAAGTTTGAAAGAAGTACTGGCTCCGGCCATGCAATTAGCCGAAGGTTACCCTATCGAAGCCCAAACTGCCAACTCGATTGAGCGCAGCAAAGAGATGATCAAAAAATGGCCTTATTCAAAATCCGTTTTCCTCCCGCACTTGGGCGAAAGCCGCGAAGCGCCTGAAGCCGGGGAAATCTTTAAGCAAACCGATTTACTGGAAACATTAAAAAAAATGGTGGAGGCCGAACAGCAGGCTCTGAAAAAAGGAAAAGACCGTAAAGCGGCTATCTATGCCGCTTACGACCGGTTTTATAAAGGTGATATAGCGAAAGAAATAGTGCGTGGAAACAATGAACAAGGCGGGCTATTTACAGAAGAAGACCTGGCTAAATGGAAGGTGAAAATAGAAGAACCACTCTTCGTAAACTACAAAGGAATAGAGGTGTATAAAATGCAACAGTGGACGCAAGGCCCGGTAATGTTACAAGCTTTAAATATGCTTGAAAACATAAATCTTCAAGCCATGGGTTTTAATTCGGCCCGGTACATCCACACGTTATACCAAGTGATGAACCTGAGTTTTGCTGACCGCGATTTTTATTATGGCGACCCGGCCTTTTCATCCGATCAGCCTATGAAGGGGCTGCTTTCAAAAGAATATGCCAAAGAGCGGGTAAAGCAAATTAATTGGGAAAAGAACGATGCCCATGCAGCCCCGGGCGATCCCTATCCCTTTGAAGGAAAAGTAAACCCCTACACCGACTACCTCAAACAATGGTCGCAAGCATTAAACTGGAATGTGCCTACTCCTCTCGATGAAAATTATTTAAGCAAAGTATGGACTGGCACTACCTCAGTGGAAGCAGCTGACAAAGAAGGCTGGGTAGTTTCCATTACACCCAGTGGCGGCTGGATACCCGCTTGCATAGCTGGTAAAACAGGGGTAGGCATGAGCCAGCGTATGCAGAGTTTTGTGCTCGACCCCAAGCTGAGTCCGTTTAATGTGGTGGCACCCGGCAAGCGACCCCGGGTTACACTTACGCCTTCTTTGGCGCTGAAAGAGGGAAGACCATTTTTATCATTTGCCGTGCAAGGTGGTGATACGCAAGATCAAAACCTGTTACAGTTTTTTTTAGACATGGTAGAATTTGGAATGACCGTGCAGGAAGCTGCCGAAGCGCCTAATATTAACACTTACCAGTTTCACTTATCGCTAGGCGATGCAGGCGGAGACGGGCAAGACCGCAAACCCAAACCCGGTTACATTCTGATCAATTCTAATACACCGCCTTATGTGCAGAAAGAGTTGCTTAAAATGGGGTACAAACTAAGTACAGATGAGCGCACCTCAGGTCCGATTAATGCAATCTATTTTGATTGGAAACATAATAGCTTTTGGGGAGGCAGCAGCAACCATGGAGAAGACTACGGTATCGGCTGGTAATCTTTCAGGCTCCCATAAAGCCGGGGTAATTATTTAATATGCACGGTCAATAGAGCCAGAGCCGTACACTTTTTTAGTTACTTCTTTCGTATTGCCTTTGTGCTTTACAGTACCGCTGCCCAGCACGGTGGCTACTAAAGTATTAGCTACGGTTAATTCGCAGTTGCCGGAACCACTCACTTTAACTTTAGCCGTTTCCAGTTCGCAGGAGAAAGCATTCAGACTCCCGCTTCCACCAATGGTAATATCATTGGTGGTGGCATATCCTTTCAGGGCTATGGCACCTGATCCGCTCACTTCTGTTTTTACATTGTTACCTTTCAGGTCTAAGTCCATATTACCGCTGCCTGATACCGCCAGGCTGATGTAATCGGTGGCGATGGAATTTTCTGAAATAATTTTCCCACCACCATTTATCTGAAGCTCATTAATGTTTTTTACGTTCACCGTTACTTTCATTACGGCTTTCAACTTAATGTCGTCAATTTTCGACCAAATACTTTTGTTGGGGTTGTCCGGCTTTCGATCCACATTAATCATCAGCACGCCATTTTCAACAAAGATTTTGGTCAGCGCAAAAATATCCGGGTCGGCTTCTACACTTACTTCCTGTTTGTTGGTTTGTTTCAGATAAACGGTGTAGTTAGAGTTAACATAGATGCTTTTAAACTCCGGAAGCTCCAATGTTTTTTTGGTGGCTTGGGCAAAAGCAATGGATGCGGCCGATAAAAGCAACAGCGACACCACGATGAGTACGAGGATTAGGTTTAGTTTCCGCATGCGATAATTATTTGAATTACAGAAAATTGCATAGGCTTACATGTAAAATAAATTTACATTCGACAAAAATGCAAGAATTACGCTAAAAAGTTTAAAAAAGCGATGAGCTACTTTGTCTTTTTTCGGAAGATCAGCCAGAAAACTAACATGAAAATTACAAGGCCCAGGCAAAGCATGGCCAAAACCCCGGGTGTTACCAATTCAGCTCCTCGCATTAGAATTTTATTCGAGCCTGAAATTTAACATCATTTTTTGAATCGCCCAGAATAGTATCGCCTCCCGAACTGATTTTTTCCTGTTGAAGGTAATGGGTTTGGCTCCAACGCACCCAAATATCAATTTTTGAATTAAGCTGGTATTGAAGAAGCACATACTGACGGATTCCTTTGCCGTAATAGGCGGGAAAATTAAAAGTAAGGTAGGCATCGTGCTCAAATACATACAAACGGTTGTCGTAATCATCCGTTTCAAAGAGGGCATACCGGCCTGAGAGCGATATTCTTTTTATTTGATAGGTAACATCTTGAAGGATAACCATACCCTGTGTGTTTTTCCCGGCTAGCGAATACGAACTGAATTGCAGCCGGGTGCGAAAAGCTAAGCGTAAGTTGGCCGTATAGTCGCAGTTAAGCCAATAGCTCTGCTTGGTTCCCGTGGCAGTGAGATAAAGATTATGATCGGCTCCGGTGTTTCGGGGTTTGGTTTCTTGCCGCGACTGAATGAAGATCACTACGTTTTTTGTGGGCTTGTAATTAAACCGCATCAGCCATTCACTCCCTTCAGACGAGGGTGCATAATTCCGGTAGCGAAGCCAGGGAAAAGAAAATAAATCTACATACCCCGATAACCAATATTTTTTATTGAATACATATTTCCACCCCCAGTAGATGCCTGTTTCATTTTGAGGTACTGAACTTTCTGAGATGGCATTGCTGTAAAAACTGTAGAAGTTTTTTTCAAATCTCCGGTAGGAGAGGGACATATCAAGCTGGGAGGTAAGGCTTGATAAAATGCCGGCTACCACTGCATTTCCGCTATTCAATATTTGTGTGAACTCGCTGAAAAAAGTACTGTTTTTAAAGCTGTAATTCAGGTAGGCGCCTGCATTGGTGTTGGTATTTCCATTAAAATAGTATTGATTATAGGGAGAGGGGGTATGAATTAGCGGGGCACCAAATAGAGTGTGATGAAAAATGAAACCGGCATCGAGCGAGCGATCTTTAAATTGCAATACAGCGGCAGCATTAAATTCACTAATGGCATTTCGATTGGCTAATTCTGAAGATGTGCGATGCAAGCCGGTATAACTGATGGAAGATAAATAATCGGCCGAAGAAGAGAGCGTATCCTGATGCAGGTTGCCATCCCTGCCACGGTGCGAAAGAAGTGCGTGCGCGGTTAATTTTTTAGTTAACATGTAACTGATGGCAGCTCCTCTAAAATAGCCGGCTTCGTAAAGGGAGGTGTAAGGCAGAAACCCCAGGTTGGGTCTTCGCAGCGTAGTAACAGCTTCTGCATTTTTTCCGATTCCGAAAAACGAACCGAGTGCCACCCCTTGCCCAAATTGAGCCTGGTAATCGCCTACGATCAAATTTTTTATCCGGCCTTTGTTCATGGTTTGCACATGAAAGCTGATGTAATCAAAGCCATAGTATTGCGTTGCCGGGTTCCACTGCACGCTTTCACCGGCATCTTTTTTAAGTGTAAACCCCAAACTGTAATCGGCCGCCCGGCTGGAGCGAAACCGGGCATAAAAATGATCTGGCGAGCCTGCATAACGGGTAGAAGGCGTGGCCTGAGAAGTGTAGCCCTGCTGATTTTCCAGTGTACGCCCCCACCGCAGCAGCAGGTAGCTGTTGGGTTCAGACAGAATACGTCTGAATATATTTTTTGTTTGCATTTCAGGTTGGCGCACTGTAACGAAAGGGGCTATCTTTTCAAAGGTATCTTTGTCAAAAATTTGCTGAAGTTCGTACTCCGACACAATCGGACCAGCTTCCTGGCGGTACGTGAGAAAAGCGTTGATTTGTTCTTCATTCAGGATGTAAAGAAGCCGGAGCTGCTCGCTGGTTACGTCATTTAGATCTACCGGGTTAGAAAGAAGCTGGAGATAGTCCTCATACAAGTCCTGATAATCTATATTGAGATTTTGCGAACTGAAAATTTCGTCCACCAAATGAACCGGGTCAAAATCTTTTTTGGTAAAATCCTGGCTCCACGCTATCGTAAAATTAAAAAACAGAATGATAGAGCAGGGAGGCTTCATGGGGCGGGTTTTATGGGTACTTGATAAACAGCCGAAGCCTGATGCACCGTGCCGGTAAGTTGATTGAAACGAATGACGTAATCTATTTTCATATTTTTCTTAAGCACCCCCAAACCGAAAAAGGCGGCATTGGGGTTGAGATTAAACCCGGTGCGGAAGAAAATCTTTTTATAGAGCGCATACTCTATACCACTTCGCCAGGTAGCCCGGTACAGCAAATCCTTTTCTAACTCGGTAGCCAATAAAATCTGATCTGATGGCCTGAATGAAAACCCCGCTACCAACTTAGTGGGCAGAGGCTCAGCATTTACGCTATTCAGTTTGGATTGAGTAAGGTTGGTGATATAAGCGCCAATAGAAAACTGTTTGGTAAGTTGGGTGATGCCACCCAAGTCAAAACTAATGGCCGAGTGCTGCCCGAAGCCTTCGGCACGATACTGAATGTAGTTGGTTTTGAAGCCGAGCGAAGTATGGCCGATGGTATTGCCAAACCCCACCGAAAATAAATGTTCGTTATACACCTCATCACCAAACCGAAAAACACCTACTCCGGCAACCCCCCATTTTATAGGAGCAAGAAATGAAGCCGCCATACGGTTGGCACCGGTTAGCGCGGGTTTTATCTCATAAGCAAAACTACCGCTGGCTACTTTTTGCTTTCCTATGCCGCCAATGTTGTTAAAATAAGCCCATTCATCGGTTAGGCCGGCCGAGGCATAGCCCATCCCAGCAGCCCGGGCACCCATTAAAGTGGATGCACTTTGTCCTTGCAGCAGGCTAGGGAAGAAAATCAAAACAACAAACCTTATTTTTGCTATCATAGGCATTGTTTTTTTAATTGATGTAAGTTATATCGTTATGCAGATAACAAAACCAATGCTGCGCTCAACTAATCAGTGTAATGTTTAGCTTTAGTAAAAATACAGTATTTGAGATATGAAAATTAAATTTTCATACGAGCCTTTCACTGCATTGCCTTTAACATTCCTGCGCTTGCAGGAAAACACCTGATTACCGCCAATTACATCTCAGATGAAATAAAAATAGGAGCGGGGAACAAGGCAGGCTCTGTATCTTGTTAAATGTAAAATATGATTTTTGTCTCTTGCTGTGTTCAAGTAATAAGTACAACATAAGAGGTTGAACACAGTAAGCCTTATCTTTACCTTGTTTTAGTTATGCGCAACTACCAAATACATACCTTAAAAAATGGCATACGTGTGGTACATAATCCTGTTACCACCACTAAGATTATACATTGCGGTATTATGCTGGATATTGGCAGCCGGGATGAAACACAGGCTAACCAAGGCATTGCGCATTTTTGGGAGCACATGGCGTTTAAAGGTACGCGTAAGCGAAAAGCATTTCATATTGTAAACCGGCTCGAATCGCTCGGAGGCGAACTGAATGCCTTTACAGACAAAGAAAAAATTCTTTTTTATGCCTCTCTGCGCGATACCTATTTTGAACGAGCTATTGAACTGCTGACCGACATAACATTCGATTCTGTTTTTCCGGCTTCCCAAATCAACCGCGAACGAAATGTGATCCTCGAAGAAATGGCTATGTACTACGATGATCCGGAAGACTCACTTCAAGATGAATTTGATTCGTTGATTTTTGAAGGCCATCCCATGGGGATGAATATTTTAGGGCGGAAAGAAACCGTGCAGAATTTTAAACGAAAAGATTTCCAAACATTCATTCGGCAGCACCTTAATACGCGTAAGATCGTTTTTTCAAGTGTAGGGAATGTGCCTTTTGAAAAAGTAGTGCAGTTAGCTGAAAAATATTTGGAGCCTGTTCCCCCTACTTCCTCGAAAATAAAAAGAAAAAAATTCTTAAGCTACCACCCCAAAGAACTGACATTGCAGCGTCCGATGAAGCAAGCCCGTTGCGCTATTGGCCGTACGGCTTTCCATTCGCGCCAGGAAGAACGCACTTCTTTTTATATGCTTACCAATATTTTAGGCGGAGGCGGAATGAACTCCCGGTTAAATCTGGCTTTACGCGAAAAACATGGCTTTGTTTATAGCATTGGAGCTCAATTTGTACCGTTTACCGATACGGGTTTATTTGTTATCAATTTTGGCACAGAACCTTCGCAACTGAGCCGAAGTATAACCTTAGTGATGCAAGAGTTACGAAAACTAAGAGAAGACAGGTTAGGCACAAAACAATTGGCTTCATCTAAAGAACAAATTCTTGGACAAATAGCCATGGCAGAAGAAAATAATGCCGGCTTTATGATGATGATGGCGCGAAGCTTGTTAGACCAGAATCGAATTATTTCGTTGGAAGAAATTTTTGACAAAATCAGAAACACCACTGCTTCTGATCTGCAACGTCTGGCTAATGATATGCTTAATGAAGAACAGCTAAGTGTTTTACGAATGCACGCTTAAAAATAAAAAAAATGGATTTTTTACCTCAAGCGATACAGCAGTACATAGAACAACACACCAGCGATGAAAGTGCTTTGTTAAAGAAAATAAATCGCGACACACAGGCTAACGTATTAAAACCACGCATGCTGTCGGGGCATGTGCAGGGAAGGTTTCTATCGCTCATCAGTAAACTCATTCAGCCTAAACGGATTCTGGAAATAGGCACCTACACAGGGTATTCGGCCGTATGTTTGGCAGAAGGGTTGGCCGTGGGTGGCCAACTCACTACCATTGATATTAATGAAGAATTAGAAACAAAAGTAAGAACCTCTTTTAAGGAAGCAGGGTTGTCAGATATAATTGATTACCGGATAGGCAATGCACAAAAAATAATTCCATTGCTGAACGATGTATTTGATTTGGTTTTTATAGATGCCGATAAAGAAAATTATTCTTTGTACTTCGATTTAGTTATAGATAAAGTAAAACCCGGTGGTTTAATATTGGCAGACAACGTGCTGTGGAGCGGAAAGATTGTTACCCCTAAGCCCGACAAAGACACACAAGCCATTATTGATTTCAATAGAAAAGTTCAGGAAGATAACCGGGTAGAGAACTTGCTGCTTCCCCTACGCGATGGAATAATGATGATCAGGAGAAAATAATTTACGTACCTTTGTTCCATGAGATTTTTTGCAGCTGTACTCATTTGCGGAGTTGCTGCCTCATACGCACAGACTCCCGAAGTTCCGCATAAAATGCATTTTGCAGGCATGTCGCTCACCATTCGCGATGATGCCAGACGCGAAATTCAGTTAGATGTAGATGCCTTGGCACGCCCCGGCCGCTACTTTGATATGAAGGTAGAGCGCGCCAAAACGTATTTCCCCATTATCGAAAAAATATTTACAGAAGAAAATCTGCCCTTAGATTTTAAATACCTCTGTTTGCAGGAAAGTGCGTTGGTGCCCGATGCCGTATCGGTATCTAATGCCGTAGGTTTTTGGCAGTTTAAAGACATCACCGCCAAAGAAATGGGTATGAGGGTGGATGATGAAGTAGATGAACGAATGAATATCGTTTCTGCCTCGCGCGGTGCGGCCCGCTACCTTAAGCAAAATAACACCTATTTTAATAACTGGATATTGGCTTTGCAAGCCTATCAAATGGGGGCAGGTGGTGTAAGACGCTCAGTAGGCGATAAATATAATGGCGATAACCACATGCTCATCACCCCCGATACGTATTGGTACATAAAAAAATACCTGGCACATAAAATTGCTTTCGAGAAGGCCATTCAGGGGGAGCCCAAACTACGGTTAAATTTATATGAAACTTCGGGCAAAAGACTGACTCTTTTAGCCGGTGAGTTGCCTGCTGATGAAGCTCTTTTACAAGAATATAATAAATGGGCCAAGCGTGGCCTTGTGCCTGACGATAAGCGGTATGCGGTGGCAATTCCGACTGGTACGGTTCTGGCCGATTTTAATAATTTGGTTATCAACTCTCCGAAAGCCTCTAAAGCCGTACCGGTAGCCAAAGCCAGTATAATTTTTACCCAACGTCAGCGCATAAACGAGTTGGATGCGATTGTGGCCGGTGAAGGAGAAACCTTAATAAATCTGGCATCACGTGCGGGTATCAATATTTCCCGGTTCATTACGGTAAACGACATAGCCATAGAACATGAGGTAAAAGCGGGCGATGTCTATTTTACAGAGAAAAAAAAGAAAAAGAATACCAGAGGTCTCTATAAATCAAAACTGGGCGATGACCTGTGGGCGGTAAGCCAGCAATTTGGGATCAGGCTAAAAAACCTAAAGAAGTTAAATCCTGATATAAATGAAGGCCTCATTCCGGCCGGCACTGTAGTCAGGTTAGATTCAAAAGCCAGAACAACAGAGAAAAATGTATCTCCAGCTCCGGAAATATTACCCGTTGGCGATTCTGATTTAGTGGCTGAATTAAGTAATGAAAGTTTCGCATGGTCGGCTCAAGCACAATCTACCCCTGCGATAGCCCCCAAAACGATCGGGGAAAGGAAAAATATTCCGGCAGCAGATTCACTTTTAAATCAACCTGGAAACCCTACCGTAACGAATACCCCGGATACTCAGCCTCAGGCAATAGAATACATTGTAAAAAACTCGGATACATTATACAGTATAGCCCGCCAACATGGTGCCACCATCAAAGAATTGATGGATTGGAATAAGAAGACCACTTTATCTATTTCGGTGGGCGAAAAATTGAAAATCTTAAAAAGGTAACCGCTGTTTTTTTACATTTTTCTAAAAATCCTTACTTATACCTGTTATATTTTTGCATGCCTAAGGGCATTTTAATAAAAAACGATATTTTTGTCGCATCAAAATTCAGAAATAACGATTTATCTTAGAGTAAGATGCTGACAGATGCTACGGTTAATGCGTTGGATGTGGTAATGCTGGTGGATGACAATGACACTGACAACTTTATCAGCAAGCGTATTATTGAAATTACCAAGTTTGCCAACCACGTAGAGGTAAAAAGCTCAGGTAAAGGCGCATTAGATTATCTTAAACAATATGAGAATGTGCCGGAGAGTTTACCTAGCATCATTTTTCTGGATATTAACATGCCGATTGTAGACGGTTTTGTGTTTTTATATGAATTTGAAAAATTTAATGAGTTGGTGCGCAACAAATGCAAGGTAATCATCCTCTCCAGTTCAGATAACAAACGGGATATTGACAAAATCGTAAACAACGATCACGTAATAAAATTTATTACCAAGCCGCTTACGGAAGTAGCATTAGACGAGATCAAACTCGGAGGTATTTAATTTCCCCTTTTTCACCGGTAGTTATTATTTTTGCGGAATTATTAAACCCAATTCCGTATGAATCGCACGCTTTCCTTTTTTTTAATACTCATTTTTCTTTTCTCAGGCTCGCTCTTTGCCCAAATCGTTAAAATAGACACCCTTACCAAGTGGAAAAAATCATTTCGATCCGGGTTTAATATGAACCAAGCTACTTTTTCATCGAACTGGAAAGCAGGGGGGGTTAATTCCATTGGTCTGACAGCTTTTCTGAATTATAAAGCCAATTATAAGGGCGACCATAATTCGTGGGATAATGAATTCGACTTTCAATATGGAATGATTAATAACCAGGGATTAGGCTACCGAAAAACCCTTGATCGAATTTTTATAGACACCAAATATGGCCATGCACTAAACAAAAAATGGGATATGGCTGTTTCGGCCAACCTTTTGTCGCAGTTTGCCACCGGCTACAAATACCTTAAGTCGAAGGCGGGTTTAGATTCGCTGGTAACGTTGTCTGATTTTTTTGCCCCGGCTTTTATTACTTCGGCTATTGGCTTTGAGTACCACCCGGTTAATTATTTTAAACTGAGGCTTTCACCCTTGGCTCCGCGGTTAACAGTAGTTAACAACGTAAGACGGTTTATTAATACCGATAACCCTACTCCGTATGGGCTTAGCCCCGCCCGCACCGCGCGCATGGATTGGCTGGCTTTTCAGATGCTGGCCGAGTTTGATAAAGATATTTTTAAGAATGTAAACCTGAAGTGGCGCTATATTATGTTTGCTAACTACCAGCAATTGTCGCTCGATCAGCTTTACCATCGCCTCGATTTGAATCTGACAGCGAAGATAGGCCGATTCTTCAATTTCAACTTTGGCACTATTTTATTGTACGACCATAATCAAGATAATAATGTACAAGTAAGCCAGGCATTTTCGATTGGTATGCTGTATACGTTTCAAAATTTTGCCGAAAAAAAATAATGGTATTATGTGCTAAATGAAAAACAGAGGCAACTACACCTCTGTTTTTTTATTTGTAAAGTTTCTTATTAGCGCGCAAGTGAGTATAAAGAAAAAGGGAAGCGATCCTGGATTGCTTCCCTTTGTAAGTATCAGCTTAGCTGATTACTTTTTCTTCTTAGCAGCTTTCTTTGCTTTCTTAGCTGCTTTCTTAGCTGGTTTTTTTGCCATAGCGTTTTAATATTTTGTTTAAAACTGATCGAAAGGTATAATAAAAAATTAATCTGCAAAAATTTTGAGCAAAAAATTTTCAGATGTCAAAAAATTTTCCACAAAAAATTTCTTCAATCATTAACTAAAAAAATATTGAACAGAAGAATTAAAAAATGTTCACTTCAGGTGTGAGTGTAATTGAAAATTTCTTTTGAACATCATCCGAAATTTTTTTTGATAGCAATAAAATTTCTTCTCCGCTTGCTCCACCCATATTTACTAACACCAAAGCCTGATGAGCATGGACACCTGCTTGCCCCAGCGTTTTTCCTTTCCACCCGCACTGTTCAATAAGCCAGCCGGCAGATAACTTAACTAACTGATTGGCAGCAGGATAAGAAGGCATTTCGGGATATGTTTTTTTTAACTGATGAAATTGGCTCTCACTGATTTCCGGATTTTTAAAAAAGCTTCCGGCATTGCCAAGAGTGCGGTGATCCGGTAATTTTTCACTGCGTATTTTAATCACGGCATCGCGGATGTGTAGAATGTTTTCGGTAGAAGCATTCATCTGCTGAAGAGTGTTAATGATCGCTCCGTACGAAGTATTGAAACGATGGTTTTTTAGGGTCAACGTTAAAGTAACACTTGAGATAAAAATATTTTTTTTTAATTCGTGTTTAAAGATGCTATCTCGATAATTGAAATGACATTCGCGATTAGTAAGCGTGTTTAGGTTGCCGCTTTGGAGATCTATGAATTCTACTTTTTCTATCACATCTTTTGCCTCAACACCATACGCGCCTATATTTTGAATAGGCGCAGCACCTACCGACCCCGGGATGAGCGCCAAATTTTCTATTCCACCCCAATGATGATTGGTGCTGTACATCACTATATCATGCCATCGTTCGCCTGAATTGACTCGCAAACTTATTTTTTCCTCCTTTTGGTTTTCAATAGCATAGCCTTTGATAGAATTGAGTATAACGAGCCCGTCAAAATCGTTTGTTAACAGCAGGTTGCTGCCTGCTCCCAGAATCAGATACTTTTCTTTTTTTAAGACACCGGTTGAAATCAGCTCTTGCAGTGCGGCAACAGATTTTACCTCGAAGAAGTATTTGGCCCGGCAATCAATACCAAAGGTATTGAAGGGCTTGAGGCTTACGTTAGATTCCATGGATATCATACTACGAGTATTACAGGCTGCAAATTGAATTAAAATAGGGAAAATATAAAAAACAGATTTTAGGTTAATACCTTCATCGTACTCAGCAATTAATTTAGGCTTATCCCAATACAGCTATTTTTATTCACAGTAAAAAGACTATAATTTTAACCATGAAACTCATAGAATGTCCTCGCGATGCGATGCAGGGATTGGAAAATTTTATTCCAACCGATAAAAAGGCTGCCTATATCCGTCAATTATTAAAAGTAGGGTTTGATACTATTGACTTTGGCAGTTTTGTTTCGCCCAAGGCCATTCCTCAATTGCGCGATACGCCCGAAGTACTGCAGAAACTCGATCTCTCTAATACAAAATCAAAACTGTTGGCTATTATAGCAAATGAACGTGGGGCCGATGAGGCATTACGATATGATGAAATTACCTATCTCGGTTTTCCGCTGTCTATTTCGGAAACATTTCAACAGCGCAACACCAATAAATCGATTGCTCAGGCCATGGAGACAGTAAAAGCTATTCAGAGCAAATGTATAAGCAGAAAGAAAGAACTGGTAGTTTATCTAAGTATGGGTTTTGGTAATCCGTATGGCGATCCGTATGATGTAGGTATTGTAGAAGAATTTTCGGCCCGGCTTTCCGGTTTAGGTATTGCCATTATTTCGCTGGCCGATACCATTGGTGTTTCTACGCCCGACCAGATCATTTATTTATTCAAGACATTAGTAGGCCGGTTTCCACAAATTGAGTTTGGAGCACATTTGCATTCTACTCCGGCTACGGCATTAGAAAAAATTGAGGCCGCATTTATTTCGGGGTGCCACCGGTTTGATGGAGCAATTAAAGGGTGGGGGGGATGCCCTATGGCAGAAGATGAGTTGGTAGGTAATCTGGCAACAGAAACTATTTTAAGTTACTTATCGGGCAAGCAAGCGGAGCCCAAACTAAATTTAGAGGAATTGGCCGTGGCGATGGCTATGGCCGATGAAATTTTTCCGAAGTTGTTGTAGGGGTAAAGAATGTGTTGAATCACTTCATTACGAGAGTAAACTGTTTTCCCGGCAACGACTTTACCACATTGCCAAATTCTAAGCTGAGCAGGAGCGAGGCAAGCAAACTGGGCGATACTCCGGATCGTACGGTCAGTTCGTCAATCATTACCGGTGCTTTCTTATCGTATAGAATAGAAAGTATCTTCTGTTCATCTTCTGTAAATGAACTGAAATCGTGTTTTACTTTTTTCTTTTTTGGAGAACTGTCTCCCACCGACCAATTCATCAAATATTCCAAATCGTGAATGGAAGTATAAATGGTGGCCTTATTGTTCCGTATCAGTTTATTACACCCTTCTGAATAGGTTTCGCCCAAGCTGCCGGGTACGGCAAAAACATCTTTATTATAAGTGTTGGCAATTTCGGCTGTAATCAATGCTCCGCCTTTTTCTGCTGCTTCTACTACAATCAGGGCATCGCACAAGCCGGCAATGATTCTGTTTCGGGCCGGAAAGTTATGCGCATCAGGCTTGGTGCCAAAACAGTTTTCAGTTAACAAAGCTCCGTTATGGATAATTTTTTTAGCAGTGTCTTTATGCGCAGAGGGATAGATAACATCCATACCACTGCCCATAACGGCCAGTGTGGGCAATTCGCTTTTCAAGGCTTGTTTGTGTGCCTGTATATCTATGCCGTAGGCCAGCCCACTCACAATAACTGCCTGATGGGGTTTTAAATCTTCCACAATTTTAGAAACCACTTCTTTTCCATATTCCGTAGCTTGTCGGGTGCCAACAATGGCTACCGATTTTTCGGTGTTTAGATCCAGGGTGCCTTTGTAATATAAAACAGATGGAGCGTCTTCAATCTCTTTTAACCGGTGAGGATATTTTTTGTCGGTATAAAAAAGGATTTCGGTATCTTCCTGTTCGGCTTTTGTTAATTCTTGTTCGGCTAATTGAAAAGAAGAACTTGCTTTGAGAGCTTCAGCCGTTGCCGGCCCGATGCCGGGTATTTTAAGCAGTTTTCCTTTGGGGGTTTTAAAAACAACTTCGGCCGACCCGCAATAACTTATTAATTGTTTCACCAGATAATCACCTATGCCGGGGGTAAGGTGAAGAGCGAGGAATGAGAGCCTCTCTTGGTTCATCAGGTTTACTAAATGAAAAAAACCTTTTCTCTTATTGAAGTTTATCTCTTACCTCCACCAGAAACTGGCGAATTCGTTTGAGTGACTCGTACATCTCCATTTTATCTTTTACGGCTTGGGTATCATTTTTCAGCATTTCTTTGGCGCCTTGCAGAGTAAAACCTTTTTGTTTAACCAAATGATAAATGGTACGGATGTTTTCAATGTCTTCTTTGGTGAATTGCCGATTGCCCTTGCGATTTTTTTTAGGCTGGATGATATCAAACTCGGATTCCCAAAAACGGATAAGCGATGGCGCCACGTTAAACTGTTCTGCTACTTCACCGATGGAATAGTAGAGTTTCTCTATTTCTTTTTCTTTGTACGCCATGAAGCAGGTTAGGGGTGGTTCCGTATTTTTTCGAACCTGATGCAAAGTAATAATTCTTTTTCCTTCAAACAATAAAATGGCTTTTCAAAATAAAAACAATTCGGTGTAAGCTTCCCGGAGAGAAATAGCGTGTTTTCTATTTATTTATCGCCCGGTTTTACTGTCGTGGGTGTGTTGAATGAGTTTGTTGTATTCCTCTTGTGTCAGGTCGGTGTGGAGAAATGAAATCGGGTTGATGTATTTTCCGTTATAGATTACTTCGTAGTGAAGATGATTATTGGTAGAGGTTCCGGTGCTTCCTACAAAACCAATAATCTGCCCGCGTTTAACATTTTCACCCTTTTTTACATTGTAGCGAGAAAGGTGTGCATATCGGGTTTCAAAACCGTATCCGTGGTTTATAAAAATTACATTGCCATATCCTGTGTTGGGCTCGGCAAAAACCACTTGTCCATCGGCCGAAGCATATACGGGTGTGCCATACGCTGCGGTTAGATCTAGACCGTTGTGTGGTCTTACATAATTAAATATCGGATGAAGACGTAACCCAAAAATCGTGTTCAGCCGGATGAGGTTGTGGTTGCTGATAGGCTGAATGGCCGGACGTGAAGCCCGCTCGCGCTGTACTTCTTCCAGTTTTTCGCCCAGTTCCTGCATCGATTGTTGCTCAATAGTAATACGCCCGCTTATTTTATTAGCCAACATGGCCGAATTTTTAATAATCGGATTACTGATTTGGTCGCTCACCTTTTCATGACCACCGGTACCAGCATCGCGTATGCTTTGCGAAAGCGGCTCCAGTTCAAGAATGGTTCTGAAATTATTGTCGTCCGTATCCTCTACCTTGGCAAGATCAGCAGAAATTTTGTTGAGATGCTGATAAAGGGTTTGCCATTCTAATTTCAGGATTTCATTTTTCTCATGTTCAATACGCTCATCCAGAAAATCGTATTGCGAATTGTAGTAAAATAAAATGCCGGCTCCCAACAGGAGAGAAACGCCCAAAAACTGAAATGTTCTCTTAAAGAATTGCTTTGGACTGATCACAACAGGCTCATAGCGACAGGTTTCTGAGTTGTAGGTATAACGCATGATCAGTCCAGAGATTGATTTAGTTTTTTTGATTTGATAGCAAGCTGTTCGTGCAGGGGTGCGCTAACTCCTTCCACCATATAAAACATGGGGTTGATGTGCTTTCCGTCTTTAATAATTTCGTAATGAAGATGCGGAGCCGCAGAACTGCCCGAATTTCCTACGGTGCCTATCATTTGGCCTTTTTTTATCTTTTGACCCCAGTTTACATTTACATTTTGCAGGTGTGCATACCGGCTGATGATTCCGTTTCCGTGGTCAATATCAATGTAGTTGCCCAAGCCGCCTTCGTTGGCAGCATATTGAATGGCAGATACTTTTCCGTTTCCGGAAGCCAGCACATCGGTTCCTTTGGTAAAACTAAAATCGATACCATCGTGATGAAACTTTGCTTTATGAAACGGATTGATGCGTATGCCAAAGCCGGAAATCAGATTATCAGGAGTAATACCTGAAACGGGCACACCACAGGGTGAATTGAAAAGCACAGGCACATCAAGTTTATCAACCGAGGCGTATTCGCTCAATACATAATTTGTGGCTTCCGATTTTTCTTTGATCTGTGCCGACTTGGTTTGAAGATATTCGATCTGAGCTTCCGTATCATATTGATTGGGCAGAGAGATAATATTGTCGGTTACTTTTTCGGCCGGGGCCTCAAATAATTCCTGATAAAGATGCCCTTCTTTTTGCTGGAGGTCTTTTAAAAGACCGGAAGATTCATTTATCTGTCCGGTAAGGGAAGCTTTATAAACCACTAATTCGTTATTTTCCTGCCGAAGCGATTTCTCTGTGTCTGTTTCGATGAAGGCATTTTGAAGTTGGTTGAGGGCAACAAAAAACAGACAGGCAAAGGCCGAATAGGAGATGAATGAACTTAAAAATCGCCAAACGGAGAACTGCACACGCTCGTAACGCAGGGTTTTCGGGTTATATCGAAACTGAGGTTGAGGCATCCAATTAAACTTTTCCTTTTATTATGGCCATTAGAACCCTAATTTTGGCCTTTTATTTATAAACAATTCGCAATATATAAAGTTTTTCTAACCCCTAACATCCCCTTTTCAATGGATTGCAACACCGTCAGGCGCAAATTTCTAGAGTTTTTTGAAAGTAAAGGACACAAAATAGTGCCCTCGGCACCACTTGTACTAAAAAACGACCCTACTTTGCTTTTCACCAATTCAGGTATGGTGCAGTTTAAAGACAATTTTTTAGGGCACTCAAAACCCCTATATAATAGAGTGGCCGATACCCAGAAATGTTTGCGTGTAAGCGGCAAACACAACGACCTGGAGGATGTAGGGCTCGATACCTACCACCACACCCTGTTTGAGATGCTCGGCAACTGGAGTTTTGGCGATTATTTTAAAAAAGAAGCCATTGCCTGGGCATGGGAGCTACTGACTGAGGTTTACCAACTTCCTAAAGAACGATTGTATGTTACGGTTTTTGGTGGCGATAAGAACGACCATCTGCCGGCTGATGCCGATGCCGAAAACTTGTGGAAGCAGCACATCGCAGCCGATCGTATTTTGTATGGATCGAAAAAAGACAATTTTTGGGAAATGGGAGAACAAGGACCTTGCGGGCCCTGTTCGGAAATTCACATTGACTTGCGCCCGGAAGCAGAAATAAAAACCAAGCCGGGCAAAGAGTTAGTAAATAACGACCACCCGCAGGTAGTAGAAATTTGGAATTTGGTGTTTATGGAGTTTAACCGGAAAGCCGATGGTTCTCTTGAAAAACTTCCTGCCCAACATGTAGACACAGGCATGGGCTTCGAGCGGTTGTGCATGGCCATACAACAAAAAACATCTAACTACGATACAGATGTATTCCGCCCCTTGATGAATTTCATTGCTCTTCATGCGGATGGATACCACTACGGAACCGATGCTAAAAAAGACATTGCGGTGCGCGTCATGGCCGACCACATCCGGGCGGTGGCATTTGCCATTGCCGATGGCCAGCTGCCGAGCAACACCGGAGCCGGCTATGTAATCAGGCGGATTTTAAGAAGGGCCGTGCGGTATGGTTTTTCATATCTTAATTTTAAAGAACCTTTTATGCACCGGCTGGTGCCCCTGCTGGCCTTGCAGCTAAAAGATGTTTTTCCCGAACTGCACCAACAAGAAGAATACGTAGCCCGTGTAGTGCACGAAGAAGAAATTTCGTTTTTAAGAACATTAGAGAAAGGACTCAGGCTAATCGAAAATTATGATAAAACAATTTCCGGGGTTCAGGCATTTGAGTTGTATGACACCTTTGGGTTTCCATTCGACCTGACCTCGCTCATTGCTCGCGAAAAAAACGGGTCAGTTGATGAAAAAGGCTTTCATGAAGAAATGGCTAAACAAAAATCCCGGTCGAAAGCCGATGCGGCCAAAGAAACCGGAGATTGGATTTTAACCGGAGAAGATAAAAAAACCGAGTTCATTGGCTATGATCATCTGGAGAGCGAAATCAGAATTGTAAAATACCGGAAGATAAAACAAAAGAACAAAGAACTTTTTCAGTTGGTCTTTGATAAAACTCCGTTTTATGCCGAAAGCGGTGGCCAGGTGGGCGATACCGGAGTGATTGAATCCGTAAACGAAAAAATAAACATAACCGATACTAAAAAAGAGAATGAACTGATTGTTCATTTTACAGAAAAACTACCCGAAAGTTTTTCGTCTGTTTTTATAGCCCGGGTCAATCAACTCAAACGTGAGTTAATCAAGAACAACCACTCGGCCACTCATTTGCTTCATGCCGCGCTGCGACAGGTGCTAGGCAAGCATGTGGAGCAAAAAGGATCGCTGGTAAATGAAAAAAACCTTCGCTTCGATTTTTCTCATTTTGCTGCTCTAACCCCCGAAGAGGTGGCTCGGGTAGAACAGATAGTTAACCAGAAAATCCGTGAAAATATTTTACTTACCGAACAGCGACATGTACCCATTGAGCAGGCCAAAGCCATGGGGGCGATGGCCTTGTTTGGCGAAAAGTATGGTGAATTTGTTCGTATGATTACGTTCAATCCAAAATTTTCCGTAGAACTTTGCGGGGGCACACACGTGGCAGCTACAGGCCATATTGGGTTATTTAAAATTATTTCTGAAAGTTCGGTGGCGGCCGGGGTGCGCAGAATTGAAGCGGTAACGGCTGAAGGAGCTCAAGAGTTTGTGAATGAATCGCTGGCACTTTTAACAGAAGTAAAATTACTTTTGAAAAACCCAAAAGATACAGCCGCCTCGCTGCAAAATCTGATGGAAGAAAAACAGGCGTTAGAAAAAAAATTAGATTTCCTGTACCAACAACAATCGAATGTGCTGAAAGACACTCTGGCATTAAAGGCGGTAAAGAAAAAAGAGTATACGCTGATTTTAGACAAAGTAACGGTGCCCAATGCAGAGACACTGAAAAACATTGCCTATGCGCTACGTAATCAATTTGACGATTTATTGCTGGTGCTGGCCGCGGAGGTAGAGGGAAAACCCCAGGTGGCAGTAATGATTGGCGAGAAGCTGGCGGCTACCAATCAGTTCCATGCTGGTAACTTAGTAAAAGAACTGGCCAAAGAAATAGACGGAGGAGGCGGAGGGCAACCTTTTTTTGCCACAGCCGGAGGAAAAAATTTGAACGGGCTCGATGTTGTATTGGCAAAAGCTACCTTATTGATTTTGAAATGATAGATCGGGTAGCTGAAAAGTATGAAATAGTGGTGGGGCTGGAAGTCCATGCACAGTTACTGACACGCAGTAAAATATTTAATTCAGACCCGGCTTCGTATGGTGGCGCCCCCAATTCTCAGGTGGGGGTGATTACGCTGGCACACCCCGGCACGCTGCCTAAGCAAAACAAATTGGTGGTAGAGTATGCTGTGAAAATGGGATTGGCCTGCCATGCAACCATTTCACGTCATCAAATCTTTGACCGAAAAAATTATTTTTACCCTGATCTACCCAAAGGATATCAGATTACACAAGACCGCACACCTATTTGCCGGGGCGGCTACATTTCGATTAAAACAAAAGACGGAAAAGAAAAAAATATTTTATTGAACCGAATTCATCTGGAGGAGGATGCAGGCAAATCCATCCATCCGGAAAACGAGGAAGATACGCTGTTAGATTTTAACCGTGCCGGTGTGCCTTTGATTGAAATTGTAACCGAGCCGGAGATCCATACTTCCGAAGAAGCCGCATTGGTGCTAATGGAGATACGTAAATTGGTTCGCTATCTTGAAATCTGCGATGGCAACATGGAAGAAGGTTCGCTGCGCTGCGATGCCAATGTTTCGGTGCGGCAAAAAGGACATCCAGCTTTAGGTAAAAAAGTAGAAATTAAAAACATGAACTCCTTTAAAAACGTGCAGCGTGCCGTTGATTATGAGGCAATCAGACAAATAACATTATTAGAAAATGGCGACCCGGTCATTTCTGAAACACGCACATTTAATATGCAGGACGGAAAAACATACGGCATGCGTACCAAAGAAGAACTGAATGACTACCGTTATTTTCCCGATCCGGATTTAAGCCCGGTAGAAATTTCAGATGCATGGTTGCATCAAATTCAATTACTTATGCCGGCCCTGCCAAACGATCTGAAAGAAAAATTCATACATCAGTACCAGCTTTCTGAGAACGAGGCATTGGCACTAACAGAAGAAAAAGAAGTGGCTTTGTATTTCGAGAAATTGTGTGCAGCCAATGGGCTATTTAAAGAAAACTCAAATTGGATGATGGGCCCGGTAAAATCGGTACGCAATCAACACAAATGGTTGATAACTGATTTTCGGCTTTCTCCGGCAACATTGGCTGAACTGATCCGTTGCGTAGCAGAAAAGAAAATAAGCCATACGGCAGCCGTACAACAGCTTTTTCCATATTTACTCAAGTTTCCGCAAGCCGATGTTATGCAAACCGCAAAAGAGTTAAATTTGCTGCCGGTAAATGATACCGGTGAACTGGATAAACTAATTGCTGAGATACTAAAAGAATTTCCGCTCAAAGTAGAAGAATACCACAAAGGAAAAAAAGGCATTGTGGCTATGTTCATGGGTGAACTAAAAAAAAGAAGTCAGGCACAGGTTGATTATAAATTAGCTAATGACAGGTTGATAATGAAACTATCTCAAACCGATGGGCGTTAGCGGATAACAAAGACATAAGGACGTTATTACTTAATCTATTTTTTATGAAATTATTTGCTGTTTCTTTTTTGCTTTTGGTTTCGCTGGGTTGCAGCCCAGAAAAAAAATCGGCCGGGGAGGCCACCGGTTGGGATGTGGTACTGAAAGGAAAAGTAAATTTTCCACAACCGGGCAACATTCAAATTCAAGCCTCGCAGAACGGCACCCCCGAAATAATTACACTTAATAAAGACAACACGTTTACCAAAACGCTGCACTTAACAGAGCCAAGTGTTTACGGAGTCAATTTTTATGGAAAACAAGCCGTAAATATTATGGTAGACCACAGCCCCATCGAGCTAACGGTGGATGGAAATAATCAACAAGGAGCAGTAGAAATTAAAGGCTCGCCCGATCATGACCTATACCAGAAAGTGCAGGGGATGTTTCAGGAATTACAAAACGCACCGGCCTTAAAAAAGATTGAAACCGATTTTCAGACGGCCGCCAATGCCAAGAACGAACAACGAATGGAAGAACTGCGCGGGGCTTACATGAAAGAACTGGAAACCGAGCAACAAAAAATTATCGGTTTCCTGAAACAACAACAAGCTTCGCTGGCACTTTACTATTTGCTGCAAGACCCTAACCTGGTAGATAAAGACAAAAATGTAGAACTGTTTACTATCGCCTTAGATAAATTTAAGAAGAGCTGGCCCAACTACCGCTACACCCAAGAGTTTAGTGATTTAGTTAGCAAATTAAAAGTAACGGCCGTAGGGCAGGTGGCGCCCGAGATAGCCCTGCCCGATCCGAACGGAAACGTAGTAAAACTGTCTTCACTACGGGGCAAATATGTGCTTATCGACTTTTGGGCTAAGTGGTGTGGTCCTTGCCGCAGAGAAAATCCTAATGTAGTAAAGGCATACCATAAATTTAAAAGCAAAGGATTTGAAGTGTTTTCTGTTTCGTTGGATCGTACCAAAGAAGATTGGCTTCAAGCCATTAAAGAAGATGGGTTGGTGTGGACACACGTTTCAGATTTGAAATATTTTGATTCGCAGGCGGCCAAAGACTATAATATTAGCGCTATTCCATACTCAATCTTGTTAGATAAAGACGGAAAGATTGTAGCTAAAAATTTACGCGGGCCGGCTCTCGAGCGAAAACTGGAAGAGGTGCTGGGAAAAATTTAGACAAGACCATCCTCTTTTAATCTTTACTTTTGTCTTTAAAACACATATCGAATGAATCTACTGGATTTTGAAAAGCCGATTGCCGAGTTAGAAACCAAACTGGCCGATATGAAACAACTGGCCGATGGCAGCGATGAATCGGTTCATCAAGCCATACGCGCTCTCGAAAATAAAATCATTGACTTGAAAAAAGAAACGTTTGAAAACCTGACCGGCTGGCAACGTGTGCAACTATCGCGCCATCCCGACAGACCTTATACACTCGATTATATTTATGAGATCACAACCGATTTTATTGAATTGTTTGGCGACCGCACCGTAGCCGATGACAAAGCCATGATAGGCGGACTAGGAACGGTAGAGGGGCAAACGTTTATGTTTATCGGTCAGCAAAAAGGAAGAAATACTAAGCAGCGACAGACACGCAACTTTGGGATGGCCAATCCTGAAGGCTATCGCAAGGCACTGCGGCTGATGAAGCTCGCAGAAAAATTTAATAAACCCATCGTTACACTTATTGATACACCCGGTGCTTTTCCGGGATTGGAAGCCGAGGAGCGTGGGCAAGGCGAGGCCATTGCCCGAAACATAAAAGAAATGTTTATGCTTAAAGTGCCGGTTATTTGCATCATCATTGGCGAAGGTGCCTCGGGTGGGGCGCTGGGCATTGCCATTGGCGACCGTGTACTAATGTTAGAAAATACCTGGTACTCGGTTATTTCACCCGAGTCATGCTCATCTATTTTGTGGCGAAGCTGGGATTATAAAGAGCAGGCGGCCGAAGTATTAAAGCTAACGGCTAAAGACATGCTTCAAAATAAACTCATCGATGGCATTATTAAAGAACCGCTGGGCGGAGCGCACACCGATGTAAAAACCATGGCAGCAGAAGTGAAGAAAGCTATTTTAAATAATTTTGCTACACTCAATAAACTTTCTCCACGCGAGCGAATAACCCAACGCATAGATAAATTCGGTGCTATGGGGGTAGTTAAAGAATAATTCATAAGTTTCTGGTTCGGTATTCTGAATTAGTCGGACATTTAATTTGAAACAAGTTCAATCAGGATGCAACTACACGTAATCAATACCGGTTTTTTTAAACTTGACGGAGGCGCTATGTTTGGCGTGGTGCCCAAAACGATATGGCAAAAAACCAATCCGGCCGATGCTCATAATCTGTGTACCTGGGCCATGCGTTGTTTGTTGATTGAAGATGGAGGGAAATTAATTTTGATAGATAACGGAATTGGCAGCAAGCAGAGCCACGATTTTTTTAAACATTATTACCTGCATGGCGAGGACACGCTCACCGGAAGTTTGCAGGCATGTGGTTATAGCGAGAATGATGTTACTGACATGTTTCTTACACACTTGCACTTCGATCATTGTGGCGGAGGCGTAAAAAAAGAAGGCGATCGCCTTCAGCTTGTTTTTAAAAATGCGGTGTATTGGAGCAACGAAGCACATTGGCAATGGGCGACACAACCCAACGCCCGCGAGAAAGCCAGCTTCTTAAAAGAAAATATTTTCCCCATGCAGGAAAGCGGGCATCTTAAATTTATAAACGAAAAAGATAGCCGTTCCCCATTTAATGATATAGAAATTTTTTATGCTTCGGGCCACACCGATAAAATGATGATTCCAAAGATTCGGTATAAAGGCTATACTCTTTGCTACATGGCCGATCTGTTGCCATCGGTGGGGCATATTCCATTGCCGTATGTGATGGGTTATGACACCCGGCCGTTACTTACTTTGGAAGAAAAAGAAAAATTTTTAAAAGAAGCAGCAGCCAATAATTACATTCTGTTTTTAGAACATGACCCGGTTAATGAATGTTGCACGGTAAAAGAAACCGAGCGGGGCGTGAGGCTGGATCGAACCTTTTCGTTGAAAGAAATTCTGTAAAATGAAAATCGGGTTGGCGTTGTCGGGAGGAGGCGCACGAGGCATTGCCCATATTGGTGTGCTGAAAGCGTTGGAGGAAATGGGGGTGAGTATTTCGGTTATCTCCGGAACCAGTGCCGGCTCTATTGTGGCTTCTCTTTATGCTTATGGCCTGAAACCGGATCAGATTTTAGAACAAGTAACCCGGCTTAGTCTGCGCAAGTCGGTAAAGCCGGCTTGGTCGATGGCCGGATTGCTTAACCTGGATGGTTTGCGAGAGTTGATTTTGAAAAATATCCCCGAGAATAATTTCGATGCATTGAAAATCGCACTAACGGTGGTGGCTACCGACATTCGCCAGGGCGAAGCCACTTACTTTTCATCGGGCGATCTGGCATCGGCTGTAGTTTCTTCCTGCAGTATTCCGGTGGTCTTTAACCCGGTTCAGTATAACGGTAGCGTGTATGTAGATGGCGGCCTGCTCGATAACTTACCGGTCCGCTGCATTAAAGACAAATGCGATTTTTTGATTGGTTCGCATTGTAATGAAATCAGCAAAGAGTTCGATCCTAAAAATTTTAAAAACATAATTGAGCGCAGCTTGCTGATCGCCATTTATGCTAATACCCAGCAGAGCCAAGCGCTGTGTCATGTATCTATTGCCCCGCCTAATATGGATCGCTTTGCGGTTTTTGACATTGGAAAAGCCAAAGAAATTTTTGAAGTTGGCTATCAGTTTACCCGGTCTAATTTTAATTCAAAAAATTTTCCCCTGAGTGTATGAACCCAAAGGAAGTATCATTTAAAGAAGAAATTTTACAAGGAATTCCTGATTGGCTACCCGAACCTCAACCGTATGATGATGCGGTAAGCCATGCACCCAAACGAAAAGATATTCTTACTGCAACCGAAAAACGGTTAGCAGTAAGAAATGCATTGCGTTATTTTCAACCTAAATTCCATGAAGTTTTAGCTGTTGAATTTTATGATGAGCTTTTAAAATTTGGCCGCATATATATGTATCGGTTTCGTCCCCGCTATAAAATGACAGCACGGCCCATCGATGAATACCCATATCAAAGTTTGTCTGGCGCGGCCATCCAGTTGATGATTCAGAACAACCTGGATCCGGCCGTAGCCCAACATCCGCATGAATTGATTACCTATGGAGGCAACGGGGCGGTGTTTCAAAACTGGGCACAATACCTGCTTACCATGAAATACCTGGCCACCGTTACCGATGAGCAAACCTTGCACATGTACTCCGGTCATCCGATGGGATTGTTTCCTTCATCGAAAGAAGCGCCCCGTGTGGTGGTTACCAATGGCATGATGATTCCCAATTACTCTCAGCCCGATGATTGGGAAAAGTACAACGCACTGGGTGTAACCCAATATGGCCAGATGACGGCCGGCAGCTACATGTACATAGGGCCGCAGGGAATTGTGCATGGCACTAACATTACGGTACTAAATGCCGGAAGAAAAATTTCAAAAAAAGGCGAGGGCCTTGCCGGAAAGTTGTTTGTTACCTCCGGGCTGGGGGGAATGAGCGGGGCACAACCCAAAGCCGGAAACATTGCGGGCTGCATTACCGTGGTGGCAGAGGTAAATGAAAAAGCTACTCAAAAAAGATTTTCGCAAGGGTGGGTAGATGAGGTATTTAATGATCTGGATAAATTATGCACCAGAGTAAGAGAAGCGAAAAATAAAAAAGAAGTAGTGTCCATGGCCTATCAGGGAAATATTGTTGAGGTGTGGGAAAAATTTTTAAAAGAAAATATGACGGTCGACTTAGGCTCAGACCAAACTTCGCTGCACAACCCCTGGGCAGGCGGGTATTACCCGGTGGGTCTTTCGTTCGATGAATCGAATGGGTTGATGGCATCTGATCCTGATGAATTTAAGAAACAGGTTCAATCAACTTTGCGAAGACATGCCGCAGCGATCAATGCACATGCCCAACGGGGCACTTACTTTTTTGATTATGGAAATGCTTTTCTGCTCGAAGCATCGCGTGCAGGGGGCGATGTAATGACGGCCGATCAAATTAATTTCCGATACCCATCGTATGTGCAAGACATTATGGGGCCGATGTGTTTTGACTATGGCTTCGGCCCGTTTCGGTGGGTATGTACATCCGGTAAGCAGGAAGACTTAGATTATACCGACCAACTGGCGGCCGATGTGCTTTCCGAGATCTTAAAATCCGCACCAAAAGAAATTCAATCGCAGTTATCCGATAACATAAACTGGATACAAGCTGCCAAAGAAAATCGGTTGGTGGTGGGTTCTAAGGCGCGGATTCTTTATGCCGATGCCAACGGCCGAATTAAAATTGCGTTGGCGTTTAACGAAGCCATCCGGAAAAAGAAAATCGGACCGGTGGTATTAGGACGAGACCACCACGATGTTTCCGGAACCGACTCGCCTTACCGCGAAACATCTAATATTTATGATGGTTCCCGTTTCACAGCCGACATGGCTATTCACAATGTTATCGGAGATTCCTTCCGCGGGGCTACCTGGGTTTCTATTCATAATGGCGGGGGCGTAGGCTGGGGCGAGGTAATGAACGGAGGCTTTGGTCTATTGCTTGATGGAACCGAAGAAGCATCGAGAAAATTAAAAAATATGCTTTATTTCGATGTGAACAACGGCATAGCCCGAAGAGCCTGGGCGCGAAACGAGGGCGCACTGGAAACGATACAAAAAGAGACAGGCAAACAATTTCAATTTACGATGCCCAACCGGGTGGATGAACAAGTGTTGGATAAAGCCACTCACCGTAATTAAAAATTTATGCTCCGCCCGGCTTATCTTCTCTTGTTCAAAATAATGGGTTGGAAAACCGAAGGCACCTTCCCTTCAGATTTAAAAAAATACATTGTGGCCGTAGCCCCCCATACCAGCAATTGGGATTTTTTTATTGGGATTATGGCACGAAGTATTTTACGCATGCAGAACACTAAATTTTTAGGAAAGAGCCAATTATTTAAGCCTCCATTTGGCTGGCTTTTTCGCTCGCTGGGTGGCTACCCGGTAGATCGCTCCGCCTCGCACGACATGGTGCATCAGGTGGTGGATTTATTTAATCGGCACAATCAATTTATTTTGGCTATCGCTCCCGAAGGTACCCGCCAAAAAGTAGAGCGACTAAAGACCGGATTTTATTATATAGCCAGGCAAGCCCAAGTGCCCATTATTCCGTGCGGGTTTGATTTTGCTAAAAAGAAGGTAATCATTGGCCCGCCTCTTTATGCTTCGGCCAGCATAGAAGATGATTTTAGAACATTGATGGATTTTTATCGGGGTATAACCGGAAGAAATCCGGAGTTGGGAATCCGGTAAACAATACTTTTTGTAATTTTCGCGTTTAAATGTTTTTGAAAATGATGAAAAATGGGTTGCGCGTTTGCTGTTTGTTTTTGCTGTTTGCGTTTAAAGCGCAAGCACAGGTTCCTTTTCAGTTTGATGTAGGGATTAAAGCCGGGTATAATTTAGCGAGTATTAATTCAAGCTCTGCTTCGACTTTAAATCCTAATTATTTTCAAGGCTATCAGGGCGGGATTTATACCATGTTTAAAATTTCTAATTTCGCACTTCAGCCTGAGTTATTGTATTCCACACAAGGACAAACTTTTCAATACCCGATTACCGCAGCACTTCCCTCGCTTACTACGCAGGTTAATTATCTCATCTTGCCGGTTATGTTAAAAGCGTATGTGGCCGGTGGGTTTAATCTGCAGATAGGCCCTCAGTTTGGTTTTTTAGTTAGTTCGCAAGGCTCCGTTCAGTCGCAGCTATCGGGCCAGCCCACGGTAAGTTCACAATCGCTGAATCAATATATTAAATCGAACGATGCCGGAATTGCTTTGGGGTTGGGGTGGGATTTACCGCTGGGGCTGAACGTAACCGCCCGCTATTATATTGGGTTGGCGAACATTAATTACTACTCTACCGGTTATCCCAATACATATATTACCACCTCCATGGGTACCTCTAAAGCCCATAACCAGGTGTATCAGTTTTCGGTGGGCTACCGGTTGTATAAACTAGAGGGCGGTTTTTAAAAAAGCAAGTAACCAAAGTATTTCTACCTTTGTAAATAAATTAAAACAAATATGCCTATGAAATTAATGACGAAAATCTTGGCGGTGGGATGTTTCTGTTTTATTTCCACACTTACCATGGCACAGTCTATCGGTATTGGTATTAAGGGAGGGCCTAACTTTGCTAAACTGAGCGGGAGCCAGAGTTTAAGTAATGCGTACAATAACCGTACGGGCTATCACTTTGGGGCTTATGCACTTTTTAAGTTTGGGAAAATCGGGATTCAGCCCGAGATATTGTATTCCAAGCAAGGCTCTAATTTTACCATCAGTTCTGCCAATATGGAAGCAAACTTTGATTACATCAATGTGCCTCTTTTGTTTAAGCTTTATACGGTAGCCGGCATAAACATACAAGTAGGCCCGCAGTTGGGTTTTGCTTCCGGTGGGCAGCTTAAAAGTACGTTTAATGGAGTTACTACCACTACGGGGTATTCTCAATTGATTAAAAACAACGACCTCAGTTTGGCAATGGGTCTGGGCTGGGATCTGCCTTTTGGCCTGAGCATCGATGCCCGTTATAACTTAGGATTGTCTAACAACAATAATGATCCTTCATCTTCTGGCGAAATTAAAAACCAGGTGATCATGGCCTCGGTTGGGTATCGCTTGTTTAAATTGGGTAACTGATTTTTAGAGACGAATACGTTAAAAAGAAAATCCCGCCAGCCGGGATTTTCTTTTTAACGACATGGTGCTTTTTGTATTTTTGCCACCTAAATTTAATAGGTATGATGAAAGTGAAATGGTTGCTGGCGGTGGGTGCTCTTCTGCTAACGGCCGATATGTATGCTCAAAAGCAGATAGATTTTGGTGTGAAGGGAGGGGTAAATTTTGCAGGCCTTGCGTTAAGCCCCGATGGTAAAATAGCCGGGGTTACCTATAACATCAGGCCGGCCTATCATTTTGGTATTTATGCGCAAGCCAGACGCAAAAATTTAGCGTTGCAACCCGAACTCATTTTCTCTAACCAGGGGCAGAATTTCACCACCCCTTATTACTCCAACCTTTACACCCAACTGAATTATATACAGTTGCCGGTTATGGTAAAGTATTATTTGACTGGGGGGCTTTATGTGCAAGCCGGGCCGCAGATTAGCCGGCTTACGGGCGCCAACGGATACATTGTAACGGTGGACAACCAGGGGAACCTGGGGCAGGCTACCGCTGGCGATCTTAAAAAATACATACACCAATACGATTTCTCGTTTGGGTTTGGAGCCGGGTTGGAGTTTCCCTTTGGCGGAGGCATTTCTATCCGATATACCACCGGCATTTCGGATGTAAACAAATACACGCTCTCCAAATCATTTCCTACCAACGGACAGGGGCAAGTACTGACACACTCGCTGAGTACGGCTTATTCGCGCAATCAGGTTTTGCAAATTTCGTTGTCGTACAAAATAGAGAAGCTGAAGATTAAATTAGCCAAGTAGGCAGGCTTGTATTTTTCTTAATTAGGGCGTGCCCGATAGTTTGCTTTTCTTTCGTCCATAGCTGAAGTAGATCAGCAAACCGGTGGCCATCCAAAAAAAGAAAACCATCCAGCTTTTGGCCGGGATCTCAATCATCAGGTATAAACAACACAAGAGGCCGAGTACCGGAATTAATGAAAGTTTCTTTACAAAACTTAGTACAGTTACAGCAACAGCTACCAGCAGAAAAATCAGAAATAAAATTTCCTGATAGGATTCGCCCGATAAATTGGTGATAGCCTCACTTATGCGGCTGCGGTATCCATAACTAAAAATAAATAACAAGACAGGTACTATCCAACGGCCACTAACGTAGGGAAGATGAAAGGATTTATCGTGAGGTAATTTTTTTCGGAAAGGGAGTTTTAGTACACCGGCACAAACCAGCACAAAAGCAAACAAGGTACCGATGCTGGTTAGATCGGTCATCAGTTTATCATCTACAAACAACACCGGAATGCCCACCAGAAAACCGGCCATCAAGGTAGCAAAGCCCGGTGTTTGAAACCGTGGGCTTAATTTGCTGAACCGCCTGGGCAGCAAGCCATCGCGGCTCATGCTCATCCAGATACGTGGCTGCCCGATCTGAAAAACCAGCAATACACTAGTGGAAGCAACGACTGCACTAATAGAAATAATGAAACCAATTTTGTGCATGTTGATTTTATCAAACACATAAGCCAGCGGGTCGGCCACTCCATTAAATTCTTTGTAGTTGACCAGCCCGGTAATAACGAGCGATATAACGATATAAATTACCGTACAGATCAGTAGCGAATAAATCATTCCGCGGGGCAAATCTCTTTGGGCATCTTTACATTCTTCGGCTGTGGTGGAGATGGCATCGAAACCGATGTATGCAAAAAAAACCGAAGACACACTTTGCAACACTCCGCCCATTCCCTCCGGCAAAAAGGGCGACCAATTGCTTTCTGTGCCGGTAGAAAAAATAAGCCAGAAACCTACGATAGCAATAAAACCGAGTACAATAATTTTCAGCCCCACCATAAAGTTGGCACTCTTGCGACTTTCGTTTATGCCAATGTAGGCCAATACGGTAATAAGCCCCACAATAACAAAGGCCGGAAGGTTGATGATAAACTTTACTCCAAAAATTTCCGGGGCATGGGTATAAACAAGGTCTGTAACAGAGCGCCCTGCGGCCACGGCCTCATCATATACCATCTTGGCTGTTTGATGACCAATAGTAAGCCAGTCGGGAAGATGAATGCCGATCGCTTTCAGAATATTATTAAAATAGGCGCTCCATGAAATAGCCACCACCACATTGCCGATAGCATATTCTAATATCAAAGCCCAGCCGATGATCCAGGCGATTATTTCTCCAAAGGTAACGTACGAATAAGTATAAGCACTGCCCGATACCGGTACCCGGCTGGCAAACTCGGCATAGCAGAGGGCTGTAAAGCCACAGGTAACAGCGGTGATGATGAATAAAAAAATAACGCCCGGGCCTCCGTGGTAAGCGGCCGTGCCGATGGTGGAAAAGATGCCGGCACCAATTACCGCGGCCACGCCCATAAAAGTAAGGTCGCGCACCCCCAGCACTTTATTCATCACCTGCGCTCCGTCTGGATCGGATGGAAGAGAACCTTTCAGGAGGCCGTCAATTGATTTTTTTCGGAGAAGCGATTTAAACATGTCCGTTCGTTTCGGTTAAAAGTAGTAAAAAAAAAATCGCTGAGGCAAATCCATTTGCTGTGATATTTCATAGAGTATGTAATACCTTGCGCTCTTAATTTTTTTATTAAATACCAGCATCGGCTTAACACGCTCCATCTTAAATTTTTTATTTCCATGAACCACAAGAATAAATACACTCTTTCGGTAGGGATTGCCGTAGTGGTGGCTAATATGATTGGCACGGGTGTTTTTACTTCGTTGGGGTACCAGGTAGGTTCGTTGCCATCAGGTTTTGCTATTTTGTTTTTATGGGCGCTGGGCGGGGTAGTGGCTTTGTGTGGTGCTTTTACCTATGCGGAGATTGCCGCCAGCCTAAAGAAATCGGGTGGTGAGTATTACTATTTAGGCCAACTGTATCACCCGGCCGTAGGCTTTTCGGCCGGATGGATTAGTTTGTTAGTGGGGTTTGCCGGAGCTATATCGGCTGTGGCCATTGCCATTGGCGAGTATGCACACGAGTTGTTGGGCATACCCGTTAAAATGATTGCCATTGCAGCTATTGCGGTAGTAACCGGTATTCATTGGTTTGGAGTAAAAGCCGGAGGGTTGGCTCAGAATATTCTTACTACACTGAAATTGTTACTGATTTTAGTTTTTTGCATAGCCCCTTTTTTTATTCCGGCCGGTTCTTTTTCAGAAATTACCTTTTGGCCCAAGAGCAGCGATGCCGGTTTGGTTTTTAGTTCTGGATTTGCGGTTTCGTTAGTGTATGTGGTTTATGCCTATTCGGGATGGAATGCAGCCGCCTACATAGCCGGAAATTTAGAGAATCAGGAAAAAAATTTACCCCGCTCGCTCATTCTCGGAACACTGGTAGTGGTTACTTCTTATATTTTATTAAATGCTACATTTTTGCACGTGGCCAACTTTCACGAACTGGAAGGAAAAAATGATATTGGTAACGTAGTGGCCTTTAAACTTTTTGGCCCTGCCGTGGGGGCAGTTTTTGCTGCTTTGTTTAGTACAGCCTTGCTTTCTACACTAAGCGCCATGACCATTGCCGGGCCGCGTGTGTTAGAGGCTATGGGCGATGATTACCCCAGACTAAAACAATTTTCGGCTACCAACCGGTTTGATATGCCCTACATTGCTTTGCTGGTGCAGGGAGGGTGGGCTGTTTTTTTGGTATTAGTAAGCGATTTCAAACAAATCATTCAATACATTACCGTAAGCTTATCGGTCTTTGCCCTGCTTACGGTGGCGGGTATCGTCATCGTGCGCAAGCGGTATCCGGTAAGTTCATACCGCATGCCGTTATACCCGTTGGTGCCGGTATTCTTTATAGCCGTTACTCTTTGGATGATCTATTTTGAATTTACTAAAAACCCTTTGGTAGTCTTGTATTCGGGTGGTACCATTGTTTCGGGGTTGCTGGTATATATGTGGGTTTCTAAAAAACGCTGAGTATAGCCGAAAGACAAGGACGGTTCATCGGAGGCAATACGGGGAAAATCACTTTTTCACATCAATTTTTAAAATATCTTTGCGCCACAATTTTAATGTATGAAGAAACTGCTGTTATTTTTTGCCTTGTCAGGGTTTGTTTTTTTTGTTTCATGCACCCATAAAGATGTTCGGTCTAAACGCACGGCCGATTCGCTTCACCGGGTAGATTCGATTGCTAAAATAGATTCAGCCCGCCAGGCAGCGGAGTTACTTGTTCCCCGAGATACCGCCACCGACAACGTAGCCCGTTTTATAGCCGGGCTCCCTCAGACAGAAACCAATGCGCTCTCCGCTCTGGAGAAAGATAAATACTGGGTCGACTTCAAAACGTCTATGGACGACAACTGGAAAAAAATGTATAACAACCGATTGGTAAAAATGCAGGAATGGGAACGCGATGTTTTTTCTAAATCGGTAAATGATACACTGAAATTATTTTATCCTTTTTCGGGGCCTGATTTTTTGCATGCCAATTTTCTTTATCCCCGCACGAAAGAATATGTAATGGCGGCCCTCGAGCCCATTCGAGAAGTGCCTTCGTTTCAAAAAATTTCTGAACGCGACCGCGATCGGTTTTTAGACAGCTTGGGGCGTTCGCTGCGCGATATTTTTGGGAAGAGTTATTTCATTACCAATCACATGCAAAAAGATTTATGGCAGATCAAAGGAGTGTTGCCTCTCTTTTACTTTTTTATCGAAAGGTCGGGCTATGAGATCATCGAACAAAAATTTATCAGCCTCGATACGTTGGGCCGCGAGCAGGAAATCAGTGCAAAGAAAATCAATCAGGTAAAAACCCCGGGCGTAAAATTCAGACTGCGAAATACGGAAACCAAAATGATGAAAACCGTTTATTATTTTGCCGTGAGCATATCAAATGACGGGCTGAAAATCAGGCCGGGTCTGGTTAAATTTATTAAAGGACGCGGGCCGTATAATACCTTTGTAAAATCGGCCTCGTACCTGATGCACGATGGAAAGCAGTTTAGTAAAATACGTTCGCTTGTTTTAGATAACACTGTTACCCTGTTTCAAGACGACACCGGGGTGCCGTACCGCTTTTTTGAGAATAAGCCTGAGTGGAAAGGCATTTTCTTTGGTAATTATGTGCCTCCGGTAGAAGACTTTGCCCGTGGGTTATATCAAGCTTCGCTCGACTCAGCCTTTAAACGGGCAGCACAACCATTACCGTTTTCATTGGGCTATCATTGGAGCACTCGCAAGCAGCACTATATGTTGTTTGCCAAAGAGCCGGTAGCTGCCAATAAATAAAAAGCACTACAAAATAAAAGTTACTTCTTTCATTTCGTATGCTTTCCGGTTCGATGAATGCGCGATAATCAGTCGCCCGTGTTCGTCTATGTCTTCAATGATGCCATCAAACCTTTTGCCCTCCGTTTCAAATGGGAGTAGCCTGTTCAGGCCATAAAGATTTTGAAGGTAGGCATTTCGGAGCAGGTTGTTGTTGCCAGAGCGTAATTGCAGATAGGCTGATTCAATCAAAGGTAATAACTGGTGTAACACGTCATTAAGATCATAGCTTTGGTTTATCTGCAACTTAAGCGAGGTGGCCGTAGCCACGTCAAACTCAATTTGATTTATATTTAACCCAATACCCACAATGCTCTGTTGAATCCGTTCACCCTGAATCGAATTTTCAATCAGTATTCCGCATATTTTTTTTGTACCTACCAAAATATCATTTGGCCATTTTATTTTAGTTTCATTTAGCCCCAGGCTTTTAAGAAACTTGCATAGTGCCAGAGAAGCGGCTAGAGTCAGTTGAAATTGCTGTCGGGCGGCTAAAAAAGAAGGCCTTAGCAAGATGGAGAAAGTAAGATTTAACCCGGTGGTGGATAGCCATACATTTCCACGCTGCCCACGGCCGGCTGTTTGCGTAGAGGTGATTACCAAGGAGCCCTCAGGCAGCGATGAGGCTGTCGCCAATTCGGCCAGCAAGGTATTGGTTGACTGACATTCAGGCACGAAAATCAGTTTTTGTCCTATAAAAAGCGTATTGGCAAGGATTTTATACAAGACTTTTTTGGTTACTTTTGTGATTGGCCTCCGGGCTTTTCGCGCAACTTATTAAAAAAGCACAAGAGGTTAATGCCAAGAAAAAAAAAGCAGGATTCGGAAAAGCTAGCCGAAGTAGTGGTAAAAGGCATGCAGGAAAAAAAAGCAACAGATATCGTTGTGATGGATCTGCGTGAGGTAAAAAATGCCGTAGCCGATTTTTTTGTGTTGTGTTCGGGTAATTCAGATAAACAACTGAGTGCTATTGCCGACTCAGTAGATGAGTTGGTTTACAAAGAAAGGAAAGAAAACCCCTGGCACAGCGAAGGAAAAAACAATAAAGAGTGGGTGTTGCTCGACTATATCAGTGTTGTGGCACATATTCTACGAAAAGACAAACGCGAGTTTTACGCCCTCGAGCGTCTGTGGGGCGATGCCAAGATAGAAGCGATAGACGAATAATATTAATATTAATTTTTTAACATGGCTGACAGGGATAAAAAAGAAAAAAAGATACTGCCACCGAAAGGGCCCAAGGCAAGCTATCAAATGTGGATTATCTTAGGGCTAACGGCTTTGATCTTGTTTGTAACGTATGTAAGAGGAACTTCCGGAATGGTAGAAGTTCAAAAATCAGCTTTTGAGGCGATGATCGCAGCGAATGATGTACGGAAGGTTCTATTATTGAAAAAAGATGGCGTGGTGGAGATAACCTTAAAACAAGAAGCTTTAAAAAATACAAAATATAAGATTGAGTTAGAAAAAGGAAATCGGCTTACCGGAACAGATGGCCCGCATTATTTTTATAAAATTGCCACGATTGATAGTTTCATCAGGCAGTATGAAGAATTGAAGAAAAAATATACCGATGCCCCCGATCTGGAGGTAGAAGAAGGTGGTGCGTATGAGTGGATTACAAGCTGGGGTATTTTGGTATTACTCTTGCTCGGCTTTTGGATGCTGATGCGAAGAATGACAGGCGGAGCCGGACCGGGCGGACAAATATTTAATATTGGTAAATCGAAAGCAGCTCTTTTCGATGCCGAAAGTAAAGTAAAAATTACTTTTGAAGATGTAGCCGGCCTGGAAGAAGCCAAAGAAGAAGTGAAAGAGATTGTTGACTTTTTAAAAACACCCGCTAAGTTTACCAAGCTGGGCGGCAAAATTCCAAAAGGTGCTTTATTAGTGGGTCCTCCCGGAACCGGAAAAACTTTGTTAGCCAAAGCTGTAGCCGGTGAAGCAGGCGTGCCTTTCTTCTCGCTTTCGGGCTCTGATTTTGTAGAAATGTTTGTGGGGGTAGGGGCCGCCCGCGTGCGCGACCTCTTTAAACAAGCTAAAGAAAAAGCACCTTGCATTGTTTTTATTGACGAGATAGATGCTATCGGCCGCTCGCGCGGCAGAGGTTCACTGCCCGGTGCTAATGACGAACGCGAAAATACACTCAACTCATTGTTGGTGGAAATGGATGGGTTTGCCACCGATAGCGGTGTAATTATTTTAGCCGCTACCAACCGCCCCGATGTGTTAGACTCGGCTTTGTTGCGCCCGGGCCGGTTCGATCGTCAGATCAGCATTGATAAACCCGATATTGCCGGACGCGAACAAATTTTTAAAGTTCATTTAAAACCGATCAAGCTCTCGAAAGATGTGGATGTAAAAAAACTGGCAGCTCAAACTCCCGGTTTTGCCGGTGCTGAGATTGCCAACGTGTGCAATGAGGCTGCTCTTATAGCCGCTCGCAGAGATAAAAAGGAAGTAGAGATGATTGATTTTCAAGATGCGATAGACCGTGTGATTGGCGGCTTGGAAAAGAAAAATAAAATTATTTCGCCCGAGGAGAAAAAAATTGTAGCCTACCACGAAGCAGGCCATGCGGTGGCAGGTTGGTTTTTAGAGCATGCCGACCCGTTGGTAAAGGTAAGTATTGTGCCGCGCGGGGTAGCGGCACTGGGGTATGCGCAATATTTACCCAAAGAACAGTTTCTATATCAAACCGAGCAATTGATAGATGAAATGTGTATGGCTTTTGGCGGACGTGCCGCAGAAGAAATTGTATTTGGAAAAATTTCTACCGGTGCTTTGAGTGATCTGGAACGTATCACCAAAATGGCGTATAGTATGGTAACGGTGTATGGCATGAACCGCGAAATTGGAAATGTATCGTTCTACGACTCCAAGCAATCTGATTATACATTTAATAAACCCTACTCAGATGCTACGGCCGAAAAGATAGACCAAGAAGCAAAAAAAATTATTGAGAGCGCATTCGAACGCACCAAAAAACTTTTGAACGATCACCGAAACGAATTAGAAATTATTGCCAAAGAATTGTTGCGAAAAGAAATTTTATTTCAATCTGATTTGGAGCGGCTAATCGGGAAGAGGCCATTTGCACATCAAACCACCTACGAAAAATTTACCAATGGCTCGGCCGGCTTGCCTGAAAAGAAGGACGAACCAAAAGAAACCGGATCGGTAAACGAACCCAAAGAAGAATCGATTCCGAAATAAACGGGTATTTACTCAATAGATTAGCCTTTTGGTGAGGGTTGGCACATAATAACAAAAATATTTTGCAGCCCTTTTTTGAATATACAAAATTAGCACTCATTACTTGTGCACAACACGGGCGATGAGTAGAAGTAATTTAGTATTTGTACTACGATCATCTTTTGTATATACATTTGGCTCACAACTTTTATTGACCGAGTCGGTGCAAGCAGTTGAACGATTGATAACAACGCATTTAAGAAATTAATTATATCGAATTATCATTTTTGATCAGGATGTTTTATTCCTTCAAAAAAAAACGAATGACTTTACTGTGAAAGAAGAAAATAAAAACTGGATAGACACTTGTCTGAAGGCGTATGCGTTGATGTGCACAGCCAGACGCATGGCTGAATTATATGATGAAGAAAAAGATATTTGCTCTAAATATGTGCACAGCACTTCGCGTGGCCATGAAGCCATCCAGATGGCAACCGGGTTTCAGTTAACAGCAGCTGATTATGCCTCACCTTATTACCGCGATGAATCGTTGTTGCTTTCCATCGGGTTAGAGCCCTATGAACTGATGCTTCAACTGATGGCCAAGCGCGATGATCCGTTTTCCGGAGGGCGCAGCTATTACAGCCATCCGTCATTGAAGAGAAAAGGGTTTCCCACCATCCCTCATCAAAGTTCGGCCACCGGTATGCAGACAATCCCCGCCACTGGTATGGCGCATGGTATTGCCTATTTAGAACTTCAAGGCCTGTTAAAAACAAAACCGGTCGTGTTGTGTTCATTAGGCGATGGATCGGTTACCGAAGGAGAAGTGGCGGAAGCGTTTCAAATGGCCGTGCTTAAAAACCTACCTATTCTTTATCTGGTGCAAGATAATAACTGGGGTATTTCGGCTACTGGCCAAGAGATGCGTGCTATGGATGCTTACGAATATGCCCAAGGTTTTAAGGGGATGAAATGCTTTCGGGCTGATGGGTCTGATTTTGTAGACTCGTATCGGGTAATGAGTGAGGCTTTTGGTTATGCGCGCCACGAGCGCAAGCCGGTGCTGGTGCATGCCCGCTGTGCCTTGCTGGGGCACCATACTTCGGGGGTAAGAAAAGAATGGTATCGCGGGGAAGACTTGGCACAGCAAATGAAGGACGACCCCATTCCCAAACTTACAAACTACCTATTGCAAAATAAGATCCTCTCTTCTCAATTAGATGAACTGAAATTAGATGCAGAAAAAAAGGTGAATTCAGATTTTAAAAAGGCGATAGCCTCGCCCGATCCGGATGTTGATGAATTTGACCAGCACGAGTTTGCCCCGGCTGTTATCCGGGAAGAAAAAGGAAACCGAAATCCGATAAAATCAGAAAAAATTACCATGGTAGATGCAGCACTCCATGCTGTAGATGAAATTTTACAAGCCCACCCGGAGGCTATTTTTTATGGCCAGGATGTGGGGCGCAGGTTGGGCGGTGTTTTTCGTGAAGCGGCCACGCTGGCACAGAAGTATGGTGATGAACGGGTATTTAATACACCTATACAAGAAGCTTACATTATTGGCTCTACGGCCGGTATGAGTGCGGTAGGTGTGAAGCCCATTGTAGAAATTCAGTTTGCCGACTATATCTGGCCGGGGCTTAACCAACTGGTAGAAGAGATTTCAAAAAGTTATTACCTCACGTGCGGAAAATTTCCGGTTCAAACCTTAATCCGGGTGCCGATTGGTGCCTATGGCGGAGGCGGCCCTTACCACTCGGGCAGCATAGAGTCAACTTTGCTTACTATACGGGGTATTAAAGTAGTGTATCCAAGTAATGCGGCTGATATGAAGGGGCTACTCAAATCTTCCTTTTATGATCCCAACCCGGTTGTTTTATTAGAACACAAAGGCTTGTACTGGAGTAAGGTGCCAGGTACACAAGATGCCAAAACCACGGAGCCGGATGAAGCGTATGTTATTCCATTAGGTCGGGCCAATACTGTTTTGTATGCAGATGAAGATACAGTAGCCAATGGCGAATCGGCTGTAGTAATTACTTACGGTATGGGTGTTTACTGGGCAAAAGAAGTTGCTAAAAAAATGAACGGGCGAATTGAAATTATGGATCTGAGGTCGCTCAATCCAATAGATTGGGAAAGCATAACCAAGTCTGTGAAAAAGCATGGCAAGGTAGCGGTATTAACGGAAGAACCGCTACTCAACTCATTTGCTGAGTCATTAGCCGGCCGTATTTCAAAAGAGTTGTTTCATTTCCTCGATGCCCCTGTTTGGCCGATTGGGTCTGCCAATTTACCGGCTGTTCCGCTCAATGTGGAATTAGAAAAAAGGATGCTGCCATCGCCCGAAAAAGTAGCCGGGGAAATCGCCCGATTGCTATCGTACTGATTAAAACGGGTATCCGATTCCGATGTTGTAGATTACTGGCTCATGAAAGGCATAAGGCCCTGCGAAACTTACCTTAGGCAATACAAAACGACTGCCGGGCTCGCGTGCCGGATCCCAGGCCTTGATGCCCACATCCAGCCGCATAATGAGAAATGTGAAATCAAACCGCAACCCAAATCCGGTGCCCACTGCAAACTGCTGGTAGAACTTATTCCACGAAAAATTTGCCCGGTTGTTGTTAGACATTTGCAGGCCCCAGGCATTTCCGGCATCAATAAACAAAGCATAGTTTAAAAAGCCCACTAATTTTTGTCTCCACTCTACGCTGCCTTCTAGAAGTACCTGCCCGGGCTTTTCAAAACTATAATCGAAGTACCCGTTGCCACTGGGGTTCGAGTTAAGCATGGGCGGATCAGACCCCAGACCAAGCCTGCGTGGGCGCCAGGCTCGCACACTGTTGCTCCCACCAGCAAAGAAATTTTTTTCGTAGGGTAGTACCTTGTTTTCGCTGTAGGCGAACCCAAAACCGGAGTTGAAGCGGTAAGCCAGCGCGGTCGTTTTAGTGATGGGTATGTTTTTTCTGAAATCGAAACTGACTCTGAAATATTTGTACGGCTCCAGCCCCTGGTCTTGAATAAATTTAGGCGAATACACGTTAAGCAAAGTGCCTCCGCTTTCTACCATGGTGCGTATAAAGGTTGAGTTTTTCTGAGCCAGACCGTAGTTGTTGTTCCATGTCAGGGTAAAAATGATGCTGCTTACGTAGGAAGGCTTAAAAGCGTTTATTAATTTGTTTCCCAAACTATCTAAGTGCACCAGAGTAGACCGGAACGCATCGCTGATCGTAGAGTTGATGACGTTGAGTGTGGCGGGGCTGAAAGAAAACATCCACTTTCGTTTCAGATCCCAGGTGTAGGTGGCCGACAGGGTCGTAATCGATCGCTGGTATTCGGGGCGGTCTGTAAACGTATAGCCGGCCAGTAACTTGGTACGAGGATTGTTTCGGGCATACCGAAATTGAGCGGCTGTATGAAAGGGAAATAGAAATTGAGGAAATGTAATGGAGGCATTTCCGGTGGTTTCCACGCTGCGATAAAAACCACCGGTGCTGGTTACGGCAGCTACCCCCTCAAAACCGATGCGTCCGTTTACCTCCAGGATTTCTAACCCACCAAATAAATTCCTTCGCTTAAAATTAGAACTGACATACGGCCCCGGAAACCCCTGTGTTACAGTCATGCCAGCCTCATTGCTCCAGGTGTATCGGTCGCTGGGACTGGTAAACAGGTTAGCTACAACCCGGCCTCCGGTAGTATCATAATTAATGTTTACAAACTTAAAATTGTCGAGGTTGGCCAGTTGGCGTTGGGTATTGATGGTTTGGGTTCGGCTGTACAAACTATCTTTGGTAATGAATACGCGCTGAGCCAGCAGCCGTTGATTAAACTCAACATCGTAGCGGTTAAATGTAATGTTATGATAGAACGAAGGCTGCCTGCGTAAAGATTCTTTGCTTTTCACTCCCACATCGGGAGTGAAAATGATCGAGTCGAGCCGGAATTGCTTGTGGTACCCGCGTCTGGATGGATTGAGTATTTCCAGCTTTAATTTAATCTTTCCTTTTAGCGAATTGGTATCTAAGGCAAAATCAATGAACTGCTTACTGAAATCATAAAAACCATTGTCTTTTAATAACTGATCAATTCGGTCGCGTTCTTGGGTGAGTTTATCTTGACTATACACATCGCCCTTTTTTATGAATGACAGCAATTTATGTTGACTGATAATTTTCTCTACTTTACCGTCTGGGATATTATAGAAAAGGGTATCGTAGATATAAGCTTTTCCGGGAATAATAGTGTACTCTAAGGCAACTCTCCGGTTTGTTAGTGGGCGGGTGTGAGCCTGAACGGAGGCATGGAAATACCCCCGGTTAAACAAGGCGCTTTTTAGTTTCTCTTGGGTTTGATGTACGGCAGCCGAATCAAAAACGGTGATCGGTTCGCCCCACTGCATAAACAAGTTTCCATTGTCTATTTTTTTATTCAGGGCATCTACTTTGTTTTGCTTGCGGTATTGCAGGTTAATAATCTTTTTTTGATTTTTAGCAGCCGCTATCCGAGCATCGAATTTTTTTTCGATCCGGGTACGTTTCCTGAAAAACTTTTCCTGACTAAAATGTTGCTTGCCTATATAGTACATGGTTACCGGTATGCTGATGGCGGTAGGCTTTATCCTGGTATTCACTTTTTGTACAAACAGGTCGCTCAGCCCCTCATTATTAAATCCTTTTGGGTGGCGCAGCATTTGGCGGTACAATATCTTTTGATTTTCTTCGAGGTGTTTTGTGCCGATACACCCCGAAAGCAAAAACACCCAGGCGAAATGACGGAGTAACTGTCTGTAAAAAATTACGAAAGCGTTAACAATGTTATCCAAAGCAAAAATAAAATTCGTCAAATCTCTGCAAGTAAAGAAATATAGAAAACAGGAGCAATCTTTTGTGGTAGAAGGTGCCAAAAGTGTAGCGGAGTTGCTCGCCTCCGATTTTATAATAGACTGTGTATGGGCCCAGCCCGGCTTTCGGCAAACTTATGCCGGTCTTTTAAAGAAAGGAATTGAGGTGGTTGATGTTAATGAAAAAGAGCTGGCTCAATTAGGCACGTTTCAAACTAATGATGCTGCACTGGCCGTAGCCCGGATGAAGCAGAACACGCTCCCTATACTGAATGAAGAATTTTGTCTGGTGCTGGACGACCTGCGCGACCCGGGCAATCTGGGTACTATTATTCGTACGGCCGACTGGTACGGAATAAAGAATATCATAGCCTCCGAAGAAACAGCCGATTTTTATAACCCGAAAACGATCAGTGCCACCATGGGGTCTTTTACCCGTGTTAATGTTTTTTATACGCACTTGCCCACTTTTCTGCAAAAGAACCGATGGCCGGTTTATGGAACATTTATGCAAGGCGAAGATGTGCACCGAACGGAATTTAATACAGGCGGTTTAATCGTGATTGGCAACGAGTCGAACGGCATCTCCCCAGAAGTTTCTTCTTTTGTTACACACCCCATCACCATTCCCCGTATCGGAAAAGCTGAATCATTAAATGCAGCTATGGCAGCCGGTATAGTGCTGGATAATGTATTTCGACTAAAAGAATGAACCGCTTTGGTCGGCCGATTCTTCTGAAAGTTTTTCAGCTTCTTCTTTGCCTAAATATCGATCAATTACATAGTGTCCTGCATAAATAAGCGGAGTAAGTAAAATGGCCACAACAAATTTATATAGGTAGTTGGTAATACCGATGGCCGTAATTTGGGGTACTGTAAACGTGCCGTAAAAGGCCAGATATAACACCACAAAACTATCAATAAACTGAGAGACTAGTGTAGAGCCGGTAGCGCGGAGCCAAAGCATTTTGCTGCCTGTAATTTTCCGGAGTTTTTGAAATACAAACACATCAACCAACTGCCCCAGTAAAAAGGCAGACAAGGAGGCTACAATGATGCGTTGGCCTTGCCCGAGTATTTTGTTGAAGGCAAAATCAATATTAAAAAAATTCCCGGCATTATCTTGATGGTTGGCCTCCAGCCACCATTGTGCGGGGGGCAGTTTCATAACCAGGTAAATGACCAAGAAAGAATAGGCGATGAACAAAGCGGCCAGGTAACTGATGCGCTTTACTCCGGGCTTTCCAAAATACTCATTGATCAGATCGGAAGTGATAAACACTACCGGCCAGATAATGGCTCCGGCTGTCAGGTTAAAATCCATAACAAATCCCAGCACCGGGATATTGGCTGGCTGAAACCCCAGCGTATTTTCGCCTGAGAAAATTTTTACACCAATCAGTTCGGCTACGATGGCATTGGTAAGGAATATTCCGGCCAGCACCACAAATAATTTATTTTTCTTCTGCTCGATCATAAGTTTAAAATAACAGGGTTAATCGGTCAACGAAAAATTCTTCCCTTCGATGGCAAGTTCCGTATTGGCAAAATGTTTTTGCGCCTCAGTTAACAGCAAATTCAAATCTTTGTAGCGTGCCGAGAAATGCCCGATCAATAATTTTTTTACTTGTGCCCGGTGTGCTATTTGCCCGGCCTGGGCGGCTGTGCTATGTCTGGTTTCTTGCGCTTTCCCGATATCGCATTCTAAGAAAGTAGCTTCGTGGTAGAGTAGGTCGGCTCCGGCTATTTGCGGAAGCAGGGCTTCGTAGTATGCCGTGTCTGAGCAGTAGGCATACGATAAGGACGGTCTCGGAGGTAAAGTAAAATCTCGGTTTAGGTATAGCAAGTGCCCTTGTTCATCAAAAATATCCTCCCCTTTTTTTAAGGAAGCAAGATGCTGCAGTTTCATGCCCGGCTGTAGTTTATCCTTATCTATTTTTCGGGGCTTTATTTTTTCCCGGAAAAGAAATCCGGCACAATCTAGTTTATGTAACAAGGGTAGGGTGTGCACACTTATTGCCTCATCTTCCATAATCAACCGGGCTTGGGTTGGATTGAAAACATGGAAAATGATTTTGTAGTTCAGTACTGAACGGGAGTATTTAAGGTGAAGCAGAATAATTTCATCCAATCCTGCTGGCGCATATAAATGCAGATCGCTCGCTCGCTTGTGCAGGTGCATGGAGAAGAGCAAAGGCATAAGTCCCAGATAATGGTCGCCATGCAAATGACTGATGAAGATATGTTCTATTTTATGCAGGGATAGTTGATACCGGGCTAATTGCATTTGTGCCCCTTCTCCGCAGTCAATCAGGCAGTGCCGGTTTTGGATAACCAAATGTTGTGAAGTGGGAAACCGCCCGATAGAAGGAAGTGCCCCGCTTGAACCGAGGATCGTGAGACTGAGTGCCAAAGAAAAGGGAAAGAATATTTGTGAAAAAAGAATGCCTATTCTTTTTTCATGTCTTTTTCAATTTCGTGCATAAATACAGCATCAATGCCTTCTTCTACAGAAGGCAAAATGGTTAGTACACTATCTAATTGCGAAATCTTGATCAGTTTCATAGTGTGATCCGACAGGGAAGCCAATACAAAAATTCCTTCTTCTTCCTGTAAGATGCGATTGCCCACCAGAAGGGCACTCAGACCGGACGAGTCGGCATATTTTACTTCACTTAGGTCTAAAATAATATTACGCACACCTTCTGCATGCAGGGTTACCATTTCCGATTTCAGCTGCGGAGCCACCGTGGAATCGAGCTTTTCTTCGTGAAGCCGGATTAAAGTATATTTTTCCTGTTTATCTATGGTGTATTTCATGGGGAAGAGTTACGATTTAGAGGTTGTCAATTTCTTTATCTGCTAAGGTAATGATTTAACGATATTTTGCTCAATTCGTTTTTCTATGGCGGCATAATCTATCGGGGGGAGGGTTTCACCCGTCATCTGCCGGTAGAGCTCGGCATAACGATCAGAAATATTTTTAACAATGGCATCGGTCATTTCAGGAATGAGCTGGCCTTCTTTTCCCTGAAATCCATTTTCTATTAACCATTGTCGCACAAACTCTTTCGACAGTTGTTTCTGGGGTTCTCCTTTTGATTGACGCAACGCGTAGCCGTCTTGATAGAAATACCGCGAAGAGTCGGGCGTATGCACCTCGTCTATCAGGTATATCTTTCCGTTATATTTACCAAACTCATATTTAGTATCAACCAAAATCAGCCCGCGTGCGGCTGCCAGCTCCGTTCCTTTTTTATACAGGCTAAGCGCATATTGTTCCAACATTTCATAGTCGGCTCGGGAAACAATCTGTTGGGTAATAATTTCTTCTTTAGAAATATCCTGATCGTGCCCTTCGCTGGCCTTGGTAGTGGGGGTAATAATGGCCTGAGGAAGTGGGTCATTCTCGCGAAGCCCCTCGGGCAGAGGTACTCCGCATAGTTTTCTTTTTCCGGCTTTATACTCGCGGGCGGCATGGCCGGCCAAATATCCGCGCACTACCATTTCCACACGAAACGGATCGCATTTAAAACCGATGGTTACGTTTGGATCGGGGGTGGCAATTACCCAGTTGGGCACAATGTGCCGGGTGGCATGAAGGTTAAAGGCAGCAATTTGGTTGAGCACTCTTCCTTTGTCGGGGATGGCCCTGGGCAACACCACATCAAAGGCAGAGATTCGGTCGGTGGCTACCATCGCCATTTTTTCTCCGAAATAATAAACATCTCTCACCTTGCCTCGGTAAAAACCTGTTTGTCCGGCAAAATGAAAATGGGTTTCTTTTATTCCATGCATAAGAGCGCAAGTAAGAAAACTATCTGCGATTATTAAAATAGGTTACTTTTTAGGTTCCACTAAAATGCCTGCCCGAAAGGTTTCTTTCTTAATCAAAGTTCCATTTTGATCAAACTCTTTCCACTCCTTGTGCTTTTTATTGGCTACATATTCGCCTTGCTCTTTTATTTTCCCGTTAGGCCAATACCCGGTGTAGAGGCCGTGCAGGCGGCTGCCGATGTAGTTGCTTTCGCTCGACAGTTTTCCGTCTTCATAATAATTTTTTACGGGGCCGGTAATTAAATTGTATTTCCAGGTTTCTTCCACTTTGCGCTCTCCGTTCGGATAATACATTGTACGAATGCCGCTAAGCATACCGTTTTCATAGTTTTCTTTGGTGGTAAGTGTTTTGCCATCGTGGGCATAGAAAGACCAAGTGCCATGGGGCTTGCTGCGTCTGAAGTTTTTCTTAAACAGAAGAACGCCCGTACTGTCGTATGCTCTTAGTTCACTATCTATTCCGTTAGAAGAAAATTGTTCGCGGGTGCTGATCTGGCCGTTGTGGTAGTAATCTATGTTTGTTCCTATTTTTGCACCTAAGTTAAAATTGTATTCGTGCCGCAGTTTGCCATCGTCATAATACCCGGTGTTGCTGTTGTGCAGTTTGCCAAATTTAAAATGCCCGGACAGCAAGAGCTGACCGTGCTGATTATAGTTAAGAAAATCGCCCACAGTTTCTCCGTCTTTGATGGTATAGATTAATTCCAGTTGGGCATTCGGATAAAATGATTTCATGTAGCCGCTTACAAAGCCATCTCTGTAATTTGCTTCCGTTTCCAATACCCCCGATTCGTAGTAGGTTTTGGTTATCCCGTTGGGCTTTTGGTCTTTATACATGATTTCTTTTCGGAGTTTGCCCGTAGAATAATATTCTTTCACCAGCCCATCGGGCTTACCTTTTACAAATAAACCTTCTTGTTTTAAGATACCAGTAGGAAAATAAGATTTTACACTATCTACCAGTTTGTTGTTTTGGTAGTAGGCTGTTTGAATGGGCTTTCCGTTTTCGTTGAAGATCTCTACGGCACCTTGCCGCAATCCGTTTTCATAATTGATTTTGCGCAGTAAGATTCCCCGCTCGCTGTATTCGTAAAAGGTACCCGACCGCACCCCGTTTACAAAAGTTCCTTCAATGGCAATCTTTCCGTTTACAAAATACTTGCGGTATTTCCCATTCATCTCGTTATCGGCTGAAACAAAATATTCTTCCTGCACGCGCGATTTGGTAGAAGGATCGAAGTAAACTTTTACTTCCTTTTGAGCAAAAACAGGAAACGAGGAGAGCAGAAAGAACGATATAACCAGTTTCTTTTTTAGCACGTTAAAATAACGTTTTCCTTGCCCGATCATTGCTATACTTTCTCCAGAACAATGGCCGATGCACCGCCTCCGCCATTGCAGATGCCGGCCACGCCCACCGAAGCGTTGTTTTGTTTCAATACATTAGCCAGTGTTATAGTAATGCGGGCGCCCGAGGCCCCCAGCGGATGCCCCAATGCCACCGCACCTCCGTTTACATTTACTTTTTCGACATCGAGGCCCAGTTTAATGTTGTTAGCAATAGCCACGGCACTAAACGCTTCGTTAATTTCATAATAGTTTACATCCTTTTTCTCTACCCCGGCCATCTTCATGGCTTTGGGTATGGCTAGCGCAGGAGTGGTAGTAAACCACATGGGGTCTTGGGCGGCATCGGCAAAGCCGCGGATTTTGGCGATTGGGGTGATGCCTAACTCTTTGGCCTTCGCGGCACTCATCAGGATTACAGCAGCTGCGCCATCATTAAGGGTAGAGGCATTGGCAGCCGTTACAGTACCTTCTTTGGTAAACACCGGCTTTAGCCCGGGTATCTTATCAAAGTTTACATTTTTGTATTCTTCGTCTTCGCTGAATAGAGTGATATCTCCTTTCTTGCCTACGATTTCTACCGGAATTACTTCATCTTTAAATTTTCCGGCCGCCCAGGCGGCAGCCGATCGTTTATAGGAATTGATGGCGAAGGTATCCTGATCTTGACGGCTGATGTTCATTTCTTTAGCAGTGTTATCGGCACAGACACCCATAGCGCAGTGGTTGTACACATCGGTAAGCCCATCGTAGGTCAGGCCGTCCAGCAGTTGGCCGTCTCCATATTTATATCCATATCTGGCTTTTGTAAGGTAGTAGGGGATGTTGCTCATGTTCTCCATGCCACCGGCTACGACTACTTCGTTTTGACCGAGCATGATAGACTGCGCCCCCAGCATGATGGATTTCATGCCCGAAGCGCAAACTTTATTTACTAACGTGCAGGGAATATTGTAACCTAACCCCGCGGCCACGGCTACCTGAGTGGCTGGGGCTTGCCCTAAGCCCGCTGAGATAACATTGCCAAAAAATACTTCTTGAACTTGGTTGGCTTGTAAGTGTATTTTGGCAAGGGCTGCTTTTACTGCGGTGGCACCTAACTTCACGGCTGCGATACCGGCCAGTGTTCCGCCAAAACTACCGATAGGGGTGCGAGCGGCCGAAACAATAACAACTTCTTTCATGCTTTCTGTGATTAATGGTTTGTTTTATAAATTTTTAGTACGATAAAATTACCAATCCGGTTTGCCTTTGTCTTTGGGCTTGGTGGCCTTCCGTTTATTTTGTTGAAGATACTGCACTTCCTGGTTTTTCATGGCTTCTAAAATCATCTTGGCCTTATCTTCGCTTATCTTCATGTCTTTCAGTTTGTCTTGTAAAGAAGGATCAGGTTTTTTCTGATCTTCTTTAGTTTCTTTTTTCTCCGGTTGCTTTTCTTTTTGTTCTTTCTCTTGCTGCTGTTTTTTTTGCTCGTTTTCTTTCTGTTCTTTTTCCTTTTGTTCTTTTTCTTTCTGTTCTTTTTCTTTCTGCTCCTTGTTGGGCTGGTCTTTTTTATCTTTTTTATCTTGTTTTTTTTCGGAATCTTTCTTCTGCTGCTCTTTGTTTTCTTTGTTCGGATCTTTTTTCTGATCTTCTTTTTTATCCTTCTGCTGATCTTGTTTTTGTTGCTGTTTCTTCTGCTCTTCCAGTTTCTTCTTTATCATTTCATAATTAAAACGCGCCTGGTCGTTTTGTGGTTCTGCTTTTAAAGCTTGTTTAAAATATTGAAGAGCTTCTTCGTATTTGCCTTGCCGGTTGGTAAGCACCCCCATTTGCTGGTTGGCCCATGTTCTAATCGTTGAGTTGCTGCTGGCAAGAAGAGGCTGGTAAGCCTGATAAGCCCGGGTCGTATCGTTGGTGGTAAAGTAGGAGTTGGCCAGGTTCATTTCCAGTTCTTCTTCCTTTACGCCTAATGAATCGCGCAAGGTTATATAATTTTGGATGGCCGTCTTCATATCACCCGCCAGGTATGCTTTCTTGGCTTCCGACTTAAGTGAGTTGATTTTGCTCACCTTTGTAGGATCTATTTTCCAAAATAAAAAAATTAGCAGCAGACCAGCTCCTTTCATATCGTTACGGTCTTTACGTCTAACAACAGATCCAATACAAACAGCGCCAGGGCGGCCAGCAGAAAATAATAGTAACGGTTGGCCGAAACATCGGCTATACGGGCATCGCGCAGTTCGCCTTCAATTTTGCTAATAGTGTGGATCATCCTCGATACATCGTTTTGTTCTTCGTTAATTTCAAAATACTGACCATTAGTGCGGCTGGCCAGCGATTTTAGCTCGGAAGGATTAAGTTTACTCACTACCACATTTCCCTGGGCATCTGTTTTGTAGCCTCGCCCTGTATTTATAGCTCCCCCTTTTTCGGTACCCACGCCAAGGGTAAACAACTTAATGTCTTTGTCTCCAATTTCTTTTACGATGTCGTTGGTTTGTTCTCCAAAATCTTCGCCATCGCTAATCAAGATGATGACTTTGGATTTTTGCTGTGTGCTGGGACCTTCTTGGTTGTTGAGCTTACTAAGGGCCATTCGCAACGGGGGGCCAAAGTCTGTGCCTGAAGAAGGCACCAGATTGGTGTTCATGGTTTCGATAAACAGGTTAAGTGCATTCTGGTCGTAGGTGAGTGGGCACTGCATAAATGCCTCCGATGAAAAAATAATGATACCCAGGCGGTCGCTGCTGAAGGCCTCTACTACACGCTTCATCTCAAATTTTATTTTCTCCAGCCGGGTGGGTTGAATATCGAATGCATCCATGGATTTGGATAAATCTACGCAGATCATAATGTCTTTGCCAATCGATTTAATTTCTTTTCGGGCATCGCCATACGAGGGTCCCAGAAAAGCTACGAGCAATAAGACGAAGAAAACCGTACGGATAACCAATTTAAAAAAAACAGTATAAAAAAAAGGAGTATTTAGCCTGCGGCTAATTCGAAAAATCCTGAATAGAAAAAGTCCGTAAAGCACACAAAATAAAAAGGCAATAATTGTTTGGGTTAAACCCCAGTCTCGAAACCAAACCACGCTATTTTTTTTGTTGCAAATTTAACATTAATGATTAGAATAAGTAGCTAAGAGGTGTGTGTATGTTTTGTTTGTGCTGAGGTGTATTTATGGGGGCAATGTTTTTTTGCAGCGATCTTATTGCTATATTTTTTTTTAAAACTAAAATATTGATTTGTGCCGGCATGCTTTATAGTGTTCGTTTTAGTTTAAGACGGCAATCTATTGTCCGGTATTGTTATTTTGTTGGTAGCACTAATCAGAAGAATAAACCCGGAAAGCACCATTGCTCCATAGCCTATTTTTTTGAACAAAAAATCACTTATTCGTGGTAGTACAGACTTAATAGAAATAGAAGAAATAATAGAAGCCGATGCAATGGTTAGCCCCAGGTACAAAGCTGTTGATGAGTATAACCCTAAAAATATATAGGTTATCAGTTTAATTAGATGTAAAAATATTTCGTTAGCAGCTCTTGTAGCAATGATTTCTTCTTTGGTAAGACCGTATTTTAGATAAAACCGATTAAACAGTAAGCCTATGGCACCGGTTATCCCGGAAATGAATCCGGCAAATAAGCCTATTAATGCCAGCTTAGAATTGGTGTAGGGTTTGGTTGGTTTCGCAGTTTTTTTTTTTGAAGGAAAAACCTGAGGCAGGTTAGCTATTAAAAATAAGGCAACGGCCAATTGTATATAGTTGGGGTTAATGTATTTGATGAGCTGAGCACCCACAAAAACGGTAGGAATTGAACAAGGCACAAACCACAAAAATATTTTCCATTGGATGTGTTTTTTGAAAGCGACAATCCTGGAAGCGGAACTAGTAAAAGTACCGATGGTGAGGGAAAAGGGAACAACAGTTGAAGGTAATAGTAGATTTAAGATGGGTATTAAGATCAGGCTCGCACCACCGCCCGCAATGGCGCTTACCCAAAAGGAAAGTATGGTTCCTAAAAAAAGCAGAATGGTTATTGACATAAAAAAAGTATTTGCAATAGGGTGTTGAGCAAATTGCTTGAGGCAATTTGGTTTTGAATGGAATGAAATTTACTGGGCTTATTTCTTATAGCTGATCTGTATTCCCGATCGGCTTTTTCGGTCTATGTGGGTGGTAAAATCCAAGTCGGCATTGACGAACTCTACATACGATTCGGGCACGTTGCCATCGGTTACGTTATGTGCGGCAAAGCATCCCTCTTTTTTTAATTTGGGCTTTACATCTATAAAATATTGTTGGTACCAGTCTTTGTCGGCATCAGAAAAAACAAAATCAAACGGGCCGGGCAGTTGTTTTACTATTTCGTGGGCATCGCCCAGCCGGGCATCTACATAGCTTATCAGGCCGGCTTCGGTAAGATTTTTAATGGCTTGTTCGTGGCGCTTTTTGTTTCGTTCAACCGTAATTATTTTGCCCCCTGTTTTGCTCATTGCCCACGCTAGCCAAATGGTAGAGTGCCCGGTGGAGGTGCCAATTTCTAAAGCCGATGTGTAGTGATTTTTTACGATGATATCGTGCAGGGTTTGCCCGTCTATGAAGGGTACATTTAAGTCGTGCCACTCGCTGCGGTGTTCTTTTAAGAAATTTTCTACCTTTTTATCCAATTCGGCAGGCTGGGCTATCAGCCGGATGCTTGCCATTAACAGTAATAATAGGGTTATATTTTTCATGTATTACAAGGTTAAGATAACAGGTATAGAAAAATGAGAGGGAATACAATTCCGATAGCAGCTAATTTCCATCCACGTTGGCGAAAACTGAATTTTCCTTTTTCTATAAACATACCGGTAATGGCAATTGCGATCATGCCGATTCCAAAAATATCAGAATAATAAATCCACCAGTTGCTGGTGTCTTGGTGCAACTGTGTCATTTGCCCCAGCAGCGGAGTTACCCGGTAGGCTTCTATTTGCCCTTTACCCGAAGACAGATCAACTTGTACATCGTGGCTTTCGTACGAAATACGGAGCGTATTTTCTTCAGCCCGGAAACGCCTCAGGTTATCGTTAATGTTTTGATGTTTAGTAAAGTTTGTTATCCAGGTTTCATTAACGGAGTCTTTTACAGTTGGGGATATGGTAATTTCTTTTTTGTCGTAGGTATATCTGCGCGGGTGCCAGCTTTGGCGGTGGTTTAAGAAAATCCCCGAGAGAGAAAAGGAGATGATTAATCCTACATAAAAATAAGCCATGTCGCGGTGGGTATTTCGGGAGGTAAGTTTCATGTGTTTTAGTTGTTTTGGGGGTTAGACAATTTTAAATGGGTATTTATTCCCGGATTAAATTAGTATAAAAATCGGTTTGATCGGTAGGAGAGAAGAGTGCATTTTTCCTGATGAAATTGCCTAACTTACAAGGGCAAAAAACTTTATGCACGCGGGAATAAAACATCCGTTGGGAGTGTCTAACGCTCGTGACCAGTCAACCCCTTCAAGCTATGGCAGTTGAATCAGACGAAGAATTGATTCAAAGTACACTTGCCGGTAATTTGTCGGCTTTTAAAAAGCTGGTGATCAGGCATGAAGGCAAGGTGGCAGGTGTGGTGCGGTCTATGCTAGGGGCAACCCCTGAAGCAGAAGACGTAGGCCAAGAGGTTTTTATCCGGTTTTATGAGTCGCTTCACAAATTCCGGGGCGATTCGGCCGTAAGTACTTACCTCACACGCATTGCCATTAACTTGTCGCTGAACGAACTGAAACGCAGGAAACGCAGGTTCTTTCTTTTTGCCGGAGACGATGAGGGGCATCAGGTAAAAGCTAAAGACGACACGCACGACCTGAACGAAATGCTGACGATGGAGTTTGGTAAGCTCGATACCGATTTCCGCACGGTAGCTACCCTCCGGCTGGTGGAGGGCTATTCCACCGAAGAAACAGCCGAACTGCTGGGCATCCCTATGGGCACAGTAATGTCGCGGTTGGCTAGAGCACAAAAAAAATTGAAAGAAGGATTATCGAAATATCTAAATGAATGAGTATGGAAACGAAAGTAGAAGATTTGTTTTTGCAATCACTCGATGGATCACTCACCCGCGAACAAAAAGAGTGGCTGGCTCAACAATTACTGAGCGACCGAAAGCTTAAACTAACGGCCGATCAATATATACTCATCCGCGAAAAACTGAAACGCGAAGAGCCGGATTCATTTGGGCCTTTTTTTGCCGAACGGATCGTTAATAAAATTAGAAACCTGAAGCAAGAAATTGATTATCAGATATTTTTCTTCTTCCGAAAATACCAAGTGGCTGTAATCGGAGTTTTGGTGGCACTTCTCGCTTTAAACATCATGTTTTCTGATCAGCTCACCTTCAAATCTATTTTAGGATTTGAAGACCAAAACCAGGACAGTCTTGTAACGATTGATTTATATCAGAACTTAAAATAACTACGAAGATGACAACTGAACGAAGAAAGGCTTTTTTAATGATGGGGATTACTTTTATAACCGGTATTATTATTGGTGTATTGGCCACGGGCTTTTTTGCCCGCCAACATTACCACTCTGAAAAAGAAGGAAGCAGAGAATCATACAAACATGGCAGGTGGTCGTTTAGTGAAAAAATATTTTATGTGGTAGATGCCGACTCCATTCAGCAAAAACAAATGAAGCCCATTATAGAAGAAACCACCACTAAGATAGACCGGCTTCAAAATGAAGGAATGAAATATGTGCGCTCCGTTATGGACTCCATGGTGCAAAAACTCAATCCTATTTTAAAACCGGAACAACAAAAAGATCTTTATGAGTATATGACCCGCCACGACCGCCATAGAAGCAGCGATGGAGGGAATAAAAATAAAGAGGATAAAAGCGAGAAAGAAGACCGCCACGAAAAAGAATAACGGGATGGTACTCTATATCCATGCAGAAGTGTTGTAATATTTCTTCCATGTAAACTCTATTTCTGAAATCTTTCCGTTTAATTTCGCACCAGCGAAAAAAATGGAAACCTATCAGGAAGCCATCCGGTACTTGTACGAAAGCCTGCCCATGTTTCAGCGTGTGGGAGCGGTAGCTTATAAAAAAGACCTATCCAACACCCGCCTATTGTGCGAAGTTGCCGGCTATCCGCAAAACAAATTTAAGAGCATACATGTGGCGGGTACCAATGGCAAAGGGAGCTCTTCACACATGCTCGCAGCCGTGTTGCAGGCCGCAGGCTACAAAACCGGACTCTATACTTCGCCCCACCTGAAAGAATTTACGGAACGCATAAAAATTAATGGAAAAGAAATTTTACCTGAGTATGTAGTTTCGTTTCTAAAAAAAATGAAACCGCACATAGACCGGATCAAACCTTCTTTCTTTGAAACGACCGTGGTGATGGCATTCGATTATTTTGTCCAAGAAAAAGTAGATGTGGCCGTAATAGAAGTAGGGCTGGGGGGCAGGCTCGATTCGACTAACGTTATTACACCTGAAGTTTCACTTATCACCAACATCAGTTGGGATCACATGGATTTATTGGGCAATACCTTAGAGAAGATAGCATACGAAAAAGCCGGCATCATCAAACCATTTATCCCGGCCGTCATCAGCGAACGCCAGCCCGAAGTACAATCCGTTTTTGAAAGTAAAGTCCACGAAACAGAAAGTCCTCTTTTTTTTGCTACGGATGAATGGGCCATCCACCCGGTAAGAGATGGGTGCTTTGATGTGAGACACAAGGATTTCAAAACCACTTACGAACTGGAATTGAAGGGGAATTATCAGACTAAAAACCTGGCCGGAGTGCTGGCAACCGTAGAGATAATTCGCTCAAAAGGTTTTTTAATTTCCGATCTGGCTGTGGCCAACGGCCTGAAAAATACGATACGACTTACCGGGCTGAAGGGACGTTGGCAAATACTTGGCCAGGAGCCATTAGTAGTATGCGATACGGGTCATAACGAATCGGGTGTTAATGAAGTATGGCGGCAGATAAAGCAACAGAGGGCCAACCAACTGCACGTGGTGTGGGGCATGGTGCGCGATAAAGATATTAGCCGCGTGTTGGCATTGTTGCCCCCACAGGCACACTATTACTTTTGTCAGGCTAAAATTCCGCGTGCCCTTCCGGCAGTTCAATTAAAAGATCAGGCAGTTGCATTAGGTTTAAGAGGGGAAGTAGTAGAAGATGTAAATGAGGCCATTGCACGGGCTAAGCATAATGCCCGGGCAGATGATATGATTTTTATTGGCGGAAGTACCTTTGTAGTGGCTGAAATTAATGACCTGTAACACACCGAATGAAAAGTAAACTAAAACGTTTTGAAATTAATGCCTCGCGCGAAAATGTCATTGAACCCGGCAAAGAAATTTATTTTGAGATAAAAGGGAACTGGAAAAAAACATATTTCAAAAATGCTCATCCGCTCACCATCGAACTGGCTTGCGGCCGGGGCGAGTATTCTGTGGGGCTGGCACGAAAATTTCCTGATCAGAATTTTGTTGGCATTGATGTAAAGGGCGACCGCCTGTGGAAAGGCAGCACCTGGGCTTTTGAAGAAGGATTAAAAAACGCAGGGTTTCTCCGCACTCAAATTTTAAACATTGAAAGTTTTTTTGAAGAAAACGAGGCTGATCAAATCTGGCTTACTTTCCCCGACCCGCGTCCGCGCAAACGCGACATCAAGCGCAGGCTCACCAGCCCCCGTTTTTTAGAAATGTTCAAAAAAATCCTAAAGGCCGATGGCTGGTTCCGTTTTAAAACCGACAACACCGGGTTGTTTAACTATACGCTGGAGGAAATTAACCAGCGCCCGGATATCCGCGATAGTGCTTTTACGCATGATTTGTATAACTCCGACCTCCGGGCTGAGTGCTATGATATTAAGACCCGCTACGAAGAAATTTTTACCGCAGCCGGAGAAAAAATTAAATATCTGCAATTCAGATTTGTAAAATAATTTTTTTGATGCGTTACAGAATCAGGCTAAAGGTAATGCGCCAGAAAAGATTGTTGGATGGATTAACAAATTGATAAGGCCCATAGCGATAAAATAAGGCTCCGCCAAAACCCCAATAGCCGATGCGCGCATAGTTGTAACGAATGAGATTGTTCAGGCCTAGTCCGGATTCTATAAATCCTTTATCAAAGCTTTTTAGCGGTAACCCCAAGTGTGCCGATTGGTTTTCTAATGTGCCAAGCCCCGCGTTGTGGTAGAACACCAACTCAGGCTTAGAATATTTTTTGTTTAACAAGATGTTGCCGAAATTATGCTGCAAAAAAACGGAAGCATACTGCGACACCGTAAATTCATACAGATCCATCGTCTGAAAATAATCATCCACTAAAACATCGGTGCTGCCGGCCCCGCGGCCATTGTATAATTTTCCGTACGGAGCCAGGCCACGGATATAGCCGGCTGCCAAAAAGAACCGTGTGTGGCTGCCATTACGGTGGGTAAATAATTGCTTAGCCGAAAAATCGAACCGGGTGTAATTAAAATTTTGGGCATCCCATAGCGAAGCGGCCTGGGCAAAAGAAAAGGTGACTACCGGGAACTGCTGCCCGATAAAAATTTTCTTTCCGTTCAGCCGCAGGTAGCTTTCGTTGCGTACATACCGAAGCGCAATGCCGGTTTCGGCAATGGTAAATGAATTGATAGACTCGTTATGGAAGAGCAAATGATATGTGTAAGTAGGCTGGATTTGGTTTCTTGACACGAACAGGGTAGCGTGCACATCCGGAAAAATAAGATAGCCTACTTCGGCTTTTTGAAATTCGATGCGATCGTATTGGTAGGCAATCCAGTTTCTAAAACTTTGCGAGCCGAGCAGTTGCCCCTCGCTGGTAAAATGCGAAGAGCCGGTTTCGTAGATGTCTTTGGCATACGAAAGCTTTAGGAAAAAACTTTTGTTTAAGTTAAAATTAAATTGAGCCTCGCCTCCGTATTTCCAACGCTCATCGCGAAAGCCATACCCTGCATAGCCACCCAGCCTCACCCATTTAGAAAGACGGTTGCTGGTGTAGAGGCCCGCCCCTAATCGGTACGATTCATAACGATTAATTTTAGAAATACGATTCAGGTCAAGCTCAACTAACCCAAGCGGTATAGTTTGAGTAACTAACATCTCCATGCCTTTGTCGAGCCAGCGCCCCTTGCGCAGAGTGCTGTCTAGCAGGGTATAGGTTCGGTGTTCTTTGGTGTCGAGGCTGTCATTGCGGAAACGAGCCAGCGCTACCTTGTTTTCTTTATCGGGCGGGAGTGTAAGGTCTAATTTTAAATCGCCAAAGTCGGAGTGTTTAAGTGTAGGATTAATTTTTATTTCTTTTAAAAAGCTGCGTTGGCGCAGCAGCATACGCCTCGAAGCATAGACATATTCCTTTAATGTGAGGTCTGTATTAAGTTGTGTGGGAAACCAATGTCCATCGGTCTTTTCATAGTTTTGCTGGATTCGGATATCTATTTTGGCAAGGGAATCGGCCGAGGAAGCAATTACGTTTTTCAGAGCCCAGCCATCAGTGCTGATCGAAAGCATTCCTTTCAGTCCATTAAAAAATGTTTTTGGTTTAGGCTGATAGCGGATGACGTAAACGGTGTCTTGCCCCGAGTAAGTAGTGTCAGACAGTTGAAAGTGGTAGCGGCCAAAGGTGCCTTTGCTTAAGGGGTTTACAAAATCGCGATCGATTAAAAAAATATGATCCTGATAAAATGAAATGGGCTGATAGTTATTCGCCAGGCTGGTAAAGAGCGGGCTTTTAAAACCCGACACTTTCAGACCGAGCAATTTTTCTTTTTCCTGATCGGGGTTGATTACTTGCTTCTCGGTGGCCGATTCGCTGATAAAAAAGTGAGTAGTTTGCAGCAGGCTGTCGAAACGGAGCAGATTTTTTTGGTGTTTGTTCAATTTCATGGTGTCGGGCCGGGCCCGCAACGCCTGAACGGTAGAGTCCGTTTTTTTTGAGGACGCGCTCATAGTTACCACAAATTTGTTGTATGAAATGTATTGGTACGATTTCAGGTTGCGCGGGTCGTTCTTCTTTTTATGCGCAATAGCTTGCCGAATGATACGGAATGCCGGATTCTCTCCTTTTGTTCTGGTTATGATAAGTTCGGCCAGCGAGGTAGAAGAAGGCACCAGCCACCGGATGGGTTTTTGCTGCAGTAGAAGGAAAGAAACTTTACAGTTCTTGTAACTGATATGCGAAATAGTAATGTAACCCGAATAGCCGGGCGGAACGAATAAGGTGTAACTTCCTTCAATATCGGTGGTGCTGCCGCTGCGCCCATCGGCCAACGTGAGATTGGCAAACGCCACCGGCTGGCGGCTTACACTGTCTATGATTTTTCCTTTAATAACCGACTGACCAAACGCACTAATAAAAGCCGGAAAGAACACGGAAAAAATGAATACATTTTTTATCCGATCCATTCTTTTTTAAAGGTTGGTAAAAAAAACTAAAGCACAATGTTTACGATCTTTCCCGGAACGATAATTACTTTCTTGGGAGTTTTTCCTTCGCTCCATTTTTGCACCACTTCAGAGGCAAGCACTTGTTTTTCAATATCTTCTTTTGGCACATCGAGGGCGAAGTTTATTTTAGCTCGTACCTTTCCGTTAATGGAAATGGGGTATTCAAATGAAGTTTCGGTTAAAAAATGCTCATCAAATTTTGGAAAGGTACTATCCAGTACCGACTTTTCATGTCCTATTTTTTCCCACAGTTCGTCTGTTATATGTGGCGCAAACGGAGCCAGCAAAATGGTTAACGGCTCCAGAATTTTTCGTTTGTTGCACTTTAAAGAAGAGAGTTCGTTGGCACAGATCATAAACTCACTCACTGAGGTGTTGAATGAATAATGATCAATATCATACCCTACTTTCTTAATTACTTTGTGCAAGGCTTTCAGTTCTTCGTGCGTGGGCTCGGCATCGCTTATATTTATCTGGCCGTTGGCATCGTGAAATAAATTCCAGAAACGTCTTAAAAATTTATATACTCCATCTATGCCGCTGGTACTCCAGGGCTTGGAGGCTTCCAGCGGGCCGAGAAACATTTCGTAGAGGCGCAGGGTATCGGCACCATAGGCATCTATTACATCGTCTGGGTTTACCACATTAAAGTATGACTTGCTCATTTTTTCAATAGCCGTGCCGCATACATACTTTCCGTCTTCTTCCAGGATGAATTCGGCATTCGCAAAATCGGGTTTCCATTTTTTGAAGGCTTCGGTATCCAGTTCTACTCCGTTCACTATGTTTACATCTACGTGGAGTGCATCGTATTGGCCATCATAACGACTGAGCCATCCGGCCGATATATATTGGTTGGTTCCGCGCAGGCGATACACAAATCTTGAATCGCCCGTAATTTTTCCCTGGTTAATTAATTTTTTAAATGGTTCGTCAAAATTCAGGTAGCCCAGGTCGTGCAGGATTTTTACCCACAGGCGTGAGTAGAGTAAGTGGGCCACGGCATGTTCCGATCCGCCAATATATACGTCTACCTGGTTCCAGTAGTCGAGTGCTTTTTTCCCGGCAAATTCGTTTTGGTTATGCGGATCCATGTAGCGCAAAAAATACCAGGCGGCTCCGGCATGCGTGGGCATTGTGTTGCTGTCGCGCTTGGCATCTTTAGAAAAATGAATCCATTCATCCAGGTTAGCCAGCGGGCCTTCTCCGTTGCCAGACGATTTGAAATTGTCGGTATCGGGCAGCACCAGTGGCAGGTCTTTTTCGCTCAGGGCATAGGGCATATCATTTTGGTACATTACCGGAAACGGCTCGCCCCAATAGCGCTGGCGGCTCCAGCCTGCATCGCGCATTTTATAATTCACTTTTCGATGACCTATTTTCTTTTTTTCAATTTCATCAATGGCCACATCTATTGCCTGGTGCATCACTATTCCGTTTAGGAAGCCGGAGTTTTCAAGGATGGCATCTTTGGTAGGATTGGCTTCGTTGCCATTGTAGTGCAATCCAATAATATTAGTGATCGGAATATTGAAATGCTTTGCAAACTTGAAGTCGCGTTCATCGCCACAGGGCACGGCCATAATGGCACCGGTGCCGTAGCCGGCCAGCACATACTCGCTGATCCACACCGGTATTTTCTTTTCGTTGAAAGGATTGATGGCATAGGCTCCGGTAAAAGCACCTGTAATTTTTTTTACTTCAGCCATACGTTCTACTTCCGAGCGGCTCTCTACATATTTTAAATAACGGTCAACTTCTTCTTTCTGATTTTTTGTAGTGATAAATTGAACCAGATCATGCTCCGGTGCCAGCACCATAAAATCAACACCGAAAATAGTATCGGGACGTGTGGTGAAGACACGAAGGGTGGCATCCTCCGTGCCGTTCTTCGAAGAAGGAGAGGAGAGGCGGAACTCCAATTCGGCACCTACGCTTTTCCCAATCCAGTTGCGCTGGATTTCTTTCATGGAATCGCTGAAGTCTATTTGTTCCAGTCCCTTCAGTAGCCGGTCTGCATATTCGGTAATGCGCAGATTCCACTGGCGCATTTGTTTTTTTATTACCGGAAACCCTCCGCGGTAACTTACGCCATTAATAACCTCGTCATTGGCCAGCACAGTACCCAGCGCTTCGCACCAGTTTACATCGGTATAAGCCAGGTAAGCCAGGCGATATTGCATTAAAATTTCCTGCCGTTTTTTTTGTGGAAACGATTTCCATTCGGCTGCAGAGAAGGTTTGAATTTCAAATTTCAGGTTGGGAATGGGATGCTCAATATTTCCATCCACTTCAAATGTGCGGGTAAGCGTAACGATGCGCTCGGCCCGGTTTGTTTTTCGGTTAAACCAACTGTCGAAGATTTGGAGGAAGATCCACTGTGTCCATTTATAATAGGCCGGGTCGCACGTTTGCACTTCGCGGCTCCAGTCGTAGCAGAACCCGATCTTGCCCAACTGTTTTTTAAAATTCTGAATGTTGTCTTGGGTGGATTTGGCCGGATGCACACCATGCTCAATAGCGTATTGCTCAGCCGGCAGGCCGAAGGCATCAAACCCCATCGGGTGCAGTACGTTAAATCCCTTCAGGCGTTTATAACGAGCCACTATGTCTGAGGCAATATAGCCCAGCGGGTGCCCCACATGCAGTCCCGCACCGGAAGGGTAGGGGAACATATCGAGCACATAGTATTTGGGCTTATCCGATTGGTTGGATACTTTATAGACCTGATCTTTTTCCCATTTTTCGCGCCACTTGGTTTCAATACGCTTAATCTCTTCTTTGCTGTAATCAGCCATAACCAAAAAATATAAACAGTTGTAAACTGCAAAAGTAGCCTAAAGTGGCGATTTGAAAGAAGATAAAATTTTTAAAAATTCAATCTTTCTTTTTGTAAAGATCTTCGTAGGTAAGGCTGGTAGCCGGGGCAGGCTTACTTTTTACCAACTTCAACTGCATGGCCAGCGCCCAGGCCAGCATCATAAAAATAGTAATGTATCCGCTGCCGAAGATAACCGGGTTGTAAGTGGAGAAACCTTGGTACACAAAAATATCGTACGAAAATAGAATGAGCCCGAGAATGATGGAAAGTGTAAGTAACCCGGAGCCGGTTCGTTCGTTTACCCATGCGCGGATTACAATGAAGCCCACATACAGCAGAAGGAGGCCAGAGGTAATAAGATAAATCGTAAGCCCCTGAGTAAAGATGTAGGGCTCGGCATATAGCGTAAAAACAGCGAAAGCAAGATTGGCCAAAATTAATCCATACTTAACGATGAGGTTAGTTTCGTTCTGAAAAATAGTTCCCACAAAAAGAATAGCCCACGACATGGTAAAGAAAAGAGTAAGGTACTCAATGCGAATGGTGGCAATCCAACTGAACTCCGGATAGAAAGTGCCGAAGAGATAATTATTAGAGAAGGCCGACCGCACCGACCAGCTGATACACAACAACGCAAAGTACAAAACCGCTGCTTTTTTACGAGCTACAAAAAAAATGAACAGATAAAACAAACCCGTTAGCATTAACACCGAAGTTTCAATCAAGTTGCTGACAATGCGTATCCGGGTGCGCCAGTTCATCTGGCTGACCGACCCCAGAAAAACCATTTCTTTTATACCGGCCTTATGATGGTGGAAGTTAGCAATCTGCAACACCAGGCGTAGGGTATCGCTGGTAACTTTAAAAGATACGGTATGGGGGAGCCACTGAGGAGTTGTTTCTTTTTTTGATAACCCCACTTTACCGTTTGTGGAAATTAATTTACCGTTCGCATAAAGCCTATAAGCATTATACATTTCCGGAACAAACAGCGCTAGGCTGTCGGCAACATGAGCCGGGAGCAATACACGGATGAGGTATGTGCCCAGATCGGCCGGCATGCCATTTTCTTTTTTATCCCATAACCCCGGAAAATGCACAACACTAAAAGGCTGGCCGGCCATTTCGTTGGCAGCCAAAATACGCCCTTCATAAAAATGAGCAGATCCGCTCACCTGAAAGGGAGAGTTGTTAATAGTCCAGCCGGAAGCGTCAATCAGAGTAACAGAAGACTCATTCGTTTGGGCGCAGCAAAAACCAACCACACCAAGAAACAAAGTCAGGAGATGGAATCGTATCAATTTTCAGTTGTTTACTTTCGTTCATCATTATTTTGCCAAGCCAACGAATACAAAAATGATAATTTATTTGGAAAGAGGCATGATAACAGCCGTTATGTTTTACGGTAAACAGATTTAAAATTTTATAAAAGATATTGATCTAAAGGCGATTAACATACTGCGTGGTTGCTAAGTTATAGATTCTTAAGAAGCAACTGATCAGGCAAAAAACACGAACTGTATGCTTCAGATGATGGGGGCGAGCCGCCTTGAGGTTGATAAAAAAGAAATAAAATATTGCGTGTGGAAAAAATAAATTTGAAAAAATGCCTGTGAGGTGTAGATTTGTGCGGTTCTAAAAAGCGGATGCCTAAACATACCAAGATGAAGGAAAATTTAGTCGGTCTTCTCAAGTCATTCACCTTCGCCCTTTTCATTTCTGTTACTACGGTTTCTTTTGCACAAGAAATTTCAAAAGATGCAACCGTCATTAAAGCAGGCGAAGAGTTGTTCAACGGGAATTGTAAAGCTTGTCACCGGGTTAAACAAAAACTAGTCGGCCCTGCCTTAGCAGGCGTGGATACACGTGTGCCGTCTGTAGCCTGGATTAAAAACTGGGTGCGCAACCCGGCCAAGGTTATTGCCAGTGGCGATAAGTATGCTAATGATTTGTATAATGAATACAGTAAAAGCCAAATGACGGCTTTTACCAGCTATACAGATGATCAGATTATGAGCATCCTGGCGTATATAAAATCGGAAGCAGACAAACCCGATGCTACGGCTGCCACACAAACTGCAGCGGGGAATGCAGCCGGCCAAGGAGGCGAACCATCCGGATATCTGGATGTCATCCTGGTAGGGATGATTGTTATCTTACTATTAATGTTGGCTATTCTGGGTATCGTAAGTAAAGCTCTTAAAAAATACCTGAACGAAAAGCCGCTTAGTGAAGAAGACAAAGAAGTAGTAAATAGCCCTTATACATTAGGTGGTTTCCTGCGCAGCCCGGGTTTTATATTTTTAGTAGTGTTTGTAGTGGGGGCAGTTACCTTTAAGACTGTAATAGACGGACTTTATTCAATTGGTATTCAACAAAACTACCAGCCCAAGCAACCCATAGCCTTTTCGCACAAATTACATGCAGGTGCTTACGAAATTAACTGCGTGTATTGCCACACCGGTGCTGAGAAAGGCAAACAGGCCAACATTCCTTCGCCTAATATTTGTATGAACTGCCATTCGCAGATTAAAAAAGAGTCGCCAGAGATACAGAAGATTTATGCGGCCATCGGGTACGATGTAAACTCGGCTTCTTATACCGGGAAACAAAAACCGATTGAGTGGGTGCGCATTCACAATTTACCCGATCTGGCCTACTTCAACCACTCCCAACACTATAATGTAGCCGGGGTTAAATGCCAAACATGCCACGGCCCTATTGAAGAAATGGAAGTAGTGAAACAATATTCTTTGCTTACCATGGGCTGGTGTATTGATTGCCACCGCAAAACAGATGTTAATACGGAAGGAAACGCCTATTACGACCGATTGGTGCAAGTACACAATGCTGCCAAAGGCAGTAAATCTAAAATGAAAGTGGAAGACATTGGTGGGCTGGAGTGCTCAAAATGTCATTATTAATATATAGTATCAATTCTTCGATCTCAATATGAGCGAAACTAAAAAGACATACTGGAAAGGGTTAGCCCAGCTGAAAAACGATCCCAACTACGTAAAACACGCCAACGATGAGTTTGTTGATTTAGGCGTGGAAGAAGATCCCGGTCACTCGCGCAGAGACTTTCTGCGGATGATGGGTTTCAGTGTGGCAGCTGCCTCCTTGGCTGCTTGCGAAGCGCCCGTACGAAAAGCAATCCCCTATATTATGAAGCCCGTAGACATTGATCCGGGCATTCCTAATTATTATGCTTCCTCCTATGTAAATGGAGGTGACTATTGCAGCATTGTAGTGAAAGTGCGTGATGGCCGCCCTATTAAAGTAGAGGGCAATAGCCTTTCCACTGTAACCATGGGGGGTACCAGCGCACAAGTAGAGGCTTCTGTGCTTTCGTTGTATGATAATTTCAGGCTTCGCGGTCCGCAAAAGGGCGATACCAAGACCGATTGGGAAGCCATTGATAAAGAGATTATTGCGAAGCTGGAAGAAGCAGCAGCCAAAGGGGCTGCTATTCGCATCGTAAGTAACACCATATTGAGCCCGAGTACATTGGCTACCCTTGCCAAGTTTAAAGCCAAGTATCCTACCACCGAGCATGTTCAGTACGATCCGGTTTCTGCGTATGGTATAACTCAAGCTAACAAAGAAAACTTTGGAGTGGCGATAATCCCATCATACGATTTCAGTAAAGCTAAAACAATTGTCAGCATTGATGCTGACTTTTTAGGTACATGGGTTTCGCCAATTGAATTTACCAAACAGTATGCCACCACACGTGTGGTAAACGAGGATAAACGTGAGATGTCTCGCCACTATCAGTTTGAGTCGAATCTTACACTAACGGGTGCCAATGCAGATTATCGCACTATGATTAAGCCCTCGCAACATGGCTTAGTGGTAGCACAATTATATAATCTGATTGCAGCCAAGGCTGGTAAATCGGCCCTGTCGGCAGGAATTGATAAAGTAGCGAATCTGGAAAAAGCAGCCGAAGAATTATGGGGCAACAAGGGCAGTGCTTTGGTAGTGAGTGGTTCGAACGATAAAGCTGTGCAGGTAATTGTTAATGGTATTAATGATTTATTAGGAAGCTATGGCACTACCATCAATACCAGTTTGCCGGTTAATTTCCGTAAAGGAAATGATGAGACAATGGCTTCATTCATTTCGGATGCCAAAGACGGAAAATTAGGTGTGGTTATTTTCTATAACTGTAATCCGGTGTACGACCACCCGATGGGAGAAGAATTAGGGAATGCACTGAAAAACATTTCGCTGACCGTATCTACCTCCTACACTCCGGACGAAACCTCTTCGGCTTCGGCCTACAAAGCTCCAGATCATCATTACTTAGAATCCTGGAATGATTTTGAGCCGAAACCCAATTCATACAGTTTATCGCAACCAGCCATTACACCTATATTCAAATCACGCCAAGCACAGGTAAGCTTGCTGATGTGGGCCGGAGAAACCGTAGAAGATTATTTTAGTGTACTACAGGAAAACTGGAAAAATTGGTTTGCAGAAAAAGGAACTGATTTTCAAGTTTTTTGGGATAAGTGTTTGTACGATGGCGTTTATCAAGCAGTTGGTAAAAAGGAAGAAGAACCTAAAGGAAAAGAGAAAGGAAAAGAAAAAACCAAGTCGCCCGAAAAAGTTCTCAGTTATACAGGCAAAGAGCAGGAAGCCGCTACAGCTATTGCCGCTACCTATAAAGCTGCCAATGAAGGCGTGGAAATTGCAATTTATGAAAGCTATGCCGTTGGCAATGGCTCACAGGCCAATAATCCATTGTTGCAAGAACTGCCCGACCCCATTACCAAAGCAGTTTGGGATCATTATGTTACCCTCTCGCAAAAAGATGCTACCAAGTGGGGAATTGATAATGATGCGGAAGGGAATACACAGAAAGTAAAAATAACGGCAAACGGAAAAACCGTTATCGTGGCGGCATTGGTTCAGCCCGGTCAGGCCGAAGGCACCGTTGGCTTATCGCTCGGCTATGGCCGAACGAAAGTAGGCGTAGTGGCCAAAAATATTGGCGCCAATATATATCCTTTAATTACCTTACTAAATGGATCACTGAACTACAGTGTTTCAACAGGCGTATCTATTGAAAAAACAGCTGAAGATTTCCAGATTGCCCAGACACAAATCCATCAAACCTACATGGGCCGGGAGAATGTGATACAGGAAGCTACGCTGGCAGAATTTAAGGAAGATCCGTCTGCCGGAAGAGATATTCCAAAAATTACTAAGTGGGATGAAAAAGTAGATATTGCCTCAGTAAGTATGTGGAAAGGCCATTCCTATCCTAATCACCATTGGGGGATGACGATTGATTTGAATTCATGTACCGGATGCGGAGCCTGTGTGGTAGCTTGTAATGTAGAAAATAATATCGCGCTGGTAGGCAAAGATGAAGTGATTCGCAGACGCGAAATGCACTGGCTGCGTATAGACCGCTACTACAGCAGCGATGCCAAGCACGATGATTACAAAGGATTAGAGATAGCAGCTGAAAACCCGGAAGTTACTTTCCAACCGATGTTATGCCAGCATTGCAACAACGCATCGTGTGAAACGGTGTGTCCGGTAGCCGCCACGACTCATAGCACAGAAGGCTTAAACCAGATGGCTTATAACCGTTGTATCGGTACACGCTATTGTGCCAATAACTGCCCTTACAAAGTGCGCAGATTCAACTGGTTTAAATATCACGATAACCAACAATTCTATCAGTCTAATCCGGCTATGAATACGGATCTCGGACGGATGGTATTGAATCCGGATGTAACGGTGCGCTCCAGAGGGGTAATGGAAAAATGTTCGTTCTGCGTGCAGCGTATTCAGGCCGGTAAGTTAAATGCCAAACGCGAGCGCAGAGAGTTGAAAGATGGAGAAGTAGTAACCGCTTGCCAGGCATCGTGCACTTCGGGAGCGATTGTATTTGGTGACATGAACAATCCGGAAAGTGCCATCAGCAAATTGCTGAAGATTGATCATTATATTGAAAAAGAAGTTGAAAAAGACGGGAAGAAAGTAACCGAGAAAGTGTTCAACTACAGCTTCGATAAAAAAATAGGCAACCCGCGCGCTTACCGTGTGTTGGAAGATGTGGGCGTGAAACCCAATATTTTCTACCTGACCAAAATCAGGAACAAAGACAAAACGGAACATACTTCATAAACTTATAAACTCAGATCAAAACGAATAATTACCAACGAACATGCAAGTAACCTCAACTTTACGCGAACCCTTAGTAACCGGAGGAAAGACCGTTCGTGATGTATCGGAAGACATCAGCAGGCAAGTAGAAGGGAAGCCCACCAGCCTTTGGTGGATCGCTTTCGGCATTTCTTCCGTATTGTTTCTTTTTGGTGCCTATTGTTTTTGGATTTTACTTTGGAATGGGGTAGGCGTATGGGGGCTCAATAAAACGATTGGTTGGGCGTGGGATATCACCAACTTTGTGTGGTGGGTTGGTATCGGTCACGCAGGTACATTGATTTCGGCTATCTTATTACTGTTTCGTCAGCGTTGGAGAATGTCCATCAACCGGGCGGCAGAAGCTATGACTATTTTTGCGGTGATTTGTGCCGCCAGTTTCCCGTTGGCCCACATGGGCCGGCTATGGATTGGGCCGGTGTGGTCGTTGCCACTCCCCAACACTTTTGGCTCGTTGTGGGTAAACTTTAACTCTCCACTGCTGTGGGATGTGTTTGCTATCTCTACGTATTTTTCAGTATCGCTTTTGTTTTGGTACATGGGGTTAATCCCTGATTTTGCCGTTATCCGCGACCGGGCCGTCCGCACCGGGCATAATGTACGGGCAGCTATCTATAATGCTTTAAGTTTTGGATGGAGTGGGGGTGCCAAAACATGGATGCGCTATGAATCAGTTGCTTTGATATTGGCCGGCTTGTCTACCCCGCTGGTATTATCTGTGCATACCATTGTATCAATGGACTTTGCCACTTCGGTCATTCCCGGCTGGCACGCTACTATATTTCCCCCCTATTTTGTGGCCGGTGCAATCTTTTCAGGATTTGCCATGGTGCTTACCCTGCTGCTGGTAACGCGCAAGTTATTCCATTTGGAAGACTACATTACCATCTACCACGTTGAGTTGATGAACATCATTATTATCATTACCGGATCGATAGTGGGGATCGCTTACATTACCGAATTCTTTATTGCCTGGTATGGACAGGTGCCTGCGGAGCAATATACCTTCATCAACCGGGCCTTTGGTCCTTACTGGTGGGCCTACGCTTCCATGATGACTTGTAATGTCATTTCACCTCAGCTTTTCTGGTTCAAAAAAATCAGAACCAATCTGGTAGCTACATTTATTATTTCCATCATTGTTAATATTGGTATGTGGTTCGAGCGGTTTGTAATCATTGCTACCTCCATTCACCGCGACTACCTGCCGTCAAGCTGGTCTATGTTTTACCCCACGTTCTACGATGTAGGGCAGTATATATTCACCTTCGGGTTGTTCTTCTGCGCATTCTTGTTGTTTGCCAAGTATTTCCCGGTGATTAACATGGCCGAAGTAAAAAGCATTTTAAAATCTACCTCTGAAAAGAAATAGTGATATGCAAAGCAATAAAAATTTTGTGGTTGGGATTTTTGATGACGAAGATGTGCTGCTCGATGCCGTAGAAAAAATACGTGGCAACGGAGTACGCATAGACGAAGTCTATTCTCCATTTCCGGTTCACGGATTAGATGAAGCCTTGGGCTACCGCAGAACGCGCCTGCCAATTGCCTCATTTATGTTTGGCATAACGGGTACCATCTTGGCGCTATTTACTCAAACATGGATGTTGGGGTACGATTGGCCCATGGATATTGGCGGAAAGAACCACGCCTCGTTGCCTCCTTTTATTCCGGTTACCTTCGAGTTTACGGTGCTTTGTGCTTCGTTTGGTATTGTCATTACGTTTTTAATTGTAAGCAATATGAAGCCGTATTCCTGGCCGCGTTCGTATGATATCCGCAGCACAGACGACAAGCATGTAATGGCCATTGACTTGGCTCATAACAAACTGAGTAAAGATGAAATTGGCCGATTGTTGAAAGACAGCGGGGCTTCGGAAGTAAATGAAAAGAATTTTTAATTCGGTAAATATGCGTTTGATAACGAATTTGGTTTTGGGTGCATCGGCCGCCATTTTTCTAGCCGGGTGTAAAGCCGGAGGCGATTACCAGGGAACAGAATATGCTCCCAACATGTATCACTCGGTAGCTTATGAATCGCTTTCGCAAATTACCGACCAGGATGCGGGGTGGTATTTCAATGCCCTGGATGCTCGTTCGGGCGAATTTTACAATTCCAACCCGTACAATCCCTATAAGATGAATTTGCGCCAACCCCCTAAACATGTGGTAAAAAGAGAGACGCATGGTTGGTTACCATACCGGGGTGCAAATGATACGACCGGGTTGCGGTTGGCCAATCGGTTAGTAAACCCGTTTGAGGCGACACCGGCTATTTTAGATCGAGGCAAAGTGCTTTATGAAACATACTGCAAACATTGTCATGGAGCCAAAGGCGGTGGCGATGGCAAGGTAGCTCAAGGTGTAAAGATTGATGATGTAGAGCACAGTTCCTACCCCGGGGTAGCCAACTTGCGGGGCGATGCCTACAAAAAAATTACCGAAGGACACATCTTTCATGTCATCACGTATGGTAAGGGCCTGATGGGGGCACACGGCTCACAAGTAAGCGAGGAAGACCGTTGGAAGATTGCCAAGTATGTAAAAGAACTTCAGAAAAATTGACCTTTATAAATAGCATGCAAATGATTGCTGACGAAAAATACGAGTTTAAAGCCCAGACTAAAACCAAGTTATTTATTCTGGCTGCAGTAGGCCTTCTCCTTATGGTAGCAGGTATTTTTATGGTTAATTCGGGAGGACATGAAGAGCATCATGCTTCAACTGAAATATCGAAATCGCTCACAGCCAGTTTAGCCCCGCAAGAAGCCGGGCATCAGGAAGTGGCGGCAGCAGAACACCATGGCAGTCCTGTTTGGTTGAAGAAAATTTATGCCTCGCTCTGGCAGAATAGTATCTTCTACACCGGAATAGGAATAATTGGTTTGTTCTTTGTAGCCATACAATACGCTGCGCAAGCCGGCTGGTCGGCCCCCATTAAACGTGTTCCATTAGCCATGGGAAGTTGGATTCCGGTGGCCGGTATTTTTATGGTGGTGCTATGGTTTGTTGCCAAAGGCGATATTTTTCATTGGACACACCACGACTTGTTTGATAAAAGCAGCAAATCGTATGATGCCGTGATTGAGGGTAAAGGCGGGTTTTTCTATTGGCCGTTAGCTGCCGGAAGTTTTCCGCTCTTTTTCTTTATACGAATGGTAGCTTTTTTTGGGCTCTGGTATTTATTCTATGTATGGATAAAAAGAGAAATGTTGGCGGAAGATATTAACGGAGGAACGGCTCATTGGCTGACAGCCAGAAAGTATTCGGCTATCTTCTTAGTAATTTTTGCCGTATCTTCTTCCATAGCCGCATGGGATTGGGTGATGAGCATTGATACGCATTGGTTCAGCACGATGTTTGGCTGGTATATATTTGCCAGTTGGTGGTTATCCGGACTCGCGGCCATCACTATTTTTGTAGTGCATTTAAAAAGTGCCGGATATTTGAAGTTAGTCAATGCCAATCACCTGCACGACCTTGGAAAATTTGTATTCGCGTTCAGCATATTCTGGACCTACATTTGGTTCGGTCAGTTTTTATTGATTTGGTATGCCAACATACCCGAAGAAACAATCTACTTTATTTCACAAATGAGGAATGCTCCTTACAGTTGGATTTTTTACGTCAGCTTGTTTATGAATTTTGTACTTCCTTTCTTATTACTGATGACACGGGATTCCAAGCGACATATTTCTATGTTGAAATTGGTTTGCCCGATTGTATTAATAGGACAATGGTTTAATTTCTATAACATGGTAACGCCCGGTGTTATGCAACACAATGGAGGAATCGGCTTTTTAGAAATTGGCGTGAGCCTTGTCTTTCTGGCTGTGTTCCTGTTTGTAGTATTGAATGCCCTTTCAAAAATTCAATTGGTGGCCAAGCATCATCCATTTATGGAAGAAAGTTTGAACCATCATATTTAAGAGACTTTAAAAGACGACATTATGAATATGATTATTGGTTTGGGGGTTGTTTTAGTAGTGGCCATCTTATACATGATCTTCCGTATTGGAAGACTCATGGAAGTAGCCAAAGAGAAGAAAGAGGATGATAACGCATGGAATAATATTAATGCTATTCTTTTTCTGCTTTTCATGGTTTTTGGCCTGATTGGTTTCTTTTATTATTCATTCAAACATTATGGAACATACGAGCCACCTGTGGCCTCTGAGCATGGTGTTGTTACCGATAATTTATTTTGGATTACGATGGCTATAACCGTGGTGGCTTTTGTAGCTATTTTTATTGTGATGTTTTGGTTTACCTACATCTATCGCTATGATAAAAACCGCAGAGCCGCTTTCTTTGCCGATAACCATTACCTTGAAATTACCTGGACGGTAATCCCGGCTACTGTTTTAGCTTTACTTATTTTTAAAGGATTACGCGTATGGGGTGATATTACGGGGCCGGCTTCTAAAGAGGCTGTAGTGATCGAAATGATTGGTCAGCAGTTTGCCTGGACAGCACGTTACCCTGGTGTAAAAGACCGTGAGTTAGGACACCACAATTATAAATTAATAGATGCCTCCAATGAATTTGGATTGGATTTAACCGATAAAAATTCATTTGACGATTTTAAATCGCTGACCTTGTATTTACCCAAGGGGAAAGAAGTTTTATTAAAAATCAGGGCGAAAGATGTAATCCATAGTGTATTTCTTCCTCATTTCCGTGTAAAAATGGATGCCGTCCCCGGTATGCAAACTCAGTTTAAATTTACTCCTACCAAGACCACCGAAGAAATGCGCACGGAAACAGGGAATGCTAAATTTAATTATGAAATGGCGTGTACTGAAGTTTGTGGACGCGGGCATTTTTCAATGCGGTTTCCGGTGATTGTGGTAGAGCCTGAAGAATATGAGAAATGGATGGCTTCGCAAACCCCTTGGCTTAAACAGAATCCAGATTACATGAAATATGTGCCGGCCAATTTAAAAGAAGCAGCTGCGATTAAAGCAGGGTTGTCGTTAGACGGTATTCAAACAGCAAATTCGGTTTCACTGAAATAATTTTTTTAAAATGGAAAATCATTCACACGAGGAACATGGCCATGAACATCATGGCAATTTTTGGACCACCTATATCTTTAGCGAAGATCATAAAGTAATCGCTAAGCAGTTTCTTATTACCGGTATGATCTGGGCATTGATTGGGGGTACCCTTTCAGTGATCTTCCGTCTGCAATTGGGTTTTCCGAATGCCAATTTAAGTTGGTTAAAACCATTGCTCGGTGGTTGGATAACAGCCGAGGGTAAGATTGATCCGGAGTTTTATTTAGCGCTGGTTACCATGCACGGCACCATCATGGTGTTCTTTGTGTTAACGGCCGGGCTGAGCGGCACTTTCAGCAATTTTCTTATTCCCTTGCAGGTAGGCGCCAGAGATATGGCCTCCGGGTTTATGAATATGCTCTCCTATTGGTTCTTCTTTGCTTCGAGTTGTGTCATGTTTACTTCGCTGTTTATTTCAACCGGCCCGGCTGCGGGTGGATGGGTCATTTATCCTCCGTTAAGTGCGTTGCCTCAGGCTATTTCCGGCTCCGGATTGGGTATGACACTGTGGCTCGTTTCCATGGCTTTATTCATTATCAGTTCGTTGCTCGGAAGTATTAACTACATCACCACAGTAATAAACCTTCGCACCGTAGGTATGTCGTTTACAAAATTGCCGCTTACTATTTGGGCATTCTTCTTTACGGCTATTATCGGTATATTATCTTTTCCGGTTCTTTTTGCAGCCGCGCTATTATTGATTTTTGATCGTAGTTTCGGTACGAGTTTTTACCTTTCTGATATCTACATTGGAGGGGAGGCTCTACCCAACGAAGGAGGTAGCCCTATATTATTTCAGCATTTGTTTTGGTTCTTAGGGCACCCAGAAGTTTACATTGTGTTATTACCGGCCTTAGGTATTACCTCTGAAATTATTTCCACTAACTCACGCAAACCTATTTTTGGTTACAAGGCCATGGTGGGCTCTATGTTATTCATTGCTGTACTGTCGTTTGTAGTATGGGCACATCATATGTTTGTAACCGGCATGAATCCGTTCTTGGGTTCGATCTTTACCCTACTTACTTTGATTATTGCCGTACCTTCTGCGGTAAAAATATTTAATTATGTTACTACTATTTGGCGGGGTAATCTGCGGTTTACTCCGGCTATGCTTTTCTCTATCGGGTTGGTTTCGTTCTTCTTAACGGGAGGAATTACCGGTCTTTTTGTAGGGAATTCGGCCGTAGATATCCAATTGCATGATACTTATTTTATAGTGGCACACTTTCACTTGGTGATGGGGGCTGCTTCCTTCTTTGGTATGGTGGCCGGGGTGTATCATTGGTTCCCGAAAATGTTTGGCCGTATGATGAACGATAAATTGGGGTACATCCATTTCTGGATTTCGTTTATAGGCATCTATATGGTGTTTTTTCCTATGCACTATATTGGTATTGCCGGCTTTCCCAGAAGATACTATACATGGACTAACTTCGAAACATTTGGCGGGTTTACCGATTTGAATATGGTGGTGTCTGTATCGGCCATTATATCCGTGGGCGCGCAGTTTATTTTCTTATTTAATTTCATCTATAGTATTTTCAGAGGGAAATTAGCACCGGCTAACCCGTGGCAATCGAATACGCTAGAATGGACAACCCCTCGCCATCCGCAACATGGCAACTGGCCGGGTGAAATTCCTACGGTTTACCGTTGGCCTTACGATTACAGCAAGCCAGGAGCGAAAGAAGATTACATTCCGCAGCATATCCCGTTCTCGGAAACACCGGAATCAAATTTGCCACACGAGAGTGAGTTGATAAAATTAGAAGGGATGGATAATACCATCCGGGTAGAGGAAAAGAAACACCATTGATCTTTAGCCTGTATATTTTACAGGCTTGGTTGGGAAGATTTTTGGAAAGTAATAGTTGTACAGCTTAAAATATTTTATCTGATAAAATGATATCGGCACACTCCGTTTCGGTTAGTCTGCTGTTAAAAGCAAAAGCATACGTAGAGCTTTTGAAAATGCGGTTGTCTTTGCTGGTAGCTTTTTCATGTGCTTTTGGCTACGGCTTAGCTACACATGGCCATGTAAACTGGCTCACCCTTTTTATGCTCACGCTGGGTGGGTTTATGTTGTCGGGTGGCTCGGTGTGTATCAATCAGATAATAGAAAAAGATTTTGATAAGGTAATGACGCGTACGATGAACCGGCCGCTTCCTACGGGTCGTGTTTCAGTTAATGAAGCCATTGTTTTTGCCGCAGTTTGTATTGTGTCGAGTCTTCTCATTCTTTTTATTTTTACCAATCCGCTTACTGTAATTCTCTCGTTCGTATCCATGGTGCTCTATAGCTTCGTATATACACCACTAAAACGCGTGGGGCCGGTTGCCGTTTTTGTGGGTGCGGTTCCGGGGGCTCTGCCTCCGTTGCTTGGATGGATTGCCGCTACCGGAGCGATCAGCCACGAAGCGATGATTATTTTTGGAATACAGTTTGTGTGGCAGTTTCCACACTTCTGGGCTATTGCGTGGGTGGCCGATGATGATTACAAGAAAGCTGGATTTAAATTACTGCCTTCGGGAGGTGGAAAAGATTTGAACACCGCCATTCAGATCATGATTTATACCATGTTTCTAATTCCGTTGGGGTTGTTGCCTACTCGCTTTGGATTGACCGGAATAAACTCAGCTATTGTAGCTACAGTATGTGGCGTGGCTTTTTTTGCCCAAACATTTTCTTTAATGAAAACCGGCACGCGTAAGTCGGCTTTGCGTACCATGTTTGGTTCTTTTTTGTATTTACCGATTGTGCAGATCGCCTATTTGTTAGATAAAGTTTGATTATGGAAAACGCTGTTGATTTACGCCTTGTAGAGGAGCCCAAAAAAACATTGGCCATGAATCCCAAAAAATTTGGGATGTGGCTTTTTTTAGCTACGGTAATGATGTTGTTTATGTCTATTACTTCGGCATACATTGTACGCCAGGCTGAAGGGAATTGGGTTTATTTTGAATTACCTCCTTCGTTTTATATTACTTCATTTATTATTGTGGTGAGCAGCATAACCATGCATTGGGCTTACCGAGCTTCAAAAAGAGATGACTTGGCCAAAGCCAAATTATATATTTCTATTACCTCTGTTTTAGGGTTGGCGTTTTTGGTAGGACAGTTTATAGGCTGGGTGGAGTTAGTTCAGGCAAATGTTTATTTGGTGGGAAATCCGTCCGGATCATTCCTTTACATTATTACCGGCCTGCACGCGCTGCACCTGATTAGCGCAGTCGTCTTTTTGTTAATTATGTTGGTGGCGGTTTTTCAGGGAAAGGTATCGGCACACAACATGACTAAGATGGAAATGTGCACAACTTATTGGCATTTTTTAGGAGCCCTTTGGCTATATTTGTTTGTCTTCTTAATATTGTACAGGTAAAATAAGTTAACAATGTCACAACCAACAGCAGCAACAATTCCAGGTAGAACCGAGTGGGATGGCGGAGTATCGCCTATGGGCGTAAGCTATGGCAAACTCATGATGTGGTTCTTCCTTTTGTCTGACGCATTCACGTTTTCCGGACTACTCATTACGTACGGATTGATCCGTTCACAACATCCGGCATTTACAGGCGACCACGCTCACTTTGTTTTTTCACAGGAGTACTGGCCTGTTCCAGAAAAAGTATTTGAAGCTGTTCCCTTTTTCCACGGAGTAGATTTGCCATTGGTGTTTGTAGGCTTTATGACTTTTGTATTGATTATGTCGAGTGTTACCATGGTATTGGCCGTGGAGGCAGGGCATAGAATGGATCGCAAGGCCGTTGAAAAGTGGATGTTGTGGACGATTCTGGGAGGGGTTACTTTCTTAAGTTGTCAGGCTTGGGAGTGGACTCACTTTATTGTTGGAACGGAGGCGGGATCAACTATAAAAGAATTTGTGAATGGCGGCTGGACTACCCGCGTTATTCACGGAGCTAACTTGCACGAAAACCAATATGGCCCTCATGCTTTCGCTGATTTCTTTTTCTTTATCACCGGGTTTCACGGGTTTCACGTGTTCAGCGGGGTGATGTTGAATTTCTTGATTTATTACCGAACAGTTACAGGTATGTATGACCGGAGAGGAAGCTACGAAATGGTAGAGAAGGTGGGGTTATACTGGCACTTCGTTGATTTGGTTTGGGTATTTGTATTCACTTTTTATTACCTCGTTTAAAATTAACAGATCATGGCGCACCACGTATCGCACGAACCGGAGGTTGTAGTAATTCCTCCTAACAAAGAAAAAATTATGCACCTGTGGAAGGTGGCAGGAATTCTCTTGGTAGTTACCATTTTTGAATTTATCGTTGCCTTCAGTATGCAACATGGCACTTGGAAGACATTCATATTTGTAGTGATGACCATTGTAAAGGCCACCTACATTGTGGGTGAGTTTATGCACCTGAAGTATGAAGCAAAAGTATTAATCTGGTCTATTCTGGTACCTATCATCTTTATTGTTTGGATGTTGGTAGCATTTGTGTACGAGGGTATGAAACTTTCTGATGTTAATTTTCTAAGATAGTTTCTTTGAGTAAAAAAACGGAAAGGCTAAAGTCAATTCGGCTTTAGCCTTTTTTATTTTCAGTCTGGATGTCTTTCTTTATTTCGAAAATGGAGTAGATGATAGCTGCCAAACTAAACGATACACACAGGGTATTCAATACTATAAGAAATGAAGCTGTCTATTTCTTTATTATTCGCTGGATTCCCTTTTTATCATTTTGAGTTACTTTCAAAATATAGACGCCTGAAGCCAGGTGTAAAAATGGAATAGAAACGGATTGCAACCCGGACTCTTGATGAATTACTTCCAGAACCTTTTCTCCCATTGTATTATAAATTTCTACATGCACCGGAGCCAAACTGTCTGATTCGTATTCAATGTGCAGGTTTTCATGAAAAGGGTTTGGGAAAGCACGTAAAGTAAATCCGGAAGTATTTTCGATGGAGGTAACTAATGAGGGGAGGTGAGTATCCAGCCAAAAAAGTCTGTCAGACACCCAATTTTTCAACCAGTTGATCTCACTTTGGTAGGTAGGCCCAACAAAATAATTAGGCCAAACATACGTACCCAAAATTGGCCAACACTGAAAGTTACGTTGTTGTGCTTCTTGATTGAGAACGTTACTGGCCGAATCGATATAAGCCAGAACATGAGCGGTAGCAAAAGACCCTGCCCGTAAAGACTGCCACCGTTTAGCCAGGTGTGTTTTGAATGATGAATCCATCAATAATTTTTTCCACCAAAAAGGAACCTGCCAGTTATCATTAGGGCAGATGGTATTGAAATCGACCGCCAATCCATCTGTGGTGCCTTGTGTGCAATAGTCAACATTGCCAAAGCCTTCGTTGTAGTCCCAGATTGGTCCCATAAAAATTTTGCCACCGTCAGAGTCACGCTTTTTATAAAAAAAAGTGCTAAGCCGATAACCGTCAGGATTTTTTGTTATTTCATTCATTATAAAATAATCTATAAATGAATCGCGATCGGCATACCGTGCATACCCCAAGGCGGGGTCTTGATATTGTGTCCCGTGAAGAGCGGATTCAAAGGCGTTTACATATTGTTGAATATAAGTTTGCTGTTCTGGTGCTATGTTTCCGGGCTTCGGATAATCATATAAGAAATTAATATTTTGCCAATTGTTGCCACCGACAGGTTTGTATGGCGAACTCCACCCTGCACCACCGCTGCCGGTGGTTTTGTCGATTTTAATAATATATCCACCCGTAAGATTATCGCCACTGGTGCTGGTATTATCTAACTTAGCAATGTTGACACGGTTTTTGTCGCGCTTAATTTTTTCCAAAAGGATGTAAACTCCCTGGTATTGTCCATTGATAACGACTTCTACAAACCGCGACCGGGAAGCATAGCGCCCCATCTGTCTTCCCATACGGTAAGCCAGAACATCGCGGAGCAAAGTTTTGTCATCATAAGCAGCATATAATATCCAGTCGTCTTTTTTAGGCATCCCCAGCAGAGATGCATCTATTCCATTTCCGTTTATATCTTGTACCTGGATGCTATATTGTTTTTTAGGAAACATTTGCGATGAGGACCCGCGTATTTCAATTCCTATGCTGCCATTAAAATTATTGAAAGAGTCAGTAATATTGTTTCGGTGGGTCGGGCCATTGTCTATAATACCCATGTGGGCTGGTATCTTCGGGTCGTCTACAATGGTTTGGCCATTGGTATCAATTATGACGATAGGCAAATTTGAAGAAGAGAAATTGGTATAAACCTGTGAACTACCGATATTAAAACTGAAGACGAATCCTAAAAATAGATAGAGTATTCGTTTATTTTGAATAAACATAGTAGAACAAAGATAATTAAGAATGTCTTAAAAACGGGTGCAGATTAGCCCAATGTAGGGCGTTTACCTTTTCGCTGCCATCCGAGCAAAGTCATAACTATAAAAAGAAAGGCCACGAACCCCAACGCCACGCGCAGATTTTGCCATTGAGCTACAAATCCGATGAGAGGAGGGCCGAACAAAAAGCCAGAATAGCCTACGGTGGTTACCATGGCCAGCCCTACGCCCGGTGGCAAATCTTTTGTGTGGCCTGCCAGGCTATAGCATATCGGCACAATGGCCGACAGGCCGATGCCCACCACAAACAAACCACCAATAACCGAAAAGGGATGAATAAAAATGATGGTAATAGAAATGCCAAGGGTAGCAATGATGCCGCACACGACCATCAATGTACGGTCGCCTAAGCGGAGGCGAGCCTGATCACCTAAAACCCTGCCGATTGTCATGGCCAAAGCAAAAGCAGATAAGCCAATGGGGGCCAGCGATTTTTCGGCATGGGCAATATTTTCCATGTAGTTGGTACTCCAGTCGGCCATGGCTCCTTCGCCCAGCATGGAACAAAAAGCAATGACACCAATGCTTACCATGGCCTTGTTGGGCAACCGGAAAGCCGGCTCACCGGTATTTTTAGTTTCGGGCTTGTCATAAACAAGAAAGTAGCTGGCCAGCAAGGTGGCTAACAGGCTGAGCAGGGCAACAGAGGCGAAATGAACAAACAGACTTACCCCCAGTTTGGTAAAGAAAGATCCGGTAAATGCACCGACTGCCATACCTATACTGAAAAGCGCATGAAAAGAGGTCATGATCGGTTTCTTCATTTGCTTTTCTACCATTACCGCTTGCGAGTTCATGGCAACATCCAACATACCCGAAGAAATGCCAAGCGAAAAGAACAAAATAATTAGTGCCCATAATGTGGGCATCCAGGGGATGAAAGGAATCAGTACGCAATAAAACAACATTCCCTGTATGGTAATTTTACGACTCCCGTTGCGGATGATGAGCCAGCCGGTAAAGGGCATAGCAAGCAGGGCACCTATAGAGGAGGCGAGCAAAACCAAACCTACTACGCCATTATCAATTACAAACTGATCCTGAATACGAGGCAGCCGCGAAAAATAATTGGCGTGTACAAAGCCATTAAGGAAAAAAAATAATTTAACTGCAATGCGGGCGGGCGGCATCATTTTTTTAATTCATCCACTTTAATGACAGTGCCCCAAACACTAGCATGGCCATTGTCGGTGCGTGTCCAAACAGGAAAGATGAGGTTGCTGTGGGCATCTATCCCGGTGGCGCAGTACAGCGGGTGAGTTTCATCCGGCTGAAAAGAATTTTCGCTGATTTTTACTTCCTTAAAATTATTTCCTCCATCAAAGGAGTAGGCAAGGTACACATCGGTTTGGTTGTCGTTATATTCGCGCTGGTCGTAATAAACGATATATACGTTGCCGTTGGTTTGATCTACAGCCGCGTGCGGAGCAAACTGGTGGGCATGGGTGGTGTCTTGATTTACTTTTTGAGGCTTGCCCCAATAGTCGCCCCGGTTGCGCGAACGAATCGTCCAGATATCGGTATTATCTAAATCTTTTTTCTGATCTTCCCATACCAAAAGCATGGTTCCCTTAAATCTTCCTTCGCTGTTGTCGAAAAGCAAGGCGGGGGTGTTATTGTGGGTTAGACCCGGCAGAGAGAAATCGCGCTTGCCATTATAGCCGGCAATAACCAGATCGTTATCCAGCCAAGTACTCCCATTATCAAACGAACGATCGAAATAAATATTTTTGTTGGTAGCCCAGGCTACATATATTTTTCCATCGCTGCCTACGGTGGGGTGGGCTCCTGCAGCCGAGTTTGTTTTGCCGAGGCAATCGCCTGCGGTTTGACTAATTACTACCGGTTTGGACCAAACTGACCCGTTAGGCGATTTGCTGAACATAATTTGCGATTGGCACTCGGGTGAGGGGCTGCCTAATTGATCGAATTGCGTCCATGCGAGGTATAAAAAGTTTTTATGAGGATGCACGACCGGCTTAGCCCGGCTATTATTTTTTGAGTGATTTCCAAGAAAAGAGCCATCTGTCCATGTCAGTCCTTCGTCATCCGAACGCTGGCACACCACCTGATTGGCTTCAGCCCCACCAGCCGAGCCAGATGAGGAAAAGAAAAAAAAAGTCCCTTTATGTGTGGATGTCAGCACGGGGTCGCTATTGGTATTAAAGGATGATTTTAATGATATAGGCTGCCAGGAAGTTCCCCCATCGGATGATCGGGCCAAGTGTTGCGGTGTACCTACTACTATATTTTTTGGGTTCGATTTATTGATGGCTACGGTGGGGGCAATTGCCTGACTGTTGTCGTCTACCTCGATCAGTTTACTATTTTTAAACTGTGCCGATGACATGAATGAGAGCAGAAGAAAATAAAATAAGGCTAGGGGCTTCATGTCATTACAAGTATTTTTCTTTTTTTAGGAATTCCACCCAGTGTTCATATCCTTTCAGGTTCAGGTGCAACCCATCGTTAGAATAAATAGCATTTAAGCGACCTTCATTGTCTGAGAAAGCCGTGTGCAAATCAATATACGTGTAGTGAATCTGTGAGGCGTATTTTCTAAGTTGACTATTAATGGTAAGAATAAACTCGCCTTTACCGAAAAAATTTTTAATCAGGTTTTTAAAGGTTTCGTTGGTAGGTAAGATGGACTGTACATAAATATGCGTTTGGGGTGATTGCCCATGAATTTTAGTAACGATATTAAAAATATTTTCAATTACTACTTCTTCCGGTGTGTTGCGCGAGAGGTCGTTAATGCCTATCAGGATAAATACTTTGGCCGGCTTGCGATCGGTTATTTCACGCAATCGGTGGAGCACGCCAAAGGTTACATCGCCCGAAATTCCCCGGTTGATGGCAGAGTCACTTTTTAAAAGCTTTTTCCAATCACCCATTTCGGTTATGCTGTTGCCCAGCATTATGATGCCCCCTCTAATGATAGACTCCTTTTTAAATAGTTCGTACCGCTGGGTATAATGGTCAGGTAAATTGGGCAGGGTATCATAGGTTTTTGTTTGAGCACATACCGCGCCAGCTAAACTAAGGAACAAGACAAGGAATTTCATGGATAAATATCAGTCTTAAAAATAGGAATCAAATAACAGATAACCCACACGATCGTGCTAAATCTCAATTATAATTTTTAACCAGCCTTTTGTGATTTCATAAATCATCCTTATTATTGCTCCATAATATTTTTAGTACATGGGAAAAGGAGATAAAAAATCAGAGCAGGGGAAACGTTGGAGGGGATCGTACGGGAACTCGCGTAACAGAAAAAAAATCAAAACCCGATTGAAAAGAGAAGCGAATAAAAAGCATTCAGTTACTTCAACTGAAAAACCGAAAGCAAAAAAGCAGACTAAGAAAAAAGAAGATTAAAAATGAATTCTTTCTCAATCAATGCATGGTGGTGGCACAGATCAGTAAATGATCGGTGTTTGCCTTTGTATTGTTGAAATAGATTTATCATAAATACCAAAGCCCGCCCGGTCAACCCGAGCGGGTTTTTTGTTTTATCATCCTCAACAATATTGAAATGAAATACCGATTAAATACGAATTATAAAAAATTACTGACCGACACGCTGACACCGGTAAATATTTACCTGAAACTGCGCGATGTATTTGCGGCCAGTATTTTATTGGAGAGCTCGGACTACCATGGCACCGAAAATAGTTTGTCGTTGATCTGTTGTGAGCCAATTGCCTCTTTCACGCTGCACCATAATGTATTAACTCAACGGTTCCCTGATGGCACTGTTACCAAAACAAAAGCTGATGTAGCATTTCCTATCCCTGCGCAACTGGTGGTTTTTAAAAATTCATTCGATTTGGGCGATGCCGAAGCTTCTTTCCGCTCGCTCGGGTTGTTTGGTTATACTTCATTTGATGTCGTACGCTATTTTGAAGAAGTAGATTATAAAGTAAAACATGCGAACATTCCGGATATGGTATATAAATTGTTCCGCTACGTAATCGTGGTAGATCATTTTCATAACGATCTGCATTTGCACGAGTTTATCTATGGCGATCAGCCCAGCCAGCTTCATCGAATTGAACAGATTATTTTCAGTAACCGGTTTTCTACTTTTCGTTTTCGCACCGAGGGCGCTGAGCAATCTAACTACACCGACCCGGAGTTTTTAGAACTCATAGAAAAAGGCAAACAACATTGCTACCGGGGCGATGTGTTTCAGATAGTATTGTCGCGAAGGTTTACTCATGCTTTTCAGGGCGATGACTTTAATGTGTATCGGGCGTTACGCTCGATTAATCCATCTCCATACCTTTTTTATTTCGACTTTGGAAGTTTTAAGTTATTTGGTTCTTCGCCCGAAGCCCAACTGCAGATAAAAAATAATCAGGCTTATATTTATCCGATTGCCGGCACCTTCCGCAGAAGCGGCAACGACCAGGAAGATGCGGCTTTGGCCGAGAAACTTTCGGTTGATGAAAAAGAAAATGCCGAGCATGTCATGTTGGTCGATTTAGCCCGCAACGACATGAGTCGTAATGCCCGCGAGGTACGGGTTGAAATTTTTAAAGAGGTGCAATACTACTCTCATGTTATTCATTTAGTATCGAAGGTTTCGGGGCGGCTCAACGAAAATACTTCGACTGCACAGCTTTTTGCGGATACCTTTCCGGCCGGTACTTTATCAGGAGCACCTAAAGTAATGGCTATGAAATTGATAGGAGGATATGAAAAGAACAATCGCCTTTTTTACGGAGGCGCCATCGGGCTGATCAGTTTTGATGGTTCACTAAACAAAGCCATTATGATACGCACATTCCTCAGCCAAAATAATGAATTGATCTACCAGGCCGGGGCCGGCATTGTATCAAAATCGGATCATTCTTCCGAACTGCAGGAAGTAAACAATAAAATAGCCGCGTTGCGCAAAGCCATTAAAATGGCTGAAAATATTTAGACCAAAATCTTATATGAAAATATTAGTTCTTGATAATTACGATTCATTTACCTTCAATCTGGTACATATCATCCGGGCATTAGGGCACCAACCTGATGTTTTTAGAAATGATAAAATTTCTTTGGAGGATGCCGGGAGCTATGATAAAATTCTATTATCGCCCGGACCGGGTATTCCTGAGGAAGCCGGCATTATGAAAATGGTGGTTGAAAAATACGGACCCACCAAAAGTATTCTGGGTATATGTCTGGGGCATCAGGGTATTGCCGAAGTGTATGGGGCCCGGCTTTTTAATATTCCCAATGTATTGCATGGCGTTACCTCTATCGGAATAGTAAAAGATGAACAGGAGGTATTATTTAAGAGTGTTTCAAAAAAATTCCGATGCACCCACTATCATTCGTGGGCAGTATTACCCGAAAGCATTACCGCTGACTTAAAAGTAACGGCTGTAAATGACGAAGGCTTAGTGTTGGGTATTCGCCATGTAGAGTATGATGTAAGAGGATTACAGTTTCATCCCGAATCGGTCATGACAGAAGAAGGACCGACTATGATTAAAAACTGGTTGATGAACTAAAAATATTTTCAGGAAAGAAATACAAAAAATAAAATGAAGGAGATACTTACCGAATTGATAGACCATCGCTCGCTTACCAAAGAAACCGCCAAACGGGTGTTGGTAAATTTGGCTTCAGGCAAAATTAATTCCAGCCAGATTTCATCCTTTATGACGGTTTACATGATGCGCGGCATTACCGTAGATGAGTTGGAGGGGTTTCGCGATGCGATGCTGGAATTGTGCATTCCGATGCAATTTGATGAGCCCGTAATGGATTTGTGTGGTACCGGGGGCGATGCAAAAAATACTTTTAATATCTCTACCCTTAGCTCGTTTGTGGTAGCGGCTGCCGGCCAGCCTGTAGCCAAGCATGGCAACTACGGTGTTTCCTCTTTTTCGGGTTCTTCTAATATTTTGGAATATTTTGGATATCAGTTTACAAATGATCTAGACGAACTGCATCGCAGCCTGAGTCGTGCTAATATTTGTTTTATGCATGCTCCGTTATTCCATCCGGCCATGAAAAATGTGGCTCCCATCCGTAAAGAACTGGGAGTAAAAACTTTTTTTAATATGCTGGGCCCGATGGTGAACCCGGCCTTTCCAAAACGGCAATTGGTCGGTGTTTTCAGTTTGGAGTTAGCCCGCCAATATGGGTACTTGTATGCCCGAACAGATAAAAATTTTTTGATTCTTCATTCTACCGATGGGTTTGATGAGGTTTCGCTGACGAGTGCCGTTAAATATTTTTCTAATCAAGGTGAAAGCCTGATTGAACCTGAAGATATGAAATTGCCTCGCCTTGCTGTAGCCGATTTATTTGGAGGCTTAACAATGAAAGAAGCAGCACAAATTTTTTTGAACGTATTAGAGGGGCATGGCACGCCTCAACAAAATTCAGTTGTCATTGCAAATGCCGGTATGGCACTATTCTGTGCTGACCAGAAAAAAGGTATTGAACGAGCCGTAACTCAGGCTAAAGAGGCATTGGAGTCGGGCAAGGCTTTGGCTGCATTTAAAAAACTTATAAACCGGTAACACATGAACATTCTTGATAAAATTGTAGAGCATAAAAAGCAAGAAGTAGCCGAACAAAAAAAAAGAATTCCGGTAAAGAATCTGGAGCGAAACGTATATTTTTCTTCCCGGCCATTTTCATTAAAAAAAAGCATCCAAGACAAAGACCGAATGGGCATCATCGCGGAGTTTAAGCGTAAGTCGCCTTCAAAAGGAATTATTAATGACCGGGCCGATGTAGTACAGGTTACAGCCGGCTATGTGCAAGCTGGAGCCAGTGCACTTTCTGTTTTGACTGATTTTACTTTTTTCGGTGGAAGTAATGATGATTTATTGTTGGCCAGAGAAGTAAATCGGTGTCCCATTTTAAGGAAAGATTTTATTATAGATGAATACCAAATTGTAGAGGCTAAATCTATTGGGGCCGATGCGGTGCTGTTGATTGCTGCCATTTTAAAACCTGAAGCTATTAAAGAGCTGGCTTGTTTTGCTCATCGCTTTGGGTTAGAAGTACTGTTAGAGGTTCATTCGTTCGAGGAGCTGTATCCCGAAGTATTTTCATCTGTTGATTTGATCGGGGTAAATAATCGAAATCTAAAAACATTTGAAGTTGATATTAATCTCTCTAAAAAACTTTTGCCATCTATTCCGGATGACATCGTAAAAATTTCTGAAAGCGGTATCAGCCAACCGGAAACAATTATAGATTTAAGAAGGCAGGGCTACGAAGGTTTTTTGATGGGCGAAAACTTTATGAAACACCGTCAGCCTGAGGTGGCTGCAGCCGATTTTATTTCAAACCTCAAAGCGTTAGCATGAATTTAAAAATTAAAATATGCGGAATGCGCAACCCGCAAAACATACGGGAGGTAGCAGCACTTTGCCCTGATTTTATGGGATTTATTTTTTATGAAAAATCGAAACGGTTTGTAGGAGATGATTTTTTTATTCCAGACGAACTTCCTCAACCCATAAAAAGAGTAGGCGTTTTTGTAAATGAATCTATTATTTCAATTACTGAAAAAATAAAAAAACACAACCTTGATTTAGTTCAATTGCATGGCGATGAACTTCCTGTTCAATGTAAAAAGTTGAAGCTCATAACACAGGTTGTAAAAGTTTTTCAGGTAGATGAATTTTTTGATTTTAACCTGACTAAACCCTTCGTTCCTTTTGTTGATTATTTTCTGTTCGATACTAAAAGCAACAGCTATGGCGGCTCCGGCAAAACATTTGATTGGATGTTGCTCCGTAATTATAATGAAGTAACCCCCTTTTTTATAAGTGGAGGAATTACTATTGATCATATAGATAAGATAGCTAAGATGAAATTAAAGCACCTGTTTGCGGTAGATGTAAACAGTGGGGTAGAGACGGAGCCCGGACTAAAAGACTCTGCTAAAGTAAACTCCATTATGCAAGCAATATCAGCTTATTCCTAAACCAACATTAATTTTTTATAAGATGAAATACACAATTGATGAAAACGGATGCTACGGAAAGTTTGGAGGCGCATTTATTCCCGAAATGTTGTATCCGAATGTAGAAGAACTCCGGTTGAATTACCAAACCATTATTCAGTCAGCCGATTTTATAAATGAATTTCAGTATTTGCTCCGGCATTATGTAGGCAGGCCTACTCCGTTATTTTTTGCAGCTCGCCTTTCTGAAAAGTACCGGGCTAAAATATTTTTAAAACGCGAAGACCTCTGCCATACGGGTGCGCACAAAATTAATAATACTATTGGGCAGATATTGCTGGCCAGGCGATTAGGCAAACGCAAGATCATTGCCGAAACCGGTGCCGGGCAACACGGGGTAGCTACGGCTACAGTGTGTGCCCTGATGGGAATGGACTGCATTGTGTACATGGGGCAACTTGATATGGAAAGGCAGCGTCCCAATGTAGAGCGGATGAGAATCTTAGGCGCTCATGTTATCGCGGCTACTTCGGGCAACATGACACTGAAAGATGCTACAAACGAAGCTATGCGCCACTGGATCAATAACCCTACCGATACACATTATATTATAGGATCCGTAGTGGGGCCGCATCCATATCCGGATATGGTGGCGCAGTTTCAGTCGGTAATTAGTGAAGAAATTAAAAAACAGTTAATAAACGAAATTGGAAATCCATACCCGGATTATGTAGTGGCTTGTGTTGGCGGTGGCAGCAATGCAGCCGGTGCATACTATCATTTCCTTAACGATGAGCCGGTGCAACTGATAGGAGTAGAGGCAGCGGGTAAGGGAATAAACACCAATGAATCGGCCGCCACCACGGCCTTAGGGAAAGTAGGTATTTTGCATGGCAGCAAATCGCTGCTGATGCAAACGGAAGATGGCCAGGTAATTGAACCTTATTCCATTTCGGCAGGACTGGATTACCCTGGCATAGGCCCATTACATGCTCACTTGTTTGATGCCGGGCGTGTTCGGTTTATAAGTGCCACCGATGATGAAGCGATGAATGCGGGTATTGAGCTGAGCCGCCTGGAAGGAATTATACCGGCTATTGAAAGTGCTCATGCGGTAGCGGCCCTTAGTCAGTTAGCGTTGAGCGAGGAGGATGTGGTGGTACTAAACCTGTCGGGAAGGGGAGATAAAGATTTAGAAACTTACATTAAATGGGGAAAGTATTGAAGACAGATAAACTACTAACAAAATTCTTAGCATGAACCGAATTCACGAATTGTTTAAACAAAAAAATAAAAACATACTATCTGTTTTTTTTACGGCCGGTTTCCCAAAATTAAATGACACAAAAATCATTGCCCTTGCTCTGGAAAAAGCCGGAGCAGATATGATAGAAATTGGTATTCCATTTTCTGATCCTGTGGCAGACGGGCCGGTGATTCAACAAAGCAATAAAACAGCTTTGGATAACGGAATGAATATGAAATTACTTTTGCAACAAGTTGCCGAAATCAGAAAAACAGTTAAGCTGCCAATCATCTTGATGGGATATCTAAACCCTGTGATACAGTATGGGATAGAGAAGTTTTGTGTCGAGGCAAAACAAGCCGGGGTAGATGGTTTGATTCTTCCGGATCTTCCCTTACGGGAATACGAAACAGAGTATAAATCATTTTTTCAAATAAATGATTTGTTAAACATATTTCTGATTTCACCCACCACATCCGATCAGCGAATAAACGAAATAGACAAGGCATCAAACGCGTTTATTTATGCTGTGTCCGCTTCAAGCACGACCGGATCGAAAACAGATTTATCCAATGAACAGGAGAACTATTTACAAAAACTGAAAGAGATGAAATTGAAATCCCCATTTTTAGTAGGTTTTGGCATTTCAAATAGCACTACCTTTTCCAAAGTATGCCAATATGGAGCCGGAGCGATCGTAGGAAGCGCATTTATTAATTTATTGAAAAAAACTTCTTCTATGGAAGAAGATATATACAGGTTTGTTAAAGAGATGGTAAAAAGGGAAACAGGAAATAGTTACTGAGAATTAAAATCCTTTGGATGACAGTGGTACATTTCATTGAACGATTTATAAAAATATGACCTGCTGTTGAAGCCGGTTTCATAGATTACCTCTGATACACTGAGAGAAGAATTTTTCAATAACTCTCCAGCCTTCTTAAGTCGATATTGTTTAATTAGCCCATGCGGGGTTAAACCAGTTATAGTTTTTATTTTTTTATACAATGAAGCCTTGCTCATGCCTACTTCCTCTTCAATTTCATTAGCATTAAAATCTGGTTTCCCCAAGTTTTTCTGAATGCATGAAATAATTTTTGAAAAGAAAATATCTTCCTTTTCATTTATTCCTAATGAACCTTTACTCCACTCAACCGAACCTGAATTTTGAAATTTACTCCGTATCATTTCCATCCGCTCTAATAGTTTTTCTATTCGAATAAATAAGTGTTCGGGATGAAAGGGTTTAGGAATATAAGAATCGGCCCCAACCTGAAGCCCCTCAATACGGTTTTCTATTTCTACTTTAGCGGTTAGTAAGATTACAGGAATGTGACTTGTTTGAATGTTTTCTTTAATTAATTTACAAAGTGTCAATCCATCCATGCCGGGCATCAGGATATCGCTGATAACCAAATCTATCCTTTCTTCTTCCAGTATTGCTAACGCCTTTTGCCCATCACTTGCTTGGTAAACATTGTATTTAGGTAGCAGCATATTTTCTAGCAACTCAGTAATTTGGTTATTGTCATCCACTACTAAAATTGAATATAACGGCCTGCTGGACGAGTTACTTTTTGTTTTATCTACTTGCGAAGGGTGGATGTTTGAAAGTTCAAACTCCTGAGATATTCTTTCTTTTATATTAACCAAAGCGGGTGTGAGGCTTTGAATTGTATGCTGCTGTATTTTAATAGGCAAGGTAACAACAAATGTACTTCCCTTTCCTTCCTTACTGATTACAGAGATATTTCCTCCATGAAGTAAAATCAGGCTTTTAGTTAAGGATAATCCAATTCCTGTACTTTTAATGAATCCGAATTGGTCATTAAGCGTTTGTGAACTCTGCTGAAAACCTTCAAATATTTTATCTATATTCTTTTCTGGAATTCCCAAGCCTTCATCCTTAATAGTAAACTTAAAATTTGTTTCATCTTTTTCTAAAAGGATGACTATTTGCCCTCCTTTATAAGAATATTTGATGGCATTAGAGACGAGATTTAATAATATTTTTTCTATTTTTTTTAGATCAACCTGTGCTGTTATCTCATCATGATTTGTGTGAAACTCTAAATGAATATCCCGATCGGCCGCATATTGTTGAAAAGATTCTAATATTTGATAAGTGAAACTTACCATCTCAATTGAGGTTAGCTCTAGTCTGTCTTTTCCGCTTTCAATTTTTCTAAATTGAATTAGTTCTTCAATTAGTTTCTGTAGCCGTATTGAATTACTGTAGATTAACTTTAACTGATTTTTAATATCGGGGTCACTACTCTTTTGAAGCAAAGCAGCCGCAGGCCCCAGTATTAGAGTTAGCGGAGTGCGAAATTCATGCGCAACGTTTGTATAAAACTGTAACTTATAGTCATTTAATTCTTTTAATTGTTGAGTTTTAAATCGCTCTATGGCAGCCGTTTTTTTAGTTTTTACCCGCCACCGAATAACTAATACAATCGAAATCTGAACACCTATAAATAGGAAGCTGTAAATAATGTAAGCCCATGTGGTTTTCCAAAAGGGCGGAGATATTACGATAGCTAATGATTTAGAAGATGAAGAAGACCAAATGCCGTTTTCATTGGTGTATTTTATTTTCAAATGGTAGCGCCCCGGAGGAATGTTAGTTAAAGAGATGGTTTGCTGTTGCCCTAACTCATTCCAGTTATTTTCGAAATTTTCAAGCCTATAAGCAAACTTGCTTTTATCTTTGGTCCAATAGTCTAATGTTGTAAATGAAAAGCTAATAAAATTTTGATTGTATGTTAAATTAATTCCATCAGTAAAATTTACGTGTTTGTGAAGTATGTTACTTCCATCCATTGCTTTAATTGATTGGTTGTATAATATGAAATTACTTATGACCAGTTTAGGAAAGTAGGTTGAGAGGTTGAGTTTAGTAGGCTCTATAATATCTAATCCATTTATACCTCCAAAGAAAAGCCGTTCCGATATTTTTGATGTGTAACTGGCTCCATCAGTATATTCGCTATTGATTAGACCGTCATGGCTATCAAAATTCTTAAAAGAATTAGTTGCGCGGTCAAACATAACCAAACCCCTGTTAGTAGAGAACCATATATTCGATTTCTTGTCTTCTAATATGGCATGGATGGTATTATTCATTAGCCCCTCTCGGGCCGTAAACTTCGTACTTTGGTAAGGCCTTGTTTTAAGTGACAATAAACTAATTCCTCCGCTAGTACCAACCCATAACTCTTCTTTATTATTATAAAACAAATTGAGCACATCATCATTACATAAATTTATTTTTTCATTTACATTGGCCTCAATGTGCTCTTCAATTTTTTTAGCAATGGTGTTATATCTATATATTCCTCCTCCTCTTGTTCCAAACCAAAGACTATTGGGGCCATCTTCTATGATGGTATATACAATGTTGCTTTTAATAGAATTTATTTTGTCGCTTACCGAATGTTTTATCTGGTCTTCTTCGATGAGCACATATCTTCCTGATATTAGTTTTTTTATTTTTAGATGAACCACACCATACCCGCTGGTACCCAGCCATATATCGTTATAAGAATCTACACAAATGGCATAAACCGAACTGAATGCAATGTTAGTTTTATTTTCGAAATCTCTTGGAAAATGAAAGATGCGGTTGGTTTTATTTTCAATCATATCAATACCCTCTCCATCAGTACCTACCCATAGATTTTCCAGGTGATCTTTTTTAAGTGAGAGCACGGCATCATTGCTCAGACCGTTTTTTGTATTTATTATTTTGGTTTGCTTAGCTTTAGGATCAAGTATATTTAAGCCCCCACCTCTGGTGCCAATGTAGAGAATGCCGTTTTCATCTTCATAAACGGAACGGACAATACTGTGAGAGATTTGTTTTTTTAATGGAGATCCGGAAGAAATAGCATAGAACACTTTTTCACGATTCAGGAATTTATATACGCCATCGCCATCGGTACCTATCCAGATCAAGTCTTGCGGAGTTTCGGTTATAGAGAGAATCTTAATTCCTTTTGAAACGAGTACCGGAAAGTAATCGCCCATTTTTCGGAGATAAAGTGTTCCATTTTCAATTCCAATTTGATACACCAACCCCGATTCGGTACCAACCCATACAGATTGTTTATTTTTTGTCTCCGATAATGAGCTCACCTGTGATGAACCCAAGGGAATAACTTGAGCCTTTTCTTCAATATTTGATAAATTATAAAAGAATAGTTTTCCATGGTTGGCATAGCTGATAAAATACTGATTGCCTATCTGGATAAACTTATGATATACGAATGGATTGGGCAGATTTAGTTGTTTAGAAAATATTACACGGTTATTCAAACTGCATACTATTTTACCATCCGAACCAAGCAGATACAGCAAGCCCTTAAAACTCCCAATATTAATTGTGTGCGATAGCCAATCGGCTTTTACTCCCTCGAAGGAAACTTTTTCAAAGATATTCTTCAGCTTATTATAACGTTTTATGCCATTTCCGATGTGGCTTACCCATACGGCCGAATCAGGACCAATGCAAGCTCGCAGATTATTTTCTAAAAAAGGTATATCATTCAAACTATCAAGATAGCTTGTAAACGATTCTGAATTGCGGTCAAAACGGTTAATCCCTCGGTGTGTTACGACCCATAAATTTCCTGCCTTGTCTTCCAGAAAATCCCTGATAACATTGTTGCTTATTGTATTTTTTTGATAGGGATCAGGTTTGTATATACTAATGGCACTGCCATCGTACCGGTTAAGGCCATCCCACGTGCCGAGCCACATATATTCATAGCTATCCATATAAATAGACGTAACTGCTGAATTAGAGATATTTACTTCTTTACCAATGTGTTGGTAGGGGAGTGCTAAACTGGAGTCTGGTTGCTGAAAGTTTAATAAAGTAAAAAATAAGAAAAGAGTATTCATGCCCTGTAAATTCAACGAGATTTAGCTTTAAAGTTAGGAAATACCACGCAGGATAACACTTCTTTAGTTGTCCACTGTATTTCATTTTTGTCCTTCTGGTTCTTTTTTATATCATTTTAGAATTTAAAGAACACAAGAAATTTTATAGAGGACGTTTGTGCAACCGATTTATAAAATATTTGCTACGGATAGATAAATCAGCACGCAATTTCTATGAGTATTAATACGGCCTTTGTTAAACGGGCTTTAGCTAACCCGATCCTTCGCCCCCGAGATATAAACCCCAGCTCGGAGAATATGATTGTAGAGTGTTTGCTAAACCCCGGTGTTTTTGTTTTTGATAACAAAATTTGGTTGTTACTCCGAGTGGCCGAACGAACAAAACAGACGGATGAACAAATTACCGTGCCTATCTATAATGAACAAGGCCAAGTAGAATTTATTTCTTTTAAAAAGAAGGATCCCCTCTTACAAGCAACCGATCCACGGGTGCTGAATTATGACGGCAAAGACTACTTAACAACGATTTCGCACTTGCGGTTGGTATGTAGTGATGACGGAAAAAATTTTTATGAACCGGAAGGGTACAAGCCTATTTATGGACAAGGTCAATTAGAAGAATATGGTATAGAGGATTGCAGGGTAACCCAAATAGGCAAAACCTATTTATTAACCTACACCATGGTTTCTTCTCTTGGAGTAGGGGTAGGGTTAATGCAAACTACAGATTGGAAAGTATTTGAACGTCAGGGAATGATTTTTCCGCCACATAATAAAGACTGTGCCATTTTTCCTGATAAAATTAAGGGTAAGTATTATGCATTACACAGACCAAGTAGCCCCCAACTGGGCGGAAATTACATTTGGCTGGCTGAGTCAAACGATCTCATTCATTGGGGGAATAATAAATGTATTGCTACTACAAGAAAGGGGGAATGGGATAGCGCCCGTTTAGGGGCGGGCGCTGCTCCCATTAAAACCAGTGAGGGATGGTTAGAAATATATCATGGTGCAGATGAGAAGCATCGTTATTGTTTAGGTGCTCTGCTTTTAGATTTATATAACCCATCCAAAGTGATCGCCAGAAGCAAAGAACCCATTATGGTTCCTGAAGCTGAATATGAACTAACTGGTTTTTTTGGCAATGTTATTTTTACCAATGGACATTATGTAGATGAGGATATCATTCACATATACTATGGCGCCAGTGATGAAGTGATTTGCCAAGTGGATTTCTCCATCAAAAATATTTTAAATTCTCTTCTAAAAGCAAAAAGTTGTTTATGACAGTTGCAGCGATTCTTAAAAGACCGGCAAAGGAGTATTCCTTCTTTTTGTCTTTACCTCAAGCTACACGCGTGCTGCTTATTACTAATATGGTCTATGCCTTTGTATTACCTGTTATTGAAATATTTGTTGGCGCCTATATTATGCGTAACTCAAATGATCCAAGCAAGGTGGCAGCTTATCAGTTGGCAGTTTATACGGGTATTCCTATTGCCTTTTACATTAATGGATTCCTTTTAAACTACATCAAAATATCTCGGCTTTACAGTTTTGGTATGATGTTAAGCGGGCTGTCTATGTTAGTAATGATGAGCCTTGTCAGCCTGTCTTCTTTAGGAATAAGTTTGGCCGGTGTGCTAATGGGGTGCTCGTTTGGTTTTTTTTGGGCTAACCGCGATTATCTGGCACTGAATTCAACAGACGATTCAACACGAAATTACTATTATGGTCTTGAAACATTCTTCTATACCATTACCTATATTATTGTACCTCTTTTGGTTGGATACTTTTTGGCGGGTGTTGAAAATAACGGATGGTTTTTAGGAAATGTTAATGCGGCATACCGTTTGGTTACCATAGTGGTTTTTTTGCTCACAATTATCTCCAGTCTGATTGTGCATCAAGGAAAATTTAACAATCCGTCTCAAAAGAGATTTGTTTTTTTTAAGTTCCATTCGTTATGGAATAAAATGATTGCATTAGCGGGGCTTAAGGGGTTAGCTCAAGGATATTTGGTTACGGCTCCGGCCATTTTAATTATGCGTTTAGTTGGTAATGAAGGTTCGCTTGGCATGGTGCAAGGTATTAGTGGTGTGCTTACTGCCTTTTTGCTTTATTTATTGGGTCGTGTAACTAAACCCGCACACCGCATATACATTTTTACGGTCGGCCTTACCATTTTCCTTATTGGAACACTGGCGAATGGAGTACTTTTTTCTGCCGTTGGAGTAATCATTTTTGTTCTTTGTAAAGTGCTATTTACTCCACTGCACGACATTGCCTATTTTCCATTTGAAATGAGAACAATTGATGTAGTATCTAAAATCGAAAACCGAAATGAGTTTGCTTATATTTTTAATCATGAATTTGGTTTGTATTTAGGCAGGTTTATTGGTTTAGTACTTTTTATTTGTCTGGCGCAGTATGTTTCAGAAGATTTTGCGTTAAAATATGCATTGATTATTATCGCTATAGTACAACTTGCTTCTATTCCTTTAGCTAAACACATAGTTACACTCACTAATAAATTTTCAGGAGCATGATAATAAAATCATTTTTAAAAATTTTAGGATTTGCTTTTCTTTTTTGGATTGCAACCTCTTGTGGAAAAAATGATGAAATGATTGAACAGATCATGATTGATAAAGTATTGAGTATGCCAGATCATCCCAAGCCTTATAAAATGATTGACTGGTATGAAAAAGCACACAACTTCGACCAATATGTATTTAATGCTGATTTGAAAGGTGATTTTCTCCCTTTTATTTGGACCGACCAATCCAAGAGAAATTTTAATCAAAACACATTCGGCTTATATACTGCCATAGGTGATGTGCGGCAAGGCATTGCTGGAAACGTTGAATTTCACGAAGCACTTTGTAGCATGGGAGCTTTACTGGGAGCCGGCCTTGTAGGTATAGATAAAACCAATCAGAATGGTAAAAATTATGTGCAACTAATACAGAATTATTTTAATACCGAGAATGGATGGAATATAATGATGGATAATACCAATTCTAAAGTAGCCGCTCTGGGCGGTGGATATGGGAGAGATTGGTGGTACGATGTTTTTCCTAATGTATTGTTTTATGCTCTCTGCGAGGTATTTCCAAACGTTCCTCGTGCGGATAGCTTACAACATATCATAGCCGAACAATTTTATAAGGCTGATTCGGTACTAAACGGCAATTACGATTATTCTTATTTTGATTACGGAAAATTAAAAGGTATGTCTAACCACATACCGCATCAGCAAGACGCAGCTGCAGGCCATGCGTACGTATTGCTTTCTGCCTATGAAAAATTTCATAATGTGCGCTATCTGAATGCGGCCAAATCTGCCATGAATTCTTTTGTAAGCCAAAAAGAAAGCCGTTTCTATGAAGTTCTTATGCCGTTTGGAGCTTTAGTAGCGGCTCGATTAAATGCTGAATACGGAACAGACTATGATGTTAAGAAAATTTTGGATTGGACTTTCGATGGATGCAAAGCAAAAGATGGAAGAACGGGATGGGGAGTAATAGCTGAACGATGGGGCAACTATGATGTGCACGGATTACAGGGCAGTATAACGGATGGGGGGGGATACGCCTTTTTAATGAATTCGTTTGACTTGTCTTGGCCTTTAGTGCCCATGGTACGCTATGACAGTAGGTTTGCCAATGCCATCGGCAAATGGATGTTAAACATGGCTAATGCAGCAAGATTAATGTATCCATATGAAATTGACGATCAGCATCAATGGCTGGCTGATAAAAAACAGATTACTAAAAATGTTATTGCTTATGAAGGATTGCGAAAATCGGATTGGGTTTACCGTAAAAAATCTATGGAAGGAGTGAGCCCGGTTGCGCTTGGAGATGGACCTCAATGGGCTAAAAACCAACCGGAAGAATCAATGTTTAGTATTTACAGCTCTGCCCAAGTCGGAATTCTAGGGGCTATGATCAGGAAGACGAACGTTGATCAAATTTTGCAAATCAATTGCCGAACTACTGATTTTTATTCAAAAAAATCTTTTCCAACGTACCTGTATTACAATCCTTATGATAGTATTAAGTCGGTTGTTTTTCATAACGATCAATCTCATGCGGTTGATTTATTTGATGTCCTTTCAAAAAAAATAATTGCCAAAAATGTAACGGAAGAATGTCGATTTGATATCGGTAATAAATCTTCCCGGTTAATAACCGTTTTGCCTAACGGAACGATTATAAAATCTGAAAATGGAGTATATCACTCAAAAGGAATCATTGCTGCTTACCATATAAATAACAAAAATTAATCCGTAGATATGAAGAATAGATACTTTTTATTTTTTGGTTTTATTCTGTTAATAATCATTTGCCCTGCACAAAGTGCATGGGCTCAAAAAACAATTACAGGGGCAGTAACAAGTGATACGAATGAACCTCTTGCCGGGGTTACGGTACTCATAAAAAATTCAGGAACAGGAACCTCAACGGATGCCGAAGGAAAGTTTTTGATTCAACTTCCTTCTGATTATGCTAACGGAGGAGTATTGATTTTTTCGTTTGTTGGATATATCACACAAGAAGTTTCATTAAACAATCAACAAACATTTCTAATCACGCTCAAGGAAGATGCTAAAGCACTGGAAGAAGTAGTAGTAACGGGTTATCAATCTGAAGAGAGAAATAAAGTAATGGGTGCTGTAGTTACCGTAAAACCAGAATTATTAACTAAGATACCGGTTGCCGGAATAGATCAAGCTATTCAAGGTAGAATACCGGGGGTTGTAGTAACTCAAAATACGGGTGCACCGGGGGAAGGGGTAATTGTGCGCATCCGAGGAGTTGGTTCATTAAACAGTAACAATCAGCCTCTATATGTAATAGATGGTATGCCCACCTTAGATGCTACCGCTATTGCTCCACAGGATATTCAAACACTGACCGTATTAAAAGATGCCAGTGCTTCTGCCTTGTATGGAGCCAGAGCTGCCAACGGAGTAATTCTTATTACTACCAAAATGAGCAGCACTAACAAGCTCACGATTTCTTACAGCGGACAAATGGGGGTTCAGTCGCCAACACGCCTCGTGCCCATGGCGAGTACATCTCAATATGTATCTATCTACAATGAAGCAGCCCATACAGATAATGCTGATTTACCAAGCTTTTTGCAGCGTCCCTATATTTCTAATCAGTTGACAGCCACTTTACCCAACGTTAATCAGGTAAAGGCAATTATCCAACCTAGCGCCATGATTGAAACGCACAGTTTATCATTTTCTGGTGGAGAGGGCAAAACTAGATTCTTTTTGGCAGGCAGTTATTTTAAACAAAATGGAATTATAAAGGCAAGTAATTATTCACGCCTTACGGCTCGAGTTAACGTAGAGTCTGAATTAAAAAAATGGTTAAAGACCGGGATTAATCTCAATATATCACATGCTATTACCGATTTAATTGGAAGCTCGGGAGATGGGGCTGGAGGGAATGGCGGAAGTGTTTTGCGCTATGCTTATTTCCGCTCACCGGCCGTTCCGGTTTATGATTCTACAGGAAACTTTGTAGATAAGCCCGACCGATATGATTTGTTTGGAGATGGGTACAACCCGGTGGGGATGCTGGCATACAATCAGAATAGATTAAAAGCCGACCGAATCTTTGGAAGATACTTTATTACGCTTACGCCTATTGAGGGGCTGACATTTACGTCAAGTATTGGAGTAGATTTAATTAGCCAAAACCATCGCAGGTTTGATCGCAACTGGGGAACCGGGTTGCGGATCAACAACCCTAATCGATTAACAGTAGCGGATGACCGAAATGGAACATACACATTCAGTAATTTTGCAACTTATACGAAAACTTTAGGTAGCCAAAATATAGCGGTATTAGTTGGTACGGAGGCAATCAAAACATCGCTGTATGATATTACGGCTACTGATACTCAGTTTGCTACCCAAAGCAGCAATTTGGTTTACCTGGGGAATGGCCTGGGACAAAAAACATTATCAGAGACTCTGCAGGGAAATGCACTTCTTTCCTTTTTTGGAAAAATCAGTTATGACATAGATAAAAAATACTTGGCTTCTGTTACTGTACGGAGAGATGGTTCTTCGCGTTTCGGGTCATCTAACCGATACGGAAATTTTTATGCCGGTTCTTTAGGATGGAGGATTGATAAAGAAAGTTTTTTACAAAACACACAATGGCTTGATAAACTTTTGCTGAGAGTGGGATACGGAGTGGTAGGGAATCAGGAAATTCCTAACTATGCTTTTTCTGATCAATATGGAGTTACCTACAACTATCCCTTCGGAGGTATAAAAAATGTGGGGTATGCGGTATCTCAATTGGGCAATGCCAACATCAAGTGGGAGTCAAGTAATCAATTGAATGCGGGTGCTGACTTTGCTATTTGGAATGGACGACTTACCGGTTCAATTGATTTTTTTAATAAGATAACATCCGGGTTACTCAATAACCAGCCCATTGCGACTTCGGCCGGATTAGCGGCTTCCCCCATAGTAAATAATGGTAAAATATTAAACCGGGGATTTGAGCTCGCGCTGAATTATTCAGATAATATCGGAGAGTTGAGATATACGATTAGCCCTAATGCGGGAATCCTTCATAATGAAGTGCTCTCGGTAAATTCTCCTATTCCTGGTGGTTTGTACGGATCCCAATATGTTACACTTACTGAAAAAGGACACCAGGTAGGATCTTTTTATATGTTACAAATGGAAGGCATTTTTCAGAATGCAACCGATATTTTTACCCATGCTGTGCAGGGCCCTAGTTCAGGTATTTCCCGTATCCAACCTGGTGATGTGAAGTTTAAAGACCAAAACGGAGATGGCATTATTGATCAGAATGACCGGAAGCATTTGGGGAGCGCCATACCGGTAGTGAGTGGAGGCATAAACATTAGCGCCAGTTACAAAGGGTTCGATCTTTCTGTATTTTTTCAGGGAGCCTATGGCCAAAAAATTCTTTCTGTATTGAATCGCGACATTGAAGGTTTTTACAGACCGTTTAATGTTACAGAGCGGTATTTTAAAAATCATTGGACTGGCGAAGGGTCATCCAATCAATATCCGCGCGCCTCCTGGAATGCCTCCGGTAATAATACTCAAATCTCTTCCCGGTTTTTAGAATCAGGGTCTTATACCCGATTAAAGAATTTGCAAGTTGGTTACACATTACCTAAACAAATGGTGAAGCGTTATGGTCTTTCTAGTTTCCGAATTTATTTTTCAGGAACAAACCTCATCACATGGTCACCTTATTCAGGCATGGATCCCGAAATGTCGGTTAGTAATAATTCCGCATCAGACGGAGATAAAGCAAATGGCATAGACTGGGGAACATACCCGGCAGCAAAGTCATACAATGTAGGAGTAAATATCACTTTTTAACGATTGAAACTATGAGATCATTCAGGTTTATTTTTTTGGTTTTGATTTTTACCGGGTGCCATAATTTTTTAGATGAAAACCTTCAGGGCACCTTTTCCAGTGCTACATTTTATCAAACGCAAAGTGATGCACTGGTAGCTCTTACGGGTGTTTATAACATGACAGCGTATGTTAATATAAAAAATCAATTATGGGTATTTGGTGATGTGGCATCCGATGATGCGGTGAAGGGTGGGCTGGCCGGAGATCAGGCAGACATACAATACATTGATCAGTTTAGCTATGTACGCACCAATACTGTTTTGTCGAATGTGTGGCAATATTATTATGAAGGTGTATCGCGGGCCAACTATGTGCTCTACTATGTACCGCGAATAGCAATGGATCATTCCTTAAAAAACAGAATTTTGGGAGAAGCCAAATTTCTTCGTGCCTTTTTCTACTTTAATCTGGTTAATATCTATGGTGAGATTCCTCTGAAAACACAGCCTCCGCTTAGCCCTTCATTAATTAATTTACCGAAGTCGCAAGTTTCCGATGTTTATGCCCAGATAGAAAGAGACCTTACGGATGCTTCCGTTGTTTTGCCTAGGGTATATTCCGGCACCGATGTAGGTAGGGCAACGAAAGGCGCTGCGTTTGGTTTACTGGCTAAGTCTAAACTATACAATCAAGATTGGGCAGGAGCCTTAACAGCAATTGATTCTTTGGAGGCTTCCGGAGCGTATTCATTAGTTTCTGTTTACAAAAATAATTTTTATGACTCTACCCAAAATAATGTGGAGTCAGTTTTTGAGATTCAACATCTTAGCGGACAAACTCCTTCTTTAGGAAATTTTTTAAATCAATGGTTTTCGCCCGCCATTTATAATGGATATTACTTTGACGCCCCTGTTCAGAATTTTATAGATGAATTTGAGAAAACTATTGGTGGAGTTGTTGATCCCCGGTTAGATTATACCGTGGGGCGTGCCGGCAACAAATGGCTAAACGGTGAAGCATTTGATCCTACTTGGTCGGCTACGGGCTTTCTTAGTAAAAAACATTGCCAGTCAAAATTTGATGCGCCTATTATCGGTAACTCCGGGCTAAACTATGTGTATATGCGCTATGCTGATATTCTTTTAATGAAAGCCGAGGCTTTAAATGAATTGAATCAGGGGGGGCAGGCAATTATGCCTTTAAATTTAGTGCGAAAGCGCGCCAGAGAAAGCTATCTATATGATAGCTCCTTACCGGGGTATGGAGCTATTCCTGCTAACCTACTACCCGATGTGGCTTATACTGACCAAGTATCCTTGCGTAGCGCTATTCAGCATGAACGAAGAGTTGAATTAGGTTTTGAATTTCATCGTTATTTTGATTTGATGCGATATGGGCAACAAGTAGCTGAAGCTGCGTTGGGAGCTAACGGTTTTTCTTATGCTAAAAACAGATACTTCCTGATTCCACAATCAGAGCTTGATACTAACCCGGCTATTACTAATTAATGATTTACAATTTTCCACTTATAAATAATAACTCTAATCCAAATTAAATTTTATGAAAACAAAAAAAACAATTCAATTACAAAGTTTGCTGATTGCCTTTGTGCTGTCCGCATGGTTTGTTAGTTCGTGCTCGAAGAGCGATGCTCCCGCACCCACTAACTTTAGTTCCCTGAATACGGCAATTACTTCTGCACAAACTCTTTTATCAAGCACCACAGAAGGGACGGCTGCCGGTCAATACATACGAGGCTCGCAAGCTATACTTCAGGCTGCTATTACAGCCGCACAGGCGGTAGCCAATAATAAGCAATCCACACAAGCACAGGTTACAGCGGCTACGGCCCAGTTAAATGCTGCCATTACTACATATCAAGGAGCTGTGGTTACAGCCATTGACCCTACCAATTTAGTTGGGCAATGGACCTTTGATGAATTGACTACAGCGGCAGCAGGTACCTCTGTTAAAGATTATTCAGGCAATAATAACAATGGTACCATTAAGGCTGGTCATCCGTATTTTAGCTCAGGTGCCGGGCTCCCTTGGTCAGGATATACCGTAACAAGCAATGTGCCTACACAAACGGCCGACCGGTATGGTAATGCGAACAAGGCATTGTATTTTACAGCAGGTGCTAATGTTGAAGTTCCATATAATACACAATTAAACCCTGGCCAGATTTCTATTTCCGTATGGGTTAAAGCTGACACACTAGTTGGAAACCCCAATAAATATTGGGCTAATAACTATATCGTTTCTATGAATCGTTGGAATGGGTATAAATTTCAGATTCAAGATACCCCCAGACCCTTTTTCACAGCGCATGCTTCTGGTTTTAATACCCCCCCGTTAGGTACTAGCGCGGATACTACATATTATGATCGAGATATGAATGTGGGCAAACTAACGCCTATAAATAAGTGGTATCATTTGGTAGTTACTTTTGGCGGAGGTCATGAAATATTTTACATCAATGGAATTCAAATTTATGATTGGACCAATGTGCCCGGCACGATTGTTAATATTTCGAGCAAACCGGTAAACCTAACAATTGGCCAAGACTTACCCACCTCTATGTACTCTACTAACTCAAATTCTCCTTACTATGTAAATTGGGGCGGATACTTTATAGGAGCTATTGATGATCTCAGAATATACAAAACGGTATTAACTTCTACGGAAGTTACGAGTATTTATAACCTTGAAAAACCGTAGGTCTGTAATTAATAAAAAGAGCAGTGACAATGTCACTGCTCTTTTTTCTTGTATGGCTATATATAGTTTTTTATTTTCATTTTTTAATATGCTTTAATGAAAGGGCTCCTCCCATTATTCTTTTTTTTTGTTTGCATAAGTGATGTTCTTCAGGCACAAACCGGACAAATTGATATAAACAAGGTAGGCTTGATGCATAATATGCCATCGCCCTATGGTATGCGCAACTGGAAAAAAGTGACTTTACAATATGATTCTTTTGTATATAACTTAAATGCTACCGGACAATACCTTCCACTTATGCATCTCCGGGCATCGGGCGTAAATTACCCTTCGCTTAAACCTATTTTGTTTGACTCGTATGTTGGTTCGGCCAGTAGCGGTTCGCAAGCGGAGGCAATTAATATCATTCCTTCTTTGGTAGGCGCCTCACTGGTAGGAGTTGATAAATCGAATCAATTCGGAAATAACTGGGTATTAAAAGCCAAAGATTTTTTTAATCAAGCCAACGCACAAAACATATACCTTAATGGCTATGCGGCAACCAGTGGAGGTGATTGGTGGTATGATGTAATGCCTAATATTTTCTTTTACCAACTCTATTCATTGTACCCGGCTACACAAGATTTTCAATCTCAGTTTTCCATTGTAGCAGACCGATGGTTGTCGGCCGTGAATACAATGGGTGGATCAACTACCCCTTGGCGTTTACCCAATATGAATTACCGGGCTTTTAATTTTAGTACGATGACACCTGTTTCTGGAAGTTGGTCTGAACCAGAAGCGGCAGGTGCTATCGGCTGGATCCTGTATCAGGCATATCAACAAACCGGAAAGAAAAAATATTTAGAAGGGGCTGAAATGGCTATCGGTTATTTAGCATCATTAAATAGTAACCCAGCGTATGAGATACAACTTCCGTATGGAATATACACCGCGGCAAGAATGAATGCAGAACTGGGTACAAACTATAATATTACAAAGATGATCAACTGGAGCTTTGATCAAAGCAGTGTTCGTAATTGGGGTACTATTGTAGGAACTTGGGGAAACACAGTTACTGGAATGAACGATGTTTCAGGTTTAATAGGGGAGGTGGATAATCCGTCTACAGGATATGCATTTGCCATGAATGGGTTTCAGCATGCCGCAGCTTTGGTTCCGATGGTAAAATATGATAAGCGGTTTGCCCGAACGATTGCAAAATGGGTTTTAAACCTGGCGAATGCGAGCCGCCTATTTTATCGCTCCTATTTGCCAGCTTCACATCAAGACAGCTACTTGTGGAGCTCGGGTAACGACCCCAAAGCTGTACTCGGTTATGAAGCATTGAAACAGAAAGGATTGAATGACTCATTGTTATTTGCCACAGGCGATGCTAAACGATCTGGCTGGGCACAGACTAATTTAGGATTGTATGGTTCGTCTCATGTGGGGTATATGGCTTCGCTCATTGATACAACTGAGGTACAGGGTATTTTATTGCTAAACTTGAATAAGACTGACTTTTTTGCAAGTAATTCTTATCCTACCTATTTGGTTTATAATCCATTATCAACTTCTCAAGCCATCACACTTCAGTTAGGTACTAATAATTATGATATCTACGATGCCTTATCACAACAAGTCATAAAAACATCGGCTACATCTTCTTCATTGATTACTATCCCCTCTGATCAGGCCATGATGTTGGTGTATGTTCCGGCAGGTTCTTCCCTAACCAACTTAAGTGGAAAGCTTTATGCTAATCAAAAAATAATAGACTATCACTACGGGTACAATTTTAATGGAAAGTTAATAATCCAATCATTAGCGGCAGCCGATACGGTTGTTCAGTATAACAAACAGATTACTATTTATTCATCGGTACGAAATAAAAAAGCACCTGTTACTTTCAACTGGTATGTGAATGGAGATTTATCGGCTACCACTACCGATAGCTCATTCGTTTGGACGGCCCCTTCATTAGCTGGCTCCTACCGGGTAAGATTAAACATCAGCGATGGAGTGTCATTAGCTATGGATTCAATTCAATTTAATGTAGTGCCTCGCGTGCCGGCACTACCTACTATTCTTTCCGTATCATCTGATTCTATTTGGTGTTATACGGATAGTGCGATATCGATTACGTGCCGTGCCCGGGCCAATGCACCAGGAAAATTAAAGTATTCTTGGCGAGTGGCGAACGGGTCAATATCTCATCAGTCAGATTCTGTTATTACCTGGAGAGCTCCTTCTGCAGAAGGGCTTTATTCTATTTCTGTTACAGTAAAAAATTCTGATTCACTTTTGGTTAATTCTATTTTGTATTTTTTGATCAAATCTAAAACCAACCAGATCGGCCAAGCCGTGGCGTACTATCCGTTCGATGGCAACGTCAAAGATTATTCGGGAAACAACCACCATGGCACACTCTCCGGAGTTCAACCCACCAGCGATGCCCGTGGCCTGCCGGATAGAGCATATCGGTTTTCATCAAATACAGATATTATTGATGTACCCAATGCTAGTAGTTTAAATTTTCAAAATCGGATTACGTTATCGTGTTGGGTAAAATTAGATATGATTCCGGCTGAATCGTATGTGCTATCACATGGTAGCTATCAGCAACGTTGGAAGATTTCTATTTTATCGAACAGCAAAGTTCGTTGGACAATTAATACAACGAATGGCATTACTGATTTAGACAGCTCATTTCCTCTTCAATTAAATACATTTTATCATATTACAGTAGTCTATACCGGATACTCCACGGAATTATATATTAATGGATGGCTTAACGCATACGCTTCTTGTTCCGGATTATTAAATACTTCTAATGTTGACATTACTTTTGGTAAAATGCTACCCTCAGTTACCAATTATGGCTTCTATGGAACTTTGGATGAAGTTAGAATTTATGATCAATCGCTGGGGCCTAATGAAATTATTCTTTTAAAAGGAATTTGGAACACAACTACCAACGTAATACCTGCCGATCATTTCATGCCTATAGTTTACCCAAATCCTACCTCTACGGGTGTGTTTTTTGTTTCTTGTGGAAATAACAATGCTATTGACTTTACATTTACCGATATTCTGGGCAGAACAATTAAAGCGAAGTCTATTGAAAATTATTCGGAAGGTGTATTTATTATCTCATTTGATAAAACTGACTCTGGCTTGATTTTAATGAAGATGTCGAGTGGTAAGGATATTTTTATAAAGAAGGTGCTGATACAATAAATCATTTTCTTCTTTTATTTACATTTTATTCTTGCTTTTCAATCCCAATTTCATAGTACTTTTGGTCATCGTATTTATTTTATACTCATGGCCGAAATTGTGCTTCAGGCCGACCGATTAACCAAGACCTATACTTCGGCCGGCAAAAATCTTACGGTATTAGAAAATGTTTCCTTTCAGGCAGAGCAAGGCACCAGTCTGGCCGTTATTGGCCCCAGTGGGAGTGGTAAAACCACACTGTTAGGCTTGTGTGCAGGGCTGGATGTACCCACCCAGGGCACTATTTCGCTGATGGGCCTTAAACTAAACGCCATGAACGAAGACGACCGGGCGTATGTGCGAAACCGGTATGTTGGGTTTGTATTTCAAAATTTCCAGTTGCTGGCTACCCTCACAGCTTTAGAAAATGTAATGGTACCGCTGGAACTACGTGGAGAAAAAGATATTTCCGTACGGGCAAAAGATTTACTGCATAGGGTAGGTCTTTCAGATCGGCTGAATCATTTTCCCTCGCAGCTTTCGGGGGGCGAGCAACAACGCGTGGCTATTGCCCGGGCATTTATTACTTCGCCCCGGATTTTATTTGCCGATGAACCCACCGGTAACTTAGACGAAGAAAATGCAGCACAGGTCATTCACCTTCTCTTTGAAATGAACCGGCAAGAAAAAACAACACTGGTGCTGGTAACGCACAACTTAGATCTGGCTCAAAAAACACAACGCATTTTAAAAATGAAAGGCGGGCACCTCATAGAAGATCAGCCCGTACTTAATCCAAATGAATAGAGGGCCACAGGCCAAGGTATGGTAGATTATTTTATCCGAATTAACAGATCAACAAAATCCATCCTTCGCGATCGCTGGGTGTGGATAATGGCCTGGCGCGATGCCCGGCATAACCTGTCGCGATTGTTTCTCTTTGTTGCTTCCTTAATTTCAGGTATAGCAGCCGTGGTAGCCATTAGCTCTCTTAACTATTCCATGCAAGAAGAAATTGAAACGAACACCAAAGAACTGGTGGGCGCTGATCTGGTAATTACTGGCAATAAAAAAATAGATTCGGCCTGGTGGAATTTTTTAGCAAAGGAAGAGGTAAAAATTGCCCGCGATGCCGAGATGGCTTCGATGGCTTTGTTTATGAACACCGGCCGGTCGCGGTTGGTGCAGGTGGTGGGCCGGGAAGGCGCGTTCCCTTTTTACGGACAGTTAGTAACACAACCTGCTAATGCGTATGCCCGGGTAGAGTCTGGCGATTATGTTATGGTGGATGATGCGTTGGCTCGTCAATACGAAATTAGTTCGAACGACTCCATTAAACTGGGTAATAAAAAATTGGTAGTGGCCGGAGTAGTTACGAAATCACCCGGCAATGGAGCGCTCACCGCCACCATTGCTCCGTCTGTTTACGTTTCTATGAAATCGCTGGCCGAAACAGACCTGATACAATTTGGCAGCCGGGTAAATTACAGCGTTTATATTAAAACACGAGATGATCAGCACACAGATAAACTTTTAGAAAATGCCAAACCACTGGCTAAAAAATTAGGCAACGGTATAGAGACCGTAGAAGGAAGAAAAGAAAATCTGGGCGAGGGATTTAAATCGGTAAACCGTTTTTTTTCATTGCTTGCTTTCGTGGCCTTACTACTCGGTTGTATAGGTGTGGCCAGTTCGGTGCATATATATGCCCGCGAAAAACGAGATGAAGTAGCGATGCTACGCTGCATTGGTTCATCAGGCTGGCAGGCATTTAATATTTTCTTTATTCAGGTTTTTGTGTTGGGCATAGTCGGAAGTTTAGCAGGTTCCTTGTTGGGTTCGTTGGTTCATCAACTTATCCCGGTGGTATTCAAAAGCTACTTGCCAGACCAAATGCCGTTTCCTGTTTCCGGGCGTGCCATAGGCGAAGGTATTTTAATCGGAGTTATCATTTCTGTTTTGTTTACTGTTTTGCCGCTGGTGTCGGTGCGGTTTGTGCCTCCGCTTACGGTTTTGCGCACCGACTTTGTTCCCGGAAAGGTATTTTCTAAAACCCGGCTGATTACTCTTTTTTTAATTATACTTTTCCCAATGGCAGCCGCTGCCTATCAAACGAAAAGCCTGCTATTGGGTGGCTATTTTTTGCTGGGTATTGTAGCCGTATTTGGCTGCCTGGCATTGGTAGCAAATGGATTACTGTACGCGATAAAAAAACTTTTTCCGGTTCGTGCGGCCTTTATCTGGCGGCACGCATTATCTAATCTATTCAGGCCGCAAAACCAAACCCGTCTGCTAATGGTAGCCATTGGCTTAGGAGCGTTTATTATTTATGTACTGAATATTACCCAGGCCAGTTTGCTAAACCAGGTAGCATTTAAAGGAAATAAAAATCAATCGAATACCATTTTGTTTGATATACAGCCTCCTCAGAAAGAAGGTGTGGTAAAACTGATTCAGGAGCAAAATGTAAAAATGAATCAGCTGGTGCCCATCATTACATGCCGTCTTAGAGAACTGAAAGGAAAGAGCGTGGAAGAAATTCTGAAAGACACCACCTCTATACCCGAATGGGCGCTTACGCGCGAATACCGCGTAACGTATCGCGATAGCCTGACCGACTCAGAAAAAATGATGGCGGGGAAGTTGCACTTTTTTAACTCAGGCAAAAAAGATTCTGTTTTTATTACAATCTCAGACCGGATGCAGGAAAATTTGCATATCAATGTAGGCGATTCTGTAGTATTTGATGTGCAGGGTGTATTAATAAAAACATTTATTTCTGGAATTAGAAAAGTTGATTGGCCGAAAGACCCCCCTAATTTTATTTTTGTTTTTCCTGCCCACGTACTTGAAAATGCCCCTCAGATTTGGGTAGTTGCAGCCCGCATAGACGATGCTCCGCAGGCCGCCCGGTTTCAGCAAGCATTAGTAATGGCTTACCCCAATGTTTCCATGATAGACCTGCGATTGATTCTTAGCACGGTAAACGAACTTTTTGATAAAGTAGCGTTAGTAATTCGCTTTTTGGCCACGTTCAGTATGATAACCGGTCTGGTGGTGCTGGCCGGAGCGGTAATTAACAGCAAATATGTACGAAGTAAAGAAAATGTATTGCTGCGCACAGTAGGTGCACGCACCAAACAAATTATACGCATCACCCTGATAGAATATGGATACCTCGGCCTGTTTAGCACCCTAACAGCTTTACTGCTTTCGCTGGGTGGGGGCTGGCTGCTCACCAAATTTTTCTTTGAAATAGAATTTGCCGCGAATTATTCTGAGCTGGCTCTGATTAGTTTCGGTGTGGTTTTTTTAACGGTTTTTATTGGCTGGTTTAATTCAAGAGATATTATTAACACCTCGCCATTACAAGCGCTAAGAAAAGAAGGATAAAGACTAACAGTATTTTATTTCCAGTTGGTCGGATCTTTGCGCCAGCTTTTCAGGTGTTCTATTTCTTTTTCGTTTACGTAGTTTTTATAAACAGCTTCTAATATCAGGTAGCTGAAATCACTTAAACAAATTAACGGTATATTGGCTTGTGCAAAGGCTTTTTGAGCCACCTCAAAACCATAGCTAAATATAGCGACCATGCCTATTACATTTAGACCGGCTTCGTTTAAAGCCTGGGCAGATTTTAACGAACTGCCACCGGTAGAAACCAAATCTTCTACTAATACAACTTTTCTTCCCGGCTCCACTTTTCCTTCAATCAGGTTTCCCATGCCGTGATCTTTTGGTTTGGGCCGAACATAAATAAACGGAAGATTGAGCAAGTCGGCCACCAAGGCGCCTTGGGGTATGCCTGCAGTAGCTACCCCAGCTATTACTTCGGCACTATTAAAGTTACGGTCGATAACCCCCGCCAGCGATCTTTTAATATAGTTCCTTATTTCGGGGTAGGAGAGCGACAGCCGGTTATCGCAGTAGATGGGCGATTTTAATCCCGAACTCCACGTAAAGGGAGGCGATACACTTAGTTTGATGGCTTTAATAGCGAGCAATTTGGAGGCCACGGATTCGGCCGTAGATTCTTCTGTTTTTATCATGCTGCAAATTAACCCCCGAATGGTCATGAATCAAGCGATAAACCCCTGACAAATAGTTTACTTTTCTTACCCGGCTGTTGTAGGATTGAAAATATTTTGTGTTTTTGCATAGTCTAAAAGCATGGATTTATTCGTTAACGATATTCCGGTTAAAATCCTGAAAAAGGGTAAACAGCCCGATGCGGGTACGTTCAATACAAAAATAAATGCGGCTGCCGAGCCGGTAACCAAGGCCCAGCTTATTAACCATGTATGGGTAAATGAAGCCAGTGTAATGGATTTGGATTTGATTTTAGATCTAATCAACACCAAAGTGCCCATGCCTTTGCTTTCGCTTACCATTACCGTAAAAGAGTATGAAGGAGCTAAAACATTTATCCGCAAAAAATTTAAGGTGGTAAAAGCGGCCGGTGGGCTGGTAGTGAAGAAAGATAAAATGCTGATGATCTACCGGATGAAAAAATGGGATTTACCAAAAGGAAAAAAGGAAGCTAACGAAAAATACAAGGAAACAGCCGCGCGCGAAGTGGAAGAAGAGTGTGGTATAGAGGTGCGCGTAGGAAAAAAAATAGGTACCACCTGGCATACCTATACCATGAACAAGAACAATATGATTAAGAAAACCCGTTGGTATAAAATGGATTTACTCAATGACGAACGCCAAGCCCCGCAACGGGAAGAAGATATAGAAGAAATACGCTGGATGACCCAAAAAGAAGTTTACCACGCCCTCGAAAACTCTTACCGCTCCATCCGTTTTGTATTTGAAGAATTTTACCGGAAGAGGAAGATAAAAAACTAAAGACGATACGGCAAAAAATCGGATACATTTCCGTTGTAGCTATGTACTTCGCGTATGATGGAAGAACTGATCGAAGCAAACTTAGGCGAAGTAATTAAAAATACCGATTCCAGTTCGGTATAGAGATGTCGGTTTACCTGGGCAATGCTGTTTTCATATTCAAAATCGGTGGTGTTGCGCAAGCCCCGCAGCAAAAATTTGGCTCCGTTTTTTTTGGCAAACTCAGCCGTAAGCTCGGCATAAGTTTGCACACTTATTTGCGAATTATTTTTAAAAGTCTCCTGTATCTTTGAAATCATCAACTCAATGGGGAAGTACCGTTTGGTTTTCCCGCTGTTGTAGCCGATCGAGATAATAATTTCGTCAAACAGTCGTAATCCGCGCAGCACGATGTCTTCATGTCCTTTTGTGAAGGGATCGAACGAGCCCGGAAACAGAGCAATCTTTTTCATGTGCCGGATATCAGGTTCATAGAATAGAGATCAAAAAAATGATGATCCTGTAATTCATCAAACAAGTAATTGTATTTAAGATGAGAGGGGCGCTGACCAAACACCACGTGGCGAATGTATTTTACAAACTCTACGTAGTGAGTAGAATTTTTGCCGATATATCCCCACAATACGATTTCACTGTTTTGCTGATCCATGTTCAAACTCTTCAATACCAGCATAATGTACTTGATGTAATCGGAAAATTGCTTAATGGGAAATTGGTTATAGTACAATAACTTTCCCGCCTCAACCGACAGCAAGTGCAGTTTAAAACGGTCAATATAAAGATAAAGTGTGGGAGTAGTTTGCGCTTTCTGCTGAAGCACGCCTTCTATCAGCGCAGTGCTTTGATGGATAAAATAGTGCGGAATGTTTTGATAGATGTTTTTCAGCCAGCGATACAGATCGCCCGGCACGGCAAAGACCGTAACAGCCTCCATGCCTGCCTGGCGGGAAGACAAGATTACTTCTTTAGATTCATCTATTGTAGCATTCAGCCGAAGGTATTCGGCCGATTTTTTTTCATCGTAAAAAGCAGCCGGTACCTGACAAAATTTATTGTTTTTAATGCCGATCCGTACTTCTTTCCAAAAGCCAGCCGAGAGCATAGCATGGTTTTCAAAAAGTTCTTTTAAGACAACTAAAAGTTCTTCGTGCGATTGCACCTGACCCAAAGCATAGTCTTCCAGCAGCAGCAAGCGGTTATCGGCACTGTTTATTACAGCCACCTGAAAATCTTTAGCCCCCGTTTGAATCAAGAGCCGGTATTGGTGAAGGTGTTCTTCTTCCAGTCGGTCGTCTTTTACACGCTTAATTAATTTGTAGGAAGTAACGGATGTTGACAAAAGAAGCGGTTTATCGTTTTTTAGCTTATGCAAGTATAAAAATTTTACGGCTTTTTGTAGCGTATTTATACAATAAAATATCCTTTCAAATGAGCAATTTGATGGGGATTGGGCAGCGTTTTAAAGATGCCATGTTTTTGCTGTAGAGGTACATGGGCCAATTCACCCCAAGGCATCCATTTTACTTCTTTAATTAGTTGTGGGCTGTTTTCTTCGGGATCGTACCCGGTTATTAAAGTGCCAGAAACCCGGGTGATGCGAAAGAATAATTCGATGGCGTGCAGCGGCTTTTGTATAAACTCACAGGCAAAATGAAAATCGCCTGCGGTAATGATTAATCCCGTTTCTTCAGCTACTTCGCGCACAAGAGCAGCCTTTGTTTCTTCACCAAAAGATACTTCCCCTCCGGGCGGAGCCCAGAAATTGGTTTCGGTTATGCCCCGATGGTTTACCATCAAAATTTTGTCTTCTTCTATTAAAAGCCCACACGCTCTTACCCGTAACCGGTTGCCGTAAAACTGATGAACTGTGGCTTCCATTTTTAGAAGTAATTATATTGGTCTGTAAAGCTAAAACATTACTAATTTTGTATCGTTAAAGTAATCATGAAACAATTCGTATTTCTTTTTTGTCTTTTTTTATGTGCGGGTTTAGTTACGGCTCAAACTCAGGCCGGGGCTGCTATAACCTGGGAAAAAAATTATTTTGATTTTGGTGATATGGTAAAAGGGGCAAAGGCCGAGCATACTTTTAAATTTACCAATACCGGTTCCGAGCCACTGGTTATTACCAACGTAGAAGTAACCTGCGGATGTACGACCCCCAAAGGATGGCCGCGCGATCCGATTGAGCCCGGAAAAAAAGCAGAGATAATTATTCAGTTCGACAGCACCAATAAAATGGGACGCCAAAATAAAGTGGTAGTAATTGTTTCTAATGCCGCTGCTGGCAACAGTCAGATTACATTTTCGGCCAACGTGCTCCCGAAGTCAGAAAACTGATTGTACTTACTTCCCTTTCATTATTTTCAGCACCTTCTCTGATTGCCCTGCTTTAAGTTGTACCACATACACTCCGTCTTGAAAGGCTTCTAAATTTAGTGCTTGTTGATGTTGCCCTTCGCTTTGCATACCTAATGACAAGGAGGCGGTGAGCCGTCCGGTCATATCCCAAACCGAAACCAATACATCTGCTTTTCCAGGCAATGCATACTGCATAGTAAAGTTCCCGTTGGGCGAGGGGTTAGGAAATAATATAAACGAACTGATGGCCGCAGGGTGCACATCGGCAGCCGGTACCTGAATAGAGAGATCATCTACCGACCAGCCCCAGGCAGTGGCATTTTCATAATTGGCATGCAGCCGGAAACGGATCAGCAGGGTATCATTTGCCGCAAATTTATTCTTCAGGTTAAAGATTTCGGTTACCTGCATGGTAGGATCGCCACTTTGCTGGGCGGTAAGAGCATTTTGCCATGCGCTGTTAGCTTTTGCATTATACCCGGCTATCGGTTTCCACACAATACCGTCTTGGGTAGCCTCCACAAAAACTGAATCTGTGGCGGTAAGGATGGCTACATCCTGATAGGTAATGTTGCCCGTGTTGACGATAACCGGAACAAGTAACGTGGCCGATACGTCTGTGCCGGCTGCATAGTTGTGAATACTTTGCAGCGATGAGTTAGACGGGCCAAAGGGTTGTATGCTCAATCCATTCTGAGAGAAATTGGAGCCGGTTTCAAAGAAATCATAATACTGCTGCTGCGGATTCTGCAGGGTTAAATTAATACCTCTGTAGGAGGGAGCATACACCGGGCCGCCCCCCACATAGCCAATCAGCTGCACAGCAACAGTGCCTATAGAAACCCCGGTAATAGAAATATTGTAAACTCCTGATTGGGAGGGTTTAAACGATAATGTTTGTGAGTTAATCTGTAACTGCACCGAATCATATTTCAGAGGCAGTTTGGCTTGTACTACAAACTTAGACTGAGGAGAAGTACCCGAAGTGATAACGGTTGGCACCGGAAAGTTAGCATTCTGATCTACCGATAGTTCGGCCGTCCAGATGCCGCGGCCATGGGTGGCAATGACTACTTCGTTGTCTTGTCCTTTCATGTCCCACACGGCTACACTCGGAAACGAGGAGAGCATATTCCAGGTCGTGCCGGCATCTAACGACTCCACAATTCCTATTTCAGTTCCTGCCCAAATAATGTTGGGGTTATCTGGTCGCACATACAACGAGTACACGGCTACATCCGGAAAGTTATTGGTGCTGATGGAGCCGGAACCAAACCCGCTCAGGTCGGTCCAAGTTTGCCCTAAATCTTTGGTTACTAAAATTTTTGAGGTCTTCGCGAATGAATAAAGTGCATAAGCAGTTTTAGAGTCAGTAGGGTGTGTGGCAATACGGGTAAGGTTGCCCAGAATTTTTCCGGATGGGTTAGGTACTGCTGTAAATGTTTGCCCCATGTTGGTAGATACAAACAGGTTGCTTCCGGTGCCTTGGCCTGCCCCGGCCCACACAATGTTGGCATTGGCCCGCGAAACAGCCACATCGGCAAAAGAAGACAAGCCCCAGTTTGATGTGATCGCTGTCAGCGCCCAACTACCTCCAAAGTTTGTTGAACGCCACACCCCGCCCGATCCCACCGAGAAAATAGTATTGGGATTTTGCTTGGAACTGGCCAACTTAGAAATGAATGGAAATTGATTATTGTCGGGGCTGGTGCCACTTAACGGAAACCCTGTAAACGCACTGGCCCAGGTTTGGCCGCCATCTAAGGAACGGGCAAAGTAGTTATACTGCGACCCTCCAATTAACATAGAAGGATTTTGACTGTGCCACAAAACTTCAAACCCATCGCCCCCGATAGCCGGTTTAAATAAGGTAGTAGCAGACGAAACCACACCACCGGGTGTGAAGTAGGTACCGTTGTCTTGCATTCCACCAAAATATTCTTGAGCTCCGGGTTTTTTATCGGCACCATAAAATTGACTGGTGTTATACCCGTTGCCTACTTTTTTCCATTCGCCTTGTGTGGTTCCGGGCGAGGCCGATTGCCCTGACAGAAAAACCCCGCCATCATTGGCCAAAAGAATTTGATAAGTCTGTGCGGCCGCATTTATTATAAAAGGATAGATGTTGTGCTGGTCGGGGTGTACCAACCCGGCATTTTTGCTGTCGTAATCTCCGTAGGGGTCTACTGCGGAACTAACGGTGCTGGAGTATTTTGGAGTTTGCTGCACCAGTATTTTTACATTGGATACCGGCAGCGCGGTAGAATCCCAGGTGGCTCCGGAAGCCAGTGCCGGATATATATTATACATCAGGTTGAAAGTTTGCCCTCCGGTAGTAGCCAAAGAAAGATTGGGTGAGGCCGAGTAGGGCACGTTATTAATAAACAAATACTCGCGGCTCTGCTGGGTAGCGTTGGTAGAAGTAAGGTTAGAAGGAATAAGATCGAAAACTCCATTGCGATTTTGGTCGCGGAAGGAAACCATTAACTGGGTTCCGGATTTTAAATCCCATACCTGAAAGGGTACGTTTACATAATTTTGGTAGGCATAACTGGAGGAAGCAACCCCGGAGGTAGCTCCGGCTGGAACTAAAAAGCGATAGGCTTTTTGTTTTATACCAGGTCCAAATTTTATCACCACACTGTCGGTGGTTCCGCTGGTGCCGATGCTGAGTTTTCCGCCAGCATACGTGGCATTTGAAAAACCTTGCAAGGCCAGAAATGAAGCGGTGTTGTTTTGCTGAAGATTATACGAAACGGCTGAAGAAGAAAGTTGAGTTCCTAACGTAATTTGGAATGCCCCAATCCCACCTACATAAATCACATTGGAATTATAGGGGCTGAAAGCAACAGTGTTATCGTACCAACCCTGATCGCCAGAGGAGCTGGCTAAATAGTCGAGTGTTTTGGCATTGAGCAACATCGACACCAGCGACCACGTACTTCCTGCATTGGTAGAAATATAAAGGTCTGAGTTGGCGCCCGAAAGGGTGCCTTGTGCTGAGGCGGCCAGGTAGTTTCCATTCGTGGGCGACACCGCAATTTCTACACGACCGGCAGGCGACATGTTGGTGTTGCTCAGGTTCCAGGTTTGGCCGCCATCTACTGATTTTAAAACGCCCACGCCATATTGCCCGCCATAGAGTATCGAAAAATTTCCGGGGGTACTGCGCAAATCTTGCACCGGGTTAGAGGTGCTGGAAAATACTTTTGTCCAGGAGGTACCCTGGTTGGTAGATCGGTATATTCCATTGTTGGTGGCCGCCAACACATTGGTGGCATCGGCCGGGTTTACTAAGATCCGGTTCACACTGCTGAAAGCAGACGTGCTGGATAATAAATTCCAGGTGTTTCCCCGGTCGGTACTGAGAAAGATGCCGCTTCCGGTGATACCATCTACTAATCCGAATCCTTCGCCTGTTCCGGCATAGATAATTTGGTGATTAGAGGGAGCCATCGCTAATGTGGTGGTGGCCAGATTAGGAACATTGGGCGTAAGCCATTGCCAACTGGTGCCGGCATCGGTAGTTTTCCAGATTCCACCCGAGGCCGACCCGGCAAACCAGGTTTTGTTTGTCGCATCATCCGGATCTACAATCAGCCCGCGTGTGCGGCCGGGCACATTTCCGGGGCCACGTTCGGTAAAACCTAATACGCCATTGCCGCTTTGGGTGCGAGCCATTGGCGAAGCTCGCTTCGCAGAGGCTTGCCGTGCCTTTTGTAGTTCGGCCCACTGATAGTTTTTAGGATAGCCGGGTTCAGTTTGGTCTTCGCGGGTTCGTATCCCCTGGTGGTATTTTAAAAATTCCATCGGGCCGTCCATCAGCTCGTTTTCTTCCGGTTCGCCTTTTTCTTTTTCTGCTTCCTTTTCACTTTCCCATTCCCATTCTTCTCTTTCCTGGGCGGATCTGCCGGTAAAACGTTTTCCCTTGTTTTTAAAATGTACACCGGCTATCAAAGCCAATAAAAAAGTGGTAGTGAGAAGTAAAATTCTATTCATGAGGTTATCTATTTTATAAATGAATCCAGATTAACATACTTGTAGTTATCTTCGGGGGTGGCATCGCGCTTCACCATTCCCGGTATGATATTGAGTTTTATCTGATGCTCGCCCGACCAACTCACGGCACTGGCATGGGCCTTGTCTTTAAGAATTAATTTTCCGTCAGCCGGCCGTAAGACAAGGTATGTCAGCACCCGGTTATTCTCGGTATAGGCCAGCACTAAGGTGTGGGGTTCATTATACGATACGGTAGTGAGGGTACCCAGTTCGCGCTCAATAATTTTGTTGATGTCAATTTTATTTTTTACAGCAGCGGATGTCTGGCAGGATATACTTCCTGATGTTATTGCCATGAGGGCAAGAAGAATAACCTGGCGAGGGTGAGTCATACTTTTTTAAAAAAGACTAAGTTTTTTGTTTTTTCTTTTTAGCGGCCGGAAAAAGAATATTGTTAAGGATTAACCGGTAGCCGGCTGAATTGGGATGAAGTGTTAAATCGGTAGGATCTTCGCCTACCTGATGTTGGTAATCTTCCGGGTCGTGCCCCCCATAATAGGTCCAGAATCCTTTGCCTAATACTCCATGAAGGTATTTGGCTTCGTTTATAGATTTGGTTTCGCCCATGATCACCACATCGGGCTTTACCATTTTTTTCTTGAAACCCGTAGTCTGCCCGTAGAATCCTTTAATCATTTTCTCATGATTTTGGGTAAGCATGGTAGGGATGGGGTCCCACTTGGCTGAAAATTGAAACAAGGAAAAATAATCGTTGGCTTGTACCAGGCCGCGGTCTTGTATGTTGTTGTCGATGTCGGAAAATTCGTATTGATAAGGATCTTTCGACAGAGTAAATTGAGTAAAGGCCAGTGTATTATCGTAATTCAGTTTTTCTTGTGCGTGCGGGTCGGCCGGGTCGCCATCGTACATAGATTCGCAAATATCTACGCCTTCGGCAGCCAAAGCAATATCAAACGAGTCGGTAGCCGAGCACATGGCAAACAGAAAACCACCCCCGGCAACAAAAGCCTTGATTTTTTTTACTACAGCTAATTTTAACTGAGATACCTTTTGGAACCCGAAACGATGGGCGGTTTCTTCTGCTTCGTGTTGCTGCTCAATATACCAAGGCATGTTGGCATAGCTGGCATAAAATTTTCCATACTGCCCGGTAAAGTCTTCGTGATGCAGATGAAGCCAATCATATTTGGGTAGGTTTTCATTCAGTACTTCGTCATCGAAAATTACATCATACGGTATTTCGGCATACGTCATGGCTAGGGTTACGGCATCGTCCCACGGTTGTTTTGACTTAGGCGAATACACGGCCACTCGGGGCGCTTTTTCTAACTTCATCAGATCGTAGTTTACCGAGGGGCTTGCTATTTCAGTAAGGATGGCGTTTACCTGCGCCTCGGAGATGATTTCGTAACTCACTCCCCGCACAATCAGTTCATTTTGTATTTTAGGTTGGTATTTACACATAAAACTGCCCCCTCGGTAATTTAGCAGCCAACTTACTTCCATATCCATTTTCAGCACCCAATAAGCCATGCCATAGGCTTTTAAATGATTGGCCTGCTTGTTGTCCATAGGAATAAAAATGGAGTTGGCCTGACAAATTTTAGCCACTAGCAAGATCAACAGCAACAAAATCCTCGATTGCATCGTAAAAGTCAGTTATGGTTGTAACAAATTGAACAAAAAAATGTCGTTCGATCAGCCTATAAAGGTATAATTTTGATTCGGCAAACCCAATGCGTAGAAAACCCTATTCATCCATCTTACTAACCTGTTCATGAACTTCATAGAAAATATCAGAGAAGGTCTTCGCTCCATTAAAGCCAATATGCTTCGTTCGGTACTGACGGCTTTAATCGTGGCTATAGGCATTACCTCCCTTGTAGGAATTTTAACGGCCATCGATGGAATAGAGTATTCGGTAAACGAAAGTTTGTCTTCACTGGGCGCTAATTCATTCGATATCTATTCAAAAAATAACCGGAATGCCGCGCAAGACGGAGTAAAAGAAAAAGTTTACCCGCCTGTATTATTGAATGAGGCACAAAAATTTATAGATCAGTTTAAGGTGTCATCGGCTACGGTCAGCCTATCGGCCAGTCTTACCATTATTGCTGAAATTAAACATGCTTCGGAAAAGACCAGCCCCCGGGTAAATGTGATGGGCGCCAACGAAGAATACATTCCGATTAAAGGATTGAATATTGAGCAAGGTCGAAATTTTTCACCTTTTGAAATACAGAACGGGGCACATGTAGCCATTATTGGCGATGAACTTTGCCGCTCATTGTACGGGCAGAGTAAAAATATTTTAAACACAGTGGTATCGTTTAAAGGCATGCAGTTTAAAGTGATCGGCAAGCTGAAAGAAAAAGGATCTTTATCGGAAAATAATTTCGATAATATGATGATCATTCCGATTATCGTGGCCAATCAGTTAGCTTCCGGAGCCGGGCTGCGCTACCGTTTAAATGTAGCCGTGCCCGATCCAAACCAGATGGATTATGCCATGGGCGAAGCCACGGGGGTGATGCGCAAAATCAGGCATGATGAAACCGGCCGCGAAAATTCATTTGAGATAGAAAAAAGTGAATCGTTGGCACAGGAAATGGAGAGCATTACCAACGGGTTGCGCATTGGAGGGTTTGGTGTGGGTTTTATAACCTTGCTGGGTGCCTCGATCGCTTTAATGAATATTATGCTTGTTTCTGTTACCGAACGAACACGCGAAGTGGGTGTGCGTAAAGCATTGGGTGCCACTCCTTTACGTATACGTCAGCAATTTGTAATTGAAGCCATTACCGTGTGTGTGCTGGGCGGCATCGGAGGTGTTTTATTAGGTATTTTGATCGGTAATCTGATTTCGAGTGCCATCGGTATTGATGCGTTTGTCGTTCCGTGGTTCTGGATGTTTATGGGCATGGTTGTGTGCATTGTGGTGGGGCTCATCTCGGGGTATTACCCGGCCCACAAAGCTTCTAAGCTCGACCCGATTGAGTCGTTGCGGTTTGAGTAATTGCCTGAGCGAACCTGCGCAATAATTTTAGTCAGGTTGCTTCTCCCGATGTATAGCATGCCGTTTACGAAGAAGTTTTTCAGATCAACCTTTCCGTTTTTTGTGAAGAGAATAACGGTTTAGCAGCCTTGATGGGGAAAGAGCAATTTGCTTATAACCGACAGAATAGCCAGACTACACTTCCAAGTGTTTCAATTCCATAATCGTTAAATCGTTTGCTTGGCACCGGAAATAACAGGCAGATTCATACCAAATAAAATCCCTCCCAGGCTTACGGTAATAGACCATATAATTAACCGGCTATTCATCTTTCTTTTATTCGCTTAAATGTAATTGAAAACAAGGTTGCTATTATTTTCATCCTATAAAAAATTAGATAGCTTTAACCCTTGACGGAATAGATATAAGTTATGCTTATCATTTTAACGATTTGAATTATGACTCACGGGCGAATTAAACTATCCCTTTTTCTTAACTATTTTGTTATTGCCATGCTGCTCAACAGTGTAGGCACGGTAATTCTGCAAGTTCAAAACAGCTATGGTGTATCCGAATCTTCCGCTAGTGTGCTGGAGGCATGCAAGGATTTAAGTATCGCGCTCGTATCTTTTCTGGTAGCTTCCTACATTACCCGCATTGGCTATAAAAAGGCTATGCTTATTGCCTTGGGGCTGGTAGGCACGGCCTGTCTGGCGATGCCTTCGTTAGGAAGTTTTTTTATGACGAAAGTACTCTTTGTTATTACCGGAACTTCGTTTGCGTTAATTAAAGTATCGGTCTATGCCACGATGGGGATAATAACTACCGATAAAAAAGAACACGCCAGTTTTATGAATTTCATAGAATCATTTTTTATGGTGGGGATACTAATCGGCTATTTTGTTTTCAGTGCTTTTGTAAACGATGCCGATAAACAGTCTACTTCCTGGCTAAATGTATATTACTTGTGTGCCGCTATAGCGTTGGCCGCCTTTCTATTGTTACTCAGCGCTCCGCTCGATGAAACATCGGTGAGAGCCGATGAATCTAAACCTTTGTTAAAAGATTTTACAGACATGATAAAATTGGCGGCTCAACCGCTTGTATTGATTTTTATCGTCAGTGCTTTTACCTATGTGTTGATTGAACAAAGTATTATGAGTTGGTTGCCAACGTTTAATAGTAAGGTGCTGAACTTGCCCTCAACACTAAGCATACAAATGGCCAGTATTCTGGCGGCCTCCACCGCGGTGGGCCGGTTCAGTGCGGGCTTTGCTTTACGCAAGATTCATTGGTTTTATGTTCTTGTTATTTGTTTGGTAGCAGCCTCAGTGTTAGTACTGGTGGCTATTCCGTTGGCACGTTCTTCTTCCGGAGTAGCCGTAACCGGTTGGGGCAATGCACCTTTGGGCGCATTTGTTTTCCCGCTGATCGGCCTATTGATTGCTCCCATATACCCGGCCATTAACTCCGTTATTTTAGGCACCCTCCCGGCACGCCAGCATGGCCCCATGTCCGGGCTCATCGTTATCTTCTCAGCTTTGGGTGGTACTACCGGATCTATTATTACCGGAAATATGTTTCAGGTATTTGGTGGCGAAGTAGCCTTTTACAGTTCCCTTGTGCCGATTACTATTTTGATTGTGTGCCTCTATTTTTTTAATCGCCTTCAGAAAAAATCGGCTGCTCACATTGTATTTAAGACAGCCTCACATTAATAAGATTTATTAAATGAATGCGATTTATGAGTTAGGCGAGTTGTTTGAACAAGTTCAGATGAATGCAATTTTGGGCGATGGAAAAATTTTTCCCGATTGTTCACCCAAAACATTACTTTCCGAAATTGAAACGGACTATATCCAAAAAAAGAAAGAACCTTCGTTCGACCTTAAAAAATTTGTATTAGAAAATTTTATTTTACCGCAACCTCTTACACTTTCCCATCAATTAGATAAAACCATTTCTATTGAGCAGCACATTTCATCGCTTTGGAGCGAGCTAACACGACAACCCAGCCAACAATCGGGCTCGTTTATTCCGTTGCCCCAGCCGTATGTAGTGCCCGGAGGACGTTTTCGCGAAATCTATTATTGGGATAGCTACTTTACGATGCTGGGCTTACGCGAATCGGGGCGGACAGACCTTATTCAACACATGGTTAATAACTTTGCTTATTTGATTGATACCGTTGGGTATATTCCTAATGGCAACCGCACTTATTTTTTAGGACGTTCGCAGCCTCCTTTTTTTTCTTTGATGGTAAAGTTGCTGCATGAAGTAAAGGGCGACTCGGCAGATGATGAAGAACCTGATTCGCTGGCTACCTATTTGCCCCAGCTTGAAAAAGAATATCTGTTTTGGATGAGGGGATCAGATGAAATAAAAATGGGGGAAGCCAAACATCACGTGGTTAAAATGGATAACGGCACGGTGCTGAACCGGTATTGGGATGAAAACAATACGCCCCGACCCGAAGCCTATAAAGAAGATGTAGAACTTTCGCTCCGGAGCAAACAAAAACCCGAAACCTTATTTCGCCACATCAGAGCCGCAGCCGAATCTGGATGGGATTTCAGCAGCCGCTGGTTTAAAGACAATTCATTCGCCAGCATCTATACCACCGATCTGGTGCCCGTAGATTTAAACTGTTTACTTTTTTATTTAGAAAAAACACTAGCTGAGATCTATCTGCACACCGGCAACCGGGAAAAATCGAACCAATTGGTAGCGTATGCGAATCAACGTAAGGCTGCCATAAAAAAATATTGCTGGAATGACGAAAAGAAATTTTTCTTTGACTACGATTTTGTTGAACGGAAACAAAAACAGTCTTTTACACTGGCGGCTGCCTTTCCTTTATTTTTTGAAATCGCCTCTCCGGAGCAAGCCGTATCAGTACATGAAATTTTGAAAAATAATTTTTTAAAACCCGGAGGCATGATAACAACCCTACAAGATAGCGGCCAACAGTGGGATGCCCCCAACGGATGGGCGCCCCTGCAATGGATCTGTTTTAAGAGCTTACTCAACTACGGGTTTGAAGAAACCGCCTTTACATTAAAACAAAATTGGTTAACACTCAACCAAACAGTTTATTTAAAATCGGGTAAGTTGACCGAAAAGTACAACGTGTGTAACCAGAGCGAGGCCGGTGGAGGGGAGTACCCTAACCAAGATGGATTCGGCTGGACGAATGGCGTATTTTTAGCCATGACCAATTTCAAGTAAGGCGGGAGAGAGGCTTTTTTTTTATCAGGTGTTCCTCACTCACAAAAATTACATTTTTAGTTGGTGGTGAAGAACACCAAGGTGAGGGATGTAAGCAACCGAACGATGACCGGGTTTTCTTCTTTCGGTTCTCATATAACTGGATAAAGACTCGATCCGGCCGTGTTGGGTTAGGATATAAAACTACTAACCTACCGACTGTATCGAGTCTTTCCACAGTTAGTTAGACGCTACTATTTTTTAATTTTAATTAAAACCGCATCGCTATCTTTTGCTTTTTTAGTAGTTAATCTTCCCTGAAGAACGAATGCATCTTCGTTAATATCATTAAGAACCATAGGATTTTCATAAGAAACAGCCCATTCTTTTTCTCCTAATAGTTTAAAATCAGATCCTTTATTTGCTTTTAAGTCAAGTGTAGATATGAATAATTCGCCAGCCTTTGTGTCATACCGGCTATAATCATATACAGTCCAATAAAATTTATTCAGATCATTTTTTACCGGAACCACATCAGATTTTGCAGGCATATCTGTACCTTTTGTAAAATAACTAGTTAATTCGCCTGTATTATTGTCGATTACTGCTAAGTAATGTGATTTTTTTCCTGCTTGCCCATTAATAAATATTTTATCATGGTAAACTTTAAAATCATGATACACTTTTAAATTAACATCTACCGTAGTGCCTTCAATTTTATCAGATGTTATGATTACTTCTTTTGCTGGTTTTCCTTTCGGGTCAATTTCGAGGATATTAGAAACAACAGGCGCTAACCCTTTTTTATCATACCCTTTAATCCATTTAATTTCATTGTTGCTGAATTTTAACATTTGAAAATTGTCCATAACCGGAGGATAAGCTGAAATAAGATCACTGTAGCTAAGTTTAGTTTCTTTATTTGTAGCACAAGTTCCTATTAAGTAAAAATTATTACTTTCTTTTTGAACAATTCTAATTTTTATCCAAAATGAATAAGGCATTGTAAAATTTTCTCTTTTTTTAACTTCTAATGTTTTTCCGTCTAACAAAATAAGTTCTGCTTTATCATACTCTTTTCCCAGCGTGGTGTATTCTTTTAAGTATGGTGAAGAAAGATTTTTTGATTGTTGTGCGATGTAAACAAAATCATTATATCCTTTATCATTTTTTACTAAAAACCCTTGCAAAACTGGGTAATAATCAAATTTTAACATAGTACTATTTAATTCTGTTAAAAGACTATCGTACCGCTTTACAGAAACGTTTAGTTTAGATGTCTCTTGAACAACCCCACCGGTGGCAGCAGCGATAACCCCACCGGAAGGATACTCAATGCTGTTTAAAAATGCCCATACTTGTCCTTTTATCTCAGCGGCTTTCATGCAATCTATTTTTCCAAACGATGCTCGTTCTCCACAGTAAACAGAACCCTGTTTATTTATGCCCCCAAGAACTTCTGAGAAAACAATTGCCGAACATATTTTATAGTTTACTTTCAAGCTCATATTTGGACTTGTAGATACAATTCTTCTTCCTATAAAATCTGAAGTTATAGCTTTAAAACCTACGGCTAGATTGGCATCAGTAAATATGTTTTTTGGTAGAGGATTAAATGTTTCTCCAAAAAGGTTATTTTGGTAGGTTAAAGCTTCGGGAGTGTTAGAAAAATATTTACTTTTTAAATCAATAAAATTAAAATCCTTATCAAAATTTAACTCCTTAAAAGAATACGAAGTTCCGTTAAGTTGATAAACAGTTGAACCAATCTTGAAGCCACTTGATGCACTGGAATTACAACCTGATTGACCATACTTTATAATATAATTTCCGTTAGGGGAAACATACCCTCCAAAATTTCTCCAACCCTTATCTAGCTTGTGCGGGGTAAGGTCAAAAATATACGTTTTTACATCATAATTTTGTGCAAATGCTACTCCGGCTAAGAGAGCAAAAATTGCTGTAAAATAGAATTTCATTTTTCTTTTTTTTAGTTTTTTTATGCTGTAAAAATGTTTTATAGTATTTAAAAAATATATAGTACAAGTGTACTTATCGTTTTGTGTACCTTATATAGGTATCTTCATTCTTATCATGACAAGCTATTTGTTTAAATTTTTTTCAAAAACATTCTTACTATGCTTTTGTAAAAAATGTTCTTGTAAATTAGAAGCGGGAGACACCCAAATAGGCAAGATAGGCCACCACTAAAAAAAATCAGAATTGCAGAACTAACAAGCTCCCCATTACTAATCTGCCAAAGAGGAAATTTATAGCACCATAACCTGTAGGATGCTGCGAAAAATAATTAACGTCCTTTCATCACTTTAACAGCCTGAATTTTTGATGTTACATGAAGTTTGGTGTATATTTTAGTTACATGGTTGCGGATTGTATTCGGACTTAACCCAAGCTTTTGTGCAATCTCTTTGTATTCAAATCCATCCACCAATAAGGTTAAAATATCTTTTTCTCGGCCGGTAAGGTTATATTCATTTTCGGATTGTTTTTTTTCCGATTTTTTGAAATGTTGTTCTGAATGGCTAAGCAGGTTCAGCACTTTTCGAGCAATGCTTGGAGACATTGAGACACCTTCGTTGTTTAGCAAATTATCGATAGCTTCTTTTATTTTATCAATGGGCTCATCTTTAAGTAAATAGCCATCGGCACCCGCTTTTATCGCATTGAATATTTTTTCATCCTCATCAAAAATGGTAAGCATTAAATACTTTGTTTTTGGAAAACGTAGTTTTCCTTCGGCTACGGCATCAATTCCATCCATTACCGGCATATCAATATCCATTAACACCACATCGGGTTCTATCGTTTTTCGGGCTTCTTTCATGGTTTCCAAAAAGGCTTTTCCGTTTTCGGCAGTAAACAGTACTTCATAATTTTCATAGCGGGTAATCTTCTCCTTCAGCGTGCTGCACAAGCTCTTTTTGTCGTCAACGATAGCGATATAAATCATTTCCTTTTTTAGCTAAAATTATAATTCCAATAACCTCATTGAAATAGTACATTTATACTTGTATCGTATAGCTTGTTCCTTTATTTATTCCGGTATCCAATGTTAGTGAAATACCAAATTCTTCCGTTCGTTTTTTAATGTTTTTTAGCCCGTATCGTTCTTTGTGAGGAAGTGAGGGATCAAAACCTTGGCCATTATCGCTTATTGAAATTAAGAATTTACTTTCTCCACTATACAAAGAAACACTTACCTCGGAGGCATTGGCATATTTAAAAGCATTGGTTAAAATCTCTTGACAAATTCTATAAAGATTTAAGCCCAATAAAGCATTTAGTTCTTTATCGACATTAATGCTTTCAACAAAATTAATTTTGGTGCTGCTATGTTTGAACAGGGTTCGCACAAACAATTTCATTTTATCCGAAAAATCATGAACATTAATATTCGTATCGCTGATAGCCCATATTGTTTCACGTAAATTACGGACTATGTCCCGTATAGATAAATTTATACTTTCCGTTACTTCCGTTCGTTTTTCTTTATCTTCGTCATTAATCCCGTCAAGCGAATAAATGATGTAAGAAAGCAACCCACCCACATTGTCATGCAAGTCTCTGGCAATACGATCTCGTTCCTTTTGAAGTGTTTGAAGATTTTCTATCTCTCGTTGCTTTTGCTTATAACGAGTATGATTGAACCACCACAAGGCAATTAGCAATATTAGAATAAGTACCACGGTTGCAATAATTACAACCAAACGATTAATCTCATTTTTCTGTTGAAGGATATGAATGTTTTTTTCTTTTTCGTCTAACTGATAAGAAGCAACAGTAGCCGCAGCAGACAGTTCATTTTTTGCTCGCAGTACCGAATCATGTAAAACTGCATATTTCTCATTGTAGTAATAGGCAGAGTCAAATACTTTAAATTGAGAAAACATCTTGCCCATTTGGTAATACACTTCGTATAGTTGCTTTAAGTTGTTATTATATCCATTAACTACTAAAGCTTTTCGGTAATAATGTTGTGCGGCTTGTTTATTCTTTTTGGCAACATAACAATTGCCCAAATACAGATAAACATAAACGATATCTGAGCTTTCTTTTTGACTTTGGAATAGGGAAGCCGATTTTTGTAAATAGAGGATTGCTGTATCATATTGTTTTTGCTCCAAAAATGTTGCACCGATTTCTGAGAAGGAATAAGCAATATTGTGTTTACTTCCTTGTTTTTCGGCAATAACAAGGCTTTTTCTGGCATATGCCAAAGCACTATCATATTGCCCTAGATGGCGAAAGCATAATCCTAAATTTTGATAGCCTATCGCAGAGGGTTTATTTATTTTCTCGTTTAGTTTAATCACTTTTCTAAACCACGGAATAGCCTCTTTATATTGCTTATCCTGGTTATAACTAATGCCAATACTGTTATATGAATTACTGATTAGTACATCGTTTTTTAATGCTTCGGCTACAGCCAATGCTTTTTTATTGCTTTCGCGGGCTAATTTATAGTTTCCGGTATTACTATAAGCTTTCGATAAATTTTGATAAGCAAAGCAATAATCTATACTCTGCTTGTTTTCGAAAAGCTCGATAGCCGTATAAGCAAATGGTATGGCTTCAATACTTTTGCCACGGGCATTGGCAACAACGGCTTTCAGTAAAAAAGCTTTTGCCTTTAAATAATTATTAGATTTTGAGTTGGCATATTGTAAAAACGTGTTGCTGATAGAATCGCCTAATACGGCATCACTACTTTGTAGATAGTAAAGCCACAAAAACATGCTATCCACACAAGCCGTATTCACACAGCCTGAATTTTGCAACTCTTTATATTTTTTAGATAAAGATTTTCCGGTATATGCCAGCACCATTTGGGTAATACCCAACAACAACAAAACAAGAAAAAAACATCGCTTCATAACTCGATATATATAAACAAAGATAGAAATGCCTTTCCGTTTATATAAGATTTAACAATCTCTTTTAGGATTTATCTTACCTTCACCCAATGAAAAAAATATTTTATTTTTTGTTGGCCATGCTTCTTATGGGAGCCTGCAAACAAACTTTGGATACCCGCCATATCGTTGTTAAAGTAGATACTTCAAAAAATCCCGGAGATGATTTTTTTGACTACGTTAATGGTATTTGGTATGATACGGCACGGATTCCGGCCAGCCAAACCGGAGTTGGCTCATACTCTTTTTTAAATTTTCCGCAGCGCATACGCCTTCAGAAAATCCTCGATAGCATTTCTAAAAGGAATAACCAACCCGGGAGCATTGAACAAAAAGTGGGTGATTTTTACGCCTCGGGGATGGATACGACCGCCATTAATAAACTCGGTTATGAGCCGGTTATACCTATTTTAAAAAGCATTGATGCCATCACCGATGTAGCCTCGCTCATGAAGTTTGTAGCCGATGCACAGAAAACAGGAAACACATCTATCATTGGTTTTTATGTTGGCCCGGATGATAGACACAGTACTCTTAATATTGCCCAGTTTTTTCAGACCGGAATCGGCTTACCGGAAAAAGAGTATTACTTTAAAACGGATCCATCCACACTTCAAATTCAAAATGGCTACAAAAAATACCTCTCTGATTTGTTTACATTAACAGGGGTAGATCAGACCACTGCAGAAAAAAATGCTTCCGTTGTGTATGCCCTCGAACGCCAGCTGGCAGCCGCCCATCGAACCAATATTGAACTTCGTGATGTGAAGGCTAATTATAATAAACTAAACGTAACAACTCTCTCCCAAAAACAGCCAAACATCAACTGGGCTACATTGTTAAATGATCTGGGGGCGAAGGCGGATTCCATCAACGTAGGGCAACCGGCCTACTACGACCAACTCAATGTCTTATTAAAATCTATTCCGATTAACGATTGGAAAATTTATTTAAAAGCTAACTCACTCACCACGTTTGCCAATTGGCTTAGTAAGCCTTTTATTGATGCTTCTTTTGTGTACACTAAAATCTTAACCGGGCAGGCAGTAAAAAAGCCACGTGCCGAAGAGATGACACAGGCGGTTGATCATTCACTGGGTCATGCGCTGGCGCAGTTGTATGTAAAAAAATATTTCCCGGATGCAGCTAAGCAGCGGATGGCCGAATTGGTTGTTAATCTGAAAAAAGCATTTGAAGTCCGTATTACAAAACTGGATTGGATGAGTGATTCTACCAAGGCTAAAGCCAAAGAAAAACTGTATGCCTTTTCTGAAAAAATCGGCTACCCGGAAAAATGGCGGGATTATTCTCAGGTAGAAATTAAGCGGGAGGCTTATTTTGAAAACAGGCTGGCAGCCAATAAAAATGATTATCAATACAGTATTGCAAAAGTAGGGCAGCCGGTTGACCGAACAGAATGGTTGACTACACCCCCCACGGTAACAGCCTACAACAATCCTCCGCTTAATGAAATTGTTTTTCCGGCCGGAATTTTACAAACTCCTTATTTTGATTTATATGCCGATGATGCACTTAACTATGGAGGTATCGGTATGGTTATTGGTCATGAAATAACCCATTCTTTTGACGACCAAGGTGCGCAGTATGATAAAGTTGGCAATGTAAGCAACTGGTGGACAAAAACTGATTATGAAAAATTTAAGAAAAAAACACAGCAGGTGATCGATCAGTATAATCAGTTTACGGTTCTTAATTCAGTACCTGTAAAAGGCGCACTGACCGTTGGCGAAAACACGGCCGATATTGCCGGGGTGGCAATTGCCTACGATGCTTTTAAAATGACGGAGCAAGGAAAGGGCACTACTAAACTGGATGGCTTTACGCCCGACCAACGCTTTTTTATTTCGATAGCAAGAATATGGCGCGTAAAAACACGCGATGAATTTTTACGTATGTACGTAAATACCAACCCACACTCACCCGCCCGGTGGCGGGTAAATGGCCCCCTGATGAACTTTACTCCGTTCTATAATGCTTTTCACCTAAAGGCCGGAGATAAAATGTATAAATCAGAAAATGAAAGAATAACAGTTTGGTAACTCATGTAGATGAGTTGGGTTTCTTATTCATCTTGCTGAGGTATTAAAGTTGAGATTATTTCTTTAGGAAGATTGCCTTTGGCTTACTCAGGCGATCTTCCTGCCGGTTTAGTTCCCAATTGATCAGAGCCAAAGCAAAATAGTGTTGATAGAAAATAGCCCAATCAGGACGGAAGGTAACCGAATCTTTTTTGTGTGTGCGTACCATATTCATTGTATTTCCCGGTTAGACGTAAGTACTGGTTTTTTAGTTTAACCGGATAGATACTTTTTAAGCTAATAACTCTGTCAGGTATAGCCACCGGTTAGTTTTATGCTCTATCTCGTTGTGCAGAGAATCAATCTGCAAGGCTAGTTCAGTCAGTTTTTTGTGGTCGGTAAGGCCGGAGTTAAGTTGCTGGGTTAGTTCAGTCTTTTGCTTTTCTAACTGCTCAATTTCCATACTTAGCCGTTCGTATTCTTGTTTTTCTTTATACGAAATTTTGGTTAGGTCTTTTTTAGATTCCGGGGACAAAGCCGGTTTGGCCCGGGGAGGGGCGGAGTCTTGTTCTTCTAATTCGCTGCGGTAGTCGGAATAATTTCCATTAAAAATTTTTATTTTGCCATCACCTTCAAAAATAAAAAGCTGGTCAACCAGGTGATCCACAAAGTAGCGGTCGTGCGAAACCAAGACCAAACACCCGGCAAATTTTTCCAGAAAATCTTCCAGTACGTTTAAGGTATCTATATCAAAATCGTTGGTAGGTTCATCCAGAATTAAAAAATTTGGATTGGTTACTAATATCTTGAGCAATTGGAGTCGTTTCTTTTCACCTCCGCTCAGTTTATCTATAAAAGTGTATTGCTTGTCGGGTGGAAATAGAAACAAATCTAAAAATTTGGAAGCCGAAACTTGCGAGCCATCGGCCAGCGTTATAAATTCGGCTATGTCTTTTACTTCTTCAATCACACGATGACCGGGGTTTAGGCTGGCTGTTTCCTGGGTGAAGTAGCCTATTTTGGTGGTTACTCCCGGAATAATTTCGCCCGAATCGGGACGAGCTCCGGTTAGTAAATCGAGGAACGTGGATTTGCCTACACCATTTTTACCTACTACTCCAATTTTATCTTTCTTTTTAAAGATATAAGAAAAATTATCTACCAGTTTTTGATTTCCGTAGCTTTTAGAAACATGGGTTAGCTCTAGTATTTTTCCGCCCTGCCTGCGCTCTTGGATGTCGAGTTCGAGTTTATCTTTCTTTAAATTGACGGAAGCTTTTTCTTGCAGTTCGTAAAAGGCATCAATGCGGTATTTGGCCTTGGTGCCGCGGGCTTTGGGTTGCTTGCGCATCCATTCAAGTTCTTTTTTCATCAGGTTGCGGGCCTTAGCCACTTCGCTTTTCAGCATTTCTTCGCGCTCTGATTTTTTTTCGAGAAAGTAGGCATAGTTGCCACGGTAGGCATACAGTTTTCCACGGTCTATTTCCAGAATGAGGTTAGCCACGTTGTCGAGGAAGTAACGATCGTGCGTTACCATCAGCAAGGTGGTGTTCTGGCCCGATAAATAATTTTCGAGCCATTCAATGGCCTCCAAGTCTAAATGATTGGTGGGCTCGTCTAAAATCAGCAAGTCGGGCGAAGTCAGTAGCATCTGAGCCAGAAAAGTTCTTTTACGCTGCCCGCCCGATAGTTCTTCAAATTTTTGATTTAGATTAGTAATGCCCAGCTTGCCGGTTACTTCCTGCACCAGGGCATCATACCCCCAGGCATTACGTTCTTCCATTTGCTCTAGAACGGCTTGCATCTTTTCGGCCGATGCGGCCGGATCGTGGATGAGCAATTCGTATTTTTTCACCAGGGCGGCAATTTCATTCTTTTCATCAAACAAAATATCTTGCACGGTAAGATGGCCGGGAGCCTGTGGCTGCTGTACTAAATCACCGATCCGAATTCCATCGCGAACACTTATTTTTCCGGTGTCGGAGGGCACCGTGCCGATCAGTATTTTTAAGAGTGTAGATTTACCTACCCCATTTTCGCCCACCAAGGCAATTTTATCACCTTGGGAGATGCCGATCGTCAGATTTTGAAAAAGCCAGCGGTCGTTATACGATTTGGAAAGATTTTCTGCTGAAAGATAATTCACTTGAAGAAATTTTGAGGCGCGAAGTTAGTTACAAATTACTGATTACAGGTTTCTAATTCGTAATTTGGCAACATTAAACCGCAAAGAATGAATACCCTCGTTGCCCCCTCTGTGCTGGCGGCCGATTTTGCCAACTTACAGCACGAAATAGAAATGATTAATAGCAGTACAGCCGATTGGATACATATCGATATTATGGATGGAGTTTTTGTGCCTAATATTTCCATTGGCTTACCGGTGGCAGAGGCCATAAAACGACATGCCAAAAAACCGATGGATGTTCATCTGATGATTGTTCAACCCGAAAAATATGTAGAGGATTTTGTAAAGGCCGGAGCTTCTTCTATTTCTGTTCATGTTGAAGCCTGCCCGCATCTTCACCGCAATATTCAACAACTTAAATCGCTGGGTGTAAAAGCCGGTGTGGCCATTAACCCGCATACACCGGTTTCGTTTTTATCAGAAGTAATTGCAGAGATAGACCTGGTTTGTTTAATGTCGGTAAACCCGGGTTTTGGCGGACAAAAATTTATTGAACGCACCTATGCCAAGATAAAAGAGCTGAAAGAATTAATGACCCGGCATCACTCTTCCGCTCTTATCGAAATTGATGGAGGGGTAAATCAGGAAAATGCACCCCGCTTAATTGAAGCCGGAGCCAATGTGCTGGTGGCGGGTAATTTTGTTTTCTCTTCCTCCAACCCAAAAGAGGTAATTCAGCGTTTAAAGGATATGAAGTGATGCCATCGACAAAAACGAAACATAAAATATCTATTCATGAAAGGAATCAGTCTTGTCTTTGCATTATTAATTTTGAGCAGTTGTTCGCGATCGGTTACTCGTGTTAATCCGGATCAGTCAATTGATTTGAGTGGCCGGTGGAACGACAACGATTCGCGCATGGTTGCCAATAAAATGATTTCTGATTTACTGAACAGCGATAAGTTTAAAGATTATGCTAAATCGCTTAATAAAAAGCCGGCTATCATTGTAGGCTTGATCCGAAACAAGACAAGCGAACACATTGATGCCGACAACTACATAAAAAAAATAGAGTTGGCTATTTATAATTCTAACATAGCCGATTTGGTAGAGTCGGATAGTTTTCGAGATAAACTCAGGCAAGAAAGGGCCGATCAGCAGGATTTTGCCAGTTCGGGCACAGCTGCTCAGTGGGGAAAAGAAGCCGGTGCCAACATAATGCTCTTTGGCGAGATGACTTCCGAAACGGATGTCTATAACAAAAAACGAGTAGTAAATTATATTACTACGTTGTTTCTTACCGATATGGAAACCAACAAGCGGGTTTGGTATGGCCAACAAGAGATAAAGAAATTTATTAAAGACTGACGATTGAAACGCCTGATGGTTATTCTGATTGGGTTGCTGGCGGTTTCGTCTTGTGCCACTTACTACCAATCTAATTTATTTTTTAATCAGGAGTTTGAACGAGGAAACTTAGACGAGGCTTATAAAACTATCCAAAAGGAATCGTCACAGTCGCGAAGCAGGAGGGTACTTCTTTATTATTTTAATTGTGGATTAGTGCTTTCCATGATGGGGCGCTACGAAGAAAGCAACACCTATTTTGAGAAGGCCTATCTCTATGGAGAAGATTATCGGATCAATTACCTGAACGAAGCGGCCTCTTACCTTACCAACCCGATGGTTACTTCGTATCGAGGCGAAGACCATGAACATTTACTGGTTTTGTACTACAAGGCCATGAATTATCTGAAAATGCACAATACAGACGATGCGTTGGTAGAGTGCCGCAGATTAAATACGCGACTGCAGCAATTATCAGATCGCTATCAGTCGAAAGAAAAGTATGAGCGCGATGCGTTTGTAAACCTGCTGATGGGGATTATTTACGAAGCCGACAAAGATTACAACAATGCTTTTATTGCCTACCGGAACGCGCTCACTATTTACCAAAACGACTATGCCCGTTTATTTGGAGTTACAGTGCCGACCCAACTGCGCACCGATATTTTGCGCACGGCCTGGCTTAGCGGACTCACCAGCGAGTTTGAAAATTTTAAAACCGACTTTCAGATGACCGACTATGTGTATCGGCCAACCGATGGGGGGGAGCTTGTTTTTTTCTGGCACAACGGGCTGGCTCCAATAAAGGTGGAGTGGGGTATAGATTTTATCGTAAGCCGGCAAGGGGGGTGGATTTATTTCACTAATGAACAATTGGGGTATAGCTTTCCTTTTCAGGTAAATGATGAAACCCAACGCAATGCACTTGCAGGCTTGCAAATTATCCGAATCGCTTTTCCTAAATACATGGAACGGAAAACTTATTTTTCTGGAGCTTCGGTAAATGTAAACAACAGTACATACCCCTTACAATTAGCAGAAGATGTAAATAAAATTGCATTCAAATGTCTGCAAGAACGTATGGGCATAGAATTTAGCAAGGCCTTGTTGCGGGTGGCTATAAAAAAGGCTGAAGAGAATCAGATCAGAAAAGAGAATGAAACGCTGGGGGCTATTGTTGGCTTGCTCAATGCGGTAACAGAAAAAGCCGATACCCGAAATTGGCAAACGCTGCCCCACAGTATTTCATATTGTCGCATTCCATTACCGGAAGGAAATACCAACTTACATTTTGTGGCCCAAACACCCGGAGGACGCCAAGTAGATCACCCCATTACACTTATCATACTAAAAGGGCAAACTACCTTTCACACCTTTACCTCGTTGGAAACTGCCTATACCGGATACAACTCGCAATACTGAGCGAACTAAATCGTTGGTAGTACAGCTAACTTAAATCAATTTCTTATCTTTAGCGACAAAAAAATATCCTGAAAAGCCGCTCCTATTTATTGCTGACTGCCTTAGTTGGGCTTACGTTTTCTGTAGCAGCCCAGGATGAAGGAAAAGATAAAATCCCGCTGGATCATTTTTATGTAACCCCTCGGCAAGGCAGTAATTTTATACGCAGGGCATTGCGAAATTTTCATTTTGGTATTTATACAGGGGCAGGAAGATCGTATCTAAGCACTAGTTTAAGCGGATTTGGCATATATCAGGCGCCTGGTGTAAGACCTGAACTTTTTATTAATTCGGCCACCGTACGTTACACCAACTGGATCAACAATGCAGCAGGAGATAATACAGCACCGGGAAGCTATACGGTAGCCAATGCAGGTAATAATGTAAGATTTAAAGGCCATGCTCTCAATATTCCTTTAGCTGCCACGGTGCATTACGAATACAAACAATTCCGTATAGGAGGTGGGTATTCGTATGAATTGATGTCGTTGGGTACATTTCGTCCCACCATTATGGCCGATAAAATAGCCGATATGCAGGCGGCCAGTTCTACGGGCTTGGTGCGAAAGTATTGGGGTATGATCGGATATTCATTTTATCGGTGGAATGATTATTTGTTTACGGGCGACCTGCAGGTGGGAAACTATAAGATGAAGAATAACTACAATGCGGCACAGGTAACAGCCAGCACGTATTTTAATATAGGGGTAACCATCGAACGCGATCTTTCCGAATACCTAAAAGTATTTGTTCGCCCCGCTTTTGAATTGAAGAGTTATGGTTTAGCCGTGGCCGGAAGCGGAAGCTCGCTTTCATATTCTAATAATATGCTGATGGTAAATATTGGCTTCACTTATTCCATCCCCCAGTTGCCTAAATGTGTTATTAAACAATGCCGGGCGCAGGTAGATCATCATCATGGCAACCGCGAATACCGAAGCCGTGTTCACCCTTTTTATAAAAAACAAAACCCGGGGTACGGTGAAAATTATCCGGGTTTGAAAAAATATTAACTTTTGTTCATTGGAAAAATATTTAACAGTCGACCCCCGGGAAGTTACTACCGCAAAAATGGTAAGTATTTTACAAGGTGCAGTAGCACCCCGCCCCATAGCATTTGCCAGCACCGTAGATAGAAACGGAAAGATAAACCTGAGCCCCTTCAGTTTCTTTAACTTGTTCAGTACCCAACCCCCCATTCTTATCTTTTCACCATCGCGCCGGGTACGAAACAACACCACTAAACATACATTGGAAAATGTGAAAGAAGTACCGGAAGTAGTAATTAACATAGTTAACTACTCTATGGTAGAACAAAGCTCATTGGCCAGTTGTGAGTACCCTCCAGAGGTAAATGAATTTATTAAGGCGGGGTTTAGTCCATTCCCTTCAGTAAAAGTAAAACCACCTCGTGTAGCAGAATCACCGGCTTCCTTCGAATGCCGTGTAAAAGAAATAATTTCTCTTGGCACCGAAGGCGGGGCGGGAAACCTGATTATTTGTGAGGTTATTTTGGCACATGTTAAAAATGACATTTTAAATGAACAGGGAGGAATAGACCCACAAAAACTCGATGCCGTAGCCCGTATGGGGGCAGACTACTATTGCCGGGCGCAAGGCGAAAATATATTTGAAGTGCCCAAGCCGAACACCAAACTTGGTATAGGGTTTGATCGGCTACCTGAAGAAATTTTAAACAGTAAAGTCTTTTCAAAAAATGAACTGGCCCGGTTAGCCAACATAGAAAAATTACCGATAGGAAATTTTTCTGCCGACAAAATAAAACATCTTCAGGCAACGGAACTATTAAAGCAAGGCCGGCTTCAGGAGGCCTGGCAGCTACTCTTAGAGTAGTACTCAGGCACGGTACATTACCGTCTTTACCGCCTTCACCGTTCGCTCTACACTAGGCAGAATTGCCTCAATTAAAGTAGGGGCATAGGGGAGAGGTACATCTAAACTATTGATGCGATGAATGGGGGCATCGAGGTAATCAAAGGCATACTTTTGGATGTGGTAGGTAATCTCAGACGAAATGGCCGCCAAAGGCCAAGCTTCTTCCACTATTACCAGGCGGTTTGTTTTCTTTACTGATTCTACAATAGTGGCATAATCAATTGGGCGTACAGAGCGCAGGTCAACAACCTCTGCCGAAATACCCTCTTTCTCCAGTTCGGTGGCAGCCGCCAAAGCTACCTTCATAATTTTGCCAAAAGATACAATGGTAACATCTGTGCCGCTTCGCTTTATATCGGCCAATCCGAAGGGTATTAAATATTCTTCGGTAGGCACTTCTCCTTTATCGCCATACATTAATTCGCTTTCCATGAAGATGACCGGATCGTTATCGCGTATAGCTGTTTTTAAAAGTCCTTTGGCATCGTATGGTGTGAAGGGAACGACTACTTTCAGTCCCGGGGTGTTGGCGTACCAATTTTCGAAATTTTGTGAGTGTTGCGAGCTTAACATACCGGCATTGCCGGTGGGGCCACGAAAAACGATGGGTACATTAAATTGCCCCCCTGACATGGAAAGCATTTTTGCGGCTGAATTAATGATCTGATCAATAGCCACTAAAGAAAAATTGAAGGTCATAAATTCCACGATGGGCCGCACGCCATTCATGGCCGCACCTACGCCCACCCCGGCAAAACCAAGTTCAGAAATCGGAGTATCAATAACGCGGTCGGGGCCAAACTCGTCCAGCATGCCCTGACTTACTTTGTAGGCGCCATTGTATTCTGCTACCTCCTCGCCCATTAGTAATACGCGGGCATCTCTGCGCATTTCTTCGTTCATAGCTTCTCGAAGGGCTTCTCTAAACTGGATTTCTCTCATGGTAAAAATGAATTAAGACACGCAATTATAAACCGTGTAAAAATAATACCCCGGCTACCAATAAAAAAGCCCCGGAAGTAAAACTCCGGGGCTTTATCACGTTTAAATACCTTTGTTACTTCAGGGCATTACGGAAAGCATCCGTAGTTCTGAATTTTAAGAATTCAAGATCGGTAAGCGCTTTTGCCTTCAATGAAGGATCTAATTTTACAGCCGAAGTGAGGTTGCTCACAACAGCATCTCCATTGGCATTGTGGGCGGCTGCAATGGCTGCGCCATAATAGGCCAAAGCAAAATTAGGGTTCTTCTTAGAAGACTCGGCAAAAGACGCAGCTGCATTGTTGTTGTCTTTCGTCAGCAACTGAGCTAATCCTTTGTTGAAGGAGTTAATGTAGTTGTCGGAAGATGAAGAGGTAGAACTTACGGCATTGCTGTATTGTGCTTTATAGATTTCGGAAGCACCTTTCACTCCATTTACGCCACGGCTTACATCGCTGCTGGCTCCATTAAGCGCACGGGCTGCATACGAGTAGGCTTTGTAAGGATTGCCTTTCAGCAACGAAATAGAAGCCAGATTGGCTAATACTTCAGGGGTTTCTTTTAGTTTGGCGGCTAAATCAAGTTGAGTAGCTGCTTTGTCGGCCAATTCAGAAACTTTAGCCGGATTTTCGATAATCATCTGAATATAAGCGGCTGCTAAGTTGTTGTGGGCATTCCAGTTATTTCCCTTTTTAGTAGCCGATTCGTAGATGGCTGCTTTCTCGTCCAATGAAGGAGTGAGAGTAGCAGAATACATTAATTCTTCAAAACTCAGGGCATCAATGCTTACTTCGCCTTTCGTAATTTGCTTGGCTAATACTGAAATTTCGGCATCGGTCTTCTTTACTTTTACTGTAAGAATTTCGGTTTTAGCGGCACGTAATCCAGGATATACATCTTTAAAAACCTTATTGTATGTTTTTAATTTTTTCATAGCATTTTCCTGATCTTCAAACTTACCGCCATTTCCCAGAATAGTCAGGTACTCGTTTTTCTCATCGGCTGAAATTCCATTGTAAGCTGCCAAAGCTGTTTTGAAACCGTTCCAGTCATCAACAATAGGCTTGAGAATGAATTTAATATCAGCAGCTACCCCTTGGTAGTCGTATTTTTTCATTTGTTCGCGATAGTACTTTTCAATTACAGTAGCGCGTTCTTCAGAAAGTTTGCTATTGATGCGCTCTAACCCTTCTGGGGAGTGAGTACCGGTAATGGTTACCGTACGGGTAATATTTTTAGATGCGATGAAAGCATCTAACTGCTTTCCTTTGTCAGCTTTAATTTCTGATTTGCGCAATACAGATCGTCCACGTTCGAAGTTAAAATCGGGGATGATAACCGGAACAAGTTCTTCTTGATTGTTATATCCATGGTCGGCAAAAGCAGCATAATAAGAGTTTTGAACCAACTTAGAGGTGGTAATAATGCCATTGGCAATATCTAACCGCGGTGTGGTTTTTGATTTGGTGCCTTTTGTGGCTACTCCCTGAATCTGTACGGTGCCTTCTTTGTAAGCATCCTTGTAGGGAAAAGAAAAAGATTTGGTTACCGGAGTTTGCTCTGTTTTATTGGCCGGAAATTCTTCTGCCTTGAACGGAATGGGCTGTAAAGCCAATTCGTTGTCGTTGTATTTATAATACGTGTTCAAAGTATAAACCGTTCCTTTTTTAAGGAGCTTGGCCGGCAGGTTGCCGGAAAGATCAAACGTAACCGTGTCTTTATGTACTTCGAGTGGATCAGGTTTTACCTGCAAGTTTTGCTTCGCAGCTAACTTTATCATTTGCGGCAGCGTGCAACCGGCTGCGGCAACAGAGCCAATAATAACGAGGGGATAAACAAATTTTCTCATGGAATTTGGTTTAAAAAACGAACTTTAACGGGTAGCAAAGGTAAGGTTTATAACCATATTTAGTGCAAGAATAGTCAAAAATATGAACAACCTTTTCATTTGTTGGGCATGCGCTGACTATATTTGTGGGTAGAAGCCGCTGAGGTTGGGTTACACTAAAGATTAATTTTAAGGTTGGGAAATGTATGGTGAAGCGAATTCAATTATTCTTTGAAGATCACGCCTTTGGTGTATGTGCTTTTTTAGGCGAAAAATTGGGGATAGCTACCTCCTCTATTAGGTTGTTTTTTATTTATACTTCATTTCTTACGCTTGGTTCGCCCGTGGTACTTTACTTAGCTATAGCTTTCTTGCTCAATATGCGCGCTCATTTGAGAAAACGCAGTTCCATTTGGGATTTTTAATCTGTCATTAATTCTTTATAGATTTTTTTTCTATATAAAAAATAATCCAGTACGATTAATCCTTTGTATGTATTGGTGGTTTTAAAATTTTTTAAAGTGCGGGCGGTGGTGGCGCGTTTTCTATATTCATGACCTATCCTGCGTAAGAAACTCAAGTGGGCAATGCAGACAGCCTTGGCGTGAACAGGAGAACCCGTATAAAGGAAATGGGCAGCTGCTGCCCAGTCTAACATTATCCGTAAAGGAAGTTTCCAAACCAACCGTGAAAACCGTTCGTGTTTCCAGAGCAGACTTAGTCCATTTCTAAAATTGAGGTATGTTTTTCGTGGGTTAGAGGCAGAGAGGGTTCCTCCTCCTACATGGTAAACGGTACTTTTTCCTTGGTAGTAAACAAGGTATCCGGCTCGGTGAAATTTCCAGCATAGATCGATTTCCTCCATGTGGGCAAAAAAATCTTCGTCCAGACCACCCAGTTCATGGAAGCGCTCAGAGCGAACAAACAGGCACGCACCGGAAGCCCAAAAAACAGGTACTTCATCATTGTATTGGCCATGATCTTCTTCGAGGTGATCGAACAGGCGGCCCCGGCAAAATGGAAATGCCAGGGTGTCGATCATTCCTCCGGCAGCACCAGCATATTCAAATTTATTTTTTTGTTTAAAGGCGAGGATTTTGGGTTGTACGGCAGCGATGGCCGGGTTCTTATCCAGTAGTTGCAATACCGGTGGCAACCAACCTTGAGTTACCTCCACATCGGAGTTGATCAGCACATAATACGTAGCCTGAATTTGTTTTAGGGCGGCATTATAGCCTCCGCAAAACCCGAGATTTTGTTTGAGTAAGATTACCCTTATGGCAGGGTACGTTTGCCGGACAAACGAAACAGAATCATCGTGCGAGCCATTATCAACCACAAACAAGGAAGCATCTGCACTGTGCGAAACCAACGCAGGAAGGAACTGTTCTAAAAAAAATTTTCCATTGAAATTGAGTATAACGATCGCAACTTTTGTCATCCCATCAGGTTACTTAAATCCATTCCCGGAATATTGGGCAACAACCCTTCGGTCGATTTTTTTAACAAGTCTTTCGCTTGTACCTCAGCTTCGCTTGTCGCTTTATTGATTGCAGCCACAACCAAATCCTGAACTATTGACTGATCTTCCGGTTTGAAAAGGGAAGGATCAATGTCGATGGATAGTACTTGCTTTTTTCCGTTTACGGTAGCTTTTACCATGCCGGCTCCGGCCTCCGCTGTAATGTGCAAACGTTCAAGGCTGTCCTGAGCTTCTTTCAGCCGGGCTTGTACCTCCTTCATTTTGCCCATCATTTTCATCATATCAAACATGGCAGATGTATTAAGATTGCAAAACTACTCTTAAATGTTGGGTTTTGGGAATCCGTAAATTTACTTTCTCAAAAGCAAAACGGTGCCATGTTTTTTAAAAGTATTTCCGGCCAGATCGGTACCCTGGGCGGTCCACACGTAGGTGGCATCGGGCATGTTTATACCTTCTTTACGGCCATCCCACGGTTCGTTCTGGTCTGAATAAAATACGAGCGTACCCCACCGGTCAAATACCTGTAATTCAAGTTTTGAAATATACTGCCCCTTCACGATAAAGGTTCGATTAATGGCCGCCACTTTACTTTCGGGGTTAAAGGCCGTGGGGTAAAACAGGTTTACTCCTTTCACCATTTTTATTTCATTAGAAAGTGAATTAGAAACCCCGCCTTGAATTGGTACAGCTATAATTTTATAGAATACAACCTGATTAGCCGGATCGGCCTGGTTATCCACCCACGTAGTATCGGTGGTATTGAGGGTTTGTAAGAGTTGCCCGCCAGAATTAAATTTTTGTATGGTATAATTTTTTACTCCTTGTAGCCATCCCTTATAGCTTTTCCATTGTAATACCGGTTCGTTCAGGTCATTTATACTTCCGGTTAATAACACCGGGCAAGAAGGCGTGCCTTGGGCACTTAAGTTATCGCAATTGTCAGTATAATTAATCAGGTAGCAATTTCCTTCCGAGTAATTAGCATCGGTGTATTGTGGGGAAGAAGAATTGTCGTTGAGGGTATAAGCTCCGGAATTTTGAGAGCGATAAATGCCGTAGCCCGTGGAAGTAAACCCGGAAGGTGGCAGCCATACCAGATCTACCGAGGTATTGCCATTGTTTACGGAAGCGCTGATGTTATTTATGCCGGTGGGGATTTGTTTTAAAAAGGCATCCACACACTTGGTCAGTGAAGTGCTGGTAGCGCCTCCGGCATAATTACTAACCAATTCATAACAGTAATTGGTTTTACAGACCACACTGTTATCGCTATAGGTGGCAGCGGTGTTAGGCAAGGAGGCAACGGTGGCAAAGCTACCGGTACCGGTTTTACGTTGTACTTGTATAGATGAAATAGCTGCCGGAGAAGAGGCCCAGATTAACTGATCGGCTCCGCTGGTTGCCGTAACTGAAAAATTATGACTGCAAATGGGCGAGGTATAGGTATTGGTATTGGCGCAGGGGTCGTACGAGCCCATTCTGAAACAATAAAAACTGGAATTTAAACTCAGGCTTTGGGCGGTAAATGAATTGACGGCATAGAGTGTCTTGTATTGTTGAAAGTTAGTAACATTATTAAATGCAATATCCGCGTGATACTCTATGTTGGTTTGAGGTGTATAATTGAGTTGCAACGTAGCGGCATCTACTGCGGTTAGACTGTTAATAACCGGTACGGGTAAAGTGGGCAAAGCTGTGAAGGACTGAATTTTAGGGCTACAGTTGTTGAGGGCATTCAATTTTTCGCCCTTTACATTGATGTTGTAACTTCCGTTTGAGCCGTAATTATAATTGGCGGTTGGGTTATTACCGGATGGTACGGAGGTATCCACGATGCCATCGTTGTTAAAATCAATCCGGTATAAATCGTAAAACGAATCGGTGATTTGAATGGACACCTGATCTCCTGCACAAGTGTATATGTTAAAAGGAGGGGGCGTGTTAGGATCTACCGTTACGGTGATAATGTCGTTTCCCACTACCGGGTAACTTACGCAAAGCTGATAGGTGCCGGGTGTATTGTAGGTAAACGAATATAAGTTATTGGTGCCGCCTGAAACCGGGCATACCTGCCCGGGTGTTCCATTGTAGTACATAGTACAGGGGCTGCATATTTTTCCGCCAAAACTTGAGTTGGTAATGGTAATCGTAAACGGAGCACAACCCCTGATTTGGTTAACCTGAAACCATCCGTTTTGGCTGGTATAGGGTTGTGCCAGGCACATTCCAATTCCAATTACATTTAATACTGAGAGAAAAATCGCTTTCACATTTCAAACTTTGTATTCTTTTAAAAACCATTCGGCTTTCCGCATATCGTTGTGCAGGAGTCGGTCTGTTTCGATAAACGGAATATGGGTTCGTAAATTGCTCACGATCTGCTCCAGATAAACAGAAGTGCGCAGGGGTTTTCTAAATTCAAGCGCCTGCGAGGCGGTAAGAAGTTCAATGGCCAGGATAGCATAGGTATTGTTTACTACACGGTAAGCTTTAGTAGCTGCATTGGCGCCCATACTTACATGATCTTCTTGCCCATTGCTGGAAACAATAGAATCTACCGATGAGGGGGTGCACAATTGTTTATTCTGACTAACTAATGAAGCGGCTGTATATTGAGGTATCATCAATCCGGAGTTGATCCCCGAATTAGCTACCAGGTAACTTGGTAACTCACGTGCTCCCGAAATGAGTTGGTAGGTTCTTCGTTCAGAAATATTTCCCAGTTCGGCCAGGGCTATGGCAAGGAAGTCGAGAGCCAGCGCAAGCGGCTGGCCGTGAAAATTTCCGGCCGAAATAATTTTATCTTCTTCACTAAAGATATTAGGGTTGTCGGTTACGCTGTTGATCTCGGTAAGCAATGTTTTTTCGGCATACTGGATGGCATCATAACTGGCTCCGTGCACTTGTGGGATGCACCGGAACGAGTAAGGATCTTGCACGTGTTTTTTCTTTTGCCGGATCAGTTCACTATCGGCCAAGAGGTTTCTTATTTCTCCGGCCACTTTTTGCTGGCCGGTATGGGCTCGGATGGCGTGTACGCGTTCATCGAAGGCTTCTATTCGTCCGTCAAAGGCATCTAACGATAGAGCACTAATGATGTTGGCCCAGGTTAACAGGCGATGTGCGTGGTGCACACACCACATGCCATACGCACTCATAAACTGTGTGCCATTAAGCAAGGCCAATCCTTCTTTCGATTTTAAATGTATTTTGCGCCAGCCTAATGAAGCCAGTACATCATTACTGTTCTGTATTTTTTCCCGAAAAAATACATTTCCTTGTTCAATCAGGGGAAGCGAAAGGTGCGCCAGCGGGGCCAAGTCGCCTGAGGCTCCGAGCGACCCCATTTCATAAACTACCGGCAATACATTATGGTTAAACATCTCTGTTAGACGTTGCACGGTTTCTACCTGCACCCCCGAGTAGCCATAAGAGAGCGACTGTATTTTTAAAAACAGCATGAGCCGCACGATCTCCTGGGGCACTTCCGCACCGGTGCCACAGGCGTGCGACATTACCAGGTTTTCCTGCAATTTTTCTAATTGGTCTTTGGCAATGTTGCGATGATAGAGCGAACCAAATCCGGTATTAATGCCGTAGATAGGCTCGGTCGATTCACTCATTTTTTTATCGAGGTAGTCGCGGCATTTTTGAATTTTACCTACCGCTTCCCCGGATAGTTCTAACAGCGTTGTTGCATCCAATATCTTTTGAATGTCGGATAAGGTAAGGGTACGAAAGGAGATGGCGTGAATGGTGTTCACAGGTTGAATTATTTTTTTATGAAATCAATAATTTGTTCTTCTGTCATTTTACTTTGCTCCCCGGTTTTCATATTTTTTAACGTCAACATTCCGGTTTTTACTTCGTCTGAACCGATTACTACCACCCAAGGAATTTTTTTCTTATCGGCATACTCCATTTGTTTTTTTATCTTGATGGGGTCGGGATAAATTTCGCTGGCAATTTTTTGGTTGCGTAAATTCTGTACCAGTTTTAGTCCGTAATGAAAACTTTCATCGTCCAGATAGGTTACTAAAAGAGATGAAGTAGTGGTGGTATTGGGCGGAAAAATATTCAATTCTTCCAGAGCATCATAAAGCCGGTCAATGCCAAATGAAAACCCGACTCCCGAACTTTTTTCTTTTGAGTCGAACACGGCCGTAAGATTATCGTACCGGCCGCCCCCGCTTACACTGCCTACGCCTACGTTGTGAATTTTTACTTCAAAAATACAACCGGTATAATAACTAAGCCCGCGTGCCAGCGAAAGATCAAACTCTACATGCGTGTGGGTGGCTCCAAAATTCTGAACTAAGGTTAGTACCCGGCTCAATTCTTCCAACCCTTTTTTTCCTTTTTCGGAGGAAGAAAATTTAGATAAAAGAAAATCAATTTTTTGCGCGGTAGTACCTTTGAAGTTCAGGATTTCAAATAAAAGCGGGAGCGATGCTGAGTTGAACCCCCGGTCGGTCAATTCTTCTTTTACCTTTTCTTCTCCCACTTTTTCAAGTTTGTCAATGGCCACAAAGAGCGAACTTTCTTTGGTTTGGGCAGACAGAAGTTCGGCTATGCCGGCCAATACACCCCGATGGTTTATTTTGATTGAATAGTCTTTAATGCCCAATGTGGTAAAAGCATCTTGAATCATTAATATAATTTCGGCTTCACACACCAGCGACTCGGTGCCTACTACATCGGCATCGCATTGATAAAATTCGCGGTACCTTCCTTTCTGCGGCCGGTCGGCCCGCCAGACGGGTTGAATCTGATAACGCTTGAAGGGGAAGGTAATTTCGTGGCGGTTCATTACCACGTAGCGGGCAAATGGAACGGTGAGGTCGTAGCGCAGGCCTTTCTCGGAGATCGCAGGCGTTACCGATTTCCAGTTTCCGTTTGCTAATTGCCGCGGATCGGCCGCTTTCAGAAAATCGCCCGAGTTTAAAATTTTAAACAATAACTGATCGCCCTCTTCGCCATATTTTCCCGTTAGGGTTGACAGGTTCTCCATGGCCGGAGTTTCGAGCGGGAGAAACCCATATTTTTGAAAAACATTTTTAATTGAATTTATAATATACGATCGCTTGGCCATCTGGGCCGGCCCGAAATCGCGTGTGCCTTTGGGGAGAGAAACTTTTTCCATATTTCAGAGCAAAACTAATCACTTATCGGTAATTCATTTGCGCTGTTTTTTTATGAAAGAGAAATAATACTTTTGTAGAAAAAACAATTATTTATGAAAAAAATTTACGTGTTGATTTCCGTGCTGTCTGTTGTGGCTTTTTCTAACCGGGTTTTAGCCCAGTATCAGCAAGGCGATAAATTGCTGAATCTGGGGGTAGGCCTTAATTCTTATTATTCTGCCGGGCTTCCGTTAAGTGCTTCTTTTGAATATGGGTTTACTCCCGAAATAAGCGCAGGGGGTATTATAGATTACATTTCTTCCGATTATTACAGCTATCGCTACACGTCTATGTTTTTTGGGGCGAGAGGTTCCTATCATTTTAATAAACTACTGAACATTAACGACAAGAGCTGGGATATTTATGGAGGAGCCAGTTTAGGTTTTAGAACCTTTAGCTGGGGCAGCGGCTATGGCAATACAGTGCCGGGTGGTACGTATGCCAGTGGGTTGTTTTTAGGCATCCATGCCGGAGCTCGTTATTATTTTACCCCGCGTGTAGGTGCTTTTGCAGAATTAGGTGCGTTAGGGTCGAGCAATGCACGCCTCGGGGTTACGTTTAAACTGTAAGCCTTGCTTTATCGGGAATTTGCGTTATTTTTGCACCTCCAAAAAAACAAGTTATGTCTGTTACCCGTTTGAAAAGAAAGAACCGCAAAGATAAGGCCGTAGCGGCCCGCAGGAGAACATCGCTGAAAGTGCAGAACTTTAAGCCTGTAACCAAGGCGGTAGATGTAGAGAAGATTAAAGAAGAATTTAAGGAAAAGGCAAAGAAGTAATTTTTTGCTAACCTGTAAACTAAAATCCGATGGGGGCACCTGTCGGATTTTTTTTATGCAATTACACGACCTGCCCGCGCCTCCCCAGTTCAATTACTTCCATTTTTTTTATTTCTTTTTTTTTGAGCTCAAACCGCATCATGGTTTTGATGGCATGAAATCCATGGTTCCCGGCTGCCCCGGGATTCAAGTATAACATATTGTTCAGTTGGGGGTCTTTTTTTATTTGCAAAATATGCGAGTGCCCGCAGATGAAAATATCCGGGACCCGGTTATTCAGTATTTTTTTTATACGTGGGTTGTAACGGGGAGGAGCCCCGCCAATGTGTGTCATCCAGACAGAGAAGCCCTCCACACTCATCCATACATCTTCCGGAAACTCGTGCCTGAGTGGGGGAGAATCAATGTTTCCATACACGGCCCGTAAAGGTTTCAGTTTTTTTAAGATGCCCGAAACGGATGAATCTCCAATGTCTCCGGCATGCCATATTTCATCCACTTCTTTGAGGTGATCTATTATTTTAGGATCGAGAAAGCCATGGGTATCAGAAAGTAAGCCGATGAGCATAGAAAAAAAGAGATCATTAATTTTAACTGCTAAAATGAAATAAAGTTATGAAAGAACATCGCTACACACTTAAACTGACCTGGACGGGGAATTTGGGGCAAGGTACCAAAAGCTACACATCCTATTCGCGCCATTATGTTTACAGCGCGGCAGGCAAACCCGATTTGACTGGTTCTTCCGACCCTTCTTTCCGTGGAGACCCTTCATGCTACAACCCGGAAGATTTACTGGTGGGGATTCTCTCATCCTGCCACATGCTTTGGTTCTTACACCTCTGTTCTGTCAATCACATTGTTGTAGAGAAATACGAAGACAACCCTACCGGTATTATGATGGAAGAAAATGAAGGGCATGGAAAGTTTAAAGAAGTGGTATTGTGTCCGCTTGTAACCATTAGCGCTGGCGATCGGGTAAAAGCAGAGTTGCTTCACCAAGAGGCGCACCGTTTTTGCTTTATTGCCAACTCTGTCAATTTTCCGGTAAGGTGCGAGCCACAGATCGTTATAATCTAAATACATTATCGGCATTTGTCGGGTTGTATTTTTTTTGTTTTGAAAAGGAACGGTTTTATCTTTAATACTCAAACAAAACTGCCATGAACCGAAGAGAATTTATCCAATCCGCTGCCGTTGCTACGGCCGCCTTTTCGTTGCCTTCTTTTTCATTTATTGAGCCGAGGAAGAAGTTGGGGCTGCAACTTTATTCGTTGCGCGATATAATTGGTAAAGACACCGAAGCCGTATTGAAACAAGTGGCTGGTTTTGGCTACAAAGAACTGGAGGTATTTGGGTATAACAACGGAAAACTTTTTGGCAAACCGGTGGCCGATGTGTATAAAATGACCAACGATTTAGGAATGAAACTAACCAGCGGGCACTATGGCACCGATCTGTTTGGGAAATGGGAGCAAGTAGTGGCCGATGCTAAAAACCTAGGGCACGAATACGTAGTCGTGCCCTGGATGCCCAAAGAAAAATACGATACGCTGGATCGCTTAAAAAACACCTGCGAAGAAATTAATAAGAATGCAGAACTATGCCAACGCTACGGTATGCGAATGGGGTACCACAATCATGCCTTTGAGTTTGAGCCGATCGAAAACCAAATCCCTTATCAGATTATGCTCAAAGAACTTGACCCTAAATTGGTAAGTATGGAGATGGATATATACTGGGTCGTATTTGCTCACCACGATCCGCTAAAACTTATTGCCGAACATCCCGGAAGGTTTGAACAATGGCATGTTAAAGATATGCGAAAAGAAGACCGCAAGCTGAATGCCGATGTGGGCACTGGCACCATAGACTTTAAAACCATTTTTACCAAAGCCAACGAGGCCGGGCTAAAGCATTTCTATATAGAACAGGAAACATATCCGATTTCGTCTATAGAAAGCGTTAAAGCCTGTGCCACCAATGTAAAAGAATTATTGAGTCTATAAATATTGCAATCGTTTGAAACGTTTGCAGAGCCTTCTTTTTTTTATCTTTGCAGCCTAAACAAATCACCATGGTTGCTATAAAAAATCATACTTCTACCTACCCGGTCGGCCATGCCGAACTGAAAAAATGGGTTCAACAGATTGCCGCACAGTGTCAGCCTGAACATGTTCATTGGTGCGATGGTACTAAAAAAGAATATGATGAGCTATGCAACAAGTTGGTGGAAAAAGGGACGTTCATCCGTCTGCATGAAGAGAAGCGACCCAATAGCTTCGCTTGTTTTTCAGACCCCAGCGATGTGGCTCGCGTAGAAGATCGTACGTTTATTTGCAGCCGTACGAAAGATGATGCCGGCCCTACCAACAACTGGGTGGATCCGCGCGAGATGAAACAAACCTTAAGCAAATTACTGGAAGGCTGCATGAAAGGACGAACGATGTACGTAATTCCTTTTTGCATGGGGCCGCTCGGCTCTGATATTTCACAGATAGGAATTGAGATTACCGACTCCGAGTACGTGGTAGTCAATATGCATTTAATGACCCGCGTAGGGCAAAAAGTAATTCATCAATTAGGCAATGAAGGCGAATATGTAAAAGCCCTGCACACCTTAGGCGCGCCCTTAGCCTCCGGGCAGAATGATGTAAAGTGGCCGTGCAACCCCACGACCAAATACATTGTTCATTACCCGGAAGAACGCTCCATCGTTTCGTACGGATCGGGCTATGGCGGAAATGCCCTGCTTGGTAAAAAATGTTTTGCGTTGCGCATAGCTTCGGCTATGGCGCAAGAGGAAGGCTGGTTGGCCGAGCACATGCTCATTCTCGGAGTAGAAAGCCCCGATCATGAAAAGACATACATTGCTGCCGCTTTTCCCAGTGCCTGCGGTAAAACCAATTTTGCTATGTTAATTCCACCTAAAGAAATTGAAGGATGGAAGGTAACTACGGTAGGAGACGACATTGCCTGGATTAAGCCCGGCAAAGACGGCCAGTTATATGCCATTAACCCGGAAGCCGGTTATTTTGGTGTAGCCCCCGGCACCAACGTAAAGAGCAATCCTAACGCCATGAAAACCATTGCGAAGAATACGATCTTCACCAATGTGGCCGTTACCGAGGATGGCGATGTGTGGTGGGAGGGGATGAGCAAAGAAATTCCAAAAAACCTTACCGACTGGCGCGGCCAAAAATACGATCCTGCCTCGGGCAAACCGGCCGCACACCCCAATGCCCGGTTTACAGCACCGGCTTCGCAGTGTCCAAGCATTGACAGCGATTGGGAAAACCCTCATGGTGTGCCGGTTAGTGCATTTATTTTTGGCGGACGAAGAAGCAACACCATCCCGCTAATTTACCAGGCGCATAACTGGAACTTTGGTGTTTACCTGGCTGCTACCATGGGATCAGAAACCACGGCTGCTGCTTTTGGTGAGTTGGGCAAAGTAAGACGCGACCCGTTTGCCATGTTGCCGTTTTGCGGCTACCACATGGGCGAATATTTTAATCATTGGCTGCAGTTTGGCCGCGATATACCCAACCCGCCACGAATTTTTGGAGTGAATTGGTTTCGCAAAGACGAGAAAGGAAACTTTGCCTGGCCCGGCTTTGGCGACAATATGCGGGTGCTGAAGTGGGTGGTGCAAAAAGTGCGTGGCAAATCAAATGCAGTAGAAAGCCCTATTGGCTGGATGCCCCACTATGAAGACATTGACTGGACCGGACTGAATTTTTCTCGGCATCAGTTTGATCAACTGATGTTGATAGACCGGGAAGAATGGAAGGCCGAGTTGTTAGCCCATGCCGAATTGTTTGGCCGGATGTACGATAAACTCCCGAAAGAGTTTTTGTTTATGCGCGAACTGTTGCTCTCGTCTTTGTGGCGGTCGCCCGAAAAGTGGAGTGTGGAGCAGGAGTAAAATCCCATTGCTTTAATCAATTAATCCTTCTACTTTGTCGGTGATTACTTAAACTGAACTGTTACGACCGAATGACTTTGCAGCAGCGTTTTACTGAAATCCGTGAAGGGTTTACCTCTACATTTTGGATTGCCAACACACTTGAGCTTTTTGAACGCTTAGCCTTTTATGCCACCAAGGCTGTGCTCGTATTCTATCTCGCCAAGAAGGTAGGCCTCAATGAGGAAGCCGGAACCTTAACAGGTTGGTTCACAACACTTATTTTTTCATTACCGATTATTGCCGGAGTGTTTGTGGATCGTTATGGTTTTAAAAAAACATTGATGACTTGCTTTGCCATTTTTGCGGTTGGTTATTTCAGCATTGGCGTGGCAGGGTTAGAATGGGGTGCATCGATTACCCAAGTTATCGGGGTTCGAAACTATATGATCATTGCTATTGTGATTACGGCCATTGGCGGATCGCTGATCAAACCCTGCATTGTTGGTACCGTGGCAAAAACATCTACCGCAGAAGCCAGGCCGCTCGGTTTTTCAATTTACTACACTTTAGTAAATACAGGGGGTGCACTGGGCCCCATTGTGGCGCTTACCATTCGCACCGACTGGGGAGTAGAATATGTGCTGATCATGTCTGCCATCACTTCGTTTTTTCTTTTCATAGGAACGTTTCTCTTTTATAAAGAAATAGATAACAGCGATGAAAAAAAACGCACTCTCGTAAAAGTTTTTCAAGACATGGTGCTGGTATTTAAAAATTTTAGATTTATCAGTTTGCTTTTCATCTTCGGGATTTTTTGGCTGTTGTTTTGGCAAATTTTTTATTTACTGCCCTTATATGCCACCGATGTTTTACAATTTACAGAATTTGAGAAACTGGAATCGCTCGATGCGCTGGCCGTCATTATTTTAACCGTACCAATGGGGGCGTTGCTTAAGAATGTAAAACCGATTTACCCTTTAGTGGCCGGTTTTATGATTGCAACGGTAGCGTGGTTTATTGTGGGAGCTATGGGCACGGTATTGTTTGTTGTAGTAGGGGTTTTACTTTTTGGATTGGCGGATGCTACACAAACGCCACGATTTTATGATTATGTAAGCTCCCTCGCACCTAAGCATCAGGTAGGCACATTTATGGGCTTTGCTTTTTTACCGGTGGCACTGGGCTCATTACCGGCAGGGTATTTATCAGATTGGCTTCGGCTGAATTTTATGAGCACCAACCCGGCTCTGATGTGGTATATTTTAACAGGCTTTGGCGTGGCAGGAACTATTCTACTGATGGTGCATCATTCAGTTTATTCAAGGCCTTCTCGAATTTAAAAAATAAAGCTTTAAAATTTATTTCAGCTATGTCAAATCCATTCAAACCCTATATCTCGGCTGAACAAAACATGGCCGAGCTTACGCTTAAATCTATTTTGTTAGGATGTTTTTTTGGAATTGTGTTTGGCTGCTCTACTACCTACCTCGCTATCAAGGCCGGGCTAACGGTAACCGCATCCATTCCTATTGCCGTGATCGCCATTACGTTAGGGAGAAAACTTTTTAAGACTACGATTTTAGAAAACAATATCATTCAGACTACCGGCTCGGCCGGAGAATCTATTGCTGCCGGAGTCGCTTTTACTTTACCTGGATTCTTATTTCTCTCGGCTGATGAGCATGGCAATATTAATAGCGCAGAATACTTTAATTATTTCACCATTTTTTCTTTGGCAGCCTTGGGGGGGATGCTCGGCACGATGATGATGATCCCTCTTCGTAGGTCGCTCATTGTAAAAGAACACGGAGTGCTTCCTTACCCCGAGGGCACGGCCTGTGCATCGGTTTTGCAGGCAGGCGAGAAGGGTGGAGTGTTTGCACAGACGGCATTTGTGGGGATGGGCGTGGCGTTTGCCTATGCCATGTTACAAAAAGTTTTTCATGTGATAGCGGAGACGCCTGCGTTTGTAACAAAACAAGTAAATAAATTCTGGCCATCGGCCACGATTAATGGGGAGATTACTCCCGAATACTTAGGTGTAGGGTACATCATCGGGCCAAAAATTTCGGGTGTGCTGGTGGCCGGCTCGGTGTTGGCCTGGTGGGCAATCATTCCGTTGCTGGCTACGTTGGTGCCGTTTGAGCAGGTGGCCCAACAACTCATTACGCTTGGATATTTGAAAGATATTTCAACAGCCGGGGGGCGAGGCAACTGGGATCCGGTAACTAAAACATTTGCTAATCCGGCCACGGCATTATACTTCGCCTATATCCGGCAGATTGGTGCCGGGGCAGTGGCAGCCGGTGGGTTTATTACATTAGTTAAAACCATTCCCACCATTGTCAGTTCGTTTCGCGAAAGCATGGGTTCTTTAAAAAATAAAGGCGAGGCCGGAGTTACCCGCACGGAGCGCGACTTATCGTTTAAAGTAGTGATCATTGGAAGTTTATTGCTGGTATTAATTATTTCTATTCTTCCCAAAATTCCGGGCGACAGTTTTATCCAGAAATTATTGCTGGGTATTTTGGTAATTGTGTTTGGTTTTTTCTTCGTTACGGTGGCCAGCCGCATTGTAGGCTTGGTCGGCACCAGTAACAGCCCCATTAGCGGGATGACAATCGCTACTTTGATGGGTACGTGTTTAATTTTTACATCGGTAGGATGGAGCGGGCGCGTGTATGAGCCGATGGCGCTGGTGGTAGGCGGAATTATTTGCATTGCAGCAGCCAATGCCGGAGGTACCTCACAAGATTTAAAAACCGGTTTCTTAATTGGCGCCACACCAAAATATCAGCAAATTGCTCTCTTCATTGGGGCGTTAGTTTCTTCTATAGCAATTGGCGTCATTATTAAGATTTTAGATACACCTACGCAAGATTTGATAGCTCAGGGTTTTACCCATGCCATTGGCAGCACCAAATACCCGGCCCCGCAAGCCACCCTGATGGCTACTTTAACAAAAGGAATTTTGTCTTTTAATCTGGATTGGCAGTATGTAATGGTAGGTGTTTTTATTGCGGTAATGATTGAGCTTTGTGGGATTAAAGCGCTGGCTTTTGCTATAGGTCTTTATTTACCCCTGGCCACTACCTTACCTATTTTTATTGGGGGCGCATTGAAAGGATTAGTTGACTGGCGGGCAGAAAGAAAAAATGAAAAGAAAGATGAAGACGACCTTAGCCGTGGAAATTTATTTGCCACCGGTCTTATTGCAGGCGGGGCTATTTCAGGGGTAGTCGTAGCTGTATTATCTGTATTTTATTTTGATGCCTTACAAAAAATTAGTTTAGAACATGCGCTGTCATCGGTTATGGGCGAAACCGGGTACATGATTTTTGGCACACTTTGTTTTTTTGCTATGGCCGGAATTTTATTGCGCACGGCAGCACAGAAAGCATAATATGATTTCTTACCGTATAATTCTTTTCTAAACAGTTCGGTAAAACTTTATAATCCTTCGGCTGATAAAATCCTTCCTGCAAACGCAGGAAAATGGCTGGTCTATATAAAAGGCAGAGGGTCAACGCCAAACCACTACCTTTGCCAAAGTCATGAATAAAAAAGTAGAAATAATGGCTCCTGCCGGGGGCTTCGATTCGTTAATGGCTGCCATACAAGGAGGGGCTCATTCGGTTTATTTTGGTGTGGAGCAACTGAACATGCGTGCCCGTGCTACCATGAATTTTTCGCTGGAAGATATTCCGGAGGTAGCCCGTATCTGTAAAGAACATCATCTTCGCTCTTACATTACGTTGAATACGATTGTTTACGACCACGATCTATCGCTGATAAAAACCATAGTGAATGCGGCTAAAAAGACAGGCATTACCGCCATCATTGCGGCCGATCAGGCCGTGATTGCGTATGCCCGTTCAGTAAACATGGAAGTACATATTTCCACACAGGTAAATGTTACCAACATTGAAACAGTAAAATTTTATGCGCTCTTTGCCGATACCATTGTGCTTGCCCGTGAACTAAGCCTAATACAGGTAAAAAAAATTACTGATGCCATTAAAGCCGAACAAATTAAAGGGCCATCGGGCCGGCTGATTGAAATTGAATTATTTGTACACGGGGCACTGTGTATGGCGGTTTCAGGAAAATGCTACCTGAGTTTGCACACACATAATGCTTCCGCCAACCGGGGCGCATGCGTTCAGAATTGCCGCAGAACGTATCAAGTTAAAGATCGGGAAGAAGGATACGAATTAGCAATTGAAAACGAATACATTATGTCGGCACAAGATCTCTGTACAATAGATTTTATAGATCAGGTGTTGGATGCGGGCGTTCATGTTTTAAAAATTGAAGGCCGGGGGAAAGGACCGGAATATGTAAAAACCGTGACACAATGTTACCGCGAAGCAACCGATGCCTTCTTTAACGGCACCTACACACCGGAGAAAGCTAAAGCTTGGAAAGAAAAAATGGAGACCGTGTATAATCGCGGCTTTTGGTCGGGGTATTACTTAGGACAAAAGTTAGGCGAATGGACGAACACCCACGGTTCTAAAGCTAAACTTAAAAAAATATATTTAGGCAAAGGAAGCAAATACTTCAGTAAACTGGGAGTGGCTGAATTTTATATTGAAACGCATACTCTTAAAATGGGAGATCGCATTCTTGTTACCGGCCCCACTACGGGAGTAATAGAGACTACGGTAGATGAGCTGCACACGGCCACCGGCCCGGTAACAGAAGCGATAAAAGGGGATTTATGTTCTGTAAAAATAGATACACCCATCCGCAAAAGTGATAAGCTGTATAAGTTAGTGAGTACCACGGAATGATAACGATTACTCTTCAGCGCGAAAAATGTATTGGATGTAATTATTGCCGGGAGCATGCTTCGCAGCGGTTTGCCATGTCTAAAAAAGATGGCAAGGCAGTATTGCTTCATGCCCACGAGCGAAAAGGATTTTATGTAGTGAAGATTGGCGAAGCAGAATTAGAATCTTGTACCAGTGCAGCCAAAGCATGCCCGGTAAAAATTATTAAAGTAATGGAATAGTGGTATAGGGTGGCGTGTATAAACCATGTATAGAGAGCATCCCCGCTTACCATTTTTCACTCACATTATCCTTTTGCGTAAGATGTTTATTTAGTTATTTTTTTCTTTGTTAGTTTTCCCGATAAATGACTCACCTATCTCAGCTTCAAACCGACAAAGAAAAAAAATTTCATCGCCTGCATAATACCGGCCACCTGTTAATTTTGCCCAACATTTGGGACTCGCTAGGGGCTGCTCTGTTAGAAAACCTGGGCTACCCGGCAGTAGCTACTTCCAGTTCGGCCATGGCGTTGAGCAATGGATACCGGGATGGCGAAAAACTTCCGTTCAACGAATTGCTGCATATCTTAAAACGGATCACCCAAAGTGTAAAGATTCCCGTATCGGCTGATGTAGAAACGGCCTATGCCACCAACCATTCTGTTTTAAAAGAAAATATTGGCAAACTGATTGACACCGGCATAGCCGGAATCAACTATGAAGACAGCAAGCCGGGCACGACCGAAATGGTTTCTATAAAAGAACAATGTGAGAATATTAAGATGATTAAAGAAACTGCCCGCCAATCGGGTTCCTCTCTTTTTCTAAATGCCCGAATAGACGTGTACATTAGAGGCAATCATTTAAGTGAAGAAGAAAAACGAACCGAAGTTCTACAACGAGGCTATGCATACAAAGAGGCCGGTGCAGATGGGTTGTATCCCATTTTTATAAAAAATAAAGAACACATTGAAGCCATTAGTAAAGAGACCGGGCTCCCCATAAATATTACACTTGCACCCGGCATACCCGATTTCAATAGTTTAAAAACCTTGGGAGTGTCTCGGGTAAGTTTGGCGTCCGGTTTTTTAAAAAATGCTGTTTTTACCATGAAAAATATAGCTGAGAAATTACAGAGAGGGGAAGATGTTCATGAAACCCTGCAGCAAACAGTATCATCTGATTATCTTAATAATTTATTGAGCGATAGCCCGGCCTGAGAGACCCCAAATGAACATCTACAATTGAAAAATTCTACTTATTTGGATTTTTTTCTTAACAAGAGTTGTTCTCTTAAAAATCGTAATGCTAAAAATTGATTATGGAAAATAACAACCTTTATCCAAAAGCCACACGCGAGTTGGCAGAAAAAAAAGCCGCCTTAGCACCTAAAAATATAGAAGCCTGGCGCACCTTCAGCAAAACGGTATTTGAAGCCGGTGCGCTCGATGAAAAAACAAAACAACTTATAGCTGTGGCCGTTGCACATGTTACGCAATGCCCTTATTGCATCCGTTCGCATACGCCTCTGGCGCTTCGCAAAGGAGCTACGCAGGAGCAAATCATGGAAGCAATATGGATTGCCGCTGAGATGCGGGCCGGGGCCGCTTATGCGCACGGCACATTAGCCATGGAAGAAATAGAAAAGTACAATCAAAAGAATAATTGAACGTAGAAGCGATCAATAAAATAATATGGAAAACCAACGATATAATTATTCAAAAAATGCCCCGGATGCTATTCATGGAATGCTGGAAATAGAAAAATATGTGCACCACTCCGGGTTATCGCCCACTATTTTTGAGCTCGTAAAATTCCGGGCTTCTCAAATGAATGGCTGTGCGTATTGTATGGATATGCACGCTAAAGATGCCCGGGCAGCCGGTGAAACCGAACAACGACTGTACTTGGTATCGGCTTGGCGCGAAGTTTCTTTATACTCTGAAAAAGAACGAGCCGCATTAGCCTGGACCGAGGCGCTTACGCTGATCTCGGAAAACGATGTGCCTGACTCGCTCTATCAGGAAGTAAAAAAACAGTTTGATGAAAAAGAATTAATAGCCCTGACGATGGCCATCGTAGCGATTAACGGATGGAACCGGTTATCGGTAGCGTTTAAAACTCCGGCTGGTAGCTACGTTCCGCAGAAACACAAATAACGGAGGTATGCAGGCATTATCTAACCCGAATGAATGGATTGAAAAATACCCTGCTTTGAGGCCGGTAATAAAAGCACAACCTGTTTTGTGGCTGAACCCGGACAAAAAACGAGTGAGCGACTCTTTTCCATTGCCCCTAGGGAAAGCTGACATGGAAAAGGGACAAGCCTTTATGGATCAGTATGCTCTGTACATTGCTAAAATTTTCCCTGAAACAGCCGCTACCCATGGCCAAATTTTTTCTCCCCTCAGCACATTAGATAAATTTAGTAGTCTGCGAAGCAGAGGTGTACACAAAATTTCCGGTCGCTTTTTTTTAAAGTGCGATCATGCGCTGCCGGTGGCCGGATCGATCAAAGCAAGAGGTGGTTTTTTTGAAGTACTTCATTTTGCCCATCAGTTAGCGGCATCAGAAGGATTTATCCATGAAAATGAAACGGCTGATTTTTCTCAACCTGAAATTAAAGCATTGTTTTCGCGGTACACGATCGGGGTAGGATCTACCGGCAATCTGGGGTTAAGCATAGGTATTATCAGTGCTAAGCTGGGGTTCAGGGTAAATGTATATATGAGCCACGATGCCAAAGAATGGAAAAAAAATCTTTTACGAAAAAACGGAGCCCACGTTATTGAAGAAGAAGGCGACTTCGGGGTAGCCATTGCCAAAGGCCGAAAGGAAACCACCCGCAACCCGTTGGGGTATTTTGTAGATGATGAAAACAGCAGCCGGTTATTTTTAGGATATAGTTTGGCTGCCTATGAGGTGCAAAAACAATTAAATCAACTAAAAATAAATATTGATGAAGAACATCCGCTATTTGTTTATTCACCCTGCGGGGTGGGGGGGTCTCCGGGCGGAGTGATGTTTGGTTTAAAAATGATCTATGGCGATGCAGTACATTCTTTTTTTGCAGAGCCAACCCATTCTCCTGCCGTGCTTACCGGTCTGATCACCGGTCTGAAGGAAAAAATTTCAGTACACGACATCGGCTTAGATAATTTAACTGAAGCCGATGGGCTGGCGGTGGGGCGGCCATCGGCCTTTGCCAGCGAAATAATTAAAAAACTGGTAAGTGGCATATATACCATAGAAGACAGTGCATTATTTCAGTTGTTGAAAGAATTGAATGACACCGAACAAATATTTATAGAACCTTCTGCCACGGCCGGATTGATGGGCCCCGAGCAAGTGCTTGCCTCAACATACCTGTCAAAAAATAAAATTGATCCCTCAAAAGTAACACATCTTGCCTGGTCAACCGGTGGCGATTTGGTTCCTGAAAAAACCCGGAAACAATTTTTACAGAGAAGCGATCATATCCAGGTAAAATTTTAATCATGGCCCGTATCCGATACATTTCACTAAGACCTTTTTCCTATTTTTGAGGAAAATAAGTAAACAAATTCCGTGAAAATTTAATGTACTGATACGAGCCAAGAGTTCTTTATAGTTATTTATGAAAAAAAAATCAGTTTATCTTTTTCTGGCTCTGCTACTTCCTATTTTAATTTTCTTTTTTTTAAAATTTTTCGGCCGAAGCGAATTTGATATCCCCATTCAGTATGAAAGTGGAGTGCCTGATTCTCTCCGCTGCACGACTTACAACGGGCAAGGTCAATATTTTCTACCCGATTCACTATTCGGTGAGAAAAAATTGCAACTGGCCAACCTGTTTGTAGGCGATGAGATAAAAGAGGTAACCCGGCTGAAGGAGGATGTAGGCGATAAAAATTGGCAGGTTATTTTCTTGCGAGATATGCCTCACGCTGAAACCATAAAAGACTGTGTTTTATTTTTAAAAAAACCCTGGACAGCCGTCTTAGTAGACAACCAAAAACGAATTAGAGGCTACTATGCACTGGCTCACCGCGATGATCTGGATCGCTTGAAAATAGAGTTAACTATACTGATGAAAAAATATTGACATGAAAAAAGCTGAGCCTTATCAACGTCTGATTATTTTTTTATCTATAGTAATACCGATATCGGTAGCACTTTTATTCCGGGTAAAAATCAGGGGATATAATTTTTCTTTTCTTCCACCCATTTATGCATCAATTAATGGGCTTACGGCTGTGTTGCTTATGGTTTCTGTTTTTTCCATCAAAAAAGGATACCGAGTTCGCCATGAAAGGCTGAATAAAATTTGTCTTGGGCTGTCGGGCTTATTTTTAGTGTTGTATATTCTTTATCATATTACATCTGATGAAACCCATTACGGAGGCGGAGGGATATTAAAATATGTTTATTATTTTATTTTGATTACGCATATTATTCTTTCCGTGGTTGTTATTCCGTTGGTTTTGCTTACGTTTTCCAGAGGATTGTCAGGTGATTTTGAAAGGCATAAACGATTGGCTAAATTTACTTTTCCGTTGTGGCTCTATGTAGCCATAACCGGTGTGTTGGTATATGTGATGATCAGCCCCTATTATAAATGAAAAAGATTATTGTAACACTCATTATTTTAGTAAGTCATTCTCTGTTGGCTTCGGCACAGTGTGCGATGTGTAAGGCTACCTTAGAAAACAATATTAGTAACGGAAACATTGGTATTGCCAGCGGTATTAACTTTGGTATCCTTTACTTGTTTGTAGCTCCGTATTTATTTATTAGTGTGATAGCCTTTTTTTGGTACCGTACCAGCAAACGAAATGCGAACAAATCTTTTGACGGCCATTGGGCTGGGTAAATGCCCCCGCTGTCGCCAGGGGTCTATATTTAAACATTCCCTCTTTCACATTACACGTATGGGGAAGATGAATGCATCCTGCGAGAAATGCGGAATTACCTTTGAGCCGGAACCCGGATTTTATTTTGGCGCCTTGTATGTGAGCTATGCTTTCACTACCGCTTTGTTTTTAGGAGTATCATTGGTGTTGTATTATTTTTTTGATCCTCCCGAATGGGTTTACATTATTTCTATTATTATCGCTTCAGTACTCTTTATACCTTTCAGTTTCCGGTATTCGCGTATATTATTTTTATATTGGTTTGGTGGGTTGCAAAACCATAAATAACCGGGGTTCATTAAAATAACGTTTCCTGCATGCTGAAAAACGTTGCCCTCTTTTTTATTTCTTTATTTTTTTTATTCGCAGCTATAGTGTGGAATAGCCGTGTACAGCATCGTTTTTCAACCTCCTCCCTTCACCAACAAGTAGCGTTTCTGCTTAATCAGGAAATGAAACAGTTGAAACAGGAAGCTGACCGTATTAAGTACGATTCGGAGATTCTTTGGTCTTCATTAAAGTACCCTTTTTTTCTTATTGAAAATGATTCCATAAAAAAATGGAGCCAAACAAATGTGGTTATTCAGGCAGCCGATATACGCGAACCTTTTGAATGGAAATTCAGCCACACATCCACTTCCGATTTTATTCTATATAAGAAAGAATGGAAGCACAGCGTTTTCTTAGTAGGAGTTTTAATTTTAAAAAAAGGATACTCGATCGAAAACAGGTATTTAACAGCCGAGTGGAACAAAGATATATTTCCATCTGGCACGGCCGAAATAGCACCGGTGCCAAATAATAATTTTTTACCTGTACAGGTGGAGGGCCTGCAGTTTGGCTTACGATTAACAAATGATACATACCCTGAAAATATTACATCAGTCGGATTGGTGGCTGGTTCTATTTTCTTTTTTCTTTTACTGATTTATCGTATTTCAAAAAAATTACATTTTCAAAAAAAATTTCTGTCAAATTTTTTATTTATTTCTGGAGCACTTGTATTGTTGCGGATTTCTATGGTGTCGTTTTCTTTTCCGGCCCGATGGATTAAGTCAGATTTTTTTAATCCACGCTACTTTGCCTCTTCGTCATTCAATGCTTCCGCAGGTGATTTTTTATTGAACACTCTGATTGTTGTGATTTCTTGTGGGTATCTTTTTTTTAATATTCGTCCCATCGTTTTATCCTCTACCCATAGCTTCACGCCCCCCAAAAAAATTATAGTATTTACAATTTTCATAACTGCATCTTACTTCGCTTTTCTTTTCCCTAATCTTTTTGTAGAAGCAATTTTTCACGATTCAGCTCTTTCGTTTGATATCACCACGGCAGCCCCATTCAGTGCATTACGTATTTTGGTAATATTGACTTTTGCATTAGGATGTTTAAGTTCTTTTTTTGTAGTAGTGACTTTCTTCCGGTTTATAAAATCGGGCACAAATACTATACAATTTTTAGCAACTATTTTTTTAGGATCGTTCCTTTTTCTCTTTTATTTTATTTTTTCTGAATTAAACTACTGGCCAACCTTTTGGGCAGGTACTATTTTATTCTTGTATTTATTTTTTTCTTCCACCATTGATTTGTTAACTAAAATTGAATACAAAACTTTTTTTCCGGTACTGATTATTATTTCTTGTTATGCGGCTCAGTCGGCCTGGGCTACTTATCAGTTTTCTGAAGAAAAAAAGCGAAAATCCATGTTTAGGGCTTCCAATGAATTAATTGCCAGCGATGTACTGGCTGAATACCTGGTGGCACAAGCAATTCCGCGAATAGCAAACACATCCTTTGCTTTCCTGAAAAATAACCTTCCTTTAGCCTACCAGGAAAAGCAACGTATTACTTCTATCTTATCGAATGAATACCTCGATCGCTATAAAATAACTATTTATTTATTTTATGCCGATGGCCGGCCGGTAGAAAGTACCCAGGTGGATGATTTTTCTACGGCCATAAAAGTAATTGAAAAGCAGTCAGTAAAAACAAATTATGAGGGAGTCTATCTTCTCCAGCGCAGAAATGCGGCCGATGTCAGGCATTATGTAGCTGTAATTCCAATAAAAAAAAATGAAAAAGTACAAGGGCTCAGTTTAATTCACTTATCGCTCGCAAGAATATTTTCCGATCGGGTATACCCTGAATTAACTTTAGATAACCGCTTTGCCCGCTCTATACGGAATAATGATTTCAGCTATGCTTTTTATAATCAGACTTCGTTACTCGATCAGTTTGGTGAAATGAATTTCAAGCAAGATGTGGATTCAACACTTTTACGTAATAAAGATATTTATGATAAAGGCAAAACAGTAAATAATTATTGGGTGGTGGCGGCTGAGGATGAAACCGGTAGGAAAGTAGTGGTGGCGGCACGAAAAGCCAGTTTATTTAATTTGGCAGCCAATTTCTCTTTTATTTTTGTACTCGGTATTATTCTATCTTTTTTATTTTTTGCGGTGAGTTTTTTAAGGCGTGGGTTTCGCCACCGCTCAATGGATTACTCCACTCGTATTCAATTCTTAGCCTATCTATTTTTTATTCTCCCCCTGTTAGCAGTAAGTATAATTAGCTTGCGAATGCTGACACAGTCTAATGAGGCGGAGCAAGAAAAAGAAATGAGTGACAAGGGTATTCATTTAACGGAACGCTTATCTTCTTTTTTGGATAATGATAGCTTAAAGCAAAAGAGCGGAGCGGATAATAAAAAAATAAAACTGATAATAGCGTCATCCGAGATGGATATCAATATTTATGATACCTCAGGGAAGCTTTTGGGAACGAATCAATCTTCTATTTTTGAAAACCAACTGGTAATGCCCTTACTGAACCGGCAGGCTTGGGAGAATATCGTAGCGCAGCAGCATCATTCTTTGCTGTTAAAAAATAATATTGGTACATTAGAATACAACAGCCGCTACTTTGCTATTTATAATACTCGGCATGTATTGAGTGGAATTTTAGAACTTCCTTTTTTTACATCGTCTACGGAGGCGCTGAAAATAAATCTGATTACTAATATTCTGGTAACATTTGTAGTGGTATTTATTCTGTTTTCATTCATAGCAGAGACTGCTATTAAAAAAATAACATCTCCATTGCGCCTTATTGCCAACCGACTAAACGAAACAAAGTTAACGGAGAATAAACCTATTGAATGGAAAAATAATGACGAAATAGGGATGTTGGTTACCGAGTATAATAAAATGATAGATAACCTTACGATTAGTCGGAATGAATTGGCCCGAACCCAAAAAGAAAGTGCCTGGCGCGAAATAGCGCAACAGGTGGCCCATGAAATTAAAAACCCGCTCACTCCCATGAAACTTACGCTGCAACATCTGGAACAACTGATGAAGCAGAACAGCTTTGATAAAATACGCGTAGAAAAATCTTTGCAAACACTATTAGAACAACTGCAGATTTTAAATGACATAGCCGGCTCGTTTAGTTCTTTTGCATCGTTGCCAATGCCGGTAATAACAACTGTTAACCTAACTGATTTGATGCAGCGCACCGTATTGTTTTTTCAAAACCATACGCTGGGTAATGTTTTTTTTCATTCTTCCGGGCACCCTCTTTTAGTAGAAGCCGATGAACTGTTGCTGAGCCGGATTTTTTCTAACATAATTTTAAATGCGCTTCAATCCCGAAACGGAAACGGACTGGTTAATGTGGAAATAGAAACGACCAAAGAAGATAAGTTTGTGGTTGTGTCTATTAAAGATAACGGCACTGGTATAGACACGGCTTTAATAGATCGTATATTCTTACCTCACTTTACGACCAAAAAATCGGGCTCTGGCTTAGGCTTGGCTATCGCCAAGCGAAGTCTTGAACAAATGGGAGGGGAGATTTGGTTTGATACGTCTGCCCGGGGAACTACTTTCTTTGTGCGAGTTGCGGTGTAAGCAAATCTTATAAACTATTACGCATTTTGCTCATAACTTTGTTGGCAAAAACAAAGTCGTCTAACTCGGGCACGCCCGAGTGCGTAATTTCTTCGTGGTGACCTTCCCATAATTTTTGGCCTTGGTATAAAAAAATAATCTTCTCGCCAATCCCCATAACGGAGTTCATGTCGTGGGTAACTACAATCGTGGTAATATCCAGTTCGTGGGTAATTTCATGAATTAGTTCGTCAATCAGTATGGAGGTCTGCGGATCCAGGCCTGAGTTAGGCTCATCGCAAAATAAATAGTTGGGGTTGTTTACAATGGCGCGGGCAATGCCTACTCGTTTTTTCATTCCTCCGCTAATTTCAGATACTCTCTTATTATTGATATTTTCCAGCCCCACACGCTTCAGGCAATCATTTACGCGATCTAGTTTTTCGTCTGCCGTCATTTTCGTCAGCACATCTAACGGGAACATGATATTTTCCTGCACATTCTTAGAATCGAACAAAGCTCCTCCCTGAAAGAGCATACCAATTTCTCTGCGTATCTCAGATTTCATGTCTTTATCGGCTTCGGTAAAATTCCTCAAATTGTAATAAACACGGCCTTCATCCGGAGTAATTAGCCCTACAATACATTTCAGCAATACACTTTTGCCGGTACCGCTGGAGCCGATAATGAGATTCGTTTTTCCTTTCTCAAATTCTGCGTTGATGCCTTGTAAAACCTTTTTATCGCCAAACGATTTCGATATGTTTTTGATCTTGATCATGACAATAAAATATTGACCAAAAAATAATCCATAAGCAAAATGGCGATAACACTGGCCGTTACAGCTTCGGTGGTGGCAATACCTACTTCTAAAGCTCCGCCTTTGGTAAAATATCCTTTGAAGGAAGAAATAGAAGAGATAAGGAAAGCAAACACTACACCTTTGATGAGTGCTACGGAAATTTCGGTTGGATTAAACCCAAACCGGAGGCCGGCAATAAATTCGGTAGGGGTAACCAGGTGGATTGCCGTGCCTACAACATAGCCGCCTACTAACGAGCAGACACCCGAAAAAATAACCAGCAAAGGATACATTAGCATGGAGGCAATAATTTTAGGAAGCACCAGATACGAAGAGGAATTGATACCCATTACTTCGAGGGCGTCTATCTGTTCGGTAATGCGCATGGTGCCAATGCCTCCGGCCATGCTGGAGCCTATTTTTCCGGCATAGATCAATGCCATGACGGTAGGGGCGAGTTCTAACACCGTCATTTCGCGAACCACCTGCGATATCACAAACCGTGGAATGAGCGGGTTAACCATATTAAAAGCTGTTTGTACGGTAGTAACCGCCCCGATAAAGGTAGATACCAGCATAAATAAAAATATGGAGTTAACACCGATCTGGATACACTCCTCCAGCACCAGTTTATAGTAGGTTTTGAATGACTCCCGCCTCACAAACAGAGATCCGAGAAAAATTACATAACGGCCAAATCCACTCATCCCAATGCAGGATTAACGGGGTGTACCACTTTGTGCTGTTTCATTCAAAATAGGGAAATAGTATATTGCCCAAAGATAAATAAATTATCATGAATGGGTTGGTAGTAATTACCGGTGCAACGAAGGGAATAGGCCAGGCCGTGGCCCGAAGATTTGCCCGTGCCGGTTATGATCTGGCAGTGTGTGCACGAAACGAAAATGACCTTCATCAATTTAAGAGGGAAACAGAAACTGAGTTTGGTATTTTAACACATATTAAAAAAACCGATACATCTAATAAGGCCCAAGTAAATAATTTTTGTCAATTTATTCAGGATCTAAAACGTCCGGTTTCTGTGCTGGTAAATAATGCCGGGCACTTTACTCCGGGCGAAACCATGCGAGAAAAGGAGGGTACTTTAGAGAGTATGATCGAATCAAATGTGTATAGTGCCTACTACACTACGCGAGGGCTGATTGAAAATATGAAACAAAACGGAGGCGGACATATTTTTAATATGTGCTCTATTGCCAGCATCAAGGCTTATCCCAATGGCGGATCGTATGCTATTTCTAAATTTGCATTACTCGGTTTTTCTAAAGTGTTGCGAGAAGAACTGAAAGAGTTTAACATTCGTGTTACGGCCGTATTGCCCGGAGCCACTCGCACGGCCAGCTGGGACGGAACTCCGCTTCCGGATGAACGCTTTATGAAACCGGAAGATGTAGCCGAAGTAGTTTTTAATGCCTACTCTATTTCTACCCGTAGCGTGGTGGAAGAAGTGATTATCAGGCCGCAGTTGGGCGATCTATAATCCGCACCCTTAACTGAACCTTTCTATACTTCGTTATTCTCTACCATGCTGTTTTATCAATACTGAACCGTAAAATCCTACCTGCTCACTTGTAATACAGGATAATATTGTCCTGTATTTTTTAAAACCTGATTAAGGTCATATTTTTTTTCAATCGCCCCATATATTCTTGTTAGAGAAAAGAAAATTATTCGGATACGGCAACCTAACCTAAACAACGATACTATGAACGAACAAGAAGACAAAGACAAACCCGTACCTGCCTTGCAGGTAGTGATGAACGATGTCATGTTACTCCTCTTTCTGGGAGTTACTATTTATGCTATTTTTTACCTCATCTGGGGGATCATGGAGATTGCCACCGTGCCCGCCATCCCCGAAGAAATAAAGGCGGCCATTCTTAAATAATAAATTCTAATCCCAAAAAATATGAGCTTACTATCTCCTAATGAAGGGTGGTTTCATAAAAGGGTAGCCAAAGACGAACGCATGTGGATTATCATTGCATTTGTACTTTGTATTTTCCTTTTTGTATGGATGGTGATGTGGCATGCCTTTGGCAAACAAAACCCATCGAACACCACCTATAAAACTTCTCCGGCCGAATTTGGCAAATTGCACGATGCGTATGTAAAAAAGCATATGGTGGGTATGGATAATGGCATACCCGTAGTAAAACCCGAACCCGGCAGCGATGTTATTCTGATGGCACAAATGTGGCGTTGGTCGCCTGCCCTTATTCTTAAAAAAGACGAATGGTACAACCTGCATATCTCTTCCAAAGATTTAGTGCATGGCTTTTCGCTCCAGCCTTCTAATATGAATTTTCAGATTTACCCGAGTTACGATTACGTATTAAAATTTAAACCTACCGTAGCCGGAGAGGCGAAAATTTTATGTAATGAATATTGTGGCATAGGCCACCATACCATGATTGGGAAAATTGTAGTGATTGAAAGCGATGCCGACTTAGCCCAATACGGTTACGATAAATTAAGTGCTGCCCCGGCAGCGGTACCGGCAACCCCCGAAGATATATCCGGATGGAGCGAAGAACAATTAGCGAAAGCCGGGGAGTCGGTTTACAATTTAAAAGGATGCAGTGCCTGCCACAAAACAGACGGCACTTCACTAATTGGCCCGCCATTTAATAAGTTATATGGCAGCAAAGTGAAGATAACGGAAGAGGGAAAAAGCAAGGAAGTAACCGTAGATGATAACTACATCGCCACGTCTATCAACGAACCGCAAAAACAAATTGTGGTTGGATATGAAAAAATACCGATGGCCCAGCTCGAACTGAGCGCTAACGAAATAAAGCAGGTAACCGCTTTTATAAAATCACTTAAATAAAAATCTACCCCTATGTTTAGAACATGCGATATTACCGGCTTTAAAGTAGATTTAAATTCGGAAAAACTGATCAGGCTAAACGCAGTAATGGCCGTAGTTTCTCTGCTGCTCGCCATTATAGCTGCCATCCTTTTAATATTTACCCGTTACCAACCCGTGCATCTGCTGGATGCCGAATGGTATTACCGGCTTACTACTTTTCATGGGCTGAACGCCCTTATTTTCTGGATCGTATTCTTTGAGATAGCCGGGTTGTATTTCGGCTCTACGGTGGTGCTAAATCAGAAATTTTGTTCACCCGTGTTAGGGTGGCTATCTCTTATTTTAATGGTAGGTGGATTTTTGCTGGTAGATGTTATGGTGATGATCGGGCAAGCGGATGTTATGATGACTTCGTACGTGCCATTGAAAGCCCATCCTTTATATTATCTGGGCATCATCTTGTTTGCAGTAGGTGCATTACTAGGGGTTAGTTTATTTTTTGCTAACGTGGTTAATGCCAAGCGAGATAAAAATGTAGGCGACACATTACCTTTATTCACATACGGACTGGTGGCGGCTGCCATCATTGCCGTTATTACATTGGCTACAGGCGCTATCATTTACATTCCTACTTTTTTATGGTCTTTGGGCTTAATTGATTCGGTAGATCCGGCTGTTTACAAATTAGTGTGGTGGGGCTTAGGCCATTCATCGCAGCAAATTAACGTGTCGGCTATGGTGAGTATCTGGTATCTCACTACTTTCCTCGCATTGGGGGGTACTTCTATTAATGAAAGGGTATCGCGCACCGCTTTTTTTCTATACATCTTATTTATCTGTTTGGCCTCGGCCCACCATTTACTTACCGATCCGGCCACCAGCTCGGCATGGAAAGTGTGGAACACTTCGTATGCCATGTACCTGGCTGTGCTGGCCTCTATGATACACGCCTTTGCTGTACCCAGTTCTATCGAATCGGCCCAGCGCAGGTGGGGGTATAACAAAGGTTTATTTGAGTGGCTGGCCAAAGCACCTTGGTCTAATCCGGCATTTACTTCTTGTGTATTGGCTTGCATTGGTTTTGGTTTTATAGGGGGCACTACGGGTGTCATATTCGGGATGGAGCAAACCAACATTATTGTGCATAACACATTGGCTATTCCGGGGCATTTTAAAGGAACGGTAGTAATTGGCACGACCTTAACCTTTATGGGCATTACTTATTATCTAATTCCACTCATCTTCCGCAGAAAAATTGTGGCTTTTAAACTGGCCCAAATACAACCCTGGTTATTTTTCTTTGGCATAGCCATTCTGTCGGTTTCAATGATTGCCTTAGGACAGCTGGGTGTTCCGCGCAGACACTGGGATTCTACTTTTAGCGGAGGGCCCTTTACGCATACGTTTAATCCTTCGGTAGATTTCTTTTGGACATTGATGATGCTGGGCGGCTCGCTGGCATTTATTGCAGCCCTCATTTGGGTATTGCAGGTGGTGGTGTCTGTTTTCTTCGGCCCTAAAGTAAACGGGCCGGAAGATATGCAACTACCTATATCGCCATTAGCTCCTGCCGCTAAAGAACATAAAGGCTACGAAGCTCCGGGTACATTAATTCTTACGATCCTATTTCTCATCACGTTTGCCGTATTATTCTTTATTAATTGGAAATGGCTGGCTGCTACGTGGTGGGTAAAATAATTTTTAAAAATAATATTTATGAACCAAGTGCGCCTGAAAGGTATAGTGATAGGAGTTTGCCTTTTGGCTACACTTTCTTCTTTCGATTTGCCCGATGAATCCAAATTCATATCGCGCAGGATAGAAAATATTGTGGTGCGTGATGCGCACGGAAAGTATTCTAATCTCTACGATAATATGTTGGGAAAGCCGGTGTTACTTTCACCGGTTTATACCCGCTGCCCCATGGCGTGTTCGCTAATCAGTAATGGATTAAAAAACACGGTAGAGCAGTTAGGCACGTTGGGAAAGGATTTTACCATCATTACTTTTTCATTTGATTCTACCGACACCGATGCCGATTTAAAAGGATTTGAGAAGCGATGGAAAATGGATGGAAAAAACTGGAAAACAGTTACTTCAAATGCGCATGGAATAAAGACTTTGCTGGCATCCCTTGATTACCAGATTGAGTATGATGCGCTTACCCAAGAATATGCACACCCCAACGTAGTGATTGTCATCACGCCCAGCGGCCGCATAGCACGCTACATTTATGGAGTTGAGCCCAAAGCAAAAGATCTGAAGTTGGCTATTATGGAGGCGCAGGTAGAAAAAACGTCATTCAATAATTTTTTTAAAATTCTGTATGTGCGTTGCTTTTCATTCAATCCGGCCACGAAGTCATACCATGTTGACTGGCGATTTATTGCACAAACTTCGGCCGGCTTGGTAATGATGATTATTATGGGCACACTCCTGGTACGGAATTTATATTTTACTAAACGTGAAGAAATTTAACAGCTTGAAAAGGAAGATACATAACCATTGGTTCTTTCAGCGTGGGGCCGGTATTTTTAGTAAAATCTATTCTTCTCGCCTCAACCCGCTATATCATCTGGGCGATATTACCATTTTAATGTTTGTGGTGGCCTGTGTAAGCGGAGTTTATCTTTTTTTGTTTTACGATGTAGACCCTGCTCATGCTTATGATTCCGTGCAGCATATTTCGGCCAATCCTATTCATGCTGTGGTGCGCAGCGTGCACCGCTACAGCAGCGATTTATTAGTTATTTTTATTATCCTTCATTTTTTACAGACGCTGATTACCGGAAAATTCAGGCGCATTCTTTCGTGGGTAAGCGGTATCCTTTCGTTTTTAATTGTGCTGATCATTGGTGTTACCGGTTTTATTTTAGTATGGGACGAAAAAGGAAAATTGATCGGGTACCTCACGGCTAAATTTTTTACGGCACTTCCCGTATTCGATCCTTCCATTGCCGGCTCCTTTATTTCCAATAACCTCGAAATTATTGGTGGCTTTTTTAAGGTTTCTATTTTTGGACATATTTTCTTTTCTATTTTTTTGGTCATTGTATTGTGGGTACATGTGATGCGCATAGCCAAACCCAAGCTTTTTTCCTTTCGCGAGATTTGGGCTTATTGTTTAATTGCTTTGCTGCTGGTGTGCATCGTATTTCCGGTAAAGAGCGACCCGTCTGCTCAAGAACGGTTTATTCCTTACCATACTACATTTGATTGGTATTATTTCTTCGGCTACTCGCTCATGAAAATAATATCCGTACCGATGAACTGGGTCGTGATGCTGATGTCGGGAGTAATGCTGGCCGTGGTTCCTTTTATAAAACGGAAAAAGAAACCGGCTCCTGCTCAAATCGATCTGGATAAATGTGATGCCTGCCGGATTTGCGCTGAAGATTGCCCGTACGGAGCCATTGATATGCTGATATACAAAGGAGAACGAAAAGCAATTTTAGATCCCGATAAATGTACCAGTTGTGGCATTTGTATTGCCTCGTGTAAGGAAGATGCCATTACCATGGCGGGTTTTGCCGAATTTAACACACTAAATTTTTCTTCTAAAAAAACATTATCAGTTGTATCCTGTGCTCAGTTTGCCGAAATAAAAATGCCCGATGGAATTTCTTGTGAGTACCAGGTAGTTCCCTGCTTAGGCGATCTGCACATGAAAGAAGCGGAGCAAATATTGAACGAGCGCGCAGACGGAATGCTGTTGCTGGGCTGCGAAGATTGCTACTACCGGCTGGGCAGAGACCTTGCCATTAAACGATTTAACCGCAAACGCCCTCCTGTCTTTTCCCGAAAAATTTCGCTTCACCGGGTGCAATTAATTACAGCCAACCATTATTCTGAAAAAGCCGTGAATGATTTTGTTGCTCAGCTCTCAGCCCCCCCGGCCGATTCAGGAAAAGGGGAACTGAAAATTTTAGATTATGTAAAAGCAAATCATCTGGTGGCTACTCTTATTTTTTGTATTTTCTTTTTTGCTATGACCTTACTGAGTAACACCCAACTGTCGTTCTTCGATAAAAACGAAAAACTACTTGTGCTTAACTTTAAATATATTTCATCACCCACCGAGTTTAAAGAAATGACGACCAACAGGCAAGTGCAGATGCAATCATTGAAACCCATTGTAAAAAGAAGAAGCCCGATTCGGGTAGAAGTTACCACCCCCCAAGGGGTTACACTTTACCGTAAAGAATTTACCCCTCGGGGCCTGCGGCAAGACATTTCTATTTTTGTGTATAGTGAAATAAAAACCAATGAAGAACAGGTAAATGTAAAATTAACTGAGTTAGCCTTTCCCGATCACACCACCAAGTTAGAAAACGTACGGTTAAACACGGATGACGGCACTATTGTAATAACAGATGAAAACCGATTGAAACTCCTTACAAAGAAATAATTTTTAATGTACCTATTTATTACTCCAGTGCTTTTACACCGGGCAGTACTTTCCCTTCAAAATATTCTAACAAGGCACCACCTCCGGTTGATACGTAACTCACTTTTTCTTCCAAACCAAATTTGGCCACGGCTGCAGCCGAGTCGCCACCACCAATGAGCGAGAAGGCACCTTGGTTGGTGGCACGTACTACGGCTTCGGCCACCGACTTGGTTCCTTTTTCAAATTTCTCCATCTCAAAAACTCCCATGGGGCCATTCCATAAAATAGTTTTAGAGGCTTCTATCACCCCGGCAAATACTTCGCTTGCCTGCGGGCCTATATCAAGCCCCATCCAGTCTGCCGTAATGTTGTTGTTGTTGGCCACTCCGGTATTGGCATTAGCATCGAATTTATCGGCAATGACAGAATCTATGGGGAGGTGCAATTCCACTCCTTTATCTTTTGCTTTTTTGATCAGGTCTTTTGCCAGATCAAGTTTATCTTCTTCGACCAGCGATTTACCCACGTTGCCGCCTAACGCCTTAAAAAATGTGTAGGCCATACCACCACCTATGATCAGGTGGTTTACTTTGCTCAGTAACTTTTCGATAATTAAAATCTTATCCGAAATTTTTGCTCCGCCCATAATGGCGGTAAACGGAGTAGCTGCATTCTCCATTACCTTTTTGGCATTTGCCAGTTCGGCTGCCATTACATAGCCGGCACCTTTCTCTTTAAAAAACTGAGCTACAATGGTGGTGCTGGCGTGGGCCCGGTGGGCTGTACCAAAGGCATCGTTTATATAAATATCGCCATGCTTTGATAGCTTTTCGGCAAAAGCCAGATCACCTTTTTCTTCTTGTTTGTAGAACCGTAAATTTTCTAATAGTAATATTTCGCTCGGTTTTAATTCGGCCGATAGTGCAAAGGCTTCCTCGCCAATACAATCTCCGGTAAATTTTATTTTTGTGTTGAGTAATCGCTCGGTCGTTTTTAGAGTGTGTTTTAATGAATACTTTTCTTCCGGCCCTTCTTTGGGTCTGCCCAAATGCGACATGAGAACACAACTTCCTCCATCAGCTATTATTTTTTTTAATGTGGGGATCGTGGCACGAATGCGGTTATCGTCTGTTACATTATAATTCTTGTCTAAGGGTACGTTAAAATCTACCCGAATGAGGGCGCGCTTGCCTTTGAAGTTAATATCGTTTAGAGTTTTCATAGAAATAAAATTTGGCACAAGTTAGCTATTCGCAAGACACAATACTCAAAATTAAACAGAAGTAGGATGAGTAGAGACAGGTTAACTTAAATTGAGAAGAAGCCGGTATTGGTATCTGCTATTTTTGAAACTACCGCCCGGGTTTGTGCCTCACAAGTTATCACAAAAGATATTGTTTCTCGCTTACTACAAAGAGTGGGTGCATTCTGCCTGTTAATACTTATTCAGAAAAATGTGATATTTATTTCACCTGAAATGGTACGGTAATTTTTAGTTTTTCCCAGACTATGGAAAGAGTACCCTCTTGATCTGAATTTTTGGTAATAGAATAGGATAGCCGTTCCTGATGGGCTTGCAGACTTTGAGGAATCACTTCTATTCTTACTACATCTTCTTTGGCATCATACTCATCGGCCAAGTGCTGCTTCCACTTTTTATTGATAATTACTGTCCATTTTTCTTTATCGGGTATGGTAAAGATAGCATACTTGCCGGCTGGTACGGGCTTCCCATTTATCGCCAGGTTGTGGTCTGTTTCCCAGGCGGTGGCCATGTGGGCACCTGTAACCCATACATGTTCGTACGGAACTAATCCGCCCCAGATCACCCGCCCCCGCACGGCTGGCGATGTGTAATGGATTGATAGGTGGGCGTTTCCTACTTGGGCATGAACTTCTTTGGGGATGCTTTTTTTAGCGGTGTCTGATGCGGCTGGGTGGTGCTGTTCGTGCTGGGCGATGCAAAAGGTAATGGAGAAGATGGCTAAACTAAAAAGTAGAAATCTCATGTCTAAAATGTTTTTGAGGGTTTATTTTTATGTCAGATTTAATTGCGTAGAGCCTATACAAGGCTTCACAATGGTTGGGTAAAGGTAGCAGATCGTTTTGATAAAACCGGAAACCGTTAGGTAAAAGATAACCCGCATTTTTTTTAATGGTTGATTTATTTCCAGAATAAATCTGGCTATTATTGAATGATGGAAACAGCTGAAATAAATCAGGTTAAAAAAATTATTGAAAATTACTATGGTATTGCCGGAGAGGTGAAAAAGCTTCCGGGCGAATTAGACCTTAATTTTTTTATTGAATCGAAATCCAATGAAAAATTTATATTCAAAATTGCCAATGAACAGGAAGAACGGCTGAATCTTCAATTACAAAATGAAGTAATTAAACATCTCTCGTCAGGTAAAATTGGGTTACAATGCTCGGTTCTCCGGCTGTCGGTATCCGGAGAAGAAATTTTGCATTTGAGTATTGAAGGACTTGGTAAACGCTATGTTCGCCTGCTTACCTGGATTGATGGCCGTGTTCTGGCCAATGTCAATCCACATTCTCCTCAACTTCTGGAACGCCTGGGCGAAATGTGTGGCCATCTTTGCGAGGCGTTAAAAGATTTTAATCATCCGGCCGCTCACCGTTTTTTAAAGTGGGATCCCTCACAAACCGTGTGGACAAAAGAACATCTCTCTAAGTTTATCGGTGCTCAGCGGGACATAGCCGTCTATTTTTATTCGTTGTTCGAGGGGGTAGCCTTGCCCATACTGCCACAACTGCGCAGGAGCGTAAATTACAACGATGCCAACGATTATAACGTGCTGGTAAGCCACGATAAAAACGATCCACATGTTTCGGGTGTAATAGATTTTGGTGATGTAGTGCACACACATACAGTTAATGAATTGGCCATAGCCATAGCTTATGCTATGATGAATAAACCCAACCCGTTGGAGGCTGCCTGCCATGTGGTGCGAGGTTTTAACCGGGTATTTAAACTGACAGAATCAGAATTGAAGGTACTCTATACCCTAACGTGTGCCCGGTTGCTCATTAGCATTACTTGTTCAGAACTAAACCGACTGCAACATCCGGAGAATAGATATCTGCAGATCAGCGACCAACCAGCCTGGGATTTGCTGAAGAAATTAAAAGCGATTTCTCCGGTGCTGGCAGAGGCAATGTTTCGCCATGCGTGCGAACTTGTACCGCATCCTAAATTTTTATTTTTTGAAACTTGGGCAAAGGCGAATTATAAAAGCAGTGTCTTTCCGGTTTCGATGACTGGCGCTGCAGCCTGGCTCGATCTAAGCGTAGGCAGCTTAGATTTGGGCAATACACAAGAACTGCTGGATGCCGATAAATTGGACGAACGCATTTCATCCCTGCTCGGACATCATTCATCAGAAGTTATTTTAGGAAAATACAATGAAGCCCGTGCTATTTATGCTACACCGGCATACGAAGTGACCACCAACGATGGGCCTTCGTGGCGAACCGTACATCTTGGTATAGATTTTTTCGCTCAGGCCGGAACGTCTGTCTGTGCGGCACACGATGGCGTGGTGCATAGCTTTGCCAACAACGCAATGGATCGCGATTATGGTCCTACCATTATTCTTGAACATTTCATTTCTCCCGATCTCACCTTTTACACTCTTTATGGCCATCTCAATAAAGAATGTTTGAGTCAGCTCACGATCGGAAAAAAAATAAAACGAGGCGATGTGATAGGTTTGATAGGCCAGCGAAATGAAAACGGCAACTGGACACCCCACCTGCATTTTCAAATAATGCTGGACACGTTAGGCCATCAGGGCGATTTTCCAGGTGTGTGCGAACCTCAAAATACACGGGTATGGAATAGCATGTGCCCCGACCCGTGGCTGCTGCTGGCCGGAATTAATTCTCCGGAAGAGAAATCGCTCTCAAAAGAAGAAATTGTTTCTTTTCGCCAACAACATTTGGGCAAAAACCTAAGCATCTCGTATAAGCAACCTATTAAAATGGTGCGCGGGGCAGGTTCCTATTTAATAGACGACACAGGCCGAAGATATTTAGATACGGTAAACAATGTAGCGCATGTAGGCCATGAGCATTCACGAGTAGTAAAAGCCGGCCAGCGTCAAATGGCCGTACTCAATACCAACACCCGTTACTTGCACGAAAACTTGGTGATGTTTGTAGAGGAGCTGCTCGCCACTATGCCACCCCAATTAAATGTGGCATTTGTGGTTAACTCGGGGAGCGAGGCAAATGAATTGGCCATGCGCTTAGCCAAAACATATACCGGACAAAAAGATATGATCGTATCTCAGGTAGGATATCATGGCAATACCAATGGGTGTATTGATATTAGCTCGTACAAGTTTGAAGGCAAAGGAGGAAAAGGGAAGCCCGATTATGTACACGTTATTCCAATACCCGATACATACCGTGGCCTCTATCGCGCTGAGCATGCCAATGCCGGAAGTCAGTATGCCTCACATGTAAAACAAGCTATTGATTGGCTGCAACAGGAAAAGAAAAAACCGGCTGCTTTTATTTTTGAATCGGTAATTAGTTGTGGCGGACAGGTAGAATTGCCTTCTCATTTTTTAAAAGAAGCTTATGCTCACACCCGAGCGGCCGGTGGCGTTTGCATAGCCGATGAAGTGCAAACCGGTTGTGGTCGGGCGGGAAATCATTTTTGGGCTTTTCAGGAACACCAGGTGGTGCCGGATATTGTTACAATAGGAAAACCCATTGGCAACGGGCATCCGCTCGGGGTGGTGGTAACCTCCCAAGCGCTGGCCGATGCTTTTAAAAATGGAATGGAATATTTTAATACGTTTGGCGGAAACCCCGTATCGTGTGCCATCGGGTTAGAGGTGCTGCGTGTAATTAAGGATGAAAAACTACAACAGAATGCCCAAGCAGTGGGCGATTATCTAAAAAGCAGACTGCGTGCCCAGATGAAAGAATTTGAAATCATTGGCGATGTGCGCGGCCCCGGATTGTTTATAGGTTTTGAACTGGTGAAAGACCGGATAACGAAAGAACCGGCCACCCGGCAGGCAAACTATTTTGCCAACCGTATGCGCGACAAAGGTATTCTGATGAGCACGGATGGCCCTTACGATAATGTATTGAAAATAAAACCTCCAATTGTTTTCTCGAAAGCAAATGCCGATTTTTTATTGGAATCCATTCAAACTGTATTGAGCGAAGATGTTATGCAGGTTGACTGAAACAGATGACCTAAAATGCGATATATTTTTTTTGCGATTGTATTTTTAATTTATTCCGGAGTAGCTTGGGGGCAGCGAGACCCGTGGCAAGATCATACCGTCTTTCGCATAAATAAAGAAGACCCGCACGCCAGTTTATTTCCGTATGAAAATAGGGAGTCGGCTCTTTCGGGCAAGCCACAGCAATCTCGCTGGTACCAATCATTAAATGGATTATGGAAATTTAAGTTGGCTATGAAACCGACCGACCGGCCATTAGAATTTTATAAAGAAGGATATGATGTAAGCGGTTGGCCCGATATAAAAGTGCCGGCCAATTGGGAAGTGGAGGGCTATGATCACCCGATTTATTTAGATGAAAAATATCCGTTCGATACAAAATGGCCGGAGGCACCCCAAGCATATAACCCGGTAGGCTCGTACAAGCGCGAATTTATTTTTCAAGATTCCTGGACGGGACGCAATACCTTTCTACACCTGGGGGCAGTAAACTCGGCCGTGTATGTGTGGATCAACGGACGGCCGGTTGGCTATTCGGAAGACTCCAAAACTCCGGCTGAATTTAATATTACCTCCTTTTTAAAAAGCGGTGTGAATACGATTTCACTTCAGGTTTTTCGCTGGAGCGATGGCAGCTACCTGGAGGCACAAGATATGTTAAAGCTGTCAGGGATAGAGCGAGAGGTGTACTTGTTTTCAACACCCGAAATTCATGTTTACGATTTTTTTGCCAAAGCCGGGTTAGACAAACATTATGAAAACGGACAATTGAATTTAGCTGTGCAGGTAAGAAATTATTCCGGTTATGCCACCAGGTGCTCAGCCAATGTAATGTTGCTCGATGAGGTGAATAATTTTGAAACGATAGGGCTGGAGAGTAAACCAATAACGCTGGCGGCTCATTATCCCTTCTTTTTTAATAGCACGATAGACATTGCCAACCCACGAAAGTGGACGGCCGAAACGCCCCATCTCTACACTTTGTTAATCATTTTAAAAAACGAAAAAGGAAAAACGGTAGAGGTGCTCCGCTCCCGCATTGGTTTTCGTACGGTAGAAATTAAAAAGGCACAACTGATGGTAAACGGAAAAGCCATCAAAATAAAAGGTACGAACCGCCACGAGGCACACGCCCTGAGTGGCCATGTTATGACGGAAGAAATTATGCTGCGCGATATTGAACTGATGAAACAGGCTAATATTAATGCGGTGCGGGGAAGTCATTATCCTAACCACCCGCTTTGGTACGATCTGATGGACCAGTATGGTTTTTATGTACTAGACGAAGCCAACATAGAAAGCCAACCGTTGGCGGAGAATGACTCAACCAAGTTGGGAAAGGAAATGAGCTGGCTACCGGCTCATATAGATCGTACCCGCAATATGTTTGAACGCGATAAAAACCATCCTTCTATTATCATTTGGTCGCTGGGAAACGAGTCGGGCGATGGCCCTCTGTTTGATAGCACCTATCGTTGGCTGCACCGCCACGATGGCACACGGCCGGTAGCGTACGAGCCGGCCAAACTGAATTCTTATACCGATATTTTTTCACCGATGTATGCCCGAATTCCAAAAATGATTGAGTACGCTAAATCAAACCCGGCACGCCCACTGATTTTGTGCGAATACACTCACATGATGGGAAACTCTGGCGGCAATTTGCAAGATTATTGGGATGCCATCGAAACCTATCCCACATTACAAGGAGGTTTTATCTGGGAGTGGGCCGATCAGGGTTTACTCTACACTAACGAGAAAGGGGTGAAGTACATGGCTTATGGAAATGATTATCATCCAGATTTACCCACTGATGGGGCCTTTGTTAATAAAGGAATTGTAAACGGTGTGCGCGAACCTATTCCACATTATTATGAAGTAAAAAAAGTTTATCAGCCCGTAAAATTTCACACATTAAATGTTCTATCCGGAGAGTTTGAGATAGAAAATAAAAATATTTTTAAACCGACCGATTACCTGAATTTTAACTGGGTTATTACGGCCGATGGAAAAGTAGTAGCTAACGGATTTTTGGGCCACCTCCAGGTGGCACCCCAATGCCGTACGGTTCTAAAAATAGAAATGCCAAAGATTGCCCCGGATGATCTGCGCGAATACCTGATAACCTTTTCAGCTAAAATAAATCAACCCATTCCTTTTTTACCTGTTGGTTTTGAAGTAGCCTTCGATCAGTTTGAAATAAAGAAAAGGAAAATGCCGCTCAGGCCGATAGAGGGCAAACTAAAATTAAATCAATCAGCTGATGGCATTATAATAGAAGGAAAAAACTTTGCTGTTTCCGTGAACAAAACGAATGGTATGATAATCGACTTTAAGTTTAAGAATAATAAACTATTGCTTTCGGGCTTGCAACCGAATTTTTGGCGTGCCCCTACCGACAATGACCTGGGTAATAAAATGCAAATAGGGGCTGCTGTGTGGCACCATGTGGAAGAAAATACAAAACTCTTGAGATGTGAAGTAATAAAACAAACACCCCAAGAAATAACGATTGAGTCTGATTACTTTCTTGTACCGGTCGCATCTGAATTAAAAATCATTTATACCGTGTTGGCAAATGCTTCGATTAAGGTAGATTACCAGTTTGTTCCGGGAAAACAGCAGCTTGCCAATATTCCCCGTATCGGCTTGTCGCTCACCATGCCACCCGAATTTCAGTACATGAGTTGGTACGGTCGTGGCCCGCACGAATCCTATTGGGACAGAAAAACGAGTGCTGCCATCGGTTTGTATCAGGGAAGAGTAGAGAGCCAAGTTTATCTTTATCCACGCCCGCAAGAAACCGCCAACAAAACCGATGTGCGGTGGATGAGCCTCACCAACCGCTCAGGGGCAGGGTTGCGTGTGGAATGTATTGATCATTTTCTGTCGGCCTCGGCCTGGCCGTTTGCACAGCAGGATTTGGATTATAAAACCGGCCGAGGCACATCTGCATCGGGTTTAGTTCCTTCAGTTTCGGGTCATCAGTATGATGTGGTAGCGCGCGACTTTATTACCTGGAACATTGATTATTTGCAAATGGGGGTAGGGGGCGATAACTCGTGGGGTGCTCCCGTGCACGAAGAATATCAGATCAAACCAAAAGAATACAAATATTCTTTCTGGCTTAGGGCAGTAGAATAAAATAGAAGAGAGGTCAATCGTTCAACCCTTTTCCGTTAAGGATGTACGGAATGTATTTTTCAATTCTGGCTTCTCGTGTTTTAGCTTGCTGGCCTCGCGAAAAAAATAAAAGATAGCCTCGTTGCCGCCCGGGAGTTAGAGCATCGAAAGCTTTTTTCAGAAGAGGCATTTGGATTAGTTTGGTTTGAAACTCTGCCGGGATAGAATAATCGGTAGTTTTCTTTAGTTTTACTTTTAGCCCGGCCTCTTCGGCTGCTACAGCTTCGTAGATGTATTTTTTTATTGTGCTTTTCAGCCGAATTATTTCGCGTGGTTGGGTAAACCGTAGCTGGCGGGCAGCTTGCACTTGCCGGGTTTGCTGCACCAAAATTTTCTTTGAATCTTTCAGCAGAGCTCCTTTAAAAAATAAGAGTGCACAGTATTTTTTAAATCCGTGAATAAGAATGACATTCTTATTTTGAAAAGTATAGCAAGGGCAGCCCCACTTTAATTCTTCAACAAGGTGGCAACCGAGGGCAATTTTTCGGAGTTCATTAAACTCCGTTTGCCATAGGCCGGGTTTATGAAAGAAGAAATCCACTTTAGGGTTCATTATTTTTTTGCAATAAAAATAGCTAAAAGAAGAGGCTGCCTGTTAGGACAGCCTCTTTCAATATTTTTTGAACCAGGTATTACTTCAATGATTTTTGAAGGTCTTCATTCATATTAACGTAGTCGCGGTTTTTGACGGCTGTGGCTTTCTCCCACGATTTTTTAGATGAAGCCAGTGCGGCTGCTTTGTCGCCCAATGCTTTTTCTATGCGTGCTTTCTGGTACCAGATCCAGTAAGCTTCGGGGTTGGCATCGGCTGCTTTGGTAACCCACTCGTGAGCTTGCTTCAAATCTTTTCCGGTTTCTAAGTAATACACGGCTGCCTGAAAATAATTGTTAGGGTTTATTTTGGTGCTGGCCTCAATCGATTTCATAACGACCGCATCATAATCTACACCGATCGTGAATTTTACCGAAGTATTTTCCCAGGCCAGTTGCACTTTGGCGGTTTTGCTGTCGTCCGAAATATCACCGATGTTGTACGTTAGAGTTTCTACTTTCTCTGCTAGTTTTTCAGATTTTACTTTAAATTTGGCCGCTTCCTTGCTGGCATCGTACTCTCCGGTATTGCCACCCAAAGCCAGATCTTTGTAAAGAGAAACAGTCCACTCGCTGGCACCCGGCCAGGAGTAGATCAGGTATTTTCCAGCCGCTACTTTATTGCCTTCAACGGTAACATCGTCAGAGAAAGAAATAAATGTGCCATTATTGGCACCCGATCTCCAGATCGCTCCGTATGGCAGTAAAAAGCCGGCTCCTTCGCCAAAAATTTTTCTGCCTTTTACGCGGGGGCGCGAGTAATCAATTTTTACATCGGTTAGCCCTACCGTAGTAGATACCGAACCAGCCGGGCTGGGCGATGGAGTTTTTACCTGAGCAAAAGCTGAAACGGAAACAACCGCCAGAAAAAGGGATATAAATGATTTCATAGAATTTGTTTTTTATGGGGTACAAATTTAGCAGCGATTCCCGGATGATCAAATGGACGGGGTGATTACTTAACTTAATGAGTTCCTCATTTTTTTATACCACATCAGTGTATTGAGGCTGCGAGTCTATTTTTTTAACAAGGTCAGCAATGTATCTGCGGCTGTTACGAGGGCAGGTTTTTCTTTTAGTAAGGCCTTAAGTCCTTCCCCCAGGTAATTGGGGATGGGCTCATTGCGAGAAACTTTACCTTGCATATCTTTTACTAAATCGAGGGCATCTTTTTTAGAAGAAAATGTTTCGGCTTCTATTTTTTCGGCCAGCTCTTTTACAGCCAGCAATTTATTATTATCTATTTCTTTCGATGCCGGCTGCGCTTGCGAAGCATTGTGTGTTTTATTTTCTATACACAGGTTGTATAAATCTATAATACGATCGAGGTCGCGCTTACCAAAATCGCCTTTATCAAATCCTTTCTTAATATCGGGGCAATCGTTTAAAAAGCCCGAAAGAATTTTTTTGAACGACAAGTTAGGTACTTCTATCCCTTTGCCATCTTTCTTTAACAAGTATTGGCCGCTCCACACCCCACCCTGGCCTTCCGGAACGAAGGAGTACAAACTCAGGTAACCTTCTTTCATTTTTTTCATCATCCGAATACTGTTTTCTATACGGACAGGATTGTAAAAATCATTTTCTATTTTCAGTGATTTTATCTGGGTAGCCTGGTATATGGTTTTTTTGCCATGACTAACCAGTTGCACACGATCAATTTTATCGAACGACAATATTTTAGCGTCTCCCCGAAGGGTATCGCCTTTAAAAAAAACGACATAGTCGGTTTGGGCATAGGCAGACCGGCCGAGGGCCACACATATAATCAATATAAAATATTTCATCATTAGGAGGAATAGTGATAAGGTTTAATGAATAGTTTTAAAATAGCGCGGAATAAATAATGTAGATGATGATTAGCAAAATCATTACTCCGTACATAATTAAATCTACCCGCACATATTCTTTATAGCGGGTATATAGTTTGCTGATCTTTTTGAACATAGCGCAAAAGTAGTAAACTGCTGCATTGACTATCAATTTTTTTCGTGTAGATTTTCGGGCTTAAAAACAGGGGTATGAGGTATTTGTGGTGGCTGGCCGTGTTCACAATGGCGCAGAGTCTTTATGCACAAGAGACTATCGGTAGTGCAACTAACCCGGCTTCTATTAAATGGAGCCAGATTAACACGCCTCATTTTCGGTTGTTGTTTCCACAAGGGTTTGAAGGCCAGGCACAACGGATGGCCAATACGATGGAGGCCATACGTGAGCCCGAAGGAAAGACGATTGGTGCCGTACCCCGCAAAATTTCAATTATCCTTCAAAACCAATCGGCCTATTCTAATGCCTTTGTTACACTTACCCCACGGAGGGCCGAGTTTTATGCCATGCCTTCGCAGAACTATAATTTTGTGGGCAATAACGATTGGCTTAATTTATTGGCTACACACGAGTACCGGCACATGGCTCAATTTCAACATGCCCAGCGCGGGCTTAACAAAGTGGTGGGCTATGCTTTGGGGTACAATGTGTTAGCCGGTCTTTCGTATGTGGCTGCCCCACAGTGGTTTTGGGAAGGCGATGCAGTAGTAACCGAAACAGCCTTTTCGCAGGCCGGGCGCGGGCGCATACCCAATTTTGATTTACTCTTTCGCACCAATCTGCAAGAAGGACGTGTTTTTAATTATCACAAACAATACCTCGAATCCTATAAAAACAATATTCCTAACTGGTATGTGCTGGGGTACCACATGGTTTCTTATCTGCGAAAAAAAACCAACGACCCATTTATATGGGATAAAGTTACAGCCCGTGCGTGGAATGTTCCGATTGTTCCACTCCGTTTTTCGAGTGCTTTAAAAAAAGAAACGGGTTTAACGGTAACAAAGTTGTATAGGCAGATGGCAGCCGATCTGCAAAAAGATTGGAAAGCGCAACAAGATACACTATCGCTTACTCCGTTTGAAAAAGTGAACATGAGGAAATCAGAGGCTTATACCGATTATTTGTTTCCGCAGGAACTGGAAGATGGCAGTATAGCCGTGCGCAAATCGGGTATTGGAGATATTGAAAAGTTGGTGAGGCTGAAAAATGGAAAAGAAGAAAGTATTTTTACGCAAGGCTTCCTAAACGATGCGGGTATGCTTTCGGCCACCCACCACCGCCTGGTGTGGAATGAGTACCGGTACGATCCGCGCTGGCTGGTACGAAATTATTCGGTCATTGTAGGCTATGATATCGGGTTGGGCAAACGGCAGGTTTTAGGGAATAAGTCGCGCTATGCTGCTGCGGCTATCTCGCCCGATGGTTATAAAGTGGCTACCATTGAAACATCTTTAGAATATCAAACCAAACTTCTTATTTTAGATTACTTCAGTGGAAAAATTTTAAAATCATTTGATAACCCATCAAATGATTTTATCTCAATGCCGCACTGGAACCGGGACGGAAAACATATTGTGGCGCTGCTTACTAACTCTACAGGAAAGGCCATTGTGCAATTTAATTTTGAAAATGAATCGAAAACTTTGCTCACTCCATTTTCAAATGAAAACATAGGGTATCCGGTTCCCTACAAAAAATATATTTTATACAATTCTCCGGTAAGCGGCATTGATAATATTTACGCATTAGATACCGAGACCGGAAAACGATATCAGATTACTTGCAGCCGATACGGAAGTTATAACCCTGCCGTATCCGGAGATGGCCAATGGATTTATTACAATGAGCAAGGTCGTGATGGGATGGACGTGGCACGCATTCCGTTTAATCCTTCAGATTGGAAGCCCTGGAGCCGAACTGAAATGCCGACCGCCCCGATCCGGCATTTGCTGGAACAGGAGAATTACCCTACCGTATTAAACTCCATTCCCCAGCATACCTACAAGACGAAACGTTACCATCGCTGGAAGGGCATCATTAACCCATATAGTTGGGGCCCCATGGTAAGCACTTCGCTTACTTCTGCTTTTATAGGTATTACCTCGCAAGATTTGCTGAGCACCACTCAGCTAAATGCAGGATATAATTATGACCGAACTGAAAATACCGGAACATGGAAAGCTACTGCAAGCTACCAGGGATGGTACCCGATTATTGATTTGAGTGTAAGCCAGGCTGACCGAAACGTGAATGAAGGCAACTTCACTACGGTGAAGCTTACCGGCACCAAGCCTCACTACATCACCACTTCTTCCACTAACAATCTTACTTTCCGGTGGAAAGAACAAAATATGGAAGCAGGCATCCGGCTGCCCATCCTCACCACTTCCTCTAAATATTACAGCACCTTTACAGTAGGCAATGCCGTTGGCGCTACCCGCGTTAGCCGTTTTTCTAATTCCATTACGAACGACAACCAGCGCTTTGTGGCTACACGCACAGTAAACGATACGATTAAAAACTTTTATTATTTCCCCAGTATTCTATCGGCTGGAAATTTAGTTTACAATCACTTTTCATTTTCGGCCTTCCGGTTACTGAAGCAAAGCCGGAGGGATATTTACAGCAAGTTTGGGCAGGAGTTGTTTGTAGATGTTTTTTCAACCCCCTACGGAGGAAATTTTTCAGGCTCGCAATTCTCTTTTTATGGTGTAGCATTTTTTCCGGGCTTGTTTAAACATCATTCGCTTTGGGGCTATTGGGGGTATCAGAACTCACAAATAGATCAGCAATTTTTTTATGCTAACAATGCCGGCACCGCCATTGCCGATAATTATCTCTATCAGTTTAGAAACCAAATTCCATTGCCGCGTGGAGGGCTTGGCATTCCCCGTTTCCAGAATTTTTACTCCATGTCGGCCAATTACACCATGCCCGTATGGTATCCTGACATTGCTTTGGGGCCGGTGCTGAATTTTCAGCGTATAAGAGCCAATTTTTTCTATGATTACGGTTTTGGCAGCACCGCCTTTGTACGGCAAACGGTTTCGCAGGGGTATTCCTCCACAGGAGTAGAAGTAAAATTAGATTTGAATGTAATGCGTTTGTTGCCTCAATTCAATGTGGGATTCCGGTATTCGGTAGGGCTGGCTCCTTCTACTTCTTTGTTTGAAGTCCTGTTAGGCTCCATCAATCTTTGATTCTATAAACGGCCTTTTACAATACTCTAAAATGAATTATTTTTGGAGTTCGGAGTTAGTTTAGAAAATCGTAATTCTTTAAATAGCAAAATCAAATACACAAGATGGCTGAGATTATTCGGATGCCCAAAATGAGCGACACCATGACGGAAGGGGTGATTGCCAAATGGCACAAAAAAGTAGGAGATACAGTAAAATCGGGCGAACTGATGGCCGAAATAGAAACCGACAAGGCCACGATGGACTATGAGTCGTTTAACTCGGGTACCATTCTTTATCTGGGAGCCAAAGAAAAAGAAGCAGTAAAAATTAATGATGTGCTGGCCATTGTAGGAAAAGCCGGTGAAGATTATTCGGCCTTGCTTTCGGGTGCACAAAATACAGCCTCATCGGGCGGTAAAACTGAAACTAAAATAGAAACTGCCACGGCCGTAGCAGAAATTCCGGCCATAGATACCTCGGGTATAAAAGCCGAAATTGTGCTGATGCCCAAAATGAGCGACACCATGGCGGAAGGAGTGATTGCCAAATGGCATAAAAAAACAGGCGACAGTGTAAAGTCGGGCGAGTTGTTGGCTGAAATAGAAACCGATAAAGCCACCATGGATTACGAATCGTTTAACTCCGGAACCTTACTCTATATCGGGGCCAAAGAAAAAGAAGCGGTGAAGATCAACGATGTGCTGGCGATTATAGGCGAAAAAAATGCCGACTGGCAAACCCTGCTAAAAGCCCATCAGGCTAAAGCAGCCGGAGTGGGAAGCAAACCGGCAACGGCATCTGTATCGGTTTCTGCACCTGCCGCATCTACATCAATACCTACACCTAATAATGAGGCAACTCACACTAACGGGAGGCTGAAAGTATCTCCGTTAGCAAAAAAAATGGCTAAAGATTTAGGGTATGACCTGACTCAAATTCAGGGAACCGGAGATCTGGGACGCATTACCAAACACGATATAGAAAACTACAAACCGGGAGTTTCCACATCGGGCAAACCGGGCGATGCCAAAAGCAGTACCCCGGTGGTGCTGCCCTCGGTAGTGGGGCAGGAGAGTTTTGAAGAAATACCGGTTTCGCAAATGCGCAAAACCATTGCCAAGCGGCTGGCCGAGAGCAAATTTTCGGCACCTCATTTCTACCTTACCATGGAAATTAATATGGACAAGGCCGTAGAAGCACGCAAGAGTATGAATGAAATAGCTCCGGTAAAAATTTCATTTAATGATATGGTAATTAAGGCGGTGGCCGCAGCCTTGCGTCAGCATCCGGATGTGAACGTAAGCTGGCTCGGAGATAAAATCCGAAAAAACCGGCACATTCACATCGGGGTAGCCGTGGCAGTAAAGGATGGTTTGCTGGTGCCGGTAATCCGGTTTGCCGATAATAAATCACTTTCGCACATAGCGGTTGAAGTGAAAGACTTGGCACAAAAAGCACACGATAAAAAATTACAACCGGCCGATTGGGAAGGCAGCACATTTACCATTTCAAACCTCGGTATGTTTGGCATTGAAGAGTTTACTGCCATCATTAACCCGCCCGATGCCTGCATTTTGGCGGTGGGAGGTATTAAAGAAACAGCCGTGGTAAAGAACGGACAATTGACGGTAGGGAACATAATGAAAGTAACCATGTCTTGCGACCACCGGGCAGTAGATGGAGCAGTGGGGTCTGCATTTCTTAAAACCCTGAAAGGATTGCTTGAAGATCCGGTTCGGATATTAATTTAATGGCATGGAACGAATTCATGCCACTACTATTCTGGCCGTTTTTCACAACGGTTCTGTAGCCATTGGCGGAGATGGGCAGGCTACTCTTGGCAATACCATTGCCAAGAGCAACGTACGGAAAATCCGTAAACTGCAAGAGGGAAAAGTACTGACCGGTTTTGCCGGATCTACAGCCGATGCCTTTACGCTACTCGACCGTTTTGATGAAAAGCTTAATTCGTATGGCGGAAACATGAAACGCGCTGCCATTGAGTTGGCCAAAGACTGGCGTACCGACCGCTACCTTAGAAGATTAGAAGCTATGCTCATTGTGTGTAATAAAGAAGATTTGTTAATGCTATCGGGCAATGGCGATGTCATCGAGCCCGATCACCAAGTGGCAGCCATTGGGTCTGGTGCTATGTATGCTCAGGCATCGGCCTTAGCATTGAAAAAACATGCGCCTCATTTGTCGGCCGAAGACATCGTACGCGAAAGCCTGAACATTGCGGCCGATATTTGTATCTACACCAACCACAATCTGGTAATTGAAAAAATAGGTTAGTTTGTTTTCTTAGCTTCGTGCACCATTCCGTTTTGATACAATTTTAAGCCATACACATTTCCTTTTTTATCGCGGCTGAAACGAATGGCGGCCGGTACTACTCTTAAATGAAATTGATCGACTGAGTCGGCATACATTGTAAAGGCCGGTTGGCCGGTGGCTTGGCCTGTTAAGGCGATGCCCTCTGCCCGTACTGAAATAATGAATTGGGGGTTGAGTGCATACTGCCCTTCGTACTCTTTTAGTTTGGCCGCTTCTATGCTTATAAGTTTTTTTACTTTTTTTAAAGGCACCTTGCTATCCAGCCAATGAAAGCCCAGATCGTCTGCCCCGGTGGTGGAATTGGTAAGAATAACAATGGCACGTTTTGTTTGCGGATCGAAACCGGCAAATGAGCGAAACCCACCGGTGCTGCCATTGTGCCAAATATACCGATGGTCTTTCAGGTGCCAACCCATCCCAATTTGTATAGATGTGCCAATGGCTTCGGCTACTTCCTGATGGGTTAACTGAAAGGCTTGGCTCAGGTTGTCTTTATTTTCGGAGAGCTGGGCGGTGAGGTACTTTAACATGTCTTCAGCATTAGAAACCACCCCACCTGCTCCAGCCAACACACTCTGATCAGACCATGTCCAGGCCGCTATCGGTTTGTTATCGCTATACCCTTGTGCCAGCATGGGGTCATTTATTCTTTCACCATTGATGAAAGTCTGGTTCATCTGCAAGGGCGAGAGGATGATGTCGCGGATTAATTTAGAGTAAGTTGTTTTCTGGTGGGTGGAGAGGAGAAACCCCAAAAGCCCCATGCCTAAATTAGAATATTCGTATTGCCTTCCGGGGTCGGAGTTGAGTTCGCACTTGTTTAGAAATGCACTCAGTTGTTTTTCGGTATAATCGAGGTATGGATTGGCCGGATTGGCCGGAGCAAAATTGGCGGGCATTCGTGGCAAGCCCGACCGGGCAGAGGCCAAGTGAAGCAGGGTTATCTGCTTGCCGTTGCGATCGGGCAGGGTAATGGTAGACGGTAAATAATTTTGTGCCGGATCGCTTAACGAAAATTTTTTTTCATTTACCAGATAAGCTAAAACAGAGGTAGTAAAGGTTTTGGTAATAGACCCGATTTCGAAAAGCGTTTGCGGGGTTACCGGCTGATGGGTAGCAATGTTGGCTTCGCCAAAAGTAAAGTAAGTGATTTTTCCGTTTTCCAGTATCCCCACGGCTATGCCCGGAGTTTCTTCGGCTTCTACTCGCAGCTTACACGACTCCTCAAAACTCTGGGCCGTTGCTGAAAGAGTAAATAAAATAAATAAAAAAAGAATTACAGATTTCATGTTTCGGGAGGTTGAATGGAGGGGGTGTGTTCTTGAGGTTGTATTTCATCGCCCAGCAATACGACAAATGGTTTTAGTGAAGGCGAATAGTTTAGTACGATTTTAAGGATACCCACAGCCGGTACGGCCAGAATCATTCCGGCTATGCCCCAGATTTTCCCGGCCAGGAGCAAGGCTATTACTGCCGCTAAGGCATTAATGCTGATTCGCGAGCCGGTTACTTTGGGGGTAATGAAGTTGCCCTCTAAAAATTGCACAAAGCCATGCACGCCAATGACACCTACCGCATACCAAATTGAATCTTTTGTTACCAACGCCAGCAGCGTGGGCAAGGTGGCTCCTATGGTGATGCCTACATAGGGGATCATGGTAAGCACTCCTGATAGAAAACCAAAAAAGATGGCGTGGTCAATGCCGAGCAGGAGTAACCCGGTGCTATTAAGAACTCCGGCTATCAGTACCACAATGGTTAACCCGGATATGTACCCCCTCACTACTTGCTGTATTTCATCTTTCCATTTTAAATCGCTGGCCGGATAGAACTGATACAAAAAATCTTTAAACCGATTGCGGTAGTAGAGAAACAGAAAAATATAAATCGGTACCTGAACAAAAAAGTAGATAAGATAGGAAGTGCTTAACAACAAACCCGATGCATACGTGGATAGGTTTCTCAGTCCTTCCTTCATCAATTGCATTTGCTCTTCTGAACTGATTTTAAATTCCTGATTAAGGGTTTCGCTGATCCGGTTGATGAGGCCGTAAAATTTTAATTCTATTCCTGGCAAGCTGGCCACCAGGCTGGATAATTGGGAAATAATGAACCAACTTACTACCCCTACCACTAAGAGTGAAATCAGCAGAACGACTATAATGGCCAAAATTTTTCCTGCTTTTTTCTCAAGCCTCTTGGTAAGCGGCAACAACACTACCGAAAACAAAGCGGCAAAGGCAATGGGTACTAAAATATCTTTTATCAGGATTAGCACCGCCAGGGTAATGGCGAGGATCACTAACGATTTATAAATTTTGTCGAGGTTTGTCGAGGGCAAGCTTTGCATGATGAGGAAAGATCAAGAATTTTCGATAGCATTCAAAATGACGGCACAAGCCCGATGTATTTCTTCTTCTGTAATGGTGAGGGGAGGAGCCAAGCGGAAACTGTGCGGGTTCGATAAAAACCAATAACCGATGACGCCATTTTCTTTGCACTGATTTACGATTCGTGTTACGCGCTCCTCACAATCAAAATCAAAGGCAAACATCAACCCGATTCTTCTTACTTCTTTAATTTTAGAGTGGCTCAAAAGTTTTTCAATCAGCCTGCCTTTGGCTTCTACTGTAGGTAATATCTTTTCTTCTTCTATAACTTGCAAGGTGGCGAGAGCTGAGGCACAACATACCGGGTTTCCGCCAAACGTAGTAATGTGCCCCAGCATGGGGTGGTGCGTAAACAAGTTCATTTTTTCTTTACTCGAGATGAAAGCCCCGATAGGAAGCCCTCCGCCAAAAGCTTTGCCAATCGTTAAAATATCGGGAACGATGCCAAACTGTTCAAACGCAAATAATGTTCCGGTTCTTCCCATGCCACACTGTATCTCGTCCAGGATTAATTGAGTGCCGGTATCATCGCATTTTTTTCTCAATAATTTTAAATAGTCTGCGGATGGAATTCGTACTCCGGCATCGCCCTGGATGGTTTCAATAATGACGGCTGCCGTTTGGCTGGTGATCATATCAAGATCGGCCGGGGTGTTGTAATCCATAAAGCGTACTGCGGGTAGCAGCGGGCGAAATGCTCTTTTCTTTATTTCATTTCCCGAAACACTCAGCGAGCCGTGGGTGCTGCCGTGGTAGGATTTTCTGCACGAAATAATTTCGGTGCGCCCGGTTATGCGCTTGGCTAATTTCAGGGCACCTTCATTAGCCTCGGTGCCGGAGTTAACAAAATAAGAACAGTTGAGCTGACCGGGCAGCCGTTCACTAAGCTTCTTGGCCAACCGGTTAGACGGAGCCTGAATGTACTCGCCATAAACCATTACATGCAGGTGTTTATCTACTTGTTCTTTAATGGCATGTACTACTTTGGGGTGGCCATGGCCAATGTTGGCTACCCCGATGCCCGAAATCATATCCATATATTTTTTTCCATCCGGGCAGAAGAGGTACACCCCCCGGGCGCGTTCAACCGGAAGGAGAAACGGAAAGGGCGAAGTGGGGGCGAGGTGATCTAAAAAAACAGATGGGCTAAATTCCATACAACAAATCTACACATGTAGAGTGCTTGCAGCTATGGAAAGGCATTCCTTTTTTTTTCAGGAAGCCGAAAGGAAAAAGATAGATGTTATAATCCGATAAAACGGGAAATGACTATTCCGATGGTAATTAATATTAACAGAACTAGTACTTGGCGAATTCTGCTTTTTATGCTGGCGTTAGAAATCATTTTCATCGGTTCCACAACTCTTATTGTTTATTTGATATGCAAAAATGGATAAGAAGGCTCATTCTAATTCGCTAAAACAGAGCCGAATATTACATCGGTAACGTAACCTTTCAAGTGGAGTAATCTTTTCTTCTTTGAAAATAATCTAAAAAATTGATTATCAGATTATTATTTAGCGCTACTAAATTACAAGTTGTGCAGCTTTAAAAAATCTTCTATTTCGTTTTTTACATTGTGTGCCGAGTGCAGATCGTACTTTTGGGTGGCAATAGACTTAAACAAATCGCCCACGAGTTCTTTAGAAAAACCTATTTTTTCGGCATACGCAGTAGCTACTTCCAGTTCGATGTCTTCCACTACCCGGTCTAAGTAAATCATATACACTAAATGGTAGATGGCGGTTAGTTTTGATGGCTTATCGTTTGGAATGATGGAAATAGTTTCCAGATTCTTCAGGTCGTTAATATTGATGCCCAATTGTATACCCCATTTTATGAAGCAACGTATGTACTGGCTGTTTACCTGGTCGTCTCGGGTAAATGCCGCCAACAAGTGGAAGAAACTTTTCTTCACTTCTTCGTTATGGATGGGCATATCTGTTTTCATAATTTAAAATTACGTAAAAAATTATTGCCCTGATAGAAAAGAAAAAGGACGGTATGAACGTCCTTTTTTTTGAATAAAAGTGAAGAGAGGTTTTATAGCTTGGCCAATTCCTGCACGATGTCGATCAGTTTATTGGAATAACCCCACTCGTTGTCGTACCACGACACCACTTTTACGAAATGGTCGTTGAGAGCAATACCGGCTTTGGCATCGAAGATGGAAGTGCGTACATCGCCTAAAAAATCTTGCGATACCACCTCGTCTTCAGTGTAACCGAGTATCCCTTTCAGTTCGCCTTCCGAAGCCTCCTTCATGGCTTTTTTAATGTCTTCATAGGTGGCGGGCTTAGCTAACTTTACGGTAAGATCCACCACACTTACATCGGCTACGGGCACCCGAAACGACATGCCGGTAAGTTTTCCCTTTAGTTCGGGCAGTACCAGCCCCACGGCTTTGGCCGCTCCGGTAGAAGAGGGGATGATGTTAGAGTAGCCGCCCCGGCCACCGCGCCAATCTTTGGCCGATGGGCCATCTACGGTTTTTTGTGTGGCCGTTACAGCATGCACGGTGCTCATCAGGCCCTCTACAATTCCAAACTTATCATTCAGCACTTTGGCTACCGGTGCCAGGCAATTGGTGGTGCAAGAGGCGTTGGAAATAATAGTATGCTGCGGAGTTAGTTTTTTGTGGTTTACACCCATTACAAAGGTAGGGGTGTCGTCTTTGGCGGGGGCCGACATCACTACTTTTTTGGCTCCGGCTGCAAGGTGCTTTTGGGCATCGGCCTGAGTAAGGAACAGCCCGGTTGATTCGATGATGATTTCGGCACCTACTTCATTCCATTTCAGGTTAGCCGGATCTTTTTCGGCCGTGATACGGATTGATTTTCCGTTCACCACCAGGTGCTTGTCTTTTACCGAAACGGTACCTTCAAATTTTCCATGTACCGAATCGTATTTTAACATGTAGGCCATGTACTCGGGGTCAACCAAATCATTAATACCTACAATTTCAATATCTTTTCTGTTGATCGCTGCCCGAAAAGCTAATCGGCCGATACGTCCAAATCCGTTAATTCCAACTTTAATCATGGTTAAAAAGGTTAAATTGTTCAGGTTCAAAATTATATTTCCTAAACCCCAAAACAAACCGAATGGTGCTAAAGAATTGAACTTTTTTACCGACCACGTTTGCAATTCACGCAGTGCGGGTTATCTTTGCGGCTCTTTTTGAAGAATGGTCCGTTCGTCTAGGGGTTAGGACATCAGATTTTCATTCTGGTAACACGGGTTCGATTCCCGTACGGACTACAGATTAAAAAAAATAACACACTGCTAAACAGTGTGTTATTTTTTTGAAGTGACCAAGAGATGGTAAAAATTATTTTACAAACAGCCGTTTAGTAAAGTTTCTTTTATTTACTTCAAAAGTTGTACTCAGTTTTCCTTATGGGCGCCCGCATCGCGCTTACACTCACCCCATTAAGCAGTACATTTCATTGTGAATTTTATTCACGCAGAACTCTTTACTGGAGATTTTGCCGGGAAGGAGGGTTGATAATGAACACCAATCTGTATTAGTCTTTGTTAAGCTGCTAGGCTTCGCAGAAAATTGAGACTTTTAACAACCTATCGACTTTAAGTCGATAGTGGTTTAGATTAAATTTTTGACGAGTAGATTTGAACGGAACTTTTACTTCTTAAATGAAGTTATTTTTATAATACTGTTTTCCAATCCAGCGTTCAAATAATATCCACACTTTCTTGATGGACTATTTAAATAACTTGATAGATAAATCCAATCATATTTTGGTGTGAAAGTTTTGATTTTCTTATTAGTAGCACTATTCCAATAGATTATATTCCCACACACACATAATACAACCATTTCTTCATCGCTTTTATTTACAGAAATCAAACCCTCTTGTATGGGTGATTTAAATTCATTATTGGTGATGTCGTAGGAATATACATTATGATGGTCTTGTGTAATGATTCTCGAAGCATTACCCATGAAGAACGATTCAAGAATGCCACTCTTAGTCTTGAACAAAAGTTTTTTTACTGCAGGGTTGGTGCTGAAACTCAAAAATTGAGTTTTGATTTTAACATCCAAATAGATTGTTTCATCCCAATAGCCAATCAAAAGCAAATCAGACTGCAAATCGTAATCACATATCCTGTATGATTTTAACTCAATGATCTCAGTAAGTTTTTTTGACTTCAAATCATACTTGAAGTTTGAGTCAATACCACCTATAATTATACCGCCTTGGGTAAACCAAATAAACGTGTAGCCACTAAGTTTAGGAACGCTTACACTGTCAATAAGGGTAAGAGTTTTTTGATTGAAAAATCGAACAGTCTGGTCATTTCCCATGAATGCACCAATTGAACCCTTATTATCCAAACATACCTTACCACCTACAGGGAAGTGGATTTTCTTCACTACTGAGTCAATCCCGTTGAGAACATACATGTTACCACCACTAACCTTATCTGAAAGCAATGGAGATGCTACAGTAAATAGTAAGTCATTTGGGGCTGAATACTCCAGTGAAGTAAAAGAACGGTTCTTATCGGCTGTAATGAGCGGATACTGGATGTCTTGAGATAAGCACAGAGTTGGCGAAAAGAAATAAGTTACAAAAGTCAGGAATCTAAGATTTATCATCATCGTGGAATTCATTACTCGGTAATTTGGGTGTTCACCAATCTCAGCTGGAGAATCCGATTCCTTCAGTTTTTACAAAGAAATCTTTTTCACTCACAAATTCATTATTCAAAAAAGCATTCAATTTTGAGGAGTGTTCAGTAAAACATCGTTTTACAAGTCGCTTCAGCTTGGGCAGTCTATTTTGAAAACCGCCTTCAACTATCGCCTTCTTTGAGACTTTAATTAGTTTCGCTTGTTTACTCATTGCTCATTGACATTTAGTCCATTATATTTTTGACTTCCGTTTTAATTTCTCTGAGTATTTTCTCCAAATCCTGCAGATCGGTTTCTTAGCTTTAATTTTTCTCATAGAGTTTTTTTCTTCGTAAATCCTAAAACCCAGAGGTAACTGAAAACCAAAAAATATTTTCAGTTCCCTTCATCACTCCTTTCAAAGACTTTTTTAAAAGATTAATTCATATTTATAATGAATATTATAATATACATTTATAAGTATATTTGTATGTTATTATATACATTATGAAAAAAGCCAAACCAACCCTGTTGCCCAAGCTCCAGAAAATTCTGTTGGATGCGGGAGAGAATATTAAGCTGGCTAGGCTTCGCAGAAGATTGAGCGCAGCACAAGTGGCAGAGCGTGCCCATATCACACGTGTTACTTTAGCTAATATAGAAAAAGGAGCGGGAAGTGTGGCCATGGCGAGCTATGCCCAGGTCTTGTTTGTGCTTGGCCTCGAAACCGATTTGCTTCAGCTGGCGGGCGAAGACACGCTGGGAAGGAAGCTGCAAGATGCCGCGCTGGTAGTCAAAGAAAGAGCGCCCAAAAAAATTAGTAATGACAAAGAATAATCAACAGCGGTCAATACTTGTTTATGCTCATTGGGCAAGTCTTGAACAGCCCATGCTCATGGGCACTTTACTCGCTACTCATGCACGTGGCAAAGAAGTGTTTTCTTTTGAGTACGATGATGCATGGTTGAAATCAAAGAACGTGCAGAGTATAGATCCTGACCTACAGCTGTACTCTGGGCAGCAATTTCTTAGGGATGAAAAGAAAAATTTTGGGCTATTCTTAGACTCTTCTCCCGATCGGTGGGGCCGCGTGCTTATGGACAGGCGCGAAGCCATCCTGGCGCGAAAGGAAGAAAGAAAAGCAAAGCTGTTGTTTGAATCTGACTATTTGCTCGGAGTGTATGATGCGCATCGCATGGGTGCATTGCGTTTCAAAGAAAATGCGGCCGGAGATTTTCTTAACAACAATAAAGAAATGGCATCGCCTCCGTGGTCATCTATCCGCGAACTGGAGCAGGCAAGTTTAAAGTTGGAAGAAGAAGATGGAAATGATAATGAAAAATTAAAGTGGCTCAATCTATTGATGGCTCCCGGCTCATCGCTGGGTGGTGCAAGACCTAAAGCAAGCGTGCTTGATGAGAAAGGTAACTTATGGATAGCAAAATTTCCGAGTAAAAATGATGGCCTTGATGTTGGCGGCTGGGAAATGGTGTTGCACGAACTGGCCATAAAGGCCGGGCTAAACGTAGCGACAGCAACCACCGGAAAATTTTATAGCAGACAACATACGTTTTTAACAAAACGATTTGACCGAACAAAAAACAAGCGTATTCATTTTGCCTCTGCCATGACATTGCTTGGTCATACCGATGGCACAAACTATGAAGCAGGCATTAGTTACCTCGACTTGGCCGGATTTATCATTCGCCATGGCGGGAAGGTGAATGTTGATTTAGAAGAACTCTGGCGCAGAATTGTTTTCTATATCTGCGTAAGCAACATCGATGACCATTTACGCAATCATGGTTTCTTGTTATCACCCCAGGGCTGGATGCTTTCACCGGCTTATGACATCAACCCGGTAGAGAAAGCAACAGGGCTTAGCCTTAATATTTCTGAAAATGATAATTCGCTCAATTTGGAATTGGCGTTAGATGTTGCCACCTATTTCCGGGTTTCAAATCAACGCGCAAAAGAGATAATTTTAAAAGTAAAAAAATCGGTTAGTGGATGGAGCAAGGCAGCAGAAAAAACAGGCATACCGAGAAGCGAGAGGGATTTAATGAGCAGAGCGTTTAAGTTTCTAATTGCGTAGTTGCCTGCTCGAAAATATTCTCTAGTTACTTTTTACATCTGCGTTTTACTAAGCCATTGAATAGCAAAGACAATATCTTGAACCTTGAAACATCCGCCATCATTGAAGCTGTTAAGGCTGGCAGCGAAAAAATACTATTTCAAATTTATGAGACCTACCGTAATGAGTTTGTCGGTTGGGCTACTCACCACCACCAGGTAAGCGAGGAAGAAGCCAAAGACATTTTTCAGGAATCGGTAATTGCCCTGTACAAAAATGTGAAGAAGGGTAAACTTGATACGATGGAAGCCAGTATTAAGACGTATTTGTTTGGTATCGGCAAAAACATTATGCTCAATGCTATCAAAAGGAAGGGAATTGAAACTAAAGCTTTGGAGGAGTTTACGGAAAGCAATGACAACGGAATCAGTGAACATTATGAGAAGGAGCACCTTATCAATTTTGTAAAAAGACTCTATCAGGCAATGGGTTCGCCATGTAAAGAAATTCTTGAGATGTTTTACGAAAAAGGATTTGATATGGAGTCGATTGCGGTGCACATTGGCTATAAAAACGCAGACGTGGCTAAAAAGAAAAAATACGAGTGTCTAAAAACTTTTGAAGACAGGGTAAGTAGGAGTCATTTTAAAGATATTTTAAATTAAACCAAGGCTATGGAAGAGTCGGAGTTAATCGATCAATTTTTAAAGAATGAGCTAACTGCGAAGGAAGCCGAGGCAGTGAATATTCGTATTCAGTATGATGCCGAATTTCAAAAAAAGATTGCTTTGCGGAAACTCGTTATGGCGGGAATCAGTGAGGCTTATGCGGAGGAACTAAAGATTAAGTTGAAAAAGGTTGACCGTTCCCTCGAAAAGAAAAACAGATTTCAATTTAGTTGGAAGATAGCGGCAGTTTTTGCCGGGGTGGTTTTGGTTGGTTCAGTACTGTTCTTTCTAAATCAAAAACCAAACCCTTACGATTTTGATTTGGTAGAGATTGGAATTCCGAACACGATGGGGAGAACACAAAACATTGTTTTTCTAAATGCCATGAACGATTTTAAAAAAGGCGAGTACATTTCTTCGGGAGAAGTTTTTTCTGCATTGCAACGGAAGCAACCTAAAAACGATACCCTGTTATACTTTTCAGGGTTGTGCGATTTCAGAACCAAGCAAACCCGGTCGGCTATTGTTAAATTTAATTCCATGATGCCATCAAGTGAGTATTACGATAAAGCTCGTTACCACCTTGCTTTGTGTTACTGGATTGAAGGCAACCCGGCAAGGACGGCCCAAGTTCTGGAAGACATTCGGAGCGGAAATCTAAAAAAAGAGGTGGAGAAAGTTTTACAGATGCTTCGCTAATTTGTTTCGCCTGATGGAATTAAAAATAATTCCGATCAACCCCATTCCGATCAACCAGGCGATTGCTGATTTATAAAAATCGCTCGTCCATACCGGAGTGTTGGCTCCGCTCATTTGAATCCCGCCCCAATAGTAGGGGTTGGCGAGCTCATCGGTAGGAGCATTGGCTATGAATTTTAGTTTAGCATTTCTTAGCGAAACATCCAGTTCTTTTCCTTTTTCAATTTCATCATAAAAATTTGACAGAACTTCGGCCGAGGTTTTGTCGTCCACATTCCAAAGGGTTATCAATGCACTTTGTGCACCCGTTCGGTAAAATGCCCGGGCCAGGCTGATTGTGCCATCCGATTGGTAATACGTTCCGTTGCCGGTCTGACACCCGTTTAAAATGACCAGATGCGCGCTCACTTTTGTGTGAGATAATGAGCCAATCGTTGCGCTGTCATGGTCCCCAAAATAGACAGACGAATTGTAAGGCCTTAACGAATCGTTTTTAACATGGGCGGCTACATGCAGGATGGCTACATTACTGGAATCATTTTCGGATAAGCGTTCTGAGAATTTCCCCTTCAATTCCTGAGACTTATTTTTTACTAATGCATACGAAAATGGAATGGAAGAAAAATGCCTTGAAATACTATAACTCGAGGCTACTCCCAGGTAACCTTGCGATTTCGATTCCGCTCTTAATAAATGACTTGGCGATAAAATGGTTCGTAAAGTAAAACGCTTCAGCAAATAGCTTAACTCCTTGTAACTTTTAATATTTAAGGTGTCGGTTACCAGGGCATCCCAGGCAATATTTTGGAGAAAGCTGTCTGAACAAATAATTAAATGATTTTCCTCTTTCGGAATTTTAGAGAGCAAGGAATCTAATGTTTCAGTATAGATACGATTAGAAATTTTTGCATATTCTTTGGGAGAAGCAGAAGTATTCCATTTTTTCATCAGCCTGGTAAGACTTATGAAATTATCCTGCAGTTTGTGTTTTGTCATACTAAATGTATTTCCATGGATGGTAATAGTGAGCAGATAGTTTAAGTTGAGGTAGTAGAAATCAATTAAGGTGGCGCCTTCCTTTCTCAACCGGTCTTGTAGATCTTTAATTCGAAGGGTATCTGATATTTGGCGCGATAGATTTACCTGAGCAAGTTTCAGACCATTGTCGTTTTCGGGGATTGTAGGCAAAGCATTAGTCAATTCAGCATTGGTCAAAGATGGTATCATTTTCAAAATATTCTGTTTCACCAATTTCAATTCCTCATTTAAAACAGAATGACTAATTTCTTTTGAAAGGATTGGATTGAAATCATTTCTGTTTAGGTAGGCATATTTCGACTTCGCTAATAACCCATACACGTCTTTGACATAGTTTTGATCTGAGGTTACTATGTACAACTTGAATGCTATCTCAAGGAGGTCATGATAGGAGTTTAAAGAGTACATATAATTTCGAAATGACGACTCCTCTTCGTTGCCCGCTTTTGAAATAAGATACATATTAAACCTTAGTGTGTATTTATAATATTGATAAGCTTGGATAAGATCATCTACATGTTTGCTCATTTCATATTTCTTGAAATAATATCCCGCCTTTATTCTAATTAACGAAGCAAACCAATTATCGTCAAGGGTTGGCTGGAGTTGAGGCAAATCAGATGGGGTACTGATCTTGAAATTAGGCACAAGCTTTTCAATGCCCCTGTTAACAGTTGCAATAGCAGAATCGGGCAAGCCATATCTGTGAAATAAAACAGCCATAACCCAATACTTCAAGGCCTGATCATTGGGCGAGCCATACGTTTGAAGCAGGGAAAGACTTTTTCGGTAATTTGTCAATGCATTTTTAAAGAACAGCTCCTTATTAATTCCCATTTCGTTGCTGTATGAATTGCCGAGATTGTGGAAAACTTTTGCTTCCATCAGCCTATCCGGTGTAGGCTGAGATTTGATAAGGGAAAGAGCCGTATCATAATAAGCCCTTGAGAGTTCATATTGAGCTAATCTCTTCTTGCGCTCATGGGTGCCAGTCGGTATGTCGCTGCCTACCGGGTGAAAGAAATACCCCATCATATTATAAATTCTCGGCAAGAGGTAGCGGGATGTTTTTTTGTCAACTTTGGCAAGTCGTAATGACTTTGCTAACCAATAGTAACAACTATCATTTTGATTAGGCACAGCCTTATAATATCTTGACAGGTGCAGGTAATCTTCCGCTAAATATTTTTCAGGAAGACTGAGTTTTCTTTTTTCGCCTATTGAGTTTTGAATGGCGTATTTGAATTCGGTAAATCTTGAAGCCGCGTATAAAGCTTCGGCTTCGGCCAGGTAGTTCTCAGCCAAAATCGGAGAAAGCTTCTCAATTTTAATCTTGATTAACTTCTGGTTTTCATGTAACATTTCCAGCGCCAGATTTACCCCGCCATAGTTTCGAACGATGTCGGCCATCTTTACCCGGCAGAGGGCATAGTTGGCTATATCGTTTTTTGCTTTAAACTTTTCAGACAACGAAATAAAAATCGGGAGGGCCTTATCAAACTGGGAGGCTTGATGATATTGCAGGGCTGCTTGCAGCGAATCGGAAACGGAAGCAGAGGCAGAACGGCTTCCCAAAATCAGCACCCCAATCAGACAGAAGATTTTTAATATGTAGGCAATCCGGGAATTGAAATAGGACATACTCAAAGATAGAAACAACAATTGAGATGGAACGAGAAGGGTGTGATCGGAAGCAAGGAATAACGGACGCTTCTCTAAAAAATTACCTGCGGAGAGGGAGGGATTCGAACCCTCGGTGCAGTTGCCCGCACAACGGTTTTCGAGACCGTCCCATTCGGCCACTCTGGCACCTCTCCGAATGAAGCGCCAAATCTACATAACATAAACTGAAATTTAGTTCTAAACTATTTTATATTTTGCGCTCGAATTGATTTTATAAAAAAATGAAAAATCCGATTGCAACCTTTCTTACACCGCTCATTATCCTGCTGCTCACCTCGTGCGCGAAAGAAAGTGCTTCGCCCTCGGCTGCTCAGGCCAACACCACTTTGTTAGCCGGCCCGGCCGGCAGCAGTAAAAACTGGAGCCTGCTCTCTATTACCGATAGCGGAGGAGGAGCCACTTATACGTGGAGCGCTACTTCAACCACTCCCGTTCCGGCTTGCGAGCTGGATAATATTTTTCAGTTCTCGAATAATTCACTGCAAAGCTACACGCAATCTGAAGGCGCTACTTCCTGCCAATCGTCTGATCCGGCTACGGTAGAAAGCGGCAGCTGGGCTTTTACCAACGATGGTAAAACATTATTGGTAGAGGCCTTTGTAAACGTCAGCGATTCGCAAACCGCCAGCCCGGCCGAACCCTTTTTATTGTATATGATCTTAGCCGAAGCCGGCCCGCTATCGGTATCGAAGATTACTTCTACAAGTCTTTCCCTTTCGTATGGATATACCGATACTTCCGTCAACCCTTCCACTTCGCACACGGTTACGCTGGCGTTGGTTAGTAGGTAATGTTATTTTGATATGCCTGTATCCCTTGTTTTTACCGGCTCAAAGTAAAGAGATGAAGTACCTTGCCTTAGGCGATTCATATACTATTGGCGAAAGTGTGCCACCTGCTGGCAGTTGGCCTCACCAGTTAGCCCGGTTGCTTTCCAACGAAAAGATATCGGTAGTACCCAAGGTTATTGCCACTACCGGCTGGCGCACCGATAATCTGGCGAATGCCATCGGCATTGCCCAACTTAAAAGTGAATATGATTTAGTTTCGCTGCTGATCGGAGTAAATAATCAATACCAGGGGCGGTCGGTAGATGAGTTTTCAATCGGGTTTGAAGAACTCCTCAAAACATCAATTGGTCTGGCCAGGGGCAACCGGAAAAATGTTTTTGTGGTTTCAATTCCTGATTATGGATATTCTCCTTTCGGTGAAAAACGGAAAGAAACGATTTCCGCTGCCATTGATCAGTTTAATTATACAGCCAAAAAAATAGCTGAAAAATATGGAGTGTTGTTTATTGATATTACACCCGTTTCGCGCGAGGGCTTAATTCATCCCGAACTGATTGCTACAGACGGCCTTCATCCTTCCGAAAAAATGTATGCCCGCTGGGCCAGCCAGATGGCCACCTTACTTAAGAGGCCGAGATAATTTTTTTTTAGCTCGATGGATGAGCCCGGCAGAAAATTGAAAGCCCAGCCAGCCGCTAAGCATACCAATTAATGAGCCTGCCAGAATATCTCCGGGGTAATGCACCCCCAGGTAAATGCGGGTGTAAGTCATGAATACAGCCCAAAAGAAAATAAGAAATGAATACCGGTAAAAAGGTTTTAGCCAAAGCCAGATAAACAGGGCCGTGCCAAATGTATTGGCGGCATGGCTGGATGCAAAGCCATAAAGCCCGCCCGTATAGTTATTAACTAAATGAACAAGTCCCTGCAACGAAGGCTCGCGCGATGGACGCAGACGTGCAAAGAAAGGCTTCATCAGAGAGCCGGTAACCTGATCGGCTAACAGAATAGTAAGGGCGGCTCCCGCTAAGATGTACCATCCGTTTACTTTATATTTTTTAAAAATTAAAAGAATTAAAAAAAGATAGAGGGGAAGCCAAATGAGGGTTTGGGTGCAATAGTACATTACCGGATCCCAAAAAGAATTGTGAAACCCATTGAGGTACAGTAATAATTTTTTGTCTAGTTCGATCACCTCATTCATAAGTATCTGATACATTGTATTTTTCCAGCCACTCTACGGCATCTTCAGCGTTGCTAAAAAATGAGCAAGTTATTTGGTTTGCTTCTACCGCTTGTTTAATCCGGATCAGGTAATCCTGATTGCTCGGATGCGAGCCATAGACATTGGCAATTCGAAGGAGCCCGTTTTTAACAGCGTCAGGTAAAACATTGGTTAGCACCCACTGCTGATTTTCAGGACTGACGTAACCCTGATTGCTGATATCGGAAAGCCAGGAAGAAGTTTTATAAAGGCGGATCATATCCTGTGCTTTTATAAAAAGCTGTCGGTATTCTTCGCTGGTTGGCTGTCTTTTCCAACTAATTCCAACGGCATTCAAACGGGCATTGTAAAATAAGGTACCAAAGGCATCTTCAAAAAATACCTGTTCTTCAATTTCTATCTGTTCCGGTTCGCTAAAAGTTACGGTAAACGTAGTACCCGTATGCAGTTGGCTGACTACTTCTACTTTTCCGCCCATCATCTCGGTTTGCAGTTTTACCAGATACAGCCCCAGCCCTTTGCCTTCAGTGTGGGTGTGGTATCTTTTATAAAGACCAAAAATATTCCGATTGAACTGTGCCAGATCCATTCCCAGCCCGTTATCTGAAACTTTTAAAATGATGGTGTTATTTTCTAAATAGGTTTTTACAGTAAGATGGAGTGGCCTGAGAGGAGATCGGTATTTAATGGCATTGCTGCAAAGGTTATACAAAATGCTGGTAAGAATAGGGCGCACGGTATAGACTATGGGAGCTGATTTGAAATCGCATTCAATGCGCATATCCGGTGTAGTAAACGAAGTAAGGCTTCGCATCACCAATGCCCACTCTGTTTGAAAAAATACTTTTTCGCGTATACGGTGAAGGTCGGTTCGGATATCAATGATTTTACCTAAGTCGCGAATAACATCATCCAGTTCCTGCGAAGACTGCTTCACTAACTTCACCAATTCCAGTTGTGTGCCGGTTAAGTGGCTCAGGTCTTTCTCCATCAGGTTGGTTAACCCCAGCAGACGGGCCAGCGGGCCGCGCAGATTATGCGAGATAGAATAAGAGAACTGCTGTAATTCAATATTCGTTTTAATTAATTGCTCATTAGATTGCGTTAATTCTTTGTGTCGTTCTGTTAACTCACTACGCAAGCCGCTCTGAATTTCCAAAAGCGCTTCCTTTTGCTTTTCTATAATTTGGTTCGCCACCACCAATTGTTCTTGCTTGGCCAGCAGCTCTTCGGTTTGAATTTTTATTTCGCTGTTTTGCTCGGCAATTTCCTGTTTTTGTTTTTCAAGATGGGTATTAGCCTTATTTAAAAAGGCAATGAGGGTGTCATTATTTCCTAAGGCGGTGTCGCTTATTTTTTTTTCGGAAAAGACGGCCAGCAGAATAAATACATAAGCCGACAAACTAAAAAAATTAGCCGACATATAATATTCTGGGCTGCCTCCTACGAGGGCATCATACCCTACACCCACTGCATTATAGATCGGATCTAGTAGAGCCAGGCAAATAAAATTTAGCAATAAAGTAAAGAAGAGGAGTTTCTTTTCTTTATCGGGTATAACCATCAATGGCACTGCCATGCACGCTATTAAAAAGAAACGGACATCAAAATAATTAAAAACCTTTATGTTGTGAGGATAGAGCAGCTTGTGCGAAACAGATAACGCCACCAACGAAACCGTAGGAAACGTACTGGTTAGCACCCGGCTGGCACGGTAATACATAAAATAATTCAAAAAGACCGGAAGCAAGTAAATTAAACAGCAGAATAAGAGAAGCACTCTGTATTCTTTTTCGCTGATATGCCGGATCATGTTTACCGAAGCAATGGCCACCATGGTAAAGCATATCAGGTTTGTGATGGTAATATTTCGATGCTCTACCGTGGTATGTTTCGGGGTTGACCCGATAGATAAAATATGAAAAATGGAATTGCGCAGAAAGTTGAAGGCTTTGTAATTCGAACAAATATCCCAAAATTTAGGCAAAATCTTGTCTATGGAACGGTTTGATGTAGTAGTAATCGGAGCAGGGCCATCGGGCTATGCAGCGGCTATGCGCGCTATTGACTTTAAAAAGAAAACATTGCTCATAGAAAAACAACAGGTAGGCGGGGCGGGTGTAACCCATGGTGCCTTGTCTTCTAAAACCTGGTGGGAGTTATCACGCGAGGCCTCGGCCTTTCGTAAAAATTTGAAACGCTACAACATCCGGGCGCCACACATCAATTACAAAGAAATTCAGGCCGAGGTGCGCAAAGCTGTACAGGAACGTAAATCATTATTGGAAGAACACATGGATAGTTTAAAAAACTCCACGTATTCACCCTTCCTTCAATTTAAAACCGGCACCGCCAAATTACTGGATAACCACACCGTAGCCATTACACACGGAACACAGACAGAAAAGGTATGGGCCGAAAATATTGTGCTTGCTACCGGCAGCCGCCCGCGTTACTTGCCTGAGTTGCCCATTGATGAAAAGGTGGTGATGACCAGCGAGGGAATTGAAAACATGGAAGATTTTCCGGAAAGCATGGTGATTGTCGGAGCCGGGGTAATTGGCTGCGAGTACGCCACTATCTTTTCAGGTTTTGGAAGAACAAAAGTTCATCTGATAGACAAAGGCGATCGCATTTTACCTTTTGAAGATGAAGATGTAGTAAAGATTATAGAGCGCAACATGGAAAACAATGGGGTGCTCATCCATCGTAATTCCAGGCTGGTAGGGATGAAAGTAGTGAATGGCAGGGTAGAGTATGAGTTGGAATATAGTGATGGCAGCCACGAAACTTTTCACGTGGAGAAAGCACTTGTATCCGTAGGGCGTGTGGCAAACTTAGAGGGCTTGTGGGAAGACAAAGTTGGTATCAATATTTCCAAACGGGGAATAGACAATAATGACACGCAAACCAATGTGCCTAATATTTATGCCGTGGGCGACCTGACGGCCGATATTTCGCTGGTCAATGTGGGCGAGCTGGAAGGTCGCTATGCCGTAGAAAAAATATTTGGTAACCCGGCACACAAATTAGTTTATGAGAACATCAGTACGATTATGTTCCTTAGCCCCGAAGTAGCCGGTGTAGGCTTAAATGAAACGCAGGCACGCGAACAGAAAATAGATTACAAAGTAGTAACATTGGAATACAGCACCATACCACGTGCCATTGCCAAACGCAATACACAAGGGTTTATTAAACTACTTGTTACCAACGATGATGCCATGAAAATTCTGGGTATGAAAGTGGTGGGCAACCATGCCAGCAGCGCGATTCAGGCCGTGGCTGTTTTAATTTCGATGGATAAAGGCATTGAAGAACTGGCGGAGTGTGTGCATCCGCACCCCAGCATTACGGAGGGAATTCAGGAGTGTGTGCGTATGCTGATGGGGAAATCGCTTTTTAAACCGGTCGCGCTAAAAGGAAGATTATCGTGCAGAAGATGTAAGAACGGGTGCTATGAAGATATTATTTTTTAGCTTAAATGGAATCTGATTTTTAATATCTCCGTTAATATAAAGGTATGAGAATCCGGATAGTTATTCTTTGGGTTGTTGTTTCTTCCTGCTCGGCAGAAAAATTTTATCAACGGCAACATCAACAAAAATCATTACACTATGAGCAGATCGGTTTTGTTGAGCTGGTTAAAAAATATATAGATAAAGATAAGAGTGACCCTGCGGGTATTGAGGGAATCTATTCTGTTACCAGTATTGTACTTAAAAAATCGAAAGGCTTTTTTTCATCCGTAGAGAAAGAAAAAACAGTTGATCAAAAAGATCATTATGCCCAGGTGGCTGTAATCCGGGATAACAGGCGCAACAACCGGGAGTATATTGAAGTGCCCATTGATAAAAACAATCAAACTTCCTACTCCATACGAGGCGAATTCACAACACTGTCGGAAGGAAATATTATCGTGTTAAAACATTTTGAACCGAAAGGCAGAATATTAAACTACGCTTTCACTTTCGATCGTGAAAAAGATATTCTGGAAGGCCTCCGTACCGAAACCAATGGCAACATTACCTACACGTATAAATTGATCTTTGCCAAACTTTACCCAAAAAGTTTAGATAGTAAAGACTAAGACTTGCATGTATTGGTTGAACCAAGCATGATGTTATTGATGCCGTTGCCGTAATAGTTGTTCCACTTCACTCAATGAATGCCCTTTGGCGGCCAGCAAAACCAGAAAGTGATACATCAGGTCGGCCGCTTCATTTAGAAATAATTCGCGGTTATTGTCTTTTGCTTCGATTACTAATTCCACGGCCTCTTCTCCCACTTTTTGAGCTACTTTGTTTATCCCTGAGTTCAGCAACCGATTAGTGTAAGAACCTTCTTTTGGTTTTTGTTTTCGCTCTTGAATTATTTGCTCTAAAAAATGCAATGCATCGCTATTATTTTTTTCACGGAAACACGTATCCGATCCGGTATGGCAAACCGCCCCTTGTGGCCGCACTTTAATCAATAATGTGTCGTTGTCGCAATCGGGCATGATGCTGACTAAGTGAAGAAAATTTCCCGTGGTTTCCCCTTTGGTCCAGAGCCGCTGTTTACTTCGGCTAAAAAAAGTTATTTTTTTTTCGGCCAGGGTCTTTTGAAGAGCCTCATTATTCATAAAACCCAACATTAATACTACGTTAGTAACGGAGTCTTGAATAACACAGGGAATCAATCCTCCCAGCTTATTAAAATTTAGTTCTGAAACATTCATATTATAACCGGACGGGTATTTGGTTTGTTTTCAAAAATAATTTTAACTCAGGTATTCTGATTTCTCCAAAATGAAAAACACTGGCTGCCAAAGCGGCATCTGCTTTGCCGGTAAGAAAGGCATCGGCAAAATGAACCGGGTGCCCGGCTCCACCGGATGCAATTACCGGAATAGAAAGAAGCTGATTTAATTTTTGAAGCGGATCAATAGCAAACCCGCTCTGAGTGCCATCGTGATCCATACTGGTAAATAAAATTTCTCCGGCTCCACGGTTTTGCACGTCCTTTGCCCACGAAAATAATTTCTTTTCCGTGGCATAACGCCCGCCATGGGTATGAATAATCCACTGGTTATCTATTTTGCGCGCATCCAAAGCCAGCACAACAAATTGCGAACCGAATTCTTTCGCCAGTTCGTCAATCAACTCCGGATTTTTTACAGCCGAAGAATTAAGACTTACTTTGTCAGCTCCTGCTTCGAGCAGGGGAGTCACATCCTTGATCGAACTGATGCCTCCGCCTACCGTAAAAGGAATGTTGATGCGGGCAGCAACTTTTTTTACCAATTCAGTAAGGGTTTTTCGGTTTTCGGTGGTTGCTGAAATATCGAGAAATACTAATTCGTCTGCTCCCTGGTTTGCGTAGGTGGCTGCCAACTCTACCGGATCGCCCGCATCGCGCAATTGCACAAAGTTTACGCCTTTTACCGTGCGCCCGTCTTTAATATCCAAACAGGGTATGATACGCCTGGTTAGCATTATCTTTTTTTTAAGTCGGCCAAATTAATTACTCCTTCGTAGAGAGCCTTGCCAATGATAGCTCCGTGCAATTGAAGGTACTCCAGGTCTTTCAGGTCTTCAATAGATGAAATGCCTCCGCTGGCATTGATTTTCAATGAAGGAAACCGGTCTTTTAGTTTTCGGTACAAACCGAGGTTAGGGCCTTTTAGCATTCCGTCTGAGCCAATATCGGTACAGGTTAAATACAGTAACCCTTCGTTAATGAAATGGTCAACCAGATCGAGAACGCGAAAACGTGCTGCCTCCAGCCAGCCGTTAATCATTACATTTTCATTTTTTACATCGGCACTCAGAATGAAATTTTCGGCCCCGTACCGGTGAAGCCAGGTTATGAAGGTTTTCGGTTCTTTAATAGACAGACTTCCGATGTTGATCTGATTGATTCCCAACTCTAAAAGTTGCTCTACTTCTCCGCTGGTATTTACGCCTCCCCCAAAGTCGACCGTCAGGGCGGTTTTCGATTGGATGTCGTCTATCACTTTCCAGTTTACCACTTTGCCTTTCTTAGCTCCATCCAAATCTACCAGATGAAGATATTCTAACCCGGCATTCTGAAACTCCAGTGCCACTTCGGTTGGGTTTTCGCGGTACACTTTCATTTGACCAAAATTGCCTTGTGTGAGTCGCACACATTTGCCTTCTATAATATCAATGGCCGGAATCATTTTCATAAGGATGAAGTTAAAAAACTCATTAGGATTTTTTCGCCTGTTTCGGCCGATTTTTCCGGATGAAACTGCACGGCATAAAAATTATTTTTTTTCATAGCAGCACTAAACGGAATGGTATATTCGGTGGTAGCCGAGGTAAACGGGTTAACCGGAACATAGTAGCTGTGTACAAAATAGAAAAATTGATTTAGGCAGGAAGGGTCTATCCAGTCGTTAACCGAGACGAGCGAATTCCAACCGGTGTGTGGAACTTTATATGAAGAGGAGGGGGTAAATTTTTTTACGGTTTCATCAAACAAGCCGAGGCAAGGAGTGTTGTTTTCTTCCGAGTGTTGGCAGAGCAACTGCATACCCAGGCAAATACCCAGCACAGGTTGTTTAAGGGTAACAATTACTTTATCCAGTTTTTTATACCGGAGGTATTCCATGGTAGAGCGGGCTTCGCCCACACCCGGAAAAATAACTTTATCGGCATATTGAATTTCTTCAGGGTCATCGGTAGTCGAATGACTCAGACCGAGCCGCTCTAATGCAAATGCTACAGACCGGATGTTGCCCGCGTTGTATTTGATGATGGCAATATTCATACTACAATATTCCTTTTGTACTTGGCAACTGGTTACCTTCTTTTTTTGCAGCAAATTTTATGGCTTTGGCGAACGCTTTAAAAATGGCTTCAATCTTATGATGTTCATTGGTGCCTTCTGCTTGTATATTGAGATTGCATTTTGCTGAATCGCTAAATGATTTAAAAAAATGAAAAAACATTTCGGTAGGCACATCGCCAATTTTTTCTCGTTTAAATTCAGCGTTCCAAACTAACCAGGGGCGTCCGCCAAAATCAATGGTCACTTGCGCCAGGCTGTCGTCCATGGGTAAACAAAATCCATATCGTTCGATGCCCCGTTTGTCGCCCAGTGCTTGTAGAAAAACTTCACCCAGTGCAAGCGCAGTATCTTCCAGAGTATGGTGTTCATCTATGTGCAGATCGCCCTGGGCATGAATGTGCAAATCTATCTGGCCATGCCTTGCTATCTGTTCCAGCATGTGATCGAAAAAAGCAAGCCCGGTTTGAATGTTGGCGATACCTTTTCCATCTATGTTCAGGCTTATAGTGATATCGGTTTCTTTTGTAGTTCTGCGAATTTTAGCTTTGCGTTGTAGCCTTAAAAAGGCGTACACTTCTTGCCATGATTTGGCTATGAGTGCGCAGAAGGCGGTTAATCCCGATTCGTTTATTTTTTCGGCTGGCTGCAGCGAGTTGAACAAAATACCTTGGGCACCCAGGTTTTTAGCCAGTTGTATATCGGTAAGGCGGTCGCCAATAACAAATGAATTTTTAAGATCGTATTCTCCGTTGAAGTAGTGTAATAGCATGCCGGTTCCCGGTTTGCGTGTGGGTTTGTTTTCTTCCGGAAGGGAACGATCAATGTGTATTTCACTAAAATGTATTCCTTCCCCGCGCAGCGTTTCCATGATTTTGTTTTGCACTGGCCAAAACGTGTGTTCAGGAAATTTTTCCGTACCCAATCCATCCTGGTTGGTAACCATTACCAATTCAAAATCCGTTTCTTGTGCCAGCCTACTCAGCCAAGTAAATACACCGGGTATAAAGTGAAGTTTTTCTAAACTATCTATTTGCGGAGCTTCGGGGGGCTCGGCAATCAGGGTGCCATCGCGGTCGATAAATAATATTTTTTTCATAGTTTTTTCAGTTCGTAAATGAGGCGCTGATTTTCTTCGGCTGTGCCTACGGTAATGCGCAGGCAATCGGCAGATAAAATATGATGACTCCGGTCGCGCACAATAATTCCTTTGGAAATTAACTGTTGATAGATCTTTTTAGCATTAATCATCTTCACAAAAAGAAAATTTGCTTCGGAAGGATAAACAGCAAGGGTTAAAGGTAGTTGTGCCAGCTCTTGTGCGAGATAGGCACGCTGTGCCAGTATCGCCTGTACTTGTTTTTCTTTTGTATCGGCCTGTCCAAGCGCCTCTATGGCCAATTGCTGAGCCACACCGCTGATGTTATAAGGCGATTTAATTTTATTTAAAACGGAAATTATTTCCGGATGGGCCAGGCATAACCCAATGCGCAATGAGGCCAACCCCCAGGCTTTCGATAGGGTTTGCAAGACAATCAGATTATTGAAAAAGGCTAATTGATTTACCCAACCGGGAGAAGAAGCAAAATCAATATATGCTTCATCCATTACTACCAAGCCATTAAAGTTTTTTAATAGCATATTCACTTTGTCTGCTCCGAGCGTGTTGCCCGTGGGGTTGTTGGGGCTACACAAAAATATAATTTTTGTGGCAGGCGAAACCAAGGAAAGGATTTCCTCTGCCGGGATGTTGAAGTCCGGGGTGAGGCTGACTGATTTAACTTTAATATCGTTGATACGGGCACAGACCTCGTACATACCATAGGTAGGTTGGGGTATGATAACTTCATCAACCGATGGAATACAAAATACCCGGAGCAATAAATCAATAGCCTCATCGCTTCCGTTGCCAATAAAAAGTTGATGAGGAGATATGTTTTTAAGAATCGCAATTTTATTTTTTAATTCTTTTTGATGTGGGTCAGGGTACCGGGTATGGCCTCCCGGAAATGGATTTTCATTTGCATCTAAAAAAACAGTTGCATTGCCTTCAAATTCATCACGGGCAGATGAATAAGGTCTCAGGTCTTTTATGTTGGGGCGAATAAATGTTGATAGGTTTATCACGTGTTAATCGGTTGGGTTCATTGATAGGCTTGCAGTCTTATTTTTACGGCTTCTGCATGGCCATGCAGTTGTTCCGCTTCGGCTAGAGTTGTTACAACCTTCCCCAATGTTTGCAGACCTTGAGGAGTGAGTTGCTGAAACGTGATATGTTTCAAAAAGCTATCGAGCGAAATGCCGCCCCCGCTTTTGGCATATCCATTGGTAGGTAAAGTGTGGTTGGTGCCCGAGGCATAATCACCTACCGACTCAGGCGAATGGGCTCCGAGGAATACAGAGCCGGCATTTACCACAAGCTCAGCCGCAAGTTCACAATCGGCTGTATTAATGATTAAATGCTCGGGCGCATATTCGTTTATAAAATCAAGGGCATCTTGTTTGCTAAGAATAACGGCCCGACTATTTTTTAAGGCTTCTTCGGCTATTTCTTTTCGGGGTAGTTTTGCTTTTTGCTTTTCTATTTCATGGCGTACAGCAAGCACCTGTGCATGCGTGTAGGTTACTAAAACTACCTGGCTATCGGGGCCATGCTCGGCCTGCGATAATAAATCGGCTGCGACAAAAGAAGCATTGGCATTTTCATCGGCCAGCACTAAGACTTCAGACGGGCCAGCCGGCATATCGATGGCTGTGCCCTCTAGGCTCACAAGCTGTTTGGCTTTGGTAACATACTGATTGCCCGGTCCAAAAATTTTATAAACCGGAGGAATGCTTTCGGTGCCATACGCCATAGCCGCAATGGCCTGAGCCCCGCCAACTTTAAAAATAGTTTGGATGCCCACATAATCAGCCGCCCATAAAATAGCCGGATGAATTTTTCCGTGCTGATCCGGGGGGCTGCACAACACCACCTCTTTACACCTCGCCAGTTTTGCGGGGATGCCCAGCATCAGTACCGTAGAAAACAATGGAGCCGTTCCCCCCGGAATATAGATGCCTATTTTTTCGATGGGCACAGCCTTGCGCCAACAAATAACACCCGGTGTAGTTTCTATTTTTTCGGTTTCCTTTTTTTGAATGGCATGAAACCGGTGAATGTTTTGGGCGGCTAATTGAATAGCCTCTTTTAATGCATCAGGTATTTGATTGACCGATTCTGAAATTTCTTCAGGGCTTACGGTTATATTTTTTAAGTTAACCCCATCGAACTGTTGGGTAAGTTCTATAATCGCCTTATCGCCAGCACTTTTTACTTGTGATAAAATATCCCGCACACGATCCTGCAAAATTTCCGTTTGTCGCTGCGGGCGCTGGCATAGCGTACGCCATTGAGTTCGTTCAGGATGTTGATAAACTTTCATAGGTACAGTTTTTAGAATCAGGCAATCATTTTTTCAATCGGAATTACTAAAATACCCTCGGCCCCAAATGCTTTCAGTAGGTTTATTTTTTTCCAAAAGTCACTTTCATTTACGACCGAGTGTAAAGACGACCATCCCGGTTTTGTAAGTGGCATAACGGTGGGGCTTTTCATGCCGGGAATAACCGAAGTAATTTTTTCGATCGCTTCGTTGGGGCAGTTCATTAAAATATATTTATTGTTTTGGGCGGCTTGCACGGCATTGATTCGAAACAACAGTTCTTGTAAGAGCACTTTCTTTTCTGTCTCCAAAGAGGCTCCGGCTGCCAGTACCGCTTCCGACTGCACTACGATCTCCACTTCTTTCAGCCCATTGCTCAGCAATGTGCTTCCCGAACTGACAATATCGCAGATGGCATCAGCCAAGCCTATACCCGGAGCTATTTCTACCGAGCCGCTGATTTCATGAATACCAGCTTCAATATTATTTCTTTTTAAGAATGTCTTTACCAGATTAGGGTAGGAGGTAGCAATGTTTTTTCCCTGAAGCCATTTTTTGTCAGTATATTTTTCTGACTTAGGTACGGCTATGGAGAGGCGGCATTTGGCGAAACCCAGCCGCAGCACAATTTCATTTCTCTTTTGTTTTTCCAGAACTACATTTTCTCCAAGGATGCCGGCATCAGCCACGCAGTCTTCTATGTATTGAGGTATATCGTCATCGCGCAGGAAGAGAAGTTCGGCCGGAAAATTAACAGCTTGTGTTTTTAGTTGGTCTTTTCCATTATTAAAATGCAGTCCGCTTTCTTTTAATAACTGAAGCGACTGCTCGTGCAGTCTTCCTGATTTTTGTATGGCTATGCGCAAACGTGTCATAGATAATTGGTAATTGATTTTGTGGATTATTATTAAAAAAAAAGGCTTGCCGAAGTGGGCAAGCCTTTTAATTTTTTTATTTGCTTTTCGCAAAAATCAAAACATCAGCCTGCCATCCGTTAGGAAGGTATGGTGGTGATGTGATGTATGCGTACGGTTCATGTTATTTCGACACGAAGTAATGGAACATTTACGGGTTTTTCAAATGAAAGGAAAAAATATTTTTTTGATCGCATTCGATAGCATTCTTTTTACAATGCTATCGCACTGCCTTATCTTTGTATATTATGAGAAATAGATTATTGTATTTTTTGATTTTTAGTTCCATTTTATGGGGGTGCGAGAGCCGGAAAACGCGGATGCAGCAATTGCTGTTAAAGGGCAACATTGCTTCCCAGAAGCAAGACTGGCAGCAGGCCCTTAACTATTATGAAGAGGCCACGAAATTGAATGATTGCTTTGCCGATGCACTGAATAATATGGGCACAGTATATTTTCAACAAAAAAAATTTGAACAGGCGCTTCCTTACTATGATAAAGCACTTACCTGCAATCCTCATTTTTTACATGCACTGATTAACCGAGCCAATACCGCGTACGAACTAAAGGAATACTATCGCTCGATTGAAGACATACAAAAAGTAATTGCCGTAAAGCCCGATACGGCTATTGCCTACTTTACACTCGGGCTGAACTATACCCGTCTTCGCGATTTTTCTAAAGCACTCCGGGCTTTTCATCAGGCTAAGATAGCGGCCGGTAATGACAAAAAAATGGAACAGGAGTTGTTGGTAAATCATGCCATTGTATATTACTATTTGCATTTCTATGATTCGGCAAAAGAAGAATTGCAAAAAGCCGCCCGACTGAATGATCGCGAACCCAATATTTACAATACGCTTTCGCTTATTGAAGTAGAGTTGCATCATTACCCCGAAGCACTGAACCTGATAAACGAAGCCATCCGACTCGATCCGCGTCAATCGTATTATGTAAACAACCGGGGCTATATTTATTTATTGCTAAACGAATTGACTAAGGCTGAAACCGACATTAACGAAAGTATTTCGCGCGATCCCGGCAATGCATGGGCGTACCGCAACAAAGGAATTCTTTATTTGCTGAAAGGGGAGTATACCCCGGCCGAGCGTTTACTTAAACAGGCATTAGGCATGGATTCGTTTGTAGATAAAATTTATTTTTACCTCGGTATGGCTTACCAGAAAAACGGAAAGAACGAATTAGCATGCGAGTCTTTTTTAAAATCGAAAGCGGCCGGTGATGTTGTTTCACCTGCCTTATTAAAAAATTGTAAATGAATTTAGCGCAGTTAGCCCATCAGTTAGGCAACCGGTTGCAGCAACCCTTGCCCGGAGCGGCTGCCCATGAGATGATGCAGGCCACTCCGGTAGGCACACTCCGGCCTCGGTTTAATCATGCCGCTCCGCCCAAACCCGGCAGCGTGCTTATTTTGTTGTATGAATCGAACGGAAAAATAAAATTCCCTTTAACGAAACGCCCCGATTATGTGGGGGCGCATGGAGGCCAGATAAGCTTACCCGGAGGCAAAGCGGAACTCAATGAAACCTATAAACAGACGGCCTTGCGCGAGTGCGAAGAAGAAATTGGTATTTTGCCCGGAACCATAAATATTATTGGAAGACTGAGCGATTATTTTGTTTTACCCAGTAATTATTTGATTGTGCCGGTAGTAGCCTACACCAGCGCAACTCCGGATTTTCATCTACAAGCGGCTGAGGTGGATAGCGTGCTGAATGCCGATCTGGATGAGCTCCTCCGCGAGGATGCTGTACACACCAAAGAAATTTTAGCAGCCAAAACATATCGCATGCTGGCACCCCATTTTCTTATCGAGGGCGAAGTGGTGTGGGGTGCCACGGCCATGATGCTGAACGAACTGCGCATGATTGTAAGGCCCTTGCTTCAAGGCTGACAAGAACATGATTACCTCAGATTCTCCATGTCATGGATTAGAATCCTCCTCCTGTCGAAATTTATGAATTTCTTTTCCTGTAAATCGTTAAGTACCGTAGTTACGGTTTGCCTGGATGTGCCGGTAAGGGTGGCAATGTCTTTGTGTGTAAATTTAGTGTAGATAATGGTTTCATAGCCGGCTTTCAAACCCTTCCACGAAGCGGCATCTTTAAGAAATTCAATGATCCGGGTTCGGGCATCCTTAAAAACAAGTGATTCTAATTTGCGTTCTACTTTCATTAACCGCAACCCAATCAATTTCATGATTTTGAAATTTAATTCCCGATTTCCATACATCAGTTGTTGCATTTCCTGAATGGAGAGTGTACAGGCGGTGGTGTCTTGTTCGGCCAGAGCAAAATCATTTCTTGTTTCTTCTCCGGCCAAAGCCAGCTCGCCAAAAATTTCGCCTCGCACCAAAATAGCGTTGGTTACTTCTTGCCCATCGGCTAAGTAATGGCCGATTCGCACTTGCCCATCGGCAATTAAATAAATGTGAGTGGGGTGATCTTTTAAAGAATAGATGCGCTGCCCCTTTTTATATTTTTTAAAAACATGCGTAGGAGTATTATTCAGCGCCTTCACTTTATGCGGGCAAAGAATGTTATACAGGTCAACGCATTCAAAATACCAGATGGCAGAGGGGTTCATAGCCTTAAAAATAGAGCATTTGCTGAAAAATGTAAAGCAAATGTCGTCTGTCGTACATTTTAAAAAAAACGGTTCCATTTTCTTTGCGTAAAAATTAGAGTGAACCGTTTATGAAAAGTAAAATCTATTTATTGATCGGATTAATGTTATGCGTCCGTTGGCTCGAGGCCCAGCCGGCAGACGTTCGTTTAAAACAATTTAATATTGAAAAGACAGGGCTGGCTCTTCAGGGCTACGACCCGGTAGCTTATTTTGTAAACCATAAAGCCATGAAAGGAAAAAATGAAATAACGACTTTGTATGAGGGTGTTGTCTACCGGTTTTCGTCCGATAAAAACAAAACCATTTTTTTAATGAACCCCTTAAACTACGAGCCTCAATATGGCGGCTGGTGTGCTTTTGCCATGGGTGCCAAAGGTGAAAAAGTAGAAGTGAACCCTGAAACTTTTAAAATCAGCAATGGCAAACTATTTCTGTTTTATAATCAATTCTTCAATAACACTTTAAAAGACTGGAATAAGGATGAACCCTCTTTAAAAACAAACGCAGACCGGAATTGGAAAAAAATGATAACGCTTACCAAATGATGTCGAAAAATCAAAACCGAATTAGTTGGGCTTTAAAAATAATGACTGCCCTGATCATGCTTCAATCTTTGTTTTTCAAATTTTCGGCTGCCCCCGAGTCGATTTACATTTTTTCGGTGTTGGGCATGGAGCCCTGGGGGAGAATAGGTATTGGTACGCTGGAGTTGATAGCTTCGGTATTAATTTTAATACCCTCGGCTACGGCAACAGGTGCTGCCTTAGCAATTGGGCTGATGAGTGGCGCTATTTATCTTCATCTTATGCGATTAGGGATTGTAGTGCAAAACGACTCGGGCCAATTGTTTGCCTACGCCTGTATTGTGCTGCTCTGTTCTCTGGCTCTTTTATATTTTCATCGAACACAATTTTTTTTAATCATTACTAAACTCAAGAAAAAACTATTTTAAATATGCCATCCACACATCTGCTCACCGCCATTATCCATCAATTACAACAACTGCTCTCTACATTAACCAATCAACAATATCAAGAACGCATCCCCGTATTATCCAATGCCACCATCGGGCAGCACACCCGCCACATTATTGAATTTTTTATAGAACTTAATCGCGGATATGAAAGCGGCCGTGTAAACTACGATGCCCGGAAGCGCGATCCGGAAATTGAAACCAACACGGGCTGTGCCTTACGGAAATTGCAAATCATAAAAGAAGGCTTGAATAAAAAAAATAAACCATTATTTCTTGACTGCGATTTTGGGCAGGAAGATGTTTTGCTTCACACCATACCCACCTCTTTGGAAAGGGAATTAGTTTATAATCTCGAGCATACCATTCACCACATGGCCATTATTCGTATTGGGGTTAGTGCTATTTCAACTATTCTTTTGCCCGATTATTTCGGGGTGGCTACAGCTACTCTAAAATTCAGAAAGACTTCCTCACTTCATCCTGCTCAGGCATAGACCTGATTTAGTTTGCCGGCTTGGTTTTCATTAAGCATGTTTTTTACGCAAAGAAGCCTTGTTTGTACCAAGTGGTAAGAATGTTTATTTTGGTGTTCATCCAGATAACCAAGAGTAGCCATGAAATCTGCATTCGTCATATTTCTTACGATAACTGCCTTTTCCGTTTTTTCACAGATTCCAACAAATGCCAACAGAACCGATGCCAAAGGCTGGCGGCAGGGAATATGGACTATTCTGTTTAATAAAAAATGGGAGCCCCTTTCCGGTAAAAATACAGATGACTGCGCTTATTACCGGATCATCAATTATAAAGATGATAAACCCATGGGCATAGTAAAAGATTACTATAAGTCGGGTGTTCTTCAGATGGAGGCCAGTTTTATTTCCGATCGGCCCAAAGAAATTATAGATGATTCCAAACCTTCTCATTTTTATTCGGAAACCGGCCAGGAGGTAATGGCCGCTGCCGGAGGTAATGTGCCGCTCAATCCTAACCTGAGAGATGACCGTGGCCTCAGGCAAGGATGGTGGACGATTGAACTGGATGGCAACATGAATAAGGCTCTCCATAAAAATGATATTGCCTTTTATCGGGTGATGCTTTTTAAAGATGATCAGCCCGCAGGCATAACGAAAGACTACTACTCTTCCGGAGCGTTGTATCAAGAGATGACATTAAAATCTTTTGTAGAGGGAAAGAAAGAATATATTATGGTTGTAGATTACGATCAGCCTTACAAAGTCTATTGGCCCGATGGCTCTGAAAACCAAATTGCACCCAATCGTATTCAATATGAGAACTTACTTAGCAAAGGGAAATATGAGATGGCCCTGCCTTATGCTGAAAAGGCACTGATAGCCACCGAGAAAAGATTAGGAAAAGAAGATTGGCGTTACCAATATTTTCTCATACAACTGGCACAAATTCACAGTAAGCTTGGAAATTATACAAAGGCCGAAACCCTCTACACAGAGGCTATACACATGGACGAAGACGGAAGGCTTTTTTCTTATACAGCAATGGCGATGCGATCGCTGGCTAATTTGTACGACTGGATGGGCAATACCAGCCGAATAGAACCGCTCCTGAATAGAGCGCTGATCATTATTGAAAGAGAGTTTGGTAAAGAGAGTTCAAACTATGGATCGCTGCTGAACGAAATGGGCAACATGTATTCCGGGTATGATCAACACAAGGCGGAAGCGGCATATCTGGAGGCATTGAAAATAAAAAAAAACCAGTTTGGCAATGCCGCAAATATAAATTCAGTTATTCTTGTCAACCTGGCCGGTGTATATATGCAAGAAGGAAAACTTACCCAAGCCAAACTGTTATTAGACCAGGCCATTAAAATAACAGAAAAAGAAAAAGGACGAGAAAGTTATTTCTTCGCCTGGACTACCGAGTCGTTAGCAGCCTTTAATAAACTGACCGGCCATTATGAACAGGCCGATTCGTTATACCAGCAGGCTCTGCATGCTTATGAAACCTCCGTGGGGAAAAGCAATCTTTCTTATCTTTCTACTGAAACCAATCTGGCTAAACTTTATCTGATCAGACAGAAATATGACCAGGCTGAAGCTTTGTTCCTGCAGATAAAAGAATCGTACCTCGCCAAAATTGAAAACTTATTCCCGATGCTTTCCGAATATGAAAAGGATGCTTTTTACGAAAGCATCAGTTCAAATTTTACTCTTTTCAATTCCTTCTGCTTGTTGCGAAAAAATAAAAACCCTCATATCCTCGAAGATATGTATAACAATCAGTTAGCCACCAAAGCCATCTTACTTAACAGCGCCTCCAAATGGAAACAGCGTATTCGCAACAGCGGAGATAAAAAACTCTTTTCGCTCTACTCTGATTGGGAGAGCAACCAAAGTTTGCTGGCCCGCTGGTACAAACAAACCGATGGCCGACAAAACAAACATAAAGTTGACAGTCTGGAAATTTTAACCAACGCACAAGAAAAAGAATTGTCAAGACGCTCGGAAATGTTTGCTTCGCTGGCCGATAAAAAAAGAATTTCCTGGCAGGAGGTGAAATCGAAACTAAGACCCGATGAAGTGGCTATTGAGATGATGCGTGTAAAAAAAATTGGTATTCCTAAATCAATTATTGACAGCAGCGATACTAAACTTCACCGGTACCCGCAGTTTGGCCTGACCGATACCACGTACTATGCGGCATTGCTGATCACCAGCGAAAGCGAAACTCCCGAACTGGTATTTTACCCTAACGGAAATGACATGGAAAACCGATATTTAAAAAAATACTCCAACTCAATCAAAACACAAACCGAAGATGCTGAATCGTACGATCAATATTGGAAACCCATTGCCAATAAATTAAATAAGTTGTTTAAGAAAAAGACGCAGGCAGTTCATGTGTACTTTTCTTCGGATGGTGTGTTTAATCAAATCAATCTTAACACGTTGCTCAATCCTAAAACACATCGATATGTTTTAGATGAAACCAATATTACTTTGGTTACGAATACAAAAGATTTATTGTTGGCCCGGAAAGAAGAAGTTTATAACAACCTTGCCTATTTGTTTGGGTATCCCGATTATGGCACGAAGGTGGAAGACCGCACCGCATTAGCGAAAAAAGAAAGACAAAGCCAGCCGGTTTATTATGCTTTAACATTAGAAAGAGGAAGCAACGATTTGTCGGAGCTTCCGGGCACTAAAACTGAGGTAGAAAATATAGCCAGCCTGATGTTGGCCAAAGGATGGGAGCCACAGGTACTTATAGGCGATAAAGCGCTGGAAGAAACACTAAAAGATTGTTTTAAGCCACGTGTTTTGCACATTGCCACACATGGATATTTTCAGGCAGATGCCAGCCAGACAAAAAACCCGTTGTTACGCTCGGGGCTGATGCTTACCGGAGCCGCACAAACCCTGGCCGGAAATAAAGATGATAAAACGGAAGACGGCATACTGACGGCCTATGAAGCGATGAACTTAAATTTAGATAATACCGATCTGGTGGTACTGTCGGCTTGCGAAACCGGCCTGGGAGCGGTAAAAAATGGCGAAGGAGTGTACGGGCTTCAGCGTGCGTTTAAGGTAGCGGGCGCCAATGCCATCATCATGAGTTTGTGGAAAGTAGATGATGAAGCTACCCAATCGCTGATGACAGAGTTTTATTTTCAATGGCTAAAAACAGGCAACAAACATCAGGCTTTTGAAACAGCTCAGCAAAACATAAAAAACAAGATGAAATCTCCTTATTACTGGGGGGCATTTGTTATGGTGGGAGAGTAGGTACTAAAAGACAGAAAGTAAAACTTTACAATCTCGGTTTTTCAAGCCTAATTTTTTGTCTTAGTTTTTGTTTCACCGCCTATATTCCTTTCTCTGCCATTGCTTAAAAATGCCCTTTGTCATTCGTAACGTTTTCTTATTTTAACACCATATTTTTTTAAGATGAGAAATACGGTTCAGTTTGTTCAATGGATATTCCCCTTGCTTTTTTGCGTTACGCCAGCCTTATCCCAAGACCATATACCCGTTATTAAAAATATTTTTAAAACGATAGACACGGATACGTCAAAATCGCTTTGGACTTTTAAGAAGACTGACCTGCTTCGGATTAACGTAGTGAAAATGCAAGGCGAAGCAAAATTACATAAACACCCCGATGCCGAACACACCATCTTGCTCATTCAGGGAGAAATGCTGGCCGAAGTAAATGGAAAAAAATTCTGGCTGCGCGAAGGAGACATGATTTCTATACCTATTGGCGTACCACACAAGTACACGGTAAAAGGCAGGCGTGCTATTATAATAAGTATGGATGCCCCTTATTATGACCCTGCTAAAACTATTATACTCGAATAACCCAACCTATCCTGTTAAATCCTTTTATATGAGAAAACTATTCTTCTTTTTTTTGATTTCGTGCTTGGGCTTATCTGCTTGGGGACAAGTTACCCGCTCGTTTGAGTTTGAAACATCTGAGGTAACACAGCCGGGTTTAAGCGGAATGCCCCAGGGTAAGTCATTTATTTTTAACCTGCTCGGCCATTTGTTTGAGTTGCCGGCAGCCGGGGGTGAGGCCACACAGTTAACATTTGGCCCCTACTACGACAGCGAGCCGGTAGTATCGCCTGATGGAAAAAAAATGGCTTTTATCTCTAACCGCGATGGTAGCGATGGCAACCTGTTTATTATGGACATAGCCTCTAAAAAGATTGTGAAAATTACCAATGAATTTATGGTAGAAACTCCGGCTTGGAACACAGAAGGTACAGCCTTAGCCTACCTTTCTTTTTTGCGCAGAGAAGAATACCCGGTTGATAAAATTCCCTTTTTTGGTGCTGGCGACCGGGCTTCTGTATGCACCATTTCAGCTACAGGCGCTAACCGCCAACAGGTTACCGATGCAGGAAATTATGTTATGGTGTTTTATCAAAGCGATGGCTCACTGGCCTGGGCACGAACCGAACGGAAGGGACCTTCCGGATATGCCGGCCCCGGCATGCCGCCCCCGGCTGTAACCACGTGGTTTGAGAAAAAAAATAAGGACGGAAACATCGTTCGCACCGGGTCGTTAAAAGACCGCACCGGCCATGTGGCGTTTACCAAACTCAATAATAGTTTTTACTACGTATCGGGCAAGCAGCTCCGACATTATACAGCAGGCGACACCACTTTTCAAACGATCACTCCGTTTGCCGGAGCCGGAGCCGCGTTGGCTCTTTCCCCCGATGAAAAAATGATTTATGCCGCTTCCGATGCCGCCTTCTGGAAAATTGATCTTTCCACCTTAACGGTTAGTAAAATAACATGGAAGGCAAAAGTAAAAATGGAAGTAGCCAAGCCTGCTATTAATCAATGGAAAATACCCGCATCAGACCCGGTAGCTCTTTCATCGGTACTCACCCCCAGACTTTCGCCCGATGGAAAAAAATGGGTGTTTACCGCAGCCGGCTTTTTATGGGAACAGCCTACCGGAGGGGAAGCTAAAAGATTAATTGATGAAGACTCCTACCAAATAGATCCTTCCTTTTCGCCCGATGGTAGCCGATTGGTTTTTGCCTCCGATAAACAAGGGAAACGCGAAATCAGAATTTTTGATTTTGCTACACGTCAAACACAGAGCATAGCCTCCGTAGGTGGGTATTCGTGGTTGCTGCAGCCGGTGTGGAGCCCCGATGGCAAAACTATTTTATTTCAACGCTCGGATGCACTGGGGTATCCTTATACTTTTATTCGTGCGAATGCAGCAACCGGTGAAACCGCAGTAGTGGCTACCAGCGAAAATAATTGGAACGGCCGGCCGCACTTCTCTTCGGATGGAAACGCAATTTACTATACGGCACGCCCCGGTATGTTTGCCAATGTGTTTAAGCTTTCTTTGCAGCCCGGATCTACACCCGAAGCAATTACCCACTTAAAAAGACACGCACACGATGCGCTGGTTTCGCCCGATGGCCAATGGGTTGCCTTTCGCAGAAATGCCGAAATATGGATTGCTCCCATAAAACAACAACCTGTTGCAGATGAAAACTTCCGGCTGTTCAGTAAAACCGGTGGGCGGTCTTTCGCCTTTACCCCCGATGGCTCAGCTATTCTTTATTCAGATGGAAATAAAATTGTTAAGCAAACCATAACCGATCAGCGTATAACTTCTTTTCCTGTTCAGTTAAAATTAGAGACTCCGGTATCTGCCCCGGTATTGATAAGCCGGGTACATGTGCTCAGTTTTCAAACAGGTAAGTTTAGTGGAGAAACTTCTTTATATATAGAAGGAAATCGTATTGTATGGATAGGCGATGAAAAAGAAAAAACCATTTCTCCGAAAGCGCTACGAATCGATGGTCAAGGCAAATTCGCCATCCCCGGATTGATGGATTCGCATACACACGCAGCGTGGACGAACCAACAAATTACAGAAGACAGGCTCATAGCGTATGGTGTTACCTCCGTGCGCGATGTGGGCAGCCGGCTCGATGTTATTAACACCCTGCGCGATAAAGGGGAAGCCACCCATTTGCCGGTACCCCGCTATTTTGCGGCCGGAGATATTTACGAAGGATTGGTGCCTTTATGGGGCGATGCTTTTTTTGAAATCAATTCCAAACAGGAAGCGATTGATTACGTGAAGTACTCAAAAGCGAACGGGGCATCGTTCATTAAAGTGTATGCTTCATTGCCTTGGTTTGTAAAAAGTGAAGTAGCTGCAGAAGCGAACCGGCAAGGCTTGCCCGTAGTAGGCCATGGCATATCGCTGGAAGAAATTACCCGCAGCATCAATTTTGGCATTACTTCATTAGAGCATGCCGGCCCTGCCAATGACGATGTAATAAAACTGATGGCCCATGCCGGCACCTGGTTCGACCCAACTCCCGGCATATTCGGAGCGGGCACCACACTAAAGCTGGCCGATACAGCCACCCTCAATAAAAAATTTAGAACCTTCATTCCCGAAGAAGAATTAAAAGCTGCCAGGCCGGGCAGAATTCCTTCGGCAGCACAGTTAGCCACTTGGAAAAATACATTAACCACACTGAAGCACATTCACGATAGTGGCGTAAATATGCTCGATGGAACTGATGCATTGATGACCGGAGTTTTTCATGGGCCATCTGTACATTGGGTACTGCAGTTTTTCAGCGATGCCGGTATTCCCGCTATAGAAGTTTTAAAAATTGGCACTCTTCATGCGGCTGAATCGGTAGGGGCTGCCAAGGATCTAGGTTCGTTAGAATCCGGCAAGCTGGCCGACCTGGTGTTGTTAAATGCGGACCCTTTGCAGGATATTAAAAATACACTGAAGATATGGCGGGTAATTAAAGGGGGGATTGTATTTGATCCTGAAACGATGCGTACAAAATGAATAATGGGCTGGCGGATGAATAAACCCTTGTATCTTTTTTTTACTCATGACCACCGTAGAATTGAGAAACTACTGGATCAGGCAACAGAAAACCAGAATGAGATAAATAGGGAGTTGTATCATCGGTTTCGCACCGGCTTGTTAACACACATTAAGATGGAAGAGAAAATTCTTTTCCCGGCTGCACAAAAAGCCAATGGGGGAGTAGCGTTGCCGCTGGCAGAGAAACTTCGCCTCGACCACGGAGCGATTACCTCTTTAATGGTGCCTCCGCCTACCCCCCAACTAATAAAAATATTGAGGTTTATTCTAGATAAACACGATGCGATAGAAGAAATGCAGGGAGGAATGTACGATGCCTGCGAGGCCTTGACTCAAAGCCAGACACAGCAACTTTTAGAGCAACTGTTGCACACTACGGAAGTGCCGGTGCATCCTCATAATATAGCGCCTTTTGCCTTAGAGGCAGCCAAACGCGCACTGGCCAGAGCCGGTTATGATTATGAAGCGATAGCTCAATAAAATCTGGGCTTCTCCTTATCTGAAGTTTCCGGTTAGTTGGCTCTTAGGTATTCTCTCAATACATATTGTAAAATACCCTGGTTTTTGTAATACTCAATTTCGATGGCAGAGTCCAGGCGCGCTTCTACTTTGAAATTGATTTCTTTCCCTGAAGGATGAACAGCTTTTACATCCAGTGTTTTGTGCGGAGTAAGATGATTGGCAAGTCCGCTGATGCTGAATGTTTCGGTTCCATCCAAACCAAGTGAAGCGGCATTTTGCCCGTTGGTAAATACCAAAGGAGCCACCCCCATACCCACTAAGTTGCTGCGGTGGATCCGTTCAAAACTTTCGGCAATAACGGCTTTAATGCCCAGCAGGAAAGTGCCTTTCGCTGCCCAGTCGCGCGATGAACCCGAGCCATATTCTTTTCCTGCCAATACAATCAAAGGGGTTTTATCCTTTATGTATTGCATGGCGGTATCATAAACCGTTTTCACTTCGTTGGTGGGGAAGTAACGGCTGTAGCCGCCTTCTTTATCGGAGATTTTATTTTTGATGCGCACATTGGCAAACGTGCCGCGCATCATCACTTCGTGATTGCCTCTGCGCGAACCATAGGAGTTGAAGTCTTTTTTCTCAATGCCGCTGGTTTTCAGATAAGCACCTGCTGCCGAATCTTCTTTAAATGAACCTGCGGGAGAAATATGATCGGTAGTAACCGAGTCACCTAAATATAACAACACCCTTGCTCCGGTAATATCGGTAACAGCATCAGGGGTGGGTTTCAGGTTTTCAAAGAAGGGTGCTTCTTTAATGTAGGTCGAAGCTTTATTCCATTCAAAATTCTGGTCGAGGTTTACTTCTAAATGCTGCCAGTCGGTGCTGCCGTCAAATATCACCTCATACACTTCTTTAAAATCATCCTGCTTCAGGCATTCATTAATGGTGTGTTGAATTTCTTCCCGGGAAGGCCAGATGTCTTTTAAATAAACCGGCTCGCCATTGGGGTCGTAATCAATCGGATCATGTATCAAATCAATATCCACCCGCCCTGCCAAAGCATACGCTACTACCAACATAGGCGACATGAGGAAATTCATTTTCACCTGCGGATGCACGCGCGCTTCAAAATTGCGATTGCCCGAAAGCACGGAAGCGACTACCAATTCACCTTTGTCAACAGCTGTGGCAATAGCAGGCGGCAACGGTCCGGAGTTGCCGATGCAGGAAGTGCAGCCATAGCCTACCAGATGAAAACGCAAGGCATCTAAGTCGGCATCTAAACCGGAGCGGTGTAAATAATTGGTAACTACTTTTGAGCCGGGTGCTAATGATGTTTTCACCCACGATTTGGTGCGCAATCCTCTCTCCACCGCATTTCGCGCCAGCAGCCCGGCACCAATCATCACGGCCGGGTTAGAGGTGTTAGTGCAACTGGTAATGGCCGCTATGACAATGCTGCCATCGCTAACCACAAATTCTTTATTTTTTTGTTTGATGCGCACGGAACTGATGGTATGATCGGCAATGACTTCCGAGCGGCTTTCGCCCGAGAGGGGCACTTTGCCAAAAGTAAATTCTGTACCGGAGCCGCCCTCCATAAGCCATGCCGATTCTTTTCGTTGCGAATGGGGCTGGTAATCGCGGTTATGCTCTTTCTTTAAAATTTCGCTAAACTTTTTCGATAAGTCTTTTACAAATATTTTATCCTGCGGGCGTTTAGGGCCTGAAACAGTCGGCTCTAAAGTGGCCAAATCCAGTTCTACAACAGAAGAATAATTGATATCTTCTTGGCCGGTGCGCCACAGCAAATTTTCTTTACAATATGTTTCTACTATTTTAATTTGTTCTTCGCTGCGGTTGGTAGCGTGCATATATTCCAGTGTACGTTCGTCTATGGGGAAGTAGGTAACAGTGCAGCCAAATTCTGGCGACATGTTTCCGATGGTGGCGCGGTCAGTAACGGTCAGGTTATTTAAACCATCGCCAAACACTTCCACAAATTTTCCTACCACACCTTTGTCGCGTAGCAACCGTGTGATGGAAAGCACCAAATCGGTAGCGGTACATTGCTCAGGAATTTTTCCGGTAAGTTTTAATCCAACTACTTCGGGACAGGTAAAGAAAATTGGTTGCCCCAGCATAGCTGCTTCGGCTTCAATGCCACCCACGCCCCAGGCAATTACGCCAATGCCGTTCACCATGGGGGTATGCGAATCGGTTCCCACTAAAGTATCAGGAAACAACCAACCGTCTCGGGCAATAATTCCTTTTGAAAGATATTCCAGATTGACCTGATGGCAAATGCCCATGCCCGGAGGTACCACCGTAAAATTGCTCAATCCTTTTTGTGCCCATTTCAGCAATTCATAACGCTCTTTATTTCTTTCAAACTCCAGTTCTACATTTTTATCGAACGAATAATCTGTGCCGTAGTAATCTACCTGCACGGAGTGGTCAATCACTAGATCAACAGGGATGGCCGGATTAATTTTTTGTCCGTCTTTGCCATGCCGCACAAATTCAGCACGGAGGGAAGCCATATCGACCACGGCCGGAACACCCGTAAAGTCTTGCATTAAAATCCGCGCGGGCTTAAAGGGAATATCTTTATCGACAGCTTGCGGAGTCCATTTCATTAGTGTTTCCACATGCTCATCGGTTATGCTGAAGCCGTCATAATTTCGCAACACATTTTCCAAAAGAATACGGATGCTGAACGGAAGGTGTGCTATGCTCTTTGAAAGACTTTTTAATGAACTGAAGCGATAATTTTTTCCGTTTACCGAAAGTTCGTTTACTGATTTTGCTTTGGATTGGCTCATACATGTAAGGTTAGCAGGCCCGGTAGAACCAAAATAATATTCTACCGTGGGCGGTTAAAATTTGTTTAAAAAAAGCAGGTTCAGGCTGAAGGACAAGAAAGGAGCAAATTAAAATTTTGCTACTCATAATTCAACTTGTTTTTTAAAAAACAAGAAACGCTTTTGATACATTACTTCCTCACAAAAAAGTGTGTCAACTTCCCATGAGTTTCTTTAATAACCCGTATTTCAGGTAATCGGTTCAAAATGGGCTGTAAAATGTCGCAAAAAATTATCTTCGTAAGTTATCCTGAATCCTTTTGTTTGAGTTTTATGAGACAGGATTTCATCAAACACTTCAATTACATAATCAATATGGCTTTGGGTATAAACTCTGCGTGGTATAGCTAATCTGACCAGTTCGCGGGCAGCCGGAATCAGTTTTTTGTTTTTATCATATTTGCCAAACATCACCGACCCTATTTCTACGGCCCGGATACCACCCCTTAAATAAAGTTCGTGCACCAGTGCTTGCCCCGGATATTGGTGCGCGGGGATATGCGGGTACAACTCTCCGGCATGGAGGTAAACAGCATGGCCACCGATCGGCCAGATTACCGGTATTCCTTTTTTTCGAAGTGCGTTTCCTAAATAGGCCGTACTTTTTATTCGGTAGGTTAAGTAGTCGTCTTCAAAAACTTCTTTTAGTCCTTGGGCAATGGCTTCCATATCGCGGCCGGCCAGCCCACCGTAGGTGGTAAATCCTTCCGTAATAATTAACGCAGAAGTGCAGGCCGATGCCAGTTCTTTATTTTTCAGTGCCAGGAATCCGCCAATGTTTACCAACGCATCTTTTTTGGCACTCATAATACAGCCATCGGCCAGGGCGAAGAGTTCATGGGCTATGGCACGATAGCTTTTGTTTTTATTTCCTTCTTCAAAATGTTTGATGAAATATGCATTTTCGGCAATGCGACAGCAGTCTATAATTAAAAGTAGATTGTGTTTTTTACAGAGTGCACTTATCTGTATGGCGTTTTCCATACTTACCGGTTGCCCGCCTCCGCTGTTGTTGGTAACGGTAAGAATAACAGCCGCAATCGTTGGGGCACCGTGTTTTACTATTAACTCCGACAATGCGGACAGGTTCATGTTTCCTTTAAAGGCAAAATCAGTTTCGTTGTCGTGCGATTCCAGGCAGGGAATGTCGAGGGCGGTAGCCCCGCTATACTCAATGTTAGCCCGGGTAGTATCGAAATGCGTATTGCTGATAAAAATTTTTCCGGCACCGCCTAAGTGGCTGTATAAAATCTTTTCGGCTGCCCGGCCCTGATGGGTAGGTAATACAAATTCAAAACCGGTGAGGTCGTGAATTTCCTGGTACATCCGTTTCCAGCTCGAGGCGCCCGCGTACGACTCATCGCCTCGCATAATAGCGGCCCACTGAAGGTTACTCATAGCCGAAGTGCCGCTGTCGGTTAGCAGATCAATCATCACTTTATCGGCATCTAATAAAAAGGGATTATAGTGCGCCTCTTTTATGTATTGTTCGCGCTGTTTTTCAGTGGAAATGGAAAGTGGTTCTACCGATTTTATTTTGAACGGTTCAATAATGGTTTTAAATGGCATAACAGAAAAATTTAGCTCTAAAACAAAAGTATTATTTGCTCGATAAACATGATGAAGATCATCATTCATAGAAAAAATTGCTTGTTTCTTTGGCCGAAAAAAAAGATATGAGTACCCTCAAGAAAAGATCATGGGCTGAGCCATTTAAAATTAAAATGGTAGAGTTGATAAAGATGACTACCCGTGAGCAGCGATTAAAAGCAATTAAAGAAGCCGGATATAATACTTTTTTACTCCGCTCGGAAGATGTCTATATAGACTTGCTGACGGATAGCGGAACGTCTGCCATGAGCGATGAGCAGTGGGCCGGGCTCATGTTAGGAGATGAAGCGTATGCCGGCAGCCGCAACTTTTATAACCTGGAAGCGGCCGTAAAAAAATATTACGGATACAAGCACGTAATTCCCACCCATCAGGGAAGAGGGGCGGAAAACATCCTGAGCCAGATCATGATCAAGAAAGGCGATGTGGTGCCCGGCAATATGTATTTTACCACCACCCGGCTACACCAGGAACTGGCCGGGGGTATCTTTCAGGATGTAATTATAGACGAGGCTCACGACTCGGAAAACCCGCACCCGTTTAAAGGCGATATTGATTTGCAGAAATTAAATGCCCTGATAAAAAAACATGGAGCTCATAAAATTCCCTACGTGTGTGTAGCCACCACAGTAAACTTAGCCGGAGGCCAGCCGGTATCCATGCAGAATTTAAAAGAGCTGAGAAAGCTAACACACAAACATGGAATTAAAATTATGCTCGACATGACCCGCATAGCCGAGAATGCCTACTTTATTCAGCAACGCGAAAAAGGGTATGAGAAAAAATCGGTGGCAGCCATAGTAAAAGAAATTTGCAGCTATACCGATGGGGCCACCTTTAGCGGAAAGAAAGACGCATTGGTGAATATCGGAGGGTTTTTGGCCTTAAACGATACCGAAAAATTTGAAGAAGCCAGCAACCTGGTGGTGGTGTACGAAGGCTTGCATACCTACGGAGGTATGGCAGGCCGCGATATGGAGGCAATGGCCATTGGCATTGAAGAGTCGGTGAATGACGACCACATGAAAGCCCGTATCGGGCAGGTAATTTATTTGGGTGAGCAATTACAAAAAGCAGGAATTCCCATTGTGTTACCCATAGGCGGGCACGGCATTTTTATAGATGCTAAAAAATTTCTGCCTCATATTCCGCAAAATGAATTTCCCGCCCAAACTCTGGCGGCCGAGCTATACATAGATTCCGGCATCCGCTCGATGGAAAGAGGCATTGTTTCGGCCGGACGAAACGCTCAAACCGGAGATCATTATTACCCTAAACTGGAATTGGTAAGACTCACGATTCCCCGAAGAGTATATACCCAGGCACACATGGATGTGATTGCCGAATCGGTAGAGCATGTGTACGAAAACAGAAAAAAGATAGCCGGTATGAAAATGGTTTATGAGCCGAAATACCTCCGGTTTTTTCAGGCCCGGTTTAAACAAAAACCCGCTGCCGCAAAAAAGGCAGGCTAATCAGGTTTAATTTTTTTCGTATTTGCCCCGGTTGAAACTTGGAAAAACAAAAGTTAGATTTGCTAACACAAGCGTTAGCTTGTTCTCTTTTCTTGTTTCGAATCCACAAAAAGATCAACCGATGAAAAAATTAGTATTCCTGTTCTTCTACATCATCAGCCAAACTGTGTTGGCGCAAGGTCTCGAACGTTTTTTCAGCCATCCGTTTGAGTCGGAAATGACGGCCTCGGCCGATGGAAAAAATGTAGCCTGGGTTATTAACGATCAGGGCAAGCGAAACGTTCTGCTGAAAACCGGAAATGAGTTGCCCCGTGTTATTACAAACTATGAGCAGGACGATGGGCAGGAAATTTCGCAGCTTGCCTTTTCGCCCAACGGCACCAAACTTATTTTTGTTCGTGGCGGATCGGCCAATATCCGGGGCGAACATCCCAATCCGGCCAGCCTGGCCGATGGAGCGGAACAGGCTATTTATTTTAAAGATCTGTCTTCCAAAAATAGCCCTTCCAAAATTACATCCGGCAGCAGCCCTTTGTTTTCTCCTGATGGTTTGAAAATCTTGTTTGCCAAAGACGGCCAGATATACGAAACCAACCTCGACATTAATGCCGTGCCCCAATTGCTCTTCCGTGCACGCGGCCACAACTACAACCCAAAATTCTCCCCTAACGGCCTCGAAATTCTTTTCACCAGCGACCGGGGCGATCATGCATTTACCGGAATTTATAATACGGCTACTAAAAAAATAAGGTGGGTATCGCCCGATATTTCCAGCGACAATTTTCCGGTTTGGTCGCCCGATGGCAAAAGTATTGCCTTCATCCGCACGGCCGGAACCAAAATCAATGAAATCAAAAACTATATATCCGGAATGAAATTTTCGGTTTGGGTAGCCGATGTCGAATCGCTTCGCGCAAAGATGATTTGGTCATCTCCGGCAGACGATGGCGGCTTTGCCCAAGACCGCGAAAAGCCGTTATGCTGGACGACCACCAACCGTATTCTTTTTTATTCGGAGCACACCGGCTGGAATCATGTTTTCTCTATGAATCCCAATGGCACCGACATAAAAGACATAACGCCCGGAGATAATAGTGAAGTGGAAAATATAGTGCTCGATGCCACCGGTCAAAATATTTACTTTGATGGAAATAAAGATGACACAGACCGGAGGCACATTTGGAAATCGAGCGTTACCACCGGCAACCCGGTGCCCGTTACTTCTGGCGATGGCATTGAAATGTATCCCGCATTTGGAGGGACGCAGCTGTACTGCTTCCGAACGACTACTAACCAACCTATGGCGCTGGCCAAAGTAGATGAATTAAAAAAAGCGATTGTAGTATTGAATGTAACAGCAAAAGCTCCGCTGTATTCAGCCACCTCATTTATTAAACCGGAGCAGGTAATTTTTAAAGCGGCTGATGGAACCACTGTTCACGGCCAGCTTTTTATAGACCGTAAAATTTCGGGTAAGAGGCCCGGCATCGTGTACATGCACGGAGGCCCCGAGCGGCAGATGTTGCTCGGCTTTCATTACATGGATTACTACAGCGGAGATTATTCTTTCAATCAATTTTTAGCTGCCTCGGGATATGCCGTGGTGTCGGTCAATTACCGGGACGGCATTGGGTACGGAAAGAATTTCAGGTTGGCAAAAAACCAGGGGCCGCGCGGAGCCAGCGAGTATCAGGATGTGGTGGCCGCGGCTAAATTTTTGCAATTGCTGCCGGAAGTGGAGGCCGCCAAGATCGGATTATGGGGTGGCTCGTATGGAGGTTATCTTACAGCCATGGGCCTGGCACGTAACCCCGAAATTTTTAAAGCCGGGGTAGATCTTCATGGCGTGCACGATTGGTCGTTTGATGCACAAGATGCCACAAACAGTTGGGGGCTAACTAAAAAGGAAATGGAGGTGGCCTTCAGCTCATCGCCTGTAGCCGATCTTTCTAAGTGGGTAGCTCCGGTATTGTTTATACATGGCGATGACGACCGCAATGTGCAGTTTCAGCAAACTACTGATCTGGCTACTAAATTGCGCGAAAAAAATATACCGGTAGAAGTTATTGTTTTTCCGGATGAAGTACACGGATTTTTAAAACATGAAACCTGGTTACGCGTGTTTAATAGTGCAAAAGATTTTTTTGACCGGAAACTGAAATAAAATTTAGTTGACCGGATTGTGAAAAAATTGGTGGTATTAACCGGAGCCGGTATTTCGGCCGAAAGTGGGCTGGCCACCTTTCGCGATGCGGGCGGTTTGTGGGAAGGACACAAAGTGGAAGATGTGGCCACTCCCGAAGCCTGGCAGAAAAATCCGGAACGTGTCCTTACGTTTTACAATCAACGCAGAAAAGCCGCCCGGCAGGCAAAGCCCAACCGGGCACATGAGGTGCTGTCGGAGCTTCAACAGCATTTTGACGTAACCATCCTAACACAAAATGTAGATGATTTACACGAACGGGCCGGCTCGAAGAAGATCATTCATCTTCACGGTAGTTTGTTTGAATCGAGAAGCACAATAGATCCTTTGCTCATTTATAAAATAAAAGGAGAGGAGCTAAACATGGGCAACTGCTGTGAGCGTGGCTCACAACTTCGTCCCCATATTGTTTGGTTTGGCGAAATGGTACCGATGATGGAGGTGGCTGCCCGCAGGGCTTCACTGGCCGATATTTTTTTGGTAGTGGGCACGTCTTTAATGGTTTACCCCGCTGCAGGCCTTATTGATTATGTGCCGGACAAGGCCGTTAAATACATCGTTGATCCGAAGAAACCGGAAATTTTACACATTCCAAACCTACGCTTTGTTACCGAAAAGGCGAGCCTCGGTTTAGAGATTGTAAAACGGCATTTGCTGAATGAGAATGGGTGACAATAAATTTTTTAAATTTTGAAAGACAGCTAATCGACATCTAATTGTTCCAAAATTTCTGAAAGCGGATATTCTTTTAGCCCCGGTTTCGATTCATGATTTCCTTCCAGACTGAAGCCGGTTACCGGCAGTTGCAACAGCGCAGTGAGCCAAGTATTATTTTCTATCTTGATGAAGATATTAAATTCGGTGGCTACGTTCTTGATGAATTGCACCGTACCCTCATCCAGTGATGAAACAGCCAGTTCAACGATTACATTCGTATTTTTTAATTGCCGGATGGCGTCTCTTTGTTCAGGCCAGCCTGGTGCATCAATCCGGATAAACATTTCGGAGGGAGGTACCAACAAAATATCAGAGGCAGCTATTTCAATGAAATCAAAAGGATATTCGTTTAGCAACGAAAGATGTTCCGCATCTATTTCAATCCCAAATTGAGGGCCGGTTACCCACGAGGCAATTTCGCGATAGACTTCAAGCGATACGAGGGGCACCGGAAACGATAAATAATCTACCCCCATGCCGGCACAATAACGGGCTTCGCTTAAGTTGGTAACGTTACTTACTTTTACTTTTGTTTTTAACATGCCTCAAATATTGAAAAGAAAAAAATAACTTTGATGTTGGCTAAATTATTTTTTTGATCGGAGGATTGTTATGAGGTTAAAAAAATTCCTGTTTTTTTTGGGATTGGTTGTTTTAACCGGGCGATGCTCTCATTCGGATACGCTCTTGCCAAATCCGCAAAGTTACTACCCGTTACAAGTGGGCGATTACCGTATCTATCAGGTAACAAGCACCTCCTACAGTCAGTTGGCCTGTATAGCCCAAGCCAACGACACCACCCGCATTTATTTTTTGAAAACACTGGTAACCGATTCGGCAAAAAATGCCGAAGGAGGTTATACGTATCTGATACAACGGTTTACTACCCCCGACACCACACAGGCCTGGATAAACTTAGATGTCTGGTCAGCCCGGGTAACAGCTAATCAGGTAGTAATAAACGAAGGGAATATTTCGTATGTAAAAATTATTTTTCCGCTAAAAGACAGCACCACCTGGAATGGAAACCTGTATAATAATCTGGGAGCTGCAAACTACAAACTGATCAGCCACAATGTGCCATTTATATTGAACAGTGAAAAAAAATTTCTAACCAGTTTAACCGTGAGCCAAAGCAATGTGCAGAATCTGGTGAATAAAGATGTGGAAACAGAAGTATATGCGCCTCCCGCAGGGTTGATCTATAAAGAATTGTCTGTTTTCAACTATCTAACGGACGGAAATTGTTTTGGTGCTAAAGTAATTAAGAGCGGTTTCTATTACCGGCAAACTTTGTTGCGTTATGGGCATCAGTAGATGGTTGCTTTTCCTTTTCCTTTTCCCATTTTCTGTCAATGCTCAGGTAAACCGCTATTTTGTTCACTTTAAAGACAAGGCCAATTCGGCTTATTCGATAGGTGCCCCTTTGCAGTTTCTTTCGCAGAAAAGTATTAACCGAAGAGGAAAAGAAAATTTTCCCCTTTCGCCTGAAGATTTTCCGGTGAACGCAACGTACCTGAATCAGGTGAAAGCCACGGGCGCATCGGTGTTCTATTCTTCGCGTTGGTTGAACGGAGTGTTGATACAAACCACCCCCGACACCGCCTCGGCCGTAGCCGGATTACCATTTGTAATTTCAGTAGAGCTGGTGGCACCCGGCACCCGGCTGAACGCACGCAGGCAAACAAAACAGAAATGGGAGAAAACATCTCAACTTAGTTCGGCTTCGTACCCGCAGCAACTTCAGATGATCGGGGTAGATCAGATGCAGCAGCAAGGTTATCAGGGCGAGGGCATTGATGTGGCCGTATTGGATGGCGGCTTTACCGGGGTTAATACGTTGGCGGCATTCCAAAAAATATATACCGATAGCCGATTGAAAGAGGTATTCAATTTCGTAAAAAATACAACCGATGTTTATTCTGATAATTCCCATGGAGAAGAAGTATTGTCGGTAATGGCCGGTACTATTTCGGGAAGTTATTTGGGCGGAGCCGACAAGGCCAACTATTACCTTTACGAAACCGAAGATGTAACCAGCGAATACCGGGTGGAAGAATACAACTGGTTGTTTGCTGCAGAGCGGGCCGACAGCATCGGAGTAGATGTAATCAGTTCTTCGCTGGGGTATAGCACGTTTGATGATCCGTCTATGAACTATACGCTGGCCGATTTAAATGGCCGCACTTCAGTAATATCGCGGGCCGCACACGCAGCGGCTGTGCGCGGCATACTTGTGGTAAATGCAGCCGGCAACTGGTACGACAACACGTGGCCTAATATTCTTTTTCCGGCTGATGCGGCTGGCATTTTAGCTTGTGCATCGGTGGATGGCAATGGGCTGTGGAGTAATTTTAGTTTGGTAGGACCTACGGCTGACGGACGCATCAAACCCGATGTCGCTGCCATGGGCAGTGGAACATCCGTTATTAACTCTTCGGGTGTGTTGGTAGGGCAGTATGGCACTTCGTTTTCTACGCCCTTAATTGCTTCGCTGGTTATCGGGCTGCGGCAAGCTTTGCCAAATGCGACTGCGCAAGAAATTTATTCGCGGGTAATTAACTCAGCATCGCTGGCCGAAACCCCCAACAATCAATTAGGTTATGGCATTCCTAATTTTCTGAAGGCGATGGCGCTTACTTCGTTTGCCGATGCTCTTCAGGTTTATCCGAACCCAACGAGCCGGGAAATAAAAATTGTATTTAAAAATCCCAACAACAGTCGATTTAATTTTAGTTTATATGACGCCAATGGGAAAATGATTTTGGAGCAGAGCGATACCCTTACCTGGCAAAACAATCCATATTCGGTCGATCTTTCATTGGTAGCAGCCGGAGTTTATTTTGCCCGAATTTCGATGGCTTCATATACCCGCACCGTTCGTATTGTAAGGATCAACTGAGGCAGAAGAAAATGTAAAAGATCGATGGCCGATACATTTAAAACATCTGTTTGGAAAAACATTGCGAGGCTGATCGTTCCCCATTGGAAACGATTTTTGCTGGTGGTCTTGATTGGTTTGTTAGGCACCGGAGCCAATCTGATCGAACCGTTGGTTTATCGCGAAGCCATTAACGATGTGGCGGGTTTGTTTATTCAAAAAGCAAAAGAGGAAACCCGGCAACAATACCAAACCGACAGCACGCAGGTAGATGAACCGGACGAGAGCTCCGGGCTGAGCGACATACTAAGCAAGGTATTGCCTAAGAAACCGCATAGCCGACATGAAGTGGCCGGCCGCACCCCCGTGCAGGCGATCCAGACATTAATGCTGGCTGTTGTTATTTTATTTGTGGTGAATATGTTGGGACAACTGTTTGTGCTGTTGGGAGAAAACCTAAACGTAAAATTGTCGTGCGGGATAGAACAGCGTTTTATTGGCAACACATTTGGGCATGTGCTTAAATTGCCATTGAGTTTTTTTTCGAAACGATCGAGCGCGGCATTGGCCAAACAAATCAATCAGTCGGAAGAAGTATCGGGTATTGTCAATGGTTTTTCACAACAGATCCTTCCGGAAGTGATGAGCCTGCTGGGGATTTTAGCCATTATGTTTTGGCAGAATGTAACCCTTACCTTCATTTCGCTGGCCGTCATTCCATTTTATTTATGGATTGCCCGGAGGTCGGCCGTGAAACTGGAGTCGGGGCTTTCCGGTTTTTACGACCGGTGGGAAGAAGTTTCGGCTCGCATGCAAGATGCGCTCTCCGGCATTAAAACCGTAAAGCTTTCGGGAGCCGAGCAGCGCGAAGTAGCTCGCTTCTCTGCAATCTCCGATCAGGCTTACCGCGATTATATAGACCGCACCAAGCTGGCAAATGTGTATGTGTTTTGGGAAACCATGCTTACCCGACTATCTACTGCGCTGGTGTTGGGCTATGGTGGGTATCTTACGCTAGAGCATCAACTGACACCCGGTGATGTGGTAATGTTTGTGGCTTACCTCGACCGCCTCTATGGCCCCATTGATACGCTGGCCAGCTTGTGGGTGAACCTGCAGCAAAATGTAGCCTCTATTGCCCGTGCTTTCCGCCTAACCCATTATACGCATGAAGAAAAACCGGGCGAAGACTGGCCCATCGAAAAAGGAAAAATAGAATTTAAGAATGTGCATTTCGGATATAATCCAGACCGCGAAATATTAAAAGGACTTTCGTTTGTTATTCAGCCGGGAAAGGTAACGGCCATCGTAGGTACATCAGGGGCAGGCAAAACAACGGCCGTAGATTTGCTGATGCGGCTGTACGAACCCACCCGCGGAGAAATTTTGATCGATGGAAAAAAGCTGTCCCGCCTGGAAGCTTCGTCTGTTCGCAGGCAGATTGGAATGGTGGCGGCAGACGGGGCTATCTTTCGTGGAACCCTGGCCGATAATATCCGGTATAAACGCCCGGAAGCAACGGAGGAAGAAGTGATGCGGGCGGCCATAGCGGCCGGCATGCAGGGCACCTTGCAACGCTTTACGGAAGGGTTGATGACCCCGGTAGGCGAGAGTGGCCTGGGGCTTTCGGTAGGCGAGCGGCAACGCATACAGATTGCCCGGATTTTAATCGCCCAACCCAAGATTTTAATTTTAGACGAGGCTACCGCGAACCTTGATTTTGCTACCGAGGCGGAAGTAAAAAAAACAGTGAAAGAAGTAAGCCGGGAAAATACTGTAATTGTTATCGCGCACCGGTTCACCATGGTAAAAGATGCCGATCAGGTACTGGTGCTCCATGCTGGCCAACTGATAGAAGAGGGGAGCCCTGCCGAATTGTTAAACCGGGGCGGCTGGTTTGCCCGATTTGCCAGCGCGGTAGAAGGCGATGGGCAATCTAAAAATGTTACCGAAGAAAAGGCACTGGAGGATGAGGATAGGGACGATGAAAAGGAGGAAGATGTGGCGGGTGAGTGAGTTCGGATCAACCCGTTATCAAATTTTACAGGTCGCTTAATTATTCCTAATTTGCGATCTATTTTACTGCATAATTTTTTTTCATGCGAAGGAACGGGTTGTTTTTTTTAGTAATGGTAGTGGTGGCATCGGCCTGTGTTACCAACCGTAAACATTTGCTTTTTCAGAAAAATGATCTGACCCGCCACCCGGCCGATACGGCCGTACGGATTTACCAACTCCAGCCTTTCGAATATAAAATACAAACCAACGATATTATTTCTGTGCGGTATCAAAGCCTGACGCAAAAAGAGTTTGATTTTTTAAGCCAACAAACGCAGGGCAATACTATGATGGGAAACGGTATGGTGGGCGGAGCTCTCTTGTTTGGCGAGCTGGTAGATGAAAGTGGCAATATCCCCATCCCGGTAGTGGGCAAAGTAAAGGTGGCCGGGCTTACTATTTTCCAGACACAGGATACCCTGCAAAAAATTGTTAAATCATATCTGGAGGCTCCCATTGTAAAAGTGAGATTGCTGAACTACCGCATCACAATTTTGGGGGAAGTATTGAAGGAAGGTTCGATCACGCTCAATAATAACCGCGTTAGTTTGCCCGAAGCGCTTGGGCTGGCCGGTGGGATAAATGATTTTGCCGATCGCTCGAGGGTAAAAATTATCCGGCAGGAAGGCGATAAGGCGGAGGTGTATTATGTGAATTTGCTCAGTGAAGATTTTATTAAGTCGCCCCACTACTACGTACACCAAAATGATGTGATCATCATCCCGCCATTGAAACAACGTCCGTACCGTTTGTACTTTAGCCAAAACCTGGCCATGGTGCTCTCAGCTGTTTCTATTTTGTTGTTAGTCATTACCCTGAATAGAAGATGAACACACCACAACCGGGTTTTCCGACTAAAACAAATCCACTGGAAGGGGCTACCCTTGATTATAAACGCATGGCCTACCGCGCCTTGCGGTATTGGTATCTGATTGTGCTTTCGGTGACGGCCTCGCTTACCTATACATTTATAGTAAACCGGTATGCCGACCGGGTTTACCCTATTACCGCATCGGTTATTATCCGGGAAAAAGAAGATGCCAGCGGAGCCGACCTGTTATACAAAAATTCACTCATAGATCCATATCGGAATTACCTGAACGAACCTTATCTCATCCGCTCTTACCCGTTAATTCAGGAAGTAGTTGAAGACTTAAATTTTGAGGTTGCTTTTTTTAATGAAGGCGACATCAAAACCACCGAAGCCTATGGTATGCCGGTAAAAGTAAAATTGTTGGTAAAGAACGGCTCGTATGGCGCATCGTTAATGTTTAAGGTACTGGATATAAATACGTTTTCCATAAAAAACAGAGAAGCTCCTATTCAGGAAAAAATATTCCAGTTTAGCGACAGTGTGGAGTTTCAGGGGCATCATTTTATGATTTCGAAAATTGATACCCGGAGTGTTGAGTCAATCAAAAACATGCCTTTTGTTTTAACCTTTTTAGATCCGCTGTCGGTAACCTCTTCGTATGTGGAGAGAGTAACGGCTGATTGGGCCGAAGAAGGAGCGGGGGTGCTGAACTTATCGGTGAATGGCACCAACCCGCAGAAGGAAATTGATTTTATGAACGGCCTTATTACCAAATACCAGCAATACGATTTGGATAGAAAAAATCAGGCAGCCGAGCGAAGCATTATTTTCATCCGCAAACAATTAAATGAAATTGCCGACTCACTCCATATTTCTGAAAATAAGTTGCAGCAATTTCAAATTGCCAATAGTACTGAAAAACTGGATGATGAAGCCAAGCGGTTATATGAAAAGCTCGATAAGCTGGATGAACAGAAAATGGAGCAGATCATCCGGACTAATTATTATGATTACCTGGAAAAATATATCCGGCAAGGAAAAAATCTCGATCTGGTCGTATTGCCTTCGTCTGTGGGAGTTACAGATGGGGTGTTGTCCTCATTGGTGGGGAAGATGATTGATATTCAACTGGAGTTAAAAATGTATTTAGAAAAAGGCCTGGTCGAAAACCCGTTAGTGCACGGAGGCCTCAGCCGGTTAGATAAAATAAAAGGGAATTTGCTGGAGTCAATTCATTCCTTGCGGGTAACCGATCAATTCAAAAGAGATATACTGGCTCAACAAACCATTGCCTTAGAAAAACAAACCAATCAATTGCCCATTACCCAGCGCCAATATATTTCGATTCAACGCAATTATTCTTTATTAGAGGGCTTGTATGTTTTTCTGATGCAAAAAATGTCGGAGGCCGGCATATCGAAAGCCTCTAACACCTCCAGTATTTTGCGCGTAAACCCGCCTATGCAGGGCGGAGCCATTTCGCCTAACACAAGCCGCAATTATCTTTTTGGCTGGTTAATTGGGTTGGTTATTCCGTTGCTGGGATTTGTTTTGGTTGAATTTTTCAATCAGAAAATCCAGTCGAAAGAAGACATTGAAAAGATTACAGCCATTCCTTTTATCGGGGGCATTGGGCACCACGCATCGAAAGATAATCTGGCCGTAACCCTGCAACCTAAATCATCGGTGGCCGAGTCGTTCCGGGCCATCCGCTCTAACCTCAATTTTTTTACCGGCAATCAGATCAAAAAAATATTTGTGGTGTCCAGCTCCATCAGCGGAGAGGGAAAAACATTCTCTACCATCAACCTGGCTACCGTATTTGCCATGTCGGGCCGCAAAACACTCATCATCGGTGCCGATATGCGCAAACCTAAAATTTTTACCGACTTTAATCTTACCAACGACAAAGGTCTGAGTAATTATCTGAGTAATCTCAGTACTTTCCGGGAAGTGTTGCAACACACGTCAGTAGAAAATCTGGATATCATTAGCGGAGGGCCTGTGCCGCCAAACCCCTCTGAGTTATTGCTGACCGACCGGTTTGATAAACTGCTGAAAGAGGTATTGAACGAATACGATTATATTATTATAGACACCCCTCCGCTGGCTATTGTAACGGATGCCTTTGAAATGGCCAAGTATGCCGATCACACAGTATTTATTGTGCGGCAGAATTATACCCCAAAAGCTTTATTAAAAGATGTGGATGAATTTTACCGGTCGGGAAAACTGAAGAGCATTAGCGTGGTGCTGAATGATGTATATAAAACCGGGTATGGCTACGGCTACGGGTATGGCTACGGCTACGGGTATGGCTACGGCTATTCGTACGGCTATGGTTCTTCCAAAAAGAAAAACGGGTACGGCTATTATTCAGAATAAAGAATGGAACTGACTTCTAAAATATATGTGGCCGGGCATCGCGGCATGGTGGGTTCGGCTATTTATCGTGCGCTGCAGAAGGCAGGCTATCAAAATTTAATTACCCGCACATCGGCTGAGTTAGACCTGCGTCAGCAGCAGGCTGTACAAACTTTTTTTGAGAAAGAAAAGCCGGATTACGTTTTTGTAGCGGCAGCCAAAGTAGGCGGCATTCTGGCCAACAGCCGGTATAAAGCCGATTTTATTTATGATAACCTCATGATTGAAGCCAACGTCATTAAAGCGGCTCATGATCATAAGGTAAAAAAATTATTGCTGCTCGGGTCTTCGTGTATTTATCCCAAGTTTGCCGAGCAGCCCATCCGCGAAGAGTCGTTGCTCACCGGCCCGCTGGAGCCAACCAACGATGCCTATGCCGTGGCCAAAATTGCCGGCATCAAACTATGCCAGTCGTTTCACGATCAGTATGGCGATACCTTCATCAGCGTAATGCCTTCTAATTTATATGGCTATGGCGATAACTACCACCTGCAAAACGCGCACGTACTGCCGGCCTTAATCAGACGATTTCACGAAGCAAAAATTCAACAGGCACCCGAAGTGGTAATTTGGGGTAGCGGTAAACCGTTGCGCGAATTTTTGTTTGCCGATGACTTGGCCGAGGCTTGCTTGTTTCTGATGAACCACTACCATTCTCCCGAAATCATCAACATTGGCAGCGGCACCGATCTATCCATCCAGGAATTGGCCACTCTCATCGCTCAAGAGGTAGGATACCAAGGCGTAATTAAAAATGATTTATCTAAACCCGATGGCACCCCGCGCAAACTAATGGATGTATCAAAAATACAAGCGCTGGGTTGGAAACATAAAACAGAACTAAGAGAAGGCATTCGCCTGAGCTACCAAGATTTTTTAAACCGATACGAAACACTGGCAAAATGAAAACTGCTTTAATAACAGGTGTAACCGGGCAAGACGGTGCCTACCTTACCGAATTGCTTTTGGCCAAAGGATATTTTGTGCATGGCATCAAACGGAGGTCTTCGTTGTTCAACACCGACCGCATCGATCACCTGTACCAGGATTTGCACGAAAAAGACCTGAAGCTGAAACTTCACTATGGCGACCTCACCGATTCCACCAACCTTATCCGCATCATTCAGGAAACCCAGCCCGATGAAATTTACAACCTCGCGGCCATGAGCCATGTAAAGGTGAGTTTCGATACACCCGAATACACGGCCAATGCCGATGGCATCGGCACGCTGCGTATTCTGGAAGCAGTGAAGATGCTCGGCCTCAGCAAGAAAACGAAAATCTACCAGGCTTCTACATCCGAGTTGTATGGCTTGGTGCAGGCCGTACCTCAAAATGAGAAGACCCCGTTTTATCCCCGCTCTCCGTATGCCGTAGCCAAACTCTATGCTTACTGGATAACCGTAAACTACCGCGAGGCTTACGGGCTTTTTGCGTCTAACGGAATCTTATTTAACCACGAGTCGCCCTTGCGGGGCGAAACCTTCGTTACCCGTAAAATCACCCGGGCGGTAGCCAAGATTGCCTTAGGCCTTGAAAAAAAATTGTACATCGGGAATTTAGATGCCCAACGCGACTGGGGCCATGCCAAAGATTTTGTAGAGGCGATGTGGCTTATTCTTCAGCAACCGGTAGCCGAAGATTTTGTTATTGCCACCGGCCAGACTACTTCCGTGCGCGATTTTATTAAGATGGCCTTTGATGAAGTAGGCTACACCATTCGTTTTGAAGGCAAGGGAGTAAATGAAACCGGTGTTCTGGTTTCCATCGATAAAGACCGCGCGCCTGTTGCTCCCACCAGGCCCCAACCGGGCGATGTGCTGGTAGCCATCGATCAATCGTATTTCCGGCCTACCGAAGTAGATCTGCTCATTGGCGATGCCACCAAAGCCAGGGAAAAACTGAACTGGAAACCCAAGTACAATCTTCCCCTGTTAGTGCAAGAAATGGTACATGCCGACCTAAAACTTTTTCAGCAAGACCTTGTTCTGCAAGGACAGGGACATAAAATTTTCCGCCCCACCGAATAATTTTTTATGTGCAGAATAGCCGGTATCGCAGGCCATTTGTCTTCGTCAAGAACCGGGCGGTGCAAGCCATGCTAAACCGGTTGGTTCATGGCGGCCCGGATGACGAGGGGATTTACGAAAATGACCTGGTTACCCTCGGCCATCGCAGGCTTTCCATTATTGATCTTACCTCGGGCGGCCACCAGCCGATGCTTTCGGAAGAGGAAAGTCTGGCGATTACATTTAATGGCGAGATATATAATTTTCGGGCACTCCGAAAGGAACTGGAGTCGTTAGGGAAATTCTTTAAAACCCAAACCGATACCGAGGTTATTCTGCAGGCCTACCGCCAATGGGGGGTTCAGTGCTTTCAGCGTTTGGAAGGCATTTTTGCTTTTGGGCTATACGACAAGAAGGAGAACAAACTTCTGCTGGTGCGCGATCAGATCGGGGTAAAACCCTTGTATTATTCCTTGCGCAATAATCAGGTTATTTTTTCTTCCGAGGTACGAGCCTTCAAAGCGGTTGATCCGGCCTGGCCGGAAAATAAAGACTGGCGCATTTTGTTTTTAGCTTTTGGGTCGCTGCCGCAGCCGGCCACCACCTTGCAGGGAGTGTACGATCTGGAGCCGGGCACGTGGCTGGAGATAAACCTGAATAATTTTACAACGGCCCGCTACACCTACTATTCAGGAGCGGCCAACGAAAAGCCGGTAAATAAAGAAGGCGTACACCCTCTGCTTCGCACGGCTGTGATAGATGCCGTAAAAAAGAATTTGATAGCCGATGCTCCCCTGGGGATTTTTCTGAGTGGAGGAATTGATTCGAGTTTGCTCACCTTGCTGGCCGATCAACATCAGCCGATGGTAAAAAGTGTCTCCATCAATTTTGATGATGCCGGTTTTGATGAAAGAGTTTTTCAGAAAAAAGTACTGGAGCGCACTCATCATGTAGATCATATTGCCCACCGGGTTACCTCGCGCATGTTTTGGGATTCGCTCGATGATATCTGGCAGGCGATGGACCAGCCCACCCTTGACGGGGTGAACATGTACTTTGTTTCGCGCAGCGCCCACCGCGATGGACTAAAGGCCGTTTTATCGGGGGTGGGGGCGGATGAGGTATTTGGCGGCTACGCTTCCTTTCGCAGAATACAAAGTGTGAAATTCCTACGATTTGTTTTACCTTTTAAAAAATCATTTTCCGATCTGATGGGCTTCTACAATCCATCGTTTAGGCGATTGGTGTTTTTAGATATCGAAGGGCCCGTGGGTGATTATCTTTTCTTGCGCGGCATCCACACACCCGATGTCATTGCTTCGCTGCTCCATATCCGCGAGCAGGAAGTGTGGGAAGTGCTGCAAAATGTTTCTGTTTATATACCCCCCACCGTTCCGGATAACGAATATATATCGCAACTGGAATTAAAAATATACATGACCAACCAACTGCTTAAAGTAACCGATGTGATGGGGATGTGGCATGGGTTAGAGGTACGTGTTCCTTTTCTGGATACCGAACTGTTGCGCACATTTTATTCCGTTCCAGCGAAAGTCCGGTATCCTAAGCGGGGCACTAAAAAATTACTGACCGATACCTTCTCGGATGTCTTGCCGGAAGAGATCATCGTCCGCAAAAAGCAAGGGTTTACCTTTCCGTTGTCGGTCTGGATGAAAGAAGATGCGGAAAAACTAAAAATGCTGATGGGCCCATATAAGGATACCCTCACTGTTACCGATTTTTTACAAGGCCGCGGCCATTGGAGCAAGAGCTGGAGTCTGGCGGTTCTCAACCGGTTTCAGTAATATTTTTTAGCTAAGAATATCTTCTGCTTTCGGGGCTTTGTATGCCGAATCAATCAAACCTTTAAATTAAATTTGCGGTCACATGAAATCCGACCGAATTATTATTGAAGCAGGGCGCAGCGAAAAAAATTACTGGCACGACCTGTGGCGGTTTCGCGAACTGTTTTATATTTTATCGTGGCGCGATGTAAAAGTGCGCTACAAGCAAACCGTGCTGGGGGCTGCCTGGGCCGTAATCAGGCCGTTGCTCACCACGCTTATCTTTACTTTTGTATTCAGTCGTGTAGCCAAGCTTTCAGCGCCCGGCCAGGCTCCCTATGCTATCATGGTTTTTGCCGGCATGTTGCCCTGGCAGTTTTTTGCCAGCGCCTTAGCCGAAGCCAGCAACAGTTTAGTAACCAATGCCAACCTGGTTTCTAAAGTCTATTTTCCGCGCCTGATTATTCCGGCCAGTTCCATCGTTACCAGCTTGGTAGATTTTGCCATTTCGTTTTTGTTGCTGCTGGGTATGATGGCCTTTTACCAAACCCTGCCTGATATAAAGATCGTACTCTTGCCTTTTTTTGTGGTGCTGGCGTTGCTGGCCGCGTTAGGGGTAAGTCTTTATATTACTGCGCTGAATGTAAAATACCGCGATGTGCGGTACGTTATTCCGTTTGTGGTGCAGCTGGGGCTGTATATTACTCCCGTGGGGTTTAGCAGCAGTGTGGTGCCCGAAAAGTGGCGGCTGTGGTATGCGCTCAACCCCATGGTAAGCATTGTAGATGGCTTTCGCTGGTGCATTTTAAATGAGCCGATGAATTGGAGCGCTTTTGCTATTTCAGCAGCCGTCATTTTATTTTTTTTAGTCGTGGGCATTGGGTACTTCCGTAAAACTGAACGCGGCTTTGCCGATAATATCTAAGCGGATGGCTGAATCGGTTATTAAAGTTGAAAACCTGTCGAAGCGGTTTATAATCTCGCACGAAATACGCGAGCCGTACCGTTCGCTGCGCGACAGCCTGACGCGCGGAGCTAAAAAAATACTGACCCGTACCCCCGCGGTACAGCATACCCAAGAAGAATTTTGGGCATTGAAAGACCTTACTTTTGAAATTAAGCAAGGCGACCGCGTAGGCATTATCGGGCGCAACGGGGCCGGCAAGAGTACGCTGCTGAAAATTCTGAGCCGCATTACCGAGCCCACTACCGGGCGCATCACCATAGATGGGCGCGTGGCTTCGCTGCTCGAGGTAGGCACGGGCTTTCACCCGGAGCTGACAGGCCGCGAAAATATTTTTTTAAACGGAGCCATCCTGGGCATGAGCCGGGCCGAAATCAGAAGCAAGTTTGACGAGATGGTGGCCTTTGCCGAAGTAGAAAAATTTTTAGATACCCCCGTGAAGCGCTACAGCAGCGGCATGTATGTGCGGCTGGCTTTTGCTGTGGCCGCCCACCTGGAACCCGAAATTTTAATTGTAGATGAAGTGCTGGCCGTAGGCGATGCCCAGTTTCAGAAAAAATGCCTCGGCAAAATGGAAGATGTAAGCAAGAATGAGGGAAGAACGGTGCTGTTTGTGAGCCATAATATGACAGCGGTTAAAAGTATTTGCTCAAAGGCAGTTTTGTTGGAGAATGGCCTCCTATCAAAAGAGGGTACTGTAGATCGAGTAATAAAATCTTATCAAGATAGCTATACACCTCAAGCTATCAATAGATTTAACTCTGTAAGTAGGAAATTCGGAAATGAACAAATTCGTTTTGATTGTATTCTTGTGGAGAATGATAGTTCCAATGGTGTTTTTGAAATTGACAAACCACTTGCTATTATACTTCACCTTACCAATTTTTCTGTTCAGACTCCTATCAACGTAAATATTTTTTTTAATACCATTGATGGAGTGAATATTTTTGCGGTTTGCTCGTCAAGCCGAATCCGCAATGCTGGTAGTTTTAATTTAAAGTGCATGATACCGGCAAATTTTTTGAATGACAATACGTATAGCATAAGTGTGATGGCTGTAACAGAATCAAGAATTATTTTTGAAATAAGTGAAGCGCTTATTATTGAGGGAATAGAACCCGCAAGGGATTTAGGTTGGCAGGATAAATTTCCTGGCTATATCAGACCTACTGAATTTGAATGGATAGAAAATTAATTTATGAGTTTTTACACAACTGCAATTGAAACGATATTGGCGCATTTGCCAAATGATTTTTCTGATAACTGGGATGAAAATAGGTTTGGGGGGAAGGAACCTAGCCAACCTTTAATAAAATCCTGGATAAAGAAACAGTTAAGTAAATGGAATTATTATAATATTTTTCTAATCAAAGGCATATTAGTAGAATCTCAAAAAATTCTAAAATTTGAATATCTGTACAATTCCCTTGAAACAGATGATGACCGGAAACTATTGTTACAAGTTATCTCTTTTCGTTTTTTAGGACACCGAAAAGTAAAACTTCCATTAAATACTCCTGACTTTTGGACTCAACTGAAGGGTATAGAAAAATATGTTGACACCAATGATTTTATAGACCCCCACTTTTTAAATTTCAAGTTGTATAAAATGGACATAAACCCGCTTGGGTTTCCCATTCAAATGTATTTTTCGCCTGGGGGCGTTTTAGTTGATTTTATTGTGAAACAATATGAGTACAGTAAAAATGGAGTTGTTATAAAGGCCGAAGAAGGAGATGTAGTGATTGATGGGGGGGCATGTTGGGGCGATACAGCTCTCTATTTTGCTAACACTGTGGGAGAAAAAGGATCTGTTTTTAGTTTTGAATTTATTCCTAACAACATAGCTATTTTTAACCGAAACTTATCATTGAATACCGGGTTAATGAATCGAATTACACTGATACCTAACCCACTTTGGTCGAATTCAACGGATAAAGTTTTCTTCAAAGACTTTGGTCCGGGGAGTAATGTAAGTTTGTCCCCCTTTTCAGATGCCAGTGGCGAATGTACCGTAGCCTGTCTAGATGACTTGATTTCTGCCAGCAAGATATCAAGAATTGATTTCTTAAAATTCGATATTGAAGGAGCAGAGTTGAATGCTTTGAAAGGAGCTGCTCAGGCTATTAAAAAATTCAAGCCCAAACTGGCCATCGCATTATACCACAGTTATTCAGATTTTGAAGACTTACCGAAATTTCTGAAAGAGATTGTCCCTGAATATAAATTCTATTTTTCACACTGCAGTATTCATGCGGAAGAGAGCATGCTCTTTGCGAAAGTATAACCATGATCCCCGTTACCAAGCCCTTCCTTCCGCCTAAAACCGAATACGAAAAATACTTAGACGGTATCTGGCAGCGCGAATGGCTTACCAATATGGGGCCGTTGGCCAGCCGGCTGGAAATGGAGTTGAAGAGTTATCTATATCTCAACCATCTATTGTTTGTTACTAACGGTACGGTTGCCCTGCAAATGGCCATCAAAGCGTTAGACCTAAAAGGAGATATTATTACTACCCCTTTTTCATTTGTAGCGACCACCTCCAGTATCGTGTGGGAAGGTTGCACCCCGGTATTTGTGGATATTGATAAGGAAAGTTTAAATATAGATGCCGCTAAAATAGAAGCAGCCATTACGAATAAAACATCAGCCATATTAGCCACGCATGTATATGGCAACCCATGCGATGTAGAGACGATTGAAAAAATTGCTACGAAGCATCACCTGAAGGTGATATATGACGGAGCGCATGCCTTTGGCGTACAGGTAAACGGAAAATCTGTTTTTGAGTATGGCGATATTTCTACCGGCTCCCTGCATGCTACCAAATTATATCACTCTATCGAAGGGGGCATGGTTATAACAAAGAATCCGGAACTACTGAATAAAATCGCGAAGATTCGGAATTTTGGAATTTCCGGATATAATACATTTTCAGAGTTGGGTATTAACGGAAAAAACTCCGAGTTTCATGCCGCCATGGGGCTGGCAAATTTACCTTACATAAATGAGATTATGCGTAAACGTAAGGAATTGATGCAGTATTATGATGAAATGCTTTTTCAAAAAGGAAACTTAAAAGCGGTTAAACCCCAATGGCATACTTCTTCCGAAAACAACGGAGCCTATTATCCGGTTGTGTTTGAATCGGAAGCGTTGTTGCTGAAAATTAAAAACCACTTGGAAAGGAATGAGATCGGCACGCGCAGGTATTTTTATCCAAGTTTGGCAGCCGCTTTGCCTTATTTGAAACCACAATCATTACCGGTTACAGATGATATCGCCAAACGGGTATTATGCTTGCCCTTGTATTACGATTTAAGTGAAGAAGAAGTAATGATGATAAGCAGGCTGATATTAAGAATTCAGAATAATTAAGCAGATGAAACTCGCCATCAGGCAGCCTTATTTTATATTTTGCATTTAACACCTGATATGAATAGCAACGGTGAAATTGTTTTGTATCATTCAAAAGCGGATTTGCACATTGAAGTTCGTATTGAAAATGAAACAGTTTGGTTAACTCAAAACCAAATGGCTGAATTATTTGATGCCACCAAGCAGAATATAAGTTTACATATTAATAATGTATTTAAAGAAAAAGAATTAACGATTGCCTCAACTGTCAAGGAATACTTGACGGTTCAAACCGAGGGAAAACGTAAGGTGAGTAGAAAGGTAATGTATTATAATCTTGATGTTATAATCTCTGTAGGCTATAGGGTAAAATCCAACCGAGGTACTGCTTTTAGAATTTGGGCTAATAAAATTCTTAAAGATTATTTATTAAAAGGCTATGCCATTAGTCACCGAGTAGAAAAAATAGAAAAGAAGATTGTTGAACATGAGCAGAAGTTTGATTTGCTAATCAACAGTAACTTACCGGGGCAGGAAGGGATTTTCTTTGACGGGCAAATTTTTGATGCCTGGCAATTTGTTTCTCGATTAATTAAATCGGCTCGCAATAATATTCTGCTTATAGATAATTATGTAGATGAGGTTACGCTTAGCTTACTATCCAAAAGAAAGAAAAATGTAAATGCAATTATTTATACGGCCAAACTGACCAGTCAATTGAAATATGATTTAGAAAAACACCAGGCGCAGTATGAAAATATAGAAATAAAAATATTTTCTAAATCACACGACCGTTTTTTAATTATAGATGAAAAAGAACTCTATCATATCGGGGCTTCATTAAAGGATTTGGGAAAGAGGTGGTTTGCCTTTTCTAAAATAAATATGGATGTACAACCCATTATAGAAAGATTGAAATAATAGATCAATGAAAATCGCCATCATGCAGCCTTACTTTATGCCCTACATTGGCTATTTTCAACTAATAAATGCAGTTGATAAATTTGTTGTTTTGGACGATGTAAATTATATAAACAAAGGGTGGATAAACAGGAATAATATTTTACTGAACGGAAAGCCTCACTTGTTTACCATTCCGTTAGAGGGGGCAAGCCAGAATAAAAAAATAGGCGATATAGAGGTCAGTACTGAACATAAATGGAAAGAGAAGTTGCTTAAACAAATAGAATTGAATTATAAAAAAGCGCCCTTCTTTTCGGCAGGGTTTAGTTTGTTTGAAAAGACGATACATTCGGGGTACCAAAAAATAGCGGAGCTAAATTGTAATGCAATAAAAATGATTTGCGAATATTTAGGGATTACTACAACCATCGTTTCTTCCGGCAGCGGGTACAATAACCAACACCTGAAAGGGCAGGAAAGAATATTGGATATTTGCAGGCAGGAGCAGGCAAATAACTATATAAACCCCATTGGCGGAACCGAACTGTACGATAAAACTCTTTTCCTGTCAAAAGGTATTCAACTGAACTTTCTTAAAACCTTGCCAATAACCTACAAACAATTTAATAACGAGTTTGTGCCCTGGCTTTCTATGATTGATGTATTGATGTTTAATTCGGCAGAAGAAGTAAAATTGATGTTAAACGTATATTCACTTGTGTAACTTTTGTTCTTATGGTAGATGCAATTATAAAAGAATCCTTTAACGCGGGCGAATCTGAAATAAAAGATGAAACCCGGCTTATGAGTTTTAAAGAGTGGGATTCAATGGCGCACATGTTTTTTATTACGAAACTGGAAGAAACTTTTGGTATTGAACTGACGGGCGATGAAATTGCCGCAATGGAAACCGTGGGCGATGTGCGAAAAATTATAAAAAGCAAAACAAAAGCATGAACCTGAAAGAGGCATCTGTTTTGATTACCGGAGGAGCCTCCGGAATAGGCCGGCACCTGGCGGAGACTCTGTGCGGGGTGGCCGGTAAAGTTTTTGTGATAGATCAGAATGAAGAACAACTAAATAGCCTGGCTCATTCGTATCCGGTTTCAGTATTTGTATGCGATATTACCCGTAGCGAATCGGTGCAACAAACCATACAGCATATTTTTAATAACCACGGAGGGATTAATGTGTGCATAAACAATGCAGGCATCATTCACAGCGAACCATTGGTTAATCTCATCGCCCGCCCCGATAAAAAGCATAATTTTGAAAACTGGCGCAAAGTAATGGATGTGAACCTGAACGGATTGTTTTATGTGTCGGCTTGTGTGGCCGAACAAATGATTGCTCAAAAAAAATCGGGTGTCATAATCAATATCAGTTCTATATCAGCACAGGGCAATATCGGGCAATCGGCTTATGCGGCATCGAAGGCCGCGGTAGAAGCCTTAACCAAAACCTGGAGCAAAGAATTAGGAATGTTTAAAATACGAACGGCCGCACTGGCACCCGGTTTTTTTGATACGCCCTCTACGAAAGCGGGTATCAACGAGCACATGCTCGAAAAATGGAAAAAATCAATTCCCCTCGGCCGCCTGGGCGAACTAAATCACCTTTCATCGGCTGTTACTTTCATCATAGAAAACGACTACTTCAACGGAAAAGTACTCTCGTTAGATGGCGGGCTCACAATTTAATTGATCATGGCATATTGCTATAACTTAGGCCTTGCGTTTAACCATATTGTAGAGAGGCATCCTACTAAGACAGCTTTACAATTTCCGAATGGATCGGCATACACTTTCAGTGTGTTGCATCAATACTCCAATCAAATGGCCCGGTTCCTTCTTTCTTCCGGACTGAAGCCCGGCCATGTAGTAGCCATATTTAACGAGAAGTCTATACAAGCCTATGCCCTGATGCTGGCTTGCTTAAAGACCGGAATTATCTACACCAACCTGGATGCGGCAAGCCCCTGGGCCCGGCTGGAAAAGATTATTAATACATGCGCTCCCTCTGCTATTTTTTTAGAGCATACGGACGATTGCCTGTTTCAGTCTATTCAGAATCATTCCCCGTCTGTAGCTTTATATAAACTGCACGACACTCTTTTTTCTGAAAAGATAGGAACCCAAGAAAAAACTCATTTGGCAGAATCAGCAGGTATTACCGGAAACCATCCGGCATACATCATGTTTACTTCAGGCTCTACCGGGTTTCCGAAGGGGGCTGTAATGAGCCATGCCAATGTGCTGAATTTTATAGCGTGGGGGCAAACCACTTTTGATGTTACCCCGCACGATATTTTTACCAACGCCAATCCTATCTATTTCGATAATTCGGTTTTCGATTTTTACGTTTCCATTTTTAACGGAGCAAGTTTGGTGCCGTTAGGGCACGATTTGGTAAAGCAGCCCAAAGCGTTGGTAGAGGCCATCAATCAATCGGGTTGCACCATTTGGTTTTCGGTACCCTCGCTGCTGGTTTATTTACTTACTACCAAAGCGTTATCGGCTACCGATTTTAAAACGGTTACCCGCATTTCGTTTGGCGGGGAAGGGTTTCCCAAAAACAAACTGAAACAATTATTTGAAATGGTAGGCCACCGGATTACGTTGTTTAATGTATATGGCCCTACCGAGTGTACCTGCATTTGTTCATCCTATATTATTTCCGAAAAAGATTTTGAGAACATGCAGGAGTTAGCTCCGTTGGGTTTTTTAGCGCCCAATTTCAGTTACGAAATTATCTCTGCCGATCCGGCACATCCCGATACAGGCGAACTGGCCCTCATCGGCCCGTGCGTAGGGTTAGGCTACTACAATGACCCCGACCGTACCGCCCGGTCTTTTGTGCCTAATAGTAAAACGGCCTACCACCAGATCATGTATAAAACGGGCGACCTGGTAGAAAAAGCAGCCAACGGCTACCTGCATTTTCGCGGGCGTGTAGATAACCAGGTTAAACACATGGGGTACCGTATTGAATTGGAAGAGATAGAAGCAGCCTTTAGCACGCTTTCGTATGTAAACGAAGTGGGGGTTATTTATGAAAAGTTAAATGCCGAACTCGGGCAGATTAAGGCTTTTGTGTCGGTATCGAAAAAAGAAGTTGACAAAAACTCTGTTTTAAACGACTTAAAACAACTTTTACCTTCATATATGATACCCAGAGTTATAACTTTGCTGGAGGTTCTCCCTAAAAATGCAAATGGTAAAATAGACCGTAAACAACTGGCCTTATTGTGAGTACCCTGAATAAGAAACTAATCGTATTTGGTACCGGCAAAATTGCCGAAGTGGTTTCATATTATGCAACGCATGAATGCGGGTATGCGATAGCGGCCTATTGCGTAGATGCCAAATTTAAAACAACCGATATTTTTTGCGGACAGCCGGTCGTGTCTTTTGAAGAGGTAGAGAAAACATTTTCTCCGGCCCACCATGCTATGTTTATTGCCTTGGGCTATCATCAGCTCAATGCTTTGCGGCAGCAAAAGTATGAGCAAGCCCTTGCCAAAGGCTATGAATTGGTAAATATAATCAGCCCACATTGTTTACTGCCGGCCAATGTTAAGGTAGGCCAAAATTGTTTTATTATGCCGCCCGCTTTGCTGCACCCCTGCGTAGAGATAGGCAATAATGTATTTATTTGGAGCGGAGCGATGGTGGGGCATCATTCGGTAGTAGAGGATCATTGCTGGCTCACGTCATCCTGCCAGGTTTCGGGCAATGTGCGGGTGGGGCAAAATTCTTTTTTGGCCGTAAATGTCACCGTAGGCCATAGTGTTACGATCGGTAAAAAATGTTTTTTGGGCGCGAATACGTTGGTAACCAAAAACCTGGAAGACGGGCAGGTAGTTATTGCCGAATCGAGCAAACCCATACGGCTGAATAGTGAGCAGTTTTTAAGAGTATCAGGATTTTCATCGCTGTGAAGTTTAGTTTAACTCACTCGTTTCCTCCGGAAATTGAAACCGGATTCCCTATTACCCAATCGGTAGTAAGTGGCCGGCAGCAAGGCAGTGTGTACCGGTATGCAGATAATTTTTTGATCGTACATAAAGCCGGCTTTTGTTCGGTTATTCAAACAGCAGACTGTACTAATCAATTGATAGATATTTTTTTAACTTCTTCTTTTCCAAAGTACTTTCACATATACGATGCTACAGAAGAATTAATTAAGTGCGCAACTGATATTCCTGCTAAATTTGGTACCAAAACAAGGGGGAGAATAAGATTAGAATATTTTAAAAACAGCCCCAAAAATAGTGTTGAAACGATTGACGGATTTAGCACAAGAGAAATGGTTAGAGAAGACCTAATAAAAATAGATGAATTTAAACTTGATCTTGAAAATCGTTTTTGGAACGGCCCGGATAATTTTCTCCAACAGTCGTTGGTCCAAATAGTTATTGACAAAAATAGCCGGCCGGTATCAGTTTGTTATGCCGCAGCCGTTGAAAACAAGATAGCGGAGATAGATGTTTTTACCGGTGAAAGATATAGGGGAAAAGGCTTGGCAAAACTAGCAGTAGAAGCATTTGTGAATAATTGTGTTGCTAAAAATATTAAACCTACGTGGGATTGTTTTGAAGACAATACAGCCTCAATGAAAACGGCAATAAGTTTAGGATTTACTAAAACAAAGAAATATAATTTTCTATCAATTTATAATATTACAAAATGAAAAAAACTTCATTATCTAAATTACGCTGCCCCAAAACAAAAAGTAAATTGGCTATAAAAAGTATTGCAATTGAAATTGGTGATGAAATAGTTGAAGGAGTTATTGAGAATGAAAAAGGATTTGAATATATAATCAAAGATGGAATTGTAGATTTTATAACGGAAGAAGATTTGAAAGGAGATGCAGGTTTTGCAAGAAATTATTATAAAGGCATTGCCCATACTTACGACCAAAATGTTGACATCACATTTTCTCTATACTTTGAAGATGAATTAAAAGTTAGAAATTACATGATTGATTTGTTAGGGTTAAAACCTAATTATAAAATTTTAGAAATCTCTGCAGGAACAGGAAAAGATTCTGAAATAATTTTAAAGCGATTAAAGAGCGATGGAGAATTATTTTGTTTAGATATTTCTCCTGACATGCTAAAATTTAATAAGCAAAAATTAGATAAATTTTCAAAAAACTCGGAAGTTGTATGTGGTACTGCATGCGACTTGCCATTTGATGATAATACTTTTGATGCTCTTTATTGTTTTGCTGGTGTAGGGCATTTCCCGTCAATTAAAAAAGGATTATCAGAAATGGCAAGAGTTGTTAAGAAGGGGGGGAAGGTTGTTTTTTGTGAAAAGAATGTTCCTGAATGGTTAAGAGAAACAACCTATGGAAAAATTTTAATTAACAATAATTCAATGTTTGCATACGATGCTCCATTAAAATATATACCTGTTGAAGCAAGAAATGTTGGAATCAGATGGATTATTGGCAATGTTCATTATGTAGTAGATTATGAAGTTGGTGATGGGGAACCAAAGGGAAATTTTGATATTCCCTTGCCAGGAGAACGAGGAGGAACATTTAATACTAGATATTTTGGTAAGTTAGAAGGAGTTTCGGATGAAACAAAAAAGTTGGCGAAAGATGCTCAAAGTAAATTAGGGATAAGTATGTATGAATGGCTTGATAATTTAATTAAACATGAAGCCATTAAAATTTTAAACGGATAAAGAATAATGCGTTGGAATAAAAAAGGATTAATATTCAAGGCCGAAAATCAAGCTGATTGGATGGTTTCTCATGCTCAATGCCCAACGGCAATTGTATTTGAAAAATTCATACGAATATTTTTTTCAACAAGAAATGAGTTTGGTCTAAGCTTACCAATTTTTATTGATGTTGATAAAAATGATCCTCAAAAAATATTTAACTTAAATACAAAACCTGTATTAGATTTTGGACGAAAAGGAACATTTGATGAAAACGGTATTATTCCAAGCTATTTTATTAAAAAGGATAACGAATATTATTTTTATTATGCCGGGTGGAGTCAATGTAAAAATGTTCCATACAAAAACTTTACAGGAGTAGCTATAAGTAAGGATAATGCTAATACATTTCAAAAATTCTCTGAAGCACCATCTTTTTCATTAAACAGATTCGATCCTCTTTCTGCAACAGGACCTGGAATAGTATATCGAAATGGGAAGTATTATGCTATTTATTCAACTGGTATAGATTGGATTGAAGTAAATGGGAAGCTTGAACATACGTACCTGTTTACTTATGCGACTTCTCAAAATGCAATTGATTGGAATACAACAGGTGAAATTATTATTCAACCTGAAAATGAATTTATAGCTCATTGCAAGCCGGCAATAATTGAAAAAGATGGGGTGTATCACTTATGGTTCTCAAAAAGAGGTAGCCACAATTTTAGAAACGCTGGCGAAACTGCGTATAAATTTGGATATGCCTACTCAACAGATTTTATAAACTGGATAAGAGATGATTCGAAAGTTGGTATTTCTGTTTCTGATAATGGATGGGACAGTGAAATGATATGTTACCCACATATAGTTGAGGTAGATGGAAGATACCTGATGTTTTATAATGGAAATGGTTTTGGTAAATCTGGATTTGGCTATGCGGAATTAGATTTTTAGATGATATAAAATTATTTAAATTAAAATTGTTGATAATGAAACATCAAGAAATGAAGTATGAGTACATGAAGTACCATAAAGACAGGCCTCTTTATGAAGCAGGGATAAAAGAAATGAAAGAATTAGGGTTTTCAGATGAAGAGTATTTTAATCATTTTCCCTGTTTTATTGGGCATTTAACTTTATCTAGATATTTAGCCTTATATGAAGCTTTTAAATTAAGTTTAAATGTAGCAGGTCATATTGCTGAAATTGGTGTTGATAAAGGGTCTGTGTCATTATTATTTGCAAAATTGGTTAAAATTTTTGAACCCAATTCATTAACATTAGTTCATGGTTTTGATTGGTTTCAAGGTACCAAGCCAACAAGCGAAGAATCTTTTTTAAAAGCAGGAACTTATAAAACTGATGAATTAGTAGTTAATAGGTTGGTAAAAGCAAATGGGTTAGAAAACATAATTCACATCCACAATTTAGATGCAACTAAAGACTTTCCTGACTTTTTTAATACACCGGAAAATGCTCACCTTCAGTTTAAGCTAGTTTTTTTAGATTGCGGTATTTATCAAGTAGTTGCTGAGAGTATAAAAACTTTTTGGAATAGACTTACCCCTGGAGGATTATTAGTTTTAGATCATTATAGTTTTGAACAAGCACCTGGAGAAATACGTGCAATACGAGAACTATTACCACATGTAAAGTTTAAACAATTTCCATTTGGCTGGATGCCGGCTGCGTATGCTATTAAAGATTAATGGAGAAGGAAATAACTGTTAGTATTTGTTGTGTTACTTATAATCACGGAAACTATATTCGTGAATGCCTGGAGGGATTTGTTAAACAACAAACTAATTTCAATTTTGAAATTCTTGTACATGACGATGCCTCCACAGATAATACAGCCGGTATTGTTAAAGAATACGAATTAAAATATCCGCATTTATTTAAATGTGTTTACCAAACAGAAAATCAGTTTTACAAACAAAACACGTTAGTTAATATTTTGTTTAAGATGGCAAAGGGAAAATACATAGCTCTTTGCGAAGGCGATGATTACTGGATAGACCCCTATAAACTGCAAAAGCAGGTAGATTTTTTGGAGCAGCACCCTGAGATATTTATTTGCGGAACTAATACGAAGGTGGTTTATGAAGACGGAACGCCTTCTCATTTATTTAATATTAGCCCTCGTGTGGAAATAACAGAGGAAAGGCTTTTGCCTATTGAGCAATTAATTAGCCCCCTTGTCCCATTTCATACCTCCAGTGTGATGTTTAGAAAAATCGCCACCTTTCCATCTTGGTTCTCTTCAATAAACAATGGGGATATTGCTATTTTTTTCTTATGTGCCCTTCGGGGTAAAGTTGGTGTTTTACCAGATGTAACGTCTGTTTATCGGAGGCATGCAACCGGCATAACTACGACTTACTTGAAAGGCTCAGTAGATACACGATCCTACCTCACATTATATCATCTGCTAGACAAAGAAAGTGAGAGGGCTTATCATCATCTTTTTAGGCCACTTATTTTTGATTTCATGGTAAACCACATAAGTGCTTTGCTACGTGAAAAAAAATTTAGGCTTGCAAGAATAACTTGGCTAAATGCGCTTGCCTATTTTCCTTTTCGTGTATTTCTAAGAAGCCGGGTTATGTCGGCCTTGTTGATACGCTCGCTGGTTCACCTCCCCGCCTAATTTTATCGCTTGATGAAACTCTTCTTTTTTACAAGTAGTTACCCTTACGGCTTGGGTGAGCAATGGAAGGCTAACGAGTTGGGGATTTTAATTGATCATTTCGAATCCATAACAGTTATTCCGTTTTCATTTGGAAATAATTTTACCAACCCCAAACCTCTTCCTTTGCGAGTGAAACTAGAGAAGCCACTGTTCGAGGGCGCTGGTTTCATGGTAAAACCATATGACATCACTAGAATTATTTTTAGTAAGCATGTTTGGATTTTCTTTAGAGAATTTTTTAGTAGAAGAGTCTATTTAAAAAAGGAAAAGCTTATTAAATGGGTGGTAGCATCCCTGTCTGTCCTTCGACTTTTGAAACATCCCACGATATTGAAATTTATTCAAGAAATCGATAGTAGTACGTGTTTGTATTTTTACTGGGGCAAAGGAGCTTGTGAGATTCTTCCGTTTATTAATTATAAAAAAGGAAAGAAAACTATTGTTCGGATGCATCGGTACGATCTATTCGAATATGAAAATCAAAACTATATACCTTATCGGTCGGCTATCCTTAATACTTCAATAATTATAGCTCCTTCCTCTGAAGCAGGGAAACGCCATCTAAACGAACTATATCCTAATGCGAAATGCGATATTCGTGTTGTGCGATGCGGAACGAAAGGGAGCGGAAATCTTTCACGTTTATCCAGCGATCAGACACTGCGAGTTGTCAGCTGCTCTTTATTAGTGACTGTAAAGCAAGTTCATATTATGATTGAATGTATGTCATTCATTAATTTCCCAATCCTTTGGTATCACATCGGTGAAGGCCCAATGGAAAAGGAATTGCGTCAGCTAGTAAAGTCCTTAAACCTTACGGATAAATTTATTTTTGTTGGGATGTTGGATAGCAGAGACGTACTGAACTTTTACACATCGAATTGTTTTGATTTATTCGTAAATACTAGTTCAAGTGAAGGTGTACCGTTTTCAATAATGGAGGCACTTTCAGTTGGAATTCCGATTATTGCAACTAATGTAGGTGGAACTGGCGAATTGGTTGATCATGAGGTTGGCCAATTGATACCCGCTGATGTAAATCCTGAAACACTCGCGCAAGCTATTAGTACTTTTTACCATAAACCATCAATTGAAAAGAATAAAATACGAAAGGCGGCATATGATAGATATGAAACACATTGGAATTCTGATAAACTCACAATAGATTTAGTTAAGTTATTAAAGAATTAAAATATATGCTGATGATTATTGATTATGGTGTCGGCAATCTGGCTTCCATTACCAACATGCTAAAACGCATAGGCGTAGAGGCACGGATTTCGGCACGAGAGGATGATGTAATAGCGGCTTCTAAAATTATTTTGCCGGGCGTGGGTGCGTTTGATACCTGTGTCGGAAAACTACACGAATCAGGGCTGATTCCCGTGCTTACCAAAAAAGTAAGAGATGATAAAACTCCTTTACTGGGAATTTGTGTTGGCATGCAACTGTTGCTGGAGGGGAGTGAAGAAGGCAAGTTGCCGGGCCTGGGCTGGATAAGAGGAACGAATGTTCGGTTTGATGCCGATCAACTGCCACCACAATACAAAATCCCTCACATGGGATGGGCAGAAGTGGAGGTAGATCAATCATCAACTCTCACAAAGGGATTGGAGTATGACGCCCGGTTTTATTTTGTGCATTCGTATCACGCCCGGGTGCCGGACAGAAAAAATGTTTTGCTTGAAGCGGAATATGGCTACCGGTTTACGGCCGGAGTAGTGTATAAAAATATTTTTGGAGTACAGTTTCATCCTGAAAAAAGCCATCAATTTGGCATGAAATTACTATATAATTTTACTAAGATATAGCTATGAGAAAAATAATGATAGAGATGTTATACCGCGCAAAGTTGCTATCTAAAATCAATATTTCAGGAACTTTAGAATTGATGGGGTATAAGTTTAAAGTGCCACTATCAGGTGGCGTAGGTTTGCACAATATTTATGAGAAAGAAGATTGGATGACAGATGTACTCAATCAGTCTTATGCCTTCACTCAGGGTGTCTTTTTAGATATAGGAGTGAATTTAGGTCAAACTTTAATGAAAGTAAAAGCATGCTGTCCTGCTATGAAGTATGTGGGGTTTGAACCCAACCCTGTTTGTGTGGCTTATGTCAAAGAGTTGATGAAAGCGAATGGATTTATCAACGATCAATTAATTCCAATTGGACTTGCCAATGAAACGGGCATTCAATTATTGAATTTTTTTAACACCGGGGCTACCGATAGTTCTGCATCGATAGTGGAAAATTTTCGCGCTGACCAAACTGATCGAAGGGAGTGGGTTCCTTGCTTTAGTTTCGATAGTATTTCTAAATCAATCGGTATTTCTAATATTGGGATAATAAAGATAGATGTTGAAGGTGCCGAGAGTTATGTTTTACAAGGAATGAAGGAAACACTTATGCGTGAGCAGCCGTTGCTATTGCTCGAAGTCCTCCCAATCTATTCAATTGAAAATACAGAACGAATGAAAAAACAACATGCAATAGAACAGCTTATGACTGAACTTAACTACCGAATTTTTAGAATAAAGAAAAATAAAAATCTTTTCTCTAGTTATGAACCTCTTAATCATATTGGAGTACACTCAAACATAGATGACGTAGATTATTTGTTAGTACCCTTTTCTAAGATTAATAAATTTAATTTGCATTGAAGCGCATCCGTGTTATTCCGGCCCTGCTCATGCAACAGGGCGGGCTGGTGAAGTCAATCCGTTTTAAAGACCACAAATACGTGGGCGACCCGATCAATGCCGTAAAAATTTTTAATGAAAAGGGAGTGGACGAAATCGTGCTGCTCGATCGCTCGGCTTCGGGCAAAGGCCCGGACTTAGTTAAAATTCAGGAAATTGCCGGAGAGGCCTTTATGCCGATGGGCTATGGAGGCGGCATTACTCAGCTTAGCCAGATTCAGCAGCTGATTGCGGGGGGGATAGAAAAAGTTATTCTCAACACCAGCACCTTTACTCACCCTCAGTTAGTAACCGATGGAGCCAGGTACGTAGGCAGCCAGAGTATAGTAGTATCGATCGATGTAAAAAAAAACTGGCTGGGTAAATACAAAGTGTATGTGGCCAATGGTACCAAAAATACCGGGACCGACCCGGTAGAGCAGGCCAAAAAAATGGAGCAGGCCGGGGCAGGTGAAATTTTACTTACCTCCATAGACCGGGATGGAACATTTGAGGGATACGATACGGAACTGCTGGCGGCTGTGTGTCGGGCTGTTTCTATACCGGTGGTGGCAGCCGGTGGGGCGGGGAGTTTAGTACACTTTAGCGAGGCCATCGCCCGGGGGGCTTCGGCCGTGGCAGCCGGTAGTTTTTTTGTATTTCAGCGCCCGCACCGGGCTGTTTTAATTAGCTATCCTTCTGAAACGGAATTGAAAGAAACCGTATTTTCGCACATTAATTGATATTTGCGAAATGATTTTGAGCACCTCCGATCCCGGCTACCGCCAATGCACAGTAAGCATTATGGATAATATTGCCGACCCGGATATTCGCTTCGATGAAAACGGTGTTTGTAATTATTATCATGAGTATAAAGCGGCTGAGGCCGCCAATGTATGGAAGGGAGAGGAGGGAAGTAAAAAACTGGAGGCCCTTATCCGCCAAATTAAGCAGCGTGGAAACGGTAAAAAATACGATTGCCTGATCGGGCTAAGCGGAGGGGTAGATAGTACTTATGTGGCTTATTTAGTTAAACAGCATGGCCTGCGACCCTTAGCGGTACATTTTGATAATGGCTGGAACTCAGAGCTGGCCGTGATGAACATAGAAAATATAGTTAAGAAACTGAATATTGATTTATATACGTTAGTGGTTGATTGGGAAGAATTTAAAGATATTCAGTTGGCATACCTCAAGGCTTCGGTGGTAGATATTGAGGTGGTGTCAGACCACGCCATTTTTGCTACGATGTATAAACTGGCCAAAGAAAAAAAGATTGGTTATATCCTTAGCGGAACCAATGTGGTAACGGAACATATTATGCCGCCCGGCTGGTTGTATAGTAAAATGGATTTTGCCAACCTGAAAGACATTCACCGTAAGTTTGGAACAAGAAAAATTAGAACATACCCCACCTTCGATTTTAAAAAATATATTTATTATTCATCGCTGCTTCGGTTGATCCCGATTTCAATTTTAAACTATATAGATTACCGGAAAGAAGAGATAAAAAAAATTATCAGCCGGGAGTTAAACTGGCGAGACTACGGGGGCAAACATTACGAATCCCGATTTACCAAGTTTTATCAGGCGTATATTTTACCTGAAAAATTTAAAATCGATAAACGCAAAGCGCATCTCTCCACACTTATTTGTTCCGGTCAGATCACCCGCACACAAGCGCTGGACGAAATGAAGAAGCCCCTTTACGACACCGCTGAACTGAAGTTGGATAAGGAGTACGTATTAAAAAAATTAGGATTACCGGAAGAGGAGTTTGAAAATATAATGCAGCTTGCCCCCCGCCTGCATTCTGATTTTAATTCGGACCGGGCCATAAAAGAAAAGTATATGAAACTACTTAAACGCACACAGCGTTTTCGTAAGTTGTTGAAAATAGCTTCATGAAAAAATTAACATTTGCAGTGATAGGTTGCGGCCGGATAGCTCAACGCCATGCCGAGCACATTCATAATAAAGGAATTTTAGTAGCCGTGTGCGATGTGGTGAAAGAAAAGGCCGATAAACTGGCTGGTCAGTACCATGCTAAAGCTTATTATTCTCCGGAAGAAATGCTGGCAGCAGAAAAAGACATTGATGTTATTTCAATTTGTTCGCCCAATGGCCTTCACGCCCAACATGCCATTCAATCGCTACAGGCAGGGTTTCATGTGTTGTGCGAAAAACCAATGGCCATTAGTGTGCAAGATTGTGGACGGATGATACAAGCAGCCGAGCAGTCTAATAAAAGATTGTTTGCCATAAAACAAAACCGGTATAACCCTCCCGTTGCGGCTGTAAAGAAAGCGGTGGATGAAGGAAGGTTAGGAAGGATTTTTAGTATTCAGTTGAGTTGCTTCTGGAATCGCAATGCCGATTATTATAAAGAGTGGAAGGGAACGAAAAAGATGGATGGCGGTACGTTGTTCACTCAATTCAGTCATTTTATTGATTTGGTTTATTGGATTGTGGGCGATGTGCGCAAGGCTCAAGCCTACTTCGGAAATTTTGCCCATCAAGATACTATTGAGTTTGAAGATACCGGGGTAGTTATTCTGGAGTTTTACAATGGCGCGATGGGTACAATTAATTATACGGTCAACAGCTATCAACAAAATATGGAAGGCTCATTAACCATTTTTGGCGAGAAGGGTACAGTAAAAATTGGCGGACAATATTTGAATGAGCTGGAATATCAAAAAATTGATGGATATGTAATTGAAAATCTTCCCGAAGGAAACCGCCCCAATAATTACGGCACCTACGTGGGGTCTATGAGTAATCATGATAAAGTATATGATAATCTGATTGAAGTATTACAGCACAACGCCACCATTACCACCAGTTCATTTGACGGATTAAAAACCGTAGAGATTATTGATAAGATATATTCTTCGCGTTGAAAACTTAAATGATTGTTTTTAGATTATTATTCTCATTAAGTATAATGGATTGAGTTCGATGAAGGATTTGAAAGAATATTTAGCGGTACCTTTTGTGGATCTGAATACTCAGTACGAGTCTGTAAAAGATGAAATGGATGCGGCCATAAAATCCGTATTTACAGAAATGACATTTATTGGCGGGCGGTTTGTTCAGCAGTTTGAACAAGATTTTGCAAATGCCTATGGGGTAAAGCACGTTATCTCTTGCGGCAATGGAACCGACTCTCTTTACATTATTTTAAAAATGCTCGGCATCGGGCCGGGAGATGAAGTAATGACGGCATCCAACAGTTGGATATCCAGTTCGGAAACCATTACCCAAACCGGAGCGCGTGTGGTCTTTGTCGATGTGCATCCGGAATATTACAGCTTAGATGAAACACAGCTAAAACAAAAACTTACCAGCCGCACCAAAGCGGTGGTGGCCGTTCACCTTCAAGGCCAGGTTTGCGAGATGGATTCTATTTCGTCTTTCTGCCAATCCCATTCGCTTCACCTGATAGAAGACTGCGCTCAATCGCATTTTTCGGAATATAAAGGAACCAAGGCCGGGCTTTTTGGTGTCGCTTCCTCGTTCAGCTTCTACCCCGGCAAAAACCTCGGTGCCTATGGCGATGCCGGCTGTATGATAACCAATGACGATGCTCTGGCTGTAAAATTGCGAATGTATGCCCGGCATGGTGCGCTGAAAAAACACGAGCATCAGATAGAAGGTGTTAACAGCCGGATGGATACTCTACAGGCGGTTGTCCTTTCGGTTAAATTACGCCACATAGATAAGTGGACCAGCCAGCGAATTGCTCATGCCGATTTATATAATGAATTGCTGCACGAAGTTTCTGAAATTATTTTACCCCGCGTACGCCCTCATACCCAACACACCTATCATTTATATGTAATCCGTTGTAAAGATCGCACCCGGTTAGCGGAGTACCTTCGTGAAAGAGGCATAGAAACATCGGTGCATTACCCTACGGCTTTGCCTAACCTGAAAGCTTATCAGTACCTGAACCATTCACCCGATGATTTTCCGGTGGCTACCTGCTTGCAGGATGAAATTCTTTCGCTGCCTATGTTCCCTGAGTTAACGGAAGAACAGATACAATATACGGCATGTTGTATTAAACGTTTCTATCAAAAAAAGTAAAGTGTGGAGCTGCGCGATAAAAGAATTCTCATTCTCTCCCCGCAGTCGTGGGGCACTATGTTTTTGTCGAAGCACCATTATGCCGTTGAGTTGGCTAAGCGCGGAAATGATGTCTTTTTTTTAAATCCTCCCGACCAATCTCCCTTTTCAATAGGAAGCAACATTAGCCTGAAAGAATCCGGCACGCCCCGGTTGTACCGGATTGATCATAAACTCTTCTTCCCTTATTGGATGAAATTTAAGTTTCAGTCTGCCTTTCATTTTTTTATGAAGTTTCAGGTAAATAAAATATTAAAAAAAGTAGGCGATATAGATATCGTTTGGTCTTTCGATCTTGGGCACTTGTATCCTTTTCATTTTTTTAAAAACACTTATAAAATATTTTATCCGGTAGATGAGCCACTTAATCAAGACGCTATCTCCTCGGCAGAAGGGGCTGATATTATTTTCTCGGTTACCTCTGAGATTTTAAAAAAATATGATCATATTAATACACCTAAATATTTGATAGGGCATGGAGTTACGGAAGAATTTCTGATGGCGGGCGATAATACGGTTTATTCACAATCTAAACCTGTTAAGGTAGGCCTATCCGGAAACCTGCTGCGACCCGATATTGACCGGGAAATATTACTCGGAATTATTAATCAGAATAAAGAAACTGAGTTTCATTTTTGGGGAAGCTATCAGGCAAGTCAATCCAATATAGGAGGAGAAGAAAATAGAGAGACAGTAAAATTCATTAAAGCTTTGCAAGGTTGTGCTAACGTATCTTTGCACGGAGTGGTTTCTCCCAAAACCTTAGCGGAGGCAATCAGTAAAATGGATATGTTTCTTATTTGTTATGATGTACAAAAAGACCAAAGCAAAGGTACCAACTACCACAAAGTGATGGAATACCTGGCCACCGGAAGGGTAATTGTTTCGAATAACATTTCAATGTATAAAGACAGGCCAAATTTAGTACAGATGATTGACGAGAGGCATAGCAACAAACAATTACCAAAACTGTTTCGGGAGATAATAGGTAACTTGTCATCTTATAATGATCATTCTAAGATAGATGAGCGAATATTTTTTGCAAATGAGAATTTGTATAATAGGCAAGTTGAAAGAATTGAAAATCTAATTACCCAAAATGAACATTAAACAACACTTACAAGATTTTTTTTATCCTGTAAACAGCATTCAAACAATAAAATCTGGTTACTTACGAAAATCAAAGATCATAATCTCCAATAACACCCAATGGGCTCCATTGTTTGGAAGATGGGAACCTGCCATGCAAAAAATAATGGTAAATATCATTAAAGAGGGTGACGTTGTCTACGACCTAGGCGCAAACTTTGGATTGCATGGAATGTTATGTTCTAAGCTAGTTGGCTCAACTGGAATGTTATACAACTTTGAGCCACTGCCAGAAAATATTTCTGAGATCAACAAAAATTATGCACTTAACCACATTAGTAATTATCAAAATATTCAGAAAGCAGTTTCGGATAAAAATCAACGATTAAAATTCAGTGTTGGTCATCACGCAACACAAGGTAAATTAAACAATGACACAACGAATGATGGTACAATTGAAGTTGAGTCAATAACCCTGGATGCATTCATTAATCAGGGCAACCGATTACCTAATTTTATAAAGATGGACATTGAGGGCGCTGAAGGCGAAGCATTAAAGGGATTTGAGCTAAATATTGAAAAGAGTTTCCTGTTGATGATTATTGAACTCCATTCACCTGAAGCTGACAAGAAAGTGGGAGTATTTTTTAAATTTTATAACTATATAGCTCACCGATTCAATACATTCAGATCGCTTGTTCTAGAAGAAATAAAAAACCTATCATTGCCATTCCCCCACCCTGAAGGGATTTGGGGGAGCGTCTTATGTGTTGCTCCTAATATGAATATTAGAGATTTTAGGTTCAATAGATAAAACTCGATGAAAATTTCTATTTGCATACCCCAGTATAATCGAATCGAGTACTTGCTTCGAAGTTTGTCTATTATTGAGAAACAGACTTATCCTGATATCGAAATTTCTATCAGTGATGATTGTTCATCGGATGATACCGTAGATAAGATTGCACAACTTGCCAAAAGCTATAAGTACCCTATTGTTTTTGATAAAAACGAAAAGAATTTAGGGTATGACAGAAATTACCGGAAGTGCATTGAGATGGCGAGCGGTGATTATACATTTGTTATCGGAAATGATGATTCAATCATTGGAGAAAATAGTATAACTGATCTGGTAAAGTTTCTTGAACATAATCAATATCCTGATATCGGTTTTTGTAATATGATTGAAGAACGAACTGGCGGCACATTAATACAACGTGCACAAAAAAGTGGGCTTATAGGATCGGGGCCTGATGTTGCTCTTAGCAATTATTCCTGTTTTAGTTTTGTGGGCGGACTTATTTATAAGAGAGAAACATTTTTAAAATACAACACTTCGAAGTACGATGGAAGTATCTATGCTCAAATGTATTTAGGTGTCAATATGATTGCCAACGGAGCGGTGCTTTTTAGTCTGAAAGAGCCGTTGGTGTTGAAAGATCTTCTTTTGAATGGAGTGTTCCGAAAATCGTATCGTGATAGGATTGCAAAGCGGTGGAAGGATTTTCGTGTTGTAGATGGTGGTCTGCCATCGGTAATCCATGTTTTGATAAGCGCACTGATCGATGCGAATATGGCAACACAAAAAAGAATGTATCAGATATTCAGACGAATTTATCTGGTTACCTTTCCTCATTGGATACTCGATTACAAAGAAAATGGTGCATTGCCTGAAGCATTCGGCCTTGTGGCAGGACTTAATCCTACAAAAAATAAAAATTATTACAGGTTAAATCTTCCTAATAAGATATTAATAGGATTGTTCTATATGAGTTCCAGTTTTATCGGCCTAATTACACCGGTTTTTCTATTCAAAAAGATGAAGCAAAGGCTTTACACTTTTTTTAAGAAATAATGAATGTTTTAGTCATCGGGGCAGATAGTAGCTATGCTATTGAGAGACCTTATGTAAAGTATCTTAAGCAGGAGATCAATAATGTTGAATTTTTTGCTGCTCAAAATCCGTTCCTCGACTATTATAACAAGAGCACCTTTAACAAGGTACTTTACAGGCTTGGATTTAGCTCTATTCTAAAGACTATTAATAAAAGCCTTTTGCAGAAGGTGGATCAACTGCAACCTCAGGTAGTATTCGTGTTCAAAGGAATGGAAATTTTCCCCTCCACGTTAAAGATCATTCGTGCTAAAGGGATTAAATTAGTTAACTACAATCCTGATAATCCTTTTTTGTTTTCCGGTCGAGGAAGCGGCAACGCAAATATTACGAAGTCAATTTCACTGTACGATTTTCATTTTACATACAACCTGTCTATTAAGAAGCGATTAGAAGAAGAGTATCAGGCAAAAACAGCGTGGCTGCCTTTTGGTTTTGACCTTACCGATGAGCAATTCAGTGAATATGTAAAAGAAGAAGAAATTGTTAAGGTATGCTTCGTGGGAAACCCTGATAAAGAACGGGCAACGTTTATTAACGCACTCGCTGAAATGAAAATGCAAATAGTGGTTTATGGTCATCACTGGAAAAAATTTATAAATCATCCTCGGGTAGAAATACAGGATGCTGTTTATGCAGGTGAGCAATGGAAAACGCTGCGCAAATACCGTGTGCAGTTAAATCTGATGCGCCCGCATAATCCCAATTCGCATAACATGCGCACTTTTGAAGTACCAGGTGTGGGAGGAATCATGTTGGCGCCAGATACTCTTGAACACCGGATTTTCTTTGAAGATGGAAGAGAAGTATTTCTTTTCAACAATGTGAATGAATGTGCAGGTAAAATAAATTCATTGCTTCGGCTTACAGCTTCGCAGGCAAATGAAATCAGGAAGAATGCTCGGGCACGGTCTCTCGCTTCCGGCTACGACTATGCCAGTCGCGCCCGCCAGGTATTACATGAAATTGAAAAACTGTGAAGCGATTAGTGATTATTCATTTCGGCCCGGCCGAGTGGTACCCACCTTTGCAAAATATGCTGAATGTTTTAGCGGGCGAATCGTATTTTGATCAGGTAACCGTGCTGACTACCCAAGGAAGATCAAACCTTCCGTTGTATGTGCCGCCTGCCGGTAATATAGTAATGAAACGATTGGGCACCTCGGGAAGTAAAAACACGCTTCTGCGTTTTATAAATTATTTTTGGTTCTATTCCGGCTGCTTGTTTTGGCTGCTGATAAAATCCCCCGGGCAAATATTGTATTTTGAAACCCTGTCTTCCTGGCCGGCCTACCTATACAAACAGTTTATAGCTAAAAGCACGCGGATGTTTATTCATTACCATGAATACACGACTCCGGAAGAATACCGAACGGCCATGAAGCTGGTGAACTATTTTCACAAACTGGAGTTGCGGCTGTACCCCAAAGCCATTTGGCTATCGCATACCAATGCCGACCGGATGCGGTTTTTCTTGCAAGACATTGCGCCTGTAAAAATTAAGCACCCCCATATTTTGCCTAATTATCCGCCTCAAAGTTGGCTGGCCCCGGTGCGGCCCGTTCATTTGCCACTTAAAATAGTTTATGTGGGAGCGCTGAGCTTGGATACCATGTTTACAAAAGAATTTGCACAATGGGTGAAAAACCAAAACGGGCAAGCGGTTTGGGATATATACAGCTATAATAGGAGCCCGGATGTAGCCGGCTATTTTAATGAGTTGGACGCACCAACTATTTTTTTGAAGGAAGGACTTCCGTATGAAAAACTATCGTCTGTGTTGGCTCAATATGATGTAGGAGTCATTTTATATAAAGGGGTCATTACGAATCATATATACAGTATTCCGAATAAGCTTTACGAATATCATACTTGTGGCTTGGATGTTTGGTTCCCTAAAACGCTGCTCAGCTCCCGGCTGCTGGAGGACTCTACGGCACTTCCAAAAATTGTTTCGATTGATTTTGAGAATCTAGCCGAAAATAATTTAGTAAATCTTTGCCAACGCCAGGGGCTTAAGATACGTCAGGATCATTACTTTTGTGAAGAAGTGCTGCAGCCCTTAATCCATAAACTAACCGAAACGTGATAGCCGAACTGTTACGAACATTGCCTGCTTTTAAAGGAAAAAACAGGTTGTCCAGAATATTGTTAGGCCGGTATATAAAAAATGCTCGAGACATTGAGGTCCGGGCTAAGAATGGATGTGTATTCCGACTCCCGAATGTAAAAGAAAATGTAGGGTTTGATATGCTGATCAACGGTGAATATGAACCCGAAAGTATTGCGCTTTTGTTGTCGAGGGTTAAACCAGACAAATTCTTTTTAGATATAGGGGCCAACATCGGCTCCATAGCAATCCCCATCGCCAAGGCGAGACCTGAATCTAAAATAATTTGTGTGGAGGCATCATCGCGTATGGCGGCTTACTTAAGACAGAATATCGCTATCAACGGGTTAACGAATGTTGACGTCATAGAAAAGGCTGTGTTTAACGAATCGGGTAAGACAGTTAATTTTTTTAATCCCGAAGAGAAATACGGCAAAGGCTCGCTCAACCCGATATTTACTGATCAGTCTGAACCAGTTTTAACCACAACACTGGATGAATTAACGAGCCGGATAAAAGGAGAGGTAGGGATGATAAAAATAGATATTGAAGGGTATGAGTACTTTGCCTTTGAGGGAGGCCGAAAGATGTTATCGCCACCGGATGCGCCTGATATTTATTTTGAATTTAATGATTGGTGCGAAGAAGCAGCCGGGGTATCGCCCGGGGCTTCACAGAAAATATTGCGTTCGTTGGGATACAGCTTATATGAGGTTTTTGGCAGCCGTTTCATAAAAATGGATTCCTGCTTTACCTCCGGAGGCAAAATGATCTTGGCTACAAAATCTAATCTTGGATAGCCTTGAAAGTGATTTTTTTTCATCGGAAAAAAGCGAAAGGCAACTTCAGTATCGAGGCATTGTTTCAGCAAATTCGTGAAAACCTGCCCAGCGATATTACAAGCCGGGTAGTTGAGATGAACTGGCAAAGCAAAGGCATATTGAGACGCTTTTTTTGTGGTATGCAGGCGCTGCTTTCACAAGGCGAAATTAACCACATAACAGGCGATATTCATTTTGTGTCCTTGTTTTTACCTAAGCGGAATACAATCCTTACCATACACGATATTGGTTTTTTAGAAAACCGGAGAGGACTTTCTGCTTATCTGCTAAAACGGTTCTGGGTGCAGGGGCCGGTGCGCCATTGTGCGGCCATCACAACGGTTTCGGAAGCTACCAAAAACGAACTTGTAAAATACGTGCCGGAAGCCGTTTCGAAAATTCAGGTGATCTACAATCCTATTTCTGAATTGTTTAAAGTAAGCCCCCAGGAATTTAACCCTACTAACCCCATCATTTTACAAATTGGCACGAAGCATAATAAAAATATAGAAAGACTATTGCAGGCGGTAAAAGAAATTCCATGCGTACTCTATTTCTTGGGGAAACTCAACTCCGGCCAACGGCAATTGATTAATCAATACCAAATTAAATTCAGAGAGTTTACTAATTTAAGTATAGAAGAAGTAGCAGGTCTGTATAAAGAATGCGATATCGTTTCGTTTGTTTCTACTTTGGAAGGTTTTGGGTTGCCGATTATAGAAGCCAATGCTACAGGTAGGGTCGTGGTAACCGGCAATACATCGTCCATGCCGGAGATAGCAGGCGGAAGCGCTCATTTGGTAAATCCCTTTGAGGTGGAGTCTATCCGCACAGGAATAAAAAAAGTAATAGAAGATGGGGCCTACCGAGATCAACTTATAACCAAGGGGTTTGAAAATGCGCAGCGTTTTAAAGGCCGGCCACTGGCCGGAGAATATGCAGCCCTATACAGAAAAATAAAGGATCGAAACAATCACGCTCATACCTCATGATGTTGTTTGTTATTTTCGCTTTGTTTTTTATTCTGTATTACCTGATGATGCGGAAGGCCGATAAATTCATACCCGTTATCTACCTCTCGCTGTTTACCTATTACATTCAATATATTTTTTCGGTTTATCTGACCTACAATGTGTACCCCGGTTTGGCCAGACAAATGCCCCTGAAGCAGGATGAATTATTTGCGTATCTGATACCGGCTGTGATTGCTTTTTTTGGCGGTGCGCTCCTTTTTAAAAAAGATATTGATTTATCCGGGTTGGCAGAAAAGATTAAACCCGTAAGTGCCACTCGTTTAGGACACATACTCTTGGGTGTTTCCCTTTCGGTAGATGTTCTCTCTCTCGTGTTTTCGCCCATCGGGTCGATCAGGTCGTTATCGCACCCGCTGAAATACGGAGCCTTTATGTGTTATATGTTTGCACTTACCCCACTCAATATTTTTTTAATGTTTCTTATTTTTTTTAAACTGCTGAGCGATGCGCTGGCCGGGGGGATCTTCATTGACTTCTTTATGTGGTGTACCTATTTCTTCCTGATGTTTTCTTTCCGGTTTCGCCTTTCGTTGTTTAGGCGGTCGTTTTTTATTTTGCTGGCGGCTCCCTTGTTAATCCTGATTCAGTCCATCAAACAGGAGTACCGGCTATACACTCAAAAAGGGAAAAAGGAAACCGGGCTGAGCACCCTGACTGAGTTGGCCGTAAAAAAACAAGAGCAGGAAGACACCCCCTTTGCGGAATCTTCCGGCACTGTTAATACCATAGCCCGGTTAAACCAGGGCTGGCATGTGGGAAAGGTAATGAAACATGTTCCCAGCAGGGTGCCGTTTGCCGAGGGGGCCGATACCTGGTCGGATATACAAGGTGTGATATTGCCCCGCGTATTATTTCCGGATAAAAAAAATATTGGCGACCACTCCAAGTTTGAGCATTATACCGGGCACATCCTGCACAACAATACATCGATGACGGTGGGCGTGCTGGGCGATTTTTATATCAACTTTGGGCCTACCGGAGCTTTAGTCGGTTTATTTATTTTTGGGGCTGTGCTAGCACGCTTACTTTATTGGTTTATTAATAAAGTGGTGGTGCCGCAGCCTATTAATATTATCTGGATACCGGTTTTGTTTGGAATTTGGACGCGGGCAAACAATGATTTTTATATGCTGGTCAATACCTTATTTAAAGGTTTTTTACTTTTTTTGTTTGTTCAGTTTTTGTTTAAGCTAATCTGGCCGGAGCGGGCGGTTCATTGAAAAAAAAGATATTTTTTCTGTATCCCTATTACTGGCCGCACTACCAGGCAGGCGGGCCGGTTCAGTCGTTATTTAATCTGGCCAACGTCCTAAAAGAGCATGTGCAAGTGTATGTGCTCTCGCGAACAAAAGATGTGGATGGCACTTCTGCTGAAGATCTAATAAAAAATAAATGGATTACCGGGCCGAACAGAGAAAATATATTTTACTTAAATTCAATTACACCTCGGTTGGTTTACCGGTTATTGGCTGAAGTTAAACCCGATGCGGTTTGGGTAAACGGTATTTTTAATGCCACCACCACTTTGCCCGGTATTTTGTTTGCCCGGGTTTTAGGTATTAAAATTTTTTTCTCACCACGGGGCATGTTGCAACCGTGGGGGCTGGCCAGGCGAAAATGGATTAAGCGCGGATACCTCTTTTTATTGAAAAGGATCATTCCGCGTACCGTGGAATGGCATGCGACTGATCGCAATGAGGAACAGGATATTATTAAAATCTTTGGAAGGAACCGGCTCATCCACATTGCTCCAAACGTGCCGCGAAAACCAACTTCATATCAACCTTTGGAATGGACACCCGGAGAAAAAATGAAACTTGTTTTTCTGTCGCTGATTAACCCAAATAAAAACCTACATCTTCTGATCGATGCCGTGCTTCCTCTTCAGGATTATTATACGCTGGATATTTTTGGCCCCGTAGCTAATACGTTGTATGGAGAAACCTGTTTTGAAAAAATAAGAGAGGCTCCTCACATTTCATACAAAGGAGCCGTGCCGCCCTGGCAAGTTCAGGAATTGCTCTGTCAATATCACTTTTTTGTATTGCCCACGCAAGGCGAAAATTTCGGTCACGCCATTTTCGATGCGCTATCATCCAGCGTGCCGGTTATTATTTCTAAAAATACACCTTGGAAAGACATTGAAAAAACCGGAGCGGGATTTTATATTGATATAGAGAAAGAAAAAAATGAACAATTAGAAAAGGTCTTATATATGATTCCGAAAATGAATAATAATGACTACATAGAATTTAGGAAGCATGCACACGAATATTCCATCTTTTTTTGGAGCGAATCTATTTTTATTGAACAGTACCTTTTTTTAAATAGATAGTTGTGTTTATTTATTTTTGTGTAGACGATAAATATATAGCCTTACATCATAGAATGTTTAGTAGGATGGTTTATTACATTATTTGATTTATGAATTTAAGAAAATGGGTTGCACATAATTTTCCGGGCTTAGGATCTTACAAAAGATACGCAACAGCTTTTTTAGATCGGTTTCTGCCAGTTAAAAAATCTTACTCTCAGCATCAGGAAGATATTTATATTCTAAGTTTATTAAAAAAATATAATACTGAGAATGCTATTTATGTGGATGTAGGCGCGAATCATCCCACTGATATTTCCAATACATACTTACTGTATCGAAATGGAATGAAAGGTATTTTATTTGAACCGAATGAAGAGTTATCCAGATTAGCAAAAAATATAGGATCACAAGACATAGTGCTTCCTATTGCAATCAGCAGTCAACCAGAACTTCTAAAGTTTAATATTTCTAAAACACCTGTTTTAAGTTCCTTTAAGGAGTTAAACCATACTTTTTATAAATCAGTTTATATACCTGTCTTGCCTCTTGATTTAGCTCTTAAACACATAGAGTATCAATTTATTTCATTATTAAGCATCGATGTTGAGGGCTTAAATATTGATGTGTTGAAAGGGGCTAGAGATACTATTCAAAAAGCATTAATTATATGTATAGAGTTTGACTCGAAAGACGAACAATTTACTGTTGAAGAGATACTTGGCGTAAATTTTAAACTTATTTCAGTTTATAATTGCAATTTAATTTATTTGAATAGCAAATTGTCTGAGGAATTAATCAGTTATTCTACAGCCCAACTACCCAACCATGTTCATCCTCGGTCTTAATGCGCATCATGCTGATTCCTCGGCTGCCATTTTTAAAGATGGTATCCTTCTGGCAGCCGCGGAAGAAGAACGCTTCCGGAGGATTAAACATTGGGCCGGGTTTCCTTCGGAAGCAGTAAAATTTTGTCTGCACGAAGCAGGCATCCGGTTGCACGAGGTAGATCATATTACCATAGGCCGCGATGCCAAGGCCAAGTTTTGGAATAAAGTAAAATTTGTTCTTTCTAATGCACACAAAAAGAACCCACTTTTAGTAGATCGCCTCAAGAACTCAAAAAAAATAATCAGTATAGAGAATGAATTGGCTGCTTTGAGCGGCTTAAGTGAGCGGGATATTAAACCTAAAATTGTTTATGCAGAGCACCATCGCAGCCACCTGGCATCGGCTTTTTTTGCCAGCCCGTTTGAAGAAGCTGCTATTTTATCGGTAGATGGCTCGGGCGATTTCACTACTACGATGATAGCCACGGGCAAAGGCAACCAAATTACTGTGCTCGATTCGGTGGATTTCCCCGTGTCGGTAGGGCTGTTTTATACAGCCTTTACCCAATACCTCGGATTTCCCCATTATGGCGATGAGTACAAAGTAATGGGGCTGGCTCCGTATGGGCAGCCGGTTTACCAAGACCAGATAAGCAAAATTTTTCAGTTGCGTCCATCGGGATTGTTTACGTGGGATGCCGGCTATTTTTCTAACCCTACCGAAATTAAACTGGATTATACCACCCACACTCCACAGCTATCAACATTGTACGGAAAAAAAATAGTAGATGAGTTTGGCCCACCCCGCCAGGCCGGAGAGGAGCTGACTCAAAAACACAAAAATCTGGCGGCCAGTGTACAGGCAGTTTGCGAAGAGATTATTTTTCATGTACTGAATCGGTTGCAGACCCGTACCGGATTAAAAAATGTTTGTATTGCCGGGGGCGTTGCCCAAAACTCGGTAGCTAACGGAAAAATAGTAGAGCGCACCAAATTTGAAAAGCTGTATATTCCTTCGGCCGGCCATGATGCCGGCATCAGCATGGGCAGTGCTTTGTATGTGCACCATCACATCCTGAAAAACAAACGAAGCCCGCCTATCTATAACGCCTACACCGGCAGCCGTTTTTCCAATGAAGAGATTGAACAGTTGTTGCAGCAAAAAGGGGTATCTTATAAACGTTTGGAAGACGATCGGTTGTACGAGTATGTGGCCAATAAACTGATCGAACCGGGCGTAGTAGGCTGGTTTACCGGTCGAGCCGAATTTGGTCCGCGGGCCTTGGGGGGGCGTTCGATTTTAGCAGATCCGCGAAATCCCCGGGCAAAGGATTTATTGAATGCCAAAATTAAACGAAGAGAAAGTTTCCGTCCGTTTGCGCCTTCCATCTTAAAAGAATACGTGGCCGATTATTTTGAGAAAGCGGACGATGTGCCTTTTATGGAAAAAGTATTTCCGATACGGAAAGAAAAACGGGAACAAATTCCGGCTGTTACCCATGTGGATGGCACCGGTCGGTTGCAAACCGTGATGAAAGATATTTCGCCCCGCTATTATGCTCTGATTGATCAATTCAGAAAAAAAACAGGCGTGCCCATTTTATTAAACACGTCCTTTAATGAAAACGAACCGATCGTCAATACACCGGCCGAAGCGCTCGATTGTTTTTTGCGCACCCACATGGATATGCTGGTATTAGAAAATTGTGTGATTGAGCGATGAAACTATCCATCCTTACGGTGTCGTATAATTCGGCTCGCACCATTCTGAGTACATTCCAATCTATCCGCGCTCAAACATATCCTGCTATTGAATACATTGTGGTAGATGGAAACTCAACCGATGGTACAGTTGATATCATTCAGGCAAACCGGGATCTCATTCAAAAATACCTGATCGAACCCGACCGTGGCATTTATGATGCCATGAATAAAGCCATTGGTTTGGCCACCGGGGAGGTAGTGGGCATTTTAAACTCAGATGATTTTTATGCGGACGAAACAATTCTTGAAAAAGTAGCGCACGCTTTTGGAGACCCGTCAGTAGATGCTGTATTTGGTAATCTGGTATTTGTTGATTCCAATAACTTATCAAAAATTGTTCGTACATATTCTTCCGCTCATTGGAATCCCAGAAAATTTGCCTGGGGTTTTATGCCGGCTCATCCCACCTTTTTTGTTCGTAGAAAATACTATGAACAACTCGGGCTTTTTAAAACAGATTATAAAATTGCAGCCGATTATGAATTACTCATTCGCTTCTTAGCGGTACACCAATTAAAATACCAATACCTGCCTTTAAAAATGGTGGTGATGCGTAAGGGAGGGGTCAGCTCTAAAAACTTAAAGAGCAACTTCATTTTGAATAACGAAATTATGCGCGGCTGCCGCGAGAATGGAATCTACACCAACGCTTTCATGGTGTACAGCAAATATTTTAGAAAATTGTTTGAATTGCGCTGATGAAAAATATTTTGATTACCGGCATCAGCGGCTTTGTGGGAACGAACCTGGCTACCTATTTGCATCATCACACAGATTGGAAAATTTTTGGCACCAGCCGCAGAAAACTGAACCTGGTATCGAATCGTGAAGAGATTATACAGATTGGAATGAATCATAGCGAATGGAATGAACACCAAGTTGATGTGGTGGTTCATCTGGCCGGCATCGCACATGATTTAAGCGGAACCTTTAAGCCGGATGATTATGAAACGGTAAACGCAGGAGGCACACAACAAGCTGTGGACGAATTTCTGAAGTCCCATGCTTCTGTTTTTATTTTTGTAAGTTCGATTAAAGCAGTGGTTGATTATTCGGAGCAAATTGTAGATGAAGATTTTATAGCCTGCCCCACTACCGACTATGGAAAATCCAAATTAAAAGCCGAACAGTATATTCAATCTAAAACAGGAACAGGGAAGTATTTTTATATTTTACGACCAGCCATGATACACGGCCCCGGAAATAAGGGAAATCTAAATTTGCTCTACCGGTTTGTAAAATGGCGGCTGCCTTTTCCTTTGGGCCAGCTTAAAAATGAACGATCCTTTTTGTCAATCGAAAATTTTTGTTTTGTTGTTCAGGCATTGATAACTAAAAATTATTTACCGGGTATTTATCATGTATCGGATGATGGGTATTTATCCACTACCGAGTTGTACGAGTTGATGGCACAAACAACAAACCGAAAAAAAATAATCCTGAATTGCCCCATCCCATTTATCGTATTTATGGCTACTTTGTTGGGTAAAAAACATTGGCTGAATAAACTGACCGAAAGTATGAAAGTATCTAACCGGAAAATTGGCAAGATGCTGGGAGAGGAGCTGCCGGTTAGTCTGAGAGATGGCTTGCAACATACCATTCAATCGTTCGATGCAGACTAACTGGATTTTTATCGGGCTCGGATTTATTTTTTTGTGGCTTGCCGAGCTAGCCTATTTCCGGGTGGCCGGTCGGTTGGGTATTATAGATAAGCCGAACGAACGCAGTTCGCATGCCCATCCTATTATTCGCGGGGGAGGAATTATTTTTTTAGTCAGTGTCTTAGCCTGGTTTTTCACCCACTCGCTAATATGGCCTTGGTTTATGCTGGCGGTGGGAGTGGTGGCAGTGGTGAGTTTTGCTGACGACCTGGTGTCGGTTAATTTCGTAACCCGTATTGTTTTCCAAACTACGGGTATGCTGCTCGTCTTTTATCAGGCCGATGTTTTTCGTTATCCGCTTACAGGCGTAATTTTTGCCTTAGTAGTAGGGGTAGGTACGCTCAATGCTTTTAATTTTATGGACGGCATTAATGGCATTACTGGTATTTACTCATTGGTAACATTGCTTACGTTGCTGGTAATTCAACGGCAGATTCCGTTTACGGAGATTTCTCTTCTGATTGGAGTAATGATGTCGTTGCTGGTTTTTCTTTTTTTTAATTTCAGAAAAATGGCCAGGTGCTTTGCAGGCGATGTGGGCAGCGTAACCATTGCCCTGGTAATTGTTTTTTTTGTTATTCAACTGATTATAACTACGTCTTATTTTGGATGGATTTTTTTGCTTTTGATTTATGGCCTTGATTCGGTTATTACTATTTTTTTTCGTTTGATGCGCAGAGAAAATATTTTTGAGGCTCATCGCACCCATTTGTTTCAATACCTTTCTAATGAATGCGGCTACGATCACCGGATGGTTTCGGTCGGGTATGGCCTGTGCCAGCTGGCATTTAATGTTTTGCTGATTTATTCATTTGAAACCAGCAACGTAGTTGTTTTATTACTTTCTGTTTTTTTGTTTGCATTGATGTACCTGGCTGTGCGCTACCGGGTAATTAGGAAGGTATCAGTAAAATGAATTTTGCGTATAACACATACGGTAAACGAGGGTTAGATGTGGTTTTAAGCCTGATCCTGATTGTATTAAGTTTATGGCTGGTGGGCCTTATTCTGTTAGCTTATTTTTTCACGTTTCAATTTCCTGTTTTATTTAAACAAGCACGCATAGGCAAAAACAATACGGCATTTATTATGTATAAGTTTCGCACGCTTTTAGATGGCCCGTCAGACGATATACAAAAGCGAAGATTTTGGCTGGGCGATTTGCTTCGTTATTTTTCGTTAGATGAATGGCCTCAATTATGGAATGTGCTGCGTGGAGATATGTCGCTAGTTGGCCCCCGGCCATTACCGGTGGCCTATTGGCCGCTTATGAACGGGCAACAGAAACACCGGCATGCAGTATGGCCCGGCATTACCGGATGGGCACAGGTAAACGGCCGCCACGCTATCCGTTGGGATACTAAATTTGAATTAGATCTTTATTACGTTAATCATATTTCGTTTTTATTCGACTTAAAAATTCTTTTGCTTACGTTCGGCCTGTTCTTATTTCCACGGAAAGACCGGTCGCTGGAAGAAAAAAAATTTGAGGGGAACCAGCCGCTATAAAAATCACAAGTTAGCTTTAGCTTTGTTTTCTCATGAAAGACTTAGTTATATACGGGGCCGGAGGTTTTGGGCAAGAAACGGCCTGGCTGCTGCACCAGATTAATGAAGCAACACCTTGCTGGAACGTACTCGGCTTTGCCGATGACGGCATAGCCGAGGGGCAAGTGGTGGCTGGACTGCCGGTTTTAGGCGGACTTTCTTTTTTGCAAAATCATCGTACCGATTTGGCGATTGTTATTGCCATTGCCGAGCCTTCAGTACGCCAGTCAATACATCAGCAACTCCATTCATCACAACTATCCTTTCCTTCTATCATTCACCCGGGCGTTCGCCTGAGTGCCGATGTGGAGATAGGCGAGGGCTCGATTATTTGTGCAGGGGTTCTTATTACATGCCATGTAAGGCTGGGTAAGTTTTCACTAATAAATTTATCGTGTACGTTAGGGCATGATAGTGTAATAGAAGATTTTTCTTCGCTGATGCCTTCAGTAAACATTTCAGGCGCGGTGCAAATTGGCCAGCGATGTTATGTGGGAGTAGGGGCGATAGTGCTACAGGGATTATCCGTTGGCTGCGATTGCCGCATAGGAGCCGGGGCCGTTGTTACCAAATCTTTTGAAGACAACAAAAGAATTATGGGCGTTCCGGCCCGCTCGATTTGATTATGAAACTGATCACGGAGAATAAAAAATCGTTGTTTTTTTTGGTCACTTTCGTGGGTTCTTACCTGGTATTAAATACGCTCTACGGTTTTTATATACAACACTACTACCCCGGGTCGGATCCCTTTACCCGGGCGGTTTCTGCCCAGGTTGTGTGGGTTCTCTCTTTGTTTGATTCAAGTGTTGCGGCCTTTCCTTCCCAGTTTAGTGAATACATACCCATTGCCAACGACCGGGAAAACATGATTTATGTTTTTGAAGGCTGCAACAGCCTCAACGTTATGATTGTGTACATCAGTTTTTTGTTAGCATTTAAAGGTACGTCAAGGCTTTTTATACTTTTTGCCGGGATGGGAACGGCCGTTATTTATGTTCTTAATGTCGCCCGCATTGTGCTGCTGTATGCCGTGGCATTCTATTTTCCTGAACGGTTATATTTTTTTCATAAGTATCTTTTTACGGTTTTCATTTATATAGCTGTTTTTGTTCTTTGGTTTTTTTGGGTAAAACAAGTCAGAAAAAAATCCGGTGAGCCATCCTAACAGGTTGTATAATAAACTTCTTTTGGCTGCTGCGCTCGTGGGCATTGGGGCTACATTTTTGTTTCAAGATTTTTCATTTTTAAGCAGCCTGAATATTTCAGAAGAATGGTTGTTTATTTTCCGGAAGACCTTGCGCGTGGTTCTGAACGATCTGTTTATGCTGCTTTTTATAATGGCCTGGTTTAAAGACCGAAAGGTTACGCAACTTGCCATTGTCATTCAACTCGTTGATGGGCTTCTTCTTCTTCCGCTGTATTTGTATATTAAACTTTCGTGGGAAGGCACTTCTGAAATATCGGCTCCATTACTTTCGCAGTTTCACCGTCTCATTATCAACCCTACGCTGATGATCTTATTAATCCCGGCTGTATATTTCCAAAAAATAGCAGTTAAAAAATGAGGAAACGGATTTTCCTTTCACCGCCTCACCTGGGTGGGGAAGAGAGTAAAGAAGTGGAAAAGGCTATACAGTCTAACTGGATTGCACCAGCGGGGCCGGCCACGGCTTTATTCGAAAATAAAATTACAGCGTATAACCAAACAGATTACTGTGTAGCAGTAAATTCGGGGACTGCGGCTATTCATTTGGCATTGATTGTCTTGGGCGTGGAAAAAGGAGATGAAGTTATCTGCCCCACCTTTACCTTTGCCGGATCCTGTAACCCCATACTTTACCAGAGAGCCGTGCCGGTGTTTGTCGATGCGGAAAAAGAAAGTTGGTGTTTAGACCCGCACTTGCTGGAAGAAGCTATTACAGACCGGATCCGGTTAGGCAAGAAGCCTAAGGCAATCATCGTAGTGCACCTGTTTGGTATGCCGGCTCGTATGGATGAGATTCTGAACGTGGCAAAAAAATATGCTATTCCGGTGGTGGAAGATGCGGCTGAAGCGCTTGGCTCGGTTTACAATGGCCAGCATGCCGGCACGATAGGCGACATCGGTGTTTATTCATTTAATGGAAATAAAATCATTACTACTTCCGGTGGTGGTGCGCTGGTGTCATTTAACAAAGAATGGATAGATCAGGCCCGCTATTTATCGGGGCAGGCGCGAAGTGCTGTGCCATACTATCATCATGAATCAACCGGCTATAACTACCAGTTGAGCAACATCAGTGCGAGTATTGGAGTAGGACAATTTTCTGTGCTTAATGAACGGCTGAAACAGAAACGAAAAATCTTTGAAACCTACCAGTCGGAATTAAAAAAACATAATTTTCTATTTCAAGAAGAAAACCTCAACACATTCTCTAACCGATGGATAACCAGCATATTAATGCCTCCAAAATCAAAAAAAAGTTTAAATGAAGAAATCCGACTAGTGTTAGAAGCCGAAAACATAGAATCGCGCCCGTTATGGAAACCGATGCACTTGCAGCCGGTCTTTAGGCATTATCCAAACTACCTTTCGGGGGTAGCAGAGCGCTTATTTGGTGGCGGGCTATGCTTGCCCAGTGGCACGAGTTTAGCCAAGGAAGACCAGGAAATAATCATCCAAAAATTGATTGAAACAGCAGGTTACACAGTATAACCGAATCGGATTTATCAGCCGGAATTCTTCGTTTTTTTAATTTATATTTGCAATTTACCATAAAGGTGATGAGAGTAAAATTTATCGGGCTTCTGTTTGCACTGTTTCTTGCAGGGGAGGGAATTGGTTTTTGCCAAACTACTGGTGATTACCAAACAGCACAAAATGGAAATTGGAACCAAACTTCAACCTGGCAAATCTGGAATGGAACGGCATGGGTTACTCCGGTCTCGGTTCCATCTGGCTCCTCTTCTGCCGTAGTTACGGTTTTAGCTCCCCACACGGTTACGTGTACTACCAACGTTAATATCGATAACCTCACTGTTGATGGAATAGTAACCGTCAATGCGGGTTTTACTTTAAATCTGAACTTTACAAACGCCTCGGTAATTAACGGCACACTTAACAATAGTGGAACGGTGACAGGTTCTGCCAGTTTAGTTACCATTAATGGAAACTACAACCATACCCGCAATGGAGGGGCTGTGCCATTGGCCACGTGGGTGGCCGGTTCTTTTTGTAATGTTACAGGCGTTACGAATACGGTGCCGGGTGGGCTAGGTCAGAATTTTGATAGTTTTATTTGGAATAGTGCGCAAACCGGTACAATCAATTTTGCCGGAAACCTGACTACCATCGGAGCCAACCTAACCATAAACGGTACAGGTGGGCAGCAACTTCAGTTGGCAACCAATACGGCTGGATATACCCTGAATGTGGGTAATAATTTTACGGTTAGCGGAAACTCCAGAGTGGCCTTCGTTACTACAGGTTCTGCCACGGTTAATGTTACCGGCAATTTTTATTATCAATCAACCAACACCAGCGGGTCTATTTTAAAAACTACCGGCTCGTACACCTTAAACCTGACAGGTGATTTTAACATGAACACCGGAGGAGCCAACGGGCTTCTTTCGTTTTCGTCCGGAGGCGGTAACGGAGTCTGGAATATGAATCAGGGAAACTTTTTATTGAAAAGAGGTACTTTGACACGCACCGGAGGGGCTGGCGCTGTTAATTTCAATTTTAATGGAATGCAGACCTTTTCCAACGATTCGGTAGGAACTATATCTTCTGTAGTAAATTTTACGGTAAGTTCTTCCACTACTTTAAGCATGCCGGTTAATATGTGGGATAACGTAACCGATTCGCGTATCCAGGGGTCAGGCACTTTCACATTAAATGGCATACTAAGAGCAGGCTCAATTAACACCTCGGGAGCTATTGTTACCGGAACCACTTTAGGGAATATTAGAACCTCAGGAGTAAGAACGTACAGTAATGGCAGCCGCATTGTGTATGCCGGAGCCACCGGGGCACAAAGTTTTGGAAATGGCCACCCCAGCACAGGAAATGTAACCACCGAAATAGATAACTCAAGCGGGGTTACATTTACAACTTCTAATGCCGGTAACGGAGGGGCTGCAATCCTGGTTATTCCCTATGATTTAATTTTTACGAATGGTTCTCTTACGATAGGTACAGGGCGTTCGCTTACCTTATTTACGGCATCTACTACGGGGGGGGCTATTACACCAAATGGAAATACCATTTCGTTAGCGGCAAATTCAAATTTGGTAATCAATGGATCGGGGGCACTGGGTGTTCTTCCTTTCCCATCCGGGGCTCAAACATTTCGTTCATTAACAGTAAACCGCGTCACTTCGGGAACAGTAAATTTCGGAAACCCGATTACGGTTACCGGTACCACAACCATTAACAATGGAACAGTTACGCTAGGCGGTGCAACCACCTTGTCGGGTAATATTTCATTAGCTACCGGTACGGTATTGGCTTTCGATAATCAATCTCTTATTACGGGTGCGGATATTACCTATGCGGGCACAGGTGCTCTTTCAGCCAGCGGAACATCAACCCTTACCATGAACAGTGGTGCAGCCATTACGTCTGATCTTGTTTTTTTAAATACGAATAATACTGTTCAGTCCTTAACGATAAATTATAGCAACGCCTCGGGTACAGTAAACATTAATGCACCGGGATTGAATGTAGCCAATGCTCTTACTCTTACAGACGGCATACTGGTAGTTTCAGCTCCGAGTAATTTAATAATGGGAGCAAACTCTACGATAACCCGTAACCTGACAGGCGCAAGCCCAAGTTCGATCTCTACCAATAGCCCTTCAGGAGGACCTTGGTCAGTAATTTACACGGGTACCTCAAACGCTACAACCGGGCTTGAAATCCCCTCTGCCGGATCGCCCCAGATTAAGGGATTAACGGTATCAACTACAGCAGGAACAGTTACTCTTGGACAAGCGCTTACAGTGGGCACAGGTGGTATCATCCAAAATGCTGGTGGAACATTTACCTGTGCGGCCAATACGGTTTCCACTTCTTTTTTAAGTCAGACGGCTGGCACCTTTACATCCTCCAGCACCACACTGACATTGACTGGTAACCTCACACTTTCAGGTACAGCGTTTAACAACAACACCGGTACGGTTGCTTTTAATGGTTCGTCAACTATTTTGGGTACGCTTACACCTAATTACTACGCGGTTACGATCAATGGCGGAGCATCGGTAACGGCTCCCACCACATGGAATATTCAAAGTAATTTTACTGACAACGGTACTTTTGCAGGAGGAACCGGTACGGTGAATTTTACGGGAGCCAATGTGCAAACCATTTCCGGAACATCGAATACGCCTTTTTATAACTTAACAGTAAATAAAACTGGTGGAAACCTTACGGTTAATTCAGCCGAAACTGTATCCAATAACCTAACCCTGACAGCCGGAACGTTGAATATTGCTTCACCGGTTTCTATGACCAATGCTTCGGGCACTCTTACCCTTACGGCAGGCACACTGGCTATTACTTCCAATAACCTGAGTCTTGCCAATGGTACTAACATTTCGCGTGCGGCCGGCACCATTGCTACTTCTTCTCCCGGTGGCGGACCTTGGGATGTTATTTATACCGGTACATCTAAAACAACCGGGTTGGAGATTCCATCGTCCGGGAATGTGTTAAGTGTAACATTGAATAACAACAGCGGCACAACGATCACGCTTCAGGCTGGACAGACATTAAATGTTACCAACGCCTTTACCATTACTAATCCGGGTAGAACTTTTTCATCCGGATCCAACAATGTTTCGGTAGGTTCATTAGTTAATAATGGAACCTTTACAGCTCCCAGCGCGGGTGCCTCTACCGGCTTAACGTTAAACGGAAATTTTACCAACTCCGGAACATTTAATACAAATGGCGGTACGGTTCATATTGGAGCGGCAGTATCAATTTCGGGTACGGTGCCTACATTTAATAATTTTACGATCGATGCGGCCGGTAGTTTTACGGTTCCTTCCTCTTTTCCGCTTACCGGAAATCTGACTAATAATGGATCGCTCACAGCCACAGGAAGTACTATTTTATTTTCAGGCAACACAGCTAAACAAATAGCGGGCAGTAATAAAATTACGTTTAACGATCTGACTTTGACCGGAGGCACCAATGCAAATGATCTGACACTAACTACCACGGCCGGAGCAGATGTTTCAGGTATAGTGAAATTGATAGGGTCTCCTAACCCGGCCGTTTTAACCATCAATGCAAGCTGTCCATTTACGTTGTTATCAACTGCCGACCGACCAACCGTTGATGCAAGCATTGCCACTATTCCGGCAGGAAGTTCTATTGCAGGAAAGGTAACAGTGCAACGCTACATGAGTAAAATAGGAGTAGCGGCTTATAACTATCAGGTATATCATGATATTTCATCGCCTGTAAACACAAATGTGGCCGATCTTCAAAACTCACTCCCAATTACCGGCAACTTTACCGGTGCCAGTACAGTGTCCGGAGTAACGAACTCAAATCCAGGATCAGCTGCGATGTCTTGGTATGATGAAACACAGACTGGAGGTATTGATGTTGGCTGGACTGATTTCCCGGCTGATGGAACAGACAACACAGCTACTTTTGTTCGTGGCCGTGGGTATTCCCTTTTTGTTTTTGGCAGCGACCCACCGGTATCAGGCAGCGGTATGGCCAAATGGTCTTTAACAGGGCCTATCTGGAGCGGCTCATTTAATTTACCGGTAACTTACACCAATACAGGCAGTGCATCGGATGATGGCTGGAATTTAGTTGGTAATCCTTATCCCTCAACGATAGATTGGAAGGCGGCTACCGGCTGGACAAAAACCAACGTAGATGATGCTATATATATTGATGATTATAATACTGCCAATCCGGTTTTTGCAGCCTATGTAAATGGGGTAGGAACAAACGGTGGTTCACAGTATGTGGCTACCGGGCAAGGATTTTGGGTGCATGCTAATGCAGCGGCCCCTGTGGTGAGTGTTTCCGAAAATGTAAAGGTGGCCGGACAACAAACTACTTTTTTCAGGCAAGCCGAGCCTCTTAATCTGATTCGGGTAGCGCTTACCGATGCGAATGCTCTTCGCGATGAAACTGTTATTTATTTTTCTGACTCGGCCACAGTAGGATTTGATAAAAGATACGATGCCCGAAAATTAAATAACCAATATGGCTATTTAAACTTATCGTCTCTTTCTCCGGTAAATGAACCGTTTGCTATTCATGCTATGCCTTTTAGCAATAATACATGTGCCACCACCGTGCCTTTAAAAATAACCAATGTTGTATCGGGCAATTATTCGTTAGGATTCAGTGAGTTTCAGTCGATGCCATCATCTTTGTCAATTAAACTGGTAGATAAGTACATACCTAATTCGCAGATTGATGTTCGCCAGAACCAGCTTTACTCTTTTTCGATAGACCAAACCAAACCGGCATCGATTGATTCTACCCGTTTTAGTTTAATATTTACTTATTCTGCCTTGCCTCCATCCATCGTAGCTAATGGGGCTACGGTTTGCGATACCACATTGGCGAAAGTGACTATTAAAAATACTTCCCCGGAATTTCTATACAGCCTTAAATCATCCTCAAATATGACCATAGGCTTACCTATTCAGGGAAATGGCTCTAATATTGTATTTTCTGTACCTTCAAAAAATTTGACTTTAGGTAAAAACGCTTTTACTATTCAAGCCGCTAATAGTTTTTGTCAGGCTTTGTCTTTGTCAGACACTTCATCAGTTTATTGGGTTGCCCCGCCTACGGCACCCATCGCCACATCATCGGCTGTTTGTAGCAAAGGACAGGTTACTTTAACCGCATCAGGAGCTACCGGGAATGGTTATTATAATTGGTATGATTCACTTAATGCCCCTGTTCCTTACCCGATTCAATCGGCTACGTTTGTTACCGATAGCTTATCAAAAGCTAAAACCTATTTTGTTTCAATTACAAGTAGCCTTGGATGCGAAGGTGCAAAAACAGCAGTAACGGCAAATGTAGTTAACCTTAATGCGGCTACTATTACGGTAACCGGGCTCACTACATTGCAATCTAACTTTGCAACTGGCAACCAATGGTATCTAAACGGATCGGCCATTAGCGGGGCAACAGGGCAAACCCTTACCTTAACACAATCGGGCACGTATGGGCTAATCGTTACCTCGCAGGGTTGTTCGGTTACGGCTCCAAACAAAGATATGGTGGTTACAGCAGTAGAAAATCTATCTGATAAGATCAAAGCCTACCCGGTTCCGGTAAAAGGAACATTATATTTGGAGGTTCCCGATGCAGATCAGGCCTTCGGTGAAATGTATAATGCGGTGGGTTCGCGGATATCCGTTTTAGGATTTGTGGGAGATGGGCAAAAACAAGTTTCCAGTTACGATTTTTCACACGAAAGTGCCGGGATTTATTTTGTAAGAATTAATCAGGGAAACACGACCACCATCATCCGCGTGATAAAAGATTAAACCACCCATGCAACGTTTTAGAATTTTAAAATACTTGATGTTATCTCTCCTTATAGGGGCAGCTATAAACCTTTCTGCCCAGCCGGGTGGCGGCCGTCCGTGCCCTAAACCGCCCTGCCCGCCACCGGTACCAATTACTGGCATTGAGTATTTATTAGGCTTGGGAGGATTGTATGGCATTAAGAAGTTGATTACAGATCAGAAGAAAAAAACAAACCGGTGATTCGCCTTTTTATTCGTTTTGTTCGCAACCTCAAAATTCTTCCGAGGTGGGTAATTATTTTCATTGATGTAGCACTGATTTCCTTTTCTGTACTACTAGGATATTTATTGCGCTTTAATTTTTCAATGGATGAACTGGATAAAAACCAGTTCGGTTTTGGTATCGCTATTTATTCTTTTTGCGGGCTAATCTCTATTTTACTCACCAACAGCCACCGGGGCATTATCAGATACACCGGCACACAAGATGGCGTTCGTATTTTTTATATGAACGCATTGAATTTATCCTTGGTGGGAACTACTAACTTAATTCTCAGTATGGGGCATAAACCCAACCTGATACCTTATTCGGTTATTTTAATCAGTTGGCTGTCTTCCTTTTTGCTTTTATTTTATTACCGGCTGTTGGTGAAGCAAGTTTTTTCCTATTACCGGAACTCGATGATCAACCAGCTTCGTGTTATGATTTTTGGAGCCGGCCAGACGGGAATCATTACACGCCATGTGCTGGAATCGACCCCGCGTATGAAGGTAGTCGGATTTCTGGAAGATGCATCCGATAAAATTGGAAAAGTAATTGACGGCATTACCATATTTGATGCAAACGCCATTGACCTTGGTCGCTTATTGAGTGACTACACCGTAGATGAAGTAATCTTTACGGCTACCAATATTTCATTAGAAAGAAAAAATCAAATTGTGGATATATGTGTACGAAACCAGATTAAAGTGCGTACCGTTCCACCGGTAGAGAAATGGGTGAGGGGCGAGTTGAGCATAAACCAGATTAAAGATCTTAACATCGAAGAATTGCTTGGCCGCGAATCGATTAAACTAAAGAATGGAAACATTGAATCCGATCTGCGCGGTAAAAGAGTATTGATTACCGGGGCGGCAGGCTCCATTGGTTCGGAGCTTTTCCGGCAAGTTACATTGGCTAACCCCAGTTCAATTATTTTAATTGATCAAGCCGAATCGGCTTTATATGAATTAGAACTGGAATCCCGATCGATGGATATAAGTTCTCGTCTATTCTGGTATCTGGCTGATATTAATGATGCCGACAGGATGCGTACAATTTTTGAAGAACACCGGCCTTCTTATGTTTTCCATGCAGCGGCCTATAAGCATGTTCCCATGATGGAGAGCAACCCATCCGAGGCCATTAAATGTAATGTGTTAGGCACGAAGACCGTGGCCGACTTAGCCGTAGAATGGGGGGTAACCAAATTTGTTATGGTATCTACCGACAAGGCTGTAAACCCAACTAATGTTATGGGATGTGCCAAACGCATTGCTGAAATTTATGTGCAGTCGTATAATGATTATCTTGAAACACAAGGCAAACAACGAACAGCATTTGTAACCACCCGATTTGGCAATGTGTTAGGCTCAAATGGATCGGTTATTCCTTTATTTAAAAAACAAATACAGGAAGGAGGTCCGGTTACGGTAACCCATCCGGAAATAACAAGATACTTTATGACGATCCCCGAGGCTTGCCAATTAGTTTTGGAAGCCGGTACGATGGGGAAGGGTGGAGAGATTTTTATTTTTGATATGGGAAGTTCTGTGAAAATCCTTGATTTAGCAGAAAAGATGATCTGGCTTTCCGGCCTCGAACCAAGAAAGGATATTGATATTGTTTTTACCGGACTTCGCGAAGGAGAAAAACTTTACGAAGAGTTACTAAACAATCAGGAGAATACAATTTCTACGCATCATGAAAAAATTATGATAGCCAGAGTAAAGAAGTATCCCTACGAAGAAATCAATCGGTACGTAGAACTTTTCAATGATTTATTGAATGATAAAAATGAGTTGAAAAGTGTAGCCCTGATGAAAGAATTGGTACCCGAGTATAAAAGCAATTATTCGAGATACGAAATACTCGACAAATAACGTAGCGGCTATCTTCGTTTTAGTGCCCCACTCTTTTTATAACGGTAGGTAGAAGAACGCTTTTTCTGGAACAGCAATCCATTGCCCCTTCTGTTAACTCCCTCGCGAATAGGAAGGTAATACTCCACTTTTACGTTCAATAAAAAATAACTATCGGGGTTGTTAGGGTTACCGCGTTTAGACCCTGCATTATAGTTATTTTGCTCACCGGGTTGAACGGGTGTTAATGTATTATAAGCCGGATTGTTCGGATTAATGAAATAGTTTCTGATGGGGTCGGTAGTAGGGGCAATGTACCTTGAGCTTACGTCATCCAGATAATCGGTAAATGTTTTACGGTATCCGCCCTCAATTACAATGTTGGTATTAGGACCCATTTTAACACGCATACCCAACCCAAATGGAATAACCGGCACTACACGACTATAACTTACCCCTTCGGTATGGAGTGGTTCCAGGCTATAGGTTTTTCCTTTTAATTCTGCCTGCGGGTTGAAATATAAAAGACCAATACCGGCAAACCCGTATAAATTAATTTGTTGTCTGCGATAGTACCGATTGCCATTGGCAAACAAATTAATAGCCCCCACCGTACTAATCTCAAAGCCATTGGTATGAAACGATAATCCTCTTGCCTTGCGAGCTTGGTCGCTGGCTTGAGCATCTGATCCAGATAGCCTAAACCAGTTAAGCTCTGCCCGAACATTGATACGCGGAGTTACAAAAGCCTGTAACCCTACGTTAAGATTGGGCTGTAAATTAATGATTGAACCCGGATTAGAAAGTTCCCCATAGTAGGTGGCCGAGCCGGTGCCGGCAGTAACCATAAGTGTACGCTCTCTACGTACAGCATAAAAACTTTGTGCACTTGCCCAATCGGTAAGCATCCAAATAGAAAACAGTAAAAGGAGTTTCTGTTTTTTCATTATTGCAATTTATGCAATTTGTTGTGATTAGGAAACCGGTCAGGCCAGGACTTCTTTTATGCGTTGGGCTGCTTCTTTAAGCAAGATGGCAGAGTACACTTTCAACCCTGATTCTTTGATAATCTTTGCGCCTTCTTCGGCATTGGTTCCTTGCAATCTTACAATGATTGGCACGGGAATATTCCCTACCTTTTTATAGGCTTCCACCACTCCGTTGGCTACCCGGTCGCACCGAACGATTCCACCAAAAATATTGATTAAAATAGCTTTTACGTTGGGATCTTTAAGAATGATTCTAAAACCAGCTTCTACGGTTTCGGCATTGGCGCCACCGCCCACATCCAGAAAGTTAGCCGGATCTCCTCCAGATAATTTAATAATATCCATGGTGGCCATGGCGAGCCCGGCACCATTTACCATGCAACCTACGTTGCCATCTAATTTTACATAATTTAAACCTGATTTTCCGGCTTCAACCTCCAGCGGATCTTCTTCTGTAATGTCGCGGAGTTCCTCTAAATCCGGATGACGGAATAGGGAGTTGTCGTCCAGATTTACTTTTCCATCCACGGCAAGAATGCGGTTGTCGGATGTTTTTAAAACCGGATTGATTTCGAACATGGAGGCATCCAATCCCATATAGGCTGTATACAGAGAGCTGACAAACTTCAGCATTTCTTTATACGCATTGCCTTCGAGACCTAAAGCAAAAGCAATTTTTCTGGCTTGAAAGGGCTGTAACCCAATAGATGGATCAACCCATTCTTTTACGATCTTCTCCGGATGGGTGGCCGCTACTTCTTCAATGTTCATACCTCCTTCTGTACTGGCCATGATAACCGGTATGCCTTTGGCGCGGTCGAGCAAAATGCTCATATAATATTCTTTAGGTTCAGTTTCTCCGGGGTAATACACATCTTCGGCTACCAATACTTTATTTACCTTTTTACCATGAGCCCCGGTTTGTATTGTAACCAATGTTCCCCCAAGAATAGCTTTCGATTTTTCAAAGACTTCATCAAAATTTTTGGCTAACACCACACCACGCGATCCGGTTTCTTTAACGGTGCCCTTTCCTCGCCCTCCGGCATGAATTTGTGATTTTACCACAAACCATTTTGAACCTGTTTCGGCTTGTAGATTTTTAGCGGCAGCCACGGCTTTATCGGGCGTATCGGCAACGATGCCACGTTGTACGGTTACTTTGAATTTTTTCAGAAGTTCTTTAGCCTGATATTCGTGAATATTCATGAGTCTTGAATTTTGGTAGCAAGCTACTTTTTTTAAACCTTTATTTCAAATTAGCTTTGCTATCCAATTTTTGTATCTATGCTTAAAGCCATTGAACTAACCAAATCGTATGGATCTTTACCTGTATTGAAGGGAGTAAACCTGGAGGTAGCGAGGGGCAGCATAGTGGCCATTATGGGTGCTTCGGGTGCAGGCAAAAGCACGTTGTTGCATATTTTAGGTTCGCTCGATGTGCCGGATGGTGGAAAGGTAGAAGTAAACGGAACAGATGTATTTAACCAATCGGCTCAGTCGTTGGCCGAGTTCAGAAATAAAAATATGGGTTTTGTGTTCCAGTTTCATAACCTGTTGCCCGAATTTACTGCCTTAGAAAATGTGATGATTCCCGGAATGATCGGGAAGATGGAACGTAAGCAGGTGAGGGAGAGGGGGGAAGAATTGCTTGGATTACTGAACCTGAAGCATCGGATACATCATAAACCCTCTGCGCTTTCTGGAGGGGAGCAGCAGCGCGTTGCTGTGGCCCGGGCATTGATTAATTCGCCTTTATTGGTTTTTGCTGATGAGCCCAGCGGAAATCTCGACTCAAAAAATGCAGAAGAATTGCATGCTCTTTTTTTCCAACTTCGAAAAGACTTCGGCCAAACCTTTATTATCGTTACCCACAACTCCGAATTTGCTTCCATGGCCGACCGGAAGCTTGAGATTAAAGACGGAGTAATGGTTTATTAGAATAAAAGGCGATGCTTGTTATGACGGGCATATTTCGACTGCGACTTTTTGCCGTGGCTCGTAATATTGTTGGTATTGCCGTAGGAAGTGCACTGAAATTCAGTAGTGCAAGAAGCCAGCAGACAAATAGCGAGGAGAATGAGTAAGTAGCGCATAACGTTTGTGTTTTTGTTGACACAAATGTAGGGCGGCACCCAAGCCTGCATTTGGCGTACTCACACTCAATAAAAGATGTGTAAGCGACAACACCAAAACGAATTAAAATACTGTTTTTACTTGTTTTTTGACGGTGATCCCTAAAAACCTTACTTCAATCGCACCTGATTTTGCTGGCTAAAGAAATACTTTAAGCAACTAATGCGATAAAACCACATCGTCTATTTCACTGATGGCTCCCACTCCATTGGGGGTGATGGACTGCAGCCGCACTTTTTTAGGCTCATTAATGAGTACAGGGTCATATTTTGCGGCTACTCGAACATAATTTTCGGTAAATCCATGCATTTGCCCCTCTTCAATATCATTTTCGAATAGCACTGTAAATTCTTTGCCTAGGTTGGCTTCATAAAAAGCTCTTCTTTTTTTATCGGATAGTGAGTGCAGCATGGTGGAGCGCTCGTGCCGTGTTTTGGCCGGTACTGAATCGGGCATGGTAGAGGCAAGGGTGTTTTCCCGTTCGGAATAAGTGAATACATGCAGATAGGAGATATCCAACTCGTTTAGAAACCGGTACGTTTCCAAAAAGTCTTCTTGTGTTTCTCCGGGAAATCCCACAATTACATCCACCCCTATGCAGGCCAAGGGCATAATAGATTTAATTTTGGTTACGCGGGCGGCATACAACTCGCGCTGGTAGCGCCTGCGCATCATTTTTAATATTTTGTTCGATCCCGATTGCAACGGGATGTGGAAGTGAGGCGCAAACCGCCTGGCCTTAGCTACAAACTCAATGATTTCATCGTGCAGCAGATTGGGTTCAATAGAGGAAATACGAAACCGTTCGATTCCTTCCACTTCATCCAATGCTTTGACCAAATCCAGAAACCGTTCCTTGCGTTCGCCTTCCTGCAAACCGAAGTCGCCTGTATTGACACCGGTCAGTACAATTTCTTTTACCTCTGTCCGGGCTATCTCGTTGGCTGTCTTTAGTATGTTTTCTATACTATCACTTCGACTGTTGCCGCGTGCCAGTGGGATGGTGCAGAAGCTACAAGAGTAATCGCATCCGTCTTGTACTTTTAAAAATGTTCGTGTGCGGTCGAATAAAGAATAAGATGTATTGAATTTCTTTACTTCTGTAATTTCGGTATTAAATACCTGTGGTTGTTCCGGCCTTTTGAAGCCATCGAGTAATTCGATCAGCCTGAATTTTTCGGAGGCCCCGAGTACGGCATCTACGCCAGGTATTTCAGCTATTTCTTTGGGTTTTAGCTGGGCATAACAGCCAATGATAGCCACGTAGGCATTGGGCGATATAGCCCTGGCTTCGCGCACCACCTTTTTGCACTTCTTATCCGCATTTTCGGTAACGGAACAGGTATTAATAATGAAAATATCGGGTGTATCGGTAAAATCTACTTTGCGATAGCCGCTATCTTCAAATTTGCGTGCAATGGTAGATGTTTCTGAGAAATTTAACTTGCACCCCAGCGTGTAAAAAGCAACTTTTTTCATACTAGGCCGCAAAGGTAAACATTTGCTAATGTGTATTTTACTTATTTTGAACCTTGTGGTATAGATTTCTGTTTACAGCTAAATTAAAAATATGAAAGCACGGATTAAGATAGAAGTTGTTTCGGATGTTGTTTGCCCTTGGTGTTATATTGGCAAACGCAGACTTGAAAAAGCAATGGATGTATTAAAAAATGAAATGGATTTTGATGTTGAATTTCATCCGTTTGAACTCAATCCATCGATGCCTGCAGAAGGGAGGAATCAAAAAGAATACTTATCTGAAAAATTTGGCGGAGACGACCGCTATCATCAGATTACAGCCCACACTACCCGCACGGCTGCAGCCGAAGGACTCCATTTTGATTTCGAAAAACAAATTGTTTCGCCTAATACATTTCAATCGCACCGGCTGATTGCCTTTGCTAAGCAATATGGCAAACAACATACGATGAATGAGGCCCTGATGCAGGCATATTTTGAAAAAGGAATTGATCTGACGAAAAACGAAAATTTGGTAGAGGCGGCCGTGAGTGTGGGGCTTGATCGCGATGAGGTTATAAAATTTCTTTCCGGAGATGACTTATCGGCCGAAGTAAAAAATCAAGAGCAAATGAATTACCAGCGGGGCATATCGGGGGTTCCATTTTTTATCATCAACGGTAAATACGGGATGTCAGGAGCTCAACCGGCTGATGTTTTTGTGAATGCGCTTCGCGAAATAGGAGGTGAGGCAACCAGTGGAGAATCCTGCGAAATAGGGGCGAAGTGCTGATTGTTATTTTGAGTGGGTCCACCCACTCTCGCCCAGCAATGGAACAAACGCAAACTGATTAAACTCCTCTTTCAGAATTTCTCCTCTTTTTTTAGTGAGTTTAATCATTCTTTGTGTTTCGCGGTTGCCCACCGGAATAATCATCATTCCATTTTCATTTAACTGATCGAGCAAAGCCTGAGGTACGATTGGAGCCCCGGCCGTAACAATGATTTTATCAAATGGCGCTTTGGCCGGAATACCTTTAGAGCCATCGCCATAAAAAAAATAAGGGCGATAGCCAAGCTGGGGTAAAAAATCTCTTACGGTTTCATAAAGTTTCCGGTTAAATTCAATGGTATAGACGAGAGCGCCCATTTCGAGCAAAATAGCTGCTTGGTAACCTGATCCGGTACCAACTTCTAATACTTTATCTCCGGGTTTAATGGAAAGTTTCTCACTTTGGAAGGCTACCGTATAAGGTTGAGAAATCGTTTGCCCTTCGCCTATGGGAAAGGCTTTGTCTTCATAGGCATGATTTAGCAGGGCATCTTCAAAAAACAGATGACGGGGCACTTTTCCGATGGCTGACAAAACGGCCTCATCAGAGATGCCTTTTAGTCGCAGTTTTTTAACTAATTTATTCCTTAGCCCTCTTTGTTTATAATTCTCTTCCGTCATCAAAAAGACCTATTTTGGGTTGAAATGGCACTTTTTTATCAAAAAAATAAAGTTTTTTACTTTTCTTAGGAAAATTGAAAGCGATCCCGCTATTTTGAAATCCCAACACAGATAAAACCTATTTGCCATAGCGTTTAAAACTGTGTAACCTGATCCAACAGTAGTAGTGGCAACACCACTTTCTACTGTTTGGGCAGGTAAAACAGAGAGGCCGGTTAGGTCTTTTTTCGTTTTAAAACCTTTTGTACAGCCTCTATAATATTGTCGGATCCTAACCCATATTTTTTCATTAATTGAGCCGGAGTTCCGCTTTCTCCAAACGTATCATTCACGCCCACCATTTCTATCGGTGCCGGGTAAAATCTTGCTAATGTCTGCGCTATGCTATCGCCTAACCCTCCATTTATCTGGTGTTCTTCGCAGGTAACAACACATTTTGTTTTTTGCACAGATTCCAAAACAGATTCTACATCGAGTGGCTTAATGGTATGAAGATTTATTACCTCCACACTAATACCTTGGGCAGCTAATTTTTCTTCCGCTTCAATGGCATTCCATACTAAGTGGCCGCAGGCAAAAACAGATACATCCTTTCCCTCAATCATTTTATCTGCTTTACCAATGACGAAAGGCCGATCGGCTGCAGTAAAAACAGGCCAGCTTGGGCGCCCGAAACGAAGATAGGCAGGCCCCATGTGTTTGCCCAGGGCCATCGTGGCTGCTTTAGTTTGGTTATAATCGCAGGGCACAATTACAGTCATACCCGGAAGCATCTTCATCATGCCTATATCTTCTAATATTTGGTGTGTGGCTCCGTCTTCGCCTAAGGTAACGCCCGCATGAGAAGCACATATCTTTACATTTTTTCCCGAGTAGGCTATGGACTGACGGATTTGGTCATACACTCTTCCGGTAGAGAAATTAGCAAATGTTCCGGTAAAAGAAATTTTGCCCCCGATGGTCATCCCGGCAGCAAGCCCCATCATGTTAGCTTCGGCAATGCCGGTTTGGAAGAAGCGATCAGGAAAATCTTTTTTAAAAGCATCCATCTTGAGTGAGCCGGTAAGGTCTGCGCAAAGCGCCACTACCTGATTATTTTGTTTGCCTAACTCGTGCAGCCCGGCTCCAAAACCTGAGCGCGTATCTTTTTTTTCGGTGAAAGTATATTTAGCCATGATGACTTGTTAATGACTTGTTAAAAATGAAAATTTTATAAATGTAAACCCAACCATACTTACAACAACACGTACATCTCCTTATACTATCGGATATCCATGGAGCGTACTAAAACTTTTGACCGCAAACTTCTGCTCTGGATTATCATTACCATATTGCTCGCAGTTATTCCCTGGTTTTTGTAATTGTAACAGAAAATATCAGTAATCACCCAGCGTTTCTTCTAATTGGGCTAACGCTTTCTTCAGTTCTTCATCATTAGGTGCTACCCCGTGCCATTTGTGCGACCCCATCATATAATCTACTCCGAAACCCATTTCTGTTTTCATCAGATTCATAACCGGCTTTCCCTGGCCGGTTAGGGACTTGGCTTTATCAAGCCCGGCTACTACTTCTTCTATCCGGTTTCCATTAAATTCTGTTACCGTCCACCCAAAGGCTTCCCACTTGGCTTTCAGATTCATTAGCGACAAAACCTTATCTACCGGGCCATCTATTTGTTGCCCGTTATAATCTATGGTGGCGATGAGGTTATCTACTTTGTTATGAGCCGCATACATAGCGGCTTCCCACACCTGACCTTCTTGTTGCTCGCCATCGCCCATCAGTACATACACCAGTTGGAGGTCGTGGTTTAGTTTTTTAGTTTGTGCGGCTCCTGTGGCAACCGATAGGCCTTGCCCTAATGAGCCGGATGCTACACGTATTCCGGGTAGGTGCTCGTGGGTGGCCGGATGCCCCTGCAAACGCGAGTTAATCTGACGAAACGTGGCTAATTCTTTTACATCAAAATAGCCTGAACGTGCCAGCGTGGCATACCAAACAGGTGAGATATGCCCATTTGAAAGGAAGAACAAATCTTCGCCTATACCCTCTGCATTGAATTTAGGATTGTGTTTGAGTGTATGAAAATAGAGAACAGAAAAAAAATCGGCACAGCCCAGCGACCCGCCCGGATGCCCACTTTGGCAGGCATGCACCATCCGCACAATATCTCTGCGCAGTTGAGTGGCTATTTTTTTTAAGTGAATGAAATCCGGTTGTGAATACATTTTTAAAAATTTGTGCGAAGATATAAGATGATAACTAAACCTGCACTCACTTCCTTTTTACTTTTTTTGCAAGTTTTTTGATCACCTTTTTTATTGGTTTCTTACCCCCTTTTGAGGTAGGCATTTTTTTAAGATTTAGGGTAGTATCTCCCAGAATTTGAGCTGTATGATCTTTGGTATTTACTTTTTCAATAACATCAGTAATCACTCCGGCCTCATTAATTATGTATGTAATGCGGGCCGTACCCATATACTTACGTCCATACATAGATTTTTCTACCCAGGTGCCGTATTGAGCATGCACGGTTCTGTCAGTATCGGCTAATAAACGGAATGGCAAGTTTTCTTTTTCAATAAAGGTACGGTGTCTCTTCTCGCTGTCGGTACTGATGCCCAGCACTTCATAACCTTGTTTTTGTAAAACCTTATAGTTGTCGCGCAAGTTGCAGGCTTCTGCTGTGCAGCCGGGCGTCATGTCTTTTGGATAAAAGTAGAGAACGATTTTCTTTCCTCTAAAATCGGAAAGTTGTAAGCGGTTTCCGTTTTGATCCGTAGTAGAGAAGTTAGGGGCGGTCGTTCCTACAGGTAAAGCCATAGCTGGTTAAAATTTGTCTGATGGATGAAGTTATGAAAGTAATGACTTATAGAATTTTTTGTCTGTATATTTTTTCGTTACCAACTCGGTCGGTTACTCTCAACTCAAAATCCCCTTGCAGAGGTTTAGAATTATCTAACTGTTCTGATTGTAAAATTCCTGTTTTGTAATCGTATTTCATTAACAGCCATTCGCCATTAATACTGGCCCGGTAGGAATCTACACCTGAAAGATTATCGGAAACCCTAAACCGGGCAGAGTGGGGCATGCAATGGATACGGTAAATGGCGGGGGCTACCGAATCGGCCAGTAAAACAAAATCACCCAACTCTTTCGTTTTAAACTGAATACTTCCATTGTTCCACTGGCCGCCCAGGTATTCGTAGTACCGCCCATTGTTACGATAAACTGACGTCTGCTGCGTAATTTTTTCGTTGGCAGGCTTCAATAGAATAGTGATTTCTTTTCTCAGCGGGTTGAGTGTATTTCCCAGCGTAAAGACGGAGCGTCCGTTGTTGATTTTTTTATGCTGTTCCAGATATAACGTGTCGTAAAGCGACTCAGGTGAAAAATAGACGATGGCCCAATCACTGTAATAAGTGTATTCAATACCCGAGGGGATGGCATCTTGTACATTAAAACGTATCATACCACGGCATGTCTGGGCTGAATCAGGGATAGATTGACGGAGATTGAAAAGATAGACCCCTTTTTCAGTATGGGCATAGGTAGGTTCTACTTGCTGTGCATTTCCTTTTTCATAAAATGTAATGGCACGTTGGCCACAGGGAACGGTTAGCTTAAGTATGTTTTCGTTAGTGATGTGGGTGGCAACCAATGGGCCGGATAAAGGAACTTCATTTTTTATATTCTGTTGTACCGGCTGAAGCGTGATGTGTAATTGGCTGGTGTTCCCGGCATTATCTGTAAGCCTTATTTCTACTTGCTTTGGTTGGTCTGACATATAGATGAATCCGTTACCGGTAGATTCATTATAAAAAGACAGTTGGTTCCCATCATCGCGGTAAAGTTTGTTGAACTGAATGCCACGAGTTTTTAGTATTTCATAATCAACAATAGATGCTATTTGCCGATTGAGTAAAAAATTTATTTTGTTAATCTTCTGGGCAAATACCGGTTGATTGTCTACTCGGACTTCAATGTTATTTATGCCGCAGCGGAAACGGGAAAAATCTACCCGATCGTAGGCCAGTATTTCAATCCCTATTTTTCCGGCAGCCGATATGGGCTGAGTGAGATAGTAGTCGTGACCATTTTTAACAGGTGCATATTCTTTTCGCCCAAACTGATAATCAATACGCGATTGCCCATTCATTGCACGCAAGGCTATTTTTTGTATGATCGGAGCCAGCACATCGTTGATTTCAGAAAACCGGAAGTCGAGCGGATTTAACACCTCATTGGAGATATTGCGAATTTCAAAATGCAGGTGTGGCCCGGCCGAGCCCCCGGTGTTTCCTGAAAATGCAATAGTATCTCCGCGCTCAACCGGAAACTGATTGGGGCTAAGTTCCAGGTTTACATCGAACGACTTGCTTTCGTATTGTTTGTATAATATATGTCGGGCTATCTTTTTATTGAAGCGATCGAGGTGTGCATATACCGATTCGTTGCCATCGGGATGTTTAACAAAGAGGGCATGGCCATACCCGTAGGCCCCCACAATAACCCGGCTTATATATCCTTTTTGTGTAGCCCTGACGGGCAAACTCATATTATTAGTGCGGATGTCAATGCCGGTATGGAGGTGGGTGTAGCGCAATTCGCCCATGGTTCCGGTAAGTGCATTTTGCATACCGGGGTTAATGGGGAAAAGGTACGGCTCATTTTCAATTCGTTTTGCCGGCAGGGTTTTATCGGGGCTAAACTGGCCGAAGGCCACAGAAGCACATAGAAACCCGATAAAGAATGGAAGGTTACTTAACTTCAAACTCCAACAATTTTTCATTTTCAAGATAGCCCGTCAGTTTATTGCCAACTTTTACAGCACCTACACCTTTAGGCGTACCGGTAAAAATTAAATCGCCTGTGCGCAGGGTAAAAAATTTAGATAAATAAGAAATGATGTAGTGGAAGTTAAATAACATCAGGCTGGTGTTGCCCTGTTGTTTTACTTCGCCATCTATTTCCAATTTAAAGTTGATGTCGTTCAGATTTTTAAAAGAAGAAACCGGAATGAATTTATCGGATAGGGGAGCGGAACTGTTAAATCCTTTGGCGATATCCCATGGCAACCCTTTTTCTTTTGCTTTTTGTTGAAGATCGCGCGCTGTAAAGTCAATTCCCAAACCGATAGAATCAAAATAGTTGCCGGCAAATTTTTCATCAATGTTTTTTCCCTCTTTACTTATTTTCAGTACCAGCTCTATTTCATGATGGATGTCTTTTGAGAAATCGGGAAAATAAAAAGGCGATCCGTTTTTAAGTATGGCTGTATCCGGTTTGGTAAAGATCACCGGCTCGTCAGGTCTTTCATTATTCAGTTCCTTAATGTGCTCGGCATAATTCCGGCCGATGGCAAATATTCGCATAGATAAATATTTGATGTAAAGGTAGCTACAATTTGGCAGATTAAGTCATTACAGGCTTGTAACTTCAGTCATTAAACATGTAACTTGCCATCAAAAAAAATATGCCTTTTCGTTTTTTATCTCTGATTCTTTTATGCTTTGTTCAATCTTGTTCTACGGTTCCTGTTACAGGGCGTAAGCAGTTAGATTTGGTATCCAGTTCGGAAATTAACACCATGTCGGCTGGTCAGTATCAGGATGTAATTAGAAAAGGACCGCTCTCTACCAATGTAGAACAAACTGAAATGATTAAACGAGTAGGTAAACGCATACAAGGTGCGGTAGAGCAGTATATGGCCAGCAAAGGATGGAGCGACCAATTGGCCGGCTTTAATTGGGAGTTTAATTTAATTCAAGACGACAAAACTGTAAATGCCTGGTGTATGCCCGGTGGTAAAGTAGCATTCTATACAGCCATCCTTCCGATATGTAAAGATGAAAACGGAGTAGCTGTGGTGATGGGGCATGAAGTAGCGCACGCCATTGCCAACCATGGGCGCGAGCGCATGAGCCAAGGGCTGATTGAGCAGTTGGGGTTAAGTACACTTAGTGCTGCGCTGGGGCAAAACCCCACCGCCACCAAACAACTTTTAATGCAAGCTGTAGGCATGGGCTCTAATTTAGGAATGTTAAAATTTTCTAGACAGCACGAGTCGGAGGCCGACCATATCGGATTAATTTTTATGGCGATTGCCGGATACGACCCCAACCATGCGCCTTCGTTTTGGAAACGCATGATTGAAATGAACACCGGGCAAAAGCCGCCCGAATTTTTGAGTACGCACCCGTCAGACGAAAACCGTGTGAAAGACCTGCAAGGGTGGATGCCCGAAGCCTTAGGATACTACAAAAAGTAACGCCTGCCCAGTAACCGACTGTAACATTCTATTTTTTTATTGCCTGACATTTTTGTAGGCTTACGGTATCAATGAAGTTTTATAAAAAAATAGCAATTGGGGCACTGCTGTCTTTATATATACTTAGCTTGCTGTGCATTTCAACCGGTTTTTTTCTCGCTTCTCATCGCAGCTCATTTCAGAAATGGGTAAAAGCAGATGACACCAAGACAATCATTTTAACTTTAACGGCCGAAGAATTTCGATCTGTGCAATGGGCTGAACCGAATGTTGAGTTTGAAAGAAATGGCAAAATGTATGATGTGGCCAACATTGTATATAAGAGCAACACCGTAGAAATTTATTGCCAGAATGACCTTTTCGAGGAAATGTTTATTTCCTATTTAAAACAATTTGACACTAAGACGGGAAACAATACAATGCCGTATGTTCAATTTTATGAATCCATCGTTGTGTTTACGTGCAGCTCGGCAATCAGCTCAATTCCTGAAATGAACCGAGCAGCAGATCTCTATAGCTCTCTGCCTCCCAATCTTATTACCCCTCCTCCGCGCACTATTTTTTAATTTTTTTAAGCAAGATTAAACACCTATCCGGGTGTTGAATTTGCCTGCTATTTTTTTGCAGACAATGAGCAGTAACATAAGATTGCTAATTGTTTTACTATTCCTAATGAGATGTTTATCTATCTATCAAAACAATATTGTAACATGAAGTACCTATTTTACCTCATCCTTTTTTTATTTATTACCTCAACGATATCAGCTCAGACGCTTACCGGAAAAGTGATGGACGGAAATGGTCTGCCTGTGGCCGATGCTACTATTAAAGTGGCTGATCAGGTAGTAGGCCTTACCGATGCCGGTGGGTTATTTTCCATTGATTGTAAAACCGGAGTTACGATTTCGGTATCGCACATTGGGTTTGAACCGCAAAGCCAAACGATAAACGATTGTTCTGTTCCAATGCAATTTATACTTACTCCTTCTACCGTTATTTTGGAGGGAGTAGAGATCACGGCCACATCTACTCAGAATAAATTAGTACTTAATCAACCGGCCTCTATTTCTAAACTGGGAGAAACAGAAATTAAGAGAAGCACCGGTTTATTTTTAGATGATGCGGTAAACGCCAATGTGCCGGGAGTTTTTATGCAGCGCAGAACCGTTTCGGCCGGCCAGCAGTTTAACATTCGCGGATACGGTGCCGGTGGCCCCGGAGTGCGAGGCACCAACAGCAATTTTGACGGGATGGGCATTAAGGCGTATCTCAATGGCATTCCGCTTACCGATGCCGAAGGCATTACTGTATTAGATGACATTGATTTTGGTTCGGTAAATAATGTAGAGATTGTGAAGGGCCCTGCCGGCACATTGTATGGTTTGGCGGTTTCGGGAGTGGTAAACCTGCAAACCGTAAAAGCAGAACCTAACAAAACTTCATTGAGCCAAAATACCATGTTTGGTTCTTATGGATTGCGAAGGTCAACTACCACAATACAAACTGGCGGGCCTAACTCATCGCTGTTAATTAATTATGGAAGTCAAAACTATGATGGATTTATGCAGCATACAAAATCAACTAAAGATTTTGTGAATATGATGGGACAATTTAAGTTGAATGAGAAACAGTCTCTTACCACTTATTTAGGGTACAGCAATAGTTACGACCAGCGTAACGGAGAACTTTCTAAAACACAATACGATACACTAAACTATAGTGGAAATCCGGCCTACATTAAAAACGATGCACACTCCAACATCATTAGTTTCCGGGCAGGCATAGGTCATACCTATACATTCAACGAAAAGATTTCCAACTTTACCACACTGTTTGGATCCGGGATGAGCAACAATGCCAGCTCGGCCGGAGGATGGACTGACAAAGCCCCTGTGAACTACGGCCTCCGGTCAACTTTTGATTTTAGATTTAGGATAGGAGAACAAATTTCATTGTCGGGCATAGCGGGTATTGAAGCACAGCGACAATATGCCCAAAGCATAGCCTATGGCATGGTGCCGAACAATGCAAACCCTACCGGCTATAATATTATTGGCACGATGCGCAGCAATCAAACTACTATTAATTCTACTTATTCGGTGTTTACCCAATGGACTCTTACTTTGCCTCATCAATACAACCTGACGGCCGGAATTGGATCAAGCTCGATGAATATTGTATTGTATGATAAAATGTATGTGGCTGCGAATAATGTACCCGGCAATACGGTGCCCACCACGTATGGCATGAATTACCAAAACTTAGTATCGCCTTCGGTATCGCTCAGCAAATTGATTGGCAAAAATCTAACGGTGTATGCCGCCTATTCGCAAGGGTATAAAGCTCCGGTATCATCCAACATCTACACCCCGCTGGCCGGAAAAGTAAATACCGGCTTAAAACCTGAACTCGGCCAGCAAGTTGAGTTTGGATCGAAGGGAAGCCTGCTCAAAGGAAAATTAGACTACACGTTGGCCTATTTCAATGCTGTTTTCTCTAACAAAATGAGTACAGTAGCCGTATTAAATTCTGGCGGCACCGCCACAGCTTATACGTACGTTATCAACAGCGGAGAGCTTGATAATAATGGAGTAGAGGCCATGGTTTGGTATCAGGCCTATCAGGCAGATAAAGGGTTGCTCCGGTCGGTAAGGCCATTTATAAATTTTACCTATTCAGATTTTAAGTATAAAAATTTTACTTATCAAAATAATGCGCTGACAACCCCAACGGATTATACCGGCAAAGCGGTAGCCGGTGTACCTAAAAACGTTTACAATGTTGGTGTAGATGTACTGTCGAACCAAGGTATTTATTTTAACCTTGTGTATATGCACCGCGATGCGATGCCCATTACCTCAGACGGGTTGTTGATGACGAGTGCGTATGACCTGATCAATTCAAAAATCGGTTTTCGAAAAACATTGGGAACACACGTTGCAATCGATGCCTTTTTTGGGGTAAATAACCTGGCAGGTAAACAATATTACCAAATGGTATTCATCAACCAACAACCCGATACTTATTTGCCGGGCCCACGCTGGGCAAATTATTTCGGAGGACTTAATTTGAAATATACTTTTTAAATTATCTTATCGGCAGGTTATGAGAGAATTTTCGAATCCATAGCTTGCTGTTACGAACAGATACTCTAAACTAAATACATAAATTCATGAAAAAAATAATCATATTTTTTATAGCCGGAACACTTGCTTCTTGTGGGCGCTTTGGCAATAAAGAACATAAAGAGGAGCGAACGGAACGTATTGTCTGTCTTTCTAAACAATACAATGAAATAATTTTTGCTTTAGGGGCGCAAAAAGATTTAGTGGGAGTGGATTTATCCAGCACCTATCCTCCTGAAATTAAAAAACTTCAAACAGTGGGATATCATCGTGCCTTGAGTGCCGAAGGAATTCTTTCTACTAAACCGACACTGGTTATTCACGATAACAACGTGGGGCCAGAGCAGGTGATGAAGCAATTGCAAGATCTAAAAATTCCCATGATGGTATTTAAAACAAAGGGAGAAGACATTGAATCTGTCAAGACATTGATCTCAGAGATGGGCGAATATTTTAAAAGGAAGAAGGAAGCCGACTCACTGAATACCAAAATTGATACGGATATGAAAACAGCATTAACTACGGCCTCTTCCCTTAAAGGGAAACCGCAGGTAATGATAATTCATTTCGGGCGTGCCAATAATGTGTATCTTACAATGACCAAGCACGCTACTGCTGCCAAACTGATTAGCTGGGCTGGCGGGGAGATTCCGCTGGATGGCGAACGAGGCATGATGCAGCTTTCTCCCGAGTTAGTAGCCAAAACTGACCCAGATGTTATTCTGCTTACCGATTTTGGATATGACCAGTTGGGTTCTTTAGATAAAATTAAAGAACTGCCCGGTGTGGCCGGCACCAAAGCGGCCAAGAGTAATCGTATTTTTCGTGTAGAAGAGCATGACATGGTGTATCTCGGGCCACGCACGGGCGAAATCGTTCTTAGGCTACAAAAGCTTATTCGCCAGGATGCAGTTAAATAGAAATTATACTACAGTTTGGATTGTCTTGTCAATCGCATTAGGGGTTGTCTTTTTCTTTTCATTGCGCTTAGGCGCGATTTTGATTGGTACCGAAGAAATTTTTTCTTCGGTATCCAATTACTTTTCTTCTGATGCGCTCACTTTAAATGAACGTATCTTTTTAAATATCCGGTTGCCAAGAGCGATTACCTGTTTAGAGGTAGGGGCCAGTCTGGCTATGGCGGGTGTGCTGATGCAGGCCCTGTTTCGCAACCCGATTGTAGAGCCTGGCCTGGTGGGCACATCGAGCGGGGCAGCATTTGGTGCTTCACTCTATTTTGTGTTGGGGGCTACTTTTCAATTTAATGCAGGTGTGTGGACATTACCCCTGGCTGCCAGCGTAGGCGGAGCGCTGGCAACGGTAGTTGTTTTTTTATTATCGCACCGCAAGGGCGGAACCCAATCCATTATTTCACTACTTCTTACGGGCATTGCCGTTAATGCTCTTTGCCTGAGTGGAGTAGGGATGATGTCGTATTTGGCGCGCGACCCACAAGCGAGGTCTATTACTTTTTGGAATCTCGGTACCCTGTCTGGGGCGAGTTGGAACTCGGTACTATTAATCGGTGCTTCTACGCTGATTTGTTTTTTTGTTTCGCTTCGTTTGGTAAAATCTTTAAACGCATTGGCCATGGGTGAAGAAGAAGCTCTTTATTTAGGCGTAAACATGAATCGGCTTAAAATAAGTGTACTAACAGTTACGGTTATATTGGTGGCGGTAGCAACGGCCTTTGTGGGGGTAATTAGTTTTATCGGTTTAATTGTTCCGCATTTGCTTCGGTTAATAAAAGGATCGGACAATCGTTATTTATTGATAGGCAGTGTTTTGTTGGGGGCTCTTCTTCTGAGCTTAGCCGACCTTGCGGCACGTCTTCTTTTAGCCCCGGCCGAGTTGCCGATAGGTATTGTTACTTCGGCTGTGGGGGTTCCGGTTTTTATTTTATTGTTAAGAAGAAACCGACATTATTTCTGATGCTGAAACTGGAGAATATATCTTCCTCAATTGGTTCTAAGAAATTGCTAGATCAGATTTCTGTTTCTTTTTTTCCGGGGAAGATAAACCTGATTGTGGGCCCGAATGGCTCAGGTAAATCTACTCTTATCAAGGTAATGAGTAAACAAATTTCTTTTGATGGAAATATTTTTTATGAAGATGTAAACCTGCGAAATATCTCGTGGCGGGATTTATCTAAATTTAGAGCAGTACTCTCTCAGCATACCGATGTTGCTTTTCCGCTGAAAGTATGGGAGGTGGTGATGATGGGAAGATATCCACATTTTACCACGAGTCCCGGAAAACCAGATGAACAAGCCGTGCGAGAGGCCATGCATTATTTTGAAGTACATTCGCTGGCCGACCGCAACTATTCCACACTAAGTGGAGGCGAGAAACAACGGGTAAACTTTGCCCGGGTATTGGCTCAAATCTGGTTCTCTATACCCGGCCGTTGTCGTTATCTTTTTTTGGATGAACCACTCACTTTTTTAGATGTAAATTTCCAATATCAGTTCATGAAAAAACTTCAGTTGCTTGAACAAAAAAATGATTTAGTTATAGTGGGGGTTGTACACGATCTAAATCTGGCATCTAAATTTGGAGACTCTATTCTTTTGCTAAACGAAGGAAGAGTAACTTCTTTTGGAAAACCGGTGGAAGTGCTAACCGCAGAAAATATAGAACGCTCTTTTAAAATAAAGCCTTTTATTTTCCAGCATGAGGGGGCAATGATTATTTCTTTCTAACTCACCCATTGGTTTTAGTACAGCACTCTGAATTTAATAGTATGCTCAATCGCACGCAGTTGCTTAATTACTTCTTTGTTGTATTCTTTGTTGATGTCGGTAATGACATATCCAATGAGTTCATTGGTTTTTAAATACTGCCCTACAATATTAATACCATGGTCGGCCAAGATCTGGTTGATCCGTGCTAAAATACCGGGTACATTATGGTGAATGTGTATAAGCCGGTGTGCATTTTCTAATGTTGGCAGCGTAAGGTTCGGAAAATTTACGCTATTGCTGGTACTTCCGTTGTTGATGTAGTCCATTAGTTTACCGGGCACAAACTGGCCAATGTTCTCCTGTGCCTCGAGTGTACTGCCTCCGATATGCGGTGTTAGAATGGTGTTGGGTAACCCGCGCAGTTCGCTAACAAATTCTTCTTCGTTGCTGATGGGTTCGTACGGAAAAACATCTACGGCACAGCCCGCTATCTTTCCGTTCAGTATATTTTCGCGCAGGGCTTTTACATCTACCACGTGGCCCCGGCTTAGGTTAAGGAAGATCACGCCTTTTTTCATTTGCACAAATTCTTCTTTGCCGATAATGTGAGTGTTGCTTTCGCGGCCATCTACATGAAGGGTTACCACATCGGCTTGGCCTAATAGCTCCTTCATACTTTTACATTTGGTGGCATTGCCCATAGCCAGTTTTTCTTCCTTATCAAAAAATAACACCTTCATACCCAGATTCTCGGCCAGTACGGATAATTGGGTACCAATATTTCCATATCCGATTATGCCCAGTTTTTTGCCCCGTACTTCAAAACTTCCTTTAGCCGATTTATCCCAGTTACCCTGGTGCATTTTGTTCGACTTATCGTAAAACCCACGAATGAGTATAATCATTTCGGCAATCGCCATTTCTACTACCGAACGGGTGTTGCTGAAAGGGGCGTTAAAAACAGCTACACCTTTTTTAGTAGCTGCCTTCAGGTCAATTTGGTTAGTGCCGATGCAGAAGGTGCCAATGCTCATCAGCCGGCTGGCCTGTTCCAATACTTTAGCTGTTACTTGTGTTTTGCTGCGGATGCCCAGCACCGAAACATTTTTAATTTTTTCGCACAGTTCGTCTTCATCTAACCCGGCAGGATAGGTTTCTACATTAAACCCTTCGGCTTTCATTAATTCAACCGCTATGGGGTGCACGTTTTCCAGCAACAATACATGGATGCGGTTTTTAGGGTAGGAGATGGCGGTATTCAATTTATTTAAGTATAAAAATTCGTCTAAGCTTGGGGCAATATGGTCGGCTTTTGTTAGCACACTGGCACGTTCTACATTTTCGGTGAAAGCATAAAATTTATTGGCTAATCCCGCATGTTTAATTTCGTAATCGGTGTAACCATCGCCAATGACATACACATCGCCCGGCAAATTTAACTGCTTTAGTGTTTCTACTTTACCGTTATTGGCTGACAGCGGATTGTTAGTGTTAGCTCCCATTATCTTGCCGTTGCCATCGGTTATAAATTCATTGGCCAGAATGTTTTCTTTCTTTACCCCAAATTCGGTTACTACCGGCTCAATAAATTCTTTAAACCCATTGGAGATGATATAAATATTTTCTGCGTGCGAGTTAAAAAAATCTTTGTTTCGTTTAAAGGACTCAGACACCAGACCTTTTAAATGTGTAACCAGTGAGTGAATATGTTTTTTTTCGGGCGAGAGCAGCTCTATTCGTTTTTGTATGGATTCGCGAAGCGACAACGTTCCATCCATACCCTGGTTGGTAATTTCAACAATATTTTTTTTGATAGAATCTTTTTCGGGGTGGCCGCTCAGCGAGATATCGGCCAATACATCAAAGGCTTCTACTTTGGTAAAGGTGCTGTCAAAATCAATGACAAAATATTTATTGGACTTCATCTGTTGCATTCTCAATCTCAAATGTAGCATACAATTTGCTTTTCTTCTGACCTTTTATGAGAGATGCCTTTTGTTTTTTAAAATGAAACCGATTGCACTCGTGCCGGGTTTGCCCGATGTATAAAATTCACCCGACTTAATCTGGTATTCATCAAAAAATTACGGTTTATTGCATTGAATAAACCAGCATAACAAATGATCGTTCAGGCTCCCACCCGGAAATTTTTACCCGTCAATTTTAAAATCTCCAACTGGTCATCCCTTCAGCCCTTTTTTGATTCCCTTGAGAACCGGAAGATTCTTTCAGTTGAAGAATTGAAGCACTGGCTACGCGATCGCAGCGAATTAGAATCGGTGGTAAGTGAAGACATGGGTTGGCGCTATATCCGTATGACGTGCTATACCGACAACGAAGAATATAGCAAAGCTTACCAGTATTTTGTACAAGAAATTCAGCCTCCTCTGGCACCGTATGCCGATCGGCTGAACAAGAAAGTGATAGATTCTCCCTTTACAAAAGAACTGGAATCTATAGCAGGGTATGATCTGATGATTCGCAATCTGAAAAAAGAGATCGAGTTATTTCGCAAAGAAAATATTCCGTTGTTTACTGAAATCAATACCGAAACACAAAAGTACGCATCGGTTTCAGGGGCTATGACGGTAACGATAAACGAACAAGAGATGACCTTGCAACAGGCTGCCGTTATCTTACAATCTACAGATCGCGTAAAGCGGGAAGAAGCGTATCACAAAATTTCAAATCGAAGGCTGCAAGACACGGATACGCTGGACACTTTATATTCTAAATTGATTTCACTCAGACATCAGGTGGCCTTGCAGGCTGGGTTTCAAAACTTTCGCGATTATCAGTTTAAGGCATACGGCCGTTTTGATTATAGCCCGGCCGATTGTTTTGCTTTTCATGATTCTATTGAAAGCGAAGTAGTGCCCATTTTAAACCAACTGGCAACCGAACGAAAACGCGATTTGAAGGTGAGCCAACTCCGCCCGTGGGATAAGGCGGTTGATAGTTTGGGGCGCGAACCGCTAAAGGCTTTTAAGGATGGAAAAGACCTGGCTGAGAAATCGGTTGAATGTTTTAAAAACCTCGATCCTTATTTAGGGTCATGTCTGGAAACGATGCGCGAAATGGGGCATCTCGATCTGGAGTCGCGCAAAGGAAAAGCACCTGGAGGATATAACTATCCCCTGGCTGAAATTGGGGTGCCATTTATTTTTATGAATGCCACCAGCACCTTGCGCGATATGACCACCCTGATGCATGAAGGCGGCCATGCCGTGCATAATTTTTTAACCATGAATTTAGAGTTGAATGATTTTAAATCGCCTCCGATGGAAGTGGCTGAACTGGCCAGCATGAGTATGGAACTTATTTCAATGGATCAGTGGCATTTATTTTTTCAACATGAGGACGAATTAGCCCGGGCCAAGCGCGACCAGCTGGAAGATATCATTGAAACATTACCCTGGGTAGCCACGATTGATCAGTTTCAGCATTGGGTTTACGAAAACCCCTCGCACTCGTTAGATGAACGAAAAATAAACTGGAATCAAATTTTTAATCGTTTTTCTGATACGGTTACCGACTGGTCGGGGTTGCAACGGGCAAAAGATTACCTCTGGCAAAAGCAACTGCACTTGTACGAAGTTCCATTTTATTACATAGAGTACGGAATGGCACAATTAGGAGCCATTGCAGTGTGGCGAAATTTCAAGAAGAATAAAGCAGAGGGATTGAATTTTTATATGAATGCCTTGCGCAAAGGAAATATGGCTACCATTCCGGAACTATATAAAGCAGCCGGTATTAAATTCGATTTCAGTAAAAAATATATCAGCGAATTAATGGCTTTTGTAAAAGATGAATTAGCCGGGATTTAGTTACGGCATTTATCGAGCAGGTTGTTTAGCTGATTCGCTTCAGTTGTGGTTATCCCTAATAGATTAAGGTCGGTTTGATCAATTTTAAGATCAATAGATTTTAAAAGCGATAATCCTTTTTGGCTGATCTTAACGCTCGAGGCTCGTTTGTCGTGTGGGCTTTGTACTTTTTCAATTAATTGTTTCGTCATTAAACGATCGAGCAGCCGCGAAACATCGGAGCTTTTATCGAGCATACGAGATTTAATTTCTCTACCCGATAATTTTTTAGGATGTTGCCCCCGTAAAATGCGAAGGATGTTAAACTGTGTGTTGGTAATGCCGTAGGCTCTAAAAAAATCTTTGGTTTGAGAAACCATCCAGTTGGCAGTAAATAGTAAGTTAATTACCACTTTCTGGTGAGCATTTCTAAATTGAGTTTGTTTAATCTCTTCTTCCAGTTTCATTTCAGGATACTAAAAAGGCTGCCTTTCGAGCAGCCTTTTTAAATAATAGTTATGCTTTTTTGTTTAACTCTATCTTACAAGTAATCTCAATTTCTTTGCCTACAATGTAATCTCCGGCTTTTAGTTTTTTATCAAACTTTAAGTTGTAATCGAAACGGTTAATTTTTCCGTTCAATTTAAAACCGGCTTTCTGGCCACCAAAGGCTTCGATGTTGCCACCGTAAGTTACTTCGAAAGAAACAGGCTTGGTTATATCGCGTATGGTAAAATCGCCCTTCAATTCATAATTGTTACCATTCTTTACCAATTTGCCTTTAAATTTTATTTCAGGAAATTTTTCGGCATTGAAAAAGTCATCCGATCTTAGATGATTATCGCGTTGGTCGTTTTCGGTAGTGAGGGAAGCCACTTTTGTGGTGAACTCTACATCTGCACCATTAAAGTCGGCCCCGGTACTGGTTACAGTTGCATCAAAATCTTTAAAATGTCCTTCCACTTCGGCAACGACCATGTGCGTGGCTGTAAACCTGATTTTAGAGTGAGCTTTGTCAATTGTCCAGGTTCCTTGCGCGGCAGCAGCACCCGCTACAAGCAGGGTTGCAATAAATAGATTAAGTTTTTTCATGTATGTGATTTATTTTGTTGCAACGATAACGCAAATGCCTAAATATATGTTTAAACATCTAAATATATTTTTATAAGTAATTGACAATCAGTGTAATATTTTAGTTAATAAATTGTAAATATGGAATGGTCTTATTTTACCACCGGTTTTTTACCTGCTTCCCAACTTTGAATGCCACCCTCGAGATTATAGATCGTAGAAAAACCAAGATTCGATAAAATAGATGAAGCAGACTTACTTCGCACTCCCCCCAAGCAATAGACAAATAGAGGTTTGGATTTATCCAGCTTGGCCGCTTTCTCTTTAAAATCTTTTTGATGCACATCGAGTTGCTGGGCTCCGGGCAAGTGTCCCTCTTTAAATTCTTCTGCCGTGCGTACATCGAGAATTATTTTTTCTTTAGCAAGGGTCATTTTCTTTTCAAATTCATCTGCTTTCAGGGTATTGATTTTTTGTGAAAAAGCGGCTCCGCTGAGTAGGCAGAAAAACAGAATCAGTACGCTATTATTTTTCATAACATTATAGTTTATTCTTCAAAGTTCGCTATTTATCTCAAAATGTCTAATCAATTTTTATACAGGTTTGATCAAATCGGTGCAAACGACTCTTTTATATTTGTATTATAAAAATTTGAAAAGAGCTATGATGAAAACCATTTTTAGTATTGCCTTTGCCGGTGTATTCATTGTTTCCTGCAATCGCGATCGAAAGAAGGAAACCATTTCAGAATATATCAAGTATGTAAGGCGAATGCCGGCCGGCCGCTCTCCGGAGTTGATTACGCTGCAAGAGGTAAAAGTTATTAAAGGAATGGATTCGCTTCAATGGCTGGTGGCAGATTATTCTAAAGAGCTTAAATCTATTTTACCTGTAGATACGGTTCTCTCCAACCTTGCCAAAGATATTTTGTACAACACACAACTATTAAACAAAACAAACCAACGACTGGATTCGTTAGCCATGATAAAAGATAGATTTAAAGGCGATTCATTTTTTGAACCGTACAACAAAAGTTTTGTTGAGTTGAAAAATTTTACCGAACAACAATTGCTTGAGCTTAAATACCTACAATATCAATTGAAGAAATACCATCAAGACGAGGATGAAATACTGAGTCATCAGATAGATTGTGTGTACAGTCTGAATCAAACAGCTACCGACACAACTAAACGCACCAAGAAACAAACTTTTTTTCTTTCACCCGACTATAAACGGGTGCAGGCTGTTCATTAATTTTTTGCTACATAAAAAAATCCGAACCATTCGATCCGGATTTCTTTGAATGAGTACTTTGCCTTAGTTGATCATACTGGCTTCTACTTTTTCTTTTTCGGGACGAAGCGCCCGCACGGCAGCCCCTGCTTGCCACAATTCGCTGTTGCGAAGTTCTTTCAGTTCATCAGCCAGTTTTTCGCGGTAGTCAGGTTGGCTGCACGTATCGATAGTGCGTTTGGCTTCGGCTCCACTGGCTACACTTTCGTATAGTTCTTTAAAAACAGGTAATGTGGCGGCTTTGAATTTCTTTTTCCAATCTAAGGCTCCGCGTTGCGCGGTAGTAGAACAATTGGCATACATCCAGTCCATTCCGTTTTCGGCCACGAGAGGCATCAGGCTTTGAGTTAGTTCTTCCACCGTTTCATTGAAGGCTTCGGAAGGCGAGTGACCTTTTGCACGGAGTACTTCGTATTGGGCTTCAAATATTCCGGCAATAGCTCCCATCAGCGTGCCACGTTCGCCCGTTAAGTCGGAGTAAACTTCTTTCTTGAAATCTGTTTCGAAAAGATACCCTGAGCCAACGCCAATACCCAACGCGATTACTCTGTCTTTTGCCCGGCCCGTAGCATTTTGAAAAATGGCGTAGCTAGAATTGATTCCTTTGCCTTGCAGGAACAGCCTCCGTACAGACGTGCCCGATCCTTTGGGAGCTGCAAGAATAACATCTACATCGGCCGAAGGAACGATTCCGGTTTGTTCTTTAAATGTTACACCGAAGCCATGCGAAAAATACAATGCTTTTCCTTTCGTAAGATGTTTCTTTACAGAAGGCCAGGTAGCTATTTGTCCGGCATCGGATAACAGAAATTGAATGATAGTTCCGCGTTGGGCGGCCTCTTCAATTTCAAAAAGTGTTTCGCCCGGAACCCATCCGTGCTGAATAGCTTTATCCCAGGTTTTGCCGCCTTTGCGCTGGCCAATAATGACATTGAATCCGTTGTCGCGGAGATTAAGTGCTTGGGCAGGTCCTTGTACGCCATACCCGATGATAGCGATTGTTTCATCTTTTAGAACGCTCAGCGCTTTTTCCATCGGAAACTCGTCACGTGTTACCACTTCTTCCAGCGTGCCACCAAAATTAATTTTTGCCATGTTGTTTCAGTTTATCGTTAAAATTTAATAGTTCTTTTTTTGGGGTTATCAGTTTTTAGTAAGTCATTATTTTTTTAATCAACATCAACGATCCGCTCGCTTAGTTCGAGATAGGACGCGGAGCCTTCGTGCACATTTACGTCTTCTATTTCAATTAATTTTTCTAACTGACGTTTACATTTTTCGGCCAGATCGGCCGTGGTGTGCACCAATAAAATAATGCCGCCTTTACGAAAATCGTTTTCATCTTCAAAGCCCATCAATTTCTTGATGCGCACTCTTCGCCTATTTAAAATATTGACAATTCGGTTGAGTACAGAAAAATTATTTTCCGAGGCCAGTTGTATGGTGAAATCTTGTTTCATAAGTGTCTATTTTTTTATGGGTTCTTCTAACAGAATTTCGCTTACGGCTGCTCCGGCTGGCATCATAGGAAACACGTTGTCTTCTTTACCCACCACTACTTCCAGTAAATACGCCCCGGTAGCGTTTAGCATTTCCTCAATAGCCTCATCCAATTCGTTTCGGTTACTTACTTTACGCGCCTGGATGGAGTAGGCTTCGGCAATTTTGATAAAGTTGGGGTTTTGCATTTCGGTAGCCGAGTAGCGCTTGTGGTGAAACAATTGTTGCCACTGCCGTACCATGCCTAAAAAACTATTATTGAGCACCACGATTTTTACCGGAATATTGTATTGCATGATTGTGCCCAGCTCTTGTAGAGTCATCTGAAACCCGCCATCACCGATAACGGCTACTACCGGTTGATGAGGCGTAGCTAACTTAGCGCCCATGGCGGCCGGCAAGGCAAACCCCATGGTGCCGGCACCGCCTGAGGTTATGCTGGTTCTCGGTTTTTTGTATTCGTAATAGCGTGACGTGGTCATTTGATGCTGGCCTACATCGGTTACGATAGTAGCTGCTCCGTGGGTTTGTTCTGATAAGCGGTGAATTACTTCCCCCATTGTTAGCTGCCCTTTCGGATGAAATTCATTTTGAATGATTTTTTCATTTTCAATGTCATTCAATGCTTTGAATTGGCTTACCCACAGGTGATGCGTTGCCGGCTGGCAAGCTGATATTAATGCTTGCAGGGCTTCTTTAGCATCGGCATGAATAGCCACATCCGTTGGAATAATTTTATTGATCTCTGCCAAGTCAATATCAATATGGATGATCTTGGCTTGCTTGGCATACTTGCTTACGTTGCCGGTTACACGGTCATCAAAGCGCATACCGATGCCGATTAGTACATCGCACTCATTGGTAAGTACATTGGGGCCGTAGTTTCCGTGCATTCCCAAGAAACCTACATAATTGGGGTGATTCGTAGGTAGGCTGCCCAATCCCAGTAACGTACAGGCTACGGGTATTCCGGTTTTTTCAGAAAAGGTAATCAGTTCAGCCGAGGCACCCGAAAGAACAATTCCTTGTCCTGCTAAAATGTACGGCTTCTTGGCAGCATTGATGAGTGCGGCCGCGGCCGCTATATCAGTTTGATTTAAAACCGGCCTGGGTTTGTAAGTTCTGATACCTTCGCATTTTTTGTAAGCAAATTCATGCAATTCATTTTGGGCATTCTTGGTAATATCGATAAGCACGGGGCCGGGCCTGCCGGTGCGGGCAATGTAAAATGCTTTGCTGATGGCCGGAGCTATATCTTTTGCTTCAGTTACCTGCACATTCCATTTGGTAACCGGAATAGTCGTATTGATGACATCCATTTCCTGAAAAGCATCGGTGCCAAGCAGATGAGAAAAAACCTGACCAGTAATACACACCACGGGGGTAGAGTCAATCAAGGCATCGCCTAAGCCGGTTACTAAGTTTAGCGCGCCTGGCCCAGAAGTAGCCAGAGCAACGCCTACTTTGCCACTGGCCCGGGCAAACCCTTGGGCCGCATGGATGGAGCCTTGCTCGTGGCGAACTAAAATATGATTGAGTTTATCGGTGTATGAATAGAGGGCATCATATACCGGCATAATCGCTCCGCCCGGGTAGCCAAAAATCGTTTGCACGCCTTCTTCAATTAAAGAACGGAGTAAAATTTCTGATCCTGAAATTTTTTGTTGTGCAACTTCAGGTTGTTTAGATTCAGTTTTCGTCAGTAACGCATCCATCGGCAGCGGTTTTTACTAGTTTAGCATATTTGAATAAAACCCCATTGCTTACGGGCAGTGAGGGCTGCTTGTAGTGCGACCTGCGGATAGCCAGCACTTTCTCATCTACAAGCAAATTCAGTTGGTGTTTTTTTATATCAATCTCAATCCAGTCGCCATCTTCTACGAGGGCGAGCAAGCCGCCATCAAAAGCTTCGGGGGTAATGTGGCCTACCACAAATCCATGGGTGCCTCCTGAGAATCGCCCATCGGTAATCAGTGCTACTGATTTGCCCAGGCCCGAGCCCATAATTAATGAAGTGGGTTTTAACATTTCGGGCATACCCGGGGCACCCTTGGGGCCAACATACCGGATGACGACCACATCGCCTGCTTTTATTTTTCCGGAACGGATTCCATCCGTTAATTCAAACTCACCATTAAACACACGGGCCGTCCCTTTAAATCGCTCGCCTTCTTTTCCCGTAATCTTAGCTACCGAACCCTTTTCGGCCAGGTTGCCATACAGTATCTGGATGTGCCCGCTTTTTTTAATTGGTTTTTCAATCGGAAAAATCAGATCCTGATTTTCAAAATTGATTTCAGGAATCGCTTGCAGGTTCTCGGCTACAGTTTTCCCGGTTACGGTCAGGCAATCGCCATGAAGAAATCCTTTGTCGAGAAGATATTTCATAACGAAGGGCGTGCCGCCAATTTTGTGCAGATCTTCCATCATGTATTTGCCGCTGGGTTTAAAGTCGGCAATAAGCGGAGTTTTGTCTGACACGCGTTGGAAATCTTCTTGTGTAAGACGAAGGCCTACTGCTTTGGCCATGGCGATGAGGTGAATAACGGCATTGGTTGATCCGCCCAGCGCCATAACAACGGTAAGAGCATTTTCAAATGCTCTTCCTGTCATAACATCTTTTGGCTTGATATCTTTTTCTAAAATCACCCACATAGCCCTGGCCGCCTCAATACATTCTTGCGATTTTTCTTTGGTTAGAGCGGGGTTTGAAGACGAGCCGGGTAAGGCCATACCTAAGGCTTCAATGGCGGAGGCCATGGTGTTAGCGGTGTACATACCTCCACAAGCACCTGCCCCGGGGCAAGCATGTTGTATAATGCCTTTATAATCTTCGTCTGAAAGTTGGTTGGCAAGTTTTTCGCCTAAGGCTTCAAAAGCTGAAACGATGTTTAATGATTTTCCTTTCCAATGGCCGGCTGCTATGGTGCCTCCGTAAACCATAATGGCCGGACGGTTTAACCGGCCCATTGCAATCAGCGCTCCCGGCATATTTTTATCGCATCCCACCACGGCAATCAATCCATCGTAGTATTGAGCGCCACAAACGGTTTCAATGGAGTCGGCAATTACTTCGCGGCTTACCAGCGAGTAGCGCATGCCTTCGGTGCCGTTGCTCATGCCGTCACTCACACCGATTGTGTTGAATACCAACCCAATCATTTCCTGATTCCACACGGCTTGTTTTACTTCATTGGCTAAGGCGTTCAGGTGCATGTTGCACGAGTTGCCGTCATACCCGGCACTGGCAATGCCTACCTGAGCTTTGCCCATATCACTTTCTTTCAACCCGATGGCATATAGCATGGCTTGGGCGCCCGGTAGGGTAGAATCTTGTGTTAGCGTGCGGCTATATTTATTAATACTCATTTAAAAGATTGGTATAAATATTTTTCTGATTTTTTATACGATGACGTAGGCAAAACTTTTTTCCATTACCATGTTGGTATAGGCTTGTTGCACAATGTAACCCAGCGATGATGGCCAGGGTTTATATACCGGATGCCTTTCGATGGAACCGATAGCCGAAATTTCTGCGGCTGTTCCGCAAAAGAAGGCACTGTCGGCCTCCAGAACTTCTTCCGGCATAATCCATTTTTCTTTCAGGGGTAATTCCATTTCGCGGCAAATCTCGATCACCGTTTGGCGTGTAATGCCGGGTAAAATATTTCCTTTAGGCGGAGTATAAAGCACTCCGTTTTTTTCATAAAAGAAATTAGCGGCCGAGCCCTCGGCAATAAACCCATTAGCATCGAGAATCAAGGCCTCATCAAATCCGCGCTGACGGGCTTCATTGGTAGCCATAATGGAGCTTACATAATGCCCGCATACTTTGGCTTCTGCGTTAATGCTTTTAGGATTGGGCCTTTGTATGGAAGAAATACAAACACTTACTTCTTTGCTGGAAAAATATTTTTTCCAGTTCCAGGCGGTAATCATTAATGAAGATTCGCGGGAGCTGGTGAGTGTCATGTTTTCGCCCGAGATAACCAGCGGCCGGATGTAGGCACTCGAAAAATTATTTTTCTCCAGAAGCTGATAGCTTAACTGGGTCAGCTCTTCAAAACTATAATTAAAGGGAATGTTAAGCAGTTTACAACTTTGAATCAGCCGCTCAAAGTGTTCGTAGGGCTTAAAGATTTTGGTGCCGTGAATGGTTTGATAAGAGCGGATGCCCTCAAACACGCCATGTCCGTAATGAAGTGTTTGTGAAAACAAACTTACCGAAGCATCTTTCACTTTGATAAATCGTCCATCTAAAAACACTATTGAGTCTTCGTTATAGTATTCCATATTTTTTAAAACAACTGTTAGTTTGCGCCTGTCCTTATAAAACAAAACCGCCCCGGGTTATCGAGGCGGTTTTTGTAGTTCATTATTTACAATAGTCACCTCTTCTTCTTTACCCAAAGAATAATCCCACTGATAATAATGACAGCAGAGATTGGTAAAGTAGTGAGTTGGCTATTCATTTTTTCTTTTCAAAAAATTGATGTGCAATGCTACTAAAAAAAAATATATGTACCACAAACTACTTCAATAAAATTTATTTTTCTGCATGTAAACAATTGTTAGGTAGTTAGTTTAGAAAATTTTTTCCTGATATTCTTATTCGTAGTTCAGTATTTGTTGCCATCTTGCGGCCATAAAGAATCGCCCTGCCTGCATTTTGTCGGCAGGGCGATTCTGTTTTAAAAAAACGATAACAAACTAACACTTGTTGTGAGTAAACCAAAAACATTATTCGACAAAATATGGGATGCACATATTGTAAAACGTGCTGAGGGATACCCGGATGCATTATTTATAGATAGACATTTTATACATGAAGTTACCAGCCCACAAGCTTTTGAAGGGCTACGCAAAAGAGGCATCCCTGTTTTTAATACCCAAAGAGTAACCGCTACCGCTGACCATAATGTGCCCACCAAAGATCAGCACTTGCCCATCAAAGAAGCACTGAGCCGCCATCAGGTAGAAACACTTAGAAAAAATTGTAAAGAGTTTGGAGTTGATCTGTATGATCTGGGGCATCCCTTCCAGGGCATTGTGCATATCATCGGGCCCGAACTGGGATTTACATTGCCCGGCATGACCATTGTTTGTGGCGATAGCCATACCAGCACACACGGAGCCTTTGGTAATATTGCCTTTGGAATTGGCACGAGCGAAGTAGAACAAGTACTGGCAACACAATGCGTTTTGCAGTACAAACCCAAAACCATGAAAATAGAAATTAATGGTGTGCTGGGGAAGGGCGTGGTGAGTAAGGATATTATTTTATATATCATTTCAAAAATTTCAGCCAGTGGTGCCACTGGCTTTTTTGTTGAGTACGCGGGCGATACCATTCGAAATTTATCGATGGAAGCCCGTATGACGATATGCAACATGAGCATTGAGATGGGCGCCCGTGGCGGATTAATCGCCCCGGATGAAACGACATTTAGCTATATCAAAGGAAAAAAATTTGCCCCTCAGGGTGCCGCTTTTGAGAAAAAGGTAGCCGAATGGAAAACACTTCATACAGATAATGGAGCCGAGTATGACCGGGTACTAATGTTTGATGCAGCCGACATCACTCCGATGATTACGTACGGAACCAATCCCGGCATGGGTATGAAAATAACCGACCGCATTCCTGCCGTTGCCGAGTTAAAGGAAATGAGTGAACAAACTTCCTTCAAAAAATCATTGGAATATATGGGGCTTGAGGCCGGCTCGCAGTTATTGAATAAAAATATTGATTATGTTTTTATAGGAAGTTGTACGAATGCGCGCATAGAAGATTTGCGGCTGGTGGCATCGATGGTGAAAGGAAAAAAGAAGGCCGCCCATATAGAGGTGTGGGTCATTCCCGGATCGAAACAAGTAGAACTACAAGCCAAGCAGGAAGGGTTAGATAAAATTTTTGAACAGGCCGGTTTTGAATTGCGCAGCCCCGGTTGCTCGGCCTGTTTGGGTATGAATGAAGATAAAGTGCCTCCCGGAAAATATTGCATCAGTACGTCAAACCGCAATTTTGAAGGAAGGCAAGGCCCCAAATCAAGAACCTTTTTGGCCAGCCCGTTAAGTGCGGCTGCCGCTGCCCTTACCGGCAAAGTAACCGATGTGAGAACTTTACTAAATTAACGGACACACTTCACCAACATGGTAAAGAACCCAAGAGTATGAAAGAAAAATTTATTCGATTAGTAAGCCGGGCCGTTCCGCTGCCCATTGAAAACATAGATACCGATCAGATTATTCCGGCCCGCTTTTTAAAAGCTACTACCCGCGAAGGTTTTGGCGATAATTTATTTTGTGATTGGCGATACGATAGCGACCGTCAACCCATCAAAAATTTTGTGCTGAATGAAACAAAGTATTCAGGAAAAATTTTGATTGCCGGAAAAAACTTTGGTTGTGGCAGCAGCCGCGAACATGCTGCCTGGGCTATTTACGATTATGGCTTTCGGGTAGTGGTAAGCAGTTTTTTTGCCGATATTTTTAAAAATAATGCTTTGAATAACGGATTACTTCCCATTGTGGTATCGGATCATTTTTTAAAGCAACTGATTGAAATTATTTCACAAAATCCGGAAACTGAAATTGCTATTGATTTAGAAAAACAAACCTTTACCACAGGCTCGCTGGAAGAAAAATTTGAGATTAACGCATATAAGAAAACGTGCTTGATAAATGGCTATGATGACATAGACTACTTGCTGAGTATAAGAAAAGAAATTAAAGAATTTGATTTAACCCATGCATAAAAAAATAATTTTACTACCGGGCGATGGCATCGGTAAAGAAGTAACAGCCGAAGGAAAACGGGTGTTGCAAAAAATAGCCGAGCTTTTTAATCATCATTTTGAGTTTGATGAGGCATCAATTGGCCATCATGCCATTGAGGCAGCGGGCACTCCTCTTCCGGATGAAACATTATCTAAATTAAAAAATTGCGATGCTATTTTGTTTGGTGCGGTGGGGCATCCTATGTACGATAATGACCCGACCTTAAAAGTGCGCCCTGAGCAAGGCTTATTGAAGATGCGCAAAGAGCTGGGTTTGTATGCCAACCTGCGCCCAATCAAATTATTTGATGAGTTGTTGCACGTTTCCAGTATTAAGTCTGAGATATTGAAAGGTTCTGATATTTTGTTTTTCCGCGAACTTACAGGCGATGTGTACTTTGGCGAGAGAGGAAGAAAGGATGACCGGGCCACGGCATACGATGTTATGATTTACCATCGCTATGAAGTAGAGCGTATTGCACACAAAGCTTTTCAGGCGGCCCGCACCCGCAAGAAAAAAGTTACCAGCGTTGATAAGGCCAATGTGCTGGAAAGCTCGCGCCTGTGGAGGGAAGTAGTGCAGGACGTAGGCAAGCAATATCCTGATGTACAACTAGAGCACCAGTTTGTTGATGCGGCTTCGATGAGGCTGATACAAAACCCGCGCAGCTATGATGTGGTACTGACCGGTAATTTATTTGGCGATATTTTAACGGATGAGGCTTCGCAGATTGCCGGCTCTATGGGGATGCTGGCCTCGGCTTCAGTAGGAGATACCGTGGGCTTGTATGAACCCATTCACGGCAGCGCACACGACATTACCGGAAAAGGAATTGCCAATCCGCTGGCTTCCATTCTGTCGGTGGCTTTGTTGCTCGATATTTCGTTTGGCCTGAAAGAGGAATCAGAAATGGTAATCAAAGCGGTAGAGAAGATGCTAAAGGAAGGATACCGCACAGCCGATATAGCTGATTCAGATACTGACAAAAGCAAGATATTAAATACACAAAAAGCAGGAACCATAATAGTAGAACAACTCAGCAAACTGCCCCGTGTGGCCCATGTCTGATTAATAGCACTTTTATAACTATAACAAAAGCCAACTCGTTATGTCAAACAAGATTCAGATTTTCGACACCACCCTCCGCGATGGCGAGCAAGTGCCCGGTTGCCAACTGAAGACAGAAGAAAAAATTATTGTTGCCCGTGCGCTCGAAGCACTGGGAGTAGATGTTATTGAGGCCGGCTTTCCTATTTCCAGCCCGGGCGATTTTTTATCGGTAGTAGAAATTTCGAAGGCCGTAAAAGACCCCGTAGTTTGCGGGCTTACCCGTGCTAAAAAAGACGATATAGACGTGGCTTCGGAAGCCTTGCGCCATGCCAAAAGAGGACGCATCCATACGGGTATTGGTTCCAGCGATGTGCATATTAAACACAAATTTAAAAGCACCCGCGAGCAAGTATTAGAGCAGGGTGTGTGGGCGGTAAAATATGCCAAGAGCAAAGGTTATGAAGTAGAGTTTTTTGCCGAAGATGCCGGCCGTGCTGATTTAATTTTTTTGGCTCAGCTTATTGAAGCCGTTATTGCGGCTGGGGCGGATGTGGTAAATATTCCCGATACCACCGGCTATTGCTTGCCTCATTTGTACGGCAAGCGAATCAAGTATTTGGTAGATCATGTTAAAAATATTGACCGTGCTGTTATTTCGGTGCATTGTCATAACGATTTAGGGTTGGCTACAGCCAATACAATTTCAGGTTTACTGAACGGAGCCCGCCAGGCCGAGGTAACGATCAATGGCATTGGTGAGCGGGCTGGTAATACATCACTGGAAGAAGTAGCCATGATTTTACAAGTACATAAAGACCTTGCCCTTACAACTAACATTAAGCCGGAGAAAATTTATGGCCTTAGCAAACTGGTTTCCGGTATGATGCGTATGCCCGTGCAGGCTAACAAAGCCATAGTAGGAGCGAATGCATTTGCTCATTCTTCCGGTATCCATCAGGATGGTTTTTTAAAACATGCCGAGAATTATGAAATTATTAATCCGGCTCAGGTGGGAGTGCCTTCTTCTTCCATTATCCTTACGGCTCGCAGTGGCCGGGCCGCTTTAAAACACCGCATGGAGTTACTTGGGCACAAATATGAAGGCGAAGAACTCAATACACTTTACGAAAACTTTCTTTTAGTGGCCGATGAAAAGAAAGAAGTAAAAGATGAAGACTTAGTAATGCTGGCGGCTAATATGCCGGTATTGGTAAAGTGAGCATTTATTTTTGATGTGGGTAGAGCAGAGGATCTGTTTTCGTGTCATCCTTTTTCTTTTTTCCAAAAACATACCCAATAGAAAAACTTAAAACCTGGTTATAGATTTTTTGCTGAGGTAATTCAGGTAACCCGGCATGCGGTACAGCAGCGGCATCTTCAATAACCGGTACAAACCCATGCGTGTAGCGTACCCCAAGGCTGATGCCGCACTTTAATTCATATTCTGCCCCCAACACAAAACCCGCATCAATTTTCTGGCGATACCTGGAGTTTAGAATACTATTACCAAAGATGGCAGTGGTGGAATTACCAAGACTATCCTTTTGCAAAAAGCTGGCATTGAATAACATACTTACATACGGGCCGGCCAGGAGTTGAAATCCTTTAACGTGTAGCGTGGGGGAGAAGGGATGCAATTCAATATAATCACTCTTAAAGCTACTGGTGTATTTTTGTCCCCACTTATCATTAATGGGTAGGGAAGAGTTTTTCTGAATCATCAACAGTTCAGACTTCAACCAAAAATTTCTGGTCAACTTAGAGTTTACAAAAATACCAACATGAAAACTATTGAGCGGGGTGGGGTTTCCGCCCGATGATAATTGGTGCAAGTCGGGGCCGAAAAGAGTGGCCGAAGTAAGGCCTGCTTTTATTCCGATGCGGGCTTCTCCCTGGGCTTGTACTGAGATCCAAGCAGAAGTAATAATGATGATGAGTACTATTTTTTTCATCTGCTTAGAAATTAATATCCCAAATACCAACGGCTCTTTCTAACTGTACCAATGCCGAAGCATAACTGTACAGCGTATTAAAATAATCCATTTGAATGGTATTATACGTTCGTTGAGCGTTCAGCACCTCAAGTAATGAAGTTTTGCCACGCTGGTAGGCATATACTTTTCCGTCCAGCACACGTTTGGCTTCACCCAACAAACCCGATTGATACTGTTGTACCTGTTTGCGCTCGGCCATGTATTGGGAGTATGCTTGGGCTACATCGGTTTCTACTTGCAACTCGATTTGCCGGTATTGTAGTTCGGCTTGTGCAATATTATACTCCGCCATTTTTAAGTCGCCTTTATAGTTATTAGAAAATTTAAGAGGGATCGTAAGTCCGCCATATACTGCGGTAAGCGAGGGGGTAGGTTCCACAAAGTTGGTAACCACCGATGTATTGTTAGAACCAATTGTAATTCCCAAATCGATCATGCGGTTGGCCTTAGCCAATTTCAGGGCGCTGGCGGCTACGTTTTTATTTTTTAAGGCAGCCAATAAATCAGCCCGGTTGTTTAGGGCGGTGGTAACTAATTCTTTGTAAATAAACTCGCGGTCGAACTGATCAAACCGGCCGGCCGGATACAACAGCGTATCAATATTCGTTTTCCCTACCAATAGATTGAGATTGCTCAATGATACTTTCCAATCGGATTGCGCCTGAATAACACTGTTTAACAAGTAGCGGGCTTCGAGCCGGCTTTGCTTGGCATCAATTTCCATAATGGAGCCAAGTTTAAAACGAATACTGTCGGAGATGGCTAATTTATTGATGCTTTCGTACGAGTTGGTCATTACCTGAAGATGGTTGCGCAAAGCCAGTGCATTTAAAAAAGCTATCGTGGCATCGGCCCGCAGGTTTCTGAAAAAATCTTCGAGTTGTGCTTTAGTTAATTCTACACCCTGGTTGGCTAAGTCTATGCGGGCCTTTCGTTTGCCGCCCAGCTCTAACGTGGTGTTGGCGTTTACCGAATAGCCGTAGCCGGCTTTCATACGCCCTTGCCCCATGTTTACATATCCGTAATATAATTCCGGATTAGGAAATATTTTGGCGATTTCAATTCCGGCATAGGCGATATCTACATTAAATTTTTGTACAGCATAGTTCAGGTTTCCTTTTCCTACACTCTCCAGATACTCGGGAAAGGTAATCTGTTTTTTGATGAACAGGGTATCAACCTGAGCAATCCCCAGAGTGGCCAGTGTGCTAAATAGGAGAGTGGTGTATAAAAAACGTTTCATCAATGTTCGTCTTTAGGCATTTGAATCTCCACACCAAAATCATCGCCCCATTTTTTCTCTACCATGTAGTACATGGCAGGCAAAACAAACAAGGTAATGGCGGTGGCAAAAAGTAAACCGTAAACAATTACTGTGGCCAGCGGGCGCTGCACGTCTGAGCCAATTCCTGTAGCCAACGAAGCGGGCAATAACCCTAACACGGCAACCGTAGCAGTCATTAATATAGGTCTGAATCGCATCTTGGTTCCCTGAATTACGGCTTGCTTAAGATCCATTCCCTCTTTACGTAGTTGATTCAAATTGGAGATCATAATGACTCCGTTTTGAATAGCGACACCAAAAAGTGCGATGAACCCTACGGCCGATGATACATTGAGAGTCATACCGCGGATATTTAGTGCCAGCATCCCTCCAAACAATGCGAGCGGTACAACCGATAATATTAACCCGGCTTGCCTGAACTCACCAAACGCACCATATAATAGCAAGAACATGATAGCTAATGCCAACGGAACAATAACGGCTAACCTCGCATAGGCTCTTCGTTGATTTTCAAATTGCCCACCCCATTTAATGTTATATTTTTCGTGATCGTATTTTACTTGCTCTTCAATTTTCTTTTGCCCCTCAGCAACAAATGTGGTGAGGTCGGTGCCCCGAAGATTAAGTTTTACGGTGAGGTGGCGTTTGTTCATTTCGCGGGTGATGGTGCTTTCGCCTGTATTTAACTCTACTTGGGCAACTTGCGAAACTGGAATGCGGGCACCATCGGGTGTGGTAAGCATTAAATTAGCAATGGCTTCCGGTGTGCTGCGGCTTTCTTCGTTGAAACGGGCTGTAATATCATATACTCTTTCACCAATAAAAATCTGCGACACGGCTTTTCCGCCAATAGCCACTTCAATTAAATCGGCTACATCGGCCACATTGAGGCCATAACGTGCTACGGCCTCACGATCAATTTTAATTTGTAATTGAGGCAGCGGAGGCTCCTGATCGATGGCCAGATCTACAGCTCCTTTTATTCCTCTTAATGTCTTTAATACATCTTCGGCAATGCGCCTGGTCTCTTTAAAATCTTTCCCAAAAACTTTTACTACCAGTTCGCTGTGCGCTCCGGCAATTTTATCCATTACCCCGTCAATCATCGGTTGTGAAAAACCTACGGTGTATCCGGGAACTTTGGCATAGTCAGCGGCCAGATCTATAATTAAGTCATTTTTTTTTCTGCCGCTTGGCCATTTTTTATAGGGTTTTAATCCTACCGAGCATTCATAGTGTGACGGAGTCCATGAATCAGTGCCATTATCGTTTCGCCCCAGTTGCGTAACCATATAAGTTACTTCTTCATGCCGTAGCGTTATAGCCCTTAGCGTATCGGCCATTTGTTTTGATTTGCTCAGTGATATGCCAGGTGGTAAAGTAACCTGAAGCCAAATAGAACCTTCATCTAAAGGGGGAAGAAAATCTTTGCCTACGGTAATAGTAAACACCACTGCACCCACCACCACAAAAGCTAGAGGGGCAAAAACTTTTTTAGGGCGATCCAGGATTTTAATTATTCTTAGATGGTAGAAATCTGTTATTTTTTCCAGCCATTTGTTATGATACAATTTTTGTGGTTTATTATAGACTGCGTAAGCTAAGCCGGGTATCAGCAAGAGGGCAACACTTAATGCTCCGAATAGCGCATAACTTACCGTAAAGGCCATCGGAGTAAATAGTTTTTTCTCTACCCGCTCAAAGGCAAATAATGGTAAATAGGCGGTAATGATAATCATTGTTGCAAAGAGTACAGGCTTAGCTACCTGTATTGCCTTTTCGCCAATGTGTTGCTCAGTCAATTGGCTATGGGGATCTTCTTCCCGAACTTTTAATATGGTCTCCATCATTACAATGGCACCATCTACGATAACCCCAAAATCAATAGCACCTAACGACAACAGGTTGGCCGGTATGTTGGTAACATGCATCAGAATAAAAGCAATCAGCAGTGAGAGAGGAATCGTAACAGCCACCAGTAAGGCACCTCTCCAGTTTCCCAGAAAAATGATCAGTACAATTACTACCAGTGTAATTCCTTCAATCAGCGTATGCGATACCGTTTCGAGTGTTGTTTCCACAAGGTTTGTTCGATCCATATAGGGAACAATCTTTACTCCTTGTGGAAGGGTTTCGTTATTCAGTTCATTTACAGCCGCATGAACACCCGCCAAAACACGAGACGGGTTTTCTTTTTTGAGCAGCAGTACGATTCCTTCAATGCTTTCGGATATAGTAGTTTGATGATCGGTGTAACCAAGAATTCCTTTACGTTCGAGGATTCCATACTTTAGAGTCCCTAAATCTTTCAAAAAAATAGGCACTCCCTTCTGGCTCTTCACCACAATATTTCCCAGATCTTCCATGTTTTTTAGCAGACCAATTCCCCGCACCACATACCCCAGTTCTCCGCGTGTAAGAATACTTCCGCCTACGTTGTTGTTGTTGTTGTTAATGGCATTCTCTACATCAATCAGCGTAGTGCGGTACTGTTCTAATTTTTTAGGATTAATCTCTACCTGATATTGTGTGGTAATGCCTCCGAAATTGGTAACATCGGCAATACCTTGTACTTGCTTGATACGCGGAATAATGACCCAGTCTTGCAAGTCTTTCAACATGCGTATATCATACCGATCGCTTTTAACAATATAACGGTAGATTTCTCCGATCGGAGAGGTGAGAGGATCCAGAGTAGGGATGGCACCTTTCGGTAAATTAAGTTGTGCTAATCGTTCTTCTATGCGCTGACGGCTCCAATAGTCTTCAATGCCATCTTCAAAAACAATTGTAATCATCGAAAGACCAAATGTACTTCGACTGCGCATAACGTGCATGCCGGGAAGCCCGTTGATGGCTCGCTCAATGGGGATTGTAATTTGTAACTCTACCTCTTCAGCCGCCAGTCCGGGCACTTGTGTTACTACCTGCGAGGTAACATCAGCAATATCGGGGTAGGCTTCAATAGATAGTTGATTCCACGAATAATAGCCGACAAAAGCCAATAACACAAATAATGCCATGAAGAGCCAACGCTTGTGGATGGCCGTAAAAACAAGTTTTTTCATATCTTATTTAGCATCCAAAAGATAAAAACCTCCCTGTGCGATGATGGATTCCCCTCCACTCAGCCCCTCTGTAATTACTACACGATCATTAGTTGTTTCGGCTGTGGTAACGATCTGCTTTTTAAAATGCCAGGGTTTAGTTTGAACAAAAACAAAATTACGATCATTATACTGTAACAAAGCGCTGGAGGGAACAAATACCGACAGGCCCGGACGTTGCGTAAATTTTACAGTAGCATACATTCCGGGCTTTAACTTTTCGCCTCGGTTAGAGCACTCGATCAATACATTGATAGAACGGGTTTCTTCATCCACGATTTCATCAATGTGATAAACAGTGCCCTTAAAAATTTCGCCAGGGTAAGCCGTTACCTCAGCTTCCGTCTGGTCGCCTTCTTCAATGAACCTGATGTCTTTTTCTTTTACCGAAGCAATAATCCATACCTTAGAAATTTCGGCTACGGTTAATATAGAATTACTATTGTCTGTAAGATACTTCCCAACGACAATCGTATTTTTGATTACCTGCCCGTGTATAGGTGATCGAACAACCAAGGGTTCACCAAATATCATTTTATCAGGATCCACTCCAAAGATCCGAATACTGGCCGTTGCCTTTTCTAATTCGCTTTTGCTATTTTCAAAAGTAGTACGAGCCGTTTCATAATCACGTTGCACGCCTACTCCATTGTCTAATAAATCTTTCTGTCTTTTAAAATCCTTTTCGGCCAATAGATATTGCTGTCGGTCTTGTAAATACATTTTCTGTGCGTCTGTGTAGTCTGATGAATAGATAGCAAACAGAGGCGTTCCCCGGTCAACATCTTGGCCAAGTTTTACAAAAGACTCTGTAATCCGCCCGTTAAATGGAGCAGAAATCTCTGCATAGTTGTTAGGGATAGCTTTTATTTTTGCAGCACTATATACTTGCAACTGATGAGATTCTTTTTGAGCCGTCTCAATTTTTAGTTTCGGACGAATATTTGAACTATCCGGTAGAATAATTTCTTCTCCTGCTAATCGGTAATTAACAACATTAGCAACATGCTCTTTTTTCTTGCACGATACGCTAAACAATAAGATTAAAATGAAATTAAAAAAGATTAAATTTCTCATTATCAGAGCATTGAATGGGTAAAAACATTGCCTTCCAAACGAATTTCAGGGCGCAATGTTACGGGAAATTTCCTTTAATAGAATATTAAGTATAGGTTAATAAATTCCGGGCAGGCACAATGTATTTTACTAATTGTGCGTGGCTCGTTATTTTTGAAGCCATGCCTACTTCATGAGCCACGATCATCATCACCACCACCATTTTGAAACACAGAGCCGGATGTTGATGTTGGGCATGGTATTGAACTTGCTGTTTGTTGTTATCGAAGCCACGGCCGGCTGGTGGGTTGGCTCACTCGCATTGCTTTCGGATGCCGGCCATAACCTGAGCGATGTAGCCAGTTTAGCACTGGTGTGGATGGCCAATAAACTGGCTTTGCGTAAAGCCACCCAACATTATACGTATGGCTTTGGCAAGGGCACCATATTAGTGGCTGTTATTAATGCCTTTACGCTTCTCATTATGGTGGGAGCCATTGGCTGGGAAGCCATTGACCGTATGAACCCCGACCATAGCATAGATGGCGTGACGGTAGCCTGGATTGCCTTTGCCGGCATTATCATCAATGGATTTACAGCTTTTCTTTTTTTTAAAGACAAAGAAAAAGACCTGAACACCAAAGGGGCTTACCTGCACATGGCAGCCGATGCCCTTATTTCGTTAGGTGTTTTGCTATCGGGTGTGATTATCTATTTCACGCACTGGTATTGGTTGGATGCTGTAACGAGTTTACTTATCGGTATGGTAATTATTGCAGGCAGTTGGCAACTGATAAAAGATGCCTGGCGCTTATCGTTAGATGGGGTACCCTCTACCATTGATGCTGGAGCAATAAAAGATTTTTTGCTTTCAGTGCAAGGGGTGGTGAGCCTGCATGATCTGCACATTTGGGCCATGAGCACCAATACTACGGCCCTCACGGTTCATTTGGTTGTACCACAAGAAAACGATACGCTCATTTCCTTTGTGAAAGACGAATTACATAAACGTTTTAGCATTGAGCATACAACCATTCAAATAGAAAAGTCATTACAAGCCGAATGTGGGCAGCAATGTGGATGAAACAGCGGACTACACTTACTTTTTTCCGGTAGTTTCTCATTCAGTCTTGGTGAGCTCATATACTTTAGTTCTACGCAGAGTAACCGAGACGGGAGACTTTGCGTAGAAAGATTTCTAAATCAAATGCGAGCACTCTTTCGGTGTAAATGATCTTCTTATTTTTATCATATTTTCCTAACTTAACTGTTGCTAATCTGCTTTCAGATTTTTTACACACCCTTATGGGGCTAGTACAATTTGGTTTTAATCGTTACCCATTAACTGAACAGAAATGAAAAAGACATTAAGCCACATCTTACTTGAAAGTGCTTTCATTGTTTTTAGTGTCTTTGTGGGATTTGCTTTAGAACGTTACCGGGAAAACTTGGCTGATAAGGAACGAAAAATTCAACTCTATAAAGAATTAAGCAATGATATTGAAAATATGTTAGAAAGCGATATTGAAAGATTAAATGGCCGATATCGAAGTTTAGATCGAAGTTTCTCTTATCTGATTAATGCTATTGAATCAGGTAGCAACGTCCTGCCTGATACTTTTTTTGTTTCACTCCACGATATAGAATATTTTCCGATATTAGTTGCTCAACGGCCAACTTATAATTCAATTATAAATTCAGGTACAATTATTTTTTTTGAACAAGACTCTACGTTTAAGAAAATACAACAATTATATGAACGAATTGATCTTCTAAACTTAGCAGTTGGTGATGATAGCTTTTACAAAACATACTTAACACCACTTTTAAACAAATATTCTGATAGAGGTGCATTAAAATATAATTACATATCAAATAGAGTGTATGCTTCACGGAAACCGCAGATTGACTTTAATCAATTTAGAACAAAAGAATTTTTAAACATCCTGCATCTTTTGAAATTCAGAATTGAATTGTATAAAGCCAATGAGCTTATCATTAATCAATCAAAAGAAATTATCGCAGATATAAAAAATCAAAAATAAATTTTCTGCACAAAAACTTTTTTTGGTTCTGTTCTGGTGATAGTTCGTTTTGTTTTCAGCGGTGCCTCGTTTCATGCTCTACGCCTTCCGTGAGAAATTCTGCTGAGATAAAATTTCTTAGAAGACTCCGCCTACTTTTTTTCAGGCAGTTTCTCATTTAGTTTAGGTGGCCCCATGTATTTCTTATACCAATCCAGGTAACGGGTGTAGCGATCAAATTGATAACTCGGAACGGCCAGCCCATGGTGCTGCCCGGGATATACAATAAATTCAGTGGGCACCTCTTGCGATTTCAGGGCTTGATACATTTGTTCGCTTCCGGCAGCCGGCACATTAAAGTCTTTCTCGCCCACCATGTAAAGGGTAGGGGTTTTAATTTTATCCACTTTTAAAAAAGCATAAGATACTTTCATCCATTTATCCATATTTTTCCAAGGTACACCCAGCTCTTTTTCGTACTGTAGAGTATATTGATCGGTACCATACATACTTAATTGCCATGCGCTGCCCGCTCCACTGGCTGCCGCTTTAAACCGGGAATCGGAAGCAGTGGTATAATCAGTTAGTATTCCGCCATAACTCCAACCGCCAATGCCAAGCCGGTTCGGGTCGGCCACACCGATTTTAATTAAATGATCTACCGCGCCTATCAGATCAACTACCTCTTTGTTGCCCCAATCGCCTGATACTATTTCGCTGTAGGCCAGCCCGCGGCCGCTGCTGGCACGGTAGTTTACCTGTGCTACCGCATATCCTTGAGTCGCAAATAATTGTGGAATAAAATCGAACCCAAAATCATCTTGCGAAGTGGGGCCGCCATGTATCCATAAAATAAACGGGAGATTTTCGTTTTTCGGTTTCCCGGCTGGTCTGTATAACAGTGACCCTACGTTTGTACCATCTTTGCTGATGGAGTTGAACGGCTCAACGGAAGCCAATGCTATTCCTTTTAAGAAATCATCGTGCACATGGGTAAGTCTGCGGTAAGAGTTGTTTTCTAACACAAAAATTTCGGCCGGAGTATAAGGGTCGCTCGACAGAGCCACCCAGTTATTTAGGGTGTTGTTTAGTGAATAAAAAACCCGATCTCCTTTAGCTAAAACTTTTATGGTACCATTCAAATCGTAGGAGGCTACATACGTTCTGCGGTCGTCATCTACGGTTATAATAATAGATTGGCTATCAGAAGTCCAGCGAGGATTTGAAACATCGCGGTCGAGTTGGGCACTCAGTATTTTGGGTTCTCCGCCTTCAGACGGGATTATGGTTAGTTGAGGCTGATCGTACATACTATATTCTGCCTTTTGCGACTTTAAGTAGGCGATCCATTTTCCATTGGGGCTCCACATCGGAGCCTGGTCGGATCCGGCCCAGGTAGTCATTTTTTTGGGAGTAGCTCCCTTTCTGGCATCCATCGTCCATACGTCAGTATTACTGTTTCGGTCAGCATCTGATGTTCGGTTGCTCACAAATAAAATTTTTGTTCCGTCTGGCGACCAGGAAGCCTGCATCTCATCAAAATCGCCCCGCGTAAGGGTATCTAATTTTTTGCTTTGTACTTCATACAAATACAAATGATGACGCTTGCGTTCCAAATATCCTTCTCCATCCGACTTAAAATGATAGCGGTCAATTTTTATGGGCTTAGCTGTTTTCTTTTTTTCGGTTTTATCGCTGGGCTCCTGATCTTGAATGGTGAGCAATATTTTTTTTGAGTCGGGGCTCCAGACGTAATCGCTGATGCTATGTTTTAAATCGGTTAGTTTAATAGCCTCGCCTCCTCGCCTGTCCATGCGCCAGAGTTGCGATGATTTGGTGTCGTACCGCGAAGAAAGGAAGGTTAAATATTTTCCATCCGGAGTCCAGCGAGGATGATTTTCGGCATCAGGGCTGGCAGTCAGTTGCACCGATTCGTTTCCATCCCAACTCACCATCCAGATGTTGGTATCCGATTTATCATTAGCCGAATCGGGTGCCGAAAGAACATACGCTACCCATTTTCCGTCTGGCGATACTTGTGGATCGGAAACGGTTTTAAGATGGTAGATGTCTGAGGGGGTGAGGGAGCGCTGAGCAACAGACGCAATGCTCATTATGCAAAACAGGAACAGAATAGAGTGTTTCATTATTTAATAAATAAGGTGAGCTAAGATATTGAGGAAAATGGAATAAGGGTAATAGTATAATGCAATCCACAACCTATTTTAAAATTACGAACCTTAATAGGGTGCATAATCGGGAAAGACAAATTCCTCTTCTTTGATGGAACTGAACAGAAACCCACAGATCACTTTTGGATAAAAATAAGTTGATTTTTGCGGCATCGTATAGCCGCTTTGGCACACGCGTTTTACTTCTTCTATGCTTACCTCTTGTGTAATAATGGCCATCTGGGCTTCCTGCCTGATTACCTTGGTGAGGCAATCACTAAAACTCCGGTCGAAACCGATGTGGTCTGAGGTACGCTGGTGTTTTCCGGCAATTCCTAAAATTTTTTCAATAATAAAATAATGAAGCACGGTTAGATCCAGTTCTTTTATTTCGGCAGGGAAATGCCAGGTCATAGAATTTAGTGCCTCCGGTTTTAACTTAATTTTAAAAGCCTGGTCTTTGAAGAGGATGCCAAACGCCCATTTTTTGCCTACAATAATTTCATTGAGTGTGTCGGCATCTTCCACTTTGCGCACTTCAAAATCGTGATGGAGTTGTTCAATTATTTTTTCTTCCTGAAATGGGCTAAGCCCTTTAATGATGCGGTGTGTGGGCAAGATGCGCAAATCATGCGCTTCGGTGTTGGTAAGGTACATCAGATGAAAATGGTAGCCTTCCCGGCCGGTATGGTGCGGATTGGCGGCCTCTTTCCTTTTCATATTGATCAGCGAGCTTTCGTAGCGATGGTGCCCATCGGCCAGGATGACATTTTGGTTTCTTAATTTAGTTATGAATCGGTTTATTACATCGGCATCATGAATTACCGCCAATACATCGCGCACGCCCTGGTAATCTTCCGTTTCGTAGATCGGGCTTTGGATGGCCTCGTCCATATATTTTTCTAATTCGAAATGGCTGTCTGTATATAACCCATGGGTAGGACTGGCATGAATTTCAGTTTGTTCTAACAGCCGGATACGATCGTTTACCGAATGAGGAATGGTATTTTCATGATGCAAGATTATTTTATCCTCATACGCATGCACCCGGATGTGGCAAACAAAACCTTTTCGGCAATACTCCTTCGTGTCGCCCGCCAACTTAAAATACTGATAATACACATAGAGGCCGGGAAGTTTATCTTGTACCAGTACTTTCTCGGCCTTCCACTGAGCCAGTAGTTGTGCGGCACGTTCGGCTGCGTGCGGAGGTTGGGGTACAGATAAATGAATGGAATTATACGGATGCTGATAGAGTGCAGCCCTTTGTTTATCGGAAACCACATCGAACAGGGGAGAGGTTACTTCACCAATATCTTTTATTACTTTTTCGTTGTATCGCCAGGCTTTTATCGGTTTTATTTCAGGCATTTTTTGTAGGCAATGTTTATTTTTTTTGATCGATGTTAAAAATGATGTCTAAGTACTTTGAACTGAAGTTTTATGTTCTATTTTTCTTCCAATGACTTGTAACTTGGGCTGCAGCCGATGGAGAAGTAGAATTTTGCTGAACCGATTTTACCAACTCCGTTGCCAATACGGCAGCTATCATTTCTTCTTCATCTGAAGGATGCGTCTGTAAAACTTCGGGTGTAAAATATTGTTCTACAAATTTGGTAGAAAAGTTTCCGGAACGGAACGCCTGGTGCTGCATAACATACCGGCAAAAGCCGAGGGTAGTTTCCACGCCTGTTATTTCGTATTCATTAATGGCACGAATTGTTTTTTCTATCGCCCGTTCGCGGGTTTCATCATGACAAATCATTTTTGCAATCATGGGGTCGTAGTAGAACGGAATGGTCATGCCTTGCTCAAAGCCATCGTCCACGCGAATACCATGCCCTTGCGGCCTCCGGTATGTTTTTAAGGTGCCGATATCGGGTAGAAAATTATTACTGGGGTCTTCGGCATAAACTCGTACTTCAATGGCATGACCATGAATGGCGATGTCTTCTTGCCGGAAAGGTAGCTTTTCGCCTTCGGCCACTTTAATCTGAAGCTTTACCAAATCAAGTCCGGTAATTTGCTCGGTTACGGGATGTTCCACCTGCAGGCGTGTGTTCATCTCCAGAAAATAGAAATTCATTTTCTCATCCAGAATAAATTCAATGGTGCCGGCATTATAGTAATGGGCTGCTTTAGCAGCATTTACGGCTGCCTCGCCCATTTTTTTTCGCAGCTCAGGGGTTAGTACAGAGGAAGGTGCTTCTTCCACTACTTTTTGGTGCCTTCGCTGAATGGAGCACTCCCGCTCAAACAAGTGCACAACATTTCCATGCTGGTCTCCAAAGATTTGAAATTCGATATGACGGGGCTCACTTACATACTTTTCAATGAACACAGACCCATCGCCAAAAGCCGAGGTGGCTTCGCTGATGGCGCGCTCCATTTGTTCGGGCAATTCATCTTCTCTATGCACAATGCGCATCCCTTTACCTCCCCCTCCCGCGCTGGCTTTGATCAGTACCGGGTAGCCAATTTCTTTAGCAATCTTTTTAGCCACTACCGGGTCGGTAACGGGTTCGGCTGTGCCCGGCACCAGCGGTACATTAAATTTTGAAACGGCTGCTTTGGCTCCCAGTTTACTACCCATAATTTCCATCGACTCGGCCGAAGGGCCTATAAAAATTAAGCCGGCTTCTTTTACGTTTCGGGCAAAATCTTCATTCTCTGAGAGGAACCCATAGCCGGGGTGGATGGCATCGGCTTGAGTTTGTTTAGCGGCTGCAATAATTTTATCCATTACCAGATACGACTGGGAAGAAGGAGAAGCCCCAATGCCCACGGCCTCATCGGCAAAGCGTACGTGCAATGCCTGCCGGTCGGCCTCGCTGTAAACCGCTACGGTTTTAATTCCCATTTCTTGCGCGCTGCGCATAATGCGAAGGGCAATTTCGCCCCGGTTGGCTACTAACAGTTTTTTAATTTTGGCCATAATATAAAACGCAATGCTACTAAATTTAACCAGAATTGTCATTACCCGAATGAGTAACTGCACCGGGCAAAAAGACTACAAAAGTTGTGAGAGGTTTCTATCCGGTAAATAAGGTTTGAATACATAGTTACCCCATTTAGGTTTAGTAGCCTAGGTATTTTGCAAAAGACCTTTTCAATTTTTTAGTTTATTTACCTTGGTTTGCGAGCGTCATAACACCGAACCATTGTACCTTTACCACAAAAATGTAAAACTTTGAGTGTAGTTCCTTATCGCCAAGACAGCGCTTCCAAGAAAGAACAAGTGGCTAAGATGTTTAACTCCATCAGCCCCAAGTACGACTTTCTCAATCATTTCCTCAGCTTTGGTATAGACATACTTTGGCGTAAAAAGGCCATTCGTTTGCTAAAAAATGATAATCCCAGATTTATTTTGGATGTAGCTACCGGCACGGGCGATTTTGCTATTGAAGCTTTGGCACTTAAACCCGAGCAAATTATAGGTGTAGATATTTCAACCGGAATGCTTGAAATCGGGCGAAAAAAAATGACCCACAAGGGGCATCATCAGATTCAGTTGATAGAAGGCGATTCAGAAAACCTTCCGTTCGAAGAAAATAAATTTGATGCTGCCATCGTTGGATTTGGTGTGCGCAATTTTGAAAACCTGGAAAAAGGATTGAAAGAAATACTTCGTGTGTTAAAACCCGGTGGAAAATTGGTGGTGTTGGAGTTTTCTAAACCGCGTGCTTTTCCCTTCAAGCAACTGTATTCTTTTTATTTTACCCACATCTTGCCCCGTATAGGAAAATGGTTTTCGCGCGATGCCTCTGCCTATACCTACTTGCCCGATTCGGTACGGGCGTTTCCTGACGGAGAAAACTTTGTTTCTATTTTATCAGCATCCGGTTATAAAAACACATCATGTCGCCCGCTTACCTTTGGCATAAGTTCGTTGTACACGGCTACCAAGTAGGCCTGCTGGCAGTTGTGCTGAGCTGGTGCCCCCAAGTAGGGAAGGCGCAACTGTTTCGTTGGGCGCGACAACATAATATGAGTTATGACGACAAAAAACTGACATACGGATTTAGTATTGGTATTCATACATCTTCTTATCAGGTAAAATATTCTAACCGGTTTGTGTCTAAAAAATTAGATACCCTGCAAGCCGTGCAGCCGGTTTTTCTTCCGGGTTTTTCGTTGGGCTTTTTGGTGAATTATAAACTCGGTGATTTTTTTGATATACGGTTAATGCCGAAGGCGGGATTTTATACCCACAAGCTTTACTATTATTATACCAACGCCCCGGTGCAATCGCAACTGGTTGAAACTACCTTGGTAGAATTTCCTTTGCTGTTAAAATATAAATCGGTACGCAGGGGCAATGTGCGCATGTATATGCTGGGCGGGTTTACTCCGGCTTTCGAAGCTTCCGGGAAAAATGATATTGGCAACTCCACTACCGGTCTTTCCATACAAAAACATAACCTGAGCATGGATATAGGGATGGGATTCGATTTTTATTTTCCCCTGTTTAAACTTTCGCAGGAGATTCGTTTTTCGCGCGGCTTGGTAAATATGCTGGGCGACCAGTATACTGTTTATCAGGCTCCACTGAGCCGCCTAAACACAAATACTATTTCTGTTTACTTTATCTTTCAGTAAAATATTTCCACTTATGAGTAAGAAAGTTGTTTTTATTACCGGAGCCACATCGGGTATTGGTGAAGCCACGGCACACGTGCTGGCTAAAAATGAGTATCGGTTGATATTGTGTGGCCGTAGAAATGATAAGCTGACTAAACTAGCAGAAGAACTGACTCGGCTGACAGACGTAAAATCTTTATCGTTTGATGTGCGCGATCAGCAGCAGGTGGCCGCTTCCATCGCATCACTTCCCGAGGAATGGAAAAACATAGATGTACTCATCAACAATGCCGGCAATGCACACGGGCTATCGCCCGTGCAAGACGGAGATGTAAAAGACTGGGATGCGATGATAGATGGTAATGTAAAAGGGCTATTGTATGTATCGAAAGAAATAATGCCTGGTATGATTGCCCGAAAATCAGGACATATTGTAAACATTGGTTCTATAGCCGGTAAAGAAGTATATGCCAATGGCAACGTGTATTGTGCCAGTAAATTTGCTGTAGATGCAATTACACAAGGTATGCGCATAGACCTAAACCCATATGGAATAAAAGTAACAGGCATTCACCCCGGTATGGTAGAGACAGAATTTTCGATGGTACGGTTTAAGGGAGATTCTATCCGTGCAAAGAATGTATATCAAGGGTTGATGCCGCTAAAGGGAGAAGATATTGCCGACTTCATTTTGTATTGTATTACTCGGCCAGCCCATGTGGCACTGGGCGATGTTACCATTTTCCCTACGGCCCAAGCCAACGCTACTACCGTGAAGCGCGGGTAATTTCAGGCCACTACTTCAATCATAACATCTTTTATTTTTTGAAATTTAGAAATCACATCGTTTACGGCCTTAATTCTGTATTTACGGGAGAGCAACTCCAGGTTTATATTTTCTTGTTCGTCCTGAATTTTTAAATACAAGGGGCAAGTGCCTGCATATTCGGTGCATAGCTTTTCTATTTCCGAAATGAGGTCAGTGTTTATACTGGCCAAACGTACTTTCAGTTGCAAGCCCTTGGCTCGCTTGTTGCCAATTTCATTGAGCAGATCTATGCTTCTTATTTTATATTCTAAACTCATGTCGCCCCAGGTTCTGCGGGCAACGCTGCCTTCTATAAAAAGAAAAATGCCGGGCATTAAAAACGATTTGTACTTCAGGTAGTCTTCACTCCATAACGTAAACTCGTACTTGCCACTGAAATCTTCTAGTATCAATTTTCCAAAAGGCTTACCGGTTTTGGTTAGCCGGTGCTCTACCGAAGATACAATACCACCTACTTTGCAATCTTTACCTTCTTTATTTTCTAAATGATTTAACTCGGTTACAGGAGTATTGGTAAAGGTGTCTAATTCAAATTTAAAATTGTCTAATGGATGGCCTGAAATATAAACTCCCACCACTTCTTTTTCGAAATGAAGTTTTTCCAGTACGCTAAACGGTTCGATCGTTTCTATTTTTGGTTGAGGCAGCACGGTGCCGGTGTCTCCCCCAAAAAGGCTGGCCTGGGCGCTTTCAGTTTCCTGCTGAAGCTTGGCAGCATAGCGAATTACTTTTTCGGTAAGCGATATATCGCCTTCTTTTCCGGTCAGGTATTGCCTGCGATGAAACTGAGTAAAACAATCAAATGCACCCGACAGAGCGAGGCATTCATAAGTTTTTTTATTTACCGATCGCTGGCTAAGGCGTTTGGCAAAATCAAAAATATCGGTGTAAGCCCCATGGGCTTCGCGCTCGCGAATGATCGCTTCTGCGGCAGCATCGCCTGCACCTTTAATGGCGCCCAACCCAAACCGGATTTCGCCTTGAGCGTTTACTTCAAAGTAAATACCCGATTCATTAATATGGGGACCGAGTACGTCTATATTTTGTTGACGGCATTCATCAATAAAATAGGTAACGTTATCTAAGTTGTTTTGCGAGTGGGTAAGAACGGCTGCCATGTATTCGGCTGTATAGTTGGCTTTTAAGTAGGCCGTATGATAAGCCACTAATGAGTAACAAGTAGAATGCGATTTATTAAATGCATACTGGGCAAAGGCTTCCCAGTCTTTCCAAATTTTTTCGGCAATGCGTTCATCGTGGTTATTTTTTTTACAACCTTCTATGAATTTATCTTTCATTTTTTGTAGTACTTCAATTTGCTTCTTGCCCATAGCTTTGCGCAGTACATCGGCATCGCCTTTGCTAAAACCAGCCAGCTTTTGCGATAGCAACATTACCTGCTCCTGATACACCGTAATGCCGTAGGTGTCTTTTAAATATTCTTCCATTTCGGGCAGATCGTATTTAATGACTTCGCGGCCATTTTTACGGGCTATGAAGTTAGGGATATATTCCATCGGGCCGGGCCGGTAGAGCGCATTCATGGCGATGAGGTCTTCAAACTTATCGGGCTTCAGGGCTTTGAGGTAGGCAATCATTCCATCACTTTCAAACTGAAAAGTGCCGGTGGTTTCTCCGCGTTGGTATAGTTGGTAGGTTTTGAGATCGTTTAACGGAATAGTATCTATATCAATATCAATACCTCTTCTTTTTTTTATATTTTTTAAAGTGGTAGAAATAATGGTGAGTGTGGTGAGGCCAAGAAAATCCATCTTCAACAAGCCTGCGCTTTCTACTACGCTGTTGTCGAATTGCGTAACGAGCATCTCGGAGTCTTTGGCTTTAGCCACGGGCACAAAGTTGGTTAGTGCATCGGGTGTAATGATAACTCCGCAGGCATGGGTTCCGGTATTTCGAAGCGAGCCTTCTAACACTACGGCTTGTTTCAGCACATCGGCTCGTTTATCTGTGCCATTTTTCAAATCGCTTAGTTCGCGCACTTCGTCAAAAGCAGTTTGCAGAGTAGTGCCGGGTTTTTCAGGAACGAGTTTGGCAATCATATTGGCATCGGCCAAAGGCAACTCCATGACGCGGGCGCAATCGCGTATGGATGACTTAGCAGCCATGGTGCCATAGGTAATAATTTGGGCTACCTGGCTATGGCCATATTTTTCGATTACGTATTTCAATACCTTGTCGCGGCCCTCGTCATCAAAGTCAATATCAATATCGGGCAGCGATACGCGATCCGGGTTAAGGAAGCGCTCAAACAGCAAATCGTAGGCTATCGGGTCAACGTTGGTAATGCCGATGCAGAAGGCTACGGCCGAGCCTGCGGCAGAACCTCGGCCGGGTCCTACACTTACACCCATTTCACGGGCTTTAGAAGTAAAATCCTGTACAATTAAAAAATATCCGGGATACCCTGTTTTTCGTATCGTTTCCAATTCAAAATCAAGCCGTCCTTTTATTTCAGGAGTAACGGTGGTGTATTTTTTTTTAGCACCTTCGTAAGTAAGGTATTTGAGGTATTCATCTTCGGTTGAAAAATGATCGGGAATGTTAAACTTGGGCAGTAGAACGTTTCGCTTCAGTTCATATTTTTCTATTTTGTTTACGATTTCACTAATGGTTGTTATCGCTTCCGGTAAATCGCGGAACAACTGTTTCATTTCTTCTTGCGATTTCAGATAAAACTGATCGTTGGGCAACCCGTAGCGTTTGCCACGTCCTTCCCCAATGGGAGTGGACTGAAATTCGCCTTCTTTTATGCAGAGAAGTACATCGTGCGCATTCGACTCACTTTTTTCGAGGTAGTAACATTCGTTAGCCGCAAAATATTTTACTTGATGTTTTTGGGCAAACCTCAAGAGTGTTTCATTCACCCGTTCTTCTTCGCGTGTACCGTGCCGGTTTAGCTCTATATAAAAATCATCGGCAAATGTGGTATGCCACCATACAAAAGCATCTTCTGCTTGCCGCTCGCCTACGTGCAGGATTAAATGAGGAACTTCGCTGGATAACCCACCAGTCGTAGCAATAACTCCTTCCTTGTGTTGGGTAACCAGTTCTTTATCTATACGTGGATAGAGACCATATAATCCTTCGGTATAAGCTATTGAACTGAGCTTAGCCAGATTATGGTACCCGGTTTTGTTCTTAGCCAGCAACACCTGGTTATAGCGTTTGTCGGGATCGTCTTTAGTGAATTTTAATTTTTTTCGATCTGTGCTCACATAAAATTCGCATCCTACAATTGGTTTAATATTATGTGCCAGCGCTTTGCTAACAAACTCAAAAGCAGCGTACATGTTGCCCAAGTCAGTAATAGCAAGAGCGGGCATATTGTATTTCTTCGCTTTTAAAATCAGCTTTTCAATATCGGGTGTAGCCTGCAGCACCGAATATTGAGAGTGCACATGCAGATGACTGAAGTCGGCACCTACCAGCAGATTGGCCCCTGTTTTTTCAACATAGTTGATGCTATCTTCTTTTTCTTTTTTTGTTGAATTCCCTTTTTCGAGTACAGGCTCTTGATAAATAATGTTTTCGGGAGGGGTGGAGTCATACGGTTTTATTACTTGGCGTTTGATCAGCTCAAAATAAGAACGTGCCGTAGCCGCTACGTCATAGCTGGCATCGTGGGCATCGTCAAAACCTTTTCCAAATAATTTTTGATGGAGCTCTTCAAGCCGGGGTATTTTTAATCTTCCTCCAATACCCCCTTGCAGATGACAAAATTCAATCGAGGCTGTTCCGGTATCATTTTTTTGCAGAGACAGAAAATGGTCAGTGGGAAATGCGGTGCGTATAAACTCTGCCCCGATGATATTAATGTCGAATTCAATATTGTGTCCTACTAAAACGTGCGTACGAGTTAGGTCTTTTTCCAGTAAAGCCAACACTTCTTTCAGGTTGTGCCCTTCTTCCAGTGCTCTGCGTGTAGAGATGCCATGTATCTGTTCAGCCTTAAAAGGAATATCAAATCCATCCGGCTTAACTATATAGTTATGCTGCGAGAGAAGTTTGCCGTGCCCATCGTGAAGTTGCCAGGCCAGTTGCACTAACCTTGGCCAGTTTTCAAGATCGGTAATAGGGGCGGTTCGGTTATGCGGAATACCGGTGGTTTCCGTGTCAAAGATCAGATACATGTACGAAAGTGGTTGTGTTCGTAAAATTATAAAAGAAGAACGGAAACGTATTTTCCCATTTCAGGAAAAAAGTCTTATAGTAGGACTAAGGTAATAGACTATTTTATTTATAAATAATTGATAATCAGCATAATAATACATAGGCATTGCTTTGGTAATGTAACAGATGAACAAAACCCATTTTTTTTTATGAAATCTATGTTCAATAAGATTATAAACTTTATCAGACGTGAGTGGTTTCTGCTGATAATGTTGGTTACGATCTCCCTGATCGTGCTTCTTTTTGAATTTCTCTGAAACAGATTTTTTATTCCGTCAATCCTCTAAAAGATTCTAACAGTGTAAAAACATTTGCAAGCCTTCTTTGTTTCGTAAATCTTTGACGAGTATTTTTGACACGCATCAAAAATACGTGCATGAGGTGGTTATGTTCTAATCAGTTTTTAATAATTATAAAAACAGATTTATGCTTGAACACTTCATCCGGTCTAACCAAAAAATTTATTAACAGATGAAATGGCTTATTGATCTTTTTTCCAGTACGCTGGGACGAAAAGTACTCATGGCCTTGACGGGATTGTTTCTCATTCTCTTCTTGGCGGTACACCTGGCAGGCAATCTGCAATTGCTGAAGCATGACGGAGGCAGAGCATTTAATGTATATGCCGAGTTTATGAGCACCAATCCGCTCATTCAGGTTATCTCAAAAGGAAATTTCTTTTTTATTCTTTTGCATGCGGGCGTTTCGCTGGGGCTTACCATCCGAAACAGAAAAGCACGGGGAAGTGTAGGCTATGCCGTTACCAGCGGTAAATCGTCTATCTGGTCATCGCGCAATATGGGTATCTTAGGTACTGTTATTTTGGTTTTTATTGTTATCCACCTGAAAGATTTTTGGGCGCAGATGCACTGGGGTGGGATTGAAACAGTAATGTATGACGGCAAAGAATATCGCGATTTGAGTAAGTTAGTGGCGTATTGGTTTCACGTAGGGTGGTACGTGGCGCTCTACTGTTTTTGTATGATTGCAATCGGCTTTCACTTGTGGCACGGGTTTATCAGTGCTTTTCAAACATTGGGGCTGAATCATCCCAAATACAATCCGCTTATCCATTTTGTAGGCAAAGCATTTGCCATTGTGGTTCCGGCATTGTTCGCTTGGATTCCATTGGCCATGTATTTTAACATTTGATTTATAAATAATATGAAGCTCGAATCAAAATCACCGGAAGGCCCGTTGGCCGAAAAGTGGACCAAACATAAATTCAACTTGAAGTTGGTTAACCCGGCTAACAAGAGAAAGTACGAAATCATAGTGGTGGGTACAGGTTTAGCGGGCGCATCGGCCGCAGCCTCCTTGGGTGAACTTGGCTATAACGTAAAAGCATTTTGCTTTCAAGATAGCCCACGCAGGGCACACAGCATTGCCGCACAAGGCGGAATTAATGCAGCTAAAAATTATCAGAATGACGGAGACAGTATTTACCGATTATTTTACGACACTATAAAAGGAGGCGATTACCGGGCCCGCGAAGCGAATGTATACCGGCTGGCTGAAGTAAGCGTGAATATTATTGACCAGTGTGTAGCACAAGGTGTTCCGTTTGCCCGAGAGTATGGCGGACTGTTAGCAAACCGCTCGTTTGGCGGAGCACAGGTTTCGCGCACGTTTTATGCCCGCGGCCAAACGGGGCAACAACTTTTGCTCGGGGCTTACAGTGCTTTGAACCGCCAAATCGCTAACGGCAAGGTGAAGATGTATAACCGTACCGAAATGCTCGATGTAGTGGTGGTTGATGGAAAAGCGCGGGGCATTGTAACCCGCGATTTAATTACCGGTAAAATTGAGGCGCACAGTGCCCATGCCGTACTTCTTTGCACAGGCGGGTATGGAAACGTATTTTATCTCTCTACCAATGCGAAAGGGTCGAACGTAACGGCCGCCTGGCGGGCTCATAAAAAAGGTGCTTTATTTGCCAACCCTTGCTTCACACAAATCCATCCTACGTGTATTCCCGTTTCGGGCGACCATCAATCAAAACTGACGCTGATGTCAGAATCACTACGAAACGATGGACGCGTTTGGGTACCTAAAGTAGCCGTGAAAGGACTTAAAGCTAAAGATGCTAAGTCGATAGCGGAAGCAGACCGTGATTATTTCTTGGAGCGTAAGTACCCTTCGTTTGGAAACCTGGTACCGCGCGATGTAGCCTCGCGCAACGGCAAAATGATGTGCGATGAAGGCCGTGGTGTAGGCGCTACAGGGCTTGCCGTTTTCCTTGATTTTGCCGATGCTATTAAGCGCGATGGCCGCGATGTAATTTCAGCTAAATATGGCAACCTGTTTGATATGTACAAACAGATTACCGGAGATGACCCCTACGAAATGCCGATGATGATTTTCCCGGCTGTGCACTATACCATGGGCGGACTTTGGGTAGATTATAATTTAATGACATCAGTGCCCGGATTGTATGCCTTAGGGGAAGCCAATTTTTCTGACCATGGCGCTAACCGCTTGGGCGCAAGTGCTTTGATGCAAGGATTAGCAGATGGGTATTTTGTAATCCCTTACACTATTGGCGACTATCTGGCGGGCATCGGATGGAATGACAAAGTAAGCACCGATCACCCTGTTTTTAAAGAAGCAATAGATACTGTGAATAGTCGCGTACAAAAATTACTATCCATTAAAGGAAAGAAAACAGTAGATGAATTTCACCGCGAGTTGGGATTAACTTTGTGGGAATATTGCGGAATGTCGCGCAATGATGCCGGCTTAAAAATAGCTAAGAAAAAAATTCAAGAGTTACGCACTGAGTTTTGGCAAAACGTAGATGTGGTGGGCAGCGCCAATGAATTGAATATGGAGTTGGAGAAAGCCGGCCGGGTGGCTGATTTCCTCGAACTGGGTGAATTGATGGTGGACGATGCCCTCGACAGAAAAGAGTCTTGCGGTTGTCACTTCCGCGAAGAATCTCAAACCACCGATGGCGAGGCTTTGCGCATTGATAATGATTACACCTATTCCTCCGCATGGGAATACAAAGGGGAAAATCAGCCGGAAGAACTGCACAAAGAAGAGCTGAAGTTCGAAAATGTAAAACTCACTCAACGTAGTTATAAATAATAAAATAGTTGAATCTCATAAATCGCTAATAAGATGAAGATCACTTTAAAGGTTTGGAGGCAAAAAAGTAAAGATGCCAAAGGAGAATTTAAGACATATCAGCATGATCACGTGTCTTCCGATATGTCGTTTCTCGAAATGATGGATGTTCTCAACACCCAACTCATAAAAAAAGGAGAGGACCCTATTCATTTTGATCACGACTGCCGCGAAGGTATCTGCGGAATGTGCAGTATGTATATCAATGGGCAACCGCATGGCCCGCTGCAGACGACCACTTGCCAGTTGCACATGCGAACATTTAAAGATGGAGAAACCATTACAGTAGAACCTTGGCGTGCACAGGCTTTTCCGGTAATCAAGGATCTGGTGGTTGATCGAAGCGCATTCGACCGAATTCAGCAAGCGGGTGGGTACGTAAATGTAAATACCGGTGGTGTACCCGATGCCAACGTAATTCCTATTTCTAAAAAAATTGCAGACGAAGCATTCGATGCGGCTGCCTGTATTGGTTGTGGAGCCTGTGTAGCCGCTTGTAAAAATGCATCAGCTATGCTTTTTGTCAGTGCTAAGGTTTCTCAGTTTGCCTTGCTGCCTCAGGGTCATGCCGAGCGTAAAGAGCGTGTGGAAAAAATGGTAGAACAGATGGATACCGAAGGGTTTGGTTCTTGTACTAACACGCGCGCGTGCGAGGCGGAGTGCCCCAAAGCCATTTCGGTGGCCAATATTGCTCGTATGAACCGCGAATACTTTTCAGCCATGGTTAGCAGCTATGAAGTAAAAGTAGGCGGAGGGGAGTAGCCCCCCACAGGTCTGCTGATTATCGCAGATTATCAAAAAAGGATATTTCCCTATTCCAAAAATAATCCTACCTTTGCGCTCCAAATTTTAAGATTTGGAGATTATTGTCCCGTGGTGTAATGGCAACACTGCAGATTTTGATTCTGCCTTTCTAGGTTCGAGTCCTAGCGGGACAACCAATAACAAACCCGCCCGTACGGGTTTGTGTTTTGTAAATCATGGCAGTAAAAATTTTTTCAGGAAGCGCAACTACCTATTTAGCTGAGAAAATAGCTTATGCCTATGGGGAACCATTGGGCAAAGTAAATTACCAGCATTTCAGCGATGGCGAGATGTCGCCCTATATTTCCGAATCGGTGCGTGGCCATGATGTATTTTTAGTACAATCTACTTTTGCTCCGTCAGACAATTTTATGGAGTTGTTGTTGATGATTGATGCCGCCCGCAGAGCCAGCGCTGAAAATGTAAACGTCATCATTCCTTACTTTGGCTATGCCCGCCAAGACCGCAAAGACAAGCCGCGCGTAGCTATTGCCGCTAAACTGATTGCAAATTTAATTTCTGCTGCCGGAGCCGACCGGATCATGACATGCGATTTGCATGCTGATCAGATCCAGGGTTTTTTTGATATTCCGGTAGATCACCTCGATGGTAATTTTATTTTTGTACCCTACTTAAAATCTCTTCGCCTGGAAAACATCATGTTTGCCTCGCCTGACGTAGGAGGAATAAAAAGGGCTCGTAGCTTTGCCAAATTTTTCGATGCCGATTTAGCCGTTTGCGATAAACACCGGAAAGAGGCTAACAAGATCGACAGCATGCGTTTGATTGGTGAAGTGGAGGGCAAAGATGTTATTTTAGTAGATGACTTGGTGGATACAGCCGGTACCATCTGCAAGGCCGCATCTTTATTAAAAGAGAAAGGAGCTAAGTCGGTACGTGCCGTGTGTACACATCCCGTTTTATCGGGCAAAGCGTACGATAACATTAATAATTCTGAGTTAGAGGAAATTGTGGTAACGGATACCATTCCGCTAAAGGGGGTATCTGATAAAATAAAAGTGCTTACTGTTTCTGATCTCTTTGCTAAAGCGATCCGGAAAATTCACGATCACGAATCCATCAGCTCTCTTTTTATCAGACTTTAAATTTTTTACTTGTATAACTTTAAATTTTATTAATTATGAAAACAGTTGAGATTATAGGGTATCGAAGAGCAAATCTCGGCAAAATTGACGCTCGCAAAGTAAGAGAAGAAGGTCAAGTGCCGTGTGTGCTGTACGGAGGCGATTCGCAGATGCATTTTTATGCTCCGGTGATACTATTCCGCGATTTAGTGTACACGAATGAAGCGCACTTTGTTCACTTGAATATAGAAGGTGAGGAGTGTCAGGCCATTATGCAGGAAATTCAATTTCACCCGGTCAGTGAAATTATTTTACATGTTGATTTTTTACGTATCAGCGAAGAACGTAAAATTAAAATGCAAATTCCTGTACGGTTGATAGGCAAGCCGAAAGGAGTAGAAAAAGGTGGTTTGTTGGTAAGAAAACGTGCGGCACTAAAGGTTTCAGCTTTACCGAAAGATATGCCCGACCATATTGATATTGATTGTTCAGACTTAGATTTTCACCATGCTATTAAGGTGGTGGATATGAATGTTCCTAATCTTGAATTTTTAGATCCTAAGCAGGCTGCCATTGCTTCGGTGGAGGTACCTCGTGCCGCCAAACTGGTTGAAGAAACGGCAGCAGCTGCAACACCTGCCGAAGGTGCTGCACCGGCTGCTACACCGGCTGCGGGTGCTGCTCCAGCCGGAGGGGATGCGAAGAAAACTGAAGCTCCTAAAAAAGACGAAAAGAAAAAATAATTTTTTTGCCATACGAAAAACCCCGTTCAGTATTACGTTCGGGGTTTTTTTATTTGAATATTTTTCTCCCTAACGAAAGGAGCTCATTATCTTTGGTATCTGATGAAATTCCTGATAGTAGGTTTGGGTAACATAGGTGCAGAATACGAACTGACACGCCATAATATTGGTTTTTTAACGCTCGATCGGATTGCAGACAATAACCAGATATCATTTCGCAAAGAACGCCTGGCAGATAAGGCCGAGCTGAAACATAAAGGAAGGGTTATCCACTTCATTAAGCCCAATACATATATGAACTTAAGTGGTAAAGCAGTTGCCTATTGGATGCAGGATTTAAAAATTTCAAAAGAAAACCTCCTAGTGTTGGTAGATGATATTGCCTTGCCTTTTGGCTCTTGGCGGATGCGCACCCAAGGGAGTTCTGCCGGCCATAATGGATTAAAAAATGTAGAAGCCGTTCTAGGTGGACAAGACTATGCCCGTTTGCGTTTAGGCATTGGCAACGAATATGCAAAAGGCCAGCAAGTAGATTATGTGTTGGGGAATTTTTCTTCTTCCGAAATGGAAGTTTTACCATCAATCATGGATAAGGCAGAGGAAATAATTTTTTCTTTTTGCACGATTGGTGCGGAACGAACCATGAACCATTTTAATACCTCACCGATGAAAAAATAAGAACCGGCTTAGCCGGCTCTTAAAAATATTGCGTTCGTATTAACCTATCGTTTGCTCTTTTTCTTAGTCGGTTTTTTGCTCTTTTTTTGAATTGATTTCTTCACGGCCTTTTTCTTAACTACTTTTTTTTTAGCAGGTTTAGTAGTATTCTTCGCCACTTTTTTAGCCCCTTTCTTTACTGCTTTTTTAGTAGTCTTCTTGGTAGAGGATTTAGCTGTAGATTTTGAAGTTGCTTTCCCCATGGCATTAAGGGCTGAACCTGCCTTAAACCATTCAATCTGGTTTTTATTATACGTATGGTTAACTTGTATATCTTCTATTTTACCATCGCTATGGTGAATGATAACCGTTAGTGGTTTATCGGGAGCAAAAGTTGTTAATCCTTTAATATCGAAAATATCATCTTCGCGAATTTTGTCGTAGTCGGCCTTATTGGCAAATGTAAGTGCCAGCATACCCTGTTTTTTTAAATTGGTTTCGTGAATACGGGCAAATGATTTTACCAAAATAGCCCGTACACCAAGGTGACGAGGCTCCATGGCTGCATGCTCGCGCGATGAACCTTCTCCATAGTTTTCATCGCCTACTACAATTGATCCTATACCCACTGCTTTGTAGGCTCGTTGTACTTTAGGAACTTCATCGTAATGCCCGGTAAGCCCATTGCGCACACTATTAATCGCTTCATTAAAATAATTCGTAGCACCTATCAATAAGTTATTAGAGATGTTATCTAGGTGGCCACGGTACTTTAACCATTTTCCGGCCATCGAAATATGGTCTGTAGTACATTTCCCTTTAGCTTTAATCAGCAGACGTAGGCGGGTTAGATCTTTTCCTTCCCATGCTTTAAATGGCTCGAGCAATTGCAAGCGATCGGAGTTGGAGTCTACCCTTACTTCTACCTTACTTCCATCTTTGGCGGGTGCCTGATAACCGGGGTCTTTTACATCAAAGCCTTTTTTGGGAAGTTCATCTCCGGATGGAGGATCGAGTTTTACAGTTTGTCCTTGTTCATTTACTAACGTATCGGTAAGTGGGTTAAATCCTAAATCTCCGGCAATAGCTATAGCAGTTACCAACTCAGGCGAACCTACAAAAGCAAATGTATTGGGGTTGCCATCATTACGCGATTGGAAATTACGGTTAAAGGAATGAACAATTGTATTTTTTTCTTTCCGGTCGGCTCCCACACGGGCCCACATACCAATACAAGGGCCGCAGGCATTGGCAAACACTTTTGCTCCTATTTTATTGAAAGTGTCGATAAAGCCATCTCGCTCAATAGTGTATCGTACTTGCTCAGATCCGGGTGTGATTGTAAACACGGCCTTTGTTTTTAATCCTTTTGAAGCCACCTGGCGTGCCAAACTGGCGGCACGTGAAATATCTTCGTAGGAAGAGTTAGTGCAAGAGCCGATCAACCCCACCTCCACTTTAGTAGGCCACCCGTTTTTGGCGGCTTCTTCTTTCATTTTTGATATAGGCGTAGCCAGATCGGGAGTAAATGGGCCATTCAGGTGGGGCTCCAGTTCAGAGAGATTAATTTCAATAACCTGATCAAAATATTTTTCGGGGGTTCTATATACTTCCGGGTCGGCTGTGAGATGCTCTTTAATTTTGTTTGCCATTTTTGCTACTTCTGCCCGACCCGTGGCATTGAGGTAACGTTCCATGGAGCTGTCGTAAGCAAAGGTAGAGGTGGTAGCCCCAATTTCGGCCCCCATATTGCAAATAGTGCCTTTGCCAGTGCAACTCATAGAGGTGGCTCCCTCTCCAAAATACTCTACTATAGCTCCCGTTCCACCTTTTACAGTAAGAATGCCTGCTACTTTTAAGATTACATCTTTTGGAGATGCCCAACCGTTTAGTTTTCCAGTTAATTTCACCCCTATCAGTTTAGGAAATTTTAATTCCCAAGCCATGCCACTCATTACATCTACGGCATCGGCACCACCTACACCAATTGCTACCATTCCCAGTCCACCGGCATTTACGGTATGCGAGTCTGTGCCAATCATCATACCCCCTGGGAATGCATAATTTTCTAACACCACTTGATGAATGATGCCGGCTCCTGGTCTCCAAAAACCAATACCATATTTATTTGAAACAGACGCAAGGAAATCATAGACTTCTTTACTTTCTGATGTGGCTGATTTTAAATCGTCTTGAGCACCTACTTTAGCCATAATTAAATGATCGCAATGCACCGTAGAGGGTACAGCTACTTTGGGGCGGCCGGCAGACATAAATTGAAGTAGTGCCATCTGGGCAGTGGCATCTTGCATGGCTACCCGGTCTGGAGCAAAATCAACGTATGACTTGCCCCGAATAAAGTCTTCTAACTTTTGGTCTGTATGAAGATGGGAGTACAATATTTTTTCTGAAAGGGTGAGGGGTCTTTTTACCAATTTTTTTGCTTTAACAAGACGGCCCGGAATGGCGGCATAAAGCTTTTTAATCATGTCTAAATCAAATGCCATAAGGTTGTGTGATAAGGTTTGGGTGCTAAACTAATAATTTATATTAATGATTGATTCACGATTTTATGTTACATCAAGTTGTATTGATTTTTATATTATTTAATTATTTGATTATCATATCATTAAATAACATTATCTCTATTATAATTTTAATTAAAAATTTTTGTTATTGGCTATAAAATGGTGAGATTATAAAGGAGATATAATCTTTAAGACTGCCTGATTTGGGCGTCTATATCTATGATTTCTTTCAGTTTTTCTAATGCAGCTTTTTCTGATTCCTCTACCTTGCCATCGGCATTTACGATGTCGTACATTTCTGTATAGATTTTGTATTTCTGAGCGAACTTAACGGAATCAAATTTTTTAAATGTATCGTAGATTACGGCCAGCGTTAAAGACTTATCTATGGCGTGGTATTCTGCTACGGCTGTGGCAAATTTTTTTTTCCGGTCGGTTTCGTCAGGATATAATTTCCTCATCTTTTCCAAGATCACCTGCTCTTCGCTTGGGTGAAGATAACCATCGGCCAAGGCCATGTGGATATATAGGAATAGTATAAAATCGGGAAAATTTGAGTGCAGTACCATGACGAAATTGTTTGTGTAGAACAAAAGTAAAAAAAAAAGGCTTCCCGTTTCGGGAAGCCTTTTTGCTTCAGAAGAATGAATTACATCATGCCGCCCATGCCGCCTCCAGGAGGCATAGCGGGTGCTTCTTTTTCTTCCGGTATTTCGCTTACTACTGCTTCGGTAGTAAGCAATAGGCCCGCAATAGAAGCAGCATTTTCCAACGCTAAACGAGAAACTTTGGTAGGATCAATAATGCCGGCTTCGAAGAAATTTTCGTATTTATTTTCAGCCGCATTATAGCCATAGTCTTTCTTGCCATCGCGTACTTTGTTTACAATTACCGAGCCTTCTTGGCCGGCATTTTCAACGATGGTACGAAGCGGTGACTCTAAAGCCAAGCGTACGATGTTTACTCCGGTAGCCTGGTCGTCATTGTCTGTCTTAACTTCTTTTAAGGCTTCGGCAGCACGGATAAAGGCTACACCACCACCGGGAATGATGCCTTCTTGTACGGCAGCGCGTGTGGCATGAAGGGCATCGTCTACCCGGTCTTTCTTTTCTTTCATTTCTACTTCGGTAGCCGCACCGATATAAAGGATAGCTACACCGCCAGATAGTTTGGCTAAACGCTCTTGCAGTTTTTCTTTGTCGTAATCAGAAGTGGTCGTTTCAATTTGTGCCTTTATCTGGCTGATACGCCCTTGTATTTCTGATTTTTTACCGGCCCCGTTTACAATCGTAGTATTGTCTTTGTCAATGGTTACTTTCTCTGCCCGGCCGAGGTATTCCAACTTGGCATCTTCCAGTTTCATGCCGGTTTCTTCGCTAATTACTTTGCCACCGGTTAGAATGGCAATGTCTTCCAGCATTGCTTTTCTGCGATCGCCAAAGCCGGGTGCTTTTACCGCAGCCACGCGCAGGGCTCCGCGTATTTTGTTTACCACTAGTGTAGCTAATGCTTCGCCTTCAATTTCTTCGGCAATGATCAGCAACGGTTTTCCGGTTTGTACAGAGGCTTCTAAAATGGGGAGAAGCTCTTTCATAGAAGAGATCTTCTTATCGTATATGAGAATGTAAGGGCTGTCGAGGTCGGCTTCCATTTTCTCGGTATTGGTAACGAAATAAGGGGAGAGGTATCCGCGATCGAATTGCATACCTTCAACGGTTTTTACTTCGGTTTCTGTGCCTTTGGCCTCTTCTACTGTAATCACTCCGTCTTTACCTACTTTATCCATAGCAGTGGCAATCATCTTGCCGATTTCCACATCGTTGTTGGATGAAATAGTAGCTACTTGGGTAATTTCTTGTGAGCCTTTTATGTTCTTAGATTGTTTTTTCAGGTTTTCTACAATGGCCACTACGGCTTTGTCTATACCGCGTTTTAAATCCATGGGGTTAGCACCGGCCGCTACGTTTTTGATGCCGTGGTTAAACAATGCCTGGGCCAGTACGGTAGCAGTAGTGGTACCATCTCCGGCTGCATCGGCTGTTTTAGAGGCTACTTCTTTTACTAACTGAGCGCCCATGTTTTCGATCGGGTCTTTCAACTCAATTTCTTTGGCTACAGATACACCGTCTTTTGTAACGGTAGGAGCTCCAAATTTTTTATCGAGTATAACATTGCGGCCTTTGGGGCCCAGGGTAACTTTTACTGCATCGGCTAATTTATCTACTCCGCGTTTTATGCGGTCGCGAGCACTGGTATCGAAGGTTATTTCTTTTGCCATAATCTTAAATGTATATGTTTTTAGATTTTAGTTGTTTGATTAAATAGTGCCGAATATATCGGAGTTGCGCATGATGAGGTACTCTTTGCCATCAATGGTAATTTCGGTGCCCGAGTATTTACCATAAAGTATATGGTCGCCTACTTTTACGGTTACCGGTTTGTCTTTCAGGCCTTCGCCCACGGCAATTACTTTGCCTTGTTGAGGTTTTTCTTTAGCGGTATCAGGAATGATAATGCCGGAAGCGGTTTTCTGTTCGGCAGGAGCTGCCTCCACAAGCACTCTGTCTTCATTGGGTTTGAAATTGATTTTTGCCATAGTAGGATTTACGTTTTGAGTTAAACAGTATTTTAACGTTCGCGCAATGAACGATATTCATGCCAAATCATTTTTTTTTGGTTTTTAGTCCTTTTTTGGCCGATCTAACTTGGTTTACTGTCATTTGTTTAGGAGGTATTATGGCAAGTTGGCAGATTTGTGAAAGCGAAATTCTGTCAATAAAAATTAGACTTCGGGTTTTCAGCGGCATATTATTTGTTTTTTGCAACGATGCTACTCCCTATCTATTGAATATTTTGAATTAAATTCACACGGAAACTTTAATACAATGGAAAAGTTGGACACCCATTGGTTAACACAAGGCCTCATAGACTTAGAGTATAAGAAGTACTTGCTGTTGGCCTATTTTAAAACCGTGCGCGAGTCGTTTACCAGAGTAGAACTCTATCCCTATCTGGCCGACTTGGTATTTCATTACCGAAATCTACAATCGGTGCAAGAAAATAAGGCACTGATGAAAGAAGCTTTTCCTCAGGAACTATCAGATCAGGGTATAAAAAATCTGGAAATCAACTATCGAAAAATTATTGCGGATGACGATGTAATGAAAGAACTGGAGCTTGTAATGGCGTATGCTTTGCCATTGTTTAAATCTTCGCTTGACGAAGGTTCTTTTATTTACGATTACGTGGAATCGCAGTGTACCATTACCCCCATCGGGGTTTCGTCTTTGTATAAAAGCGAAGGGTACCTTTTCGTAACGCAACCACCTGAAAAAGAAACGAATATTTACCGATACCAGATGACACTTTACGAACAAAGCCATCAAACTATGCGGAGTATTCAAACTGATCTTTTATTAGTAGTGAAAAAAAGTTTATCAAACACCTATGAAAGCATTAAACGTAATCTGATGCAGCAATTTACAGAACTGCCTAACCCTAATGCTTATTTAGTTATCTCAAAACTTAAATTTCCGTATCAGCCTACCTTAATGCCCGTGGCCAAACGTCTGCTGGTAAAAGAAATAAGCAGATAGCGAAAAAATAGATGTCTCATTCTTATCTTATCATTATGTCAACTGTAAAAGCGTATGCTGCGCAAAATTCAACTTCCCCCTTAGCCCCCTTTTCGTTACAGCGCAGACCCCCCGGGCCGCACGATGTAGCGTTAGATATATTGTATTGCGGGGTTTGTCACTCTGATATTCACCAAGTGCGCGATGAGTGGGGCGATTCTATTTTTCCAATGGTGCCCGGTCATGAAATTGTTGGGCGGATTTCTAATGTGGGATCTCATGTAAAAAAATTTAAGACCGGAGATGTTGCGGCTGTAGGTTGCCTGGTAGATTCGTGTCGTACGTGTGCCAGCTGCCGAGAAGGGTTAGAGCAGTATTGTGAAGTGCACAGCGTTCCTACCTATAATGGCTATGAAATGGATCGGAAAACACCCACGTACGGAGGTTACTCAAAAAAAATTGTAGTGGACGAAGCTTTTGTATTGAAAGTTTCAGAAAAATTAAAATTAGCCGGTGTTGCACCATTGCTATGTGCCGGCATTACTACATACTCCCCCTTACGCCACTGGAAGATAGGCCAAGGCCATAAGGTAGCTGTAGCCGGATTGGGCGGGCTGGGACACATGGGCGTAAAGTTTGCGAGAGCCTTAGGAGCAGAGGTAACAGTGCTGAGTACATCGGCCACAAAAGAAAGTGATGCTTACCGACTGGGGGCACACCACTTTGTGGTAACGACCAACCATTCGCAAATGCGAAAAGTAAAACGTCATTTCGATTTTATACTTAATACCATTTCGGCCACACACGATTATAATTCACTTCTCAGTCTGCTGAAAACCAACGGCACCATGGTGTTAGTGGGAGTTCCGCCACAAGCCGTGCCGGTGCAGGCTTTTAACCTGATCGGAGGGAGGAGGTCGTTGGCCGGATCCTTAATTGGCGGAATACCGGAGACACAAGAAATGCTCGACTACTGCGCGAAGCACGAGATCACATCGGAGGTAGAAGTAATTGCCATGCAAGACATTGAGAAAGCCTACACCCGGATGCTGAAAGGCGATGTGCGCTACCGGTTTGTGATCGATATTAATTCATTCTGATTTTCTATAGACGGAAATGATTTGATCTTTCAAATAATCAAATCTTATTCAATTCATTTGTTATAAATAAGTTAACATAAATTCATTTCGTTGATAACTTTTTTAGAACCGTGCGAAGCCCTGAAAACATTGATAAAGTTGCGTGTTAAAAATTTGTTGAGATAAAAAAGAATCTATATTTGCGGGCAGTTAAATAAACTACAAATTCAATAATCACTATGAACAAAGCAGAATTGGTAAGTAAGATTGCAGGAGATGCCGGTATTACAAAAGTACAAGCAACTGCCGCCTTGGATTCCTTTATGGAGGGAGTTACTAAAACTTTGAAGTCAGGCAATAAACTGATCTTGGTAGGTTTTGGAACATTCTCCGTTTCCAAGAGAGCCGCACGTACAGGCCGCAATCCGCAAACAGGCGCAACCATTAAAATCAAAGCTCGTAAGGTAGCACGCTTTAAAGCCAGCAAAGAGCTTTCAGGAAAACTTTAAAGTCAATTATCGGTTGACTAAAGATTTAAAGAGGCTGTCTTAAAAAGGACAGCCTCTTTTTTTAGCCGATGCCGAACCACCCGTTCAAGGGGCAACACATAAATCACAACCGGTTGTTCTAACCGATAAAATATTATCCGATAGAAACAGTGGATAAATCAAAAAAAGAAATGAAATTTGACACGTAATAAAATTTATGGCCGATTCTAATTTAACAATGTATCTTCCGATAGGCCTCATGTTTATAGTAGCACTTGGCTTTGTAGGTGTAACCATGCTGGCCACTCACGCCCTGGGGCCCAAAAGAAAAACACAAACAAAGTTGGATGTCTTTGAGTGCGGCATTGAAGCCCAAGGTAATGCCCGCTTACCCTTCAATATTAAATACTTTTTGGTGGCCATTCTTTTTGTGCTGTTCGATGTAGAAGTAATTTTTATGTACCCGTGGGCAGTTAATTTTAAGGAGCTTGGCATAACGGGCTTTATTGAAATGGTATTGTTTATCGGATTTTTATTGATTGGTTTTTTTTATTTATTGAAAAAAGGAGCTTTGAAGTGGGAAGAATAATATGGAAACCGTAACAAATAAGATAGCTGTTTCTGAAAAGCCGGAAGGCTACGAAGGTGCTGGCTTTTTTGCCACTCGTTTGGATAAAGTTGTAGGGTTGGCACGAAAAAATTCTATATGGCCATTGCCCTTTGCCACTTCATGTTGTGGAATTGAATTTATGGCCACAATGGGGGCACACTATGACTTGGCCCGTTTTGGTTCTGAACGCCTCAGCTTTTCTCCGCGCCAGGCCGACTTGCTGATGGTGATGGGTACGATAGCCAAAAAAATGGGCCCCGTGCTACGGCAGGTATATGAGCAGATGGCCGAGCCGCGTTGGGTGCTTTCGGTAGGTGCCTGTGCTTCCAGCGGTGGTATTTTCGATACGTACAGTGTTCTGCAAGGAATAGATCGCATTATTCCGGTAGATGTATATGTGCCGGGTTGCCCGCCTCGCCCTGAACAAATTATAGATGGGGTTATGAAAATCCAATACTTGGTCGAAACCGAGTCATTAAGAAGGCGCGATTCTCCGGAGTATAAAGCGATGTTGAATAAATACGGAATTGAATGATGGAAGCAGGGGTTCAGGAAAAAATTATTTCGGTTATCAACGAAAAATTTGAAGATGAAATTATTGAGTCGGGCATGATTCGCGATTTTTTCACGATCGTATTAAAAAAGGAAAAAATAGCCGACATCATTCATCATTTATACCATCACACTGAAACCCGGTTTCAGTTTCTTACCACCCTTTGCGGTATTCATTACCCTGACCAGAACCAAATAGCGGTAATGTATCAACTACATAATCTTCATACCAACCAACGGGTAAGATTAAAAGTATATCTATCGGCCGTTCGCCCGGAAGTAAATACACTCACCACCGTATTTGCCGGAGCTAACTGGATGGAGCGCGAAACGTATGATTTCTTCGGAGTGCGCTTTATAGGTCACCCTAATCTGAAACGCATCTTAAACGTGGAAGATATGATTATTCACCCGTTGCGCAAAGAGTATCCGTTGGAAGACCAAACCCGTGAAGATAAAAGTGATTTAATGTTTGGGCGATGATAGAAAGGCAAGACCATAAAGCACCCGTAGTTCAAGACGAAAAACAAATTTCGTATCTCAATCTGGGGCCCACCCACCCGGCCACCCATGGTATTTTTCAAAATGTATTAAAAATGGATGGCGAGGTCATTGTAGAATCTACTCCCACCATCGGCTATATTCACCGCGCATTTGAAAAACTGGCCGAACGCAGACCATTTGGTCAGATTACCCCAATTACCGACCGACTCAATTACTGTTCGGCCCCCATCAATAATATTGGTTGGCACATGACGGTAGAAAAATTATTGGGTGTAGAAATTCCTAAACGAGTTCAATACTTGCGGGTCATTATTATGGAATTGGCGCGGATTACCGACCATATTATTTGCAATGCGGTAATTGGTGTAGACACCGGTGCGCTAACCGGTTTTGTTTACCTGTTTCAACAACGCGAACTGGTTTATGAAATATATGAGGAAATCTGCGGCACCCGTTTAACTACTAATATTGGGAGGATTGGTGGATTTGAGCGCGATTTTTCACCCAAAGCCTGGGATAAAATCAATCGTTTTTTAAGAGAACTTCCTGAGGTATTGAAAGAATTTGAAGGCTTGCTAAACCGAAACCGCATCTTTATGGATCGCACCATTGGCGCGGGGGGCATCACAGCCGAAAAAGCTTTGAACTACAGTTTTACCGGCCCTAACCTCCGGGCGGCTGGCATAGACTATGATGTGCGGGTAATGAACCCGTATTCATCGTACGAAGATTTTGATTTCGTTATCCCGGTAGGAAAAAATGGCGATGTGTACGATCGGTTTATGGTGCGGCAGGAAGAAATGTGGCAGAGCCTGAACATTATTAAGCAGGCTATGGATAAGCTACCCGAAGGACCGTTTCATGCCGATGTACCTGAATTTTATCTGCCGCCCAAAGAAGAGGTTTATAATAATATGGAAGCACTCATCTATCACTTTAAGATTGTGATGGGCGAAACGGAAATTCCAAAAGGCGAAGTGTATCATTGTGTAGAAGGAGCAAATGGCGAACTCGGTTTTTATTTAATTAGTGACGGAGGCCGAACTCCTTACCGATTGCATTTTCGCAGGCCTTGTTTTATTTTTTATCAGGCTTACCCCGAAATAGTAAAGGGCTCAATGCTAAGCGATGCCATATTAACTATGAGTAGTATGAATGTGATTGCAGGCGAGTTAGATGCCTGATAGCAGAGGATATATATAGACAGAGAAGGAATGACTGAAAATAACACAATAGCTTTTTCTCCCGATACACTGGCTGTAGCAAAAAAAATAATTGCTCGTTATCCGGAAGACCAGCAAAAATCGGCATTGATTCCGATTTTGCATTTGGCACAGGCCGAGTTTAACGGATGGCTTAGCCCTGAAGCCATGGATTATGTAGCCTCCATACTAAACATAAAACCTATTGAAGTATATGAGGTCGTTACATTCTATTCTATGTTCAACACCAAACCGGTGGGCAAGTGTTTGCTGGAAGTTTGCCAAACCAGTTCGTGTTGGCTACGCGGTTCTAATGAAATTATAGATCACTTAAAAAAGAAACTGAATATTGGCGTGGGCGAAACCACTGCCGATGGCATGTTTACACTAAAAACCGTAGAGTGTCTGGGTTCGTGTGGTACGGCACCTATGTTGCAATGTGGAGCTGATTTTCACGAAAACCTGACGATTGAAAAAGTAGATTCTTTATTGGAAAAATTAAGAAGCAAAAACGAAAGAAGTACATATTTAAAATCTTTGAACGTGAATGGTTAACCATTACACACCATAAACATGGGACGCAAACTACTTTTAGAACATATTAACGAGCCGGGCATACAATCATTTGAAGTGTATCGCCAAAAGGGCGGATATGCTTCCGTAGAGAAAGCATTGAAAACCATGACTCCCGATGCCGTTATGGAAGAAGTAAAAAAATCAGGACTTAGAGGCCGTGGAGGAGCGGGTTTCCCGGCCGGCATGAAGTGGAGTTTTATTGATAAAAAATCAGACAAGCCGCGCTACCTGGTGTGCAATGCTGACGAAAGCGAGCCCGGTACATTTAAAGACCGCTACCTAATGGAACACATCCCGCATATTTTGATTGAGGGGATGATTACATCGAGTTATGCATTGGGGGCAAAGACTTCGTTTATCTACATCCGTGGAGAGTATATGTACATTGTACGGATCTTGGAAAAAGCCATTGACGAAGCTTATGCCAAAGGATTTCTTGGAAAAAATATTTTAGGCACCGATTACTCATTGGATTTATATGTACATCCCGGTGCCGGAGCATACATTTGTGGCGAAGAAACCGCACTGCTCGAATCGCTGGAAGGCAAACGCGGAAACCCCAGGTTAAAACCTCCATTTCCTGCCGTAGCCGGACTGTATGCCTGCCCCACGGTGGTAAACAATGTAGAAACCATAGCAGCCGTAGTGCCTATTATCAATCAGGGCGGAGAGGAATATGCTAAAATAGGAATTGGAAAAAGTACGGGTACCAAACTGATTTCGGCCAGCGGCCATATTAACAAACCCGGTGTTTACGAAATAGAGCTTGGCTTGCCGGTAGAAGAATTTATTTATTCAGAAGAATATTGCGGGGGTATATGGAAGGGCCGAAAACTAAAAGCTGTTGTGGCAGGCGGATCGTCTGTGCCTATACTGCCTACTGATTTGATTTTGAAAACAGCCAAAGGCGAACCCCGCCTGATGACGTACGAATCGTTGTCTGACGGAGGGTTTGTTTCCGGCACAATGTTAGGCTCAGGCGGATTTATTGTTATGGATGAAACAACCAACATTGTAAAAAATTTATATACTTTTTCCCGTTTCTATCATCACGAATCGTGTGGCCAGTGCAGCCCGTGCCGGGAAGGTACCGCTTGGCTGGAAAAAATTCTGCACCGGTTACTGCATGGGCAGGGTAAGAAAAAAGATATAGATATTTTGGTTGATGCGGCTAAAAAAATAGAAGGCAATACCATTTGCCCCTTGGGCGATGCCGCAGCTTGGCCAGTGGCCAGCGCCATCAGGCATTTTAGAAAAGAGTTTGAGGAAGAGGCGGCCGGCTTACCGGCCGAACGAAATTTAGAATTGGCAACCCATTGATAGCATGGCAAAAGTTACCATAGACGGAATAGAAATAGAAGTGCCGGATGGCACAACCATTTTAAATGCAGCCCGGCAAATTGGGGGAGAGGTAGTTCCTCCTGCCATGTGCTACTATACCTCGTTAAAAGAAACAGGTGGCAAGTGCCGGGTTTGTTTGGTCAAGGTAACGCAAGGCTCGGCTAAAGATCCTCGCCCCATGCCCAAGTTAGTAGCCTCTTGCCGAACCCCCGTGGCCGATGGCATGGTGGTGCAAAATATTACTTCGCCCGATGTGCTGGAAGCTCGCAAAGGAGTAGTAGAATTTTTATTGTTAAACCATCCGCTCGATTGCCCCATTTGTGATCAGGCAGGAGAGTGCGATCTGCAGGATTTATCGTACGAACATGGTACGGAAGGCACCCGTACTGAATTTGAGCGGAGAACATTCGATAAAATTGATATTGGCGATAAGATCAAATTACACATGACACGCTGCATTCTGTGTTACCGGTGTGTTTTTGTGGCCGATCAATTAACGCCCGAGAGAGTGCATGGTGTACTAAACCGGGGCGACCGCTCAGAAATCAGTACATATATTGAAAAAGCGGTTGATAATGATTTTTCAGGAAACATGATTGATGTTTGCCCGGTAGGTGCATTGACCGACCGTACCTTCCGTTTTAAAAGCCGCGTATGGTTTACTAAACCGATGGATGCACATCGAAATTGTTCTAAATGCTGTGGAAAAGTAGTGTTATGGATGAAGGGCAATGAAGTGCTTCGCGTTACCGGCCGCAAAGATCGGTATGGGGAAGTGAAAGAATTTATCTGTAACGAATGCCGGTTCGAACATAAAAACCCAGCCGATTGGACGATTGAAGGCCCTCGCCATATTAACCGCCATTCAGTGATCTCGCAAAACCACTACGAAAAAATTGATTTGCAAAACCTGAAACGCGAAGTAGAGCGCCAGATCGTATTTCAAAAAGGAAGACAACTACCGGAAGCCAGCCCTAACTCATGATTGCTTTTTTAACATACAAAGGAATTTTAGTCCTCATTATTTTTACCATTACGCTGGCCGTGGCTGCGTACTCAACCTATGCCGAGCGTAAAGTGGCCGCCTTTTTACAAGACCGTATTGGCCCTGACCGGGCAGGTCCTTTTGGATTATTGCAACCATTGGCCGATGGCGCTAAATTTTTCTTTAAAGAAGAAATTATCCCCAATGTATCGAACAAAACCCTGTTTATTTTGGGGCCGAGCATTGCTATGCTCACCGCTCTGATGACGGGGGTAGTTGTGCCGTGGGGAAATGAATTAGTCATTGGGGGCAACACTTATCTGTTACAGATTGCCGACTTAGATGTGGGCATTCTTTATGTGTTTGGGGTAGTATCTATTGGGGTGTATGGCATTATGATTGGTGGTTGGGCCTCCAACAACAAGTTTTCATTATTGGGAGCTATTCGGGCCTCGGCACAAATGATCAGCTATGAAATAGCCATGGGGCTAGCCATCATTGCTTTAATTTTAATGACCGGAACCCTCAGTCTGCGCGAGATGAGTTTACAACAAATGGGTGGGGTAGGGGCTCATTGGAATTTTTGGAATGTAGTTTATCAACCTCTGGGTTTTTTGATTTTTCTCGTTTGTGCATTTGCCGAATGTAACCGCACTCCCTTTGATCTTCCCGAATGTGAAACTGAACTGGTGGGCGGATACCATACCGAATATAGCAGTATGAAGTTGGGGCTCTACCTCTTTGCCGAATACATCAATATGTTTATCTCTTCTGCGGTTATCTCCACCCTTTATTTTGGTGGGTTTAATTTTCCGTTTATGAATGACCTCGGGCTGAGCGCCAATTGGATTACCGTTATTGGCACGGCATTTTTCTTCGCCAAGATTACGTTCTTCATTTTCTTTTTTATGTGGATACGCTGGACCATCCCACGCTTCCGCTACGATCAGTTAATGAACCTCGGCTGGCGGGGCATGATCCCGTTAGCCATTTTTAATATTGTATTGTCGGGATTGATTTCATTATTCGTGCACCGTTAACAAAATTGATTTTAATTTGCCACTCAGATGCTGACCGATCGAGCTAAAGTTGTCGTAAAAAAGGAAATGAATTTCTGGGAACGGATTTACCTCCCGGCTATTCTGGGAGGTACGCTCATCACCATAAAACATTTGTTTAAACGCAAAACAACCATAAAGTTTCCCGAAGTAAAGCGTGAAATAAGTGCCGTGTGGCGAGGGCAGCACGTTCTGAAACGCGATGAACACGGGGCCGAGCGTTGTACCGCCTGCGGCCTTTGTGCCGTGGCTTGCCCGGCCGAAGCTATTACAATGACGGCTGCCGAGCGCAAAAAAGGAGAAGAAAATCTCTACCGCGAAGAAAAGTATGCAGCTGTTTATGAAATAAATATGCTGCGGTGCATTTTCTGCGGCCTTTGTGAAGAAGCCTGCCCGAAAGAAGCTATCTTTTTAACCGACCGCATTGAGAGTACCGATTATTCGCGCCAAGCCTTCATTTTCGGAAAAGACAAACTGGTTGAACCGGTGGATAAACGGATAGATGTAACCAAACGCCAAACTTCCGAGGTGTTGGAATTCAAAAAAAATAAACAACTTAGCCACAACCGATAACCGTGACACTCTACCTCTTTTATTTTCTTTCGTTCGTGGCCATACTCTCTGCGCTGCTGGTGGTATTTTCTAAAAGCCCCATACACAGCATTCTGTATTTAATTATTACTTTCTTTTCCATAGCAGGCCACTATGTGTTGCAAAACGCCCAGTTTTTAGCGGCCGTTCATATCATTGTCTATGCCGGGGCTATTATGGTTTTATTTCTGTATGTAATTATGCTGCTAAACCTTAATAAAGAAACAGAGCCCCACAAAACTAGTTTGGCAAAAATAGCAGCCGTCATTTGTGCCGGTAGTATGATGGTGGTGCTGGTAGCTAGCCTGAAAGGGGCTTCCTACCTTATGGCCAAGCCAGGTGGAGACATTGGGCTGGTAAAAAATTTAGGCAAAGTATTGTTTGATGAGTTTTTGCTGCCGTTCGAGCTTTCATCCATCTTGTTACTGGCAGCCATGGTAGGAGTAGTAATGGTGGGCAAGCAAGATCAACGAACACAAATATTGACAAACACTCCGTCAACGGAAGCAAATAAAATCGAATAGCAAATTGATACCGATAGACAATTATATTTGGCTCAGCACTGTACTCTTTTCCATCGGAGTGCTGGGCGTACTTTACCGCAGAAACGCGATTATCATTTTTGCGTGTATTGAGTTGATGCTGAATGCCGTAAACCTGCTCATGGTTTCATTTTCCAATACTTTGAACGACTCCCGCGGGCAAGTGTTTGTATTTTTTATCATGGCGGTAGCCGCAGCCGAAGTAGCCGTAGGCTTAGCAATATTAGTTATGATGTACCGAAAAACTAAATCCGTGGATATTGACATTTTAAACCGTTTGAAAGGATGAGCGTGAATACCATGATATTGTTTATTCCGTTGCTTCCTTTGCTGGGCTTTACATTAATCGCCTTAACCCAAAGAAGAATAACCCGCGGCACTGCCGCCTGGGTGGGATGTACTACTGTATTTGTTTCTTTTATTTTTTCGATTATTCTTTTTGTTAAATTATTGAATGGAGCCGAACCTTTTACGGCCAGCTTTTTTACTTGGATATCAGCCGGCAATTTTAAATCTGATTTTAGTCTGCTGGTAGATCCGCTTTCTTCGCTCATGCTGCTCATTATTACCGGGGTGGGTTTTTTAATTCATGTGTACTCTGTTGGCTACATGTGGGAAGATGAAGGAGTCAACCGTTTTTTCTCTTACCTCAACTTATTTGTGTTTTTCATGCTGATGTTGGTAATGGGAAGCAATTATCTGCTGATGTATGTGGGGTGGGAAGGCGTGGGGCTCTGCTCGTATTTGTTGATCGGCTTCTGGTTTAAAAATCAGTCATACAACGATGCTGCCAACAAAGCCTTTATTATGAACCGTGTTGGCGACTTAGGTTTGATTCTGGGAGTGATTTTAATATTCATCAATTTTGGAAGCATCAGTTATGCGGAGGTATTTCCCAAGGTTACCGAAGGAAGTACGGCATTAACACTGATCACTATTTTACTTTTTGTGGGGGCCATGGGCAAGAGTGCTCAAATTCCTCTCTACACCTGGCTACCCGATGCCATGGCTGGCCCTACACCGGTATCGGCTTTGATTCATGCGGCTACTATGGTTACAGCCGGGGTGTATATGGTGGCACGAAATAATATCTTGTATTCGCTCTCTCCGGTTTCCATGGAATTGGTTTTAATAATCGGGTTGGCTACGGCTCTCTTTGCGGCTACGATAGCGCTTGCCCAAAACGACATAAAAAAAGTACTGGCTTATTCTACCGTGAGCCAACTAGGGTTAATGTTTGTAGCGTTGGGGGTGGGAGCTTATGCTTCCGGTATTTTTCACATGGCTACTCATGCTTTTTTTAAAGCTTTGTTATTTCTTGGTGCCGGCTCCGTCATTCATGCGCTGCATCATGAGCAAGATATTCGCCAGATGGGAGGATTAAAAAAATATATTCCGGTTACATTCTTTACATTTTTAATTGGTGTTTTAGCCATATCGGGTATTCCACCTTTTGCGGGGTTCTTCTCGAAAGATGATATACTGGCCAAAGCTTTTGAACATAACCAAGTGGCCTGGGCTATTGCCGCATTGGCTTCGTTGCTCACTTCTTTTTACATGTTCCGACTTTTATTTTTAACGTTTTATGGCAAGACGAGAGCCAGCGAGCACACACTTCATCACGTGCACGAGTCGCCCGCCAGTATGACGTTACCATTGATTGTGCTGGCCGTGCTAAGCACCATCGGTGGCTTAATGGGGGTGCCGGAGTTATTTGGAGGCGGAAACTGGATTGCTAAATTTACGGCCCCGGTTTTTGCACGCTCGCACAAATTGTTACCCGAACACCAACTGAGCCATTCTACAGAATATATACTGATGGGGTTGATTATTACTTTTACTTTGGTAGTGATTGGCATGGCATACAGGCGCTATATCAGCCAAGCCCATGTGCCCGCCAGCGAGGGAGCAACACTTTCGCCTCTTCATAAAACGATCTATCACAAGTACTACGTAGATGAGATATATAATGCCATCATCGTTAAGCCGCTGTATGCGATAGGAAAATTGTTTGATATTGTAATCGAAAAATCCGGTATTGACAGGCTTGTTAACTTAGTGAGTGAGTCGCTGAACGACTGGAGTGTTCTATCGGCCAGATTGCAAACCGGCCATGTCGGGTTTTACATTTTTATAATGGTAATAGGTGTGGTATTAGTTGTGGCTTATTCGTTTTTTAGATAATATGCTTACTGTTGCGTTAATTATAGTACCCATAGCAGCAGCCGTTTTAATAATGGCGCTTTCCAGGCAAGTTGCCAAGAACATAGCTCTGTTCGCTACGTTGGCTGAATTAGTTATCTCTTTAGTGGCTCTTTATCAGTTTAATAGTGCCATGGGCACGCAATATGTCTTTACAAAATCATGGATTTCTTCTCTTGGAATTGCTTTTTCGGTGGGCATGGATGGCATTAGCCTGTTGCTGGTGCTGCTCACTACCGTATTGATGCCCGGCATTATTTTGTCCACATTTAATGATAATTCGAAACCAGCTTCATTTTATAGCCTGATGCTGCTGATGCAGGGAGCATTGGTAGGTGTATTTGTAGCTCAGGATGGATTTTTGTTTTATTTGTTTTGGGAGATCGCACTTATTCCGATTTACTTCATCTGCTTAAACTGGGGCGGAGAGAACCGAGGTAAAATAACGCTGAAGTTTTTTATCTACACACTTACCGGAAGTTTGTTAATGTTAGTGGCATTGATCTTTCTTTATTCTAAAACACCCGGTACGCACACATTTGCCCTGTCTGCTTTATACGAAGCCGGTCGTTCGTTAGATTTGCCCCATCAAACATTTGTGTTTGCCTGCATGTTTCTGGCTTTCGCCATTAAAATGCCGGTGTTCCCGCTCCATACCTGGCAACCGGATACCTACACCGTGGCGCCCGTGCAGGGTACTTTGTTGCTAAGTGCTATTATGTTGAAAATGGGAGTTTACGGAGTTATCCGTTGGCTCATACCGATGGTGCCGCTGGCAGTAAAAGAGTGGGGGATGACGGCTCTTATTCTGTCGGTAATCGGCATCATCTATGCTTCTTGTATTGCGATCGTACAAAAAGATTTTAAGCGACTGATCGCCTATTCCTCCATTGCTCACGTAGGCCTGATATCGGCTGGCACATTAACCCTTACCACGATCGGGCTGCAGGGGGCCATGATTCAGATGATTAGCCACGGAGTGGTAGTATTCGGACTGTTTTATATTGTTGAAATTGTTTTTGCCAGAACCCAGACACGCGAAATTGGCAGGCTAGGCGGCATCCGGAATGTGGCTCCGGCCTTATCTACTTCGTTTTTTATTATTTTATTAAGCAGTGTGGCGCTCCCTTTTACCAGCGGGTTTGTAGGCGAATTTTTATTAATCAATTCATTGGTTCAGTACCAACTATGGGTGGGCGGTATAGCCGGGCTAACCATCATATTAGGAGCGGTGTATATGTTTCGCACGTTTCAAAAAACAATGTCAGGCGAAACGAATACGTTAACTTCTCAAATTACAGATTTAGCCACACATGAAAAACTAGTGCTGTACCCTATTGTGTTGTTGATTTTGTTACTTGGTGTGTTTCCCAAACCATTGCTTGATATTTCGGCTACGGCCGTAAATAATTTATTATCCATTTATTCTGATTTATCAGCCTCAGTTAAATAACCGATGAACGCACTTTATGTTATTTGTGGTATAGGTATTTTCGCTTTGTTAGCGGAAATATTCAGTCTGAAAAAATGGATCAGCTATGTAGCCCTGCTGGGATTGGCTGCAGCGGCAGCCTTGATAATTGCAGACTGGCGCTCGATAAGCTACTATTTCCATGGTATGATGTACTTCGATCGGGTGGCATTGGCATTTAGCGGATTGATTTTAGTCGTATCTTTTTTCTGGTATTGGATGTCGAGCGATTTTTTTAAAGGTGATGAACATGTTGCCGATAAATCTTCATTAACTTTTTTTGTTGTGGCCGGAGCCATCATGATGGTGGCCTTTAATAATATGGCCATCTTATTTTTAGGAATTGAAATATTGTCTATTTCGCTGTACGTTTTGGCCGGCAGCAACAAACAAAATTTATTTTCAACAGAAGCTTCGTTCAAATATTTTTTGATGGGATCATTTGCTACAGGCTTTTTGCTTTTTGGTATAGCGCTGGTGTATGGCGCAACCGGCTCGTTTAACATTACGGTTATTTCTAATAATACCACCCCGGTACTGAGTTCGGCTGCAATCGGTACGCAGGGCATACCTCGTTTTTATTTTATTGGCATGTTGCTGATGATGGTGGGTCTTGCATTTAAAATTTCGGCTGTTCCTTTTCACCAGTGGGCACCGGATGTTTACGATGGCGCCCCGACACCCATTAGCTCGTTTATGCTAACGGTGGTTAAGATTGCTGCCTTTTCGGCCTTTATAAAAATATTCGCTGTTTGCTTTTATCGCTATCAACCCACCTTGCAGATGCTGGAGCAAGGCTTAATGGTATTGACGTTGGTAGTGGCCAACGTAGCAGCGGTTGCTCAAACCAGTGTAAAAAGGATGTTGGCTTTTTCGGGAGTAAGTCAGGTAGGCTACTTGTTGCTGGCTTTCAGTTCGGATGGTGCCAAATCGGCCGGTGTCGTATTCTACTACTTGGCAGCCTATTCAGCAGCAACGCTGCTGGCCTTTACCGTAATCAAGATTGTTGAATCGGCCACGGGAGATTCATCTGTTGATAAATTTAGAGGCCTTTTTAAATCCAACCCGTTAGTGGCTGTGGCCATGGCTATCGCATTGTTTTCCTTGGCAGGCATTCCGCCATTAGCCGGTTTTTTTGGTAAATACTTGGTTTTTACACTCGCCTTAAGCAATGGTTTTTTGGTTTTAACGGTGTTGGCGGTAATTACTTCGTTAGTCGGTGTGTATTATTATTTCAAACCGCTTATAGCGATGACACAAGGAGAAGGAAAGATTCTTTTGGTGTCTGTATCTGATCGTTACCTGCTTTTAATACTGATCGCCATTAACCTGCTGATGGGCATTTTCCCCGATATCGTTCGTGTTATTTAGATTGGTTTTTACCTTTTCTTGAATTTTATTTTTTTTCTTTTTAACTTTTCTAAAACATTTCACCTATGGGAAAAGTAAAAGATATTCTAGATAGAAAGGGATACAGTGTTTATGCTGTAGATCCAGACATAACGGTTTATTCTGCCATCGAGCAGATGTGCGAGCGTAACATTGGCGGTGTGCTAATTGTGGATAAGGGTGTGCTGGCTGGTATCTTTACCGAACGCGATTATGCACGCAAGTTAATTTTAAAAGGAAAATCATCTAAAGACACACCCATTCGAGATTTGATGACAGCCAATCCTTTCACGGTTTCGCTGCATACTTCGATAGATGACTGTATGCAGATGATGAGCGATAAGCACATCCGGCACTTACCGGTTACCGAAGGCGATAAAATCTTGGGGCTGATTTCTATTGGCGATGTGGTGAGCCACATCATTAACGAGCAAAAATCGATTATCCAGCACCTGGAGAGTTACATCTCTCAGTAGATTATTTTTTTGCCTTAAATTCAATTTTCTTTTGCTTCATGTTACGTTCCAGCAGATGAAGCAGCATACCATCTTTTAGCCCTACGTCTGGCACGAGGATACTTTTGGCTTTGGCCCACTCCATTACATTGATGTATATATTGCTGGCGGGGATGATAACATCGGCCCGATCGGGGTTCATTTGAAGTTCATAAATACGCTGCTCCAGTGTTTTGGCTTCTACCATTTTTTTAATAGCCTTAACTTTTTTTAGAGAGATAACCTGCCCCGGTTTTTTTTGTGCGAGTTCAAAAATTTTGCTGATGTTTCCCCCGGTTCCTACGGCTGTTACTTTGCCATATTCTTTTTTTACATGGTCTTTCACCCACTTCTCCATGTCTTGCCAGACCACGGGCGAATCGTGATGCTCCAGCATACGCACAGAGCCCATCCTAAATGATCGGGTATTAATTTTTTTGCCTTTTAAAAACAGATTAAGTTCAGTGCTACCGCCTCCCACATCAATGTGCAAATAGGTTTCGTGCAGCAGGTATGAGGCAATGGCTTTATTAATGAGTTCGGCTTCTAAATGCCCATCTATAATGTTAATGGTAATGCCGAGCTCTTCTCTTACTTGTCGGGCCAGTTCTTCTCCGTTTTCCGATTCGCGCATTGCACTGGTAGCACAAAACATGTAATCGTCCACTTCATAAAGTTCAATCAGCAGTTTATAGGCCTTCATTAATTTTTTAAACTTCGCGATGCTTTTTTCACTAATAGAGTTGGAACTAAATACATCATGGCCGAGCCGTAACGGAAATCGAACGTATTCTAATTTTTTGAACATGATTTTTTTATTGCGCTCCAATACGGTAGATACCTGGAAGCGTATGGCGTTGGAGCCGATATCGATGGCAGCTAATTTCAAGATAGGTTTTGTTCCTGCAAAATAAACAGTTTCGTTTTTCTTTCTGAACTTATTGTCGTTTCTTTGTAGGGCTTATTCAGAAAGACGGAGGGACAGGGCCCTGCGATGTCTTAGCAACCTCCTTAACTAGGTGCTAATTCCCTTCTTGAGCCGAAGCTCTGGAGAAGATAAGCGGCCAACCTCAAAGCCTCTTTCTGAATATAAAAATTGAAAGAGCATGAACATCAAAGAAATTTTAAATGAAAGAATTTTAGTGCTGGACGGAGCCATGGGCACCATGATTCAACAGTACAAATTGGAAGAAAATGATTTTCGCAACGAAAAACTGAAAGATCATCCTTATCCTCTAAAAGGAAATAATGATTTATTGTCTATTACCCGTCCGGATATTATTAAAGAAATTCACCGGAAGTATTTTGAAGCTGGGGCAGACATAGCCGAGACCAATACATTTGGCAGCACCTCGGTAGCCCAGGCCGATTATCATTTAGAGCCTTTTGTTTACGATATAAACTATGCAGGAGCCAGAATTGCTAAAGAAATTGCCGAAGAGTTTACCAAGAAAGAACCACATAAACCCCGCTTTGTGGCAGGCTCTATGGGTCCCACCACAAAGTTAGCCTCTATGTCGCCCGATGTAAATAATCCGGGCTATCGTGCCATTACGTTTGACCAATTGAAAAATGCTTTTAAAGAACAGGCTCAGGGTCTGATGGACGGAGGAGTCGATATGTTTCTTATTGAAACCATTACCGACACGCTTAATGCTAAAGCCGCCTTGTTTGCCGTTCAGGAATTATTTGATGAAACGAGGAAACAAATACCGATCATGATTTCGGGTACCATTACCGATGCCAGCGGGCGAATTCTTTCCGGCCAAACAACCGAAGCATTTTTAATTTCTGTATCCCATGCTCCTTTAATGAGTATTGGATTAAACTGCGCGCTGGGGGCTTCTGCTTTACGTCCTTATCTGCAGGTGCTTAATGAAAAAGCTCCTTTCTACACCAGTGCCCATCCCAATGCAGGGTTGCCCAACGAATTTGGACAGTATGATCAAACCCCGGAAGAGATGGCTTTGCAGATCAAAGAATTTTTAGAAGAAGGATTGGTAAATATTATTGGCGGATGCTGCGGCACCACACCCCGCCATATTGAGCTGATTGCTAAGTTGGCTAAGGAATATAAGCCAAGGAAAATTGAACAGGAAATTATTGAATCGTAACATGCATCATCGTCCCTTAAAACTGAGTGGTTTTGAAGCCGTAACCATTACACCTGCATCCAATTTTGTAAATATTGGCGAACGTACCAATGTAACAGGTTCGGCTAAATTTCTAAAGCTTATTAAAGACGATAAATTTGATGTAGCGCTGGAGGTAGCGTTAGACCAGGTTCGTGGTGGGGCACAAGTAATAGATATAAACATGGATGAGGCCATGCTTGACTCCCAGGCAGCTATGGTTCGTTTTTTAAACCTGATCGCCAGCGAACCTGAAATTGCAGCCGTGCCTGTGATGATAGATTCTTCCAAATGGGAAGTGATAGAAGCCGGTTTAAAATGCCTGCAAGGCAAAGGAATAGTAAACTCCATCAGCCTAAAAGCAGGAGAAGATGAGTTTGTGCGTCAGGCTAAATTAGTAAGACGCTATGGAGCAGCCACCGTTGTAATGGCTTTTGACGAACAAGGTCAGGCCGATACTTACGAGCGCAGAATATCTATTTGCCAACGAGCCTACCGCATTCTGGTTGGTCAGGTAAAATTTGCTCCGGAAGACATTATCTTCGACCCCAATATTTTTCCGGTAGCCACAGGAATTGATGAACATCGAAATTATGCGGTGGATTTTTTTCGTGCGGCTAAGTGGATCAGAGAAAACCTGCCCGATGCACATGTCAGCGGAGGCGTAAGCAACGTGTCGTTTAGCTTCCGAGGCAACCAAGTAGTACGCGAGGCTATGCACTCGGCCTTTCTTTTTCATGCTATTAAAAATGGGATGGACATGGGGATTGTAAACCCTGCCTTGCTCGAAGTGTATGATGAAATCCCCAAGGAGCTGCTGGAAAGAGTAGAAGATGTTCTCTTAAATCGGAGAGAGGATGCCACTGAACGGCTGCTAGAATATGCTGAAACCGTGAAGGGATCTTCCAAGAAAAAAGAAACTGATGATGAATGGCGCACCGGTACGGTAGAAGAAAGACTGAGCCATGCGCTGGTAAAAGGGATATTAGATTTTATAGAGATAGATACTGAGGAAGCTCGCCAGAAATATGGCCCTTTGCAGGTTATTGAAGGTCCGCTGATGGACGGTATGAATGTAGTAGGCGATTTATTTGGAGCCGGAAAAATGTTTTTGCCTCAGGTGGTGAAGAGCGCCCGCGTAATGAAAAAATCGGTGGCCTACTTAACGCCCTACCTAGAAGAAGAAAAAAAACGCACCGGTACCAGCGGTAAATCGGCTGCTAAAATTTTATTAGCTACTGTAAAAGGCGATGTACACGACATCGGCAAAAATATCGTAGGCGTGGTAATGGCCTGCAATAATTTTGAAGTGGTTGATTTAGGAGTGATGGTGCCCACCGAAAAAATTATTGAAGCGGCCAAACGCGAAAAAGTTGATGCCATCGGGCTTAGCGGGCTGATTACACCCTCGCTTGACGAGATGGTGCATGTGGCGAAAGAAATGCAGCATGAAAAAATGGAATTACCCTTGCTGATAGGCGGGGCCACCACTTCGCGCATACATACGGCTGTAAAAATTGACCCGGTATACAGCGGCCCGGTTGTGCACGTGCTGGATGCTTCCCGGTCGGTACCCGTAACTACCGAACTGGCTAACCCCTCAACACGCGATTCCTTTAAAGAAAAGACCAAGAAGGAGTATGAAGTAATGCGAAAGAATCATGAGAGCAGACAACAAATAAAAAATTATATTTCACTGGCCGAGGCTCGAAAAAATAAAACAGTTATAGACTGGGCGACCACCAAAATAACTCAACCTACTTTTATAGGACGGAAGATATTGATGAACTATCCGCTTGAAGAAATTTCAAAATACATTGACTGGACTCCTTTTTTTCAAACCTGGATGTTGGCCGGCCGTTACCCAGATATTCTTAAAGACGAGGTAGTGGGGGGCGAGGCCACCAAACTTTTTTCTGATGCGCAGACAACATTAAAAGAAATTATTGTTAAAAAAAGCTTGCAGGCCAACGCAGTGGTGGCATTCTACCCTTGCTATGCCACGGAAGAAGACGATATTGTTTTGTTTGATGAATTAGGTAGCCAATTTGAAACGTTGCATTTTTTGCGACAGCAAACTAAAAAAGCTCAAAACCTCCCCAACTTTTGTTTGTCGGATTTTGTGGCACCGCAGTCGGCCGGCAAGAAAGATTACCTGGGGATGTTTGCCGTTACGGCCGGCCTTGGCTTAGAAAAGCTGATTGAAAAATATAAAGCTCAACACGATGATTATATGGTGATTATGGTAAAAGCCATGGCCGACCGGCTGGCCGAAGCTTTTGCCGAGTTACTTCACGAAAAAGTAAGGAAAGAATTTTGGGGTTATGCTCAAACAGAAAATTTATCGGGCGAAGAACTGATCAGCGAAAAATATCAGGGCATACGCCCGGCTCCGGGGTATCCGGCCTGCCCCGACCATACTGAAAAGAAAACCATTTTTAGATTATTGAAAGCCGAAGAAGCAGGTATTATCCTTACCGAATCGTATGCCATGTACCCGGCTGCAGCGGTAAGCGGCTATTACTTTTCTAACCCCGGGTCTAAATATTTCGGGCTTGGAAAAATGGATAAAGATCAGGTAGTAGAATATGCTTCACGAAAAAAAATGAACATAGAGGAAATAGAAAGATGGTTGGCGCAAAATTTAACGTACTGACGAGCTGATTTGCTGAAAGACTTGCTTTGCCAATAGCGGTGTTTAAGTAATAAGTGCTGTGATTACAGCCTACTAAGTATAGAATTAATATTTATGCAGCAGTCGCTTTCTGTTTTATTAACGATTCCCCACATCGTGTAAAAATTTTTTAAACTTATCGGTGTTGTAGTTGCGCATTCCCACCTCTTTATATACAATTTTACCTTCGGGCGACAGTACAAACGTAGTGGGGATAGAAGGCACATTTAATTGCTCGCTGAGGTAGCCCGATGGCATAAAAATCGGAAAGGTAAAACGATGTTGCTGTATATATTTTTTTACTTTATCCTGTTGCCCATCTTTATCCAGCGAAAGCATTACAAATTCAATTTTAGACTTATCAGCTTCGTCATACACTTTTTGTATCGAAGGCATTTCTGAGCGGCAAGGAGGGCACCATGTGGCCCACATATTAAGAAAAACAGTTTTACCTTTGTAGGCAGAAAAATCAATTTTATTTCCGGCAAGGTCTTTGATTGTAAAATCATAGTTAAATATTTCTTGGCCGTCTTCTCCCTTCGGGGAGGCATCGGCAAAACCCGCATGGATAACAGCCGACTGAGTTAAAGAAGCTAATTCAGAAAAGGCACCTGTAAAATAGAGAATCGGTATGATTAAAAACCATCCATAAGATGTGAATAACTTTTTTACTTTCTGCATATCGTATTACATTTTTCCTCAAATGTCTTTATTTTGATAACTTTCCACAATGAATTTACAGAAGAAACTCATTATTCTCGTTTTGGTAACACTTTCCTCTATCGGATTATTTGCCCAAAAGGTGAGATATAAAGATCTGATTTCACTGCTTACCTCCAAGCAATACGAAAAGGCAGAACCTTTTTTAAAAAAATATCTTAAAGACAATACCGATAACCCCAATGCCTATCTGTATATGGCCATTATCTTTCAAGATAAGACCTTGCGTATGGACCCATTACTCCATACCGAGGTAATGACGGCCAATCTTGACTCGGCAATGTTTTTTTATGATAAAGCCTATAAAACGATTACCGAAAAAGAGTTACGTAGAAATGATGACTATTACGAGGCCTACTCCAGGCGAGATCCACGCACCGGAAAATTTGTAATTAAACTTTCGGATGTGCAGTTGTTTATGGATGATCAGATAAAAGCCGGGAAAGAGAAAAAAATTAAAATTAATTACCTCAAAACTTATTTTATCGAATCAGAAAAGGCCTATGGGCGTGCCCTGGCAATTTTTAAATCATTGCAAGGCGAGTACGTTACAGATAAAATCTTGTATTTACGTGCAGACGAAAGAACAGTAACCACTCTAAAAAAACTTGGACATACGTTCGATTCATCAGTAGTTGCATTTGAGAGATACAAAACCGTATCTAAACAATTAGGAAAAACCGGTCACGATCAGATTCTTGAATTGGTTGAGATTAAAGATTATAATAATGAAGGCTCCTTATCGGCCGATTTTATGAAGGATAATCTTAAAGTGTGGGATTATAAAAGATGGACGAATGATGCAGTTGCTAAGATCGAGAAAGAAATGATTCCCTTGCGCCATAACCTGATAGCATACGACATAGAACTAAATAAACTTCATGAGAAATTAAAAAACGACTCTACCTCAGTTAAAAATGATCTTACTAAACTTATTAACAAACTGCTGGAAGAACAACTTAAAAAATACGATAATGACCCGTTACCACTGGCCGTTTCGGCCATGAAGACAGCGGAGCTTGAATACCTCTCTGATTTGATGATCGACAAACCTGTAAAAGATTCGGCCAACGTAAAACTCAGGCTCAATACTATTGCTAAAGAAATTAAAGGACTGAAGAGGTTAGATAGTATCTCAAGTCTTCTAGAAAAAAGAAATTTTGATGAAGAAAACCTGAATTATAAATTTTATATCCATAAAGTATTTGGTCAAATCCAGGTATTGAATGAAAACATTATATCTATGCGCGAGTTTGCAGAGCGCGAGATAATTAAAAAACAAAAACAGTGGGAAGTAAACAGTCAGTCCTTAAAGTGGCTTACGGCTGCGAATGCTGATTCTATTCCATTATTTGTTGAGAGTAATCGCGATCTGAAGTATAAGCCGTTGGTAATAACGGAAGATAAGTTTACCTATGGGTTAGTTTATCAAGACTCGTTGGCCAAAGGCTATTTTTATAAAATTACACCTTCGAGAATAGCCGGTTACAAAGTTATTTTTCCGGTAGATCAACCGGTTTTTAAGAAAAAGAATTTTTCTTTATTCAGAACCTTATGGGTAGCCAGTTCGTCAGAAGATACTTATTTCCTGTTGATTTACTCCACACAAAAAACAGACAATCAGTTTAAAGGAAGCTTGATTAAACTGAACCGAACGGATGGATTGGTATGGAGCAATAATTTTAGTTTTGAAACGCTCCCTACTGAATTGCTCTTTAATAACGATACAGCCGAAATTTCAATTAAACAAACGGATGCTGATGGCGCAGCTAAGATAATGGTTGTAGATAAGTCGGGAAAAAAATCAGGGTAGTTAGTTGCCGGTTAATTTTCTCCAATCCTGATAGCGCAAATTGATGCGTTGTTTCATTTTTTCGTAATTCTCCCAGCTATCGGTAACGTGGTAAATGGAGGGTAATGATTTTACTAACACCTCATCGTAATCCGCCCGGTACAAACCACCGCCATAATAGTAATAAGTAAACATGTTTCCTTCCCGGTTAAAAAGTTCAAAGCCGAGGTAGCCATCCCATATTTCACTAAGAATGGTGCAAGAAATTTCTTTTCTCTTAAACCGGAAAATTTGTCCGGCTGCTTCTTCTTCAAAGAAATCGGAATAGAGATTGGTTTCAATAATCCAACCTAAGTACATACCAATATGGACGTAGGCTTGTTCAATAGGCAAGGAGTCTGGGAAGTTTCCAAGAAAATGACTCTTGGCATTATCATAAATTGTTTTTTGCATATCTGCTTTCTTATCCATAAACGGGAGTTTTAATATTTAAAATTAAACCTATTCTCTGAATGAACTATAGGAGTACAACTAATTTTAGAATTATTTTAAGGTGGACTGGTAAGGGGTGATCTCGCTTAATACCACTTTGTTGTTAGCCCGGTTGCTGTCGGCCATTCGTTGAGAGGGGTCAATTTCAAGGCTTTCTATTTCACTTAGTTTCCGGTTTATTTTAACAACATACGAAGGGTTAACCCAGGGCCAGGTTTCGCTTACTACACGATTTGCCTCACGGCTTGGTTTGATACCCATCAGTTCATTCATGGGTATGTAGTAAATCTGGCGTGTGCCATCTTTAAAGGTTACTTGCAGGTCTATCGGCATAGGAAATTCTCCCAGTCGTTTCATTTCTACAAGGGTAGCTCCCTCTTGAGCGGTAATTACCCCAAAGCCGTAATCAATTTTTTTGTTGGTATTTATCCAGTATCGCAAGTACCAGCCAAGTTGCAAATCGCTTGTTTTTTCCATCACCCGGATAAAGTCATTGGGTGAGGGGTGTTTCATCTTCCAGGTATTGTAATACAATTTCATACCTCGGTAAAAATGATCATCGCCAATCAGGTATTTCATTTGCTCTAAAAATACTTCCCCCATAGAGTAGGCCACGGTGGAATAAGCCCGGTTGGTGCTGAAGTGATCAGAGTGCTGGTTAGGCGGCTCCTGCCACGTACCTTTTATAAAGGCAAAATAGCCTTGATACGCATTGTCGTGCGGATGGGGAGTATTATTAATCGCGGCCATAGCCTCGTCACTCGCAAAACTGGTGTAGCCCTCATCCATCCAGGGGTTTAGCGATTCGTTTGAAGCCAATGCCATCTGGTACCAACTGTGAGCTACTTCGTGTGCCATGGTGCCTAACACACTTTCCGTTCTCCCTTCACCTAAAATGAGCGTACACATGGGGTACTCCATGCCACCATCTCCGCCTTGTATAATGGAGTAACTGCTAAATGGATATTTGCCGAAGTGCTCATTTAGATACTGAAATACCTTTACCGATACATCTTCCATTTTTTTCCAGGTCGCGGTATTTTTTTCATTTTTTTGATAAAAGAGGTGAATCACAGGCCCGTTGGGCACTTGCGCTTTGGTGTGTGTGTAGTCGGGGTCGGCTGCCCAGGCAAAATCAATAACATCTTTGGCTATAAAATTCCAGGTTAAATCGGTCTTGCCCGCGGGGGGTACTGCGTTACCCGATTCATAACCGTGTCCGATTTTATCGGGATTTTGTAATACACCGGTGGCGGCAATTGTAAAAGAGGGATCCATCGTGATGCTCACATTAAAATCGCCCCACACCCCATGAAATTCGCGGGCAACATATTGATAGTTATGCCAGCCTTGAAAATCATATTCGGCTATTTTAGGATACCACTGTGTCATTGAATAAGCAATGCCTTCGCTGTTATCTCTTCCAGACCTTCTTATTTGTAACGGCACCTGGGCATTAAACTGTAAATCGAATATGGTTTTAGATTTAGGAAGAAGAGGCTTGTTCAGTTTTACTTCCATTACGGTGCCTTCAATTTTAAAAGAGACCGGGGAGTTATCCTGCTTGATAAAAGAAATATGTTGATACCCGATTTCGTTATCCTTCAGTTTGGATATCCGATCGCCCACGCGCCTGTCCGGATCGCTTATGTTGCGCGAACGCACATCCATCATACTCCCCGGCTGAAAGGCATTAAAATACAAATGAAAATATACTTTCTTAAGTGTATCGGGCGAGTTGTTGTAATACACTAAATGCTGGGTGCCTTCAAACCGGTGGGTATTTGTATTCATTTTAACATCCATGGTATATTCTACCCGTTGCTGCCAGTAGCCAGATTGTGCCAGGCCTGTGCACCAAATAAAAATGAGTGATGCTGAGGTAATGAATCGTTTAGCCATAATCGTATTTTCTTAAAGGATTTACTTTGGCAATTTATAAAAATCAATGAGTGAATTGCCATTTTTAAAATTGAAATACCGGATGATACTAAAGCTGAGGAAGCCGTAATTGGTAGAGGTGAGTGTTTCGCCCGGTAGATTTTGGATAAAATTGTAGGTGTAGTTGGCCTGTAACGACCAATCTTTTACGGAAATACTGAGCGGCACAGAAACGAAATAATTTAAGGTTCCAAATTCATTGAAATCCTTCAGGTAATAGAGCGGCAAATTATTTTTGTATCGTTCGGCCGGGTTGGGATAAAGGCGATAATCTTGCCAATAATCGTTGCCAAATAAAGCACCCAAAGTAGGGTAGAAGAATATTTGCCGTAGCCCCAGCCAGTTTTTTTTCTTTAGATTTAAAGAAACAGCCGGCATAATACGATGCCCGATTTTCTGGCCGAAATAAAAGTCATAATCTATTCTGAATAAAAAAGGTTTTACATCAAAGAAATTAGAAACGGCTGCGGCATTGGTGTAGGGAGAGCCATAATCGCCACGGTTGTAGGTATAAAAGTAGTGGCTATACTCCAGATTAACGGTCCATTTTTTTATAGATTTTAAATACCCCAGCGAGGGAATGGATAAAAACACACTGGGGCTAAACTCCTGACTCCAATAGGTCGCAGCATCTACATATAAGCCGCTTTTATGATAGTAGGTAAGGCCGGGAGACAGGGCAAATTGGTTTACAGCAAAACCCGAGTTAATCGATAAAACATTACTGCTGTAGCCGATACGAGTTACCAGGCAGGAACCGGTTTCCGCTATAATGGTGGTCTTGGCCAGGCTGTCAATCAATTGAAATATAGTCAGCGAGTCGGGGTCGGTAAAAATCTGATTAGCTTTTTTTTTGCCGGGAGAAGTTGATAAAACGGATTGCTGTGCATCGGCTACGATAGCACTCATTCCAACAATTGATAGGATGATCAAACACTTCAATCCACAGGTAAGCAGGGATTGTTAGTTCTTTCGTTCTTTTAACCTTAGATTCCGTTCGCGAAAATTTTCAGTACGCTGTTGCTGCAACCTTCTGTTGTTTAGCATCTGAATAATGGTAGTGCGAAAGTCTTTCTCTGCTTGTTGCAAATTTAATATTTGTTGGGCAGTTATTACACCTTTCAATTTATCAGAATATTCTTTATCCAGATTGATCTGATCTTGTTTTAATTTTAGGCCTAAATCAACCAATGCTTCTTGTTGTTTGGTGTCGGGATTATTCGGGTTCACATTTTTTTCGGCTTCTTTAAATTGGTTTCTCAACGCCAACCGCTTTTGCATCAGTTCGTTGTATAACGGCCAAAATTTTTCTGCTTGCTGAGGGGTTAACCCTAACCGCTGGGTAATAAAGCCTATACGAGCCGACTTAATTTTTTCGCGGGCTTTTGTCGTTGTTTCAGGTGTTTGTTGATCAGCATCCTGAGCTTGACAAAAACTTATACTGAAGACAACGAGGGCAATTAATACAATAATATTTTTCATTTTTTTACAACAACTCACTTTCCAACTCACTTTGTAAATCTTTTTCAGGTTCATTTGGCAACAACCCTGAATGCATTTGTAAATTTAATAAATCCAGATCGTGTTCATCAAAACGAGCCACCTCTATTAACTCATTTTCGGTTAGATCGCTTTCATTTAAGTAAGCTACTAGGTGCTCCGTACTGATAGCTGAAAGCTGCGCCTGCCATTGAGGGCTTGATGGCCTGACATAAAAAAAGATTACTAAGGCAATGGCAATAACTGGCAACGCATACTTTAAGGCCGGTGCCCATCCCCAAACCGGTTGTCTTTTTGCAGTTGATGGGGGAGCTAATCGTTTTTGAATACGCAGGGCTAAATGATCGAAGTACCGATCGGGCACGGTAAACATTTCTTCTTTAGAAATTCGGCTCAGCACTTCCCCGCTCACTACTTGCTCGTGAGCCTCATCAGCTATGCGGTTTTGAATAGAAGAGGGTAAATTATTAAAATATCCGTTAGGAACGGTATAGATATTTTTAGATAAGGCTTTGTTTAAGAACAGGGGAGCTATTTTGTGGTCTTGTGCCTCGATCCTTTTTTCAATGCGCAAAGGCAACAGATCAAAGTATCCGGCAGGAACTTCAAAAATGTGTTTTTTCGGTATATTAGTAAGCTTTTTCACTCTTTTCTTTTGAGGTTATTGGTATCAAAAAGTTTAATCGTGAGCGAGAAAATCCTCAATCTTTTTTACAGCATGATGAAAACTGGCTTTTAGCGCCCCCACACTGGTTTTAGTTATTTCAGCCATTTCCTCGTACGGCATTTCCTCAAAGTATTTCATGTTAAACACAAGTCTCTGTTTATCAGGTAGTTTTAGTATGGCTTTTTGTAATTTTAGTTGAATATCATCGCCCGAAATATGGGCGGAGTGGTCGAGTTTAGAAGCGAGTTGCTGCCCCACGTCTTCAATCGGCAAGAAGAACCGCCTTCTTTTTTTTGCCAGATGCGAGAGGCATTCATTCGTGGCGATCCGGTAGATCCAGGTAAACAGCTGAGAGTCTTCCCTGAAATTATCTATGGCTTTATAAATTTTAATGAATATTTCCTGGGTAAGATCATCGGCATCATCATGGTCTATTACCATTTTGCGCACTAACCAATATACCCGCTGCTGATACGTGCGCACCAGCATATTGAATCCATAATTTTTGGTATCCGGATTCTTAATTTTTTGTAACAGTTCTTTGTCTTCCAAGCAGAGGCAGATTTTTGTCGGTAGTTGGTTAGACTAATAAAATTAGCTAGAGTTTAATCAGACTAACTTTTCAAGTACATCCACCAACCACTCGTATTGTTCTTTAGAGTGAGCCGGAAAATTGGCAAAGCGCAATTGTGTTTTTTTATATTCTCCATAGCCATCGCCCGGTTGGATGCCGTTTTTCAGTAACTCATCGGTAATCCATTTAGTTTTTTCACCCGCATTAGCCACGATCACAGTTTGCGAGCGAGCCGGTTTATCTTTTACAAAACTTGATAAGAGCGCATGTCGGTCTAATGCCTGATAAAGTATAGCTGCTTTGTATTCTGTTTCTTTGCGAATAATTTCTATCCCACGCCTTAAAAAATCTTCTACTACTTTGCCGAGCAGGTAAATACCTAACACATTGGGGGTTTCAGGGGTTTGATTTTTTTTTGCATTTTGTAAATAAAAAGGAATAGAATGATAAGTGCCGATGCGCTGCCCGGCCAATGCCATTTTTTCTGCTTTGGCTATACACCGCTCATTGACAATCCATACACCTAAACCGGCCGGTAAACCAAATCCTTTTTGCACCGAAAAGAAAACGGAATCTACTTTACGGTAATCGAAAAGCGGATACGGAAGAGAAGACACAGCATCTATCACTACCAAGGCCTCCGGATGTGATAAACGAAACTGATTAATAAAATCCATTGTAAGTGCCACCCCCGTGCTGGTTTCATTGTGGGTAAGGGCAATCATTTCGGTATTAGCAGGAATTTTTGAAATAGGAGAAAAGGCTTCGCCCAATGGCACATTTATTTTTTCGGGCATCTTACCCAACTGTTTCGCGATTTCATAAAACCGGTTTGAAAAGGCTCCGTTTATAAAATGAAACGATTTTTCATTTACCAGGTTTTGAATGGAACGCTCCCAAATTTCGGTGGCAGATGCTGCAAAAAAGATAAAATAGTCTGAAGGGATTCCAAGCAACTGACGAAGGCCTTCCGTGGTATGCTGAAAGATGGATTCAAATTCCTGGGTGCGGTGCCCAAGCGAAGGAATTCCATCGCGAAATGCCTTCCGCAGGTGATCTTCAACCGTAAAATAAATCTGTGAGGGCCCCGGGCCGAAGTGTGCAGAACGTTTCATCATAAAAAATTTCAGTGCAATTTGAGAAAGATTTTGTGAATCAATCTCAACTTCATTTGTGTATCTTTGTTGTATAATTCCCACTCGGGTTTGGGACACGTTTGCTGAACCTAACAAATAAACAATTCCGGGTGAAGTTTTCTTCTAAAATCAGGCCTCATCCTGACGGTTCCGTCAGGACCTCGCCCTAAAAGCAGGTTAACAGTGGAAGATTGCAGAAGACGACAGCCCAAAACTTGTCTTAAATAGGGTTCAGAAACCACCTACCAGGCCCGGTGGGTTTTATTATTACAAATGCCTTCGTAAAAAACTACGAAGGCATTTGTTTTTAGGAGCTAGGTCAGTTGCTCTTGTCGTTGATAATCATGGGCGATTTGCCATCGGTAATAATTACTTTAGAATTTGGCGAAGTAACTAATTCTTTCAATACCTGAACACCATTCCACTTTACCAGTAGGTCAGACAAACTTTCCGATATAGTTTTGTTATAATTCTTAATTGCTTCGGCTTCAATTTGCATACGTTCTGCTTCACGCTTTTGCTTGGAGATAATAAATTCCATTTGAAGGGATTCTTGCTCTGCCTTTAATTTATTTTCTACAGCTTGAAAAATTTGCGGAGGCATCGTGATGCTCTTCAATAATACGGCATCGACCACAAATCCTTTGTCCCAGATTCCTACCGAAATTTCATCGAATATTTCTTTTTCAATTTTTTTACGATCAACAGCAAACAGTTCTTTGGCAAGATATTGTGCGCTGATGTGCCGCACAACCGCCCGGAAATTACTTTCTACAATTACTTCCTGATAATTCATGCCGTAGTTTACATAAACGATCGGAGCCGACTCCGGCTTTACGTGAAAGAGCAAAGCTATTTCGGCCTTTACGGTTAGCCCTTCTTTGGTAGGCACATCTAATTCGTTATAGGCTTCGATGGTGCGCGTAGGGACTTTTTTCATGGTAGTGGTCAGCGGATTAAACATATATGCTCCTTGTGCAAGCAGGCCGGGCTGAAGTTTTCCTAACCGTTGTTTCATGCCTACTTCTCCGGGGCGAATGATGGCACATGACGAAACCAGCAGCATGGCAGCTGCCAAAAAACAATTGTACACTTTCATAACTGGGTAGTTTTAAGTTGAGAAAATCAGTAAAGAGGTGCGATAGATGGACTGATTTATTCTCTCTAACGAAGGAGACGGGGGAAGGTTTTACTTCTGAAGGTTTTTTAGTTTCAACTCAGTCAGTTTTCTTTTGGTATCCAATGGAAAATCTCCGTTCATCATCCAGTCGTAATAAGCCGGTTCTTCCTTAAAAACCTGGTTTACCATTTTGTTTTTATGTTTTCCAAAATTAAAGATGATATCACCTTTTTGATTTTTAATCATCCGGCCAGCCAAGTCAACCAAGTCATCGCTTACCAGTTTAGAAAGCGACTCCATATCGTTACGGATCACTCCAATTTTATTTTCAAGGGCATCGGTTACCGTGTGGCCATCATATTTTTCTATTTGCGACATCAATACTTCCATTGTAGTTTGAGTATCGTATTCGGCTGAGTGAGCATTTGTCATCTCTTTCTGGCAATAAAACCGATAGGCCGAAGCCAGATTCCGTTTTTCCATGAGGTGAAAGATGCGCTGTGAGTCTATAATTTTTTTTCGGTGGTAATCAAATTCTACATCGGCACGTAAAAATTCTTCTACCAGCATGGGCACATCAAACTTGAGAATATTAAATCCGGCTAAATCGCACCCTTCCATAAAGCGGGCATAGTCTTTAGCCACTTCTTTAAAAGTCGGTTTGTTTTTTACATCCGCGTCTTTTATACCGTGTATAGCAGTAGATTCGGCCGGGATGGGGATGGTGGGATTGATCAGATTGGTTTTATGAATTGTTTCGCCATTGGGCATCACTTTAATGACAGCTATTTCAATAATACGGTCGCGCGAAATATTAATACCGGTTGCTTCCAGGTCAAAAAAACATAGAGGTATTTTTAAACTTAACTTCATGCTGTGTTCAGTAAAATATAGATTATTGAAAAGCGGCTATCGCCCTGTAAAACTGGCCAGATGAAATACCAATTTTCTTGGCTATATCTTTTACAGCCCCTAAGTTTTTTAGGTCTTCTATCCCCAAACGGGTTGTGTATTTTTCATTCGTGCTACTAATTAGCACCACCTTGCTCTGTTGTAATTCACTTTTAAGAGCCGTGTAGCCAGATGCAGCCACATCAGGCCGTTGCTTTTTAGCAATTTCAGACGAAACCGGATCGGTCTCATCAAATATGATTGAACCACTCTTAGGGGTTTCATCAGCCAAAGTGGAGTATAGCAGTTTATCGGCAAGAGGTAATTCGCTGAAAATCAGAATATGGTGCTGATAGGCCGAAAGAGCATTGGTATCTCCAGGTTCGATAATCATAATAGGACTATCGTCAAACCTTTCTGCCGCAGGGCTAGAGACACTATATTTTCTATTATTATATTTCAAAACAAACAAGATAATTTGTAGTATGCGGGTACGGTTTTTTCCCAGTACAAGGATGCGCTGTTGGTCAAGGCTTTGCTGATAAATACCTAAAGAACTTGTTTGCATGGTCAGCAAAGTAAAACAAAATCTGTAAAGTTTTAAAATCGAATTTGTTTGGAGTTGCTTGAATTTTATCCACAAAAAAATGTTATTCCTTTGTTAAAGCGTGTCAACAAATACGGAGTTAGGTTTGTTGCCTACAAATCAGCAACTCAGTACAACAACCACGAAGTATGGAGCAAAGATCAACGCCTACGAGGCTAAGTTCTGCGATAAGCGGAGCAGGCAAATCCCGGTTACTTGCCAGAGATATCTCTGAAAGCCTGGGCAAATTGCCGCCTCAGGCGCCTGATCTGGAGGAAGCCATCTTGGGGGCCCTGATGCTTGAAAAAAATGCGCTCACTTCGGTGGTTGAGTTTTTAAGACCTGAACATTTTTATTCTGATCAACATAAAGAAATTTATACGGCCATTATAGATTTATTTAAGTCTTCTGAACCGGTCGATATGCGCACGGTGGTGGCACAATTACGAAAAAATGGAAAACTGGAAGTAGTAGGTGGCGCTTATTATGTAGCCGAACTAACTTCTAAGGTAAGTTCGGCCGCCAACATAGAGTACCACGCCCGCATCATTATTGAGATGGCTATTAAACGCGAGCTAATTCAAATTGCATCGCAAGTTCACCACGATGCGTATGAAGACACGACTGATGTTTTTGACCTTCTGGATAAGACGGAGTCATCTATTTTTAAAATATCAGACTCTAACCTGCGCAAGAACTACGACACGATGAAGTCGTTAATGTATCGCGCCATAAAAGAGTTGCAGGAAAAGAAAGACCACAAAACGGGGCTAACCGGTGTGCCGAGTGGTTTCTCTAGATTGGATCGTGTTACATCGGGCTGGCAGAAATCAGATTTAGTAATTATTGCTGCCCGGCCGGGTATGGGTAAAACCGCCTTTATCGTTTCGGCCCTTCGCAACGCAGCCGTTGATTTTAATTTTCCGGTGGCCATCTTTTCGCTCGAAATGGCCTCGCTACAATTAGTAAACCGGCTTATTTCGGCCGAAGCCGAATTAGAATCTGAAAAAATTAAAAAAGGAGACCTGAAAAGCTTTGAATGGGAACAATTAGTACACAAAACCAACCGGCTTACCTCAGCCCCAATATTTATTGATGATACCCCCGCTTTGTCTATTTTAGAACTGAGGGCCAAGTGCCGTAGGTTAAAGGCGGAGCACAATGTGCAGATGATTGTAATAGACTACCTGCAATTGATGAAAGGTGAGGACGGAGGGAATCGTGAACAGGAAATTGCTTCTATTTCCAGAGCCTTGAAAGGAATCGCCAAAGAACTGAACGTGCCGGTTATTGCACTATCGCAATTAAGCCGCGGGGTAGAAACCCGGGGAGGCGATAAACGCCCGCAACTTTCCGATTTAAGAGAATCGGGTTCAATCGAACAAGATGCAGACATAGTGATGTTTTTATACCGGCCCGAATACTATAAAATTACAGAATACGAAGATGGCACTCCCTCGCAGGGGGTAGCCGAGGTAATCATTGCCAAGCATCGAAACGGTTCGCTTGAGAATGTAAGGTTAAAATTTATAGGCAAGTACACCAAGTTTGCCGATTACGATTCGCCTGATGGATTTACGGCTCTGAGCAACATTCAAAGCCGTATTAACACACAACGTAACGAACCGCCTTCTTTACCGCCAGACGGAGACGAACCTCCTCCATTTTAATAACTACTCTCAAAATTTTGATTTCGTGCATGGCACTAATTACAATATTTTGTAATTTGAAATTTGTAACTGCAAAATAAACATGAAAGCCCTTGTCCTCACTTCACCCGGAGTAATAGAAATGAAAGAAGTGCCGCTGCCGGTACTTACTACAGGCCGGGCATTAGTGAAAATAAAGGCGGTAGCCTTAAACAGGCGAGACGACTGGATACGTGAGGGGAAATACCCCAACATTAAAACAGGTATGGTGATGGGCTCGGATGGAGCCGGCATAGTGGAGCAAGTTTTTGATGAGGCTCACAAAGAATGGATAGGAAAGGAAATTGTAATTAATCCCAACATAGAGTGGGGTGCCAATCCCGAAGTACAATCAGCAAAATATACCATTTTGGGTATGCCCGTAGATGGTACGTTTGCCGACTATATTTCGATACCTGTAGACAGGCTACATCATAAGCCTTTTCACCTCGATTTGCTACAGGCCGCATCGCTGCCTTTGTGTGGCCTCACAGCCTTTCGGGCCTTATTTAGAAAAGGAGAATTACAAGCCGGACAAAATGTATTGATCTCGGGTTTTGGCGGAGGTGTAGCTCAGTTTGCTTTCCATTTTGCCAAAGCCGCAGGAGCCAATGTGTACGTAACATCTGGCAGCGACAGCAAACTAGAGAAGGCAATGAAATTAGGGGCAAAGGGCGGCTACAATTATAAAAATCAAACCAAATATGAAGACCTTTGGAAAACGAAGGGCGGTTTTGATTTGATTATTGATAGCGCGGGAGGAGACCAGATTAATAATTTTATTAAAATACTGCGAGCCTCCGGCAAAATAGTTTTTTACGGGGCTACCAACGGAGTGCCTGCCAAGTTAGATCTTTACCGGATGTTTTGGAATCAGCTTTCTCTGCTGGGTTCTACTATGGGCAATGATCAGGAGTTTGATGAAATGCTGGCCTTTGTGAGTAAACACCAGATCAGGCCGGTGGTAGATTCTATTCGCCCTTTTTCAAAATTGGCTGAATCGTTTGGCGATATAGCCAAGCCTAATAAAATAGGCAAGATTGTTTTTCAGGTATAATTTTCAGGCTATTTCATCGAGTAGCGATCTTAGTTCATTTACAGCCTTTGTATTTTTTTGTCGGCCGGCCTCCACGACTCCAGCTTCAATAATTTGCACGGCTTTATCCGTCATATTCAGGCTTATCTTCAGCCATGCCGCCTGGTAGTAGGCAGGGACATAAGCAGGAAATTTTTTTAGTAAAAGATCAAAAATTTGATCTGCTTTTGCCGAGTCGGTCTTCATCCATTCTAAAGCCAAAGCGTAATGGTTGAAAGGATCCTCAGCGTCTTCAGATACAAATTGGATCAATGCTTTCAGGCGTTCAGAATTCATTGCTTACAATTCGTTTTTCTTCTGGTTAATCATTAATCTTGTGCAGAAATATAATTCATATTCGAGATTCTTTATGAAAATTTTAGTCTGCATTTCGCACGTTCCCGACACCACCTCAAAAATTGCTTTTACCGATAACAACACCAAACTGGAGACCAGTGGTGTTCAGTACATTATCGGGCCTTATGATGATTACGCTTTGGCACGGGCCGTTGAACTCAAAGAGAGTTCGGGGGCTTCTATTACCGTATTAAACGTAGGATTGGCAGAGACAGAGCCTACTATTCGCAAAGCATTGGCTATCGGAGCCGATGAGGCCATTAGGGTAAATGCGTTTCCTACCGATTCGCTATTTGTGGCGACTCAGATAGCTGAGCAGGCCAAAAATTATGACCTTATTTTGATGGGACGAGAGTCTATTGACTTTAACAGCGGAGTGGTACACGCCATGGTAGGCGAAATACTCGGGATACCCTCCGTTTCGCCTGTGATGAAATTAGATATTGATGGAACCAAGGTAACCATGACCAAAGAAATAGAAGGAGGGAAGGAGCAAGTAGAATCCAATTTACCCCTCGTAGCCGGATGCCAGGAACCCATTGCCGAATGGAAGATACCTAATATGCGCGGTATTATGTCGGCCCGCACCAAGCCGCTCAAAATAGTAGAACCTAAAGGCATAGAGGCAATTTCGATCAATAAAAAATTTGAACTCCCGGCACCTAAAAGTGCTGTAAAAATGATTAGTGCAGACAACGTGGTGGAGTTGGTAACCCGGCTGAAAACCGAAGCCAAAGTACTTTAAGATTTAATAAAGAGATAGAGATTACATAGCGAACATATTAATTACGAATTGGCATGAACATATTAGTTTTTCTTGAAACCTCAGAAGGCAAAATAAAAAAGACATCGCTTGAAGCAATGGCCTATGCGCACGGCATGAATGGAGTAACTACTGCCATTGTGTTGGGCAAAGCAGATGCGGGAGATCTCCAGACCTTGGGAAAATACGGAGCCGCTAAGGTACTTCATGCAGCCGATACCAAACTGGATGAGCCCATTATTCAGGTTTATTCGTCTGTGTTGGCTCATGCTATGCAAGACGAAAAGGCAGATGTTCTTTTACTGGCTAACTCCTCGTTAGGTACCCCGGTGGCGGCTAAGGTAGCCATCAAACTGGGAGCCAGTTTTGCCAGTAATGTAACCGAACTGCCAGATACTTCTTCCGGATTTACGGTAAAACGTAGTATATACACCGGCAAAGCTTTTGCTTTCGTAGAGTTGACAGGTGCAAAGAAGGTGATCACTCTAAAAAAGAATGCAGCCGAACTAAAAGAAACAGGCGGAAATGCCCCGGTAGTAAATTATACTGTCCCTTTGAATGAAGCAGACTTCAATACCAAAATACTTAAAACCGAGAAGGCAACGGGCGATATATTATTACCTGAAGCCGAAATTGTGGTATCGGGTGGGCGAGGGATGAAAGGCCCCGAGCATTGGGGCATCTTAGAAGACTTGGCTAAAGCACTGCATGCGGCTACCGGTTGCAGTAAGCCGGTTAGCGATATGGGCTGGAGACCGCACCACGAGCACGTAGGCCAGACCGGTGTAAAAGTAGCCCCTCAGCTATACATTGCGGTAGGCATTTCAGGAGCCATACAACATCTGGCCGGAGTTAATTCCTCTAAATGTATTGTTGTGATTAATAAAGATGCCGATGCGCCTTTTTTTAAAGCAGCCGACTACGGAATAGTGGGCGATGCCTTTGAAGTAGTGCCCAAATTAACCCAAGCAATTTTAGCCTCAAAATGACAGGGGGTATTTGCAAGTCAGAAAATAAAGTTCAATTTTTACCTAAATAGATCTTTAACTGACCCAGTGGCACAAAAAAAAATTAAGCTTGAAATATTAGGTCTTTCTTCCAGTCAATCGCAAACCGGATCTTTCGCTCTTGTATTGGGCGAAACCCCCGGCAATAGACGCTTGCCCATTATCATTGGTATGTTCGAGGCACAAGCTATTGCCATTGAAATTGAAAAGATTATGCCTAACCGGCCGATGACGCACGATCTATTTAAGTCATTTGCCAACCATTTCCATTTTCTGGTGGAAGAGATTGTTATTTCCGATTTGAAGGAAGGTGTTTTCTTTGCCAAGATTATATGCAATGATGGAGTAAAAAGAACTGAAATTGATGCGCGCCCTTCCGATGCTATTGCCATCGGGCTCCGTTTTGATTCCCCTATCTTTACTTACGAAACTATCTTAGCCGAAGCAGGAATTGTACTAACCGACCAGGAGGAAGAAGAGAAGGAAAAAGAAAAAGAAAAAACGGTAAAACCTGAGAGGGCCAGAGTAAAAAAAGAAGCCTCTTCAAAAAGCACGGAAGATTATAAAACATTTTCAACCGATAAATTGCGCGAACTCTTGAAAGAAGCTATTGATAAAGAGGACTATGAGCGCGCAGCCAAGATCAGGGATGAACTCGGAAAAAGAAATTGACCGCTGCTAATCCACCAAGGAATTGACCTCCATTCGTTTCCGCCTAACCCTCATGAATTTCCTCGAATTTTTTGTTTGGGGCTCATGGCTTATTTCATTAGGCGGGTACATGATTATCTCTCTAAAGTTTACCGGAGCGCAAGTGGGAAGCATTTATGGCACCATGGGAGTAGCCTCTCTTTTTATGCCCGCCCTGCTGGGCATTGTAGCAGATCGGTGGATTAATGCCGAAAGGGTACTGGGAGTATGCCATCTCATCGGTGCTTGCATGCTCTTGTGGGCCTCTACCGTAAAAGATGCCGGTACTATGTATGTGGTAATGTTATTAAACTCAATGGTTTATATGCCCACTATAGCCCTTAATAATGCGGTATCATACAGCGTATTAAAGAAAGCCGAATTGGATGTAGTAAAAATTTTTCCGCCCATCCGGGTATGGGGTACAGTGGGTTTTATTGCCGCCATGTGGGTAATAGATTGGCAACAATGGACCTTGAGCCCATTACAATTGTATGTAAGCGCAGGGGCGGGTTTTTTTCTGGGCCTGTATGCCTTTACTATGCCAGCTTGCCCACCGGTAAAAAATTCTGCCAAGCAAAAAAACCTTCTGTCTTCGCTGGGATTAGATGCATTTGTTCTTTTTAAAAGGAAAAAAATGGCCGTCTTTTTCATTTTTGCCATGTTGCTGGGAGCGGCCCTGCAAATTACCAACACTTTTGGCGGAACATTTTTGGAAGATTTTAAACACGATTATGCTGAATCTTTTGGGGTAAAGCATCCTAATCTTTTGCTTTCTATTTCGCAAATCTCCGAAACGTTGTTTATCCTTACCATCCCATTTTTTCTTACCCGATTTGGAATTAAACGGGTTATGCTCATCAGCATATTTGCCTGGGTATTTCGCTTCGGTTTTTTTGCTATTGGTAATCCCGGCAACGGATTAATTCTTCTGGTCCTTTCTATGATTATTTACGGCATGGCCTTCGATTTTTTTAATATCTCAGGTTCACTTTTCGTAGAGCAGGAAGCGGACAAACGCATTATGGCCAGCGCACAAGGTTTGTTTATGCTGATGACCAACGGAGTAGGAGCCTTTTTTGGCGGTATGTTGAGCGGGCTGGTAGTAGATTATTTCACAACAAATGGTGTTCGAAATTGGCCAAGCATTTGGTACAGTTTTGCCGGATACGCTTTATTGCTCGGAATAATATTCCCGTTTGTTTTTAGTGATACAACCCGGCAAAAAACAGAACTTTAATCTCTTGTTTTGTTTTACCTGAGTTTAGATTGTCTATTTTAGTGCCATAAACGGGCTTATTATTACCATCATAATAAAACTATCAAAGAAGTTTTATAAATAATTGATTACTACAAACTCCAAAGAGTAATGAAAAAAAGTATGGCTCGATAAACCTCGAGTGCCATTTTTAAGAAAACGATCATCAGGAAAGATTTTAGAACTAACCAAATGCCTTGTTGCCGATAAAATATTTTTCCGGAACGAATCAGAAAATAGAGGTTAGTAGTTACGAAGATGCCGGTAAGTGTGTACTCATTTAAGAATTTTCCCAGCCCCATGCTGGCTAAAAGAGTAAGTAACAGGGCGTTAATTAATAAATTATAGCAGGCTAACTCAACTACATAATCAATATGATCCGTAAAGAACCTACCAGTTTTACGATACAATATGTTTAGAGGCAAAGAGCCTAACACTACAAAAATCATTACCATCAGTTTAGCCAAGCTGGTAGTTTTTATGTTGTACAACAAACTGAATGAAGATAGGTTTACATCCATTCGTTGCATTTTTAATACGATTAAATTTCCATACCAATGCCCCAGCGGAGTGAGCAATTGGGTATTGAGTGAAGCATTAAATAGTTGAATAACCGGAAAGAAAAAATACACCAGATTTAACACTAAAAAGAAAGATAACGGGTTTAAATAACGAACCCGTCTGCCCTCCACAAATTCAGTGGCCAAAAAACCGGGTTTACTTACTACAAACCAGATTGATTTAATGATAGAAGAATCGGCAAACGTAATTGAAATCAGAAATGTATTGAGAAAATGCCTAAAAGACCGATCTCGTGCTACTAATACCTTCTCGCCACATTGGTTACAATAGTTTCCGGTAAATTTATTTCCACAACTTTTGCAAGTATGAAGAGCATCCATTCGGCAAAAGTAAGGAGATGGCAGAAGTGTTTGTGTAACGATGCGAAAATATCATGGTTAAGACTTTTTGGGCAACAATTGTTTCAATAGTTTTTTTCCACGCGAGCGAAACCCGGCACTTCCAAAAGGAAGATTATCTTCTATAAGGGGAATAAGTTCATGTTTCAGTTCTGGAATTTCTTGCGCAAGATTAGCCAGTACGGTCATAGAAAATACACGCACTGCTATTGCTTCTTTTTTGTTAGATAGAAAACGTAAACATAAATCTACCGTAGTGCCCTGATACTTTTTGGGAATATCTATAAACTGGAAAAACCGCATCACATTTCTTTTTACAGCATCCGGTGCGCCCTTTTGGCCGGTAAACTTCAAAATAGTTTTTAAGTGAGGGGTAATCAATTCAGGATGGTTTTGAATGCAGTAGCTTAAAGGCCAGGCCGCACGCTGGGTAATGCGGTAAGGGCCCGCCAAAAACACATTTACCAGTTCAGCTAAACGGGCGGCATCATTCCCCACATATTGTACGATTCGGGTGCATTGCTCTTTTGAATGTTCTTTAAGCAATTCTTTTGATAGGTTAATTTTCTGTAAATAACTCATTGAAAATTAGGATATATATGGTGAATTAGTTTAACTTTAAATTCAAATAAAAAAAGATGGAGATATGTTGCTAATTTTTACCATCACGGCCACTGCATTTTTTCAGATAGGTCTGTGCTTGTTTGCCTGCCACGCCAAACAATATAAATAACCCAACCCAAGACACGAAGTCTTTGGTTTAAGCAGTTATCTAAACTCGCTGAAAGTAAAAGTATTTTTTATTTTTTAGGAAAAGAGCCTCCTCTCATAGACTATCTTTCTAATGGAGTAAAACAAAGAAAATATATTTTATAAACCAGTAAAATATACCCAAAGTCCTTTTGAAAAACAGTATTTTTGAAGGTTTATAATACACGAAATGGATCAGGAAAAAGCAAAAAAAGAAGCTAATTATTCAGCTAATAATATTCAGGTTTTAGAAGGCCTGGAGGCGGTACGTAAACGGCCCGCCATGTATATTGGAGACATCGGGGTGAAGGGACTTCATCACTTGGTTTGGGAGGTGGTAGACAACAGTATAGACGAGGCGTTGGCCGGTTACTGCGATGAAATTCATGTAACGATTAACCCTGATAATTCCATTACAGTAGAAGATAACGGCCGAGGTATCCCTACGGATATTCATCCAAAAGAAAAGAAATCGGCATTAGAAGTGGTTATGACGGTTCTCCATGCCGGTGGAAAATTTGATAAAGACACATACAAAGTATCGGGCGGCCTGCATGGCGTAGGTGTTTCTTGTGTTAATGCGTTGTCTTCTGTTTTACATACCACCGTATATCGCGAAGGAAAAATCTTTGAACAAGAGTATCATCGTGGAGTGCCACAATATCCTGTGAGGGTAGTGGGCGAATCAGACAAGACCGGAACCACTCAGCACTTTCAGCCTGATCCTGAAATCTTTACACTTACTACCGAATATAACTACGAAACCGTTTCTACACGTCTTCGCGAACTGGCTTTTCTAAATCCGGGCATAAAACTGAATTTAAAAGATTTACGCGATCGGGATGAAAGTGGTCAGGCAAAAGCAACTACTTTTTTTTCTGAAATAGGCCTTCGCGAGTTTGTAGAATACTTGGATTCTACCCGCGAGAAATTAATTCCAAATCCGATTTATATCGAAAATAATAAATCGGAAATACCGGTACAGGTAGCCTTAGGCTACAACACATCGTACAGCGAAAATCTGGTGTCGTACGTAAATAACATTAATACCCACGAAGGCGGCACACACGTTGCAGGTTTCAGGCGGGCATTAACACGTACCCTTAAAAGCTATGCCGATAAATCGGGTCTGTTGGAAAAAGCAAAAGTGGAAATAAGCGGAGACGACTTTCGTGAAGGTCTTACGGCCGTTATTTCGGTAAAAGTTGCCGAACCCCAATTTGAAGGGCAAACCAAAACAAAACTGGGAAACTCGGAAGCCATGGGGGCTGTCGATATAGCCGTAGGAGAGGTGCTTCAAAATTATCTGGAAGAAAACCCCAAAGAAGCTAAGCTTATTGTAAGCAAAGTTATTCTGGCGGCTCAGGCGCGCATTGCTGCCCGTAAAGCACGCGAAATGGTGCAACGCAAAAATGTGCTCTCCGGCACAGGTTTACCTGGTAAACTGGCCGACTGCTCCAGTTCCGATCCTTCCATTTGCGAATTATATTTGGTCGAAGGCGATTCGGCCGGTGGGTCGGCCAAGCAAGGACGCGATCGTAATTTTCAAGCCATTCTCCCTTTACGTGGAAAAATTTTGAATGTAGAAAAAGCACAAGAGCACAAGATTTATGAAAACGATGAAATAAAAAATATGATTACCGCGCTGGGCGTATCATTCGGTACCTCAGACGATAACAAGGCGCTAAATCTTACTAAGTTAAGATATCATAAAATAATTATTATGACCGATGCGGATGTGGATGGCAGCCACATCCGTACATTAATCCTAACTTTCTTCTTCCGGTATATGCGCGAACTTATCGAGCAAGGATATGTGTATATTGCTTTGCCTCCTTTGTATTTAGTAAAGAAGGGAAAAGAAGAACGCTACTGCTGGAACGAAGAAGAGCGGGATACGCTTATCAAACAATTAGCCAAAGATGGGAAAGAAGATAGTGTAGGCGTGCAACGATACAAGGGATTAGGTGAAATGAACCCCGAGCAACTTTGGACTACCACGATGGATCCGGCCAAGCGTACCCTTAAACAAGTAAGTATTGAATCGGCTGCGGAAGCCGATCATTTATTTTCTATGTTGATGGGCGATGAAGTGGCTCCACGCAGAGAGTTTATAGAAAAAAACGCCAAATACGCCAAGGTGGATATATAAGCCGCTAATGGAAGATACGATTCAACCTAAAGCCATTGCTGTTGCCCGGCAGATATACGAAAGCAACTACCTTAGCCGCGACTTAAGTTGGCTTCAATTTAACTACCGTGTATTAGACCAAGCCAGGCATATTGATCGGAGTATTTTTGATCGGCTTAAATTCTTATCCATCACCGCTTCTAATCTTGATGAATTTTGCACCATCCGGTTAGGCAGTTTGTACAACTATTTGGATTACAACAAAGAACGTTTTGATTACTGCGGCATGCGCGAAGAACCTTTTCGCGAATACTTGCTGGAAACCATTCATCAATTTGTAGCGGAGCAATGCCACTGCTACATCCAAAAATTAAAACCTCTCTTTGAAAAAAATAATTTTAGAATAGAGGGGTATGCCCAATTAACAGAAGCCGACAAAGCCCGAGTAGATCTGTATTTTCAGCGCACTATCTACCCCATGCTTACGCCCATGCTGTTCGATAATTACCATACTTTTCCGATATTAAAAAATAACCGGCTGTTATTTGGTGTCGTTACCAAAGCGCAGCAAGACCAGGCAAACCAACTGCGGGTATCATTTATACAAGTGCCCAGCAACATTCCGCGCTTTTATGAAATCCTTCATCCTGATGGAATCATCTCTTTTGTAGCCATTGAAGACATTATAAAACATAATGTCTTTCACCTGTTTCGAAATATTGAAATTGTAAGCATTAACTTATTCCGCATTAACCGAAACGGAGATTTTACACTGGAAGAAAGTGAAGATATTGAAACCAATTTTTTAGAAGAACTAAAACGCAAACTGCAAACCCGAAGAACCGGCCGGGTGGTTCGCCTCGATATAGAAGAGAACCCGGATCCGTGGATGATGCGGTTGCTTAAAATTCAGTGGGATCTGGACGACCAAAATATTTTTATCATTCCCAAAGAAGCATTGATTGATTTTACCGGTATAGGCCAGATTGTTAACCATGCCGAATTTAAAGGAAAACGGTTTCAACCCAAACCGCCCGTCAAACCACTTTCTTTTTCTGAGCAGGGAACACACGATTTGTTTGAAGTATTGAAGGAACGCGACATTCTCTTGCACCATCCCTACAATTCGATGGAGCCTGTGTTGGAACTATTAGAAAAAGCGGCCTACGATCCTTATGTACTGTCTATAAAAATAACGATTTACCGGCTGGCTAAAGAATCGCGGATAAGCGCAGCCTTGCTTAAGGCAGCCGAAAACGGGAAACATGTTTCGGTATTATTTGAAGTAAAGGCACGCTTTGACGAAGAAAACAATTTGCGCGAAGCACAACGTTTGCAAAAGGCCGGCTGCTTTGTTATCTACGGCATCAGCAGTTTAAAAACACATACCAAATTATTGTTAATTGTTCGCAATGAACCCGACCGGGTGTACCGGTATGTACATCTTTCCAGCGGAAATTATAATGAAACTACAGCTCGTTTCTACACCGATATTGGGCTGCTCACAACGAATGAAACATATGCCCACGATGTATCCGAATTTTTTAACGTTATTACCGGGCATTCTCAACCCACTTCTTATCTTAATTTGATTACTTCACCCCGCGACATGCGCAACCAACTCTGTGCGCTCGTTCGGCAAGAAGCGGAAAATGCTCGGCAAGGACTGCCTACCGGCATAGTTATAAAACTAAATTCCATACAAGACAAAGAATTGATAGATGCACTCTATGAAGCTTCTCAGGCCGGAGTTCCCATCAAATTAATCGTACGCGGCATTTGCTGCTTGCGTCCGGGCCGGAGTGGGTTAAGTGAAAACATTGAAGTAATTTCAATAGTGGGAGAGTTTTTGGAGCATTCGCGAATCTATTATTTTCATAATAACATGAGCCCCAAGGTGTACATCGGCAGTGCCGATGCCATGGTGAGAAGTTTCGACCGTAGGATTGAATCTCTTTTTTTACTGGTACAAGACTTAATAAAAAAACAGGCTATTGAAGTATTAGAGTATAACTTGAAAGACAATGTTAACTCATATGTTTTGCAAGAAGACGGAACGTATAAAGTGCGCGAACAGAATGGAGAGATGCCATTCAATATCCATAAAGAGTTTTACAACACTTCTATAGAAACGGCCCACCGCGCATCTTTGTTTCAGTAAATTATTTTACGATTTCATTTCCGGCCATAATCGGTAAGTTACCGTATTTCCTTATGGTAAGGTTTATTAACCACTTATACTAAGAAGAAACGGCTGAAAAAAAATCCCCTTTTTCTATTTTGTTTTTAATTATCTTTTTGACCGAATAGTTAAAGATTTTTATAAAGCATGAAAAGACGAGATTTTGTTCAACTGGCCGGAATAGGGATGGCCGGTTCTTTATTTTCTCTTCCCACCATAGGCAATGCCGTGCCGGCAGAAGTTCTGCTGGAGTCTCCGTTATTAGCTTCGCAAAAAAAACAACTGGCTGATGTGGCCTTAAACACCGCCAAAGGGCTGGGGGCAACTTATACCGATGTGCGCGTGGGGCGGTACTTAAATCAATTTATCAGTACACGCGAAAATAAAGTGCAGAATATTGTAAACACTGAATCGTTTGGGGTAGGCGTACGGGTCATTGCAAAAGGAGCGTGGGGGTTTGCTGCTACTAATGAAGTAACAGAAGACGGTATAAAGAAGATAACTGAAAAAGCAGTTGCCATAGCTAAGGCAAATTCTAAATTTCAAAAAGAACCGGTTATGTTGGCGCCTGCAGCCGGGCAAGGCGAGGTTACATGGAAAACACCCATTCAAAAAAATGCGTTTGAAGTACCCGTTTCTGAAAAGGTAGATCTTTTATTAAGAGCAAATGGCGCGGCCATCAAAAGCGGAGCTAGTTTTGCCAGCTCTAATCTTTTTCAGGTAAATGAGCAAAAATACTTTGCTTCTTCCGATGGCTCCTACATTGATCAGGACATTCACCGAATATGGCCCACATTTAGTGTATCTGTTATTGACCGGGCATCCGGAAAATTTAAGTCGCGCGAAGCCATGAGTGCTCCCATGGGGATGGGATATGAATACATGATACCCAAGGCAGAAGACAAACTAACAGGGCCTTCTGGCATGGTGCTGTATAGAAATAGTTATGACATCGTAGAAGATGCAACCATTGCCGCTAAACAAGGCAAAGAAATGATGACGGCCAAATCGGTGGAACCGGGAAAATATGATTTGGTTTTAGAGCCCAATCATTTAGGTCTTACCATACATGAATCGATTGGCCATCCGCTGGAGCTCGATCGCATCTTAGGCTACGAAGCCAATTATGCCGGCACCAGTTTTGTTACCCTCGAAAAATTGAAGTCGGGTAATTTTAATTATGGCAGTAAGCAGGTAAGTATTTTTGCCGATAAAACTCAACCCGGATCATTAGGAGCCGTAGGATATGACGATGAAGGAGTAAAATGCAAACGATGGGATTTGATAAAAGAGGGTGTGTTAGTGAACTTAGAAGCCATTCGCGACCAGGTACACATGCTGGGACAAAACGAATCGCATGGATGCTGCTACGCCCAAAGCTGGAGCGAAGTGCAATTTCAGCGCATGCCAAATGTCTCACTTGCTCCGGGAAAAGAAACATACAGCAGCGCCCAGATGATAAAAGATGTAGAAAAAGGTATTTACATTGCCGGAAGAGGGTCTTATTCGATTGATCAGCAACGGTACAATTTCCAGTTTGGCGGCACCGCATTTTATGAAATTAAAAATGGCCAGATTACGGGCATCTTAAACGATGTGGCCTATCAATCGAATACACAAGAATTTTGGAACAGTTGTGTAAAAGTTTGTGATGAAAGCGAATATCGTATGTTCGGCTCCTTTTTCGATGGCAAAGGACAGCCTTCACAAGTAAGTGCCGTTTCGCATGGCAGTTCACCCGCCCGATTTAATGGAGTGAACGTAATCAATACAGGAAGAACCATTTAATAACCATAACCCAAATGAAGAGAAGAGATTTTATACAATTGGCAGGGGCAAGTGCAGGTGCTATGATGATCCCTTTTGCGTCTTTTGCCAATCCCGTAGATCCATCCAGACTGCTTGAACAAGTGCTGGATGTGCAACAGAAAAAACAACTGGCCGATATTGCCTTAAACACGGCCAAGACCATGGGAGCTACCTATACCGATGTACGGATTGGTCGCTATCTCAATCAATTTGTAACCACCCGCGAAAAGAAAGCACAAAATATTGTGAACACTGAATCGTTTGGCGTAGGCATCCGGGTTATTGTAAACGGCACGTGGGGGTTTGCCGCCAGCAATAATGTAACAGCCGATGGCATGAAAAAAACGACAGAGCGTGCAGTGGCTATTGCCAAGGCAAATTCTAAATTTCAAAAAGAACCGGTTAAGTTGGCGGCCACGCCTTCTTATGGAGAGGTAAGCTGGAAAACTCCGATAGTAAAAAACGGATTTGAAGTTCCTGTAAGAGATAAAGTGGATTTGTTGCTGGGAGCCAATGCCAAGGCATTGGAAAAGGGTGCCAACTTTGTAAACAGTATTATTTTTCTGGTGAATGAGCAAAAGTATTTTGCTTCCTCGGAAGGCTCCTACATTGATCAGGATATCCATCGTACGTGGCCGAATTTTAATGTAAGCGCTGTTGACCGTGCCACCGGTCAGTTTAAGAGTCGGCCCGCTTTTAGTGCCCCCGTTGGCAAGGGATACGAATATTTAGACGGAAGAACGGAAGATAAAATACAAGGCCCGGGTGGAATTATTTTATACAATAAATCGTACGACATCATGGAAGATGCTGCCATGGCAGCCGAACAGGTAAAGCAGATGATAGCCGCCAAATCGGTAGAGCCGGGTAAGTATGATTTAGTACTCGAACCATCCCATCTCTGGCTTACCATTCACGAATCGGTAGGGCACCCCACCGAACTCGATCGCGTACTGGGTTACGAAGCTAACTTTGCCGGCACCAGTTTCCTCACACTCGATAAATGGAAATCTGGCAATTTTGGTTTCGGCAGCAAGCAAGTGAATATCGTAGCCGACAAAACCCAAGTAGGTTCGCTCGGAGCAGTAGGGTATGATGATGAAGGTGTAAAATGCAAACAATGGGATTTGATTAAAGACGGGGTGTTAGTAAACTACCAGGCCATTCGCGATCAGGTAAACATTATCGGACAAAAAGAATCGCATGGATGTTGCTACTCGCAGAGTTGGAGCGATGTACAGTTTCAGCGTATGGCTAATGTATCCTTGCAGCCAGGAAAAGAAAAACTTACGCCTGATCAGATGATTGCCGGAGTAGAAAAAGGAATTTATATCGTAAAAGACGGATCATTTTCTATAGACCAGCAACGGTATAATTTCCAGTTTGGAGGTGTTCTTTTCTTCGAAATAAAAAACGGTAAAATTGCCGGTATGCTCAAAGATGTAGCCTATCAGGCCAACACACAAGAGTTCTGGAATTCCTGCTCGCAAGTTTGTGATGAGCGCGACTACCGGCTTAACGGAGCTTTTAATGATGGCAAAGGGCAACCTTCACAGTCGAATGCCGTTTCGCACGGGTCGGCTACGGCTCGCTTCAATGGTGTAAACGTAATCAATACAGCCAGAACCATATAAAAAACTAAACAAACGAATAACCAGTAACTTAAATTTATGGCAATACTATCAAAAGATGAAGCCCAGCAAATCCTTAAAAAGGTAATTGGCTTCTCTAAAGCAGATGGCATCGAAGCCAACCTGAATGGCAGCGATGCAGGAAATATAAGATATGCGCGCAACAGCGTTTCTACTTCGGGCGAAGACAGCAACGTAAGCCTGGGCGTGCAATCCTACTTCGGAAAAAAATCGGGCACGGCAACGATTAATGAGTTTGACGATGCCTCACTTGAAAAAGTGGTAAGACGCTCGGAAGAGTTGGCACAACTGGCGCCTGAAAACCCGGAGTTTATGGAGCCGCTTACTCAGCAAACCTACCAGGAATCTAAAACCTATTTTGATTCCACCGCAAAAATTACCCCCGAATACCGGGCTCAGGCCGCTGCCAACAGCATCAATCCTGCCGTAGCCAAAGATATTACGGCCGCTGGTTATCTTACGGATAACCGGGGATTCAATTCTATGATGAACAGCAAAGGATTGTTTGCCTACAACAAAGCTACCTCGGTTGACTTTACCGTAACCATGCGTACCAACGATGGCACCGGATCGGGCTGGGTAACCCGCAGCTTTAATGATGTAAGTAAACTCGACACAGCCGAGGCATCTAAAATTGCTATTGACAAAGCCTTGCAATCGCGTAATGCCAAAGCGATTGAACCGGGCAAATACACAGTCATTCTTGAACCGGCTGCTGCAGGCGACTTAATTGGATTAATGTTTTTTGGTATGAATGCCCGCCAAGCAGATGAAGGGCGCAGCTTCATGTCTAAAAAAGGAGGTGGTACCAAACTGGGAGAAAAAATTGTAGACGAGCGGGTAAATATTTACACTGATCCATGGAACGAAAACGTGCCTGCCTCCGGATGGGGCAACAATGGGTTAGCCCGAAAAAAAATGGACATCATAAAAAATGGAGTAGTAACCAATTTATTTTACGATCGCTATTGGGCTTCTCAAAAAAATGTTGAGCCCGTACCTTTCCCCGGCAACCGGATTATGCAAGGAGGTAATGCTTCATTAGAAGACATGATTAAAGACACCAAAAGAGGAGTGCTCGTTACCCGGTTTTGGTACATCCGCCCGGTAGACCCGCAAACGCTGCTCTACACCGGTCTCACCCGCGATGGAACTTTCTATATTGAAAACGGAAAGATTAAACATCCCATAAAAAATTTCCGATTTAATGAAAGCCCTATCATCATGCTGAATAATCTGGAAACACTGGGCAAGCAAGTGCGGGTAGGGAACGGAGAAGGCTTTGGAGCACCTTCATTAATTCCGTATCTGAAAGTAAGAGACTTTACTTTTACCAGCTTGTCGGATGCCGTATAATATCGCTTATTGTATATTGTAATATCGTTTGGTAGTCCCCGGAAAATTAACCCGGGGACTTTTCTATATAACCGAATGTGTTAAAAAAAAGAAAAATATTTCATTTCTATACTCAACATTTTCATGACTTTATACGTCTGATGAATGTAATTCCTTAACCACACTTAATCCCGCTAAAATGAAAAGAAGAGACTTTATTAACATGGCCGGAATGGGAGCCACGGGGGCTGCGCTATTGTCGCAGTTTCCACTTATGGGCAAGCCTATCTCTGCCGAGCGTGCACTTGAAACGGTAGATGTGGCCCTTAAAAAGCAACTGGCCGATGTGGCGCTAAACGCAGCCCGCAGCAAGGGTGCCACCTATACCGATGTGCGAATTGGCAGGTATCTGAATCAATTCGTTGTTACGCGCGAAGATAAGGTAGAAAACATTGTCAACACCGAATCATACGGAATGGGCATTCGGGTAATTGCTAATGGCGGTTGGGGTTTTGCCGCTACCGATAAACTGGATAAAGATTCCATCGCCAAAACAGCCGAAACGGCCGTTGCTATTGCAAAAGAAAATTCAAGGTTACTTACAGAGCCGGTTAAATTAGCACCTCAAAAAGGGTTAGGGGAAGTAAGCTGGAAAGCCCCCATCGAAAAAAATGCTTTTGAGGTACCCATTAAAGAAAAAGTAGATCTGCTGCTCAATGTAAATGATGCCGCCATGAAAGCCGGAGCTAACTACATCACCTCCCTGCTTTTCCTCATCAATGAACAAAAATATTTTGCTTCTTCAGATGGATCATATATAGATCAGGACGTTCATCGTATATGGCCGGCCTTTTTTATTACTAAAATTGATGCCGCTACCGGAAAGTTTGAAACCCGCAATACACTCAGCGCTCCCATGGGCATGGGCTATGAATATCTGGATTGGAGGCCACAAGATAAAATCCACAGTGTAACCACCCTCTACAAAGGCAGGTATGATATGCTGGAAGATGCCAAGGCCGGGGGAATGCAGGCCGGAGAAAAGATGAAGGCAAAATCAGTAGAACCGGGCAAATATGATTTAATACTCGATCCATCACACCTTTGGCTCACCATACACGAATCCGTAGGACATCCTACCGAACTCGACCGCGTGCTGGGCTATGAAGCCAATTTTGCCGGCACCAGTTTCCTCACATTAGACAAGTGGGAATCTAAAAATTTCAACTTTGGCAGTAAGCTTGTCAATATCGTGGCCGATAAAACCCAAGTCGGTTCATTGGGAGCAGTAGGGTATGATGATGAAGGCGTGCCTTGTGGCAAATGGGATTTAATTAAAGACGGTGTTTTAGTAAACTATCAGGTTATCCGCGATCAGGCACACATTCTTGGCTTGAACGCATCGCAGGGGTGCTGCTATGCCGACAATTGGAGCAGCGTACAGTTTCAGCGAATGCCCAATGCTTCTTTACAGCCAGGCAAGCAGAAGAAAAGCATTGACGATCTCATCAAAAATGTAGAGAAAGGAATTTACATCATTGGCGATGGTTCGTTTTCCATAGACCAGCAACGCTACAATTTTCAGTTTGGCGGCCAATTGTTTTATGAAATTAAAAATGGAAAGATTACCGGCATGCTGAAAGACGTAGCCTACCAAGCCAATACTCACGAGTTTTGGAATTCTTGTGCTGACATTGCCGATGAAAGCGATTTCCGTTTGGGAGGTGCTTTTGGCGATGGCAAAGGCCAGCCGGCTCAAAGCAATTCAGTATCGCACGGCTCAGCCACGGCTCGGTTTAACGGAGTAAATGTTATTAATACCTCACGAAATATCGGATAACCTTATGGCAATTTTAACAAAAGACCAGGCTCAGGCATTATTGAAGAAAGTGCTGAGCTACTCAAAAGCCGATGAGTGCGAAGTGAACCTCACGGGCACCGACAGCGCAAATATTCGCTATGCACGCAATTCAGTTTCCACCAGTGGCAAAATATCGCAGAGCCAATTAGTCGTTTCATCTGCTTATGGGAAGAAACTGGGTGTAGCCACGATTAATGAATTTGACGATGCCTCTTTGGAAAAAGTAGTGCGCAGATCAGAAGAGTTGGCTAAGCTAGCTCCGGAAAATCCGGAATATGTTTCTTTTCTTGGCCCGCAAACATTTGCCGAAGCCCACACGTATGTAGAAAGCACCGCTGCCATTACGCCTAAGCTACGATCCGATTTAGTGGCACAAAGTTTACAGGTAGCCAGAGATGCTAAAGCGGTAGCAGCCGGTTTTTTAGAAGATAATACCGGTTTCAGTGCTATGATGAATTCTAAAGGGCTTTTTGCCTACAATACGTCTACCAATACAAATTTTTCGGTTACGGTAAGAACAGAAGATGGAAAGGGATCCGGTTATGCCACACGCGGGTATAATGATATAACCAAATTAGATACCAGAAAGGCTACTCAGATAGCTACCGAAAAGGCAGTTAAATCAGTTAATGCCAAAGCCATTGAGCCGGGCAAGTACACCGTCATTTTAGAACCCGCGGCCGTAGCTGTTTTATTGGAAAATATTTTTTTCCGTTTAGATGCCCGGCAAGCCGATGAAGGTAGAAGTTTTTTGAGCAAAGCAGGAGGGGGCACTCGCTTAGGCGAAAAATTGATGGATGAACGGGTAAATATATATTCTGATCCTTTCAATACCGATTTGCCGAGCAATACATGGAGTGGCGATGGCCGGCCGCAGGAAAAAATTGCCTGGGTAGAAAAAGGAGTAATAAAAAATCTTTCCTACTCCCGCTACTGGGCAGAAAAAAAAGGTGTTAAAGCTATACCTGGCCCGGAAGCGGCCATTATGGAAGGAGGCACAAAATCAATTGAAGAACTGATAGCCGGTACCAAAAAAGGTGTGCTGGTTACAAGATTGTGGTACATACGCGATGTTGATCCGCAAAGTTTGTTGCTCACCGGCCTTACCCGCGATGGAACTTTTTATATTGAAAATGGAAAGATTCAATACCCGATAAAAAATTTCCGTTTTAATGAAAGCCCCATTATTATGCTGAATAATCTGGAAGAATTGGGTAAAGTAGAGCGAACTGTAAGCGTTGAGTCGAACAATAATTATTTGTTACCTCCCATTAAAGTGCGCGATTTTACCTTCTCCAGTTTATCGGATGCAGTATAATTTTTTCTATTGATATTGGCATGAAAGAGGCTGCGCATACAGCCTCTTTCGTTTTTAAATTCCGTTGGTATAATTTCTATCCTTTTTTATTTTTTATCAATCGAACTTTCGCATACATGCTTAAAGAAAACAAATTTTTCTTCACACGGCTTCAATACGAATCGGGCGATTGGGATGTGGACCAGCGCATGCCTGCTAACGTCTTAAACTCACTAATTGAGTACACCACCTTACCAATAGATACCAACGAAAATATTGTCCCGCTCAGCAGCAATGAAATCTTCAGATGCCCTTTTTGTTACCTAAGCGGGCATAAATTGGTAGAGTTTACAGCCCAAGAGCGGGAGAATTTTGAAAAATATGTACGAAACGGAGGCTTTGTTTTTGTAGATGACTGTAATCATGACATTGACGGGCTTTTTGCCAAATCTTTTGAAGCGCAAATGGAAGATATCTTTGGCAAAGATGCACTTAAAAAAATCGCCAACAATCATGCAATCTATTCGTCTTTCTTTCAATTTGATGGGCCACCCACCACCGCACAAGAATTGAATGGGTGGGGCGATGATATTGTTCATAATTATTTAAAAGCTATTGAGATTAAAAACAGAATTGGAGTTCTATACAGCAACAAAGACTACGGGTGCGAGTGGGACTACGATTTCCGAAACAAACGTTTTTACCGAATAGACAATACCCGATTCAGTGTAAACATTGTGATGTATGCTTTAACCAGTTGAAATAAACTAAACTTTATATTTGATTTATCATGAATGTACCAATAGATAACATGGAAAAATCGGTGCGCGATATAATCGAGAAACTTCGCACTCTGAAAGATGAAATAGGAAAAGTAATTGTAGGCCAGAGCGATATCATCGACCAGATGCTCATTACCTTTTTGGCCGGTGGCCATGCGTTGCTCGAAGGGGTGCCGGGATTGGCCAAAACTTTAATGATTCGTACGCTATCCGAAGCCATCGATTTAAAATTCAGAAGAATTCAGTTTACACCAGACCTAATGCCTTCAGATATTATTGGCACGGAAGTGCTAGAAGAAGACCATACTACCGGAAAACGAATTTTTAAATTCAACCACGGGCCTATCTTCGCTAATATTATTTTGGCCGATGAAATCAATCGCACATCTCCCAAAACTCAATCTGCCTTGTTGGAAGCCATGCAAGAATTTGAAGTAACCTATGCCGGTGTTTCATATAAATTAGAAAAGCCATTCTTTATATTAGCTACTCAGAATCCGATAGAACAATCAGGCACATTTCCTTTACCAGAAGCACAGCTCGATCGTTTTTTACTTTACATAAAAGTAAATTACCCTACAGCCGAAGAAGAAATTTCTATTTTAGATAGCACCACTGGAAAAAAGCGAATAGAAATAAAAAAAGTAATCGATGGAAGCCAACTGTTGGCAGCACAAAATCTGGTGCGCGAAGTACATATTAACCACGATTTAATAGAATGGGTAAGCCGTTTGGTGCGTGCTACCCGTGCCGGCCAGAGTGAGAGTAGTTTTGTGAACGAGTGGGTAAGGTGGGGGGCAGGCCCACGTGCCGGGCAGGCAATGATTTTAACGGCTAAAGCACGTGCCCTGCTTAGAGGCAATTTTTCGGTAACCGAAGAAGATATAGAAAAAATAGCCTATCCGGTATTGCGTCACCGCATTCTGATGAATTTTAAAGCTGAAGCTGAAGGAGTAACCTCTCATGACGTTACTAAAAACCTGCTAAATGAAATCAGAATTAAAAAAGGTATCTGACAAGTGGATGCGCGTATAAAAACATTATTAAAACCCGAAGTACTCAACACTGTAAATGGACTTGAGTTGGTAGCGCGTATCATTACCGAAGGTTTTATGAGCGGCAGTAACAAAAGCCAATCAGTAGGAGCGGGGCAGGAGTTTAGTCAATATAAAAATTATCAGCCGGGCGATGACCTGCGGCAATTAGATTGGAAAATGTATGCTCGCACTGAGCGCTATTACATTAAACAATCCGAAATTGAAACGAATATTACTGTAAAATTTATTTTGGATGCCAGTCACTCCATGTCTTACCAAGAGGAAGGGATGAGCAAGTTGCAATATGCCAAAATAGCCATAGCTGCTTTGGCTTATCTGGCCAGAAAACAAAGCGATGCATTTGGTCTTTTTGCCTTGAACAACAAACAGCTAAAAGTAGTATTGCCCCGCTACGAACAGCAACAGTTTATTCGCTTTCTTACTGAACTAATTCACTTAAAAAGTGCAGGAGCCTGGCCTGACTCCGGAAAAGAAGTACTTTATGATCATCACGGAAAAGAGATTCTCATTTTTTTTACCGATTTGTACGATTACGAAGAAGATATTTTAAATTTTATATCCCGGTTAAAAACACCACGCAATGAAGTAATTGTTTTTCAAATCTTGGGCAAGCATGAGGCTGAACTTGATTTTAATGGCTCTTATACATTTGAAGACCTTGAAACAAATCTTCGCACCAAAGTAAATACACTTCTGCAAAAAGAGGAATACAAACAACGTTTCCAAAAATGGATAGCCCGTTCGCGAAACTGGATGCTCGAAAGACAAATTGATTACTATACAGTATTTCTTAATGAACCAGTAGAATCCTTTCTGCGAAATTTTCTTACCATAAGAAGAAGATTATTAAGATGATGCTGGCCAATCCAATTTATTTGTGGTCGTTGTTAGGATTAGCCATTCCTATAGCTATTCATTTGTTAAGTCGTAAAGATGGGAAGGTTATTAAAATTGGAAGCCTTCGTCATGTTACGGAAACCAGCACGCAGCAATTTAAAAGCCTTAAACTTAACGAGGTAGTGTTGTTGTTGTTACGCTGTTTGTTGATTCTGATTTTATCACTGATCCTGTGCAATCCTTCTATAAACCTTAAAAAAAACACAAAGTGGTTGTTGCTCGAAAAGGGTGTGGAAAAAAATAAACAAATTAAATCGTTGCTCGATAGCCTTGAAAAAAACGGATATGAAAAACACTCTTTAACATCTGGTTTCCCGCTGTGGAAGGAAAATTCAATTTCATCTAACCTAAGCTATGGGGCATTGATTAATCAATTAAAGGAAAAAAATGTAGGAGAAATTATTATTATCTACAATCAAAATATAAAAAAATTTTTAGGAAACAGGTTGGCTTTGCCAGCACATATACATACGATTAGTGTTGAGCCAGAAGAAAAAAAATTTATTCTGCGTGCGTCACCGCTGCACGATAGTGTCTATATTTGGATAGGGCGATCAAGTTCAGCGGCCACCAGCTACTCAGTACATAAAACCAAACAAGCACCCGACTCCATAACCCCCTCCACGTTACCGGCTATTAAGATTAATCTGATAGCGGATGCTTCTTCTCAGTATGAAAAAAAAATAATATTGGCATCTCTCCACGCAGCAGAAGAACTTACCCATAGATCAATTCAAATTTCTGAAACAGATCCCGCTCATTACAATAAGGCAGATTCTGCACAATGGATTTTTTGGATAAGTCAACAGGTAAGCCCTGAAGTCGGTACAAATACAATAACGCTACAGCCCAAATCAGCCAACCAACTAATTGAACAAACGGCCTATAACCGATGGCTCATTACTGGTAAACTAAATGAAGATGTGGCCATTAAGTTAAATCTAACAACCACATTGGCAGCGCTGCTTACCACTAACGATACACTAAATAATATTGAACAAAACAATGATCAACGTATGCTGGCCGACCAATTAGCATGGTCATTTTCTGATGTTGCTGAAAAAAATCATTCTTCATCTGTTTTTCCAATTTCACCATACTTATTTATACTATTTATTTTGGTTTTATTATTAGAACGTTATCTGTCATTTAAGCGAGGGCAATGATTCTGACACCTTTTGATAAGATTAAAGCATTAAAAAATAAATATCGGCTGCAGAGGATAGCCGAGTTTGTTTTGATAAGTATTGGTGGTGGAATCATCGTATTCTCAATAGCTTCTTTTTTTATAATTCCTTTTTTGTGGAAATTTTTTACAGCCTTTTTTGCTTTTCTTTTTCTTTTAGGATACTTAGGGGCTTCACTGTTTAAAGTCAGCAATCTGGATATAACTCGTTATTTAAACCAACAATATAAAGAACTGGAGCAAAGCACGGATCTTTTACTGCTGAATAATAACCGTATGTCATTACTTCAGCAGATACAGTATCAACGAACGCTTTTCCATTTTAGTAAATTGTATTCTGACATAAAGCTGCCACACCGGCTGTTTAGGGCAATGTATATTTTTATAATATGTGCTGGAGTCTCAGCACTTTTATTATTGATTCCCGATACTCCTTGGTTTATTCAATCTCTGCCATCAACAACAGGCACCACTCTTATTCAATCTAATGATAAAAAATCTTCAGAAATAGAGGCGGTACAAATCAACGTGTTTCCACCATCCTATACAGGTTTAGAAAAATTTATTTCTGGTCTTTCTCTTAAAGTTCCCGAAAAAAGCCGTGTTCATTGGAAGATTTCTTTTAACCAAATAATTAATAGCGTTAAAATTATTCTCTCAGATAAAGACAGCATTCCTCTTACTCTAATTGATAATAGCTATGTGGGTGATAAAGTACTCTCTCAATCGGGTTTTTATCAGTTTGTATGGGTCGATCAAAATAAAAAGATTTCTTATTCAGATTTTTATCGTATAGAAATAATTCTTGATGCAGCTCCCAAGGTAGAAATCACTAACCTTAATCAATTCACTAAAGTAAACATCCAGGACTCCAGACAGATAAATGTTATCTCTCATATCAGTGATGATTATAATTTAACCCAAGCCATTATTGTAGCTACGGTTAGCAAGGGGAGTGGCGAATCGCTAAAATTTCGGGAAGAACAATTACACTTCGATAAACCCGATATAATTAGCGGCAAGAAGGTAAAAGCCGAACGCTTACTCGATCTGAATCAATTAGGGTTAGACCCTGGCGATGAATTATATTTTTATGTAGAAGCCCGAGACAATAAATTTCCCATACCGAACAAAAAGAGAACAGAAACCTATTTCATCGCTCTTCAAGATACGACCAGCATTTCATTAGTCGAAGATGAAGGTCTTGGGGTTGACTTATTGCCCGATTACTTCAGAAGCCAACGTCAAATTATTATTGATACTGAAAAATTATTAAAAGACAAAAAAACAATTTCTTCTTTTCAATTTAGATCAACCAGTAATGAGTTGGGCTTCGATCAGAAAACATTACGGTTGAAATACGGGGAGTTTTTAGGCGAAGAGGCCAGTGAAGGGATCGGTGCAGAAGCGACTCACACCAATGAAGCGGTGGAAGAAAAAGACCTTACCAAAAAATTTGGACATCAGCACGATACTGAAAACGAACACCATCTGGTGGCGGAAAAAAAAGAGCACGATCATCACGAGAGCCAAGATATTACAGAGAAGAAGAACCCGTTGGCGCAATTTTCTCATAACCATGATAATGAAGAGGTAGCTACTTTTTTTGAACAATCGCTGCGAGCCAAACTGAAAGCGGCTATAACGGTAATGTGGGATGCCGAGCTCTATTTGCGATTGGTGCAGCCAGAGAAATCATTACCCTATCAATACCAGGCGCTTAAGCTTCTTAAAGAAATTAGTAATGATTCTCGCATTTATGTTCATCGCATGGGTTTTGATCCTCCTCCGTTAAAGGAAGAGAAGCGCCTTACGGCCAATCTGTCGGATGTAACATCACCTTATCTTCAATCAAAAATGAATTTTACCGACAACTTAATAAATATTAAAATAGCTGTACAGATTATAGAAAAATTTCAGCAAGAGCGTTTTAAAATTTCACCCTCGGATCGGTCTATTTTGCAAAAAGCAGGTGAGGAGTTTGCCAGAATAGCACTACAAAACCCTGCTGCACTTCCGGCTTTATCTTTATTAAGACGATTAGCGGATCAGCCTGACCTCATACAACACAACCAGTTGATATTTATAAAAAAGATATTGTGGCAAGTGCTGCCTACAATACCAGGCTCACCCTCGAAGTCTTCAGTGCCTTTGCATGAAGCCAACCGGTTATTTATAAAACACATAGAAAAAGACAATGAATAATTTAGTTTCCATTGACCCCTGGTTTCCTACTTGGGTGTGTTTTCTACTGGGTTTGGTTTTCTTTGTTTTGATACTAACCGAGGCACGTAAAAAAGGGAGATATAGGGTGCTTCGTATAGCAGCGCAAAGCATAGCCGGGTTAGCATTGATGGGATTTTTTCTTCGTCCCTCAGTAAAAATACGATCAGGGAGAGAATTTATTTTACTGCTTACCTCCGGATATAACTCAGCTCAGGCCGACAGTCTTTTAAAAATAGAGCCATATCTCAGGGTATTTCGTACTGAAGATTTTACAAGCCAATCTAAAATACCAACCTTACCATATGCAGCTATTGAGGAGCAAGAAAAAAATATTAAGTATGTGTTAGGCATCGGCATTCCTCTTCCAGAACTTGAGCAGATTCCTAATCGGAAATATACTTTGTTCGCTCCCCAGGCAACAGGCATGCTAAAATTGGTCATCCCGGATAAGGTAATAATTAATCAAACCAGCACGCTCAAAGGCTTATTTCAAGCAACAGGTGAAACAAAAATTGTATTGGTAGGGCCGGGTGGGGCAGAGGACTCCGTTCAGCTTAGCCGGCCGGGTTTACATCCGATTCAGCTATCGTTTAGACCAAAACAAACCGGGAAATTTGTATATGAATTACTGATTCTTAACAAGGAGGATTCTCTGCTTCGCGAGCCTGTTCCGGTTTGTGTGCAACAAGAAAAGAAGTTAAAATTTTTATTTCTGCAAACATTTCCTACAGCAGAAACACGTACACTTAAAAATTTTCTTTCAGAAAACAATCATGCGGTAGTATTACGTTCACAAATTTCTAAATCAAATTACATCTATGAATTTATTAATACAGATGATAAAAATAAGATTAACAGGCTTACGGCTGAAGCTTTAAATTCGTTTGATCTTTTATTTGTTGATGCCGTCACAATTCAGCGCTTATCGCCCTCAGAGCAAACAGACTTAACTGCGGCAGTCAAGAGTGGCTTGGGTATTATTATTTTTTTTAATGACAACCAACTTCTAAACGAATCATGGTTGCCGGTAAAAACCATTCCCGCTAATTCAGATACGGTTCATATTAATTTCAGAAATTATTTACGCACACTGCCCAGACATAAAATAGAGGTTACATCGGCAAAACACATCGAACCTATTTTAACAACTGGAAAAAATATTTTAGCCGGAAGTATGCGTATGGGAGAAGGGCATTTTGGTTTTATGCTATTATCTGAAACCTATTCGCTTAATACGTCTGGCAATCCGGATGATTACGCCTCAGTGTGGATTACTCTGCTTTCAAAAGTAGCACGTGCAGCCAACAATCAAAGCATTCAAATTACTTCTGGTTTTCCGATATACAACGATGAACCTATACACCTTAAAATATTGGCTGACGCACCTAAATTTTATTCTGATAAAATAAAACTGCCACTTTCTGAAGATCAATTTGTGGCGGGCCTTTGGTATGGTAAAACCTGGGCAGGCTCTCCCGGATGGCATACACTTAAGAGCGATGAAAATGACTCATTAAATTATTACATATCGTCAAAGGGAGCATGGAAATCACTTCGGATAAATCAACAGGTTCTTCAAAATTCAATTAAAATGAATCGGCAAGGCACATCATCACTTAGTCGAGAAGAAGAGCATTGGGCTGAGATCTCCCCAGTCTATTTTTTATTGATTTATTTAGTTTGTTCAGGATATCTATGGGTGTGGGGCAAAATATCAATTTAACATAATATAAATTATATAACTTTTGGTTACGTATAATCTCTGATTAATTTGATTTCTTAATAGACCCACCGCTGCTGGAGTTTGTATTAACCTTGCTGGGATTGCCGCGATAGCGAATATCGGCCCCGCTGCTGGCATGAGCAGAAAGTTCTTTAGAAACCGAAAGTTTGATATCGGCTCCGCTGCTACAGCGGGCATTTACTATTTCACTTTCGAGCCGGTATGTATCTACATCTCCGGCACTGCTGGCCTCAACCTCGAGGGTAGTGCATTTTCCTTCCAAAGTAACTTCGCCCGCACTGGAGGTATCAACCGAAATAGCATTGGCCTCTACAGTAACCTCTACATTGGCCGCACTGGATGTTGTAATCTCGAGCCGGTCAGTTTTAATAGAGCCTTCAGAAAAAACACTGGATGCAGAGCTGGCCGAAATTTTCTCGAGTGTAACATAACTAACATAAACCTTTACATCCACCTTGTTCCAAAAACTCCGACCGTCTCGCATTTTAATCCGGAGGGATGAACCTTCCACTTCGGTTATTACATCAGACGTTTTTCCGCCTTTTACTTCGATGCGTACACTTTCTTTATCCCCTTTTTTAAGATAAGTATCAATCGCCTGCGAAACCCTTACCGCCCGGAATGAACTGACATTTCTTGTTTCAGATTGTTGGCTATAAGCGGCTAGAGTAATTAAACTGAGCAAGCCGGCTATCAGATTTTTCTTCATGGATATAATCTCTTTATTTAAAAGACAAGCCACTCATATAAGAGTTGCTTTGCCGGTTGAAAGATTTTAATTTTTTTTGAATTATAAACGGATATGACCTATTTTTAAGTAAATTTCGATGTTATTTAATTAAAACTGAAATATCATGACCAAAGATCAACTCAACATATTAATTAATTTAGCTGCCAGCGACAATACCGTAGCCGATAAGGAAGCTAAGGTAATTCGCATGATTGCCAAAGCCAATGGCATTACTAACGAAGAAGTCGATGCGATGTTGAAAAAACCTCAGCCTATTGGCGATCTCTCCTCCTTTTCGGAAGATCAGAAATTTGAAAATCTCTATCATTTAATTCAGTTGATGAAAAGCGATGGCCAGGTATTTAAAAGCGAAATCCATTTTTGTGAACAGGTGGCAGAAAAATTGGGTTATAAAAAAGGAGTCGTGGCCGAATTATCTTCGCGTATTTATAGCGATCCTACCATTACAGCCGACCGGAAATTACTAATGGATCGGGCTCATAAGTTTATAAAATAGCATTGTATAGATCGTTATTTTCTTGCCAAAGCCTCCTTTTTGCGAGGCTTTTATTTTTTTTGAGCAAGAGGTAGCTGACTCCCATCTATGGTGAGTGCATTATCTACCATGCGATTGTTGTATTGCTGAATAAATGCTTTCAGATAATTTTCCATCGTGCGAACCGTATCGGGAAACGTTTTCATCAGGTTATTTTTTAGCAGCTGGTCGCTTTTAAATTGATATAGCGACTTGGTTTTTACGCCATCAAACTGTAAAAGATAATTACCTCTAAAAATCTGATACGTGTTGTCGAGATAATTAAAGGCTACATTGGCACTGTTTTTTTGAAAGATATTATTTCCATAAGCCACAAAAGGTTTATTATAATGAAGATAGCTAAGTACAGACGGCATAATATCTATTTGTTGGACTATATCATTTGTCAGTCCTCTCCCCTGTTGCTTCGGTTGATAGAAAAAAATGGGGATAGAGAAATAGCCCCAGGCCGAATTATATTCCTGTAACTGAATTTCGGCCGAAGCATGATCGGCCGTGATAACAAAAAGAGTGTTCTCAAACCAGGGCATCATTTTAGCTTTGTTAAAAAACCTACGCAGCGCATAATCAGTGTATTCGATCGTACGGTGCACAAGCTTTGGTCCTCCTTTAAACTTCTTTTCATAACCTTCGGGTAAGTTGTAGGGATGATGCGAGGAAACCGTAAAAAGTGTAGTAAAAAATGGCTGCGGAAAGGAGTTCATCTGGTTAGCAAAATATTGAAGAAAGGGCTCGTCCCAGATGCCCCATATCCCGTCAAAATCTTTGTCATTATTGTATTCGGTCTTACCATAATAATGATCGAATCCGGCCATGTTGGCAAACGCATCAAAACCCATCGAGCCATTGGGCGCACCATGAAAGAAAGCGGTGTAGTAGCCTTCCGGTTTAAGCAAGCTGGCCAGGCTGTTAATTTTATTTCCCGAATAATGCGATAAAATATAGGGTACTTCAATAGAAGGTATACTGCAAATTACCGAGGGCATGGCATCAATGGATTTGCGTCCGTTGGCTAATGAATAGTGATAGGCATGACTTACCGAAATGAGCGAATCCAGAAAGGGTGTATAGCCTGAGTAGGCACCGTACGGCCTGTTTTTATTATAAGCTCCTACAAATTCTTTTGAAAAACTTTCCAGAATAAGGATTACTACATTTTCTTTTTTAAAGACATTGGTATCAGCTGGCCTATAAATAGGATTAAATATCTTCTCTGTCTCGGCATCAGAAAAATAATGTACTTTCTTTATTACATTAGCCTTGGCCGTTCGCATCAGAGCAAAGGGGGTATTCAGTACCAAAGCAATCTCGTTAGGAGTTTCGGCATATGCTGCGGCATTGCTTAAAGTAATTGGCCTTGTGCTGCTGCGAAACCCTCCCCTCGCCCCTCCTACAAAAAGGTAAATGCACAGAAGCATTGCCAACAAGCCAGCACCATAAAAGACAAATTTATTTTTCAGTTGTGGCCCGGTGTATTTTATATGCCTGTATCCTAAGTAAAGTAATGCTCCCAGGAAAATCCAAAACAAGACAGCATACCAATAGTCCCACAAAAAATGAAGACTGAGCCGCCCTAGGTTTTCTTCGTTTTCAAATTGGTTGATTACGGTAAGGGTTGTTCTTCGCAAGGTAAACCGGTAGTAAACAAAATCTATAGTATTAATGGCGAAAGCAAAGGCATTAACAGTAAGGAAAATCCATTTTAATATACTTTGATAAAGTTGGTTAAACCGAATAGGTAAGGGTAGAATTAATAACAAAATAAAAAGTGAATTAGAATACAGAGTAGCTGAAAGATCAAAACGCAATCCTCCTATCATAATAATAAACATCCGGCTCAGCGACAGGTTAGGAAAGAAGGATGTATTATAGAAATAGAATGCTACCCGGCTTACCGAATACAATGCCATGACGAGTAAAAGGCTTAGTACCAGGGCTACATAAATGTTGCCCTGCAATTGAATTTTATCTGTATATTTTTTGAATACTTTCATCGTTTAATAAAGATGCAGGCAAAAATAGGATAACATTCAGTAATTATCTTAGATTTGTGGTTGTCGTATTGATAATGTGGATGTTAAGTCGAATTATCTAAACCCTAAAAGTAGCTTCAAAGTATCTTGCCTAATGAGATTTTTTCTTATCTTTTGTCTACTGCTAATCGGTCGCCCTTTATTTTCACAGGAAGTAGAATCTTTTGGGGTTTTTGGTGGGTTTAATATCCCTTTTACTATAGATCAGGGATTAAAGAACGACCCTCGTTTTTACGGTCGGTTTACCTTGCGGGGCACCCCTATTGGGTTTTCGTACGGATATGATAAAATAGGTCACGGCTTTTTGTTTACCCCCAGCTATACGCAAATCGGTCAGAAATTTACGATTGTTAATTACGCAGGAGGAACCGTAGGTATCCGCGATGTGCAAATGAATTATTTTTCATTGCCCATAGCGCTTCGTTTGCATGTTAATGATGTAGCCTTTTTTAGATTAAGTATAGTGGCTGCCGTTAATTTCAGTTACTTAATGAAAGGGCAAGAAACACTTACCATCGATGCCGTACCCAGCGTACGAAAATTGGCTTACCCTCCGGGTATCAGCGTTCCACAAAGCCCGGATTATCAGATTACCTATAACGGTGTGGTTGTCCCCAACCTTAATAATAGCGTATATGTTTCAAACGATAAATTTTCTCGTTTTCAAATATTTGCCGGGGTAGGATTTCATTCTGATTTCGACATCAATGATAATTGGAGCATTAGTTTTGATGGTCGTGCCAACTTTGGTATTTTCGATCCGAGAACACCTGCCTACATTAATCAACTAAAAAACCCTACCGGCCCACCCGATATTAACTCCAACCCCGGTTCACCCGATATCTACGGGCAACGCAGAGACATTTACCTCTCCGCTACTTTTGGTGTCGCCCGCATTATTCAAATCAAAACGAAATTCAGAGAAAAGACAAGCACGCCCGTTCAGCATGCTCGTCCGCAAGCCGCAAAAAAACACAAATCAAAATCTAAAAGATAAGCCCAGATTTATATTTGGCTTGGGCTGTATAAAATAAAAAATCCCAACCCTTCGGGCCGGGATTTAATTATAAAAACAGGCTAATTAGTTGCCTCCGTTTCTTTGTGCTGCCATTTTATCCATTTCCTTATTGAAAGTATCTTTAAATTTTTCATAGTCATAATCCACTTTCAATTTATCATCTTGAGAAAGACGGTTGTTATATTCTTTTACCAAGTCATCGGCCGATAACTCAATTGCAATATAAGTTTTGTAGTTACCCTCTTTGGTCTGCATCAGTTTTTCACAAATGGTTCGTACCCCACGTAAGGTTTGATCCACTATTTCGCGGTTTAAACTCTCAAACTTTTGCTCCAATTGTTCTTTTTTGTCCATTGAAGTAGAGTTGGTATAATTATCCGTTACGGTTTTAACCGTGGTTTGAATAGCCTGGGCTAGTTCGTTGCGGGCGTTGGTTAAGGCTTTCTTTTTAGAAGTTACCTGATCCATACTTTCGCCAATGGAGTTAGCCCGAAAGACTTTATTAGTGGTAAAAAAATCGGGGCCTGAGCAAGGTACGACTACTTCCTTTTCGCCATCGGGCGCTTTTTGTTTGGACTTACATCCACCAATCAAGACTGCGGCTAAGGCAACCATCACTATGGAATAAACACTGATTTTTTTCATATTTATTGGGTTATTAACGGTTTACAATTTACTACAAAACAAGTTTAATGCCGAATTATTATTGTTTTAGATTCGCTGGAGGCATGCGGGTTTAAATTTATTGCAAAATGGCGTTTAGCATATCGGGCAAGGTGCTGGAGTCTAAATTTTTTAATAGTTTACTGTAAGCATCCTGGCTGCTACGCTCATAGTCTAAGCTATAACCCTTTACCCGATCTACCGTAGTGGCATAGATCTCTTTATCATCTTTAACGGTGGATACCCTGATTATAGTAGTGGCATACGAAATATAAATACTGCCCGATACTGCTCCTTTCTCTGAATTGGTATTAACATCAATGGCCAATTCGGCCTTGCTTTTATCGGGTGTAAATACAAAACCCGAAATAGCCAGGTAGTTTTTGATTTTGTTGGCTACTTGCTGGTTAGGTTTGTCTGTACCAAAATTCTTCTCTATGGATGATAGGTAAACTAACGGACGGATTACATTCATCACAACAATATCTTTGGGGGCCACAATTTTATCGGCTACTAAAGTATAGATGGTGGATGGGTTATCACCTGCAAATTTTAATAAATTAACTTTTACAGCTACCGTTTGTTCAATATCGCGCGAACTTATTTTGCTTAATAATATTTTGGCCGTACCATTATCATCTGTTTTATAATCCGGAAATACATCGCCAGCCCCTTTCTCAAAAGAAGCGATCAGAGGCAAACCGGTAATTGGTTTCTTCAAAACTTTGTCTGTCACCTTAACGGCAATGGTCTGCCCACTCTGGGCGATAATCCGATTTACGGTAAGCTGATTAGGGCTTACCTTCAACTCCATTTTATCGAGCAGTAATTGCATATCGGCAATAATCTCGTTTGTTAATAAGATATCGTTCCCCTCAAACTGAATACGTAAAGGTTCTGCTAAATATTTCTCTACAGTCCGAAACCCTTGGTAATAAAAGCCTAAAGCCGTAACCGGATCATTATTTTTTTCGGATTGACGTGCCTTGGTAAAAAAATCCAAACCAAGGGTTACTGCATTTCGTTTCTGTTCGTCTTTAATTTCTTTGTAACGCTGTTTAGATAAACGAAAATAGACCCAATAGTTCTTATCGTCTTGCCATACATCAACCTGCTCATATTCTTCTATATCGTCTGTGGCCGTAGTTTGTATCATCTGCTGATACTTTTCTGAAAATCCTTTTCCGTCATCCAACTGATTGAGCACAGACGTGGATGAAACATTTACTTTTATTCCAGATATTAAATCTTCTAACGCGCTCTTTTTAGCCTCCTGCACGTAGTTGCTTTGCCCATCTTTAGTGGCATGTCCTATCCCGATATAGTATAGCAAATCGTCTGGCTTATTGCTGAGCCAGGCGGGCTGAGGGTTTACCTCTTTTTTTCCTTTTCTTTTCGATTTGGTTTGAGTGGCAGCCGGAGAGCAACTGAACAAAACGACAACGGCTAAAATAAATAAGCTTCTCACAGATGATATATTATTTCACTCGTTCAAAGATAGCGATTACCATGCCGAAAAATAACAGCGTGTTAAGATTTCAAACTAATAAAAAGAGGCTACCCACATAGGGTAGCCTCTCTGTTTTTTAAAAACCTAATAGTCTATTTGAATTTTTTTACAATAGCCTCGAATGCGGCCGGATGATTCGCAGCTAAATCGGCTAATGCTTTACGGTTTAATTCAATGCCCGAGGCCTTAACCTTTCCCATGAATTCAGAATACGACATTCCATGCAGGCGAGCTCCGGCATTGATACGGCTGATCCACAGCGAGCGATAATCTCTTTTCTTTGCTTTACGGTCGCGGTAGGCATAGGCAAGTCCCTTCTCTACCTTGTTTTTGGCAACCGTCCATACATTTTTTCCTCTTCCCCAATAGCCTTTGGCAAGTTCCAAAGTGCGTTTGCGCCTCTCGCGTGAGGCTACATTGTTTACTGAACGTGGCATAGTAATTTACATTTTTTGACCGCAGGCGGCTTTTTTATTTTTTGAAGCTCTTAAGCCATCGGCCGGGTTGAACATAGAACCAACCCTGGCTTTACACCAGGATTAAACCAAATAAGGCAGCATAGGCTTGATGTTAGCCTCGTCTGCTTTATTTATTGTTACCTTATGACCAAGGTGTCTTTTTTGCTTAGTTGTTTTCTTGGTCAGAATATGATTTTTAAATGCTTTTTTGCGTTTAATTTTACCACTACCGGTAACTTTAAAACGTTTCTTAGCTCCTGATTTCGTTTTTATTTTTGGCATATTGATTAAAACTTACTTCTTTCCTTTTGGGGTCATCATTAAATACATTCTTTTGCCCTCCAACTGAGGCATCTGTTCTACTTTCCCTAACGACTCAAGAGATTGTGCAAATTTCAATAGTAAAATCTCTCCACGTTCTTTGTACACAATTGATCGGCCAGCGAAATGTACGTAAGCCTTTACCTTTGCTCCCTCTTTTAAAAAATTCTCGGCATGTTTTACCTTGAAATTAAAATCGTGGTCGTCTGTGTTGGGGCCAAAGCGAATTTCTTTTAAAACTGACTTCTGTGCATTGGCCTTAATTTCCTTTTGTTTCTTTTTCTGTTCGTACTTAAACTTCGAGTAATCAACTACTTTACATACGGGCGGATCGGCCTTGGGCGATATCTCAACTAAATCCAACCCTTGTTCTTGTGCCATTTTAATGGCTACGGTAATAGGGTAAACATCTACTTTAATGTTTTCGCCAACCACCCGCACCCGTTGTGCAGTAATTCTTTCATTTATACGATAAGGTTCTTCTGCTATACGCTGCCTAAAACCTCCTCTGTTATTATTAAAAGGCCTGTTGCTATTGAAAGGCCTGTTATTACCTGGATTTACTGCCACTCGTTGGGTTTAAATTCTTACTTTTTAAAAACAGGCTGCAAATATCGCTATTTTTTTGTTTTTTCAAAATATTGAGGGGGTGTTCTTTGTCATTATATCTGTTATTTCCTGCCTGAACAAGTTCTTACCAACCTGCCTAAAGTTATCAGGTAGTGAGGTAAGCGGCTCCGTATACCCCGGCACTATCTCCAAGTTTGGGGCGCACGATAGGCGTTTCACAGCGATCGTTAAATATAAATGATTGCAGAGCTTGTTTACCCTCTGTATAGATCAAATCAATATTTCCCACCCCACCGCCAATAACCACTACATCCGGGTCGACAATGTTTAGTACCACACTTAAGGCTAACCCAAAAAAATGAATCAGCCGTTTTATGGTTTGCTTAGAAAATTCATCGTTTCCGGATTTATATTCAGCGTAGATTTCTTTCATTGTCTTTTTTGTCCCACTAATGGAAGTATAATATTTTTCAAGTGCCGGTCCCGACAGTACGTTCTCCACGCATCCCATTTTACCACAATAGCAGGGACCTCCCCCACTATCGTCTAAAAAATTATGTCCCCATTCTCCGCCAATTCCATGCAGTCCATTTATAATTTTTCCATTTACTACCAAACCACCCCCCACACCCGTACCCAAAATTACACCAAACACTACGCTTGCTTCGGGAAAATGATCTTTTACAACCCCCATGGTGGCTTCGGCCAATGCAAAACAGTTGGCATCATTGGCCATAGAAAGTTTAACACTTAGCAACTGCTCAAGGTCTTCTTTTAAAGGCATTCCGTTTAGGCACGTTGAGTTACAATTGTGCATGAGCCGGGTTTTAGGGTCGCGAATACCGGGTGTAGCTATACCGATATGGGGTGCCCGGTAGCCCATGGCTTTTTCCATCTGATTTACTAACAGCTTAATCTGATTGAGCTCATGATTATAGCCCTTAAAACTTTCGGTCGGAAGTCTGTCGCGGAAGAGAACTTCAGGGTTTTTAGCAGAGGATAAAACTATACCTTCTACTTTCGTACCGCCTAAGTCAATCCCCCAGAGATGTTTGTCAGATTTCATATTGGCAATAAAACAAAAATATTTTGACGAACCGTACAAACTTATTAAGCAAACACAATATCAATTTGCTTTTTTTAATTTTGAGTCATGCAAGCGGTTTCTTTTTATATTGTTTATCCTCTTATTTATCTTATAGCCATGCTTCCGTTCAGCCTGTTGTATAGACTGTCTGATTTGCTCTATTTCTTTTTACGGCTTTCGGGGTACCGTAGGAAGGTAGTTTACGATAATCTAAAGAATTCCTTCCCCGAAAAAACGGAGCAAGAAATACAACACCTCTGTAATGAATTTTTTAAATACTTGTGCGACTTGATTCTGGAAACTTTAAAAACGCTACGAATGACGGCCCGTGAATCAAAAGAAAGATGCGTTTTTCATACACCGCAATGGCTCGATACAATGTATGGTCAAAAGCAAAGTTTTATAATAGTGATGGGGCATTATGGGAACTGGGAATGGGCAGGTCCCAGCTTCACTCTGAATACACCTTACCAACTTACCGTTATTTATCGCCCACTTACCAATCTATATTTTGATAAAATGATGATTCGGATGCGAACCAGATTTGGTACACAGATTACACCGGTTAACCAAACACTACGCCATATGGTAGCCCATCGCAACAGCACATCGGCCACGGCCTTTATTGCCGATCAGGCTGCCAGTACGGCTAATTCCTATTGGACAACTTTTCTTCATCAGGACACAGCGGTTTTTAATGGCCCCGAAAAACTGGCCGTAAAATTTAATTACCCGGTAGTTTACATAAACATTCAACGAGTAAAAAGAGGATATTACAGCGTTACACCAGAACTACTCTTTACCAATCCGGCCGAAACGAAAGAGAATGAAATTCTTGAAACCTTCACCAAAAGGTTAGAAAAAGATATTATCCATGATCCCGCTATCTGGCTTTGGTCGCACCGCAGGTGGAAACATACACGCCCTGCCTCCTTGTAGGCTTGATATTTTGACCTACCTTTGCTTTCTAACTCCTAAACTTACGAAGTGCGCACAGGTAAAGAATTAATTGCCCATAGTAAATCATTCAGCAAAGAAGACAGGCTTAAAAGCTGGTTTGAATTATGGATAACCATTTTTCTCATTATTGCATGCATTACTGTGGGGCTTACCAATGAAATACTGTTGCCCATCAAAATCATCGCTTCTCTGCTCTGTGGCTTAGCTTATGTGAGATTATTCGTTATCTACCACGATTATGCCCACCGGGCTATTTTGCAGAACTCAAAAATGGCTAACGTGCTAATGACCTTTGTGGGAATTTACATGTTAGCTCCAAAAACCATTTGGAGCCGCACCCACGAGCACCACCACAACAACAATTCTAAACTTACCCTGAGCGGAATAGGCTCCTACCCTACCGTAAGTAAAAAATATTTTTTAAAGCTGAATCGTAAAAAAAGGCTGATCTATTTATTGAACCGTCATCCGCTTACTATTCTATTGGGATACTTTACCTTATTCATTTTTTGGTTGAATCTGAAATCTTTTTTTGAAAGTCCGAGGAAACATTTCGATTCGTTAGCCGCACTTCTATTCCATTTTGGTGCCTCATGGGTAACGATTCATTTTTTTGGTTGGCCAACGTATTTTCTTTCTTTCTTCTTTCCCTTTTTTCTTGCATTTGCCATGGGGGCCTATTTGTTTTACTGCCAGCATAATTTCCCCGGTGCCGAGTTTAAGGAAAACCACGACTGGACGTATGATAATGCCGCCTTAACCTCAACGAGTTATATGACGATGAATCCGGTGATGAATTGGTTTACCGGAAATATCGGGTATCATCATGTGCATCACCTCAATTCCAGAATTCCATTTTATAGACTAAAAGAAGCGCTCGCTACCATGCCCGAACTTCATCAGGTTAAAACTACTTCCTGGTATCCTAAAGAAATACTCGGGTGTTTGCGGTTAAAATTGTGGGATCCTGAAACCAACCGTATGATCACCCTGAAGCAATTCCGATCTGAACATCCGGTGCTAAATTGATGACCGTACGTAACGTAATAGGCAATCTGGCTTTCCAGGTATTGCTGGCCATACTTATCGGTATTGGCGTAGGTCATTTTTTTCCAGCCGTAGGTATTCAGTCTGAAATCATTGGCAAAACCTTTGTTACTATTCTCAAGTTTTTTATTGGCCCTATCATATTCCTTACCATTGTATCGGGCATAGCCGGAATCGGCAATCTAAAGAAAGTAGGCCGTGTAGGTATTAAGGCATTAATTTATTTTGAAGTAGTAACGACACTGGCCCTTATGATCGGCATTGCCGTAGCCTTACTTATTAAACCCGGAGCGATTAACAGAACCGGGCTCTCCATCCAGGATGTGTCAGTCATTGAAAAGAAAGCCCAGGAAGGATTTGATTGGCTCCGTTTTTTTTTAGAAAATTTTACCCTGCAGGTATTGGTTGCCGCCATCCTAAGTGGGGTAATCATTAGTCACTTATCAAAAAGAGAATTCATATTAAATAAGTTGGATAAAATTGCTGCGGTTGTTTATAAATGGTTGCGCTATGTTATGTATCTCGCTCCGCTTGGTGCTTATGGCGGTATCGCCTTTGCCGTAGGGAAGTTTGGGCTCAACTCGCTGGTGCCGCTTGCCAAACTGATGGTGTGTATGTATATCACGATGGCGGTGTTTGTATTTGTTGTGTTGGCCGCCATTTTGCGCTATTATCGTTTCCGTATTATGCGGTTATTAAAGACAATTAAAGAAGAGATATTGATTGTGCTGGCCACTTCATCTTCGGAGGCCGCATTGCCTTCGCTGATGAAAAAATTGGAGAATATGGGATGCAGCAAATCGGTAGTGGGTTTGGTGGTTCCTACCGGTTACTCATTTAACTTAGATGGCACATCTATTTATTTGTCTATGGCTGTTTTATTTATTGCTCAACTTTATGGCATCTCATTGTCGGTGGGCGAAATGGCAAGTATTATTGGTATTTTAATGATAACTTCCAAAGGAGCTGCCGGGGTAACCGGCAGCGGCTTTATTGTGTTGGCCTCTACACTGACTACCATTCATACCATTCCAATAGAAGGGTTGGCCTTTTTACTCGGCATAGACAAATTTATGAGTGAGGCGCGTGCCATTACCAATATTATTGGCAATGGTGTAGCTACTTTGGTGATAGCAAAAAGTGAAAAAGAATTTGAGCCGGCTGCAGAAACTATCCCACTTTAACGCCCAGATTTTTTCCCAGCAATATAAATTGATCACTCCACTCAGGAGTGGGTTGATGCCGGGCTTCTTTCGACATTTGAAAATACAGATTTTGACTTTTATGCAAGTTGGGGTCTAACGCAAACCGGTCCAGGAACGGGAACATGCGATTGAGCCGTTGCAGACGTTTTACATTCTCGTGTTCACTGTTAATCCTTCGTAGCTCTTTCCAAATACTTTCGCCTGCCAGGCGCGATAATTTTTCGGCATCTTCAATTTTTAAATTCCATCTTGCCAGTTCGGATGAAATCCGTTCCATTTCTTTAATGTTGATTTTTTCTGAAGTAAAACTTTTCACCAGATCGGCATTCAGAATATATTCAAATGTAGTGCGGTAGGTATTGGGGATGGGAAGTCCATTATTGGCAAGAGCCGTAATAAGTTGGTAATCGCTGTTATAACTTTTTCGTAAGGAATTTTCTAGTTCGGCCATACTTTCCTGAGCAATCATTTCTAAAATTTTCCTTTTCTCATCGCTGAACAATTGCCAGATAGTATATTTATCAGGGCCAAAATACATCTGCATCGTACCAATTACATCGCCCAACCTGCCTTCTTCAAAGGCTTTTACAATGCGAAACTGCATGCCGGATAAATCATCGGGCTCCATATCTATACTCAGGTTGCCAATGATGTTGTGCTTTCCTAAATAGATTACGGCAAAGGCAAATTTGCGTTCAGACAGCGTTACCTGCGAACGAACAGTAATCATCCCTACGGCAATTTTTTGATCACCTGCCGATTTTTTTACGATTGATTCACTTACGGTAGAATAATTAAAGATGGTTAATGCTTCCGGCTCTTCTTCAAAAACAGTAGACATGGCAAAGTGCATCCCCACACGCTTCAGGTTGATGAGCGATGGCCTGACTATTTTTTCGTACACTTGTGCTGCATTGCCGTAGGCTGCTACATTACTCGGAGCCTGCTCCAGTCTTTTAATAAACTCACTCTCCAGGTCGGCTTCATCTAACTGATGAGCTAACTGAATAACCCGGCAGGCATATTGCAGTACCTGAGTAGCTTCAATGCCCGACACTTCATCAAAAAACCAACCGCAACTCGTGTACATCAGCATCGTATTGCGTTCCATTTCCATCAAGTACATCACGCGTACCGGAGAAACATTTTCTTTGGCATACTTTCCTAGAAAATGACGAATGGTGTTTTCGTTACGCTTCAGTACGATGTGAATAAATTCATTACGGGCTTCCCACGGAGATTTTAAGATATGAGAAGCTTCTCTTTCAAAGATAGCAGCTGTTTCATCGCGCAGCCAGTCTAACGCTTCGCGCAAGGGTTTGCGCCATAGTTGATGCCAGCCTTCGTGCCCACCGGAATGGCACCCGCAGTTATTGCGCCAGCGCTCTACCCCATGGATACAACTCCACGAACTGTTTTCTATGATTTGCACTTCGTGAACAGGTGGAAACAAAGAAAGAAACTGAGCATAATTCGTTAGCCTAACCTCTCCATGCTTCTCAATATAATCCAGGCAAAAGGCCAGAGCCATATCGCCATGCTTATGATGATGCCCATAGGTTTCTCCATCGGTTGCCACATGGATTAATTGCTCATTTGTATCTTGCTGGTCAACGGCATTCAACAGTGTTTCGGCAAATCGTTTACCGTCATTCAGCAACCCATTAAAGGCGATGGATTGAGAAATATCTCCGTTATAAAAAAATAAATCTATCCACTTGCCGGAAGGCAGGTGACAACGGTAAGCATGCCGGGTGTTAAGGGTTTGGTCGTTTATCTCTTTCCATTTCTCGTCTCCATTTTTTCTGATAGCCTTTGCCTGACGTGGAGCTAAAATGGTAAACCGAATATCGTTTTTTACCAATGCTTCCAATGTATCTGTATCTACGGCCGTTTCGGCCAGCCACATACCTTCCGGCTTACGCCCAAAGCGGGTTTCAAAATCGCGTAGGCCCCATATTATTTGTGTTTCCTTATCGCGGGCATTGGCCAGCGGCATAATGATGTGGTTATATACCTGCGCTAATGCAGAGCCATGTCCGCCAAACCGGTTGAGGCTGTCTTTGTCTGCTTGTAAGATGGCCTCGTATGTTTCGCGTGCATTGGCTTCCATCCAGGAAAGCAGCGTTGGCCCAAAATTGAAACTGATTTTAGAATAGTTGTTAACGATGTTTCGGATGATGTTGTCTTCATCTAAAATTCGCGAGGTAGAGTTAGGCTCGTAACATTCCGAAGTGATGCGCTCGTTCCAGTCGTGGTAGGGATGTGCCGAATCTTGCACTTCTACTACTTCCAGCCATGCGTTTTCGCGCGGAGGCTGGTAAAAGTGACCGTGAATACAAACAAAACGATTAGAGGAAGTGGCCATGAGCTAAAAATGATGACATACTGAGGTCATCAAAAAAATATTTGATGTCGAAAGATAACTAAATGTCATTACTGACAAAACAAGATAATATAATTCAATTTTAACTTCCGGCTTCCAGTTCAAACTCGCTCTTTTCTTCATTCAATTTCAAGATTGAAATAGCTAATGGGGGTAATTTTATGGAGAGTGAATAGTCTTTATTGTGGTATTTTACGGGTGATGTGAATTGTAACTCGTGGTTTAGCAGGCCACTTCCTCCGTATTTCAAGTCATCCGAATTAAATACTTCTTTCCACGACCCGCGCAAGGGCACGCCTACCCGGTATTGGTGGCGAACTTCGGGCGTAAAGTTGCAAACCACAATTAATGAATCGTGTGGGGTTTCTCCTTTTCGCATAAATACCATTACACTATTTTCGCTGTCAGAGTAATCAATCCATTCAAAACCGCGGTCGGTAAAAGAAAAATGAAAGAGCGCCTGTTCTTCTTTGTATAATTTATTCAAATCTTGAATCAGGTGCAGCACCCCCCGGTGCAAATCGTAATTAAGCAAGTGCCAACTTATGCTGCTATCGTGGTTCCATTCGCCTGTCTGCCCCAGCTCACCGCCCATAAATAACAATTTCGTTCCGGGGTGGGTAAACATGTAGGCATACATCAGCCGGAGGTTGGCAAACCGCTTCCACTCATCGCCCGGCATACGGCCAATCAACGAGCCTTTGCCGTGTACTACCTCATCGTGCGAAAGCGGCAGCATAAAATTTTCAGTAAACGCATACATAATACTGAATGTAATTTCATTCTGATGATACTTCCGGTAAATGGGGTCATCTTTAAAATAGCGAAGCGTGTCGTGCATCCAGCCCATCATCCATTTTTGCCCAAAGCCTAAACCACCCAGATAAGTTGGTCTTGAAACTCCCGGCCAGGCGGTTGATTCCTCGGCAATAGTAACTACATCCGGAAAAGAACTATAAACTGTTTCATTAAATTCTTTTAAAAAATCAATGGCTTCCAAGTTCTCATTTCCGCCATACTGATTAGGGATCCACTCTCCTTCTTTTCGCGAATAATCTAAGTACAACATAGAAGCCACCGCATCCACCCGCAAGCCGTCTATATGAAACTGATCGAGCCAAAAAAGAGCATTGCTGATAAGAAAAGACCTTACTTCGTTCCGGCCGTAATTGTAGATATAGCTGCTCCAATCCGGATGAAAACCTTTGCGCGGATCTGCGTGTTCATACAGGTGGGTGCCATCAAAGTTATATAAGCCGTGTGCATCGCCCGGAAAATGCGAGGGTACCCAATCGAGGATGACGCCTACCCCTGCCTGATGAAAGGCATCCACCAAAGCCATAAAATCTTGAGGAGAACCAAATCGGCTGGTGGGCGCAAAATAACCCGTAAGCTGATATCCCCACGATCCGAAAAAGGGGTGCTCCATTACGGGTAAAAATTCTACGTGCGTAAAGCCGGCCTCTTTTACATAAGGCACTAATTCGGCTATTAATTCGAGGTAGCTTAGCGATCGGTTTTCCTCGTCCGGTTTCCGTTTCCAACTGCCTACGTGTACTTCATAAACCGAATAAGGCTGCGGTTTTCCGGCCATTGATTTCCTTTTTTGCAGCCAACCATCATCTTTCCATTGGTAAGGCTCTTGCCACACAATGGAGGCTGTGCGCGGAGGTATTTCTGCATAGCGTGCAAATGGGTCGGCTTTTTCGAGATATTCACTCTGATTAGACTGAATGGCATATTTGTAGACTTCGCCTTTTGTTAAGCCTGTAAAAAATCCTTCCCATATCCCCGATTCATCCCAGCGGGCATTTAATGTATGCTGGTCTTTCTGCCAATGATTAAAATTTCCGATAACGGAAACGGACTTTGCATTGGGCGCCCACACGGCAAAATAAATTCCAGAGGCTCCGTGATGCGTCATCTCATGTGCCCCTAATTTTTCGTACAGTTTGTGGTGCTTGCCCGAGCGGAAAAGGTGGATGTCGAAATCGGTTAGTAAACTAAATGTTTCTTCCGCTTCCGGAGGAGATGGTTTGATTTTTTTTGTCATAAAAAATTAAGATCCTTTTTTTAGTTCTTTTGATAACAGATAACGATTAACCTGATACAAGATGCCGCGAAGTGGTATGATTACCCAATCGGGGCGACCGTTTAGCTCATAGCCTAATTCATAGATGGCCTTCTCCAACAAATAAACTCGCATCAATACTTCTCCTTCCTGCGATAGGTTCTTACCCATCCCCATTTTTTCCATGTAGGCTCCCATGTAAAAACGGCTTACATAGTGCTGCCATTGCTCGGCCCATTGGCCCAGAAACTCCAGGTCTTTCTCGCGATAGTTTTCGTTAAGCAATATCTTACCAAAGGCCGCATAGTGGAAGGAGCGCATCATTCCGGCTACATCCTTCAAAGGGTTCTTTTTTAGTCTTCGTTCGCTAAAACTAAACCCGGGTTCACCTTCAAAATCAATTATCACAAAGTCTTTTCCTGTAAAAAGTACTTGCCCCAAATGGTAATCGCCATGGATACGGGTTTTTAGGGCATTTAATTTTACTTTATAAATTTCACTAAAGCATTCTAAAATGAGCTCTTCAGAGGCTAGTACTTCTTTGGCTATTATTTTCGAACTGTTATTCAGCTTGTCAATAGATTGTTCCAGTAGTTTGAGCCGGTCTCGTACTAATTTTTTTAACGAAGAAAATAACGAACGCTGATAGTTGGCCGAAAAATACTCGGGCGTGAATGCGGGGTTAACTTTGTCTGAGGCCAACGCCAGGTGCATTTCGGCTGTTCGTTGCCCCAAGCGCACTACTCTTTCATAAAAGCCACGACCAATTAATTCCTGTATCAGTTCGGGGGCTTCCTCAAATGCGATCGATGATTTGTTATTGAGTTTAGGAAGCTTTTCTTTTTTAGCACTCGTGATAACGCGCTCATAAAAGCGGCCTACCGAATCGAGAGTCATGGTCCAGCTATCTCCCTGGTTTTCTACCTTTTCTTGCAGCAACCCAAACACCATTACTTGCCCCTCATTATCATGATATTCTATGCTGCCGGCATATTTTGGTGCATTACGAAAACTGGTACTCTCGGAGAGGAATCTGATAATTTCCAAATCGGGGTTTATTTCTTTTTCAATTTTGCGGTAAAATTTGAAGAAGAATTTATCATTATAGATGATGGAAGTATTGCTTTGTTCGGCTTTCAGAATTTTTGAGTCAACGGCATCGGAGTTTAGTCGTGTGTAAACGCTTGCATTGAATTCTAATGTTCCACCCTCCTCTTTGATGCGCGATTTTCTATCCATGGCCTGAAAAAGAAAATCACGAAACCCTTTATCATAACAACTGTCTATTAAAAAACCGACTTTTCCTTGAAAATCAGCCCGGCAAATAACGCTTTGTGCAGTAAACTCTGTTTTTTCGAAAAGTGTATCGGAAGAAGCAAAATAAACAGGTAAAAAATAGAGTTCGGGCAAGCGCTGAACATAATGCACTTCAATAACCGAAAGATAGTGCATCTCTCCCTCGGCTTTCAGAGGGATCATTTTATTGATGCTGACTTTAGAAATAGCACGAGCTTTGCCACCAAACCAGCGGCATTTTTTCATATAAGATTGCAATACTTTGCGCTCTAAAAAGCGCACGTTGTCATAGTCTGAAAAAGTACGTTCCCACGATAAATCAGACTGAAAAAGTGGTAATTCACCGGAGGTGGTTACCGTTCCTGTTTTTTCGGAAGCATCTAACTGAAACCAAAAATAGCCGTAGGGTCCAATCGTAATTGGATAGTCTCCTTCGTCAATACTGCGAAAGCGATTTTGGCTAAACACTTCGGTTACATCGCAATCTTTATAATCAGCGAAATTGAGTGTGGTCGATTGTGAAAACTGCGATAAGTTTGCTACCACTACTACACGGTGGTTTTTATGCGTTCGTATGAAACAAAGTACTTTGGCATTGGAGCTTTCAATAAATTTTAACTCGCCCCGGCCAAACACGCCCAGTCTTTTGCGCATCTCCACTATATTTCTAATCCACCACAAAAGCGAAGATGGGTTTTCTTCCTGAGTAGCCACATTTACAGACTCATATCGATAGGCCGGGTCGGATATTACCGGAAGAAATAATTTTTGGGGGTTGGCTGAAGAAAAACCAGCGTTCAGGTTTACATTCCATTGCATGGGGGTGCGCACTCCAAAGCGATCGCCTAAATAAATATTATCGCCCATACCGATTTCATCGCCATAGTATATAACCGGTGTGCCGGGCAGCGAAAACAATAGCATATAGAGAAGTTCTATCTTGCGCTTGTCGTTGTTGAGCATTGGGGCAAGCCTTCTTCGTATGCCCGTATTGTGTTTGGTGTGCGGGTCAGTGGCATAGGCTTTAAAGAGAAAATCTTTTTCTTCTTCAGTTACCATTTCCAACCCTATTTCATCATGATTGCGCAAAAACAGCGCCCATTGGTTGGCCTCAGAAGTGGCCGGAGTTTGTTCAATAATATCGATAACGGGATAAGTATCTTCGGTGCGCAAACTCAGAAAAAGCCGGGGCATTAACGGATAGTTAAAGCACATGTGGCACTCGTCATCTTTGCCAAAATATTCTGCAGCATCTTCGGGCCATAGGTTAGCTTCGGCAATCAGAATTCGGTGTTCATAGTGTTTGTCTATATATGCTCTTATTTTTTTTAGAAATTCATGCGTCTCTGGAAGATTCTCGCAGCTGGTATCATCGCGCTCAAACAAAAAAGGGATGGAGGCTAACCGAAATCCATCTACGCCCATTTTTAACCAGTGATCAATCACTTTAATTACTTCCAGTTGAACCTCGGGATTGTCGTAGTTCAGCTCGGGCATGTGTTTGTAAAACCGGTGCCAGTAGTATGCTTTGGCTTCATTATCCCACGTCCAATTAGACGATTCTTCATCGGGAAATACAAGCCGTGCATCTTTATATTTCTCGGGGGTATCGTTCCATACATAATAATTCTTATACTTTGAGCCTGCCCTTGCTTTGCGCGATTTCTGAAACCACAGGTGCTGATCAGACGTGTGGTTAAGGATCAGTTCAGTAATAACGCGCATGCCCCGGGCATGCGCTTCTTTTAAAAAGAGTCTGAAGTCGGCCTGTGTTCCGTAATCCGGATGGATCGCTGTATGATCGGTTATATCATAGCCATCGTCTTTCAGCGGAGACTCAAAAAAGGGCAACAACCATATAGTGTTTACCCCCAGATCTTCGAGGTAATCAAGTTTAGAAATTAAACCGGGAAAATCGCCAATGCCATCGCCATTGCTGTCGCAAAAAGAACGAACACTCAATTCATAGATGATGGTATCTTTATACCACAGGGGGTCGTTTTTGATAGCACCGGCCATTTACATGTGTGATTGATGGATACTCAGTTGAAATAAATGAAAGGGCATTTTGTGCGGGTTGATTTCCACAAAATTCCACTCTTGGATCCAGGTATAATGTTCGTCTGTCATCCAATCGTAAAGTTTGATATTGATTTTATCGGCTAATCCAATCCTTTCTTTGGGCAATTGTATATAGCCTGATTGGGTTTGGTGCGGATCGAGATTGACTACTACTAAAATCAGGTTAGAAAGATCATCGGTCGCTTTCAGGAAAGCGATCAACTGATCGTTGCCTACTTCACAAAATTGGATGTTCCAGGTTGACTGCAGTGACGTATTTTCTTTACGTACCCGATTTATCATAGTCATGATGTCGGTCATACGATTGGTCTTTTTCCAATCATAATGGCGCACTTCATATTTTTCTGAATTGTAATATTCTTCTTTCCCGTCTATTGGGGTGTTCTCATAAAATTCATAAGATGGGCCATAAACACCAACGTTAGATGATAAAGTAGCTGCCAGCGCATAGCGTATAATGAAACTATTTTCTGCCTGATGCTGCAAATGGTAAGGCAATATATCGGGAGTGTTAGGCCAAAAATTGGGACGAAAAAAATTGCGCGAAGGTCCCTGCACAAGTTCTTTCATGTAGTTGGTAAGTTCGCTTTTGTTTACACGCCACGTAAAGTAGGTGTAGGATTGAGTAAAGCCCACTTTGGCTAGTGATTCCATAATCTTAGGCCGCGTAAAGGCTTCCGAAAGAAAGATGATGTCGGCATCTGTTTTATGCACTTCGGCAATTACCCAATGCCAAAAAGGAATGGGTTTAGTGTGTGGATTATCTACTCTGAAAATTTTCACACCCTGCTCCATCCAAAATAAAAAAACCGAAAGCAATTCTTGCCACAGGGCTTGCCAATCTTCCGTTTCAAAATTAAACGGGTATATATCCTGATATTTTTTTGGTGGGTTTTCAGCATATTGAATGGAGCCATCGGGGCGTTGTTTAAACCACGACTTATGTTCCTTTACATAAGGATGATCGGGCGCGCACTGAAATGCTATATCCATAGCTATGTCAATACCCATTTTTTTAGCTTCCGAAACCAGTTTTTTAAAATCTTCAATTGTTCCGAGGGCAGGCAAAACAGATTTATGACCTCCTTCATCGCTGCCAATGGCCCAAGGCGATCCGGGTTCTCCGGCCACCGCCCGCACATTGTTATTCTTACCTTTCCGGTTGATTTTCCCAATGGGATGGATGGGAGGAAAATAGAGTACATCGAAGCCCATAGCCGAAATACGCGGTAACAGTTTTAGGCAATCGCGAAAGGTGCCATGCCGTCCGGCATCGAGGGCAGACGAGCGTGGAAAAAATTCGTACCAGGTGCTGAAGTTGGCTTTCTTACTCTCCACAAGAATTTCTAATTCTTTGCCGGAGGTAGTAAAAATTTCTTTCAACGGGTGGTTGTAAACTATTTTTTCAAACTCGTCAGAGAGTACACTTGCCACGGCCTCGGCATAGTGGCTCGAGTCTTCCAGTTTGGTGGCCCACAAAATGAGTTCCGGTTTTTCTAAACTCAATTGGCGCAGCATCGAGGCGCCCTCCATCAGCTCCACTTTTACATCAACCCGGGCAGCTACTTTCTTTTTAAATCCATCGTACCAAGTATCAAAATGATCAATCCAGGCATGAATAGAAAAAAAATAATTTTCCTGTTTAAGTGTGTAGAACGAGGCCTGCCACTCATCGTTTGCGGTAGGTACCATGAGGATTTCGGCAGGATTGGTTTCGGTAGCAGACCGAACCCATAACGAAGCCCTGATATGATCGTGGCCATCGGCAAAGATAGAGGCTCTTACTTCCACTTTCTCGCCAACTGTTCTTTTGGCCGGATATAAACCTCCATCAACCAGAGGTTGGATGTTTTCAATAATAATACGTTGTTGTCCGTTAGGCATGGTTACGATTTAACCTTGAAAATATAAGCACTATGAGGGGGGAGTTCTAATTCAGTTATAAATTTATTGTCGAACCCGATATCCATCCCGCTGCGTAGCAAATCGCGACCTATGTATTTTGTGTTTTTATTTAATTTCATAGCCCCCACTGCTTCATCGCTCAGTTGTAGTTTCACTTTTTCCATTTTTAAACTGAAGTTGGTTACAATTACTAAGCTTTCTTCGCCATAGGTGCGTACAAAGGCATGAACCAGCGATGGAATATTTCCGTTTTCTGCGTTGGCTTGAGTCAGATCAAAATACTTGCCCAAAACAATGGCCGGATCAGAAGAAGCCAACGTCAGAATATCTCCATAAAATTGACGCAGTTGTTTTTGATCATCGTTCAGTTTTCCTCCATCAAATTTTCCTTCGTTCATCCAAGCCTGGTGTGCCGGTACTCCCCAGTAATCAAAAATAGTGGTGCGTCCGTCTTCCCCGGAAAATCCTTCGATCCCGGCTCCGGCCTCTCCTACCTCTTGCCCAAAGTAGATCATGACCGGGCTCGGGTCTATGGTGGCACTTATCACCATAGCCGGCACAGCTTTCCACGGATCACCGGCAAAAAAAGGAGAAGCAATTCGTTGCTCATCGTGGTTTTCAAGAAAATGAACTAAGCGAGTGTTTAGCCCACTCAGGCTTTGTTGAATTTTAGGTAGTTCGGTAGTGGTCGCCTTTTGGTTTATTAACAAACGAAGCTGGTCGTAGAGTTGAACTTTATCATACAGAAAATCGAACCGGCCCTTTTCGGTATAGTTTTTATATTGTTGTGGGTTGTATATCTCAGCGATAAAAATAATTTTTGAGTTAACTTCCTTCACTTGCGGAATCACCCAAGCCCAAAATTCTACCGGCACCATTTCGGCCATGTCACATCGGAAGCCATCAATATTTTTCTGAGCCCAGAAAAGTAAAATGTCTTTCATTTTCAGCCAGGTATCGGGTACCGGGTTAAAATGGGTTTGTCGGTTGTTTAAAATATCTACTCCATAATTCAATTTTGCTGTTTCAAACCAATCGGTAATAGCAGGTGTGGCCGTAAACTGATCATTGCCTGAAGCCCTGGCTGGAACTTCTTTATACTTACCGTCTTTGGTTGGGAAAGTATTTTGATACCCCAGAGATACATAGTTTACCGGGGGCTTAAAATGCTGGCCGGGCAGGTAATAAAAGTTATTGCTTGCTTTAAAGCTTACGGCATTATCATCTTCTTCGCCCAGGTCTTTTATCCCGGAAGGTTTGGCATCGCTATGATATGCCCGTGCTACATGGTTAGGTACAAAATCAATAATTACTTTTAATCCATTTAGATGAGTGCGGGCTACGAGCTCTTCAAATTCATTCATCCGTCTTGGCACATCTACTGCCAGATCGGGATTTACATCATAATAATCTTTAATGGCATAGGGTGAACCGGCACGTCCTTTTACCACATCGGCATCATCAAGGGGGATTCCAAACTTAGTGTAATCGGTAAGCAGGGCATGCTCAATTACACCGGTGTACCACACGTGGGTTACTCCCAGTTCTTTAATGCCTTTCAAAGCGGTATCCGTAATGTCGTTAAATTTACCTACACCGTTTTCTGCCAGCGTACCATACGGTTTATTGTTTGTGTTTTTATTGCCAAACAACCGAGTCATTATTTGGTAAATAACTGTTTTGTGTACTTTGGTTTCAGCCACAGGCACTTCGGGGATTTTATCTTTGGGAGAGGAACAACTACTAATCAATACAGTAGATGAAATAAATAAAAATATTAGACGTATGGAGATCATGGCACAAGTTATATTGCAATGGTATCAGTTGCAATGGTGTATGAAAATTAAAGTTCTAATTTCGTTTTCTCTCCACCCATTTATTTATCAACAGTCCTAACCGGGTATCTATTTATTTTTAAAGATCACTCCACCGGCCTTATTAAGTTAGCTGCTTTTAGTTCTTCTGTCACCTAAATATTTTCATGATGAGACCAGGCAACCGTGTGCTTAAGCCTAAATAGGATAATTAAAACATCTACCTATTGGCTATCAGTAAAATTTTAGGATATTAAGCAGTCAATTTTTATTTTTAATATAAGTATCTGATTATGAGCTGTTTTTATGGTGCTTAGAGAAATAATAGGATAGGCCACATTAAATCATTTCAATCCATTTAAGAAATTTTATAAATAATCGACCGTAATCTGTTAATACGTTTTAATTTGCACCCAAAATATAATTGTCTATAGTTATGAAGCAGATGCTTTTACTTACCTTTTTCGCTTTACTCATTTTTCAGTCATGGGCACAAGAGGTAAGCCCGTTGGCCAACGGGTATTATGTAGTTGTAGCTACCTATAAAGAGGGGCAAGGAAAAGAGGCATCAAAACTGGCCGAATCGCTTACCAAAAAAGGTTTTCACTCAAACTATGGCTTAGAGAAAAGCAAAGCCTTTGTTTATGTCTATATCGAAAATTATGATTTCGATCATTTTTATGATGCCGTTAAACGCATGATGCAGGCCCGGGAAGCTGATGATTTTAAAACAGCTTGGGTTTTAAAAATAAAAGATGGAAGACAAATAAAAGAAGGCGATCCGGTGGAACCATCTAAACCTACTCCGACTCCTACCCCAATAAACACGCCATCCACGCCTTCGGTCGTTACCGAATATATACCCAACCCTCCTTCTAAACCGGTTATAAGACCACAGTATTTAGGAAATACTCCGGTTTTTCTTTCTGTATTTCGCAAAGGCGATAACAAAGTGCTGAATGCAGAAATTAAAATTATTGACACCGACCACAAGAAGCTAATGGGCAAAGCCAAAGCCAATAGCTATCTCAATATTTCAGATCCCCGCTCCACTTCATCCGACATTACATTAGTGGCCTCAGCTCTTGGCTACCAGGAAACCACACAACACATCAACTACAAATTAACAGAACGCGATACCTTAAAAGAAGGAATCACCTTGTTTGGAAATTACTATATGGTTGATTTTGAAATGGAGAAAATTTCCTCCAATGGTTCTTCTGCCCTCAACGAAATTGCCTTTTTTAATGACGCTGCCATTATGACCCCCGCCAGCAAAGACCAGCTGCAAGAAATTCTTGAAGTATTAAACGAAAATCCCGGACTAACGGTTAAAATAAACGGGCATACTAACGGAAACTCGCGGGGCGATATTATTTACATGGGGCCTTCTAAAAATTATTTTGCCCTGAGCAGCGACCGCAAAACCAAAAAAGGATCTGCCAAAGAACTTTCTCTGGCGCGTGCCGAAGCTATTAAAAACTGGCTAATTGACCAGGGTGTTAATACGAATCGAATCACAACCGAAGGATGGGGAGGCAATAAACCTATTTATGATTCAAAAAGTGTAAATGCCCGTAAAAACAGCCGGGTAGAAATCGAGTTTACTTCCTCAACAGGGAAATAGATTAAAAAATGAGCCGGTTGTAGCGAGGAGCAGATTTGAACTGCCGACCTTCGGGTTATGAATCCGATGCTCTAACCAACTGAGCTACCTCGCCTTTTTTAAAAAGAAGCGCAAACATACAAACTTTTTTAAGCGATTCAAGTATTCCGCCAAATACCTTGACTAAGATTATTTGTTGTTTAAAAAAAAACTTTTAATTTAACAACAAATCGTTGGGATGTATGGCCTCGGAAACTAAAACCCTTTTTACGGCAGATTATGAAATCCATGCTTCCATTAAAATGCTATACCCCTACATCCAGTCGGCCGGAGGTTTGGCCGAATGGTTTGCCGAAAATGTTACCATCAGTCCGGAAAAAATTTTTACTTTCACCTGGGACAATGAACAGCACAAAGCTGTATTAGCCGCCCACCGCACCAATCATTTTGCCCGTTTCGAGTATCTACCCGAAACCAAACAAGATAAAAACGACCCCGCTTACTTTGAACTTCGCCTGGAAGTAAACGACCTTACCCAAACTACTTTTCTTAAGGTGAGCGATTACTCTGATTTTGATGATATGGGCGAACTTCAAGATTTATGGGACAGCCTGGTGGAAAAATTAAAACAAGTTGTAGGCGGCTAAATCTTGTTCGGTACTTTTGGCTATTCTAATTTTCCACCTTTAAAAAAATATGCTTCCTTCTATTACCCCCACAGAAACCATTGCCTGGCAACGGCTCACATCCTTGTTTATGCACATGCAGGCCACACCCTTTCATCAGCTTTTTGAAGATGATCCCACCCGGTTCGAAAAATTTCATATCCGGTTTGAAGATATATTGGTGGATTATTCCAAAAATATAATTAACGAAGAAACTATCACGGCCCTCATTCAACTGGCAAACGAAACCGAATTGGCCGATGCCATAAATATGATGTTTGACGGTCATCCCATCAACCAAACGGAGCACCGATCGGTACTACACGTTGCATTACGCAACCGGGTCAACACCCCTGTTTTGGTTAACGGGAAAGATGTGATGCCCGAAGTAAACAACGTGCTCAACCAAATTAAAAATTTTTCTGATAAATTATTATCCGGCAATTGGAAAGGATATACTGGAAAAGCCATTACCGATATTGTAAACATTGGCATTGGCGGATCAGATCTGGGACCGCTCATGGTTACCGAGGCACTGAAACCGTATCATCAAAATATCAAGCCGCATTTTGTTTCCAATGTAGATGGCACCCATCTGGCCGAAACAATCAAACACCTCAACCCGGAAACAACCTTGTTTATTGTTGCTTCTAAAACTTTTACCACGCAAGAAACCATGACTAATGCTGAATCGGCTAAGAAATGGTTTTTAGAAAAAACATCAGGCGCGGGTCATGTCTCCAAGCACTTTGTGGCTGTCTCTACCAACACCCAAGCTGTAACAGCCTTTGGTATTGCCGAAGAAAATATGTTTGTGTTTTGGGATTGGGTAGGCGGGCGGTACTCTTTGTGGTCGTCTATCGGATTATCTATTGCCTGTACGATTGGATATGAAAATTTTGTGCTCCTTTTAGAAGGAGCCCACGCCATGGACAATCACTTCAGGCACGAACCTTTTGAAAAGAATATTCCTGTACTGCTGGCTCTGATCGGGATATGGTATGTCAATTTTTTTGATGCCTCCAGCGAAGCCATACTTCCCTACGACCAATATCTGCACCGGTTTGCTGCTTATTTTCAGCAGGGAAATATGGAGAGCAATGGTAAGTCGGTGGATCGGCTGGGCAACCCGGTAACCTATCATACCGGCCCCGTTATCTGGGGCGAACCCGGAACCAACGGCCAGCATGCTTTCTATCAATTGATTCATCAGGGAACAAAAATGATTCCATGCGATTTTATTGCTCCGGCCATCAGTCATAACCCTATTGGCGACCATCATCAAAAACTACTTTCCAACTACTTTGCTCAAACAGAAGCATTAATGACAGGCAAAACCCTGGAAGAAGTAGAGCAGGAATTAAAAGCAGCCGGCATGAGCCCTGATGAAATAAAAAAATATGCTGCCTTCCGGGTTTTTGCCGGCAACAAGCCCACCAATTCTATCTTATTCAGGCAGCTAACCCCGCGTACGTTGGGGAGTCTAATCGCGATGTATGAACATAAAATTTTTGTACAAGGCATTATCTGGAACATTTTTAGTTTCGATCAGTGGGGGGTTGAGTTAGGTAAAGTATTAGCCAAAAAAATATTGCCCGAACTGGCCTCGCCAGACGAAATTCATACACACGACTCCTCTACAAACGGGCTCATTAACTATTTCAAACGATTGAATAATAAATAAAAAAATCGTTGATGGCGATATGAGCGTCTTGCCTTATTTTTGAAGCTATAAGTAGCTTCATGGAGAAGAATATTTCAAAAATCGGTGTGTTCACTTCAGGTGGTGATGCCCCGGGGATGAACGCAGCCATTCGCGCTGTGGTGCGCACCGCCATCTATTATAAGAAAGAAGTTTTCGGTATTGTGCAAGGATATGATGGTATGATTGCCGGAGACATAGTAAAGTTGGGCGCCCGATCGGTAAGCAATATTTTACAACGGGGAGGAACCATTTTAAAAACGGCCCGCAGTAAAGAATTTCGAACGAAGGAAGGTCGCAAAAAAGCGTATGACAATCTTACTAAAAACGGAATTGATTCGCTCGTAGCCATTGGCGGAGACGGTACTTTTACCGGGCTAAATGTTTTTTACGAAGAGTTTGGTATTCCCTCCATCTGCATTCCCGGCACGATAGACAATGATTTGGCCGGAACCGATTATACCATCGGTTTTGATACGGCCACCAACACGGCCGTAGAGGCTATTGATAAAATTCGCGATACTGCTTTATCGCACAACCGTTTGTTTTTCATTGAAGTAATGGGCCGACATTCGGGCTATATTGGCATCAACTGCGGAATAGCCGGAGGGGCGGTGGCCACCATCATCCCCGAAGAAGATGTTACTCTGGAACAATTGTTTCAAAAACTGGACGAAGGCGGAAAGACCAACAAAAAATCCAGCCTCATAGTGGTAGCTGAGGGTTCTAAAATTGGGGGAGCCATGGATCTGGCCAAAAAATTTGCCGAACGAAATAATTATTTCGATATAAAAGTAACCATCATCGGGCATCTTCAGCGTGGAGGAAACCCCACCTATTTCGACCGGGTATTGGCCAGCAAGATGGGCGTGGCGGCCATAGAAGGGCTACTCAATGGAAAAAGCGGCTGCATGGTGGGTATGCGCAATAATCAGATTGTATATAACAGTTTTGAAACGATCATCCACAACAAACACGAAATAGACCACGAGGCAGTAAGAATATCTAAAATTCTTTCCATATAAATCCGATGAAAGAAATTACTGTTGGAATAGACATAGGAGGTACTAACACCAAGTTCGGTTTGGTTAACCGGGAAGGAAACGTACTTCACCAAGGCAATATTAAAACAACGGCTTATGCCGAGTTTCTAGAGTTTTTTAATGCCATGGCCAATGCCCTGCGCGAGACCATTAAGCTTTTACCAGCCGACCACAAGATTGTAGGGATCGGAGTAGGTGCTGCCAATGGAAATTATTACACGGGAAACATTGAGCATGCCACCAACCTGCGATGGAAAGGGATATTGCCATTAGCCAAGATGTTTACCGATGAATTTCATGTACCCTGTATCTTAACAAACGATGCCAATGCGGCAGCCGTAGGCGAAATGATCTATGGTAATGCCCAAAAAATGAAAGATTTTATCGTAATCACGTTGGGTACAGGATTAGGAAGTGGTTTCGTGTGTGGGGGCGTTCTCTTAAACGGGCACCACGGTATTGCCGGAGAAGTAGGTCATACTTCAGTAAATCCCAACGGAAGGTACTGCAACTGTGGCAAACGAGGATGTTTGGAAACCTACGTTTCAGCCACCGGTATAAAAAGAACCGTGTACAAATTATTGGCCGACCATTTAGAACCCAGCGAATTGCGCGGAGTAAGTTTTGACGATCTCAATACCAAAATGATTACCGAAGCCGCCCACCGCGGAGACCTCGTAGCTAAAGAGGCCTTTGAATACACCGGTCGGATACTGGGCATGAAGTTGGCCGAAACAGCAGTACATACTGACCCGGAAGCCATTTTTTTGTTTGGCGGATTATCTCTGGCAGGCGATCTGATTTTTAAGCCTACCATTCGCCACATGGAAGCTAATCTAATGCCTTTGTTCAGGGGAAAAATAAAAATCCTCCCATCGGCTTTGCAAAATCAGGCCGCCCCTATTCTTGGAGCCAGCAGTTTGGTGTGGAATCACTTTGAAAAACAAAAACTGGAAATGGCCTGATCATTTCTTTCCAACTACTTTTTACCGACTTTTGGGGCATAAAAAAAATTAATGTCCCGAAAAATAAAAACTCCGAAAGACTCTTTCATTAGTATGACCGAGTTAGTGCTCCCCAACGATACTAACACACTAAATAACTTAATGGGAGGCCGACTTATGCATTGGATGGATATTGTCTCGGCAATCGTAGGCCAGAAGCACTGCGAAAGCGTGGTCGTTACCGCCTCTGTTGATAATATCTCCTTTCGTACGCCAATTCAGCTCGGCAGTGTGGTTACACTACGGGCTAGAGTAACCCGAGCCTTTAACTCTTCGGTAGAAATACGCATTGATGTAGAAGCTGAAAATATACCCGAAGGGGTTAAGGTGGAGAGTAACTCAGCCTATTTTACTTTTGTGGCTGTTGATAAAAACGGGAACACCATTACCGTACCTGAAGTGGTTCCGGAAACAGCTGAAGAAATGGAACTATATAATGGCGCCCTGCGAAGAAGGCAATTGCGGCTGATTTTAGCCGGACGAATGAAACCGCAAGATGCCACAGAACTGAAATCGCTCTTCGAAACTAAGTAAATGACGGAATCCAATTCGCTCCTTACAGAAACAACCTTTACAGAAGGTCTATTTCTTATCCCAGAAAAGACAGTTATCATTTTAGATACAGAGTGGGCGCACCTGCCAAAAGAAGAAACTGACCTTCTGGCTAAAATCCTGAAAGCCATCGGTATTACTATGGATGCTGTTACAATCTATTACCAACCATTAATAAATCTTGCCACAGTACCGACTCAACCAAGCCGTTGTCTGTATTTTGGCCAGCCTGTTGCAGGAATAGCAACTTATGAAGCTCTGGAAATAAACGGCACTAAATTAGTGGCTTCCAACCCACTAGCTATGCTGCTGACAGATGATGAATTAAAGAAAAAACTTTGGCAAGCCCTAAAAAAGCTCTTTTCTTCTTGAGGCAAAGGGTTACTCCCGCCCTCTTTTTCGTACCCAGATAAAATATCCAGGCAATTCAACTTTAGAAAAGTGAAATTTATCTGTTAATCTTACATCCGAACTGACAATCCTCATCAATAAGGTTACCTTTTGTGGCACTTCGCGTATTCAAATCCGTATCACAGATAAATGAAGTAGAGATCTTTGAGCGCATCCGGAATGGAGACGAAAAGGCTCTCGAAATCATTTATAAAAAATACTACCGGATGATGACCAAACTGGTAGTAACAAACAGCGGAACGGAAGAAGAAGCCCGCGATGTATATCAGGATGCCCTGGTCGTATTCTGGCAAAAAGCAAGGTCGGGTAATTTAGTTCTTACCTCAAAAATGAGCACATACATTTACAGTATCTGCCAAAACCTTTGGAGAAAAGAACTGGAAAGGAAAAAAAGGTTATCCAATGAAGAAAAAGATTCATCTGAATCTATGGACATGGATAAACCGGAACGCGAAAAAATTATTGCCCGTTGTCTGGAACAACTGGGCGACACTTGTCGTAAGGTATTGATGTATTATTATTTTGACGAAATGTCTATGCAGGAAATTGCCGACAAGATGGGATTTGCCAATACTGACACGGCCAAAACAAAAAAGTATAAATGCAAACAGAAGTTAGATGAATTGGTTAAAGCACAATATTCGGAACAAGATTTTTTAGATTGACGAATGGAAAACTTTGAGTTGATAGAGAAATACATTAGCGGTAAAATGACAGATACCGAGAAGTTGGCTTTTGAAACCCAACTGAACGCGGATCCGCTATTAAAAAATGAGCTAACCTTACAGGAAACCATCGTAAGCGGTATTAAAAAAGCACGTGCCACAGAATTAAAAACCATGTTAAGCCAGGTGCCGGTAAGCAGTATGCTGTCAGCGGGTGTAGCCACAACTAAAATAGTGGCCGGAGTTATCGCCACTACCGTTGTTGTTACAGTTTCCTATTTTTATTTTAAACCCGCCTCCCCTATTGCCAGCCCGACAGAGATTAAAACTAAGATAATAGAAAATAAGAAAGCGGAACAACCACAAGCGGAAATTACCACATCCACCAATAAACCAGAAAAAATAGTTGCTCCATCGGCTGCTTCCAACTCATCTTTTAAAACAAAAAATACTAAGATATCTCCGGCCAAGGCAACCCCTAAAATTAACGTACTGGATCCAACCGATGAATTAACAACATCGCCCACGGCCGTTAACAAAATCGAAGCAGATGATCACATGACGGTGGCTACTTCGCACATCGCTGTTGAAATAAACGATGCAGAAAAAGCATATTCGTTTCATTATCAATTTCAAAATGGCCGATTGATTCTGTACGGAGAATTTGATGCCGCTTTATACGAAATTTTGGAAATACACGGGAACGGCTCACATCCTTTATTCTTGTATTACAAAAACACCTACTATTTGCTGGACGAAAAGCAAACTACAGTTACTCCTCTTTCGGCCATACAGAATGCCCAGTTAGTGCAGAAACTTAAAGAGTACAGGTCAAAGCAAAATTAAGTTTGAGTTTTTTGTCTGTATTACAAAGTCTAGATTTGCCCGCTAACCAATTCGGGAAATTTATGAACAGCAATTTTTGCCCACCTGAACCGGTGGGCATTTTACTGTGCCGTAAGAACAAAAAACGCAACAGTCTCCGGGTTGAGGTTTTAAAAGTATTTTACAGTTGGTACACTCATAAAAGTACTGACAAGAATTTACCGGCATCTCTTCCATTTTTTTATACCCGCAATAAGGACAGGTAATAGTTGATTGGGATACTGTCTCCTGTGTTTTCATGGAATCAACCTATCGGCAGACATAAAAATACAAAAATTGCGCAGTTCGCTTTAGGGCTAATCGAAATCAATCGTCATAAAAATACCTAATCAAACTTTCTGTTTATTTTATTCAGGTCTTGGTCTTATCTTTGAGCACAAAAAATGAGCAACGGAAAATTGCATAAAAAAACATTGGGCAGTTACCCATCCGTAAGCGTAGTGTTCAGCATTACGCTGGCGCTGTTTGCCATTGGTGTTTTTGGTACGCTGGTTATCTACTCTAAAGAACTCGAAAAAATAATTAAGGAAAATGTTCGGGTTCAGATCTACCTCACTACTAAAACATCGCCCGAAATAAGAAAGAAGATAGAAAAGGAACTGAGCGAGAAAGGAATCGTAACAACGGCTAATGATGCAATTAAATTTATATCGAAAGAAGAGGCAGAAAAACAGTTTATACAAGATACAGGCGAAAACTTTAGACAGTTTCTGGGTGAAAATCCTCTTCATGATGCCTACCTGGTGCGTATCAACGAAGCTTGGCAAAGCAAAGAACGGTTAGTAGAATTAAAAAAAATTATAGAAAAATGGCCCGGTGTTTTTCAGGTTGACTATAAGGAAAACCTGATCGAATCTATTAACCAGAATATTACCCGCATCGGTCTTATCATTATGGGTATGGTAGCCGTGTTGTTGGTTATTGTAGTACTTTTAATTAACAACACGCTGAGACTGGCGTTATTTTCGCAGCGATTTCTTATTCGAAGCATGCAACTGGTAGGGGCCAAGAAATGGTTTATCCAGAAACCATTTTTATTTCGGGCTACGCTTCACGGAATTTTTTCGGGCATGCTGGCTTCGGCTATGCTGCTGGGGCTTATTGCGTTGGCTACACGGCATGTAGAAGAACTTAAACTTATTCAGAATAACGACCGACTTATTTTACTAATGGCCTCCCTCCTGCTCTTAGGCATGGTAGTAGCCTTAATTAGTTCGTACCGGGCGGTAAACAAATATTTAAAACTATCTTTGGACGAACTTTATTGAAATGAGCAATCTACCTTTTGGCAAAAGAAATTACCGGATGATGATTATTGGCGTAGTAACCGTGATCACCGGATTCACGATTATGACGATGGATAAAACCCCGCACGGTTTTGGTTTTTTGGGTATTACCTTAGGGCCAATTATCGTTTTAGCGGGCTTCATGGTTGAAATTTTTGCGATTCTTCGTACGCCCGAAAAAGAAAATAAATAATGTCGTTGTTTGAGACGATTGTGTTGGCCTTGGTTGAAGGCATAACCGAATTTTTACCGGTTTCATCTACAGGCCATATGATCATTGTATCTTCTGCCATGGGCATTGCCTCCGATCCATTTGTAAAAACCTTTACGGTGGCTATTCAATTAGGCGCCATTCTTTCGGTAGTAGTATTATATAGACGAAAATTTTTTCAATCGATTCGTTTTTACCTTAAGCTATTCATCGCCTTTCTGCCCGCAGCCGTTATCGGTTTTTTTTTAAACGATTATATTGATGCCCTGCTTGAGCGGGTAGATGTGGTGGCGGCCATGTTAATTTTGGGTGGCATCATTTTCCTTTATCTCGATAAAATTTTTAAGTCTGAAGCCAACATCGAAGAGCCTTCGTATGCTTCGGCATTAACCATTGGGGCATTCCAGTGTGTGGCCATGATCCCGGGGGTATCTCGCTCGGCTGCCACTATCGTTGGTGGATTAACTCAAAAGCTAAATGCCAAGGCCGCAGCTGAGTTTTCATTTTTTTTGGCTGTGCCCACCATGTTTGCTGCTACGGCTTACAAGTTGTACAAGTATTATAAACTGGGAAACGCTTTTTCTAAACAGGAAATCCTTACTCTTACAATAGGAAATATCGTAGCCTTTGTGGTGGCACTGGCAGCCATTAAATCATTACTGTTTGTCATTTCTAAATATGGATTTAAAGTATTTGGCTATTACCGGATTGCCCTCGGAGTTGCCCTGTTTGTGCTTTATTTAACCGGAGCAAAACTTGCCTTTTTTTAATGGATACCGAAGGAAAAATTTTATTGATTAATAAACCGCTTGAGTGGACATCATTTGATGTTGTGAACAAACTGCGTTATAAACTAAAAACAAAAAAAATAGGGCATGCCGGCACACTTGATCCGCTTGCCACCGGCTTATTAATTATCTGTACCGGTAAAATGACTAAACAAATAGAAGCGTATCAGGCACAGGAAAAAGAATACACCGGCACCTTGGTGCTGGGGCAATCTACCCCTTCGCACGATCGAGAAACAGCCGTTGTAAAAACAGAAGACATTTCGTCCATTACGGAAGAACAAATCCGGCAAACTGCTCGAACCTTTATCGGAACCATCTTGCAGGTGCCTCCTCAGCATTCGGCTATCCGCATCAACGGGAAGCGAGCGTATGAACTGGCCCGAAAAGGAAAAGAAGCAGACCTAAAGCCTCGCGAAATCTCGATCCGTGAATTTGAAATTACCTTCATTGAAAAACCTTTTATAAAATTTAAGGTAGTTTGCTCAAAAGGTACTTACATCCGCAGTTTGGTGCGCGATTATGGTGTGGCTCTTGGTACTGTAGCCTATCTCTCAGAACTGTGCCGTACCCGTATTGGCGATTATAAATTAGCGGATGCACTTACCGTGGATGAAATAGCGCCAGCCGTTCTGCCGATTATATGAAGATTTATCACAGCCTCAAAGATTTTACCCGGCTAAAACAGGCGGTGGTTACCAGCGGCACGTTTGACGGGGTGCACGTGGGGCATCAAAAAATTTTGCACCGGCTAAAAGAAATAGCCGTACAGCACTCGGGCGAAACGGTAGTCATTACCTTTTGGCCACATCCGCAAATGGTACTCCATCCGGAAAACGATTCATTAAAACTATTAAATACGTTTGAAGAGAAAGCTAACTTATTAAAAGAACAAGGGATAAAGCATCTGCTCTGCATTAAGTTTACGAAGGAATTCTCACTTTTGAGTTCGTCTGATTTTATTCAAAAAATTTTAGTAGAGACGATTGGTACTAAAAAATTAGTAATTGGTTACGACCACCGGTTTGGGCACAACCGTGAGGGAAGCTTTGAGCAACTGAAACTGAATGCCTCAACGTATGGTTTTGAGGTGGAAGAAATTTCCAGGCAAGACATCGATCACGTAGCCATCAGCTCATCTAAAATACGGAAAGCTCTGGCGCAGGCCGATATTACAACCGCCAACGATTTGTTGGGGAAACCATACTCTATAACGGGGCAAGTTATAAAAGGCGATCAGGTAGGCCGAACTCTCGGCTTCCCTACGGCCAACCTCAAAATAGATTCGCACTATAAACTTATTCCGGCCGATGGTATTTATGCTGTTACCGTCATTCTCCGAAATAAATTTTATAAAGGGATGCTCTACATCGGCAACCGGCCTACCCTGCTGGGAACCCATCAAGTAATTGAAGTAAACCTGTTTGGATTCGATCAAAACGTATATGACGAATATTTAACCGTTTATTTTCATCAATGGCTGCGAGCCGATAAAAAATTGAACGGCCTTGACGAGTTGAAGCAACAACTTTTTCTCGATAAAATCGAATCAGAAAAAATATTGCAAAGCATTACCTTTGTTTCATGATAGACAAACGTGTTTCTGGGGCTGAAGAAGCCGTGAATGATATTCCCGACCACGCTATATTAATGCTGGGCGGGTTTGGTTTATGTGGCATTCCTGAAAACACCATCCAAGCCTTGCTGAAAAAAGGGGTAAAAGGCCTTACCTGTATTTCAAATAATGCCGGGGTAGATGACTTTGGCATCGGTTTGTTGCTGCAAACAAGGCAGGTAAAAAAAATGATCGCTTCTTACGTAGGCGAGAATGCCGAGTTCGAACGGCAATTGTTGAGTGGAGAATTAGAAGTTGAGCTTATTCCACAAGGGACATTGGCCGAACGCTGCCGGGCTGGCGGTGCGGGAATTCCCGCGTTCTTCACTCCGGCCGGAGTGGGCACGGAAGTAGCTGAAGGAAAAGAGACACGGATCTTTAATGGAAAAACATATTTAATGGAACACTGGCTGCGAGCTGATTTTTCAATTGTAAAAGCCTGGAAAGGCGACTACGCAGGCAATCTGATCTACCGTGGCACCGCCCGGAATTTTAATCCCATGATGGCCACGGCCGGAAATATTACTATTGCCGAAGTAGAAGAACTGGTACCCCCCGGAGCATTAGACCCCAACCAAATCCATACTCCCGGAATTTTTGTTCACCGGATTTTTCAAGGTAAACATTATGAGAAAAGAATAGAGCAGCGAACGATTAGTAAATAGCTATGTTAGACAAAACCGGAATCGCCAAACGCATTGCACAGGAAGTTAAAAACGGAATGTACATCAACTTGGGTATTGGTATCCCTACGCTGGTAGCGAATTATATCCCCCAAAATGTACATGTAGTTTTGCAATCGGAAAACGGATTGTTGGGCATTGGCCCGTTTCCAAAAGAACAGGAAATTGATGCCGATCTCATCAATGCCGGCAAGCAAACCGTTACTATGATGCCGGGCAGCGCTTTGTTTTCTTCTTCGGATAGCTTTGGTATGATCCGCAGTGGAAAAGTAAACCTTACCATTCTGGGCGCCATGGAAGTATCGGAGCGGGGCGATATTGCCAACTGGAAAGTGCCGGGCAAAATGGTAAAAGGCATGGGCGGAGCCATGGACTTAGTAGCCTCGGCCAAAAACATTATTGTAGCCATGCAGCATTGCAGCAAAGAGGGCGCCTCGAAGTTGCTAAAAAATTGTTCTTTGCCCATTACCGGCCTGAAGTGTGTAAAAAAAATTGTAAGCGATATGGCTGTGCTGGATGTATTGCCCGAAGGCGGCTTCCGGTTGCTGGAACGCGCCCCGGGTGTTTCGGTAGAACAAATTAAAAACGCTACCGAAGGCCACTTGCTGGTAACCGGTGAAATACCGGAAATGAAAATCTGATTACGTAGTTTTAAAGCATAATCAAGATTGTTACCCCAACAATCTTATTAAAATAACTCATGAAAAAATCTGAAATCATTTTTAAAATTGAACTGGACCAAAATAATATTCCAGAAAAAATACTGTGGGATGCCTCCGATAAACCGGAGCCCGGTTTGTCAGAATCCAAATCCATCAGCTTAGCCTTGTGGGACCATCAGCAAAAGAATACACTCCGCATTGACCTGTGGACGAAAGACATGCCGGTAAACGAAATGAAACGTTTCTACATTGACTGCTTGGGCGGCTTGGCACAAAGCGTGCTTACTTCCACCGGAGACGAACAAATGTCGGCTGAAATAAATGAGCTATGCGAAAAACTGGCCCAAGCACTGATTAAAACTGAGAAATAATTACGCACTCATCTACTGACTGTGCCTTGGTTTTATTTGATATAAAAAAACATCTTCCTCGTTTTATTTTAGGGTTTTTAATGTAGATTTAAGAACTAAATCTGAAACTACATGAAGCCACTTTACTACACTCTCATTGGGTTGTTTATTTTTTCATCTGCCGCTTTGGCTCAGACCTCTACGATTTCCGGTACAGTTAAAGATGGCAGCAGCAATGTGCCCTTGGCCGGAGTAAACATTATTGTAAAAGGCAAAGTGGTGGGCACCGTAACCGATCTAAACGGAAAGTATGATTTGAAAGTAAACCAAGCACCTCCCTTTACATTGGTCTTTTCATTCATCGGTTTTCACACCGAAGAAACCGAAATAAAAGATACCAACGCCACGTTCGATCTTACCATGAAAGAAGAAACCATTTTAGGTCAGGAGGTCGTAGTATCGGCCTCGCGGGTAGAAGAAAAAATTATGGAATCGCCTGTGTCTATTGAAAAGATGGGCATATTGGCAGTTCAAAATACCTCAGCCGATAATTATTACAAGGGCATTGCTAACCTGAAAGGGGTAGATGTAACTACCAGCAGTATTAATTTTCAAATCATTAATACCCGTGGGTTTGGCTCTACCGGCAATACCCGTTTTGTGCAGCTTACCGATGGCATGGACACCCAGGCACCGGCTCTCAATTTCCCGATCGGAAACCTAAACGGCCCCTCGGAGTTGGATGTGGAAAGTGTAGAACTTATACCGGGGGCATCGTCTGCACTCTATGGCCCCAACGCATTTAACGGAATGCTTTTAGTGAATAGTAAAAATGCTTTTGAGTACCAGGGGCTGAGTGCTTATTTTAAACAAGGCATAAACCACGTGGGCAGCAATTCTGATGCGCCTATTTCGCCCATGTATGATGGCGCCATCCGCTATGCCAAATCTTTCAATAACAAATTTGCCTTTAAAATTAATGCTGCCTACATGCAAGCCAACGACTGGCGCGGCACCAGCACATTCGATCGCTACAACAACCGCACCCCGGCCGGTTTTAATTTTAACCCCGGCTCAGACCTGCTGCACTACATGGGCGATGAAGCCTCCATTAACTTAGCCATTTTTCCGCTCAGCAGCAGCTGGCAAATATTTGGCGATAACAACACGCCTTACCAGCAAAATATTTTCACCACTTCCCCCACACGTTTATCTGCTTTGAGTTATGCGGCAGCCGGAGACCTGCCCAGCACGGTGGTATCGGTTACGCCCTATGCCGAAAAATACCTGATTGACTATCACGCCAAAAATTTAAAAGCCAACGTAGGGTTGTATTATCGCCTCAACGACAAGCTGGAACTCAGCTACCTTTATAATGGCGGATTTGGTACCAGTATTTATACAGGTGCGCAACGGTACTCACTCAAAAATTTTGGAATTGAACAACACCGGCTGCAACTGAGAGGCGATAATTTCTTTGTGCGCGCTTATACTACTATGGAGAACTCGGGCGACTCGTACATTACCGAGTTTTTGGCCAAGCGAATAAATGATCTCGCGGTTAGCGCCTCAAACCCGGTGTTCAACGATGTGTCGGGCTATCTGGCTACGTATGGAGCCGAGTACTTGCGCTATTTGTATACCAGCGGACTTCAACCCGGCCAGATCAATTCACTAACCGATACACAACTTCAAGGCATTACCGGAAAAAACCGGCTTCAAATTGAAGAAGCTGCCAACTTATATGCCCGTGGTGTGGTGGACTCGCGATTTATTTTAGACCCCAACTCGGCCGCCTTTCAGCAGATTAAGGCACAGGCTATGAACGGCACCATTCCCAATGGTCCCCGGTTTAAAGACCACACAAGGCTGTATCATGGCGAAGTGCAATACGATTTTAAAAACCAAATAAAATGGGCCGATGTGATTGCCGGAGCCAGCTACCGCCAGTACATGCTGCAGTCGAACGGTACCATTTTCGATGATGCCAGCGGCCCCGTGCCCATCTACGAGTTTGGCGGCTATGTGCAAGCCTCTAAATGGGTAAACGATCGCAAAATAAAATTGTCAGTATCGGGGCGGTACGATCGCAACCTGAATTTTGCCGGTCGTTTTAATCCGCGTTTTTCGGCTCTGTTTAAACTGAGCGAAAACTCGAACATCCGCTTTTCGTATCAAACGGGATTCCGCATTCCGCCCACCCAAGGGCAATATATAGACCTGAACATTATCTCTACCCGCCTGCTGGGCGGGTTGCCCCGGTTTGCCGATAAATACCAGATTTTTAAGCCCTCCTCTACCGGGCAAAACCTGATCTTTGAGGGCAGCTCGGTTCAAAATTATTCTACGGCCGTATTTAACGGAGGCGCTAACGCAGCCGCCATTGGCGACCCCAACAACATAGCCTTGTTGCAGCCTTTCCATTGGACACCCGTAAAACCCGAACGCGTACAAAATTTTGAAGTAGGCTACAAAAGTATTGTAGATAACAGGCTGGTAATAGATGCCAGCTATTATTACAATATCTACAACGATTTTGAAACAATGGTGAATTTCAGAATTGCCAGCCAGACTATGAGCGGTACACCTAATTACGCCACCCTGCTGAATGGCACCGCACTGATGAAAGATCCTTCCACCGGAATTATTTCCGGCAATTCGGGTTCGATCTACACCAACTACAATGGCACCTTTATGGGGCAAGGCGCGGTGGCCGGGTTAAGTTACAGTTTCCGAAAAGGCTATACACTCAGTGGCAACTACAACTGGAATGTGCTCATCAACCAACCCGATCCCAATAAATTTCAATCAGAATACAATACCCCCGAGCATAAGTTTAATCTTTCCTTCGCCAACCGGAAGGTTACTGACCGCATCGGGTTTAATGTTACGTACCGCTGGCAAACTTCTTTCTTGTGGCAATCTTCTTTTACCTCGCCCCGCAACGGATTTGTGCCGGCCTTTGGCACGACCGATGCACAAATTTCTTACCGAATACCGCAAATAAAATCGGTGGTGAAATTTGGCGGCTCTAATATTTTCAATCTTAAATATATTTCTAATCTGGGCGGCCCCAACATCATGGGTATTTACTATGTGATGGTTACGTTCGATGAACTTTTTAAATAATGTTTTACTGAATTTCCGACAGCACACGAGCGTGTGCTGTTTTTTTGTATCCATTAATATTTGAATCCTTTGTTTATGAGCTCATCTATCCGTTTCCAAAGTAAGGCAACCGTTATCCTTCTTCTCACTTTACTGGTTGCCTGCAGTAAGAAAGATTCATCGTTTGTGCCGGTTACTTTGGTTAGCGCTACCGAGCAGGTAAGCCGTGCAGCAGGCGATTTAAAAACATTTATCGGAGCCTCGGGCATTAGTTTACCCACCAATGCTATTGCCTATGGCACGGATCTGTACACCATTACTTATAAAACGACTTATCAAGGGAAACCCATTACCGCTTCGGGATTGGTTATTCTGCCACAAACTACATCGCCCGTAGGCATGGTTTGTTTTAACCATGGCACCATTGCTGCTCATAGCGAAGCGCCTTCAGTGCAGCCGCTTAACAGCACGACCTGGATATTTTATTCCGCTCTGGCATCGCCCGGATTGATTGCCGTAATCCCCGATTTTTTAGGATTTGGCAGCTCTGCTTCGATGCTTCACCCCTACTATGTAGAAGATGCTACGGCCACTCCGGTAATGGATGCCATGAAAGCCGCCCGCGAGTTGGCTATCCAAAAAGGGAAATCATTTAATGGAAAACTTTTTATTGCCGGCTATTCGCAGGGAGGATATGTAACCATGGCCACGCACAAAGCCATCGAAGCTAACGGATTACCCAATTTTAATTTAGTAGCCTCGTTTCCCGCCTCGGGTGGTTATGATGTAAAAGGAATGCAAAATTATTTTTGGGGTTTGCCCACCTATGATGAGCCCTTTTTTTTGGCTTATGTAGCGATGGCCTACAAAAACTACTACAATTGGTCTCAACCGCTTACGGATGTTTTTCAAGCAGCGTATGCAGAAGTTATTCCCGGTTTGTTTGATGGTACGAAAACCGGAGACCAGATTAACGCAGCTTTAAATGACACCATCCCTAAACTGGTAACACCCGATATTCTGGCCAACATCAATACCAACACCCGCTATCAATACATCGTCAATGCCTTTACCGAAAATTCCTTGTTGGATTGGTACCCCACAACCAAAATGTATATGTACCATGGCGATGCCGATATTACCGTACCTTACCAAAACTCGGTTGCTACTTATAATACCTTACTGGCCAATGGAGCCTCTCCATCTGTACTCACTTTTACCACTCTTCCAGGGGCTACACACGGCACTGGCGTAGTGCCTTATATTCAAGATTTTATTCCTATTATGTTATCGCTGAAATAAACCATGATGATGCATTAGGGATGCATCATCTGCCCAATGTCAACCTCGTCTTAACCCTGACAATGAAAATCACCATTGGGTATTTTATCTTCATGGATAGGTTGTTGATTTTCATTCGTCAATCATGCAAATAGATTTTCTATAATGATTTGGGATAAAAAAATACCCCCGGTTTTTACCGGGGGCATTTTTTAGAATTCTATTTATAATTTTTATTTCAATATACCTGCAATTACCTCTAACGACCCGTTGCTGGGAGTTAAAAGTTCTTGTGCGATATAGGCACCCGATGGGGTAGTGTTAAGCAATGTTATACCGTAAGGGCCTGTGCTAACAGAAGGAGAGCCTTTCGATACAGTTATATTTTTACTGGCTCCTGAAGCGGGAGTAATAGTTTGTGCATTGGCAAATTGAGTAGTGCCACCTCCTCCGGCTGTGGTGTATTTAGCAGAAGTTACCAAATGGTTCAGCAAAATTCCGCGCGCAACACCAGGATTCGCTGCCAAACTGCTTACAAAAGCAGACTCAGAAACTGACTGTGCTGCGGCCGCTGCGGCAAAAACTGCATTAGGCGGGGCGAAGAAAGTGATGCCTTGCAGGTTGGCCGTTGGTGTGCCACCAGCCGAAATAGGCATGGCTAACCAGGTAGAAATACGGAATGAAAGTGTGCTTGGGTTTTCAGTAAAGCTGGCATCGGCTGCCATAATAATTGTAGCCAAATCGCTAAAACTGGCACCTAACATCACTGTACCGGCAACCGTACCTAAAATAGGAGTAAGTGTTCTGCCCACTGAAGGAGGGATCAATACCGACCCGGTAACGTGAAACACTCCATTGGTAGCCTTTTGATTGGCCACCACAATAGCGATAGATTGGTTAGTTGAACCCGTTTTCAGAGTTCCATCTGTATTAACAACAATATTTTGCACCGTTGCACTGGCCACATCCGTATAGAGCGTAGGGAAAGAAGCGGCCGGTGTTAAGGCCGACTGCAGTTGTGTGCCGGCTACAATATGGTATTTAAGTACGCCCTCAATAATGGCAGGATTAATCAGTTTTATATTGGTAGGAAATCCAGGGGTAGCCAATAACGAAATAAAGGCAGCATTAGATGGCGCAAATACGGTGTAAGGAGTGGTGCCGGTAAGTAAAGTAACAAGATCAGGGTATATATTGATGTATTTTACCAGCGAATCCAACGCCTTATCTGATGTAACCGTGGCCGACTGCTTAAATGAAGCTGAAGCCATTAATTGAAGTAAGTTTTGAGTAGGAGCCGGTGGCGCACTAGACGAACTTGAACATCCGCTCAGCACCCAAAGAGAGAAAACGGTTACAGCTACCAGTGCACCGCTTACAATGGATCGTAGTTTTTTCATAGAAGTGATTTAGTTATTAATGGTTATTAATTCAGACTAATAACCAAAGGTAACTATTTTTTAGTGTACCTCAATCGTTAGAAATGACTAAAAAAGAGCTAAAATAATTGCTTGGCTATCTTATAAATCGGGTCTGATTTTCCCATCGAATAAAAATGAAGCGTAGGTACACCAAACTTTATTAACTCGTTAGCTTGCTGCACGGCCCATTCTATGCCTACTTGCTTTACGGCTGCATTGTCTTTGCATTTTTCTACTTCATCGGCCAGTGCTTCGGGTAAGTCAATATGAAAAATGTTAGGCAAAATATTGGATTGCGATTTGGTAGTGATGGGCTTAATACCCGGAATAATAGGAACGGTGATACCAGCCTCGCGGCAACGCTCTACAAAATCAAAATAACATTGATTATCAAAAAACATTTGGGTTACAATATATTCAGCTCCTAAATCAATTTTCAATTTTAAAAATTTCAAATCAGTTTTCAGGTTAGGAGCAAAAAAATGTTTTTCAGGATAGCCGGCCACGCCTATGCAAAAATGTGTGGGGGCTGCGTTCTCCAGATCTTCGTCAATAAAACGCCCCTTATTCATGTTCACTACTTGTTCTACTAACTCCGAAGCAAACTTGTGGCCATCGGGGTCGGGCATAAACCGGGCTTCCGTCTTGATGGCATCGCCTTGCAGAACCAATACATTGTCTATTCCTAAAAAATGTAAATCAATTAATGCGTTCTCGGTTTCTTCCCGGCTAAATCCGCCACATATAATATGTGGAACCGTATCTACTTTATACCGGTTTTGTATGGCGGCACAAATGCCCACCGTTCCGGGGCGTTTGCGTGTAGAACGTTTTTCTAACAATCCGTTTTCCTTTTTTTTGAAAACATATTCTTCACGGTGATAGGTAACATCTATAAATGGCGGGTTAAACTCCATCAGCGGATCTATGTTATCAAACAACGATTGTATGTTTTCGCCTTTTAAGGGTGGAAGTATTTCAATGCTAAACAGGGTCTTGCCGCGGGCATTTTTTATGTGATCAGTTACTTTCATTTACAAAAATGAATTGAAAAAAAATAGATAATGCTATGTTTGTTGAGTTGAAGTAATAATTGGCTACTGTATAGTTTTTTGTAAAAATACATCATTTGGAGTTTGCTCATTACATTTTCTTGCCGGTCTTCAGTTTAATTGGTTATTAATTGCACCTGTTTGTACGGTTGTGCATGGGAAGTCTAAACAAGATCGTTCTCATTGTCGTTGATTTTAAGTATTACTTGCACCGCTTCATTTTACGAGATTGATCGGGCAATTAGCTTTGATGAATGTTATAAGCAAACCTATTTTCAACAAACTCTATCGGTAATGACCAACTATCCAAACGGGTGGTTCTTACTTAGCATCTATATATGCCATTTGTTATGACCTAACTGAAGATAAATGGCTCTACCCTATCCTTTTTGTTATCACTTCACTTAAAATTAAAAGGCCTTCCCGCAGATATTCATCTTTCAGTTTTTGAATTTCATCTAACGGCATTCCATCTTTGGATAGCCCCAGTTTAGTGTCGAGTTTTTCAGCGCTTTTCTTTTTTTCATCCTCTTCCATTTGTTTTTTTCGAACAGACTCATTAAGTGAAATCGTTTTTTGGCGTAGGTTTTGTCTTAATTCATCTACTTCTGCCAAATAGTTTTTTAAAGAAACATCATGTTGTAACCGGTCTTGATACGACTGGTTCAGGCTGGCAATGAGTGGAGCATTTACGTCTGTGCATTTTTGGTAAGAAGCCGGGGGGATAACATCCCAAGGTAAGGCGCTGGGGTTAGAGCTTTCGCCATATTGCTCAGGGTTTAGGGCTGTAGGCAATTTTACATCTGGCTCCACACCTTTATGTTGTGTGCTGCTGCCACTGATGCGATAAAATTTTTGGGTGGTAAACTTCAATTCGCCAACAGGCTCGGCTTCATTTAGAAGTTGCGCCAGCCCTTGCACACGCTGCACCGTGCCCTTTCCGTATGTTGATTCGCCCACGATGACACCTCGGTGGTAATCCTGAATGGCCCCGGCAAAAATTTCGGAGGCCGAAGCACTAAAGCGATTAGTGAGTACAACCAGCGGGCCACTATAGGTTATACTTTGATCATCATCATTGCCAAGCTGAATTTGATTATTCGATGATTTTACCTGGACCACCGGACCTTCTTTAATGAATAACCCGGTCAGGTCAATGGCTTCGGCTAATGAGCCTCCTCCGTTGTTACGCAAATCGATGACCAATCCATTTATATTTTCAATCTTTAATTCGTTAATTAATTTTTTTACGTCACGCGTAGTACTGCGATAATCCGGGTTTCCTTTTTGGTACTCTTCAAAGTCCATGTAAAAACTGGGAAGGGTAATGACCCCCATCTTCAGTTCTTTACCATTCGCATTATAGTGGATTAAACTTTTTTTGGCCGCCTGATCTTCCAGTTTTATTTTATCACGAATAAGCGTAATCTCTTTTGCTGTTCCACTAATACCTGTTTTGGAAGGAAGGATCGTTAAACGTACATAGGTTCCTTTGGGCCCTTTAATAAGTTTTACAACATCATCTAACCGCCAGCCAATAACATCTACCATCTCCCCTTCTTTTCCTTGCGCCACCCCGGTTATGTAATCATTGACGTGCAGTTTCCCCGATTTATCGGCATCTCCGCCCGGCAAAATGCGGGCTACCTTGGTATAATCATTTTCAATCGTGAGCTGCGCTCCAATCCCTTCCAGTGAGAGGCTCATGCTCTGTTTAAAAAGATCCGCTGCTTTGGGAGAAAAATAATTGGTATGCGGATCGTACGATTCTGTAATGGCATTCATGTAAAGACTAAAAACATCTTCGGCATTAAATTTCTCAAATGATTTTTGGAAGCGTTCGTATCTTTTTTTAAGAATATCTTTTATCTCATCCGGTGTTTTACCGGTCAGTTTTAAGCTCAGTGCTTGACTTTTTATTGTTTTTCTCCAAATTTCATTTAAGTCGCTTACCGAAGCTGCCCAGGGTTTTTCTTCACGATCGGCTTCATACAATTCGTTGCTGGTATAGTCAAACGACTTACCGATTAAGTAATTGAGTACATAACTCATTCGCTCGTTGTATCTTTTAATAAAAATAGAATAAATGGTATAGGCTGGCGATACATCTTCTTTGCGGGTATAATCATCTATCTGATCTTTGTATTTAGCAAAAGATTGGATGTCGGATGCCAAAAAATAACTTCGGTTATTATCGAGTTCACGTATATACTGTTTCAATATGGCTTCTGAAAGAGAGTCATTTAAAACCAGCTTCCGATAGTGGTAGTGATCTAATAAATAAGATATTACCCGGGCTTCGCGGCCATAAACAGGCTTCGGCACTAATGCTGACGTATCAGCCGGGATTGCCCCGAGGAAACAACGGGCATTGATAGAAATAAAAATAAATAGAAATCCCCTCTTCATGGCTATCAAGAATAAATTGTTCTGTTTTCTCTTCGTGTTTTTAAGAAACTTTGTCGAAATCAAATTCTTTTAGAAATTTCTCCAACTCATCTATCGACTTAAACTCAAACGATCTTTTAGCTCCTAAGGTTGAGACAAGATCAATTTTTACCATTTCAATATTACGGGTGTTCCGCTGAAGTTTAGGTTTCTGAAGCTTATACTCGTCTTCTCCTTTAACTGAAATTTTAAATTGAGTGGCCCGCACATTTTTACAGTACGAGCATTGGTAATGTTTTAAGAGTTCTTTGGGTGAGCCGTCTTCATTCTTTTCGATGATTTCTTCCTTCCATACTTTCATGGTAAAGAAGCCGCAGTTATTGCATTGCAAAGCTACGAGGTGCCCGTCATATTTTTCTATTTGCAGGTCTTGTGTGGTTTCATCTATCCAAACATCGTAATCAATCGAAAAAATATTTTCTTCAGCCTGCATTCCTTCATTGAGATGTACGTCTTCTTCATCTTCGCTCAGCAGTCTCATTTTTCTCCCATTCTTTGGGTTAATACGTGGTGTATAACGCAGCTTACGCAGTTTATAATTCAACCGGGTGGGGTAGTAAAATTCCAGAATTAAGGCAGCCACATAAGCGATGAGGGTGGCGGCTGCAATTGAAAAAAACAGGCGAACAAAAAACCACAAGCCGATGGTGGTAAATTTATCCATGCCATACAGGTTTACAACGAAGGCGGCAGTCAGCCCAAAAAAGAAATACACCCGTTTAAACCAACGGATTTCATTTTTATTAATGTAATCATAAGCCTGTTTAGGTTCTTTAATGGTGGATACTCGTAATTTATAGAACAAGTAAATTATAATGGCGATGGTAGCGGACGAAATGGTGCCGATCATCATGTAATCGTTCCATGCAATTAAAAACGGAATGGGTACTGCCTTTTCTTCCATATCAATACTTTTTTTCCTAAAGGTAATTATAAATCAAACAAGCAAAATGTATCCACCTACAACGGCAAACTATACCAATACCGGCCAAAAAGCTTAGAATTTTTACAAAATTCAAATGTTTTTAAAATTTGTGCATTTTTTCACAAATAATATTTGTTTTAAGTAAAATATTGACATATCATTGTGTATTAATACACAATGATATGAGCACATTTGAGAAAAGAAAAATTGAAATGGATTTGATGAATTTCACCAGGAGAAATTTTGAGAGCCCAAGTAATTGTAGAAACATTGATCAGATCAGATTCTACATCAATGAGTTATACCTGAAAATTAAAGAGTATGAAACACGTTTTGATTATGTGCCTATGCAGGCCTATAGCCTGTTGGCTCAGTATAACAGGGAACATAACCGAATCATTTCTGTGCGGTTTTCTGAAAGTTATTCATGAAGTATATCCCCTCCCCCATTCCGATTAAGTACGATTTTATCTACTGCGCCACGGCTAATAAGTCGGGGCGCATGCAGTATCACCGTATAAAACCGGGGGTAAGTAAACTTAGAATAAGCCGAAGCGATTTTATAAAGGCTTACAACGATAGCCCTATTATTGCTCTAAACCCGTTGCAAATACGCGGGCAAGAAGCCGTATTTCAATTTGAATTTTACGTATGATCGGCCATTATTTTTTTCAGATTGGCGGGCGAATAGTTTACCGATTTTATGGTTTTGTTATCCGATTTTCTATACACCAGCCAGCGGCCGCCAATTTCGCGGTAGTAGCACTCCGTACCGTCCTTGGCTTTATAGAAAGCTACCGTTTCAGCCGCTTCCTGTTCTGACAGGCAAGCTTTGCTCATATTAGAGCGCTGTACCTCTTCAAACAAACGACTAAATTTATCGGCCAGGCCAAATTCAAGAATAGCCCCTGACAGCACATACTGAATATCGCAGAGGGCATCGGCAATTTCAACAATATCTTTATCGGATATAGCATTTTCCAACTCTTTTAGTTCTTCAGCTATCAACGATACACGGAGTTTACATCGATCGTCCGAAGGAATCTGCGGATTGGGCAGAATAGGGTGTTTAAAAGTATTGTGAAATTCGGCTACCAACTTAAGTGTATCGGGTTGTTTCATAATAGTGGATGTTTATCTAAAAAAATATTTGATATTTTATTGTACATTACTAATAATAACTAATTGATTATTAGGTATTTATTAAAGTTTATTTACACATTACAATTATCGGCCTTCAAAAGAAAAAGAATATCCAAAATTCAAACCAAATCTAAGTGTATGAGAAAAAGGATTTGTGCTTACCGAATTAAACATAGATTGGAACGGCTGATCGATCGATACATTCCGATAGCCAATTCCATACCCAATAAAAGAATCAATAGTAAACCCATTCTTATCTATTTTTTCCATTAAGCGCATTCCAATTAAGAGGGCATACTCTACCCGTTGCTCGGGTGCACTAATCGTAATCTGTATAGGCTGTTGAGGCGGCTCTATGTTATAATTATGTACAATATTAGTAAACCTGATTTCGTGCGCCAGATACCACATTCCATATTTAATTGGGTTATAAAATTTTTGTCTTAGCGAAATTGCATAACCTCGATTAAAAAGCTTTCCGGCCGGCACTTGCGAATCACTTATAAAGAATGGATCTCGTAAGCCTTCAAACCCAAACTCATGTCCTAATCGCGCCTCATTATAGAACTCAATTCCAAGCGGAAAACTACCTAAAAAAGCAAAGGCCGGATTGCCCTGTAAAATTACGCTGTGGTATTCCGGGTATCGGGGGGAAAAATAATCAAACCTTCTTTTAGGTTGATTTTTTTTTATGATAGGCGGAGGAGTTTTTGATCGCTCCACCAAAGAATTAATGGCATTAGCCAGTTCCTTATCTTCATAGAAAGGCTTGTAGTAACCCGATAGTTTGCCGTCTTGTTCGTAGAGTTCCCATGTGCCTACCCGAAGATCATCTTCTATTCGTCCTTTAGTTTGAAGGTTCCCGGTAGGGTAATACCCAAAGTAGGTTCCCTTCCCATTTTCAAAATCGCACTCGCCCTCCGATTTTCCGTCCTCATAAAAATATTGCCATTTGCCTTGATTTTTTCCATTCAGCACTTGGCCTTTTGCCTTTAATTTTCCACTGCCATAATATTCGCGGTACTCGCCTGATCCATTTACGTATGTAATCTCGCTTTTAAGTGTTCCGTTTTTATGACTGGAGCTCCAATAGCCATTTCGTTTCCCATTAACAAAATTTCCTTTTGAACTGACTTTACCATCTTCGTAATAATAAACCCATGTTCCTACCGGCTCATCGTTTTCATATCTTCCTTCCGATGATATTTTACCTGATAAAAAATAAAATTTCCAGAGGCCGTTTTTTTTTCCATTGATATAATCTCCTTCACTATCAAGCGATCCGCTTTCTGAATACGTTCTCCATTGCCCCGCATTGCGCGCACCTACTTTAGGGCCTTCGGCTAATTTTTTTCCTGAATGATAATACTCTGTGTACCGGCCATGGTCTTCATTATATTCTATTTCTCCGCGTTTTACACCATCTTCAAAATATGTAATCCATTGCCCTGAGCGTTTATCATTTTTATATTCGCCTACTTCTTTTAGTTCGCCACTTTCGTAATAGATTTTCCAAATCCCTTCTTTATTTCTATCGTTAATGGTACCCTCCATACTTTTTTGGCCGTTTTCATAAAAATATTCCCACAATCCGTAGTTTGAGTTTTGACGTAAAATGCCCCGCATGCGTAAGTTTCCGGTTTCATAATAAAACTCCCATACGCCCGTGGTTTCATTATTTGAAAACTGACCTTTCGATTCGATGTTTCCATTCAGGTAATACGAGATATAACGCCCTTGAAGAATATTAGAAACGGTATCTTTTACCTGATAAACCTCTTTTATATTTTTATTTTCTCTGTCGTGATAATTTTTTTTTGTGAAGAGCTGTGCCATAGCCCAACCCGGCACCAATGTGAACATGAATATAATAATGAAGCACTTCATGAGGCGTTTGCCGGGATCAAATTTAATGAGAATAAAACCCAATTGATGTCATCCCTCTTTTAGTCGAACAAAGTCAGATTACCAAACTGATCAGCCGGCTGCGTAGGTAAAATAAGCGAGGGCCGATCAAACAATGGATCATTAAGCTGATGCGAAACGGAGTACCCTTTTAAATTTACAATAGCTGGTTGTTTAAGCAATTTCAATAATTCATCTTCAGAAGATGCCTGCGATAACCAAACCATCTCTTCCTTTTTTCTAAAAAGAACAGGCATACGATTGGTAACTCCCCCTATTGATGAAGTAGCCTCAACCGTAATGATCATAAACGTATGAATATTGTTTCCCTCTGTATCTTCATATTCTTCCCAAAATGCAGGCATAGAAAAAAGTTCATTTTCCTCACCACAGAATCGCCAGGGGATTATTGTTTTTTTTCCTACTTTTTTTCCTGCATAAAATCCATCTAACGGAATGAGACAGCGATTGTGCTTTATATATTTTCTAAGAATTGATCTTTCTTCTATCCATTCTCGCCTGACATTAATAATTTTTTCGGCCACCGGTTTGTTTTTAGATAACGCTGGCGGCTGGCCCCAATAAAAGAATGAAAATCCCCGGTAATCTGTTGCCGTCAGTAATGGAACTAACTGGGCAGGGGCCACATTATAGCGGGCATGAAAAGCCCGGGGTTCTTCTACCTCAAACCGGGAAGCCAGTTGCGATGCGGTCGTGGCTATAGAAAAGCGTTCAATCATTTTATCTTTTCAATATAAAATCAAGAGCTCGTTGCTCGCTCCAATATACCCCATTTTGACCAAACGTAGAGAACCCAACATGCCCGCCATAATTAGGATATTCTATTTGCAAAAAGGTACTTAAACTATTTTGGGGAAAACATTCTTTACTTAAAAACGTATCATTTTTAGCATTTACGATTAACGTAGGGGTTTGTATTTTTTTTAAATAATGAAGCGCGCTACACTGGGTATAGTAATCTAAAGCATTTTTATATCCGTGTAAAGGAGCCGTGTAGTGGTCATCGAATTCGTATAAACTATTTACCATTTTAATTTTTGAAATATCTATTCCCCCCATACGTTTAGATTTTTCTACAACTTTATTTTTCAAACTCTTAAGAAAACGATGCTCGTAAATTGTATTACCAGGTTTGGAAATTTGAAGGCAACTAGTGTGCAACTCCAGAGGGACGGAAAAGGTAACAGCCGCTATCAGCCTGGCATCAACCAGTCGCTCGCCTAAATATTTTAGTGTCAGGTTCCCACCTAAACTGAAACCGACCAAATATATTTCACTATATCCATTTTTTAGACCATGTACAATTACTTCATGTAGATCGTCTGTAGCCCCGCTGTGGTAAAAACGCAAGGCCCGGTTGATCTCTCCGCTACATCCCCTATAGTTCCACGCCAAAATATCGAAACCACTTTGAAAAAAAAGGCGGGCCATTCCCTTTACATAAGCCCGGTGTGTATTGCCTTCAAGGCCATGCGAAATAACAACTAGTTTTTTAGAGTTCGCCTGCAGCCAATCTAAATCAAGAAAATCAGAATCGCTGGTATTAATCCGTTCGCGTTTATAAACAGGGATATTTACTTTCCGAAACAAAGCAGGGAAAATTGTTTCTAAATGCCGGTTAAACAAAAACGGAGGGCGGGAATACACCGTTTACTTTAAAATAATATTTATAATAATGATAACACAACCATTAGCTGACTACCAACTCATTCTCTTTCGCAATGATTTAATATGCGCCAAGTGGTGTTCACCATGCCAGGCATAGTTGGCCGTCATCTGATCGAGACGAATGTGTTTACCGGAATCGGGGTGTATGTATTCTTTCTTCATCTGCTCGGGCAACAGTTGTTTAAGCAACCCAACCCATTTTTGATGAAGCGACTTAACTAAAGCTAACGGATATTCTACCCCCAATCGGGTATCGGGTGTTTTGGCCCATTCGGTTTGATTGTATGCTTTTATGGTAGGCGTTTCTTCTGTTAGTGCCCATTTCATGCGAATGTAGGCATTCAAGTGGCTGTCAGAAAGATGGTGAACTAATTGGCGCACCGTCCAGCCTCCTTCACGATACGGAGTGTCGAGTTGCGTATCCGATAAATCGGCCACCGTTTTTTGTAATTGATACGGAAATAAATCAATCTGCTCAATGTATTGTTGTAGTTCTTTAAAAGTATAACTCTCTTTAGAAATAAATTTTCCAATCGGGTATTTAGGGTCATCGCTATACTGTACTTCTTCGCCCTTCTTAGAAAGCAAAGCAGCTTCGGCTTCCAGTTCACTAAACGGTTTATTCAGTTTTACCGGATTGGCCTTGCGTTTAGAAACGACACGTATATTAAAAAACTCGATGAGTAGTGAAAAGGCTACTGCAAAATAAATATACCCTTTGGGCACGGCTACCCCCAGCGATTCTAAGAAGAGCATAAACCCGATCAAAATAAGAAAACCGAGTGCGAGCACTTCCATAGACGGATGTCGTTGAATAAACCGGCTGATGGTACCGGAGAAAAACATCATCACGCCAATGGATACGATTACAGCCAAGATCATGATGATTACCTTATCACGATCTACAATCCCTACGGCTGTTAAAATCGAATCGAATGAAAAAATAATATCGAGTAAAATGATTTGAACGATTGTACCCGCCATGGTTGGCACGGATGATTTTTTTCCTTCTTTTTCTATTCCATCGCCTTCCATTTCATGGTTGATCTCCATGGTGCTTTTGGCGATCAGGAACAGCCCGCCAAATCCAAGAATTAAATCGCGTCCGCTAAACATGTGGTCGGCATGAAAACCTAATGAGGTAATCAAAAAGTCGGGTACAATATCTTTTACAGAAAATAACGGCTCTTTAAAACCGATAATCCAGGTAATGCCCAATAAAAAACCGATGCGTACAAACATGGCCAAAAATAAGCCGGTGTTGCGCGCGCGTTGGCGTTGTTCTTCGGGCAACTTATTAGAAACAATCGAAATGAAAATGATGTTATCAATACCCAGTACGATTTCCAAAAAACAAAGAGTAAGTAAGGCAAGCCAAGTATCTGCTTTTAGAAATAGTTCCATAGAATGGGGCCTGAGTTGGTTAGGTTTTTAGTGCAGAAAATTAAGTAAGGTTTTATCATTTAAAAAACTTTTTAGAGAAAAGAAAAAGGCTTTTTGTCTGAAAAAGCCTTTTTCTTGAAATGTGTTATTTAAAAAACGATGTATGTTTTAATTACTTATGCAACACCACCACCTTCTGGCGTACGGCACTTCCGCTGCCCCCCAGTTGCAGGATATAAACTCCTTCGGCTAAACCCTGTGTACTTATGTTCTTGCTTTGCTCACCCTCGCCAAAAGCGCCTACATTAATTAGTTGGCCTAACTGGTTGGCCAGCATAACAGGCATGCTTTGCGAAGCCGCCTGTGGCAATACAATGGTAAACTCACGGTCGGCCGGGTTGGGGTATATCCTTACATTCTCTGACAGTAAAGGTGAAACCTCGGTAATTAATCCAAGTGCATTTACCCTTACCCGCTGTATGGTTGCCTGGAGTATCTCTTGCGCTCCGGCCAGCAAACTGGGCGGCTGAACAGCCACCAGATCTTGCACAAAAGTGATGGCATACAGATTGGTAGTATCATACGGCTTAGATTCAGTAAATGAATAATGAATTTTCTGAACTGTGTTGGCTGCCATAGCTGTAAGGGGCGTGCCCGTAGCATTGGGCAACATTTTGCGCATAATGTAAGGGCCGGCCCCTGTTCCGCTTACATCTTTTACAATGGCTGTTTGCACTACATATTGATGACCGTTCAAAGGCAAAGGCTTATTCAGCACGGTAATGGTAGCATCTAGTAATAAACTATCTTTTTTGCTATTGGTGGATGTGGCGGTAGCGACTGAAATAGATAAAGGAGAAGTAACCAATATACGCGCATCAAAATAATTATCGACAGCCGAAGGCAAAGCCGGAGGGCCCGACAGTATTCTTCCATTAAATGTAGAGGGGCCTGTAAATCCATCCAAGAAACCTCTAAAAGGAATAATGGACGCAGATACACCTCCGGTTACGCCATAGAATGCAGCACGAGCCATATTATCCTGAGGATTTAATGCATTGATAGAGTCGGGACCACCAATAGAAGTTTGGTATTGCATCTTTATGAGAGACTGGAGATTAACGGTGCTCTGAAAAGCAAGAAAATTATTATCTGATGCTGACGGAATTGGTTTCTCCTGGCTGGCCGCTGTTTGGTTTGTAAAGTACTCGGCCAGCACGGTGCGGTTGGCATTTTGAATAGCAAAATTATCAAGCCCAAAACCGTTATACGGAAGGCGGATTTGGTTGGGGTCGCCCGGTTTGGTAGTCGGGTCAATATTGGCTTGCGAACCAAAATAAAATCTAAAGCGCAAGGGAGTTGCTCCTACTTGTTTCCCACTTAAAGAATAGCGCGAAGTGGCCCAACTGTTAGAAGCCACACCGGGTGCATCCCATCCCTCCTGCCCGGTAGCCTGGCCTAAATTGGGGTTGATGGAGGCCAGTGCAATAATGTTATTATCGTTATACCAGTTCAGTCCTTTTCCTTTTTGGCCTAACGTATTCCAAGTAGATCCGCCATCGGCCGAATACTGAAGGTAGGTACCATCATCTTTGGTCCAGGTATCGGCCAGGTAATCAAAAGCAATAACGGGTTTGGTTAAACCGGAAATATCAAAACACGGGCTGTTCAATACCGATATTTCATTGGTGTTGTACGTGCTGTTCAATCCGTTATTAGCCGTGCCTAACAAGCCGGCTACCCAGGCTTTCGAACCGTCTGATGCCGAAGTAATTACAGAGCCGGCAGGTGTTTGCAGATTCCAACTGGTACTGGTGGCCGATTTGGTATTCGTAATGAAAACCTCTGGCGCCCAGGCACCAAAATTAGTTGCCGAATTATTGAGCGGAACATTATTGTTGTTTTCGAAGCTTTCCGCATACGATGTGTACGATGAATTAAAAGTAATCAGGGGTAGGACATAAACAGGTTTAGATTGTGCGCTACTGCATCCCAGTTTAGTAGTCAGCATCAACGATGTACTAAACGCACCAAGGGTTAGGTATTTATGTTTAGGGTCTGATAAGGCAGACGTACTGACACCGGGTGGATCGCCAAAATCCCAAGCCCAGGTTTGAATAGTTCTGCCGGGCGATGAATTATCTATAACCAATCCGGCAGTATATAAAAACGCAGTACTATCGCCAAAGCATTGTTTCGTTACGGTGAAATCAGTTTGTGGCACCGGTCCTATTTCAATTTGTTGAATAGCCGAAGTCTGTGTACATCCTTTATTAGAGGTGGCTGTAAGTTGTGTGGCATAAAAACCTAATTGCTTATAGCCATGAGAAGGTGCAGCACTGGGTGAATTGGCTGTACCATCACCAAAAGTCCAGTCATAAACAGTGGTTGTATACGGTGTAGAGGGGGCACCGTACGATGTAGGTGAATAAGAAATGATAGGAGTAAACTGGGCAGCTGTAGGCTGCTGATTAGTTAAAACATTGAAGCATTGATTGGCTACACTAAAATTAACAGTTGGCTGTGGGTGGAGCAAAAAGGTTAATTTGGTTGACGGACTTTGGCAGTTACTTATAGTTTGAGTTGTATAAATATCAACAGACCTACTCGTAGCCGGATTAAAATTATAAAAATAGGTAGCCGGGTCGGCACCGGAGAATAAGGTAGTGGTTAAGCCCGGATCGCTATAAAAAGTAATCGTACCCGATCCAGCCCCGGCAACAACTAATTTAGGATCTATTGTATTATCGCAATACTCTACAACGCCACCGCTTACCAGAGTAGAGGCCGGGTTGGTAAAGGCCGGTGCATTGGGTATAGGGTTAATGGTTACCGTTATCTGCTTTTGCGCGGGTAAGCAAGAGGGTGCTTGCAGGTTATCTGTAGTTAGTGTTAGTATAACAGTTGTAGCCACCCCACTTCCATTTACAGGTAAATCTGTACCCGAGGGCACATAGTGTACGGCAGCGGCTCCGGAAGATCCCAACGAAGTGGAAGGATTATTTGAGCCATCAACAAATTGGCCGGTAACCGGAACTTTAGACCAAGTAGCTATAGTGGCATTGGTAAGTGTTGCCCCAATGGTTGTCTGCTTTATATCTACCAGGCTCCCCGAACAAATCTGTACGGCCGAAGTGGCCAATGTTAACGATGGGCCGGCTTGCACGGTCATCCTTACGTTTGTAGGAACCGTACTTTCGCAACCGGCAAATGTAGGAGAAGCATAAAGAATTTTTGTAACATAATAATCCGTGCTTCCGGCCGAAGCTGTGCTCGTAGTGGGTGTAAAATTTAAACCGCTCTGAATAAGATTAGCTGGAGTTATAACCGAACTACTATACCAGTTATAGTTTGTACTGGGAGCATTTCCTTTAAAGGTTACAGCTGGATTACCTACACACGTAATTAATGTGGATGGCGTACCGGTTCCGTTCAGTTCTGAATTCAGCACTTGGCCAGGCACACCATATACGGTAACTGCCAGCGTATCATAATTTGAGCAAAGAGTACTGGGGTCTGTATAATCATACCTTATCGTAAACAAACTACCAAGTTGTGTAACAAGGTTAGGGCTGAATGTCCATGTGTTGCCCGAATTGGGTGGAATCCCCCCTGCTCCTGATGGCACTACCGTAAATTTATCTGTAACAGGTGAATTCTGTGCCGGAGTTCCAACTAAATTAACCGAAGCATCATTAGCGCAAAATTTTCTTTTTGGCAGTGAAAAAGATACTGAAGGAGGGTTAATTAGAGGTACATACTGTCCGCCCCCTAATTTAACAATACTGGAAGTAGCAACATCTATTGCTCTGTAATACACTAATACAGCGTTTGGATAATATGATCGATAATAGGGATAAGACGGATCGAACGTGGTAACCGAACCGGCATTTGCAATTTTATTAGATGAAAAAGTGTATCCTGCAAAAGCATAGTATGATCCGTTCCAATTATAAGTGTATGTGTAAACCTGCGTGTGAGCTAAAGTTGTAGTACCTAAAAGATTATAACTGTATGTATAAACTGAAGTAATGGAAGCATAACCAATATAAGTTGACGAATATCCATAGCTACACCCAAAACCTGCACAGGAGTAACCAGCCAAATAAACTAAGTCATACAGTTGATAGCTACTTGCCGGAGGAAATTGATTATCTATATCCGATTGTACTACCGTAAGACCTGTAGAGGGGGTAGCATTCGTGCAGTAGGATAACTGAAGATTTTGAATAACTGAAGCATACACATCAAATGATTTAGTCTTTGTAACCTGACATTGCTGTCCGGTAGTTTCTGTGTAGGTATAAACAACTGCGTTGCCTGTGCTTACACCAAGCGAAGAAGGTGAAAAAATATAATTGTATGTTGCATTGGGTGATACCCCGGGCCCGGAAAAAGATCCACCTGATGGATTGCCAATAAGTTGTACACTGGCAATTCCTACTTGAAACCGTGTCTGATTAGGAGTAACAGCCGCTTGGCCGGGTACTGTTTGCACACTAAAATCTATAACTGTAGCTGAATTTTGCGAAGCTACCGCACAGAATGATTTGTTATCACCAGGAATGCTTCCGGCTATAGTTGCTGATCCACCTGTTCTCACTAGATTACCTGTAACATTACTTGTGCCTGTATAGCGTACCTGAAGTCCGCTAATTGTCAACTGATCAATTTTTGTAGCTGTAGCAACGGTGTAGGAAAATGATACTGTTTGATTATCAGGATAGGTCAATGCCGATACAGCCGTGAAGTCAGTAGCTGGCCCAGGTACACCCGCGTAGGTTGGGGCTGTAGTTTGAGATGTATTAAATTGAAACCCAGACGGAAGTTGCAAGATAAATGTAACATTGGTACCGACTGCAAAGTCTCCCGGATCACTTTCTTGAATCACAATCGGACCTATTGCCTGGGGTTGCCCACTATAGCATAAGGGTGAATTAGTAAGAGTACCCGGTGTAATAGTAACTCCTGCACTATTTACTGTAACGCTTGTTGTAGCAAATGTTAAGGGGTTAGGAGTAGATGGTGTTTTTTGCGCCTTAATTATTTTACTCCCCGCTAAGTTTATAGATGCAGCAGACCAACTAATTGATCCCCCCACCAAATTTTGATTCCCGGCAGGTGTTGTGGTTAACGTACCAGTGCCTGTTGAAATGCTAAGTGCAATGGCATCGGTGCGCCCGGTTTGAATGTTACTCAGCGCATCTACTGCTGTAACCGTAACCGGCCCAAAATTGGCACCTGTATTTACACTGGCAGAGCCCGTTGTAAGGGTAAGCTGGGTAGCATTTACTTGTATTTTGTTTGTAGTACCCGGATTTGAAGCAGCAAATGAAGAAATGCCCGAACTATTTGGAATAACAGTCGCTCCGGTTATGCTAATCAGAATTTTCTGTTGATCAACAACCGAACTTTTGAAAGTAGCCCAAATCTCAAAATAATCAGTAGATCCATCGAAGGCAGAAATATTATGAATGGGTGGGCCAATAAATGTAACTGACGACCCCGGAGTAGTAAATTGTTCCTGATTATTTTGACTGCTATCAAAAATAGCAATCTCGGCTACATTAGAATTGTTGGTAATACTAATTGTTACCGATGCTAAAGTAGTATTAAGGCCATCTCCGCCCATGTCAGTTACTGTAAATCTGCCTAACGATACACAGTTGGGTACTGTATTATCTAACGGCCCACCTAGAGCCTGAAAGTTAATGTATGGAATGGAAGGAGTTGAATATCCGGGAGTATAGGTTATCGTTGAGGTATTATCAAACGTAGTGGCACTAGCCGATTTGGCCCCGGCTGTTAAAAAATTATAGGTGCCGGCATGCGATCCGTCATAATTGAAAGGCACCAACCTGTACTGGTACTTGGTGCTACCCGAGAGGCTGTTGTCGTTGTATAAAGTGGCTCCGGCCAAAGTAGTGGCAATAAGGGTGCTGCCATCGCCCAAGGTAGCCAGTGGAGCACTGCCACTGTTTAATCCGGCTAAGCTTACAGGCGTATTGCCCGGCAAGCGGTAAATTAAAAAGCCGGCAATAGACGTTACCCCTGAAGACCAACTTAAGTTGATCTGGGTGGAGCCTGCTGCGGTGGCTGTAAAACTGATGGGCTGCCCACTGGGCGAGCTGGAATAGGTATAGGCCGAAGCCGTAGGTGCAGATGTAATTAAGTAGTTGTAGGTGCCTGCATGGCTGTTGTCATAGCCAAATGGCACGATGGTATAACTGTATTGAGTAGCAGCTGAAAGCCCTGTATTATTATACGATGTGGCACCTCCTGCGGCTGTGGTTACCAATGTGCTCCCGTCAGCCAACGGACTGGGTGGAGCAGCTCCATTCGCAATGCCCGAAACATCCGGAGAGGTGCTGCCGGAGTGGCGGTAAATTAAAAAACCATTAGCCGTAACCGAACTCCACGATAAATTGATTTGCGTAGCTCCGGCACCGGTTGCATTAAATGGAGTGGGCTGACCTGAGGGCGGATTAGATAAGGTATAGGAGGTTGTTGTTTTGGGGGAAGATGTCAGGTAGTTATAAGTAGAGGCATTTGATCCATCGTACCCAAAAGGAACCAGAATATAATAGTATTGGGTAGCGGCCGTTAGCCCGGTATCATTGTAGGATGTGGATAATAAAGAAACAGATGTTACCAAAGTGCTGCCATCAGCCAGAGCAGCAGGCGGGGTTGTTCCATTGGTAAAATCGCCACCGGCAATAACCGGAGTGCTTATAGCATTTCTGTAAATCAAAAATCCGTTGGCTGTTACGGCTCCCCAGCTAATCGTAAGATTAATCTGTGTGTTAGCTCCACCTACCGAAGTAAAAGAAGTGGGTTGCCCGCTGGGTGGATTAGACAGTGTAAAACCATTGGTGGATAAGGGGGAACTGGTGTTATAGTTATAGAGTGTGGGGGTCGAGCCATCCCAAACGAAGGGCACAAGGGTGTAATAATATTGGGTTTGTGGTGATAAACCGCTGTCAGTAAAAGTGGTCAGTGCCGCGGTAATAGTAGCAATTTTATCGCCTGTTCCATTGGCCGGGGGAGCCGCTCCATCGGTTAGCGAAACGGTAGCCGCACTGCCGGCATGGCGAAAAAGTACATAGCCTCCGGTAGCTGTGCCCGATACCAATGTAGAGGCTGCCGGAAAAGACAATACAATTTGATTGTTAGTGGTAGAAACTGCCGTAATAGAGAATGAGCCCGGTTGGCTGGGTTCTGTAAAGAAAGTTTGCTCGCTGGTTAGCCCTGTTCCGGTGCCATTGGTGGCCCAGGCCTTCCAGTAATAAAGTGTACCGGCTGTTAACCCGGTTCTGTTTTGAGTAAAGGTATAAGGGATACTGGCATCCGATACAGCTCCGCCACTCTGTGGATTATTTGCTTGCGTAACGCCCGTGGTTGTTTTATAGGATGTTCCGTAATTTGTGATGCCGGTTCCAGTAGCAATGGTTCCGCCCAGCGTAGCTGAGGTAGTAGTAACCGATGTAATGGTGGGAGCATTAACGGTAGGTGCTTGTGCCCACCCTGCCAACGGGAAGACTGAAATAAAAAAAAGAGGTAAAAATAGTTTCGTAAAATTCTTCATAGTTCAAATCAATTTTTCAATTCACCATTGCTGTCTGTCTTCAATAAAAACATAGAACTTTGTCCGGCCAGTGTAAGCGTTCCCGAAATCAGGAAGCCGCCATCCGAAGTTTGCTGAACCGTAGAAGGCACCTCATCTCCGGTGCCGCCCCACGTTTTGTACCAGAGCAGGTTGCCAAACGGATCGATGCGTATCAGAAATAAATCTTTTCCTCCATTGCCCCAGGTGCCATCGTTGGTAGAAGTAGTGTACCCTGCCAAAAGAAAACCACCATCGGTTGTGCCTGTCAGAGCCAGGCCGCTGTCTTGCACCCGCGATAGGTTTTTATTAGTGGGCTTTTTACTCTTCGCTATGCTCACTCCGTCAAAATAGATAGCTGAACCGGGTATGGGATTTCCCTGCAAATCGGTGCGGATAAAAAAGATATTGGCATCGCTACCGGTGTACGTTTGATACGTTCCTATAATTCCATAGTTAGGGCCGGCCTGCTTTATGTCATTCCCGGAATAATATACTCCGGACGTATCTTGCCCAAACCGGCCTGCATTTACAAAGGTGGCATTGGCATTGCTGGGCGGCATCACCGGCATCATCACAAAAGCTGCTGCCGTGTTGGCGGTAGCAAATACAGCACTGGTAGCCCATATTACATCGCCAGCCGGGTTAATTTGAAGTGAAATAGAATTTTGATAATCCTGATTATTTAAGTTATTGTACTGTACCGACCAATTCATTTTAAGTGTGGCGGGGTTATGCGAAGCCAGCGAGGTGTACTGCGGAATGGAAGGTGAAGACAAAAGATAATTGATGGTGCTGGTAGAAATAATATTCCCCGATAAATCTATGCCTACCGCAGACCCTCTCCTATCAACCCGGTTTTGCGAAGGAATAATCGTAGTATCGCCCCAGCTGGCATCCGTTATTACACTGCCGTTTGAGTTCAGACTGATCAGCCTCATCTTTCTTCGGGTTTGGTTTATTACCAATCGTTGCGAAAGGTCGATGTAAATACTGTCGCCAATTACCAAGTAACCGGTAGCGGTAACAATAGCTGAATTAGCGCTGGCATTATCAATTTTTTTGCGCCAACGGGTAACTCCTTCCGGGTTAGTGCGAATCAATACAATTGATCGCTGCAAGGCCGTGATACTGTCTCCTACCATTAAATATCCATCGGATAGTGCCAATACTGAGGCGGCTCTATAATTTCCCATGCCACCATAATAATACACAAATGAAGAACGGGCCGCGGGGGTAACGTTGTCTAAATTTTTGCACGCATTAAAAAAAACAGAAATACCTAAACATAATACAAGCGGGTTTCGAATGAATCGCTTCAGCGTACTCCCCCCATAAGATCTATCGAATATCATTTTCTTTTTAACTTTTTAGGATTGAAAAAATTCTGCACATAGCCTATGTTAAAAAAAAGCGAGTTTAGGCTAAAGACACCATCCACCATTTTATAATTATTTAATAAAATCTGATTAGCGTAAAGTGTGGAAGGAGAATTGACTTTAGATAACCCATAGGCATAACGCACTTCGGCAACCAAAAAACCTTGTGCCACACGAGATTTAATGCCCGCTCCTACTAACGCGCTGAGATTCAATTTTTCGCGTTGCAGGCTCAGCGATATGGTTTGCAAATCTATGGATTGATTGTTTTGCCGTTTTTGATCTACTGACGTGGACGAGCTAAGCAGATAATCTGTACTTACCCCAACGGATACGTACGGATTTAATCGTTCTATCCATTTGGTCGGTGTACTCAGTTCATCTTTCTTTAATAGCCGGTATTGCAACATCAGCGGTACCGATATCCAGTTTTGCGTTTCGGTTCCGGTAGAGGTGGAATAGGTTGTTTGGTTTTGTTGTGCGTTAAATTGATTAGAAAATGATTTAGTAGCATAAAATAATTCTCCGCTCAGGGTGGTTCTGTTTTTTAAAAACGGAATACTTATGGGTACTTCTCCGGCTACCCCTAAGGCAATTCCTACCTTATACGCATACTTGGCCTGGCCATCGCTAACGGGGTTAAACTGAGAAACATTGGGCTGTGTAGAGTTTATTGAAAACTTCACTCCCAATCTATAAATGGGTTTGGTTCTAAACGTATTATACAACGCAATAAACTCGGCCGGATCAATGTCTTTATTAATGGCAAAATAATTATCGGTCTCAAGAATTTTGAGCATAGTTTCATCAGCCTTCTCGGGTTCTTCTAAATAGATGTAGGCTAATGCCAGCAGTTTATAGGCCTGCACTTTCTCTTGTTTATTAAACCCATTTTCCAAACATTTAGATAAGAGGTCGGGGAGTTCATGCAGGCGTCCTTGTTCGTAAGTGGAGTTGGCCAGCCGCAGGGTTTGGGCGCAAGTGGTAAGTTGGGCAAACCCATACCGGCCACAAAATAGTACAACAACCGCCAGCAGATAAAGTCTCTTCATGCAAATATATTTTTATCTGTAAATTATTTGGTATTAGGCGGCAAGTTGATGCAAGTAGCTTCATACTTCAATCCCTTCATATACAAATTCCAATCACTCTGGCTTAAATTCTGTTTTACATATCCGCATAATTGGGTGGACATGGTTTTAATTTTAGTAGGCCAGGCGTGAATGGTTTGGTTTACGCCCTTCACAGTTTCTTCGCGGGTGTGAATCCCCGCCATCAATTGCTCATCATCAGGCGTAAAGGCCACGCTCCATACCCAGTCGTGATCAGCCAACACTTGCGGCTCTTCCGTTAGCTGGTTAATGTTCCACAGCCGCACCGACCCATCTTTGCTGGCGGTTGCCATAAACTGCCCGGAGTGACTGAATTTGATTTGCTCAATCTGCGAAGTATGGCCGGTAAGTGTGCGATAAACCACACCGGAAGTAAAAATCCGAATGATGCCTTCTTCATCGCCAATTACCACTCCCCGGCTGTCGGGCATAAACTGAATGGCCAAAATATCTTTTCCATGTTTCAGTACAGAGTATTTTGTTTCAGCATATTTATTTTTTATGTCCCAGATGTATAAGTTCCCGTCTGAGCCGGCTCCGGCTAATTTCGTACCATCGGGGCTGAGGTCGATCGAGGTAATTTTTTCAGTTGGTGAAATTACCTCGCGGGCTGTTTTTAAATCTGAATACATAATGCTCTTGCCTGAATTGCAACGGGCATAAAACCCTTTCCCGTCCAGCGTGAAATTAATATGCTCGATATCGCTCTTATATCCCAAAATTTTAACCGGGTCGGCCTTGGGGGTGTTCAGGTTAATCAGCATGGCATAATTATTATCCCGGTCGGCATTATACAATCCACCTACGGCCAGATAATTTCCATCCGGGCTGATATCCAATGCATACACCGCATACGTAACATTGTTATTCCCGTCTTCGGTAGTAATAGAAAATTCTTTGAGCACTTCATGTGTCCAGGTGCCGTTAGATTGGCTCCAGCGTAAGACTTTCCCATCGCTGCCTCCGGAAAAAATACTGGCATTGTTATCGCGGGTAACCAGCGCGCGTACAGCACCCTGGTTATGCCCTTCCAAACTAAGGGTAAGCGGGTTGTTATAATTTCTCAATGCATAAAACAGCCCGTTATAAATATCGTTGTCATACGCATAGCCGTTAAACCGGGTATTGAAGTTATAAGCTTGCTGAGCCAGCAAAGCAGCCGTTTCATTGTCGTTCAGTTCTTTCGATTTTAGGGCAATGGATCGGGCTACAGCCAAATAGCGCTCGCGCTCAGCCTCTTTCTGCGCTTTGATGGCAGCAGCCGCATTATCGTCTGCTTTTTTCTTTTGGGCTTCGGCTATCTGTTGTTGCTTCTTGGCTTCTTCTGCATTTTGTTCAGCACGCAAGGCATTTTCATCAGCCCGTTTTTTAGCATCTTCCGCTATCTTTTGTTGTCGCAAGGCTTCAATCGCATTTCTTTCAGCGAGTTTTTGCTGCTTCACGGCTTCGGCTGCTGCTTCTTCTGCTTTTTTACGTTCGGCTTCTGCAATCTTAGTTTGTTCAATCGCCTTTTGCGCATTGACCAAGGCTTCTTGTTGTTTTTCATCGGCCACGCCTTTCTGCACAAAAGCATATACCAGCGCTATTAATGCAAACATGGTGATAATACCAAATACTATGGCCGTAGTGCGAGCTCGTTCCAGCTTGCGTTTAGCCTCCAATTCCTTAATCCGCTGCTCGGTCTCAAATTCTTTTTTTGAGTATTCAAGGAAAATAATAGTACGCTCGAAGGCCGGATGGTAACGCTGGCCCCACACCAATGTTGGCTTATGCTTTACCTGCCAGTTAAGTGCCAGTTGCAAATCCGGTGGTCGCCACAAACCGGCCTTGCCTACCTGATACATGTTGGCGGCTTCGGCCAGCCGCAGGTACATCTGCACGGCATCGGCTTCATCGTCCACCCAGTTTTTCAGTCGCACCCAAATCCGCATTAAACTTTCGTGCGAAATATCTATCATGGATTTAGAGCCGAGCGGCAGTCCATGCCCGGGGGTTAACAGCGATCGACCGGGTTCACGAAATTTTTCAATTACTTCCACTACTTCGTTTTCGCTTACATCGGCAATGGAGGCAATCTCATTCAGCCGGGTAGGTCTTCGAATACCAAAGCTCTCTCCTCTTTTTTCGGTGATGGCTTTAAACATCACCTCGCATATCCGCTTTTGGTCTTCTTCCAATTCATCATACGCTTCGTTGGCGTGCATGGAGAGCGCCTCCTTCATCGTGCCGATGGCCTCGTAATGCTTCAGGTCAAGGGCTTCGTCTTCGTAGTCGCGGTACTTACTCCAGTAACTCCAGGTGCGCATCAGCGCGTGTTGAAGAATAGGCAACTGGTCGGGGTTATCGCCCAGATCGTTTAGTAGTTGTTGCGTTAGTCTGGGGGTAATCTTAGCATTCCCTACCGCCACCGGTCCTTCTATAGCTCTGCGCTTTTGGTCGCGCGTCATTTGTGGAATGAGGTAGTGGCTGTCGTTTATTTTACGGGTGAGTTCGGGAAACTGAGCACAATCACCAATAAAATCAGAACGCATAGTGATAGCCACGTAAATGGGCGAATCTTCGTAGTTCACCGCCTCCATCAGCAGGTTTACAAAAGCCAGTGTTTCATTTACCGAATTGGGATCGGTGCTGTCTTTAAAGCGGAATAGTTCTTCAAACTGATCTACCAACACCAAATAGTTGATATCGGCACTTCTACGCGATTGCTGAATGGCTTCCACTAATCCCAACGAACTGCTTCGCAATAAGGTGGAAACAATGGTGCGTTTTATTTTTTTATCCTCGGGGTCGGCATAGTTATATTCCTTCGAGCTTTTCAGTAAAGATTCTGCTAAATTATCAATGGGCCCTGCTCCCGGCCGGGTAACTACTACTTCCCAGTTAGGGCTGGAGTCAGTCAGAAATCCGCCATACAAAATAGGCAACACCCCGCAATAGATAAACGAGGATTTACCACTTCCTGATGGACCGATTACACCTACAAACCGGCTCTTAGAAAGTTTGAGCAACACTTCATCACTCTGGCCTTCTCGACCAAAGAACAAATGGCTCTCTTCTACTTTAAAAGGACGCAAACCGGGAAAAGGGTTGTCGGTGCCAACGATTGTGGGCGAGGCCGGCAAATCATCAACGATCTGGCTCATACTGTTTCTTATTTAAATTCCTGTAAAAAAAATTTTAAATGATCTATGGATTTAGATGAATCGCTATTAATCAACGTAAGGTTTTGATTTTTATAACTGTCTATATTTCCCATGCCAACTAATGCTTTTCCCTGAATGGGTTTGTTTCTTCCAAAGCCGGGGGCCTTCAGGAGGTCTAAAATTTTCATGCGCACCCACTGGTCGTTTACTTTTCCTTTAAAGATGACGGCTCCGTCAAAATTGCGCAGATTTTCAATGTGTCTTTTGCGTACTTCCAGCAGATCACCCTCGAAAGCGGGGGTTAAAACATTAAATCCAGATTTTTCGATGACCTCTCGAAAGGGGGCCACTTCTCCCAGATCTACTTTGTCGTGTACTAAATAGATAAATTTTCCGGTGGCTGAATTAATGGCCGTGCTCTCGGGCGATTCCATCAGTTCTTCGCGCATAATATTCTTGAAATCTTCTAAGGGATTTTGCAAAATCTCTGCGCCTTCTTGCGCTTCCGTGTCTCTGCGGATGGTGTCAATAAAAGCCTTCTGGCGGTCGCTTGCATTCTTCAGGTTTTGAGAAATCCAGATTAAGCGCATAAATTCTTCTTTGCCTTGCCGTTTTGCCACGGCTACTTCGGCCGCTATTTTATTTTGCACATCTACTACCGAGCGGTCGCCCTCTTCAGGAATTTCACCATAGGCACTGCCGATCAGGTGAACGGACATGGAGCATGATTCTATATCCTTTCTCACTTCCCGCTCCAAATCAGCGAGGCGTTGCGGTAACGTGTGGTTAGGCAACACCGCAAAACCATGACGCAGCAACTCGCGCTTAATTATATTTCGCTGCACGGACAGATCGTGTCCGGTTTCGGCCAGGTAAATGGTTTTGCGTTTAAAAATATTTTTAACGCTTCCGCTTTTCGATTCTCCCTGTTTAATCAATAGCAGCGATTCGTGAATGTCGTAAGCTAAATCCACTAACTTCATCCAATATTGTTTCTCTGCTTCCTGGCTAAAGAAATCGGCATACTCTTTCATCAGGCCTGTTTCGGCATCTAACTGATACATTTCATAGCCGATGGAATCGCGTAGCCGGGGTGGTTGTTCAGGTAAAGTAAGGGGCGATTTTAAAACTTTAAATACCCGGTTGGCCTGTGAGCCTGAAGTATTTTTATAAAACTGCTCTACTAAATCGAGGCAACGGCCCGATTGCGTAAAATCTTTCGTGAGAATAGCTACCAAAACGGCTGCATTATCCATGGCCGGAGCGGTGGCTGTATCAAATTCCGATTTAATAACGATGACAGGTTTAGATCCCAAGACCTGATACAGCATCAATTCCAAAAATTTTCTAAACTGCGTTACCCAGCCTTGCTCGTTTTTCTTTTCGGTTTCGTTGTCTTTTTCTGCGAATGTAATAAGTACGTCTATGTCTGTCATACGATTAAAAAATTATACGGCTTGTCGTTGTTTTTTCTTTTCGGTTACATTGTAGATAAGGCCTTGAGCCAAGTCGTGATGGCTGGCCAGCACAAAATAGAAATCAATTAATTCAATTTTAAACACCACCGATCTTTCTAACGCTTCTACTTCGGTAATCTTGGGCACGGCTCCTTCCTGAAAAAGATCGCCAAATACTTCACCCTGCTTCAGTACGGTAATTTCCTGCCCTTCTTTCTTTAAACGCACTTCGCCCGAAGCTACAATTAAAATGGGCGTTTCTACGGTAGTAATCATAAGCTTATCGCGCGTCTGTAAAATAACAGGCTGAATTTTGTCTGAAAGATCGCTGAGTACTTTTCCGGTTATCCGATTAAATACGGAGAGCTTCTTAATAAACATTACCATTTCAATAAACAGGAAAAAGCCGTCATCCAATCCATCGAGCAACTGGTTGTTTTCAATGGACGAATCAAGGAATTTTTTGTCGCGGTACGGCAGTCTTTCCGCCACATCGGCATAGGCTCTTTTATCTTTGTTATAGATTACCCAAGCGGTTGTTTCCTGAATGAGTTTATCCTGGTTAAACATTTGGCTGATCAGCCCGCGGCTCACTCTGAAATTATCAATATAGGCCGTAACATGAGCCGCACAGGCTTTGGTCCACCGGTTGTTATAATTAAAATCGCGGTTCAGTATGTAGTTGATGGTTTGAATGGCCCGGTAGCTTTCGCGCGGAAAATAAATCTGTAATTTCTCCAATTTATCTTCCGTTGATGAGTCGTCCAGTAACGGAATGAGTTTGGGCTTCAGGTCCTGATCTACAAACAGATCGAGCAGCTCCAGCGCATACTGAATACTGTCGGGGGTTCCGGCTTCAATGTTTTCTTTTACCAACTGAACTGACTCCGGATCATACAAAAGTGAAAGCAACAACGTAAGGTGGTCGTAATTATCGCGGATTTCCTCCTGAAGGGCTTCCCTCAAAAAAAGGTAAATAGGTTCATCGGGAATTTCATCTAGTGCGGCAATGTTCCACAAAGTTTTGCTCATCTCTGTATCGAGCAGATCTTTTACGGCCAGTATTTCGCGTCCTTTGGCCTGGTAATTGATAAACCGGAGAGCATACAATATTTGTTTTACAATGCGCTTATCAGGGTAATCAATTTTTTTCCATAATAATTGCAACCCCTCATTGCCTCCAATATGCCCGATTATCTGAATGAGTTTTACCATTACCAACTCACTCTGACCCGATTTATGAAAGGCTGTTTCTAAATGGGTAAGCGCAGCCGGCCCGGCTTCTTTTAGTGCGGAGGCTGCCTGATGCGAATATTGCGGAGACGACAGCATATCAATCAACACCGTCCAGGTTTCCTGGCGCTTTACCTTGCGGGCCGTAAGAATAGCCTCTCCCCGCACTTTGGGGTCGGCATCGCGCAAGAGTTCCAATAAAATAAAAATGGTTTTGGTGTTGGTTAACTTGCGCATAAACTTAGCCGCCAGCATCCGGTCGGTTTGTTTTACTGATTTGCTCAGCTTCATCAGTTTATCGGGCGAAATAGAAAGTAAATCACTGTCTTCCGCCAACCCGGCTGCCTGCGAGGCCAGTCCTTTCACTTCGCTTTTCTCTTCGGGCACAATCCCCAATTCGGCAATTTTATCGAGGGCAAATTGCTTTACTCGTTTAATTGAACTTTCCGACAAAGAAACAATAGACGATTCAAACAAAGCCGGTTCCAGTTTTTCCATTAGTTTTAATCCATAGATTACTTTGCTCTCGGCATCGCTCTTTACTTCTTTGTCCAGCACGCTGTCCAGGGTGTATTCCTTTACTACATCTTTTTCTACTGCTTCTTTATTTTTAACCAGCGATGACTGCAGGGTATGCTTGTACCCCTGATACATTCTGTTGGCCACAAAGTACCAGATCACTAAGAACACGGCCGTAAAGGCGGTAACCGAAAGAAGGTTAAAAAAATGGAACTGATTGATTAAAACAATGAGCCCTCCCGCAATGGTACTGGCTAAAGCAAATACGACTCCTTCAATTTTGGTTTGAGTGTCAATCTTTATGGATTTGTCGATGGGTACGTAGTAGAATTTAAAAATGGGTGTATCTAATGCATCGCGCAGCATATTGATAAACAACTTGCTCATGGCAATTGCGATAAAAAAGTAAATAACCTGATTCTTGCCCGACACCGTGGCATCGAAGCCAAAGAATGAACCCAATAAAAAGGCCACTACCGTAAAGATAAAAACCACAATAGGGTTAATAATCATTGCCACGCGCAAGCCGTAATCCTGCGCAATGCGGTCCGTAATAAAGGTAGTAAAAATAAAACTCAGGATAACGATAGTTGCTTCAAACAAACTCAAGAAAATACTCAGCGAATTTTGATTAGTATATTGAACCACCGATACGTTGTAAAATGAGTAGTCAACAAACCGGAGGGCAATGAGCGACACCACAATAAAAGAGGCCAGCAGCATGATGTATTTGTTACCCAAAAATTGCCATGGCGACAGTTTTTTCATGTCTTCTTCCACTACGGCAATAGCTGTATTTTTTCTGAAGTACTTCCAACTAAGAACGATAAAAGTGATCAGGTAACTGATAATACTTATCAGGGCAATGGTGTATAAGGCTTCTACACTAAGTCCCGAAGTAATTAAAATAGGAATGGAGAAAAAGGCGATAATGGAAGCAATGTCTGTGCCCACATCCACGCTGCCAATGAGCCGCTTGCCCACGCGCACATTAAACATGCGACCAAAAGCTCCCCAAAAAACCAATTGTACAATAAACGTAACCGGGAGGATCAGGGCGAAACCAAATTCGAACAAGATCCTGACATCCTGCACATAGTTTTTGCCAAATTCAATAAACGCTGTGGCTGCCACCACCAGCAATAGGTTAAAAATAGCCAATGCCGAAAATGAAATCTTGCCTTGTAAAAAATTGTATAGAACGGTAATAAGAACTCCAAAAGCCCCGGAGTATAAAAGTATAATGGGCAAATCATCTTTTTCGCTAAAATCCGGAAGGCCTAAAAGCAGCGATTGGGAAGCCACCGCAAACGTGGCCAAAAACAAGCCCATTAAAAAACTCATAATGAGCAAAAGTCCCACTCTCCCCTCTTCATCGGGTTCTACATCCAGTTTTTTCCAAAGTACTTTCAGCATAGATTAGGCCTTAACCTGATAAAAGTCACAAAAAAATCACTGAAATGCAATTTTTTGATCTCATTTCTCACATGATTATGTGATCGATTTTTTAATGGAGATTAATTAATACCTCTTTTTTATATTTTTTTAATAGGATACTAAACTTGTGTTAGTAAATCCCGCTACACCACGCGTCTTGAGTTTACTTTGTAAGAAATAGCCTTGTATTGTCTAAATTGGGTCGTAATTATTTTATGACTTGCCAACATTTTTTTACCAAAAACTTATGAAAACACCGGGTATCATTTTTCTCCTGTTTGCTATCATCTTTTCCGCCACCGGGCAAGACGCTAAGAAGTTAGCTGAGGCACAACGACTTTATGCCATTAAAAATTACGATAAAGCGCTGCCTCTCTTTCTCGATGCCATTCAATCGGGGGTTAAAGATCCACTTGCTTTGTATCAAACCGGAAAATGCTATGAACATGAACAAACTATTGATAATCAAATAAAAGCCATTCCTTTTTTTGAAAAAGCTTTAGCCTCTGTCAAAAACATTGCCGCCATACCTGCCACCTTGCAATACGATTTAGGCTGGCTCTATTTAAAAGATGAACAATTGGATAAGGCCCTCATCGCCTTCGATACTTACAAAACCACCACGAAAGATCCTAAAGCTAAGATTGCGGCCGAGAAGGCCAGTGAAGTATGCCGTAATGCCGTGGCGATGATGTCGGTACCCAGAAATTTTTCGGTTCACCCGTTTCCCGGCACCATCAACAGCCCCTACACCGAATACAACCCTACCGTATCGGCCGATGAGAGCGTCCTGGCTTATACTGCATTAAGACCTAATACAGGGCGCACCCGTTCGGGCGATAAATTCATTGAAGAAATTTATGTGTCGTATAATAAAGCCGGCAACTGGACGGAGCCTGTGGCCATCCCAATAGCTACGGACAAAAACGTAGGAACAGCCGGCATTTCGCCCGACGGCCAAAAGCTTATGATCTTCATTGGGGGCATAGCCGACCCCGGCAGCCTGTACCAGATAACCAAAGATGGGGACAGTTGGTCTAAGCCGAGCCTGCTGGCCGGCAGCATTAACTCGCCTACCTCTATGGAGACTACCTGCAGCATTACCCCCGATGGCAAAACTATTTATTTTGCCAGCAACCGTGCCGGGGGAAAAGGCGGGCTCGACATTTGGAAAACAGAATTAAAGGCCGATGGAAAATGGGGGCAGCCGGTAAACCTTGGCCCCGAAATTAATTCGGCCGATAATGAAGATGCCCCGTTCATCCATCCCGACCAAAAGACTTTATTCTTTACATCGGATGGGCACAACACCATGGGCGGCAACGACATCTTTAGGTCGAGCCTGGTAAACGGAAAGTGGACTCGCCCGGAAAACATGGGATACCCGGTTAACACCACCGCCAACGACAACTACTTTACTTTGCTGGCCGATGGCAGACGAGGCTATTTTTCTTCCGACCGAAAAGGCGGCCAAGGCGCACAAGACATTTACTATATTGACATGCCCGAAAATTCGTCATCAATCCCACTTACCATGCTGAAAGGTAAAATCCTTAATGCCGAAACCGGAAAACCCATTCCTACCAAGATGTATGTGATTGACAAAACTTCGAAAAAAGAAGTAGAATTTGTGTATGATCCCGATCCTAAAACAGGCGATTACCTGATTATCCTCCCCCCTTCAAAAAGCTACGACATTGTAATAGAATCAGAAGATTTTCTGCCTTATACATTGAATGTCAACATCCCCAATCAAACCTATTTTTATGAACTATACCAAATGATTAATCTTCGCACCATTAAGCAATTTGATGTAAAAGTGGGCCAGGAAGTCATTGTTAAAAATGCCTTTTATGATACCGATCAGGATGTAAAGACCGATCTTCGGAAAACACATGAAGCTCAATTAGTAAAAAGCGGAAACGTAGATCCGTATGATATGATGATTGATCTGATTGCCGCTAAAGATAAAGACGGTATTGATTATTTAGTAAGCCTGATCGAACATACTGACCCGGTAGAGGCCGTTAACTTCAATGAAAAAGAAAATGCTAAAATAGAAGTGGCCTCGCGTACCTATTATTACGATGAAAGCGATGAAAGTAAATTCGAACAAAAGCAAGTAGAGGGCAAAACTGTTTTTTCACTGCCTACCATGGTGGTAACCGAAGAAGCCAAGCGTTTGAAAGAAACCGCCAGTAAACCCATCGTGTACGACAAGAGTTTGCTCGCCAAGTCTGTAAAGGTTTTTTTTGATCAGGGAAAAAATGATCTGAAAGACCAATACCATGCCCCGCTTAAAGATATTCTCCAAACCTTAAACAATAACCCGGGATTAGGTATTGAAATCTCTGGATTTGCCTCGTCTGAGGGAACCGAAGAAGCCAACCGTGAGCTATCTAACAAACGTGCCATTACGGTATTAGATTATTTTAATCATCAAGGCATTGTGCGCAGACGTATTGTAGCCAAAGGATATGGTGCCACTAAAGATGAAAAAGCTACTAAAGAAGAAGGCCGCAGAGTAGAAGTACGGATTGTAGCCCTGAAATAACAATACTTTTTTATTCAACCACAACAAGAGGCTGTTTTAAAAAAGCAGCCTCTTCCTTTTACTTCATATTACTTGCCAGCCCGAACTAGAACCCGTCATTTTCTTCTTTCTTCGCATCCTGTTTTTTAACAGGCGGCTTAGGTACTACCGCATCCGGATTTTTTTTAGGTAACCTATCAGACGATTTTTCTTTTTTCCTGAATAAGCCGGTTAATCCTTTTTTCTTTTTAACCGCCTGCTGTTGTTCGGGCTTGGTAGAGCGTATGTTTCCGGTAGAATCGGGCAGATCGCGCAAGTCTTCAAAAGAAGTAGTGGTAACCGAATCTTTCTTTGGAGCCGGCAGGTTTTTCACTTTTGATTTCTTCTTAAAGAGATGTTTTAATCGCGAAAAAAATCCTTCCTTCTTCGCAGTCTTTATACGACCCTCGGCCTGAGCTTGCTTTAGCGCCAAGCGAACATCGGGCAAAACCAGGATATCGCGGAAATACCACATATAATTATCCTGATCGACATTAAATTTTTCTTTGGCTAGCGAGATTACATACACGCTATCTTCTCCGCCTTCATTCTTTCTTGGTTTCGTTCCTTTGGCTGAAAGAGTATCTGTTACACTCCGGGCTGCACTATCCAGTGCTTTTTTAATAGCATTTGAATCGGTCTCTTCTTTTTTAGGATAGACGGGCTTCATGGGCAATGTTTGCAGGGCTTTCAGTGCTTTTTTATAAGTTTTTGCCGGAAGTAAAAGATACCGATCCTTCTTCACGCGTCTAACAATGGGCAACGCAGGCGCCTGTACTACCAAGCTCTTATCCCAAGCGGAGTCGCGTACGGGAAGTGTAAGGGTCTTGCTGTTGCTTGCTAATATTTCTTGTGGTTTTGTTTTGTCTTCATTGTAAAGCATGAAGTTGTTTTTTACTACGGTTTTATCAAAAACAAAAGCGCTCTGATAGGCCGGGCAAATGACGCGTTGAGTCAGGCAGCCGGTTAGAGCGGCAGCACATAGGAAGACGTAGATGAAAGCCCGGAGCATCCTTAGACTATTGGCAAACTGTAAAAATAAAAAATTAACTCAAGTAATTCATAAGATGTAAGAAAAGTAACCGAATGGTAAAAGTTTCATGGTCAGTAGGTTTATCGTTTAGAGGGTCTTTTTTTACTTGAGCCGGCCTTTGCCGCCACCAAACCATACGAGTGATCAATCCATTCTTTCAGCAAGGAATCGGGTATAGATTGCTCCATACGAATCGTATTCCAGTGTTTCTTATTCATGTGGTAGCCCGGGAGAACAAACGAATACTGCTCGCGCAAAAGTTGTGCTTTTTCCGGGTCGCATTTCAGGTTGATGCTTTCAAATGAATCGACATCGGTTAATGCAAACATTTTACCGTTTACTTTATACACCAAGGTGTTCTCGCCAAACGGAAACGTTTCTGTTGCTCCCTTCTTTTGCAGGCAGTAATTACGAAATGATTCTATGTCCACAGAAAATGTTTCAGCAGAAAATAAATGACGGCCGCCAAAAAAATAATAATCGAAATTTTATTTACACCATGCATCATTTTAAGATTGATGTTGCTGGGCCGGGCAGGATCCTTCCGCCTGAAAAAATAACTGCCTACCTCGCCCAGCGAAAAAAATTCTTTTAATGATAATTTTTTATTTTCGTCTGATTCGTTTTCCATAGTTATTCTGATTTGATTGATGCGGGTATCTCTACCCAATTATTGTCTTCTTTAATTAAGTCTATCAACTTCTCTACGGCCTGTTCGGCCGGCACATTCTTTTTTACTACTTCTTTGCCCCGGTATAAGGTAATTCTTCCCGGCCCGGAGCCTACATACCCATAATCAGCATCGGCCATTTCTCCGGGGCCATTTACAATGCAACCCATAATTCCAATTTTTACACCTTTCAAATGGCTGGTGCGCAACCTAATTTTTGCCGTGGTTTCCTGCAGATCAAATAAAGTTCTGCCGCAAGACGGACACGAAATATATTCAGTTTTAGAAATTCGGGTTCGGGTGGCCTGCAAAATAGTAAACGCAGTTTCATTGATAATCTTATGCGAACTGCCTTGAGCCTTTAAAAAAATTCCATCACCCAATCCATCAACCAGCAGCCCTCCTACGTCTGTAGCTGTATACAATTGAAATTCATTGGGTGAAGCGGAGGTGTTATAGCTTCTTTCAATAATGACCGGAACGGCACACGCATTATTGATCAGTTCAACCACTACCCCACGAAGCTCTGCCATGGCGTGCTCGGTAACCGTATAAACTATAACTACGGCCGTTGAATCATTTTTTAACTGAGTAATTAATTCTTGGGTAAGATCCTTAAAATTTATTCTAACGAAGTTTAAGCGAGCTGACTTATCATTAGCGTGCTGATACGCTGAGGCAGAAAACAAAGGATACGATTGTGCGTTATTTTTTATATTTAACCAGGTTGCGTAGTCTGCTATTACACCCAGTGTGCCGGGTATTTCAAATTCAATTTTCTGTTGGCCTGCATATATATAATCGCAAGCCATATCGGCAATGTTCCATTTATCCAAAGACACAGAATAGTGATACCCTAGAGCAAACAGAGATGCCGGAGTTACTTTTTCTTTTTCAGAAAAATCGGCTATCACACGAGGTACTTGGTGAGCGCCAATATTAATTACTTCATGGGTAGGCCTGCGGGCATATTCAAAAGGATTGACAGGATATTTTTTTATCTCCGGCAACGGATAAGACAACCTCCTGTTCTTATAACGGTTGGCCAATTGTTGAGCTACTGGCACCTCAGCTTCGGGTTCTTCGGTAAGTGAAACACGAATCGTATCACCCAAACCATCTTCAAGCAAAGTACCAATACCAACAGAAGATTTAATACGCCCGTCTTCCCCATCGCCCGCTTCGGTTACTCCCAGGTGTAACGGATAAGGTTTAAATTTTTCTTCGTTTAGCTTATGTACCAGCAACCGATAGGCCTCTATCATTACCTTAGGGTTGCTGGCTTTCATAGAAAGTACTGTATTATAAAAGTGTAAGTCTTCGCAGATGCGTAAAAATTCCAGGGCGCTTTCTACCATGCCCAGCGGAGTGTCTCCATACCGGCTCATGATGCGATCGGACAACGAGCCATGGTTGGTGCCAATGCGCATAGCGGTGCCATACTCTTTACATATTTTTACCAGAGGAGTAAACTTCAGCCGGATCCGATCGAGCTCGGCATGATACGATGCGTCTGTATAATCAATTTCTTCAAATCTTTTTTTGTCGGCATAGTTGCCGGGGTTAATCCTTACTTTCTCTACTATCCGCGCGGCCAGTTCTGCGGCATTCGGTGTAAAATGAATATCGGCTACCAATGGTACAGAATAACCACGCAAGCGTAATCGCTTCTTTATCTCTTGCAGGTTTTGAGCTTCTTTTATACTGGGGGCGGTAATGCGCACATATTCGCAGCCGGCTTGTACCATACGAATGGCCTGCTCCACCGAACTTTCTGTATCCATGGTATCTACGGTCGTCATAGATTGAATACGGATGGGGTTCGTACCTCCCATTGGCACATCCCCCACCGTTACCTCTACCGTTTCTCTGCGGCTGTATTCCGTCAAAGAATGACAATACTTATTTAATGAATTAAACGACATTACAAAGTCTGTATTTTACAGGCAAAAATAGTGGATAATCATTTATGAAGAATAAGAAAACAGGAGCTGTTTTAACTACTCGTTTTATGCAGGAGCCAGTGTTCATCGTAGTATAGTACGCCCTTATCTATCAACTCACGTATGGCAACCATAAAAACTTCCTTATCTCTGGGAGCTATCAATTCTTCTATCTCATCCGGAGAGTACGGTTGTTGATTTACTAATTGAACAATTTGCTCGATGTAATCATTCAGTAGAAAACTACTTTCTTTTTTCCTTTTATCTATGCATACATCGCACAGGCCGCAATCGGCAAATGTTTCTTCACCAAAATACGATTGAATAATCTGCATCCGGCAACGATGATGCTGTTCAGCATAATCTATTACAGCTTGCATTTTATTGAAGTGTAACTTTCTACGGTATTCCAACTCCCGGTGGTCAATGGGCAAGCTACCTGTGTCTTGCCGGGCTAACACAAAGGTAATCTGCGGCCTATCGGATGCCGGCTCATACGATAAAATCTGTAACTGTTGAAGTTGTTTTAGTTTTTCTTTAACATCTGCTACGGTAAGTTGTAAGGCTTTAGCCACCTGATTTTCGGCTATTTCTACAAACTCAGAAAATAACAGCGCCCCATAAAGACGTAAAAACATTTTAATCAGTGGATCGAATTTGGCATTGGCTACCTGAAACGAATACACCTTTTTTTTATCAATGAGAAAATGTAAGCGTGAGGGCCGGTGAAAGCCTTCATTTAGAACAAACAAACCAAACTCTTCCATTTTTTTTAGTGCCGAAAATACGGCAGCCGGTTTATGTTGGTATTTTTTTGAAAATTGTTCCAGATCAAATTCAAATGTTTCGCCTTGTGCACTCCCTTCTGCCAACTGATAATAATTAGCCACTGACTGATAAATTTTTTTCAGATATTCGATCGATGGCTCTTTCTGTTCTGTTTTGCTTTTCTGGCTTTGTACATCCGCTTCATGAAACAAAATGGTGGCATAACTTCGTTTGCCATCGCGACCGGCCCGGCCTGCCTCCTGGTAGTATGATTCTAAATCTTCGGGGAGATCAAAATGTATCACCGTACGCACATCCGCTTTATTAATGCCCATACCGAAAGCATTGGTGGCGATCATTACCCGCGCCCGGTTTTCTATCCAATCTTGCTGCCGGATGGTGCGATCGGATGATGTAAGACCGGCATGATAAAATTGAGAACTAATTCGATTCTTACCTAAAAATGCTGCTAATGCTTCGGTTAATTTTCGTGAACGTGTATAGACAATGGCCGGCCCAGGAACTTTTTGAAGAATTTCTAACAATTTTTTTTCTTTGGCCTCTGTTCTGCGTACCACCAGTGAGAAGTTTTCGCGTAAAAAACTTTTTTGAAAAAGGACCTCGTTCTTAAGTTGTAGTTTTTCAATTATATCGGCACGCACACGATGGGTAGCCGATGCCGTAAGTGCCATAAAAGGAACACCTGGTTTCCATTCGCGAAGTGATGAAATTTGTAAATAGGGTGGCCTGAAATCATATCCCCATTGCGAAATACAATGGGCTTCGTCTATGGCCACTAAGTTTACATTCATACGCTTAAAACGTTCTTTAAAAATTTCTGTTTGCAAGCGTTCGGGCGATACGTAAAGAAATTTTTCTTTGCCATAAACACAGTTATCTAATGCAATGTCTATCTCGGTTCGGCTCATACCAGAGTAAACTGCCAATGCCGGAATATTCCTTTTCTTTAATTGCTGTACCTGATCCTGCATTAATGCAATCAGCGGAGTTACCACTATGCATACACCTTCTTTCATCAGCGAAGCCACTTGGAAACAAATCGATTTGCCGGCTCCGGTGGGAAGAATGGCCAACACATCTTTTCCGGAGAGGAAGGCCTCTACAATTTCAGCCTGCGGAGAGCGAAATGCCGTATAGTGCCAATGTTTATTTAAAACTTGAAGCGGTGTCAATATCCATCTGTTTTATAACAAATAACTACCAAGAAATTTTTTCTTTATTTAAAAAGGCACTAATTCCTTTTTTGCAATCGGCAGAGGCCCGCGCTTCTGCGTTTTGTGTAGCCGCATATTGCAACGCTTCTAATAAACTCATGCCCTGCACAGCATCTATCATTTTTTTTGTTGTTAGCATGGAATGCCCCGAATTATTCTTAATTAATTTTTGAGCAAAACTAAAAACGGAATCACTAAGTGCCTCGGGGCTAACCACTTCATGGCATAATCCCCATTGTTGGGCTTCCCGGGCGGGGTATAGCTCACCACTTAGCAAAAGATGTCGCGCCTTTTGTTCACCTATCTTTCTAATTAAAAAAACTAATACTAAGGCGGGCACAAAACCGATTCTTACTTCGGTATAGCCAAACTTAGCTTCGGGCACAGCCCACACAAAATCGCACACGGTAGTAAGCCCACAACCACCAGCCAATGCATGACCCTGCACTTCGGCTATCACGATCTTTTTTAATTGATATATTTTTAAAAACAACTCTTTTAACTGATTCGAGTCGGCCAAATTTTCTTCTAATGAGTTGGTTTGCATTTGCTTCAGCGATTGCAAATCGGCCCCCGCACAAAAAGCATCGCCTTTGGCACGGAGTACCACCACTTTCACCGTTTGATCCTCTTCCGCCATACTAAAGGTCTGTTGTAATTCACTCACCATTTCACGGCTGAGGGCGTTTCGTTTTTCAGGACGATTTAGAGTAATGTACCCAATTCGTTCTTTCACTTCAAATAAAACCAGTTTCATATTGCTTATTGGATAAATGCTTCTTTAATCCCGGGAGTAATAATTTTTGACTGCGAAGTTATTTGTGATAACATCCTCTGAACATAAAAATCAGAATTGCTCCCGTCAAAAAGAATTTGTTTGGCCGGTAATCCATTTAATTCTTTTTTAGATAGTGTTTGATGGCTGACTACCAACATATCCATATTTGTGCCTGTTGAAAAAGAATGATCACGCGAAATAATTCTTGCCAGCCACCTGTTACCCCATCTCAGATAATAAACGCCCTTTACCATTTTCTGAAAAGGAATATCTGTCTGAACGCTCGCGATGCCATGTATAAGCCGATTGGGTTGAATATGAAACCGAATCTGATTGGGATCAGCAACAAGAGCCGAATCGGCAATAAAATAAGAATGCCCTCGGTCAATAAATTCCATTGCCTGATGGCCTTTTATAGCGTAACTAATCCATTGCTTTTGATTTACCTCTTTACTAAAATGTAGCCATGTTGTAATTGAAAAGGCAACGGATACTAAAAAAGAAATGTAAAGCCATTGTATCTTTCTAAACCGCACAAGTAATACCAGTGCAATCAATATTGCAAAGAGCAACCAACATTGAAAAATCGAAATATGAATATTATTAATCAGGCTAAACGGCAGGGATTCAGTCGCAAAAACGATCCCATTTAAAATTCTAACCAGCCCCCCTATTGCCCAACCCATAACGATGGCCACGGGGGTAATAAAGCTGATGGCCAACATAGCCATACCGGCCAACAACACCAGGGTAGAAAGCGGAATAACAAAAAGATTGCTTACCAAAAAATAAGTTGGGAACTGATGAAAGTACAACAAGCTCAATACAAACGTGGCCAGCTGAGCAGCTATCGAAATGCACGTCATCTGCCATATCCAGTCTCCGATGCGGTTTTTAATTTCCCACAAATAATAGATCGGCTGTTGTAAATAAACAATACCGAATACGGCCAAATACGAAAGTTGGAATCCTACTGACATAATCAAGTAAGGATTGTATAACAACAAAACAAAGGCAGACGTTGCCAGTGTATTATAGATATTGGTGCGAATACCGAATGGTCTTGCCAGGGCTACAAATGAAAACATAGCTACCGCCCGTAGTACCGATGGCGACAGGCCGGTAATAAATGCAAATGCCCAAAGCAACACTAAACTTACAAAGGCTACCATCCATTTGCTGCCGCGAAATTTTTCTGCCGGTTTAAATAAAAAAAGAATGATGGCATAGATAATGCCTACATGCATACCCGATACAGCCAAAACATGCAATGCACCACTGGCCGCATACGCACTAATAGTATCATCATCAATAGCATCGGTTACACCCAATATCAAAGCAGACGCCACGGCTTGTTCATTTTTTCCGGGGATATATTCTGCCAGTTTTTGAAGCGACCATTTTCTGGCTTCGTTAGCATAATAGATCATGCCCTTGGGTTCCCGCATGGGCAAGCGCACAAAATCGGTAGACTTAATAAACAACTGATGTGTGATGTTCTTAAAACTTAAAAAACGTTTAAAGTCAAACTCTCCGGGGTTGGCCGGTGGGCTTATAGGTTGAGGGTTGCCATTTAAAATAATTCGGTCGCCATAGCGCAGGTTTAGTTCGGGCACGTTGTTCTTAGCTACATATAAGAGCATCTTGCCCGTAGTGGGCTGCCAGTGGTCATCTGTCATGCTGTCGTCTCTCGTTTTAACCCGAATCAGTTCGGCTTCTATTTTCCACGATTTGTCTTTTTCTTGCGGCATACTTCTTACAACCGCTTCGAAGATTCTAATCTGGCCGGTAATCTTAGATAGATGATCGGCATGGCGTGTCGCCATTTGGCCTTGCAGCCGGGCATAGCCAAGAAAAAAAATTGCGGCTAATCCGATCATACCAGCCCAAAATGAAAACAACCCGCTCTTCCTTCCGGTTATTACAAAAAAAATGAAAGCCAATAACGTGGCTGATAAGAATATTGCTTTTCCGGAAAATAAATCGGGCTGATAAATGGCTAATAGAATACCCCCGATAAAAAATACCGTGATACGGATCATCGGGTATGGGAGCCATTTCATTGCCGTAAAGTGATCATTTAATCATATAACTAAGCACAGAATTTTAAGAAGCTTTGCTAATTAATTAGTTATGAGGGAGTGCCTTCCACCAAAATCATTTTTGTGGCAGCGCTCTGTTGTCGCAATGATTTAGCCGGGGCGTATTCTTCTGAAGCCCACCACGCTTTGGCCAGTTCTTTACTGGGAAACTCAAGAATAACAAACCGCTTCGGGTCCCACTCGCCTTCCAGTATTTCCGTTTTCGCTCCGCGAACAACAAACTTACCCTGATATTTTTGTAATGTGCCGGGGGTTAATTTTTTATATTCCTCATAGCGAACGGGGTCTGCAATTTCAATTTGAACTACAATGTATGCCCTCATAAAGTATCGTTAGTTAAGTTTAATTTATCGTATTGGTTCTGATCGGCCATACGCTTCGATAATATCTTTTACCAGTCTGTGGCGTACCACATCGCGTTCGTTCAGTTCCACAAACCCGATCCCTTTTGTTTGGCCGAGAATTCGTACCGCTTCTTTCAATCCCGATTTTTGATTAACCGGTAAATCAATCTGAGAGGTATCTCCGGTTACAATCATTTTAGAGTCGGGCCCCATACGGGTAAGAAACATTTTCATCTGCATAGGCGTAGTGTTCTGTGCTTCGTCTAACAGAATAAAAGCGTTGTTCAACGTTCGTCCGCGCATATAGGCCAGCGGGGCAATCTCTATCACTTCGCGCTCCATGTAATACTTTAGTTTTTCAAAAGCCAACATATCGTTCAGGGCATCGTATATGGGGCGCAAATACGGATCAATTTTCTCTTTAAGATCACCGGGCAAAAAACCGAGATTCTCCCCTGCTTCCACGGCTGGCCGGGTAATAATAATTTTTTTAACAACTTTATTTTTCAGAGCCCGAACTGCTAATGCCACCGACACAAATGTTTTACCGGTGCCGGCCGGCCCCAGTGCAAACACCAAATCATTTTCACGCACTGCACTAACCAATTTTTGCTGGTTTACTGTTTTCGCTTTAATCGGAGAGCCTTTCGTTCCATAAATAATGATTCCATCCGATGAATCTTCCGGTATAAAATCATGCCGCTCTTGTTGCACATAGCCGCGTACATTTTCTTCGGTAATTTTTCCAAACTGATGAAAATGATCTATCAAAGAATGAAGGATATCGGTAATTTGCAGGATGTCCGGGGTCTCTCCTTTTACCAGAATTTCATTTCCTCTCGAAACAATACGGCTGCGGGGAAAAGCGGATGCCAGTTCATTAATGTTCTTGTTCTCGATACCAAGAAAATCGGCTAACGGAACATTTTCGAGGGTAATGGTTTTTTCGATCAAGTGAATGAAATGCGTTAATTTTGAGGAAACAAATTTAACAAAAGTTCTGGGCAACAATGGCACTGGTTACACTTCTTACCGACAATGGGGAAACCGATCATTACGTTGCCTCCATCAAAGCCAGGATTTTAACCATCAACCCGGGAATTAACCTGGTTGACATTAGCCACCAAATCAATGCTTGCGACATAGGGCATGGGGCCTTTGTTTTAAAAAGTGTGTTTCGCGATTTTCCGAAAGGCACCGTGCACCTGGTGGGTGTTAACGCCGCCGGACAGGCTGATACCTTATCCATTGCCCTGCATCTGGAAGATCATTTTTTTGTAGGAGCCGATAATGGTTTGTTCGGGCTCATCAGCGATAAACCTCATCAAAACCTGATTAATATTAATTCTCTAAACCCGGTTATTACCACTTTTCCCGAAAAGGATATTTTTGCTCCAGCGGCCGCCAAGTTGGCCAGTGGCGTGGCTATTTCTTCCTTGGGCAAGCCCTTGGATTCATTTAAGAAAATGATTAGCCGTTCCGTAAAAGCTACTAAAAAAATAATCAACGGCAACGTAGTGCGGATAGATAACTATGGCAACCTGATCACCAACATTACAAAAACAGATTTTGATTTTCTCAGTAAAGACAAAACATATACCATCCAATTTTCGGGAGAAAAATTCAGGCGCGTTCATACCAATTATTTCCAGGCCGAACAAGGCGACTGTTTTTTGATTTTTAACAATTTAGGAGTTTTAGAAATTGGTATTTATAAAGGACGAGCCAACGAACTGCTTGGCATGGAATACGACAGTTCTGTATTAATTACGTTTGACTAATAAAAAACTTTATCGTAAACACTCCAATTACGTATGATTATCCGCATTGTTCGTATGCACTTTTCAGAATCAGGTATAGATGAATTTCTTTCCGTATTTAATCAACACCAAGCAGCCATACGAAATTTTCCGGGTTGCTCTTATCTGCAGTTACTAACGGATGCTTCTGACCGGTCCGTGTTTTTTACGTTAAGTCATTGGGATAGTGAAGTAAGCCTGGAAAACTATCGAAAGTCGGAATTGTTTAACCAAGTATGGGGCCGGGTAAAAACACTTTTTGCTGAACGAAGCCAGGCTCACTCGTTGGTTCCCTATTTGGAGATACTTTAACGACTGAGTTTTACAATATGCCCTACCGAAAATGCAAAGTAATCTGAATGGTCTCCATGTGCCTTCAATGAAAAGCCGGCATACCAATATTTTTGTATTTCGTATTCTAACCAGTAGCGCTGATAGGTGGCTTGCGGATTTCCCGTGTTGGGGGTAACGTACCAAGCCAGTTGTTGTCCAAAAAGTAATTTTCCGAGAAACAGATAATGTTGCAAACTCACGCTGCCAATGCCGGTTTGCAAAGATTGATTATACCGCTGTTGATAGATCTGATTAACACCATCGTAATAATACTCACCACCGATACCTAACCCGGTAAGCCGACCTACCCGCTTTATCAAGCCTATATTAATACCGGCCACTATACTGCTTTCTTCCCGATATACCGGTGTAGCCTGTACCTTATGGCGGTTTCCAAAGCTATGTAGCATCAGGCCCAGCATGGTATCTCGGTATTTTGTTTTAGGTCTTTTAAAAATGGAAGGGTTTGTTAAAAGATAATTTAATGAAAGTGTAGGGGCTATAAAATTCATCCCTTCATTCGGATCTTTTCTTCCTCCATTAGATAGGTGGTTGAACTGCACACCTCCGGCTACCCAAAAATATTCGCTTAGCCGGTACGATACATTCATGCTCAAGGCTAAAAGAAAACTCAATTTCGTACTAAAGAAAATAGCTGCGGGGTTGGTCAGACTATCATATACTTTATTAAGAAAAACCAAACCGGTACTACCCCGAATAGAAAAACGAAAACGGCCTGTGTAAATTAGATAAGGCTCTGTAAAAGCCGACACGGTAACTGCCTGACCAAGCTGCTGAGAATTGGCGAAATTGATATAGCCTGCAGACAGCCCATTTCGTATGTGGCAATTACAGTATTTCCATGCCTTCGATGTATTGCGGGAGATTCCCCAATCTAATTGCAGAAACCAGGGGTGATCGCGTGTAAACACCTGAAGCGAAGAGCGCTCAGTCCAGATAGTGGCCTGTTGGGCAGTAAAAGAAAAATCGTGAATAACAGAATCTGCCTGGGCATACAACCCATGTTGAACAAACATAAAAATAATCAAGACCCGCTTCACCTAAGCAATTTACGTGAGATTGGTGAAAAGAAATCCTTTAAATTATCAGGAGCAGGTTAGGAATAAGAAAAGATTTTTTAGGCAAAAGAAAAGCACTATACCCCATTGTAAATAATAATGCTGATAAGGTTTTTAGGTTTCTTCCTCTGAATGGCAGTTCTACAACTCCAATCAATACTACAACTCACGAAACTCTAATTGCTAAGCACCTTAAACTCAACCCTTCGGTTCAGTTCCCGGCCTTCTTTCTCATCGTCATTGCTGGCCAGCGGCTTATCTTCACCATAGCCCACTGCCTTTACCCGGCGGGTATCAATACCTTTGTTTACCAAAAAAGTCTTTACCGCATTAGCCCGGAGTTGCGAGAGATTTTTATTGAATTGCTTTGTACCTACAAAATCGGTGTGCCCGGCAATTTCTACTTGCAGGTTTTGATTTTGTCGCATCATGGCTTCCAGCTTGTTCAGTTCGCCATAGCTTTCGGTTTTAAAAGAGGCTTTGGCAAAATCGAAATAGATGTTGCGTAAAATAGACACCGTGCCCACTACCAGTTTTCTCATGGCAATGGTTTTATTAATTGTCTGAGGCTCGGTAGAAGCGCCTCCTATTTTTTCGGAGAGTGTAATAAACACATATCCTTCCTTTTCAACTGAAATTTTATAGTCTTTGGGAGAGACAGATGTAATGTTAAACTCTACCGAACCATTGCCTGTTTCCTTCGCTCCCACTATTACTTTGTCTTTAGTTCCCTGCATACGCACTTTGGCATCCAGCGGGGCTTGGGTGTCGGCATCCGTTACCGTAACTACATACTTCAGCGGTTGAAGCTGAGGGGTTTCTTTTACCGACTCTTTCTTAGGCTCTTCTTTTTTGGGTTCTTCGGGTTTCGGCTCTTCTTTTACCGGCTCGGTTGCTGCCACTTCCGGTGTCTTCTTGGGTTCTTCTAAAGGGGTGATAATATAAATATCAGTATAGCCCAATCCGTCATCGCGAACGGTAGAGTAATACCAGTGTTTACCGTTTTTGGATACAATGAAATAAATGTCATCATCGGGGGAGTTGATGGGGTAGCCAATGTTTTCGGGCTCACTCCACTCCAGCTTGTCGGCATTAAGCAATTCCGTTTTAAAAATATCATAGCCGCCCATTCCTTTTCTTCCTTTTGAACTGAAGTAAAGTGTTTTGGTGTCGGTAGTAATAAATGGGCCGTCTTCATCGTATTCTGTGTTAATCATGGTGCCGGCATTTTTTACCCGGCTCCATTGTTTGTTATCGCCTTTGGTGGCAATGTAAATATCAGATCCTCCAAAGCCACCGGGTCTTTCGCTGGCAAAGTATAATGTGTTCCCATCGGGGGTAACTGAAACCGATGACTCGCGATACGATGAATTGATTATTCCCGGAAGAGGCTTGGGCTCACTCCATTTTCCATCGGGCCCCTTTGTGCTTTCGTAAATATCACCGTTGCCCTCATCGCGGTAAATAAAAAGTGTTTTTCCATCTGGCGATAAGGTTAAATTAGAATCGCTGTATTTGGTATTGATGGGCGGGCCTATGTTTTTCGCTTTCTGCCAGGAGTCGCCCGATTTATTGGCTACAAAAACATCTTCGTAGGGTTTGTTATCATTTGCCACGTTTTCAAATGTGTTGCCATCTCTCCGCCGGGTAGTGAAAATAATTTCGTTTTCATCGGGGCTGAGTACCGGTGCATAGTCTTCAAATTCAGAATTGATCTCGCGCCCAATGTTTGTAATGGAATACGGTTTGGGGCTGGCTACAAACTCCTTTCCGTTGGCACACTCGGTCAGCCTGCGATCCACTTCTTTCATTTCAATTTTGTCTTTGCCTGCATAGCCCGGTTTTTTATTCAGCCGATCTTTGTAACGGGAATAGTAGTCTATGGCATTATCAAATTTTAAACCGTATTGATAGGCGTTGGCAATCCAGTATTCCAAATCAAAACGATAGTTGGGGTTTTGGCGGTAAATGCGCATGAAAAATTTTACGGCCAAATCTTTATTAATTGTTACCAAGTAGGTATGCCCGGCCTCGAAATTTGCTTTAATGTTAGTGGTGTCATAGTTGGCCGCCATCACAATCAACTCGCGGGCATCATCAATCGCCTTTGTTTCTGCCATGGTCAGTTCAAACTGCTCCATGTATAATCGCGATTGTTCTTTATTTTGCTCCTGTGCAAAACTGTTGTAGGCCGTGAAAAGGAGGGAAAAAAATAAGAGTCCCCTGGCGTGAGTGCTCATAAAAAAATGGTTTGTCCGTTTACGCTGTGCGAAATAAAGGCAAGTTAAAGAAAAAACATTAAAAGAACGATGCACTATTTATAAACATAAAGTACCCAATTCTTACATCTTTAGTATTTTGCCGTTCAATTAATACTTTAAATGGATATCCGCTCGTCAGAATTTGTAACCAGTTCGACCCATTGGGAGCAATGCCCGGAAACACATAAGCCGGAATTTGCCTTTATCGGCCGCTCTAACGTAGGTAAATCTTCGCTTATCAACATGTTAGCCAGTCGGAAAAACTTGGCAAAGACCTCCTCTACACCCGGAAAAACCCAAACCATCAATCATTTTCTGTTCAACAAACAATGGTATGTGGCAGACCTGCCGGGTTATGGATATGCCTCGGTAAGTAAAACATCTCGGTATGAATGGGGAAAAATGATTGAGCAATACTTAATTAATCGTACCAACCTCTACTGCACGTTTGTACTCATCGATGCACGCCTACCTCCTCAGCCTATTGATCTGGACTTTATAACATGGTTGGGAAACCAACAACTGCCATTGGCCATTGTCTTAACCAAAACCGATAAACTAAAACAAACCGACTTAGCAAAATCCATTGCACACATAGAAGCCCAACTATTGCAAAGTTGGGCAGAACTGCCTCCTCTATTTATCACTTCTTCCGTTAAGAAAACCGGTCAGAAAGAAATTCTCCATTTTATTACTCATGCTATGGGTAAGTAACATGAAATGATTGCTCGCTTTGCCAGAATGATTAAACTCTATTTTTTGCAGAATTGAACTCCTCCTCCATTCGAAATGTGGTTTCCGGTATTGTGTTTGCCTGGCTTTGGGCTTCGGCATCGGCTGCCGGTAAATTTGGACTGATGTCCGTAGAGCCGCTTGTACTCTATTCGGCCCGTTTTTTACTGGCCGGAGTTTTGTTGCTATTTTTTTCGCATATCATTATAAAAGACCGCTTTCCTCAAAAAAAGGAATGGGTTCAGCTTACTGTTTTCGGGGCTTTAAATACTACCCTCTACCTCGGTCTTTTTATTGTGGCGCTGCAGTGGGTGGCGGCCGGCATCAGTTCGTTGGCCGTGGCCTTGTGTCCGTTGCTTATCAGTATCATGACATCAGCAATAATGAAACGCAGAATTAAATTTACCGAATGGGGAGCAATTGCAGTGGGCATTACGGGGGTGGCAATAGCAACTTATCCATTACTTAAAACCAGTTATGCCACCATGGAGGGGGTGTTGCTCATGGCACTCAGCATGGTGATGTATTCGGCAGGGGCTGTTTATTATTCCTGGGTGCCGTGGCGGTTATCTCGTGCAACTGTAAATGCGTGGCAGATTTTCATTGGCGGATTGATGCTTATACCCTTTACTATTATATTTTACAAAGATCATAATCATTTTGATATTCGCTTCTGGGCTTCTCTTCTCTGGCTGGTTATTCCGGTTTCCATTTTTGCCGTACAGTTATGGCTCCGGTTGTTGCAACAAGATACGGTGCAGGCATCATTATGGCTATTTCTCAGCCCGGTGTTTGGGTTGGTGTTAGCCACCTGGCTACTAAGCGAGCCGTTTACCTTTTATACAGCCGCAGGGGCACTGCTGGTGATGTTGTCTTTGTATGTAGGACAAAAAAAATAATCCTTTATCCCAGATGATGCATTAAGAAAACATAATCTACCCAAAGGACTGACGAATGGTAACGAAAACGTGAGCCTTATCAAGGGTTAACCCTGACAATAACAATCACATTGGGTATTTTATCTTCATGGGTAGGCTGTTGATTTTCATTCGTCATTCATGCAACAGAAAATCTATTGCATGATTTGGGTTTATCCCATTTCTGAATTGTCTATTTCATTGTAATATTGCGGCATAAAAAAATTAAATATGGAGTTATCTGAAATTGCATCGGTAAGCGGAAAGGGTGGATTGTTCCGGATATTAAAACCGGGAAAGGCCGGTGTTATTCTTGAATCATTGGATGATTCAAAAACAAAAATAGTAGCCGGTGTAAAGCACCGGGTGTCGGTATTGAATGAAATCAGTATCTATACCACTACCCAAGAAGGCAATGCGCCCCTGGGCGATGTATTATTAAAAATTAAAGAAAAATACGGAGACAATCCGGGAATTGATTCGGAAGCCGCTCCGGCCAAGTTGCATGAATTCTTAAAATCCGTTCTTCCAGACTATGACGAACAGCGCGTTTACAATTCAGACATAAAAAAACTGGTAAAGTGGTACACCCTGTTAGTGAAAGTAGCCCCCGATGTTTTAGTAGCCAAGAACGTAGCAGACCAAAGCGAAGTCAAATAAAATTTACCTTCGCTGAAACTCCGGAGAGCCTATGATAATCCCCACTACTTGTGCCAGCATAGGGCTATTGTTAAATTGACTTGGGGCATCCTGCCATCTCTTTTTAGCCATCGTCTTTTGGCCGCGGGGTTCAGCATGGCTTAATGTATCCGAATATCCCCCACTATTTTTTTGACGAGCCGCTATCTCTACTTTATTTATTACATCGCGGTTTGTTACCAAGGGCATTAACCGTTTAAGTGTTGACTCCAGATCGCGTTCGGGTAAAATTAATTGGGCATACACAGGCAAGGCCGCCTCAGCGCTTTCAGGTTCGTGCTGATGATTCAGCCCATTCAAATCAATTTTTACGCCTTTCAATCGTTGAGAGGTTACAGCTAATCCAAAATTCATACGGGTTAATAATGCCCCGGTATTGATCCAATATTGACCGCGATCGGGAAAACCGGTAGGTGCCGCATACGAATAAAGCTGTTGCCCCATGCGGGTAATCCATTGATTGAGGGATGTCGGTTCCGTTACTTCGGCATTCAGTGCACGTACAGTACTAATGGCATATTCAAAAGGAGATTTTGTTTTTGAACGTAAAACTTCGGTATGCCAGAACTCAGGAGCATTTACCATTGCCAGCAAAACTTTTTTTATATCTCCATGTTGCTTTATAAAAGTGTCGGCCATTTTATCTATCAACGACTGCGGTGGATTGTCTGACACAAACCGTACGGCAATTTTTTTAGAAATAAATTTGGCTGTAGAAGGGTGTGCCGCCAGCATTTTCAGCAACTCCACTCCTTCTTTGTATTCTCCACCCGCTACAAATTTTCGGCTCAGCACATTTTTTTCTTTTGAGTCGTGTCGGTTGGCGGCAAACAAAAAATCACCTTCATGCACAAAACCGTTATTAGCCAGCCGGTTCTCTCCTGTTTCATCCAATTTTTTTCGTAGCCCTTCAAAGTTTCCATCTTTCATGGGGTAAACCGTCCAACCGGTAAGGATGCGTGCGGCTTCGGTTACATCTTGTTGCGTGTAGCCACCCTCCACCCCCAGGGTATGCAGTTCCATAATTTCGCGGGCATAGTTTTCATTCAATCCCTGGGCTGTTTTCTTTTTTGGTTGTGTAGGCCGGTTAGGCAAGGGCATTCGTTGAATAATTCTTCCCCTGCGTGTAATTCTTGTGCGAACCGGAGTGCTAGAGGTCATATCAATATTTTCGGCTTCGCCCATGCTGGCTGCGTTATCTAAATACATTAACATAGCAGGCGATTGGGCCGTGGCTATCAATAAATCATAAAAATGACCGGTTACATGTGGCCGGATTACATCGCGTTCGTATGCCGGAATAAATTGTGCACATTGGCCTTTTGTAAGCGAAACATTAAAATGATTAAACCAAAAATCAGTGAGCACTTCGTGCAATTGGTTTCGGCCGTAGGTGGCTCGTATAATTTTTTGCCCGATAAATTGAGTGTATAATTCTTTTTCTTCGCGTAACCCTTTTTGCTTTCGGTACTCTTTCAATTTTTCTTTAATAGAGGGCTTATCGAGTTGAGCAAGCGAATCTTTTGTGAGATAACCATCGGCCAGCGCCATTTTTTGAAGCAGAGGACCACGAGGAAACTGAACTACCACTTGTGCATTGCTTAAGGCAAGTGCATTATATCCTTTCAGGCGGTTAATTACTTCAGCATCATCTTCTTCTCCGTTAAGTTGGCGATCAAACCATTTTTCTAAACCCATAGACACCACTTCATCTACCTGGTTGGGGGTAGCACCAAAAGTAAAGCGACTGATCAGATGGGCAGCCGCCTGCCGTTCGGTTAGCCCGGCCTGTTGGTAAGGGAATTTTGACTTGGCCGAACGGATCGGTGCAAATGACGAGCCAACCAAAAAGAAAAGAGTTACTATTAAACGCATGCTCATGATCTAATGGGGCGATTGTATTTTGGCTATCATTTTTGATTATATCATTACACCGATTTTCTCCCCACTCCAGTCAGGAAATAAAACCCGGTCGTCATTTACAAGCAGATGTTTGTCTGCCACTTCACTAAAAATGCTTCGGAAGTCGGTAGTTACTTGCAGGTCGCGACCATCAGCCAGGTTTTCTACTGCCAAAGGTTGTACCGTACCATGCACTTTTCCACCGTTTACATCATGGCCAAGTATAAACATACAACTTGCACGTCCATGGTCGGTACCACCGGTGCCATTTTGTTTTACGGTTCGGCCAAATTCGGTCATCGTCATCAGCGTCACGTCATCTTGCCACGATCCTAGGTCATTCCAAAAGGCGGTTATACTATGGCAAAGGTCTTCGGCATTGCGACCGAAAATTCCTTTGTCGGTACCCTGATTAAAATGGGTATCCCATCCTCCGCTTTCAGCAAAGGCCACTTCCAGGCCTACCTCCATTTTAATTAACTGGGCTATTTGCTTCAGTGCCCTGCCTAATGGAGAGGCCGGGTAGTTTGCGTTATTGGCTGGTTTATAATTTTTTATATCTGATTTCTGCAGAAGTTTCATGGCCTCAAAACTTTCTTTACCTGTTTCTTTCAGCAAGTCATCGCTGGTTTGGTCGTATAATTCTTCAAATGTTTGCGCCATCAGGTTGCCAGTTTTGGCCCCTCTCAACTGTAAGCCAAAATCAGCCAGGTTACTAATGGCAATAGATGGGTTGTCGCCATACAACGACCGGGGCAAACTACTGGTAAGGCTTACCGCGCGAAAGGGACTGCCATCGTGCCCCATCAGCCCCACAGCCCGGTTGAGCCAGCCGCTGTTAGTACCTTTGTTGAAAGGGGTGCCACTCTCCATATAATCTTGAGCATCAAAGTGGCTGCGTGTCGTGTTGGGCGAGCCCATGCCATGCACAATGGCTAGCTGCTTGGATTGAAATAAGGGAATAAAATTTTTAAAAGATGGATGCAATCCGAATTTACCATCCAAATCTACCAACGCACCTTGGCTGTCGGCATTCATAAATAAATTAGGGCGGGCCGTTTTTAGGTACGGGTCAGTAAAAGGTGTAACCGCCATGAGACCATCCATAGCTCCCCGTTGAAAAATGCAAACCAGAATTTTATTTTTTTTGTAAAGCCTCGTTTGTTTATGAAACGAAGCAGCACGTGCCACAAATTGAGGCAAGCCCCCCACGCCAATACCAAACATGGTCAGGCTACCAGCTTTTAAAAATGCTCTGCGGGAGATCATAAATTAAATTTGAGATTAGACCCGTGAAGGTAGAAAGAGTTTAAGGAAGCATACGAATCATTCGCAGCCAGCCTAACCAACAAATTAACATGGGTATTCCTTTTTCAGTTGGATCCAAAGGGTTTCTCAATGTAGCGTATCGAGAAGAAAAGCCTATTCTTATAAGTTTACTCCGTAGGCAAAAGGGTTTTTTTAGTTGCTGAGAAGAGGGTTTCTGTTCTTTTCATTCTGCTTCCTATTTCATTGCTTGCTCCACCATCTTTTTCGAGCCTACATAAAAGGGCGTGCGCTGGTGCAGGCTTTCGGGCTTCAGCGTAAGTATTCTTTCTTTGCCATCGGTGCCCGATCCGCCAGCCTGTTCGGCTATAAATGCCAGAGCATTACATTCGTACATTAATCGAAGTTTGCCGTTTACATCTTTAGCGGTGGCCGGGTAAATGTAAATTCCCCCCTTCAGAAGGTTTCGGTGAAAATCGGCCACGAGCGAACCAATGTAGCGGGCGGTATAATTATTGTCTTTGCAATATTTTAAATAATTTTTTACAGCTTCAGAAAACGAATGAGCCGGACCTTCATTAATAGAATAAATTTTTCCGTCTTCAGGCATCATCATATCGGGGTGCGAAAGAAAGTATTCGCCCAGCGAAGGCTCGTACGTAAACCCATTTACCCCGTGGCCCGTGGTATATACTAACATGGTGGAGGAGCCATACAAGATGTAACCAGCAGCCACCTGCTCCTCGCCCCGTTGTAAAATATCGCGGTCGCTGATGGGTTGCCCCACCTGCGATTTTCTGCGGTAAATAGAAAAAATAGTACCGATCGAAACATTAACATCAATATTCGATGAACCATCCAGCGGGTCTATGGCAATCACATATTTACCGTGATTATTCAAGTCCACATACGATTCGGTTTCTTCCGAAATAAGGGCGCATGCCTCCCCTCCTTTGGTGAGTGCCCGCGTAAACCGAATATTGGCCAGCACATCTAATTTCTGTTGCTGCTCGCCACCGGTATTTTGCGAGCCCATAGCCCCAACAATATCAATCAAACCGGCTTTATTAATTTCGCGGTTCACTACCTTCGAGGCCAGCGCTATATCGCGTAGCAATTGCGAAAGCTCTCCGCTGGCATATTGAAACTGTTCCTGATTATTCTTTATAAACCGGTCTAACGTGGTGCCGATCGGCAACGCAATGCGTGAAGTCTCCATAAATAAGTGCTTACTTTGTGCTGCAAAGATATTATGCAACCGATTGAATACAATAAATATGAAGGTTTTTAAGTTTGGCGGGGCTTCCTTAAAGAATGAAGAAGCGATACGGAATGTTGCCTCGATTATATTGTCGAATACAAAAGAAAATTTGTGGGTGGTGCTTTCGGCCATGGGCAGTACTACCGATGCGTTAGAAAAAATTATTGCCCTGGGGCAAACGGGAAAAGATTTTAATTCGGAAATAAACCAACTCAAAGAATACCACCTTGCTATTGCACAACATCTCTTCAAAGAACCGGAGAAGATTAACTTAACCATTCATTCACTTTTCGATGAACTGAAAGCGAATGTAATACGGGTGGGCGATTACGATTTTGTTTATGATCAGGTAATTGGTTACGGAGAAATTATTTCTTCTACGTTGGTGTGTCATTTCCTTCGCCAAGAAGGGCTGGATGCCGAATGGGTAGATGCCCGCAACCTGATCCTTACCGACAGTACTTTTCGCGAAGGGCAAGTGCAGTGGGGCGAAACCGAAAAAAAAATTAAAGAGGTATATCCACATTTAAAGAAGCACGTTATTACACAAGGATTCATCGGCTACAACGAAAAGAAAGAAACCGTTTCATTAGGGCGCGAAGGATCGGATTACAGTGCCGCTATTTTGGGGTATTGCCTCCCGGCCGAATCGGTTACCATCTGGAAAGATGTGCCCGGGGTAATGAGTGCCGACCCCAAGCGCATACCCGATGCCGTTGTTTTTGAAGAACTGCCCTACAAGGAAACAGCCGAGATGACTTACTATGGTGCTTCTGTCATTCATCCTAAAACCGTGAAGCCTTTAGCCATGCGAAACATTCCGCTGCTGGCCAAAAGTTTTATCAATCCTGATTTGCCCGGAACAAAAATTCACGATTGCCATATTCCTAACCTGCCGCCCCTGATCGTGCACAAGGAAGACCAGTGTCTCATCTCATGTAAGGTAACCGACTATACATACATCAACGAAGACCATCTGGGGTTCATCTTTCAGGCTATTCATCAAAGTGGCATGCACGTAAACGTGATGCAAAACTCGGCCATTTCATTTTCGTTTTGTGTAGATTACCGTGAGCACAAAGTCTTTAAACTCATTGACCTGCTCAGTAAAAAATTTGAAGTATTCTATAACACCGGATTACTCTTGATTACCGTTAAAAATTATAACTCAAAAACTTTTAACGAGTACCGGGCACTGAAGGGAGTCATCTTAGAGCAATCTTCGCGTGCGGCACTACAGGTGCTGGTAAAAAATTAACTTCTTGCCTTCATCCGCTCCACCATCTCCAGCACGGCCGGGCACACCAAGGTATTTTGGTATGTTAAGTCGAGAATTTGGGTCATTTTTTTTCGGTTTGTGTGCGGGTATTCGCGGCAGGCTTTCGGGCGAGCCTCGTAGATTATGCAGCGATTGTCTGCCTCCAAAAAAGCACAAGGCGATTTCTTCAATACATAATCCCGGTCGGAGTCAATTTTCAAATACTGCTCCACCAACTCACCGGGTTTTATACGCAAGGCTTTGGCCGCCCGTTCAATATCGGTCTGATAAAAAATAGGGCTGGTAGTTTTACAACAATTGGCACATGCCAGGCAATCGGTTTCGGCAAATACTTCTTCGTGTAACTGATGAAACCGGTCATCTACTTTCTTCCAATCGGTGCGCTTTAGCTGCTGAAGATATTTTTTATTTTCAGAAGATTTATTTTTTGATTTTTTTTCAAATTGGATTAAATCAATTTCCATACTATGCTGAGTTACGGGCTGCGTTAATGATGCCAAACATACAGCGGATCACCAGTTTTCTGAAACGCGCTTCGTAGGGTTTATTTTCTTTGGTAAGGTGGCGCAAATGGATCAGCGCATATTGCTGAATGGCAATAAGCGGCAACACAATTTGCTCGCGCAGCCGAACCGACTCTTTAATGTTAGGGTTGTTATCCATCAGTTCTGCCATCCCAGCTATTTTTAAAAGCATTTCTTTGGAGAGAATAAATTCGTTGTTCATTTTTTTCCAAAAATCGCCAAACTCAGGATCGTTCGAAAGGTGGGTAGTAACCTGATACGATGTTTTAGCCAGCGACATCATACTGTTGTCGAGCAAGGTGCGGAAGAACAGCGAATGCTGGTATAATTTTTTCAAATCGCCTTCATGTCCCTGGCGGCAGAGTTTTTGTAATGCCGTACCTACTCCATAAAACCCGGGAATATTTTGTTTTACCATGGCCCATGAAGCCACAAACGGAATGGCTCGCAAGTCAGAAAATTTTAATCCTTCACCGGCATTTCGTTTTACCGGGCGGGAGCCAATGTTGGTATCTCCAAAAAAAGGAAGGGGTGTAATTTTTTCCAGATACGGAACAAACTTCGCATCGTTTTTCAGTTCGAGATAACACCGATACGACTCCTCAGCCAGGTTATCCAATAAAATTTTATTTTCATGCGTTAGCTTGTCTTCAGTTCTAAAAAAAACCGTCCCCTCAATGCCGGAAGAAAGCAATTGCTCGAGATTGTATTGAGAGGAAGCCGGCCTTCCAAAATTAGAACTGATCGTTTGCCCCTGAATGGTAATTTGCACTTCCTGGTGTTCGATGGTATCTCCCAGCGAAGCATAGAAGTCGTGGGTATTGCCACCCCCGCGTGCAGGCGGTCCTCCGCGGCCATCAAAAAACAAAGCTTTTAATCCATGCTGCCGCGATATATTGGTTAGACTTTCTTTCGCTCTGAAAATAGACCAATTGGCCCGCAGGTAACCACCGTCTTTGGTACCGTCCGAAAAGCCAAGCATAATGGTTTGATGATTATTTCGGCTTGTAAGATGCTCGCGGTAAGCAGGAATGGAATACAATTGATTCATAATGCCGTTGGCATGTGCCAGATCGTCAATGGTTTCAAACAACGGAATGATGTCTAACTCTAAATGATCTTGCCCGATGAGCAGGCGCGACAAAACAAAAACCTCGATGATGTGCAGTACGCTCTGGCAGTTGCTGATAACATACCGATGAGCCGCCCGCTTTCCGTTGTCATGTTGAATTTGCCGGATGGCCAAAATACTTTGAATGGTTTCATCGGCCAGTTCATCCTTCATCGTTCGATTCGATAAATCTACCTTCAGGTTGAGCAGATAATCAATTTTTTCAGATTCGGTAAATTGTCCATACGTTTCAGCCGATACAGCCGCACCGGCCAGGTGCAAAGTATTAATAATGGTAGCCCATGCAGCATCATGTTTGCGGCTGTCCTGGCGTATGTCCAGGCTGGCAAAATGAAATCCAAACAAATGGAGTTTTAAAATGAAGGAATCGAGCAAATCTAAAAACAATCCGTTGTGCTCGCTCACCAGCAAGGTTCTGGCTTTCTTCAGATCTTGTAAAATTTCTTCCGGTCGTAAGTATTTTTTTTCGTTGGAGAACACCATGGCAAACAGGTTGGCCTCCACTTCGGTAATAATCTTATTTACCCCACGGAAGGTAAGCCTTCTGCGCAACTGGCGGAGGTCGCGGTAATAGCATTTCAGTACCGATTCGCGCAGGCGGGCGGCTACGCGAAAAGTGATTTCGGTGGTAACAAACGGGTTGCCATCCCGGTCACCCCCCGGCCAAAAACCGACTACGGCCAGTCGTTCGTTCATCCACTCGGAAACATCGAGTTGTAAGCCCTCTGTTAGCGATTGCACCACCTCTGGAATTGAGACATAAAAAACATTTTCCAGAAACCAGCAAAGGCTCACGGCTTCATCATAAGGAGTGGGTTTCTCCTGATTGATAAAGGCGGTTTTTCCAAGCTGGCTCAGCAGCAGGTTAATTGATTTTAAATTGTTTTCGCGAATAGCCGTTTCCAGATCGGTGAGGATGCCCAACACGTGACCCGGGTAAAACTGGGTAGGATGAGCCGTCAGCACTAAGCGTAAGCTAAAATCTTGCAGGCGCAATTTCAGTTCTTCTACTTTGTCTTCATACTTTGCCCGGAGCAATAATGCCGACACCGTGCCCTTACCCTTCAAGTCATTTACCTGTTCAAAGGCAGAATCTTCTACCGAATCAAAAAGCGCAATTTGTCTTTCTACATATTGAATAAAACTGAACAGCGTATCAAAACGCTCGTAAGGAGTAAGCGCAGGTGCGTAATCGTTGAAAAATTTTTCAATAATATCATTAGCCGATGTACCACGTTCAAATTCAACCGCACATTCCTGTTGCAGCAAAGGTAAAAGTGTGCCGGTACGTAAAATATTCTGAAACGGCAGGTTTAAAAACAGGCTGTTGTAAATATGAAACCTGGTACCCGTAAGCTCTTTATATTTAGTAAGCATAAATGAAAGTAAGTTCCGAAATTAGTGGTCTTTTCAAACATAAGCGAAGCCTGGATTAAAAAATCTCATGGCAACGTTTGAAACAAAGTTTTTATCTTTACCAAACGATTGTCAGTTGAGCATCCCTACCCTAGAAGAACGCCTGATCGGCCACCTTGGCCAATACATTACCGACCACAAGAAAATTTTTATAGAACGTGTGCTTAATTACCGAACACGCTATGTTACGTTGGTGCTGGAAGATATTTTTCAATCGCAAAATGCCAGCGCTACCGTGCGTACGGCCGAATGTTTAGGTCTGCAAGATGTGCACATAATTGAAAGTGAAAACCGGTACGGCACCAACAAAAAAGTATTGAAGGGCTCTCATAAATGGATTGATCTTCACCGATATAAACTGAAGGGCTTCAACAATACCGAAATCTGTTTTCGGAAACTGCGCGAGCAGGGGTATAAGATTTTGGTAACCGATCCTTCGCCCGGTGGCGTGCCCATTCATCTTGTAGGGGCTGATCAAAAGCTGGCGCTGGTTATGGGCAACGAATTAAAAGGAGCCTCAGCTACCGCTCTTCGGCTGGCCGATGAAAAGGTGCTCATCCCCATGTATGGGTTTACCGAAAGTTTTAATATTTCTGTCAGTGCCGCCATTTGCCTTCATACCTTGCTTACCAAAATCAGAGACTCCACTTACCCATGGAACCTATCATCTGCTGAAAAAGAAATGATCAAACTTCAATGGTATCGGAAAGTTGTACGCAGGTCTGACCTGATCGAACAAGAATTTTTACGTTCGAATCTGTAATTTTGTCTTGGCTTTAATTGAAAATATCTATGCGTTGGTGGCCCAAACTGGCACGTCTATTAATTATTTTTTGCCTGAGCATACTGTTGCTGGTGGCAATGGCTAACTGGTGGGTGGTAAAAAGTACGGAAGCCAACGTGTTTACCGACTTGCATAATTTTCGGGGCCGGCAAGTGGCGCTGGTTCTCGGCACCAGCAGCAAATTAAAAAATGGATCTGCCAATCCATTCTTTGAAAACCGTATCAAAGTGGCTGCTCAGCTATACCACGAGGGAAAGGTTTCGCACTTTATTCTGAGTGGCGATAACCGCACCCGGTATTACAACGAACCCATGGAAATGAAAAAAGCGCTTATCAAAATGAACGTACCCGACAGCGCCATTACACTCGATCTGGCCGGCCTTCGCACATTAGATTCCATTGTGCGGAGCAAAGAAATTTTTGGGCAAGATAAAATTACTATTATCACACAGCCCTTCCACAGCTACCGGGCTTTGTTCATCAGCCGGTTTTATAATATAGATGCCGTGGCATTGGTAACACAAGACCCCGAAAACCAAACTCCGGTTAGTGTATCTGTGCGTGAATATTTTGCCCGTGCCAAAGCCGTTCTTGATTTATATATTTTGAATACCCCTCCCCGGCATCTGGGCGAAAAAGAAACTATTCAACGGTAGTGTCCTGTCTCCATGTAGTTAGAATGAGTAAATTGACATTCTAAAACATATAGATCATGGATTTTTTTGTTAACTCCGATATTTCGCAGGCCTGCACCTTAGACACTTCCTTTTACCTGAGAGAAGATTTTTTTCAACAAGCTAAAGAAAAAATGTTTTCTACGTGCTGGCACTTTATCGGAGATACCGATCAGGTAAAAGAAAAAGGATGGGTTACGCCTGTCAAACTTTTAGACGGGTATCTGGAAGAACCACTAATACTTTCAAAAGATAAAAACGAAAAATTGCATTGCCTCTCCAATGTGTGTACCCATCGTGGAAATCTATTGGTAGAACAGCCCTGCAAGGTTAACGACATCCGTTGCCAATACCATGGCCGCAGGTTTCACCTGGATGGCACCTTCTTATCTATGCCGGAGTTTAAAGAAGTAAAAAATTTTCCTTCCCCATCCGATAATCTGCATCCACTCCCGCTATTTAATTGGGGTAAGTGGCTATTTACTTCTCTTACTTCTTCCTACCAGGCTGCCGATTTTTTTAAACCGATGATAGACCGTATGGCCTGGCTGCCGCTGCACGATTTTGTGTATCATCCTGAGTTATCTAACGAATACCATCTTGAGGCACACTGGGCATTGTATTGCGAAAACTACCTTGAGGGGTTTCACATTCCGTTTGTGCATGCCGGGTTAAATTCGGTCATTGATTATGGAAACTATTCCGTAGAACTTTTCAAGTATTCCAATTTACAACTGGGCATCGCCAAAGAAGGCGAATTGGTATTTGATCTCCCCCCCACTTCGCCCGATTACGGAAAGAAAATTGCTGGCTATTATTTTTGGGTGTTCCCCAACCTGATGTTTAATTTCTATCCGTGGGGCTTATCTATAAACATTGTTCAGCCGGTCAGCCTCAACCGTACTAAAGTTTCATTTTTATCGTACGTGTGCGATGAGAGCAAACTGCGGCAAGGAGCCGGGGCCGACTTGCACCGGGTAGAGATGGAAGACGAAGACATTGTTCAAAATGTACAAAAAGGAATTCGCTCCCGGTTTTACCACCACGGGCGATATTCGGTTACCAGAGAACAAGGCACTCACCATTTTCATCGGTTAATTGCCACGTTTATGAATGAAAATAGGCATTAAGTCATCGTTATTCGTCTCTGTCTGCCGGCTACGGTCATCTCAAACCTTTCGCTTATCTTTGCTGCCTAATAAGAAAAAAACAGAAATAATATGGTAGCTGAAAAAATCGCCTACAAAGTAAAAGACCTGTCGTTGGCCGAATGGGGCCGTAAAGAAATTAAACTGGCTGAAGCCGAAATGCCCGGATTAATGGCTATCCGCGAAGAATATGGAGCCAAAAAGCCTCTGAAAGGAGCCCGCATTGCCGGATGCCTGCACATGACGATACAAACAGCCGTGCTGATTGAAACTCTGAAAGAACTGGGCGCTGAGGTAAGTTGGAGTTCGTGCAATATCTTTTCTACACAAGATCACGCAGCCGCTGCCATAGCCGCAGCCGGCATTCCGGTATATGCCTGGAAAGGGATGAACGAAAAAGAATTTGATTGGTGCATTGAACAAACCCTTCATGCCTTTGCCGGAGGCCAACCCCTGAATATGATTTTAGATGATGGAGGAGACTTAACCAATATGGTGTTAGATCGTTATCCTGAGTTGGTTTCAGGCATCAAAGGAATTTCAGAAGAAACCACCACGGGGGTTCATCGTCTGATGGAGCGTATGCACAACGGCAAACTTCCCCTGCCGGCTATTAACATTAACGACTCGGTAACTAAATCTAAATTTGATAATAAATACGGCTGCAAAGAATCGCTGGTAGATGCTATCCGTAGGGCTACCGATGTAATGATGGCCGGAAAAGTAGCCGTAGTGGCGGGCTATGGCGATGTGGGCAAAGGATCGGCCGCCTCTTTGCGCGGAGCCGGAGCCCGTGTAATCGTTACCGAAATTGATCCGATCTGTGCCCTGCAAGCAGCCATGGACGGATTTGCCGTAAAGAAAATGGACGAAGCCGTAAAAGGTGCCGACATTGTAGTTACCGCTACCGGAAACTTTGGTATTGTGTTGGGGCGCCACTTCGAAACAATGAAAGACAAAGCCATTGTTTGTAACATTGGTCACTTCGATAACGAAATTGATGTAGCATGGCTGAATAAAAATGCTGCCAAAGACACCATTAAACCACAAGTGGATATCTATACTTTAAAGAATGGAAATCAGGTAATTTTGCTGGCCGAAGGCCGGTTAGTTAACTTAGGTTGTGCCACCGGCCACCCTTCGTTTGTTATGTCGAATTCATTCTCTAACCAAACCATTGCCCAGTTAGAACTTTGGACTAATGCTGGCAAGTACGAAAACAAGGTGTATATGCTACCCAAGCATCTGGATGAAAAAGTAGCTCAACTGCATTTGAAAAAAATTGGTGTGGAGTTGGATACCCTCACGGCCGACCAAGCCAAATATATTGGTGTAGAAGTAAAAGGACCATTTAAGCCCGACTACTACAGGTATTAACAAATAAAAGGTGAAGCCTTCTAAAATAAATGGTGGAGTCGCAATTTACTATGGCATAAGTGGCGCATTGTGCTAGCCATTGCCGGAGTCATCGCAACCGGTATTTGGCTTTATAAAACGGCTACCCACCAGGCAGATTTTTCGTAGGCACATTACTTGGGTTAATACTGGCTATTGTTGTTATGGAAAGCATAGGCTACGTTATTCTTCGGGTAGGGTATGAAGAAATAGAGAAGTAATTAACAATACACTCTCTGCTTGCAAAAAGAGAGCAGCCCCGGGGTTCTTACTCTGGGGCTTTGTATTTATCTTTTTTGTCGCTATAACGTTTAGACACAGTTTAGACACAAAAACTAACTTCGTATGCCTACCCTACTCGTTTGGCCTTATACCCTTCTTTAACAAGTGTTTGCACTACTTTGTCGCGCAGGTCGCCCTGCAAAATAATTTCTCCGTTTTTAGAAGAACCTCCTACCCCACATTGGGTCTTCAGCAATTTCGCCAGCCGTTCTAAATCTTCATTTTTCCCTACGAAGCCTGTAACAATGGTTACTTGTTTTCCGGCTCTACCGCTTTTATCAAGAATTACTTTTATGTATTGCTGAGTCGGTAAAAGCGTTTCTGCTTCACTCTCACCGGAAAATTCATACTGAAAATTTTGGTTGGTAGAATACACAACGCCTTCCCGGTTTTTCCATTCGTTCTTTTTGGCCATTTTTATTTTTAAAATTTATGAACCTGCAAAAACACGATGGTTAAGATAAGCAAAATGGCATTAATAATAGCCACATTAAATCTGAACTCCACTCCTCTCCAATAAAAAGTGCCCATCAACGAAGTGGCTAATAATAATATAGGCCAAAAAATAAAGTTTCCGTAAATCGAAACTTCAATTGGAATTCGATCGTGCGTATGTTCTTCTTCCAAACTCATCGGTACAGAAAACAGTGCAGAACGATAGATGATCAATGATGCCTCGCGATTTATTTTGCGAGCTGCCAACCGGTTTACCGTAACCGAACGGCCATTGCTCAATATTAATTTTAATGAAGAGCGTCCATCTACATAGTGCGAGCGAATTTGCTCGGTTGTTTGGGTTTGTGGAAGTGAATAATCGGCTATCAAAACAATGGAAAACAATAATGTGAGCCGGGAAACAAAAATGGCATAACGCAGATGAGCCGCCATCATAGCTAAAATTTCTTCCCGGTGGGTAGGCCTTCGCGGACCTCTTGGGTGAGTACGAGGATGGTAGCGTGGGTCGCGATGAACCGAGGGTGGCTTTCCTTCAACCGCTGTTCCTTTCAGCAACTGATCATATTCTGCCTTGCGTTGTGGGTCGCCCAACACTTCATAGGCTTCATTAATTTCTTTAATGATTGTTTCCGCTTGCCGGGAGGCATTCTTATCCGGGTGGAATTGTAACGCTAGTTTACGATACGCACGTTTAATCTCCGCCTCGGTAGCGTACATACTGATTCCTAACACGAAGTAATAATTTTTCATGCGGGTTGCTCAGTAAAGTTAAAAAAATAAAGCCCCGGGCTGCGGGGCTTACTATAAAGAGAGTATTTTATTTATTTGCGTTTAACAACAAAGGTAAGCACCGGGCACTTAGCCGAGCGCCCCACCACATCTTCGGCAATGCTTCCAGCCAGCACGTGGGCAAAACCGGTGCGGCCGTGTGTAGCCAACCCAATCAAATCGGCTTTAATGCTGTCGGCAAAATAGACGATACCATCTTCCTCTGAAATATCATTATACACATTAATGGTATAGTTTTTTAATGCCAGTTTTTTAGCAAATTTCAGTAAAGCGTCTTTCACAATACGGTCGCGTTGAAAATCGGCCGGGGTATTGATGCGCACCAGGTGAATGGTGGAGTCGTATATCTGCTGGGTGCGTTTAATCATTCTTGAAAAAACTTCTTCTTCCTGACTCATACCGGTAGCATAAACAATATTTTTAAAATCCGTAGTGGCGGGTTTTCCTTGCACGGTTAAAACCGGGCAACGAGAGTGGCGAACCACTTTCTCTGTATTAGTGCCGATCACCATGTCTTCCAACTTGGTATGTCCTTTCGTACCCATCACAATCAGATCTACTTTTTGTTCGGCTACAATGGTAGTAATACCATGGTACGGATTACCCACCCGTAATTCGCCATACACTTTAAGGGCTGAGTATTTGGGGTCTTTTACTAATTTTTCTAATTGAGCCTTCGATTTTTTTAATAATTCGAAAGTAAAAATCTTATCCTCCCAATCTTCCTTTTGCCATTCTCCGGTAATGCGGTACGACTCATTTTTGATTTCTTCCACCACATGAAGCGCAATCAGATCAGCTCCGTTTTTTTTAGCCACATCAAAAGCCACATCAAAGGCTGTGTTAGACGTTTTTGAAAAATCTACCGGTACCAGAATTTTTTTCATGTGTTTATAATTTTAGAGTTTTTACGATTCGTATGTAAATAATTTTTGTGGATCGAAGATAGGCAAAATCACAATAAAATCAATTGTGATTTTTGTCACATCTCTATATGATTTTTACAGTACTATTACTGCATATTACCCAGCCCAAAAAGAATAACAAACAACAACGTAGATAATGCCATTTGCTTTAGCATGGGGTCTAATTTCTCAGAAGGCAAAGCAGCTACTTTTTGTCCATTTATAAAAAGTAATGGAGCCGTTAAAAGAAACAGCAACTGCCGGAGTGATTGGAAGTCCAGCAGCACAAATAATAGCGTGCAGACAAAACCGGTTATCAGTAAAAACCAATGGTAGCGAATGGCGTTCTTTCTTCCGATCCGCACCGGAATGGAGTACTTACCCGCACTTCGGTCTGATTCTATATCGCGGATGTTATTAATATTAAGTACAGCCATAGAGAATAATCCGCAGGAAAAGGCCGGCAACAACTGAGGCCATAAAAAGGATTGAGTAAACAAATACTGCGAACCGATAACTCCCACCAAACCAAAAAAAATGAATACGGCTATATCGCCCAAGCCCACATATCCATACGGTTTTTTCCCTACTGTATAGGCAACGGCTGCCACAATAGAAAGCAACCCCAGTACCATAAAAAATAAAAATGACCGAAAGTGCCAGCCAAATGAAAAATATAAAAGTGAAATTCCACTGATTAGACAAAGGCCAACAAAAACCAAAATAGCCGTGCGCATTTGGTTGGGCGAAATCGTTCCCGACTGCACGGCACGCAACGGCCCTTTGCGTGCTGCATGGTCTGCTCCGTGTACCGAATCGCCATAATCGTTGGCCAGGTTGGAGAGCACTTGCAAAAATACTGTGGTGCTGCAACAAAGTAAAAACAACGTACCGTTAAACCGGTTTTGAGCAGCCGCTAAAAAAGTACCCATCCCGATGCAGGCAAGCGACAATGGCAATGTGCGCAACCGAAAGGCAGAAATCCAAACTTTCATGTTCATGGCTAATTCAAAATTTGGGATATGATCTGTTGGTGATCGGGTTGCATTGATGAGTTAAAAAAAACTACTTTGTCTCCATCTGCACTAACCCAATACTTGGCAAAGTTCCAATCCGGCCGATGGCCTGTTTTTGCTTTTAGCCAACGATATAACGGGTTTGCATCGCTGCCTCGAACAGATATCTTTTCAAACATTTGAAATTTTACCCCATAGTTTTGCTTACAAAAGTCAACAATCTCTTCGTTGCTTCCGGGCTCTTGCCACAAAAAATTATTGGCGGGAAAACCAAGTATGATAATCTTATCTCCATATTGTTCGTGCAATTTTTCGAGGCCGGCATACTGAGGTGTTTTTCCGCACTTCGAAGCGGTGTTTACAATAAGTAAGGCATGGCCTTTGTATTGCGAAAAATCAATTTCTTTGCCGTCTATGGCTTTCATTTTAAAATCATAAATAGAGTGCGGCAACAACGTAATATCGTCCGGTGAAAACCAGTCGAGAAGATAAGACAACAAACCCATTGTAGCGATTATGCTAAAGCTGATTATAATGACCTGCTTATAATTCATCCAGTATTTCTTTGTCCATCGGCTTTACTTTAGAAGCAAAGAATTTTACGGTGCCATCGGGTTTTACTATATACTTGCAGAAATTCCAGGTAGGCTCATGTCCTGTTTTTTCTTTCAGCCATTTATATAATTCGCTTTGGTCAGTTCCTTTCACTGATATTTTTTCAAACATTTGAAAAGTAACTCCGTAGTTCTTTTGGCAGAACTCGCCAATCTCAGCATTGGTGCCTGGCTCCTGTGCGCCAAAATTATTGGCCGGAAAACCCAGGATGGTTACCTTATTTCCATACAATTCGTGCAGTTTCTGTAATTCGGAATATTGGGGTGTATAACCACACTTCGAGGCTGTATTTACAATCAGCAAAGTCTTGCCCTTGTATTGAGAGAAATCAATGCTCTTTCCATCGAGTGAATTCATTTTAAAATCGTATAAAGATGTGGCCATACCAGTTAGTAAAATTAATGCGAGCGTTTTCATGGCAGTTTGTTTTTAGTTGAAACAATAAAGCAACAATATTGTTCAGGTAATTCAAAATATATTTTGCTGAATGGACAGCCAGTCTTCCCGCGTAATACGAAAGATGTCAACTTTATTTTCTTTGTAAACAGTTTTTACATCTTTTTTCATTCCGTTTTTAACCGCCACCTTTTGCGATGGTAAGTTGGTTTCGCTGATGATCGAAATCTGTGATACCGCCCAGGCATTTTGAAAGGCTACATCGCGACATTTTTTGGCGGCTTCTAAAGCAAAGCCCTTGTTCCAAAATTCAGGAAGCAGAGAATAACCAATCTCTAATTCCTCTGCCCCATCTATGGTTTGTACCAACAACCCGCTATGCCCTACTAATTTGCCAGATGTTTTTTCGATCAACGCGTTCATCCCTCCCAACTCATTTTCATAACGCCAAAATTGTTTCTCATACCACTTCTTGCATTCCTCTTCGGGCGATTCTCTTGCCTCTACCCAATGTACAGATGTACGCGGGTCTCTAAAAAAATTTATCCACTGATTAAAATCGGATGTTTTGATTTTTCTAAAAATCAGCCGATTGCTATGACGTTCCTCCAGTAAGTAATTCATCTACACAGTGTGCTTATTCTATAAAATAGCTCCTTATAACAAAGGGCTACCATTCAATTAATTTTTATACTGATTCAAGTACATTTTACTTATCTTTCCGTATAACCATAATTTTCATGCAAAAGTTTTTTCTTTTTATCCTAGTGCTAATTGGCTTTTATTCAACAGCATTATCTCAAATACCCGATTCGGTATATATTAAAAACCATTACGACAAGATAGAAGTTTCAATCCCCATGCGGGACGGGATAAAGCTTTTTACCTCTATATACACCCCCAAAGATAAATCAAAAACATATCCGATACTTATGCAGCGTACTTGCTATAGTGTAGCGCCATACGGTACGAATAAATTCAGAAGAAATCTTGGTCCTTCCAAATATTTGATGAAAGATGGATATATTTTTGTGTACCAAGATGTGCGCGGACGCTGGATGAGCGAAGGTATATTTGACAATATGCGGCCCAATATTCCCGGCAATGATCTGAAAAACAAAACGGCCATTGACGAATCTTCTGACACATGGGATACGATTGACTGGTTAATAAAAAATACAAAAGGTAATAATGGGCGCGTAGGCCAATGGGGTATTTCCTATCCAGGGCATTATACCGCTGCGGGTATCCCCGATGCGCACCCGGCCTTAAAAGCATCCTCTCCCCAGGCACCTATCAGTGATTTTTTCTTTGACGACTTTCATCATCAGGGAGCTTATCTGCAAAGCTACACAGCTGCTTTTGCCGTGTTTGGCTATCAGCACGAAAAGCCAACTGATAAAGATTGGTATATGGATAAGATCGGAAGATTTTACTCCAATCCGGCCAAAGACGGGTATGATTTCAACCTCAGGTTAGGGCCCCTCAAGAACATCACCGAAAAATATCATTTTGATAATTTTTTCTGGCAACAAATCATCGATCATCCTAACTATGATGAGTTTTGGCAGAAGCGAAATATCCTTCCGCACCTTACCAATGTTAAGCATGCGGTGATGACCGTGGGCGGATGGTTTGATGCCGAAGATTTATTCGGACCACTCAATATCTACAAAAAAATTGAGGGCAGCAGTGCTACCTACAATACTATTGTGATGGGGCCTTGGAGCCATGGCGATTGGGCAAGAGAAACAGGATTTCAACAAGTAAATCATATTTATTTTGGAGATAGTATTTCCACATTCTATCAAAGAGAAATTGAACGCAAGTTTTTCAATTCCTTTTTAAAGGAATCCTCACAGCCTGCCTTGCCGGAGGCTTACATGTATGATTGTGGACTAAAAACATGGAAACAGTTTGCCGAGTGGCCCCCCAAAGATATTCCCCCGGTAAAACTATACTTTGCCAAAAATGGAGAACTATCGATAAACACACCGACCCAGGCTGAAGCTGTTTTTGATTATGTAAGCGATCCTTTAAAACCTGTTCCTTATACTTCGCAAACTGAAGGTTTGGTATTTACCCCGCGCAGGTTTATGAGTGATGACCAGCGCGAGGCTTCGCGCAGACCTGATGTGCTCACTTTTCAAACTGAACCGCTTACGGAAGATATTACGCTTGCCGGTGAGATAGCCGCTAAGTTAAAAGTTTCCCTATCTTCTGATGATGCCGATTTTATAGTAAAAATTATTGATGTCTATCCGGATAATACACCCAACGATACGAAACACAATCCCCCCAATATTATAATGGGCGGATACCAACAATTAATACGAAGTGAAGTATTCCGGGCACGGTTTCGTAACAGTTTTGAGAAACCGGAACCTTTTACTCCCAATCAAATTACCGATGTAAATTTTGCATTACAAGATCTGTTTCACACTATCAAAAAGGGGCATCGTTTAATGGTGCAGATACACAGTACCTGGTTTCCGTATATCGACAGAAACCCTCAGAAATATGTAGATAATATTTACAAAGCAAATGAGGAAGATTTTATAAAACAAACGATTAAAGTCTATGGATCGTCTGTTGTAGAAATTGGCGGAGGTGAGAAATTAAAAGCCAAAATTGAAAAGAAAAAATAAAATGAGAATACTTGAGTATTGAGAAGATATGGTTCTACATTTTCTCTGGCACTTCAATACCTAAAAGCTTCATCGATTTCCTGAGCACATCGGCCACCACTTCCGAAAACGCAATCCTGAATTTCAGTTTTGCCTGATCGCTTTCGTTAAAAATCGGGATAGATTGATAAAATTGATTGTATCCTTTCGCCAGATCAAAGGCAAAGTTGGCAACCACAGCAGGCGAGTAATCGCGGGCGGCTTCATTCAATTTATTGATGTAGTTGTTAACCATAAAAATTACTTCACGTTCGGCCGGCTCTAGAGAAATTATTTGAGTTAATTCATTTCTGTTGGGTTTTATCTCCATAGCTTCTGCCTTGCGAATGATGGCCCGAATACGGGCGTGTGTGTACTGTATAAAAGGCCCGGTATGTCCTTGCAGTTGTATCGATTCATTCGGGTCGAACAGCATACGCTTCTTCGGATCTACTTTGAGTAAGAAAAATTTAAGCGCGCCCAATCCAATGATTTCAGAAAGTGATTTAATCTGCTCCTCTGTAAGATCATCAATTTTACCCAACTCGCGGGTTTGCTTTTCGGCCTCTTCGGCCATCTCTTGCATCAGATCATCCGCATCGACCACGGTTCCTTCCCGCGATTTCATTTTACCCGAAGGCAAATCAACCATGCCATACGACAGATGATAGCATTTCTCGGCCCACGAGTAGCCCAGTTTTTTTAAAATAAGAAACAGTACTTTAAAATGATATTCCTGTTCGTTGCCTACGGTATATATTTGACCTTCTATTTTTGGAAAATCCCGAAAGCGCAAGATAGCCGTGCCAATGTCTTGCGTCATGTAAACGGAAGTACCATCGGCACGCAGCAACACTTTCTGATCCAGCCCATCCGAAGATAAATCGACCCACACCGATCCGTCTTCTTTTTTATAAAACACACCTTGCGCCAGCCCGCGCAATACTTCGTCTTTTCCTAACAGATAGGTATCTGATTCGTAATATAATTTTTCAAAATCAACGCCCATTCTTTTGTAGGTAAAGCTAAAGCCTTCGTACACCCAGCCATTCATCATCTTCCAGAGTTGTACCGTTGCTTCGTCTTTTGCTTCCCATTTTTGCAACATCTCAACGGCTTGCTTCATGATCGGGGCTTGCTTCTCCGCATCAGCTTCGGTCGCACCCTTTTCCATCAGCTCTTTTATCTGTATTTTGTAGTGCTTATCGAACTCTACATAATATTTCCCTACGAGCTTATCTCCTTTTAGCCCGCTGCTTTGAGGTGTTTCACCTTGGCCAAACAGTTTCCAGGCAGCCATGCTTTTACAAATGTGTATGCCCCGGTCGTTGATGATCTGAACTTTGTGCACCCTGTAGCCCAATGCTTTGTATATTTCGGCTACCGAGTAGCCCAGAAAATTATTTCTTAAATGCCCCAGGTGCAACGGTTTGTTGGTGTTGGGCGAAGAATATTCTACCATCCACTCTTTACCGTTAGAAGGAAGTAATCCAAAATTTTTATCTGAATAAATGAATTGAAAAACTTCGGCCCACACCCGGTCGGCAATCACCAGATTTAAAAAACCTTTTACTACGTTATAACGGGAAACTATTTCGGTGTGGGTAACCAAATATTCTCCAATAGCTGTGGCCGTTTGCTCAGGGTTTTTTTTTGAAATTTTTGCCAACGGGAAACAAACCAGGGTATGTGAGCCTTCAAACTCTGCGTTGGTAGGTTGAAGTTGAAGTTGCTCTATATTCGTTTGAAACAGCGTTTTGATCGAATCCTGAATTGAGGCGCGAAGCGCAAGATCTATATTCATAAAAAGTGCAAAGTCTATAATCGTAGATGGTTCTACCTATGTACCAAAATACCGCAAGTTAAATTTATTTGAGTAAATGAAACGGAAAAAATACAGGGCAAATTTTAACTATTCTATTTTTCATGACCCCGGTTCTCTTACAGCGGATGCCGGATGAAAAAAGTAGTGCCCACATCGGGTTGCGACTGTACATCAATTGTACCACCTAAGGCTTCTACTTGTTCTTTTACCAGATACAGGCCAAGCCCACGGCCATCGGCATTTAGATGAAATCTCTTAAAAAGTTTAAACATAGCATCTCGATGTCGGGTTAAATCGATTCCTAATCCGTTATCGCTTACTGAGATTTCAGCCTGACTATTTACCTTTTTTACTGATACCGAAATTTTTAACAGGCGATCGGGCGATCGGTATTTGTAGGCGTTATTTAACAAGTTGTAAAAAATACTTTGAATAAATGCCTTTACCGAGTGTAAGGAAGTGAGGCCAACAAAATCTGCTGATACACAATTTTTATATTCTTCGGGGATGGCATTTTGCTGCATCGCCATGTCAAACTCTGCTTTTAAGTTTACCGATTCAAATGAATTAATGCTTCCTTTTAGGTTTATAATTTTGCTGAGGTCAGTTACGATCTGGTCGAGGTCAGTGCTGGAGCGGTGCGTAAGATCAACAAATTTATTTTGTTCCTCTCCGGGTGGGAGTGATTTTAATATGGCGGTAAGGCCCAGCAACCGGGCAATGGGGCCGCGTAAGTTGTGCGAAACCACATACGAAAATTGTTGGAGGTTGTTGTTCGAGCGGATCAGTTCTTCGTTTGTTTTTTTTAAGCTCGTAGTATTTTCGTCCACCTTTTTTTCCAGATGCTGATTTAATTCCTGTATGGTGCGATTGCTTAAAATCAATTCTTCCGACTGTGCCATAATTTCTTCGTTGCGTTCCTGAATACCCTTGTTCAGCACCACAATCTTTTTATAAAACCCCCGAAAACGAAACGTGGCAAAAAGTAACCCGATAATGCCCAGTACAGCTACGGTTACCAAGATGTACTGAATCTGAAGTTTAGAATTTTTTAATTTAACTTGTGCTTCGCTCAACTCATTTTGCTGGGTTAACAGCTGAATATTTTTTTCGCGTTGTTGAATTTCATCCAATCGTTGCAGGTTAGCAAAGCGCGTAATTACTTTAGAACTACGAATACTATCTGCCAGGCGCCAAGCCATCTCGCCATAGTGCAGGGATTGCTCAAAATTTCCCTGAGTTTTATACCATGCTTTTTTAAGATTATAAACTTCAATAATTGCCTCTATTTCGGGCAAATATTGACTTATTCTTTCGCCTAACATCAGTTCTTCAAATACTGCTGAAAACTGTTTTAACCCAATCCTTGCCCTGGCCATAAAAAGATGCCCCCATAACTCACCATGGTTATAGATGCTTTCCTGAGAAATATTAATTGCTCTGGAAATATAGGGAACTGCTGATTCAAAATTTTGGGCTTTCATGGAGAGCTCGCCTATACTAAGATAGGCTTCTACCAAACCTATATTGTCATGGTATTTGCTACAGGTATCGGCACTTGCCAACAATACTTTTTTTCCTTCGGCAAACCGATTCATATCTTTCAAGGCTACCCCTTTTACATTAAGTGCTTGTACAAGATAAATGGGGTGGTTGGTTTGGGTAGCCAGTTTCAATGCTTTTTCGGCATACAACAAAGACTTTTGGGGGTCGCCTGCATGTATCGTTACCCAACTTAATTCGCATAAAATTTCAATAATATCATTTGTAAAGTTCTTAGGCTCAGCAAGAGTTAATGCTTCGTATAAGTTTTGCATGGAAAGTTCATAATCACCTTGAATATTGAAGGCACGTCCAACATTTTTTAGAAATACCGTCTTCAGTTTAGGCATATTATTTTCGTCCAGATATTTTCTGGCTGAATCGATATAAAGAAATGCTTCTTGGTATTTACCCTGCGCTATAGCAATGAGCACCCGGTTATAATGAATCGTATAAATCCAGCTTTTGCTGTTTTCTATCTCAATAGCTTTGCGTTCAGCCATAGTCAAAACAATTTCAGCCGAATCATACATTAGTTGTTGAGCTAATAGTACAGCCCTTAAAATTAAAACATCTGCTATTCGCTCTTTATTTTGTAAGGCATAATTGATTTTCAATGCTCGATCAATGTATTTTTTTTGCAGCTTGACATTCCCAGACAAACGGTATAATACACTCAGGTTTCGATACAGTTTGGAAAGATTTAAGGGGTTCGCACTGTCTTTCAGAATTAAGTAAGCTTTATTGTAATAGAATTTGGATGAGTCTAAGATGCCCTTATCCATATAACAGTTGCCCAACTGCAGCAACGTATAGCCCTGATTGGTTAAATCCTTTGCGTTAACAGAAAGTACCAACCCTTTTTTCAGGTTTAAAATAGATTTCTGATAATAGCCCGATAAATAAGCATTCACCCCTTTTTGTGAATAGGCTATGCCGGTAAGTTTTTCATTATTAGTATTTTTACCTAAAAGAATGGCCTTATCAGCAAATTGATCAGCCGCCTCACCATCTCTGCCAATCAATTCATAGGCAAGTTTATTGAATAAAATAAGTTTTTCCTCCCCCTTACTTCTAAAGAGTTTAGCCTTTAAGCTATCGATCGTTTTTGTCTGTGCAGAAATATATTGAGGCAACAACCAAAGCACACACACAATCAGCCGGAAACCCATGCACAAAAATTTTACAAACGACAAGTTAATAAAATATCGTAATTCTGCTTCCGGTTGAATTTAACATATAGCCCAGCCTTAATTATCATTCACTAATCTCTGTCCCAGAGAAGCAAATAAAAAGGAAACGGTTCCGCTCAGAATAATAAAGGCCAATTCAGATTACATATCTAAAATATAGGCAAACATTAAAGGTGCTACGATCGTGGCATCGCTCTCTACTATAAATTTTGGCGTATCGATACTTAATTTGCCCCAGGTAATTTTTTCGTTGGGTACTGCCCCCGAGTATGAACCATAGCTGGTGGTGCTATCGCTAATCTGGCAAAAGTAACTCCAGAAAGGCACGTTGTCCCTTTCCAAATCCTGATGCAGCATGGGTACCACGCAGATAGGAAAATCGCCCGCAATTCCGCCTCCTATCTGGAAAAAGCCAATGCCATCTGTGCCCGAGTTTTTTGTGTACCAATCGGCCAGCCACACCATGTATTCAATGCCGCTTTTCATCGTGCTCGCTTTCAGTTCGCCCGTTACTACATAGCTGGCAAAAATATTTCCCATGGTGGAGTCTTCCCAACCGGGCACTACCATCGGCATGTTACGTTCGGCCGCAGCTATCATCCAACTGTTCTTCGGGTCTATTTCATAGTATTGTTTCAGTACACCGCTATTAATCATGCGAAACATAAATTCGTGTGGAAACAATCGTTCGCCTTTGTCTTCGGCATCTTTCCATACTTTAAATAAGTGCGCCTGTAACCTGCGAAATGCTTCCTCTTCGGGTATGCAAGTATCGGTAACACGATTCAAATGATTGCCTAACAAATCCCACTCCTGCTCAGGCGTAAGATCTCGGTAGTTGGGAATTCTTTTGTAGTGCGAGTGGGCCACTAAATTCATAATATCTTCCTCCAGGTTAGCACCGGTACAAGAAATGATGTGTACTTTATTTTGGCGAATCATTTCGGCAAAGCTGATGCCCAATTCGCCCGTACTCATGGCACCCGCCAGCGACACCAACATTTTTTTACCATCGGCAATATGATTTTTATAAGCTTTGGCGGCATCTACCAGCGCGGCTGCGTTGAAGTGTAAGTAGTTCTTTTCAATGAAAGTGGAAATCGGACGGTGGCTCATAATGGTTTCTAATTTTGGATGCGAAAATAAGGCAATTTGTTGAGAGTATATGGATAAAATGTATTTCTCTATCAAATCTTACAGGGTATCTGAAAATATATATTAGGAAAAAAATTCATCTACTTAAAAAGCATTCTCTCCTCCCCACCAAATGAATTATTAAATTTACAATTGCATAACCTTACAAGTATTTATTATGGCTGCCCCCGACTGGAAAAAAGAGATTTTACCTCTTATCAAAAAATACAAAGGGAAAAAACACCCGCTGGAGTATCATAATTTTTTCGAACTGATGGTTATGGTTGTGCTGTCGGCACAAGATTCCGACCGGCACATTAACCAACTGGCCCCGGCCTTTTTTGCCGACTATCCCGACATGAAAGCGCTGGCCAAAGCTGATGCTCAATCACTGCAACACCATCTCAGCAAAGTGCGCAACTTTGCTAACAAAATAAAATGGCTGCTGGCGATGGCCGCTGAAATTAAAGAAGACAAAAACATTCCCACCACACTGGAAACACTCACGTCCTTACCGGGTATTGGGCGTAAATCGGCCAACGTAATTTTGCGCGAAATGGGGTTGCCGGCCGAGGGCATTATTGTAGATCTGCATGTGGTACGTGTAGCCCCCAGATTGGGTATAGCTCAGGGAACAGATCCGAAAAAGCTTGAAAAACAAATGATGGATATGCTCGATCAAAAATACTGGGGCGATGCCGGGATGGCCATTTCGTTTTTAGGGAGAGAAACATGCCGACCGACTAATCCGCAGTGTAATACTTGTGTGATGAATAAGGCTTGTCAGTATTTTTTAAATTCTAAAAAATAAATTGAACCCACTCGATCTTAGCATGAAAAAAATCGGATGGCTTGTTTTGCTGATCTCCACCATTACGCTGTGTCGGGCACAAGAGCTGCAACAGCTTTACAGCGATGCCATGATTGCCTATCGAAACAAAAACTATACTGGTTTCTACACCCATATAAAACAAGCCAACATACTCAACCCCTACCATGAAGGGATTTTATACCAACTTGGTATAGCCGCGGCCCTTACCGGCAAAAAAGAGGAGGCTATACATTCTCTCCGGCAAGCTATTCTTATTAATGCAGACTTTAGATTGGAAGGCATTGCTGATTTTAAACTGATTAAAGAATCGAAAGAATTTAACAGCTTAATAGCCCTTCAAAAAGAAGGACAAACTCCGGTAATCAATTCGGAAATTGCTTTCAAACTTAAAGACCGCAGTATCCACCCCGAACCGATAGCGTACGATGCCGCCCATCATGTCTTTTTCCTTGGCAGCATCCACCAGCGAAAAGTTATAAAAGTTTTACCCAATGGATCTGTTACTGATTTTTGTTCGCAGGCATACCAAGGCATGGGTAGCGTAATGGGCCTGAAAGCAGATACGCTAAGAAACTTGTTGTGGGTTTGTTCTTCGCCCTTGCCGGAAATGATGAATTATGATTCTACACTCAAGCCACTGGTCTTTAAATTTGATTTGGCAACCGGCCACCTCTTGCACCAATTTATCGCACCCAAAAAAGGCGTGTATGGAGACTTAATTCTCAGCTCGAAGGGAAAAGTATATTTATCAGACAGCGAAACTAATGAACTAAGTATAGTGAATGAAAAAACTAACCAGATAGAGCCATTTTTTTATTCCAGCGAATTTATAAGCGTGCAAGGAATCACTCTTTCGTCCGATGAGAAATCTCTGTTCATAGCCGATTACGAAAAAGGAATTTTTAAATTGGATTTACACACTAAAAAATTAAACCTGATTACCACCGCCAAAGACGTTTCGCTGAAAGGCATCGATGGCATTTATTTTTATCGGCATTCGCTGGTAGCCATTCAAAATGGAGTAGTACCTGCCCGTTCAGTACGATATGAACTGGGGAAAGGAGAAAATACAATTATCGATTTTAAAATTATAGACCGTAAGCATCCCGACTTTGGCGAACCAACCTTGGGCGTAATAACTGGAAATATGTTTTACTACATTGCTAACAGCCAATGGGCAGGATACGACACCCGGCACCAACAGAAGCCGGCCAGTCAACTGAAAGAGGTGGTCGTGCTAAAATCTGCATTGAGATAGTTTGTAGAAACGCTCAAAACGTTCTTTTCCCTCTTATCAAATTTTTCTTTTAAGACATAGAGCATTAATGGTTATTACCATAAAACCTCATCCGTATGAAACGTTCGTTTTTATTTATCGTGGCGATAGTCTTTTGCACCAAAGCTATTGCACAGCCCATCCCCACCCCCAAAGAACATTTTGGCTTCAATATTGGCGATGATTACATGCTGGCCACCTACACCCAAACCGAAGTGTACTTTAAAAAATTGGCAGCCTCGGATCGGGTAAAACTGGTGGACATCGGCCTCACGGAAGAAGGAAGACATCAATATCAACTTATTGTTACCTCGCCAGAAAATCATAAAAAATTAGACCGTTACAAGGAGATCTCAGTAAAGTTGGCGCGGGCAGAAGGTCTTACCGAAGAGCAGGCGCGAGCCATGGCCAAAGAAGGAAAGGCCATAGTTTGGATTGACGGTGGGCTGCATGCCACCGAAGTAGTAGGCACCCATCAACTGATTGAAACACTTTACCAATTCGTTAGCCGTACGGATGCCGAAACCACGCGGATATTAGATAACGTAATCATTCTCTTTACCCACGCCAATCCCGATGGGCAGGAGTTGGTATCGAACTGGTATATGCGAGAAGCCAATCCGGAAAAAAGAAAACTGGAATTTCTTCCGCGCCTGTATCAAAAATATATTGGCCACGACAACAACCGCGATTTTTTCATTATGAATATGAAGGAAACCCAAAATATGGGAAGGCAGTTGTTTGTAGAGTGGATTCCACAAATCATGTATAACCATCACCAGGCAGGGCCTACGGGGTCTGTCTTGGCCGGACCTCCCTACCGCGATCCGTTTAATTATGTTTTTGATCCGCTCATGATTACCGGAATTGATGCCGTAGGCGCAGCCATGGTAAATCGTCTAAATGCCGAAGGTAAACCCGGCTACACGCGTTTGGGAGGCTCTGTATTTTCTACCTGGTATAACGGAGGATTAAGAACGACTACACACTTTCACAATATGATAGGTTTGCTCACTGAAATTGTAGGCGGACCAACCCCAAGCGAAATTCCGGTAGTGCCCACGCGGCTGATCCCCAACAATAACACGCCCTTTCCGGTAACGCCTCAAAAATGGAGATTCCGGCAGTCTATCGATTATTCTGTTTCACTAAATTATGCCGTGCTGGATTATGCCGCCCGCCACAGCGATCAATTGCTTTATAATATTTACCGCATGGGCAAAAATTCTATCGAGCGAGGCAGCACCGATTATTGGACACCCTACCCCAGCAAGATAGAGGCCATTACCACGGCCTTTAAAAACCGCCCTAAAAAAACCGATGCACCGGCACAAGATATGTTGGGCTACACCGCACCGGGCATCCCCATAAAATATTACGACAGCATTTTCCAAACCCCGGCACACCGCGATGCCCGCGGATACATCATACCCTCCAACCAACCCGATTTTCCTACGGCTGTAAAATTCGTAAACGCGCTAATCAAAACCGGAATACGCATCGAGACAGCGAAGGCCGATTTTGTTGTGGGGAAGAAAAAATACCCGGCCGGTTCTTACATCGTAAAAACCAATCAGGCCTTTCGCCCGCACTTACTCGATATGTTTGAGCCGCAAGATCACCCAAACGATTTTCAATATCCGGGTGGCCCCCCCGTGCGGCCCTACGATGCAGCCGGCTGGACACTCGTCTTTCAAATGGGCGTAAAGTTTGATCGCTACATTGAAAATTTTGATGGCCCGTTTGAATCCATCCCTTACGGACAACTGCAAAATCCGGCAGGAAATATTGTGGCTTCCGCAACAGGCTACATCATCAATGCCAAAGCCAATAATGCCTTTCTGGCCGTCAATGATCTTTTAAAACAAGGCGTTGAAGTATATCGTCTCCCCGAAGGACTAGGCAAGGAAAATAGTCCGGCCGGAAGTTTTTACATCCCTTCTAACTCTCAATCAAAAACCATTTTACAAAAAGCGGCTCACGACTATGGGCTTACCATAGCCGGTACTTCTAAACCTACCACGCACATGGCTCGGGTTTCTGCCCCGCGAATTGCCTTGTGGGACACCTATGGTGGCTCTATGCCCGCAGGCTGGGTGCGCTGGCTAATGGAGCAATATCACTTTAATACTGACATTATTTATGCTAAAGACATTGATGCAGGCGACCTGAAAAAGAAATACGATATCATTGTATTTGTAACGCGAGCCATACCCAAGCTAGGAAAAGAAACCACCGATGAGTGGGGCTTTCCACGCAAAGACCCGAAGGAAGAAGAAGTCCCAGCTGAATACCGAACCCATCTGGGACATATTACGGCCGACAAATCCATTCCGCAGTTGAAAACATTTTTAGAAGCAGGCGGAAAAATTATAACCATTGGCACCAGCGCTAACTTGGCTTACCATCTGAAACTACCCGTAAGCGATGCGCTCACCGAAGTGTATCAGGGAAACGAACGCTCTCTTCCCAACGATAAATATTATGTACCCGGAAGTTTACTGCGCGTAAAGTTAGATTCTACTCAAAATGCTACCTGGGGGCTTTCCAACGAAACCGATGTGTATTTTGAAAACAGTCCGGTATTTAACCTCGCTCCCGAAGCCATTGCTCAAGGGAAAATAAAACCATTGGCTTGGTTTGGTAACACCAACCCGCTGCGCAGTGGTTGGGCCTGGGGAGCTAACTATCTAAAAGGAGGAGTGGTGGCTTTCGAGGCCTCGGTGGGCAAAGGAAAATTATATTCGTTCAGCCCCGAGATCACATTTCGCGGGCAAGCACAAGGCACATTTAAAATGTTGTTCAATCAATTATACTTTGTAGATGAAGTGCCCAAGCGGGTAAAGTTGGACGAAAAAAGATAATCGCGCTCAGCTCTTTGCCGGGGTTGCAGTAAGGTGAAATTTTTACCGATATTTCGGAATTGTTCATTCCGCAAATGCTGAAGATAGACAGCCACACGCATATTATTCCTAAAAAAATGCCAAACTGGACTGAAAAGTTTGGATATGGCGATTTTATCTACCTGCAGCATCATACCCAAGGTGCCGCCAAGATGATGCGGGGCAACCAGTTTTTTCGAGAGATAAAGGAAAATGCCTGGAATGCCGAGCTGCGGATTAAAGAGTACGAAAAATTTAACACTCAGGTACAGGTAGTTTGCACCATCCCTGTTATGTTTTCTTATTGGGCTAAGCCGCAAGATTGCCTGACGCTTTCCCAATTTCTAAATGACCATATTGCCAAGCTGGTGGCCAAGTACCCTAAAAACTACATCGGGCTGGGCACCGTGCCAATGCAAGAGGCTGAGCTGGCCGTGAAAGAATTAGAACGGCTTAAAAAAATCGGTGTTCTTGGTATTCAGATCGGATCCAATATCAATGACGAAAACCTGAACGAAGAAAAATTTATGCCGGTCTATCAGGCTTGTGAGAAACTGGGGCTGGCAATACTCGTGCATCCATGGAATATGATGGGGCAAAAAAAAATGCAACGCTATTGGCTGCCCTGGCTGGTGGGCATGCCGGCCGAAACCTCGCGTGCCATTTGCTCAATGATTTTTGGAGGCGTGTTTGAAAAATACCCCAAACTGCGTGTTATGTTTGCTCATGCCGGAGGTTCTTTCTTACCTACTATCGGGCGCATCGCACACGGGTTTGAATGTCGCCCCGATTTAGTAGCGGTAGATAACAACGTAGATCCCCGTAAATACATTGGCCAGTTTTGGGTAGATAGTGTTACGCACGATAGCCTCATGCTGGAGTATGTACTAAAATTACAGGGATCAAAGCGGGTTATGCTGGGGTCTGATTATCCTTTTCCGTTGGGCGATTTAGAAATCGGAGCGTTTATAGAAAAAATGGATCTGCCCAAACAAACTCAGGAAGATATTTTTTATCGCGCAGCCTTAGAGTGGCTAAACTTAAACGAAGAAAATTTTACAGATCAAGAAAAAAAGCAATGAAGTTGTATGTAAGTTTTTTACTGGCCTTGGGTACTCTTTCGGCCATCGCCCAAAGCCAATCAGAAAAAAATAAAATCAAAGAATTGGAATTAATGCGGCAGATGAACCAGACCCGCAAAATTACCATGAAGATAGATTCGGCCGTTCGCCTTTCGGATGAAGGGCATTACCCGGAAGCCGATGCTCAGTTCCGGTTAATATTAAAATCTATTCGCAGCGTGCCAACAGATCTCACCTATCATTTCGGAAAAAATTCTTTCTTCCTCGGCAAATACAGACAAAGTATAGACTGGCTAAATAAATATATTCAGTTGAAAGGAACACAAGGACAGTATTCAGAGGAAGCCATCGAATGGTTAGGGAAGGCAGAACAAGAGCTGCTCAAAGAAAAAGCACAAGAAACCAAACACGCTTACGAAGTTTTATCAGGCGACTACTATATTGATTGCGGCCCCACGGGCAAAGTAGTTTGCCCTTCATGTAAAGGCTCGGGGGTGATCATTAAAAAAAATTATTTTGGCGAAGTGTATAAATCATGCCCGGCTTGTAAAAAGCAAGGCTACCTGAACTGCGATGATTACAATAAATTGCTGAAAGGTAAACTAATTGCCGAGTAAAGCCTGCAGGCTGCCGTAACGCTTACTTGCCGGCATTTCATTATCTTTGCGGCCATGCTTTACAACCGAACAAACGGAAAAGAATTAAAAGAAAAATTGCGTCAATCCATCGAAGAGCGGATAACTATTTCTTTCTATAAATACCATTCTATTTTAGATCCTTCTCTATTCCGGGATACCCTTTACAAATTATTAGAAAGCTTGCAGGTGTGGGGACGAATCTATATAGCTCAAGAAGGAATTAATGCACAAATCAGTGTTCCGAAAGAAAATCTGGAAAATTTTAAAAACCAGCTTTTTCAATTTGAGTTTCTAAAAAACATACGGCTGAATATAGCCATTGAAGACAACGGCAAATCATTTTTTAAATTAAAAATACTGGTACGTAAAAAAATAGTAGCCGATGGGCTGAACGACTTAACTTTTGACGTAACTGATAGCGGCCAGCATGTAAACGCCCGTGAGTTTAACCAGTTAGCTGAAAACCCGGATACGATCATCGTAGATATGCGCAATCACTATGAAAGTGAAGTAGGACATTTTAAAAATGCCATCTGCCCCGATGCCGATACCTTTCGCGAAGAACTGCAAATAGCAGAGCAACTGCTGTGCAACGAAAAAGAAAAAAATATTCTGATGTATTGCACCGGAGGCATTCGATGCGAAAAAGCGAGTGCCTGGATGAAACACATCGGATTTAAAAATGTATTTCAATTAAATGGCGGCATCATCGAATATGCCCGTCAGGTAAAAGAACAAGGACTGGAAAACAAATTTATCGGTAAGAACTTTGTGTTTGATGAGCGCCTGGGCGAACGTATTTCGCCTGACATTATCAGCCACTGCCATCAATGCGGAAAGCCGTGTGATAGCCACACCAACTGCCAAAATGAGGGATGCCATTTGTTGTTTATCCAATGCAATGAATGCCGCGAAAAATACAATGGGTGTTGTTCATCAGAATGTGCCCGCGTCTTGCAGCTTTCGCCCGAACAACAAAAAGAAATAAGAAAAGGACTCCATAAAGGCCGACAAGTTTTTAAAAAAGGACGAACCGAAAAAATAAAATATCAAAAACAAATCACTCAATTCGAACTAACCTGACCGCTATACGTAATTATTTTTTCAGTGGTAAAATATAAAAGATTGATCCATGGCTAGAATAAAATATTACTACGATACAGAAACCTGTAAGTACGAGCGCATTAAAACCTCTACGGGCGATGTGGTGTTAAATATCTTAGGAATTATTACCCTTACACTGGGCATGGCCGTAGGCCTTATTTTTATTGCCGGAAACTATTTTGAATCGCCCCGCGAACTGATGCTGCGCAATGAAGTGAAAGAGATGGAGTTTTACTACCAACACCTTAATGTAGAGTTTCAAAAAATAAAAGCACAACTGGAAGGCATCGAATACCGTGATGACAACATCTACCGGGCCGTGCTGGGAACTGAACCGGTGGATAAAAACATTCGGCAGGGTGGCGTGGGGGGATCCGATCGCTTTGAAGACATCCGCAGCAAAAAAATAAATCACGAGGATCTCATTATTCAGATGGAAGAAATGATGACGCAACTCAAGCGAAAAATCTACATCGAATCTAAATCGCAAGACGATATTGTGGCGCTTACTGAAAACAAAGAAAAACTTTTTGCCGCCATCCCCGCCATACAGCCGGTATCAAATAAAGCCTTAATTGCATTGGCCTCCGGGTATGGGTTTCGTATTCATCCGGTGTATAAAGTATTAAAGATGCACACCGGGGTTGACTTTGCCGCCAGCATCGGCACCCCCATATATGCCACCGCTGATGGCACCATCGATAAATTGGAGTTTAGCTTTACGGGATACGGAAACGTACTTGAAATAGATCATGGTTTTGGTTACCGCACACGCTATGCCCACATGCACGGCTTTGCTGTTCGTCAGGGGCAGCATGTAAAACGTGGCGATTTAATCGGCTATGTAGGTACTACGGGGCTATCTACAGCTCCCCATTTGCATTACGAAGTATTTGTTAATGGAGCGTATGTAAACCCGGTTCACTATTTCTTCAATGACCTGAATGCCGCAGAATACGCCAAAATTATTGAATTGGCTTCGATTGAAAACCAATCGCTGGGTATGTAACAGCAGGCAAGCCAGCCTCAACTCAATATATTCGGTTTAAAAGAAATAATATGAAACGACAAGTATTTATTCTGACCGTTCTCATGTCTTTACCCGCACTTGTTTTATCTAAGGTAAAATCCTTTGCCGGCCAACCCTCTCGCAAAGGATTTAAAGTAAAATCAGGCGAAGCCCGTTTTGGAATTCACTACAAGATGAAAGGTGTAACGCTCAATACGCTCGACATCAAAATATCAGGTAAAGATACCAACGGAGATATTGCCGTATTTGAACAGATCGGACTCACCCCACGGGGAGGGCCGCCTTTGCATATCCACCCTAACCAGGATGAATGGTTTTATGTAGTAGAGGGAGCATATCATTTTCAGGTAGGCGATGATAAATATGAGGTAGGCCCGGGAGACACCATCTTTCTACCTCGCACCGTTCCGCATGCTTTTGTGCAACTAAGTGAACGAGGCCGAATGACCGTTACCTATATGCCCGCAGGAAAAATGGAATCGTTTTTTGAAATAACCGATAAGTGGACCGCCCCTCCTTCTCAAAAAGAAATGGCAAAAGTATTTTTAGATCATGATATGGAGGTGGTTGGCTCACCTTTAAAAGCAGATTAAAATAATCCTTAAAAATAAATTTCCTCTCCTCATTATTTACGCTACGATTGTTATGATTTTGTAATTTTGAACAATGCGGTGGATATTCTTTATCCTCACTTTCTCAGCCTTCGAGCCTTTGTTTTCGCAAGGTTGCAGCGATGCCGGTTTCTGCACGATGGGCGCCATGAAACCCGACCAACCGTACAATCAATTCAGTAAAATAAAACTCCGCACGATTGAGCTCAGCCAATACTACGGAATTACACACTTCAATAATCATATTTGGGTATCTACTCTGGAAGCCAATATTAGTCTGGGCGATAAGTATGTGGTACAAGCTAAAGTACCTTACCAGATTTCCAGCGGGCATCTCGGTACCTACCAAAGCCTGAGCGATATATCGTTAAGCCTTACCCGCAAGGTAATCAGCACCGACTATTTCGATTTAAACATAACCATCGGCACTAAAATTCCATCTAACAATGGCGACCGGCAACAATTTCAGGGAAGAAGTTTACCCATGTATTACCAAACCAGTTTAGGTACGCACGATCTAATCCTTGGCGCATCCATCATCAGCCGGAAATGGCTCTTGGCCGTGGGCTACCAACAAGCACTCGACCCGAATCAAAACGGATTTTGGTGGGGCGAATGGAAAAAGAATGACCCGGCCGATACTTCCTACATTCTTCGCTATGCTCAATCAAATAATCTCAAACGCGGCAAAGACATTATGGTGCGTATCGAACGCAACTTCCGGTTTTCCCGGTTTAATGCCAGCATTGGCTTGCTGCCTATTTACCGCCTAACGCGCGACATTGTGGCCGTGGTGCCCAATCCATCTGATCCGCTAAATCCTTCCTTGTTTACCAATAAAAAAACCACCGGCAGCGATGGCCTTGCCCTTTCAGCGATCTATACATTAGGCTATCATTTTAATGTAAATTCCTCCGTTAAACTTTTAATTGGAAACCGAATTGTGCAACGAGAGAAAAACCCCGATGGGCTTTCGCGCGAATTTGTTACTTCATTTACTTACAGTTACCGATTTTGATGCATCGAATAATCATTAACTGCGCACTCCTTTTAAGCTCAATTACTGCAGCCGGGCAAGCACTTGAACGGCAAATTGATTCGCTGCTATTACGAACCGATTATGAGAAAGCAATAAATGTAATACGCGCTCAGCTCTTTCGTTCGGTCAGTTTAAAAAATAAAGAGTCAATGGCCCTGATGGGTTTGGGCAAATTAGATGAAGCCGCTTCAATACTTTCCGCGCTAACCCCTACCGATAGCCTGGAGAAAGCCATTACAGAAAATAACACCGGTTATCTCGCTCTGCTAAGAGGCCGAAGTGATCAGGCACAAGAATACTTTGAAAAAGCCCGCGATCAGTTTAAAAAACAGGGGAAAGAAAACACAGCCGAATCGGCCCGGTGTTTTGCCAACTTAAGTTTATTGTTTTGGAGTTTAGGTAAAAATAGTCAGGCGGAGGAAAACGGTTTACAAGCACTACAGATCCGGCAAAATCTTTTTAATGCCGAAAGCGAAGGAGTAGCCGCTTCGTTTAATGACCTGGGGCTGGTGTATGGCAGCAGCGATGCCGATAAGGGTATATCGTATTACGAAAAAGCGCTCGTCATTTATGAAAAAATGTATGGAAAAGAGCACCCTAAAATTGCTACTGCCAATACAAATTTGGGAGTAATGTACCTTAAACTTCAGCTCTATGGCGATGCCATAAACCATTTTGAAACCGCGCTTTCCATTTGGAAAAAAACGTATCCGTACGGCCATCCCAATGAAGCATTGACTTTGGTAAACTTAGGGCAAACTTATTTTAAAATGAAAAACAATGCAGCTGCATTAACTTATTTTGAAAAAGCATTAACTATCTACCAAAAGAACTATGGACATAAACATCCCGATATCGCCTCTGTATTAAACGAGCGCGGAAGTATTCTACTGAGCCAAAAAAAATATGAGAACGCGTTAGCCGACTTTCAAAATGCACTCATAGCAAATTCACCGGCATTTCAGGAAAAAGCATTTTCTAAAAATCCGGTCGTTGACCATTTCTATAATGGTAAGGTTCTTTTATACACACTCGATTTAAAAGCACAAACCCTGGAAGCTCAGTATCAAGGGAAAACATTAAAGCTAAGCGATTTAAAATTAGCCTTATGCACACTTCAAGCGTGCGATAGCTTAATAGACCTGATCCGCAAAGGAAGTCATAATGAAAATGACAAAATTGCATTGAGCGAACTTGCCAATGAAGTATATGAAGACGGTGTAAGGATGGCCTGGTTGGTAAGTGAATTGGTAATACAACCCACCCCATACCGGGAAATGGCCTTCTATTTTGCCGAAAAAAGTAAATCGGCCGTATTACAGGCATCCATTGCCGATACTCAGGCCAAAACGTATGCCGGTATTCCTGACGGTGTTTTAGAAGAAGAAAAAAATAAAAAATCAATTCTTGCTTTTCTCTCTGAAAAGCTGGCCGAAAAGCCGGATGAACAAAATGAAAAACAATTACAGAAAAAAATATACGACAGCAAGCAAGATTACGATCGATTTATTGGGATGCTCGAAAAACAATACCCGGCTTACTACAATCTAAAATATAATCCGTCATCTGCAACCGTAAGCGATATACGCCACCTGTTGAAACCAGAACAAGCTTTGGTAAGTTATTTTTTGTCTCCAAGAAAAAAAAGAATTTACCAGTTTGTTATTACCAAAACAAAATTTACCGTCACTAATCATACCCTGCCCGATGATTTCGACAGATTGTGCAAAGGCTTTGTCAGTAGTTTGCTTTACAGTGATTTTAATACATACCGGAAAACGGAAGCTCTACAAAACATTCTCAAACCCCGCGTACCAAATTCGGTTAGTGAGTTGGTTATCATTCCTACAGGGCGGCTTGGTTCCGTACCTTTCGAGGCATTACCTTATCAAAAAACTAAAAATAAAAAATTCAGCACAACCCGCTATTTTATAAATCGGTGGGCTATCAGTTATGAGTTTTCGGCCGGCCTGATGCTTCAAAAATATAATATAAAATCATCGGAGCAGGCAAATAATATTATGTTGTGTGCCCCCGTGCATTTTATTGAAAACAATAATCTATCTGATTTACCAGCCACCCAAACCGAAGTAGAAAACATTGCCCGGCTAGCTCCTAAAAACTCAAAAATATTTACTTATGAGCGCGCCAATGAAAGCCTTCTTAAATCGAAAGATATCAGTAACTATTCTATTCTGCATTTAGCCACCCATGGAATGGTGGATGCCAACGATCCTTCTCAATCAGAAATCTTTTTAAACAGGCAAGGCACAGAAGATGGCAACTTATATGGTCGCGTAATTTACAACCTGAATTTCAATGCCAACTTAGTGGTTCTTTCCGCTTGCGAAACCGGACTCGGCAAATATGCGCAGGGCGAAGGTGTAATGGGATTATCTAGGGCATTAACTAATGCTGGCGCTAAAAACATGGTGGTATCTTTTTGGAAAGTAGCCGATGAATCTACCGCTGCATTGATGGTTTCATTTTATAAGCATTTCTTACAAAATACCAATCAGAATTTAAGTAAAGCCCTGCGCGATGCCAAGCTGGAATTACTAAGTAAACCGGCTTACTCTTCTCCCTACTACTGGGCCCCCTTTATCCTGATTGGAAAATAAATGTGGTTTAATTTTCATACCCACAGTACCTATTGTGATGGGAAATCATCTCTTCAGCAAATAGCTGACGAAGCCAAACGATTGAATTTTATTTCCCTCGGGTTTTCATCTCACGCTCCTCTCCCCTTCGCATGTGCCTGGTGTATGAAAAAAGAGAATTTAGATACGTATCTCCGGGAAGTAAATACATTCAAAAAGATTGTTCCTTTCGAAATCTACACAGGACTGGAGGTTGATTTTATCCCACAAGTAATGAGTCCGGCCGACTTTCAATCGAAACTTAATTACACTATCGGCTCCGTACATTTTGTGGAAAAATTTCTGGATGGAAGAAGATGGGAGATTGACGGCCCACATACTTTGTTTTTAGAGGGGCTTGCGAAAATTTTTAAAAATAAATTTAAGGAAGCCTGTATTCGGTATTTTGAACTGACCCGCGAGATGATGCAGCACGCTCCTCCGGATGTAGTAGGGCATTTGGATAAAATAAAAATGCAAAATGCAGGTCATAAATTTTTCAACGAAAGCGATCCGTGGTACGTTCAGCAGATAAAATTAACCTTAGCTGAAATAAAAAAAGCAGGTGCCATTATTGAGATTAATACAAGGGGTGTTTATCAAAAGAAAACAGACACTCCCTACCCCAGTCCTTGGGTTATGGAATTAATCAGGCAGAATCATATACCCATCACCGTAAACTCAGATGCGCACCATGCCAATGATTTGATTAATCAATTTCCTGAAACGCTGGCTCTGCTAAAAGAGATTGGTTTTAAAGAATTGTTTATTCTCACTAACAAAAAGTGGAAGCCGTTTGCATTTGATGCCACAGGGATAAAATTATCCTAAGCCAGAAATATCTTAATAAAAAAATCCGAGGTGTACCTCGGATTTTTTTATATCTCTACTACTTGTAGTCAGGTTCTATGCCGGTCGGGTCAAACCGCCAGCAGTCATCAAAGCTGCTGTTTCCATTGCCCCCGGTAGTTAATATGCCGTATCCTTTTCCGCTGATGGTAACCGCAAAACCAACAGCATCGGCACGCGATGCACCATTAATCGGCACATTGGTAGTAATTGAAAAATATTGCGCCCAAGTATCGCCACCGGTAATGTTTCCGTTGTTATCAAGGGTAGCAGGTGTGTACTGCCAAGTGTCGCCTGCTCCTGCCGAACCCATGGTGATGTAGCCAAAACCGTTAATCGCAAAAGCAGATGCTTGTTGTCGTGGTCTGGGTTGCACAATGGCATTCCCATTTTTATCTTTTCCAGTTAGTCCGTTTAGGTAAGTCCAGGGGCTAGTGCTGATCTTGCTCACATCAAAACGGATAAAATCCACCGGATATGATTGGCCACCGGCCTGATCGTACCCTCCTCCCACATAGGCAATGTCGTTGTCGCCATTATTGATTACAAAAGTAAAAGGGAATGCCCGCTTAGAACCGGCACCGGGGCGTTGCTTCCAATATCCGGGACCAGCCGATCCGGGAGCTGTAGAATCGGGTAAAAATTCCCAAAGATCTTTATAGTCGTATAGGTTCACATCATTTCCCCAACCAACAAACCCACGATTGTTTACCGCAAACGCTCCGCATCCATAACGGGCCGAAACTGTAGCCGCCAGCTGATCTTTAGAATAACCAAAATCAGCCACCCGTGTCCATTTCCCGATCGGGGCTACGGATGGATCATACTGCCAAAAATCACTTAACGGATTGTTTACACCGCTTGCTAAATTATAGCCGGTACCTACGTATGCCTTTCCGTTCATTACAAAAGCGACCGCATCGCGCCTTCCGGCTCCCGGAAAGGGTGCAATCTGATACCATGCATCGGCCACCGGGTCATATTTCCAAAAATCGCTCAGAAAAGCCGTATTGATGTTATTCAAACCATTGTAGCCGAGCCCTACATAGCCAATGTTATTAATGACAAAGCTCGCTGCGCCTTGCCGCGGTATTCCGGCAAAGCTACCCAGTTTATCCCAACTGCCCGGAAAGGTGGTAGAGCTGGGGTTACTGCATGAGGCCAGGCCTATCAGGAGAACTGATATAAATAATAAGCTGCCTGAACGGACCAGAATTTGTTTCATATAGGTTGATTTAATTTGGTACATGGGTGTAATAGAGTTGTAATTTTATACGATTATAGCCTTTATATTTATCTCCAAGATACGTGCGCTGCACACTGCCCCCTACACTTCCTCCCGGCACAACAAGCAATGGAGCTATGTAATTTGTATTATTTTTTACTTGTGTAAATAAATACGAGTATAGCGAGAAAGAATAAAAGGTGTTTATTCCTAAAATGTAATCATAAACAATGGAGGTTGTGGCTCCGGTAAAAGTATTAGTCGGTATGTTGGTTGCATCCGTGCTGAATAATTCTAACTGGGTGGGTGGCAACAAATTTTTCGGGAAACTGCCCGGCTCCGGGTACATCACCAGGTAAGCTCCATTCAGCATTACATTAGGGTTTCCCGCAAAGAAAGATTTTACCGAAGGAAAATCCAATCGGGTTACCAGCCCTGTTCCGGCTTGAACATAACTGGTGTTTCCGGTAAGGGTGGACGAGATGGCATGATATGGCTGTAAGGCACTTAATGAGGTGCCCGTCCGGTCGTACATAATATGATTAAACTGATACCCATTATTGATGGTAAAATCTGCGTGTGCGTTTTTCAGCAGGCCATTTACCATCCGTCTATAATAAATCCGGAGTCTCAATTTATTCGCTGTGAAGCCGGCCACACAGGCGGTAGAAGAAGCGTCCGGCTCAAGGTACAAACCGCGAAAAAAGGCATTACTAAAAATAGACGAGTTAGAAAAAATTCTTCCTGAGTCGTTCTGTGCTTTGCTAAACCATTTAGCCCCAAAACTATCGGGCAGACGGATCGTAACCGTGTCGCGATGCGGGAACATTTTTACAGTTCCTGAAAAAATCGGAGTAGGTGAATAAGTAAATTTAGTAGAACTAAAAAAACCACTGTATGCGCCTAATGCCGATAGTTTAATATTTCCTACCGGCACATTTCGGGGAACGATATAATCTGTTACCTGATAGCCATTAATCTTCAGCGTTTGAGTGGTGTCTCCGCTAAATGTTTTATTATAATACATGACTAACACCATCGAATCAAAATACGATTGAAACGAAGGCAGAAACGAAGCCCCATAAGATAATTGCAGGTATGAAGAAGCCGATATCATACCTAACTCGGGGTCCTGGTATCTTCCTAAAAGCACCGTGCCGGTTCCATTGGTTAAAAAAGTATCGAGCTGCACCGTAGAGGTAGCCACCGAAAAGGTATCACTATATATTGTTTGGAGGTTATTGTTACTGAATACCTTGCTAACGGCTAAGGTGTTAGGGTCCTCACAAGACCATTCTAAAACAGCCGCTATCATCAGGATCATAAAAAAAATAAACCTACCTCGCATTGCGGATTTTTACTTAAACAGAAGTAATGATGCTTTATTGCTTAAAAAAGTTTAAAGAGGCAGGCCAAACACATGCTAACCTAACAATTATAATCCTTTTGTGGGCCCGGAGGGATTCAAACCCCCAACCTTCTGATCCGTAGTCAGATGCTCTATTCAGTTAAGCTACGGGCCCAGTTAAAAATTTTAAAGCGGCAAATTTAGAAGAATTAATCCGTTTGCCAAACGATTCAGGCACTCGTTTTTTGTCGTCCTTTTGCTCTGATGAAACCCCCAAGCAAAAGGGTTGGTTTAAAAAACAACACAAATATAAAACCTTTGGGCTCGTTCATTACTCTATAAACAAAAAGTAATAGTTGTCAGTTAAAAATGTATTTTTGCCGGTTCAAAAAAATCAAAAATGATCAGGAATTATCTTGCCATTACTCTTTTAGCGTTTTTTATTTTTTCTGCCGCACAGGCACAAGATAAAAAGAAGAAAGCCTATCGCCCTGATATTCCGGGGTACTTCATGATTGATTTCGGGTTCAATAACGGGCAGGGTCGCCCGGCTTATTTTAATCAGGGTTTTTGGGGATCGCGTACATTAAATGTCTACTACCACTACCCGGTGCAAATTGGAAATTCTAAATTCAGTTATAATCCCGGAGGCGGCTTTGCCTTTGAGCGGTTTAAGTTTACCAACAACTATACACTAAGCGAACTGGTTGGAGCCGATGGATCGTATGATTTAGTGCAGGTTACCCAATTGCCTTTTTTTGCTTCGGCTGCGTCTGTTAGTGTACAAAAGAGTATGCTGGTAGCTAATTATTTTGACTTGATGCCAGTTGAGTTCCGGTTCGATACCAATCCCAAAGACCCTTCGAGTGGTTTTAATATGGCAGTGGGTGGCCGTGTTGGTTTCTTAATAGAGAGCCACACCAAAATAAAGTATACCGAAAACGGAGCCAGCGGAATTTATAAAGACAAGCAGGCACACGGGCTCAACCAACTGAGGTATGGAGTATATACCCGTGTGGGTATAGGCAATTTCAATGTCTTTTGGCAATATAACCTGTCACCTTATTTCTCAGGAAACTCTGGGCCCTCGCAAACCGGTATGAATACCATGACCATTGGTATTTCCCTAAACGGGTTGTAAATTTATTTTCCAGTAAAGGTTGGTTTTCTTTTTTCTAAGAAAGCACGAACACCTTCCTCATGGTCAGTCGTGCTTCCGGCAATTTCCTGAAGGTACGCTTCGTATTCAAGCATCTCTTCCAAAGAAGAGGTGGCCGATTTACTTAACATTTTTTTAATTAACCCAATGGCTCTGGTTGGGGCATGCGCAAAGTAATCGGTATAGTGTTTTACCGCTTCATCTAATTTTCCTTCTTCTGCCACACGGTTAATCAGCCCGAGGCGGAAGGCTTCTTCGGCACTAACCTTGTTGCCCATACTGCAGAGTTCAAATGCTTTTACGGAACCAATAGCGCGTGGTAAAAAATACCCTGAACCGGAATCGGGTACGAGCCCGATATTTATAAAAACCTCAATCAGGGTAGCCACGGGCGAAGCTACAATAATATCGCAGGCCAAAGCAATAGAACACCCGGCTCCGGCCGCTACTCCGTTTAGCCGGCAGATGATGGGTTTCGGCAAGTTTCGCATGCCGAGAATCAGCGGATTGTACCGTTTGGTTAGCGATTCTTTAAACGACCGTTTACCCGATCCCGATGCTGCCTTTAAATCTTGCCCCGAACAAAATGCTTTCCCCTCTCCTGTTAGTACTACAGCACGAATGGTTTCATCTTTAGCCACCGTTTTAAAAGCATCTTGAAGTTCGTATGTAATTTCATTATTTAGTGCATTATACACTTCGGGGCGGTTAAGTGTAATGGTAGCTGTACCGCCTTCGGTATGATATTTAAGGAATTGAAAATTCATATTTTGTATTTTTATTTTTTAAAATCGTTTGTACTCATTTCCGTTTTCTTAAAAACTACCCCCTAAGCAGCAAGGTACATCGTTGTATAAAAAAATAAAAAGCTATTTTAGAGCAACTATAAACAGCCATGCACCGCCTTCTCATTTTGATTGTTTTCTTTTTATGCGCGGCCTCGTGTCGTTCATCAAAAAACAGCACCAAAGTACTTCGGCCAAAAACACATAAAATCTGGCCGGCCGGAAATAAATATGTAATTGATATACCTGTTGGCACAAGGCACATTCACCTCTTTAAAAGGCGCACTACTAAGATGGAAACACTTCGATAAATTACTGCAGCCCTTTTAAGACGAATTCTATATTTTTCCGGAAGAATAATTTAAGTGGGGTTATCTGGTTGATGTGAGCGGTTACTACCGAGCCATAAAAAACAGCAATCAATAACTGTGCAATATCCCGGGTAGATGATGTTTTCGTGATCTCCTTTTTGAAAATAGCTTCCAACGAAAATTTTTCGAATAACTGATCTACTGATTGTATTTCAATACTCTTAATATTTTCAACTTCGGGGAATAGCAATTTTTTTTCTTCCGCTTTTACAGGAAAAGGCTTTAGGGTTCGTTTCAGATCGGCCAGATAGGCAAACAAACTCAGGATGATACCGGGGTTCGTTTCGCAATCTTCACTCAGTTTATCAAACAAAAAATAAATTCCAGACACACCTTCTTTTGGTTTTTCGGCTAATTCAACAGCCCGTCTCAGGCACCATATCCGGAAATAATATAGAAGTATATCTTCTTTTTGAGGAAAGTAGCTGAACAGCGTTACTTTCGAAATTTTAACTTTGGCACAAATTTCATCTACATACAAATCATCAAACGATTTTTTTCCAATCAATTTTAAGGTAGCATCCAACACCGCCAGTTTAAGTCGGGCAGCTTTTTCTTTGCGCAATCCCATGTTGAATTTCGGAGATATTTTATTTTCCTAAAGTTAGTATTGTTTCATGGGGAATAATACATTTAATACTCAAACCAGAGATAATTTCTATGAAGCGCCTATTCACTCTTTTATTGGTATTAGTTGTTATCGCCTGCCAGCCTCAGGACCACAAAAAATTAGTAGGACTTATAGCCGATTCGGCCATGGTGGTATCTGCCCACCCGTTGGCCTCAAAGGTGGGTGTAGCCATTCTGAAAAAAGGAGGTAACGCCATAGATGCAGCTATAGCCGTGCAGTTTGCTTTGGCCGTAGTTTTTCCGGCAGCCGGAAACATTGGAGGAGGAGGCTACATGGTAGCCCGCTTAAAAGACCGGTCGTTGTTTGCTTTAGATTACCGAGAGCGGGCGCCCGGCAAGGCAACGAAAAATATGTACTTAAACCAGGAGGGAAACGTCATTCCCGGGTTGAGTTTGTCGGGGCATCTGGCATCGGGTGTTCCGGGAACGGTAGATGGGTTGGTGGAAGCACACCGTAAGCTGGGATTGTTGCCATGGAAGGAACTGGTACAACCCGCCATAGATTTAGCTTTAAATGGTTTTAAACTAACCACACGCGAAGCCAGATGGTTTAACGAGTCGCAAGCCGATCTCCTCAAATACAATACGGTAAAGCCCGGATTTTTATTAAAGGAGAATTGGAAAGAGGGAGATATCATTAAATGGATTGACTTAGGCCATACGCTGGAGCGCATTCGCGATAACGGAAGAGCCGGATTTTATGAAGGTAAAACAGCCGATGATATCCTGGCCGAGATGCAACGAGGCAAAGGAATTATAGCACGCGAAGATTTAAGTAATTATAAATCAGTATGGCGAGAACCGGTAAGCGGCCTTTATAAAGAATATAAAATTATTGCCATGCCACCCTCGTCTAGCGGAGGCATTTGTTTAATCCAGCTACTCAAAAGTGTAGAGCCCTATCCTATTAAGTCGTGGGGATTTAACACAGCCAAAACGGTACACCTTATGGTAGAGGCCGAGCGCAGAGTTTATGCCGACCGCACTAAGTATTTGGGGGATCCCGATTTCTACAAAGTACCCATGAAAGAACTTTTAGACGATCAATATAATGATGACCGGATGAGCACCTTTAACCCGGAGCAAGCTACCCCGAGCAGCCAGGTAAAGGAGGGCAAAATCCCGGGATACGAATCAGAAGAAACCACCCATATTTCCATTGTAGATGCCCAAGGAAATGCCGTAGCCGTTACCACCACCCTCAACGGGTGGTTTGGGTCCAATGTAGTCGTGGCTGGCTCAGGTTTTTTTCTAAACAACGAAATGGATGATTTTAGTGCCAAGCCGGGCGTACCCAATATGTTTGGGGTGCTGGGCACCAAAGCCAACAGTATAGAACCCAACAAGCGTATGCTGAGTGCCATGACCCCTACTATCGTAGAAAAAAATGGAAATCTTTTTATGGTGGTGGGTACACCGGGCGGATCAACTATTATTACCTCCGTGTTTCAAACGATACTAAATGTAGTAGAGCACGACATGGGGATGCAGCAAGCTGTTGATGCCAAACGTGTGCACAGCCAGTGGTTGCCTGACATCGTAGCCCCCGAGCAAAATGCCATCTCAAAAAAGGATAGCCTGACATTGGTAAAAATGGGCCATAAGTTAGTGCCCCGCAAAACGATTGGGCGGGTAGACGCTATCTTGGTTCTGAAAAATGGAAAACTGGAGGCTGGAGCCGACCACACCCGCGGAGATGATACCGCAGCCGGGTATTAGAAATTCTCTCTTGGGTTAATCTTTTACAATTACAAACTCCACTCTTCGATTAAGTTTGCGTGCCTCTTCATTATCTGCTGTGGTAACTGGTTTGGCTCCACCATAGCCTTTGCCTTTAATACGTTTAGGCGAAATGCCTTTCGATACCAGGTATTTTTTAATTACTTCTACCCGCTGTTTTGATAACACCAAATTAGCTTCGGGATTTCCCCGGTTGTCGGTATGGCCTTCCAGTAAAATTTCTACGTTTGGATTATTTTGTAAAAAATTCTGTATAACATCCAACTCTGGGAAAGATTCGGTTAACAATGTGGTGGTGCCTACTACAAATAAAATATTTTTCAGGTTTACCACCGTCCCCACCTCGATGGGCTGTAGCTTAAAATTCATTTCAAGAGTTTTCAGTTCGTAGGTGTGTATATCTAGCCGTTCGGAAAGATTAACATAACGAGGTGATTGTATTTCGATATTATAAATTTTAGTAGAAGAAATTTCTATTTCAAATTTACCGTTACGGCTTACTGCTTGCAGCTGTGTAGAGTCTGTTTTAAATAGTAGCCGGGCATTTAACATAGCTCCTGTTTTGGTGTTCGTTACTTGCCCAAACAATCTTACCTTTCTTGAGTTGCCTTTTGAAGCATATTTATTCTCTACTATTTTTAAAGTGTCGGTTTGGGTTGACAGCGTAGAGTCATACCAGGCATAAATATTGCCGTAGCGGTCGCTATCACGGGTAGTAGTAAATAAAAAAGCAGGCGCACCAACCCGGTAATATAATTCGCGAGCTTCTGAGTTGCGCGGGGAGCCTACATTCAATGGCTCAGACCAATTAGTCCAGGTGTCATCTAACCGGGTTGACATAAAAATATCAAAGCCGCCTAATCCTTTTCTTCCATTTGATGAAAAGAAAAGGGTACGGTTGTCGTCACTCAGAGACGGTGTCCATTCCTGAAAGAGTGTGTTAATAACAGGGCCAAGATTTATGGCATCTCCCCATTGCCCTTCCTTTTTTAAGCTCACATAGATATCTTCCACACCTTTTGTTCCGTATGATTCGGCTGCAAACACAAAAGCATTTCCATCTTTGCTCATCATACCCGAGAAATGATCGGAGCGGTTTAAGAAGTATGGAATAGAAATATTTTCGGGGGCAGACCAGCCTCCTGCCTCTATTTTCCGGCAAAATGAAATACCCTGCGTGCGGGCGGGTTCCCCGTTCTTTCCATAATGGCCTAATAAAAAAAGAATGTTGCCATCGGCACTAAAGCCGGCTACGGCATTATACCCGGCATCGTTCATTTCTGCTCCTGCATGAATCGGTGTTTGCCAGCGGCCATCTAATAGAACCGATACCCAAATATCGCCTGCATCGCGCTTCCCTCCTATGTTTAGTGGATGATTTGCCAGCGTTAAATAAAGAGTTTTACCATCGGGCGAAATAACCGGAGCCTGTTCATCGTAAGGCGAATTAATCAACCGGAAGGGAGTTGATGAAACTTGTTGCGCCCGCACATTACCAACGGCAAAAGTTAAACACAACAGTAAAAAGTATAATGTATTTTTTAAGGTCATGTGTATTGAATTGGCAAATTAAGAAAATACACAACTATTATTTACTTACCCACTCGTTTCCTTTTATAAAAAAGCGCCACGGCAGCAAAGCATCTTTACCGGCATAATCAATGCCAATGCGGGGAGTGGAAACAATTCCCTTCGATTTTATAATAATACCTCTGTCTTCAATCCATACCTTATCGGACGTGAGCGAAATTCCATTTAGGTTTCGATCTATACCTAACGCTTGGGTGAGTTTACCAGGACCGGAAGTAATTTTTTTTACAGAATTAACTTGCCTTCTTTTCATCATCCGGTCAATTCCCTCCATAGGTTGCAATGCTCTTACTAAAATAGCCTCCGCTTTATTTACCCCGTTGGTTACAATGTTAAACATTTCGTGCACGCCATAGCACAAATAAACATAAGCTACTCCGCCCAGGCCAAACATCACTTCGTTACGTTTGGTTTTTCCTTTGTAAGCATGGCTTCCTTTTTCAATTTCCGAATATGCTTCTGTTTCTACAATCATGCCGCTAACAGCCTGATCTTCTATGTTTGCTACCAATATTTTTCCGAGAAGTTGCCGGGCTATAACGGTAACATTATTTCGTAAGTAAAATGAGTTATTGAGTTTCATCTATCATTCGATTTTTTCAAACTCATATTTCTAATCAGGGGGATCCGATTTGCGAAGATAAAAAAGAAACCCTCCATATTTTGGAGGGTTTCTTTTTTATGTGTTACTCTGTTCTTAATTATTTTTTAGGGTCTTCTTTTTTATCTTCTTTTTTAGCTACCACTACTTTGTCACCTTCTTTCAGTCTTTTAGAAACGACCAGAAAAGGACCTGTAATTACTTCTACGCTGTCGGGTAGGCCTGAAAGAATCTCAATGTTATCGTAGTCGCTAATACCTGTTTTTACTTCCTTCATTTTAGCGGTGCCTTTATCATTAATAAATACAACGATCTTATCTTCTTTCTTTTCATTTTTTTCCTTGCCGGTAGTCACCTTACGATCGCTATTATCATCTTGTGGGCCGCCATCATCAGGGCCGTTAGATTTCTTTTCAAGTACAGTTCCTTCAGGTGTGCGAGTGGTAACAGCCGAAAGCGGTACCGACAGCACGTTGTTTTTCTTTTGGGTAATAATCTCTACACTGGCTGTCATACCGGGGCGAAAAGGGTACTTATTTCCTTTTTTAATCAAATCCAGATACGAAGAACGCAAAATTAAAATGCGCACCTCAAATTCAGTGATGGCATCGGTAGAGGTTTTGTCTTTAGCCGTATTAGCAATGTTCGTTACTACTCCTTTAAATTTTTTGCCGGACATTGTGTAGGCATCTACATCAATAATAACGGTATCGCGAAGATGCACTCTCACAATGTCGTTTTCATTCACATTCACACGTACTTCCATCACATTCAGATCGGCAATGCGAAGCATTTCGGTGCCGGTCATGGTGGCTGTTCCCACAACACGTTCGCCTTTTTTTACACTTAATTTAGAAACGGTTCCTTTCATAGGTGCCACCACGGTGGTTTTGCGCACGTTTTCGCGGGCTTCTTTTACTGAAGCTTCCGTGCTGCTTACCATAAACTTAGTTGCTTCTAAATTTTGATGAGCCGAAGTCAAATTATTTTTAGCTACCTGGTAGGCCTGCACGGCTGTTTGCCAGTCGGCATCAGAAATAACTTTTTCATTGTGCAATTTATCTTGCCGCTTATAGTCTAGTTCGGCCTTAGCTAAATTGGCTTCAGCCACAGAAATAGAAGCTTTGCTGGCTTCCACATTGGCACGTTGCTGGCTGAGTGACGCTTCATTTCTTTCTAATTGGCTTTTTAAAATATCAGGTCTGATTTTTACCAGTGGTTTCCCCAGCTCTACGGAGTCGCCATCTTCCACATTCAACTCAATGATCTCACCCGAAACCTCAGGCGCAATTTTTACTTCGATTACAGGTTGCACCGTGCCCGATGCACTTACTTTTTCAGTGATGGAAACTTTCTTTGTTTTTCCCAGTTCCACTTCTAACTCACGCGACTTGCCGATCCAGCCCTGCGATTTTCCTACAATGAGAATCAGAATGAGACCTACTAAAATGCCAATTCCCCAGTACATCAGCCGGTTTGATTTTTTCTTTTGCTTAGCCATGAATATTAGAAGTTAAAAATTTGATTGTTAGTATGTAGATAATGTTAGCTGTAATATAATGGATTAGTACTCAATGGTTTTTCCCTGGTAAAACTCCAATACCTTTTTGGTTAAAATAAAATTATACTTGGCGCGAGCCAGAGCCGATTTGGCCGAGTATAAATCATTCGATGAAACCTGATACTCTATGTAGGTAGCCGCCCCGTTTTCATATCGTTGCTGTGTCATACGAAATGCCTCTTCATTTGAGTTTACTTGTTTTACCGCGGCCGAATATGTTTTAGCGGCTGCTAACGCATTATTATAAGCTGTCTCAATAGACTGACGCAAAGTATTTTCTGTTTCTTTCACCGTAATGTTGGCCAACTCCCGGTTGATAATAGCCTGCTGCACACCGGTGCGTGTTTGAAATCCGTTTAAGATTGGAATTGAGAGGCTCACCCCTAAGTTTTTATACAGGTTGTCAGTAACCTGATCTGTTACTTTATAATGATCGGCCACTTGTACTTGTTGTTGCATCATGGTAGTAACGGGCATGGAGGTATTTCCATTTACGTACCCGATGGTAACCGGGGCAAGGGCACCCATGCTGTAGCGTGGGCCATCTGAAGCACTGTTGTAATTAGAGATCATCGCAAAGTTGGCCGATAATCTCGGAAGGTAATTAGCCTTCGCTGCTTTCAAGGCCAACTCGGCACTTTCCACTTTCAATAAAGCGCTTTTTACCTGTGGCAAACTTTGGGTAGATTGAGCGTATATATCTTCGGGCGTTTGCGGAATGGCCATGTCTTCAATCGTTAAATTAGGCACAACAACCTCAAACTGGTTTGAGGCGGGCACCTGCATCGATTGCTTAAGGGTAAGTAAAGAAAGATTATAAGTATTCTCCTGTGTTACCAGATTGGTTTCATTGGTAGCTACTACGGCTTCCTGGCTCAGTTGATTACTTTTTGCCAACGCTCCGGCATCTACCTGCTTTAATATTTTTTCTAATGTCTGATTGCTGGAGTTCAACTGAAACTTAGCATTCTCCATCAGTTCTTTGTTCAAAATAACATTGGTATAATTTGTTACTACACTGATGATAACATCGTTCTTTGCTTTCTGTAAATCTAAATCGGCCGCAGCCACATTTTTTTGATTTTGACGAAACGTGTATTGGTTTTTGAATCCGTTAAACAAAGTGATCTGACTCATTACCGAAGGGTTTATGGTTTTGGTTACCCCCTGATAATACTGATACGTTACCGGGTTAAGATTGCGGCCATAGTTTTGGCTTCCGGAGGCATTAAAACTCAGGCTGGGTAAAAAACTACCCTTGGCGCTCAGTAACCCAATGCGGTTTGTTTCTACATTATATACACTGCGCTTAACAGTAAGATTATTATCGAGGGCAATCCGGATGCACTCCTGCATAGATAACTTTTCCTGCGCACGGGCCGATATTAAACTCCCGATCAAAAAAAAGACAAGTACCAATCTCTTCATATACTAATTAATTTGAGGAATATAAATCACTTCTTTTATCCAACTAAGACTTTTTAAATACTCGAATGTTACAGGTTTAATACCCGAATCCATCTCAATGACCAAACATGCTAAATCATTTTTTCCTTTCCGGGAAACAGACATCGTAGCAATGTTACAATCGTCATGGGCCAGCACATCGGCTATAAACGCAATGCTTCCTTTTACATCGGCTGCAAAAATAATAGCTGTGTGCAAACTCGTAGAAAAATCAGCTTTAAATCCGTCCACCTCAGCCATGTTTACTATGCCACCGCCTTTGCTTTCGCCTAATACTTCTACTTCCTGCTCTCCTCTCTTCAACTTTAAACGAATGGAATTAGGATGTAAAGTAGAGGCATTGCCCACTGATTTAAAGTGATACTTTAAACCTTCTTCTTTGGCTATTTCTATGGCCTCCTTTATGCGCTTGTCGTCAGTATTAAAATCCATCAACCCTGCCAATATAGCTCGGTCGCTGCCGTGGCCTTCGTATGTACGGGCAAATGAATTATAAAATGTAATGTCGGCTTCGTCTGGAATACCGCCCAGTATTTTTACGGCTGCCTTGGCAATGCGCACCACTCCGGCTGTATGAGAGCTGGAGGGACCAATCATAATTGGACCAATCATATCAAAAATGCTGCTTTTTTCTGGCATTGGGGCGCAAATATGTGATGCAAACGCAAAAACCTCAAAAAAGGATGTGCTCGAAGATTAAAAAATAGTAAGAAAAGTGATTTTTTTTATCTGACTATCCATTTTAGTGTCTTGGAGCCGCCTGTCCATACGCAACGTACCAGGTACAACCCCGAGCTGAGGTTATGATCAACGGTTTTAATTTGATTTGAAGGAATCAATATCGGGTCTGAAAGTTTTTGCCCGAGGATACTAAAGAATTGAACAGTAAAATTTTCTGTTCCCCTAAAACTAACCGGCTGGTAATGCTCCACCGGGTTGGGGTATATTGAAATCAAATTTTCGGGTAAAGAATGCGATGTGCTGTCTGTTTTTAAAATCTGTAATCCTCCGGTGCTATTTCCTGTAACCACCAAAGGAAATTTATTCGCATACAAGTCTGCACCCGTTAACGAAAGGTAGGTTGATAGCACTTTGGATTCGTACTTATTTTTTAGTGAATTAAAAATCTGTAATGTATCCCCCTGGTTATTTGACTTAAAATCGTGAAAAATTACCATAGACCCTTTGTTGCCTAAAATCAAGTCGGGTTTTCCATCATTTTGAAAATCGGCTATCATCGGTGAAACACAATACCGGGTTAGGCTGGACGTAAGCCCAAGATAGCCGGAGTTGTACGATATAAAATTAAACGAACCAAGGTTGCGATAGTACTGAAGCGAGCCATCGGCCTTTCCCCATAAAATATCTATGGCCCCATCGCCATCTATGTCGTACCAGTATATGTTTTCATACTGCGCCAGCGTAAACCCAACCTGAACCGGTGTGTTTCCCGAAAAATCAATACCAGCCGTTGTCTGATTTAACCAATAATAAAGTTGGGTAACAAAAGTCTTTTTATCGGTTGCGGTAAAGGCCAAGTCAGTTTTGCCATCGCCATTTACATCCACCCACTGAATTTTGATATTGTATAACCCGAATGATGAGAAATTTTGAAAATCGGAAGTAATCAATTTATAGGAAGGTTGAAAAAAATTTCCAATGTTTTCATACTGGAAAATAGAAGCTACAGTATCAGCGGCAGCCCAATAGCTCACAAATAAATCTAAATCTCCATCATTATCGTAATCGGCAAAAGCCGGAGAGGAATAGCTCCCCACATCGATCATTTGATCTTGGAGGAAATTGGTTTTACGAAAACTAAACTGTGGCAACGAATTGGTGCCCGTATTTTTGTAGTACCATACCGAGTTCGACAAATCGAATGCGGTGGCCACACGCGGGCTGACGTTGGTAGAAATTGTTAAATCTTTTACTCCGTCAAAATCGACATCTTCAAAAAAGGCAGCCGGAAATAACAAGGTGCTGGGAGTGGCTGTTGGAAATAATGTATAACTATTAAAGACGGCACTATCGCGGGTACCTTGGTTGGAAAAATGGTACAGTGAGTTACAGGTCTGTTCTGAAAATAGAAAGTCGTGCAGGCCATTGTTGTTCAGGTCAATGGTAAGGAGCGACTTGCCCGTATCATGCTGCACACGCGGCACGCCCGGGCAATTTTGTCCATTAAAAGCATACTGGCCGCAGTCGCACTCGCGCAGGTTACCCCAGGTATTGGTAGCTAATTTCAATTGCATAGAATCACTTCTCCCTGTGCGTTCCATACTCATATTACGATGAAACTCAAATGAACCATTTAAACTAAAGCTGGCCACTATTACATCCAGATCGCCATCTTCATCTACATCATCTATAGCCGGTATATCGGTGGCATTCATTTGAATATTAATAGAACCGTACTTTCCGGTAGTAAGCAGCGGCCTCCCCAAATTAAAAGGTCGCCACGAAAGATTTTTTCCCGGCTGTGTAGTATTGATAAAAACTGAAATCCCCCCGGGGTTGGTTGTTAGTACATCTTTTTTTCCGTCTCCGTTTACATCGCGTAGCAGCATCCACTCCGATATGGCTGCAGGAAAATAAGATTCATAAGCAGGCGCATAGCTGTACTGATTGCCCATACCCAAATAGGTAAATACTTTATTAGCGGTTCGGTCGAACACTGCCAGATCGGGTATGCCATCGCCATTCAAATCAATGGAATTAAGTTGAGCCGAGTTAAGTCCGCCTGCCCATGGCATCAGCAGGTTTTTTCCGTTAATTTCTACAGGAATGGATGAATCAAAATGCAAGTAACCCTGTGCTGGAGCATTGTCCGTAACGACCAGTAAAAGAGCTGCTATCCATAAGACAGGCTGTAAAAATAATTGCATAGGCAAAGCTAACCATAAGATGAAACTACCGAATCTTTCAAAAATTGTTTTACCAAGATAATATTTCAGGATTACAACCCTCTCTGCCAACTTTTTTGTTGACAGAGAGTTAGGTGTAGTTTATTCTGATCAGCAATAGTTATATTCTATTGCATGATGTGTGTTAAAAAGAATACGTTAGCGCCACCGAGGCCCGTTCTTTTGATTGGGTTAGTCCGTGAAATAAATCCTGGGCTACCGGCATAAAACCATTCATTAGTAAACCAATCTTATTTCGCTGCACATTAATCCCCACCATTCCATCGAGCACATATCCGGCACTTTGTTGAATCTCTCGTGCTTGATAATGATTAAAGGAATTAACCACAAAGTTAACACCGGCCGAAGGGCGTATAGTAAAACTTCCCGCTGCCAAGGAATAAAAATAGGCTGTGTTAAAGTAAAAACGATTTCCATATCTGTATTGCTGGTTATTGTTGGTATTCATTTTATAAGCCACATTGGTTACTAAACCACTGCTGCCCCAGAATAAATTATGGTTTAGGTTCAACAAATAATCAGTACTACCCGTGCCGGGGGTTCCGGTAAAATCGCCCACACTAAAGCAATGATCGGTTACATCTACTTTACTTTGGCCGGTAGCTAGTTTTATACCACCCCCTACCCAAAGTACGTTCCCAAAATAGCGCTTGCCATCGGTAACGGATGTGGTTTTAGAAAATACCAAATAATTACCCAATACGGTAATATCGCCCAAGCCAGCGCTGTTTACGCCTCCATCATCATTATTTTTATGAATAGAAATGTAAGGCACAAAAACCATCGCCTGAAATTTCCCTCTTTTATACCCGCCCCAAACTTCGGTGGTATGGAAATAATCGCGGCTAAACATACTTCCGCTGTCCGTTTTAAAATTTGCATAGCTGTATCGAACCCCCACAAAGGCATTGGAAAAAGTGGGTAATACACCAATTTGAAAGTTGCTGTTTCCACAACCACAATACGGACAAGCCTGAGTTGCAGCTGAATAAATTACAAACAGCATAATAACTAAAATCTTTTTCATAGGATAAAGTATTTTTAAATAGGAATGGCAATGCCTGTGCTTTTCACAATAGCATATTGCTTATCCAATTATGAATAAAAAATAATTTGATTGATCGTTTAGAAAAGCCAACTTACTGCTGGCCAGAGAAACTACCCCACCGGAGGGCGAAACAAGGGATGGGTATATCCCTTTAATAAATTGGCTTTGAGTTCTTTCGGAAAAAAAGACACCCTGTATTGAACAGAGACTATTGGTTTTATTGAATCCGGCACAAAGGCCGGCATTTCAGTTTTGTGTTGACTGGTCAGTTGATCGGGCACAGAAGTTTCATCGGTCAATTGCAGGCCACGCTCTAAAAAGCACCGACCATAGCACATGGTAATAGGTTTGTCTTTGTTAATGCAATAATTCAGTGCAATGTAGTCGCGGTATAATTGGTAAAACGAAACCAAGCTAATCTTACACACCATCGGCATACCGAGAAGAATCAGAAAGAAAATAGCAGCTAATTTTCTCATCGGCCTGAGTTACAGTTACCAAACTGCTTAACTACTGTCGCCACAGCCATGCCGGTGCCAACATTGCCGGCCACCAATATTACCGCGCTTTCCGGCCCACCGGAAGATGCATGCACATTTACATACCCGGAAACCTTAAGTAAATCGGAATAAGAAATTTTTGTTCCGTCCGTCAGTTGAGAAACCACGGTAGTACTTACTCCGGTAGAGGCATTCAATGTATTTAGCGGTACTACTACTTCCAGTGCATTCGCTGCGGCACTGCCACGATGAAGGTGAACAGGCAGACGGTCTGAGCCGCTTGTTCCGTTTAATTGTATAAGCACAGTCGTGGTTCCGTCTTTTCTTTCTTTAAAGGTAACCGTGCCGCTAACCGGGTAGGCAGAAGTTTGAATCAATCCGTAGGAAGCTTGATTCCCGGTAAATTCTGAAACAACTTCACTTTTCTGGCAAGCCATTGAACTTGTCAGGAAAATTAAAATCAATCCTACGCTGACTGTTTTCATTTTGATTTAGTCAGAGGCAAAATTAATAATAACCAAGATTCACATTACATTTGTGCATGAATAAATTGTTTGTATCCGATTCGCAAGAATCTTCCCGTATGTTTAAAAGCAACTGGATGGAAGCTTTATCTAAAGTGCATTACAGTATCCCACTGATTATCTTCATCCCGGTAATCGGTTATTTTTTAACCATAGCCATTCTTTCCCCGGCATTTGCATTAACTACTTTCTTCTTCAGTTTAGGCAGTGGATTGCTCGTTTGGACATTGACAGAATATGTGATGCATCGGTTCATATTTCATTTCGTGCCCAAATCGGCATGGGGATTAAGGCTTCATTTTATTTTTCATGGAGTACATCATGATTATCCTAACGATCGGCTCAGGTTGGTGTTGCCGCCATCCGTCAGTATTCCGTTAGCCACCGGATTTTATTTTTTGTTTAAGAGTGTACTACCGGCATCCTGGCTTCCTTCTTTTTTTGCTGCCTTCCTAACGGGGTACCTGATTTATGACATGGCCCATTATGCCATTCATCATTTTAATTCTCAAAATTTTTTTATTAAAAAAATAAAACAACACCACATGCGTCATCACTATACGGCACCCGACAAAGGATTTGGGGTGAGTTCAGCCTTGTGGGATAAGATTTTAAATACGGATTTTAAGAAATAACGGTACTGTCTCTTCTCTACTAAACAGCAATCGGTGCTTTAATGGAAGGGTGCGATTGATAATTTACCATTTCAAAATCTTCATACCGGTAATCAAAAATTGAAGTAGGTTTTCGTTTCATGATTAGCTTCGGGAGCGGAAAGGGTTCACGCATCAACTGTGTTTTGGCTTGTTCAAAATGATTGGCATATAAATGCACATCGCCTCCGGTCCACACAAATTCGCCCGGCTTTAAATCGCATTGCTGAGCCACCATTTCCGTCAGCAACGCATAGCTGGCAATATTAAATGGTACACCTAAAAAATAATCGGCACTGCGCTGATAAAGCTGGCACGACAATTTTTCATCGGCCACATAAAATTGAAATAGCGCATGGCAGGGAGGGAGTGCCATATTATCTACCTCGGCCGGGTTCCAGGCCGAAACAATATGCCTTCTGGAATCAGGTTTGGTTTTCAGTTGCTGAATAACATGAGCGATCTGGTCTATTTTTCGGCCATCGGGTGCAGGCCAACTGCGCCATTGGCTGCCATATACCGGGCCCAAATCTCCGTTGGCATCGGCCCATTCATCCCAGATGGTAACGCCATTGTCTTTCAGGTATTTAATATTGGTATCGCCTCTTAAAAACCAAAGTAATTCGTAAATAATTGAGCGTGTATGAAGTTTTTTGGTCGTTATCAAAGGGAAACCTTGCGACAGATCAAAACGCATCTGCCGTCCGAAAACAGACTTAGTGCCCGTACCGGTACGATCGGTCTTTAGCGTTCCGTTTTCTAAAATATCTTTCATTCCCTGAAGGTATTGCTGCATGCTGGTAAATTTTATGCAAATAACTGAACGAAGAGCAAACAAAAAAGCCCCGGCTTTTCTGCCGGGGCCTTACCTACCCCACCTATCCAACAAAATTTTTAGTTGCCGTCCGGGCTTATGGTTATGGTTTTTGTTTTTCCATTAAATTGAATGGTTACCGTGTTTGTGCACGAACTGGAAGTACCATTTCCAAAAGTAAAGGTATATACGTTTTGAGTTGAACTTCCGGCCGGTGTAACCGTTAGGGTTTTGCTTCCCGACTGAGGAAAGTAATAGCCGGTGGCGGCACAAGAGCCAAGGAATTTTATATCGGCTGTAATGTTCATGGTATAACTGGCGCTCTTTCTGGTAGTGCCTGTGGCTGAGCCTCCTGCTTTATGAATTACAGACGATTGCGTGGGTGCCCCAATAAAAATATTCCACACTGCCGTATAGGTAGCGCTGCGGGTAGCCGTAGTATTATCAGCAAAAGTGAAAGTGAGCTGCGAGGTATGGTTGTGGGTTACTATCCAGTTGTTACCAGCTACCGAGTCAGCCGAGGCCACTAAAATTCCAATCGTTCCGGAAATCCCTACTGAGTTGCGCATAAAGTTGCTGAAGGTAATAGCCCGGGTTGAACCTGGCATAAATCGCTTCCCGGTATAGGCAATGTTAATCATTCCTGAACGGGTAACACCATCAGGCCCTTTAATGCCGGGCGATCCATAATTAATTGTTATCGTGCCCGTGGGGCCGTTAGCGCCTTTAGTTCCACTGATAATGATCGTGGCACCCTTTAAGCGCCCGTCTTTTCCGATTACGCTATCAGCCCAAGCTTCGCGGGTAGCCGAAAGTTGCAAGTCTGAAACATTGCTCATCACTGTATTGGCTACATCAGCCACTTCGTTAGCTTGTGCCGAAGTCACTGATTCTGTATTTACATTTTGAACATCGGTGGAACTTAGTGGATTATCGTTATTCTTGCTGCAAGACGCCAACATCAATACCCCCGCCACCACGGCTGCTGAGAAACTTTTCAACATTACTTTTTTCATTTTTTATAGAGTTAATTATTTGTTTTCTTTTTGAGCTTCTAACTGATTAATGGTTTAATTCTCATTAATAAAAAGACAACGCCTTTTTAGCGTTGTCTTCTCTGAAATTAATTTCCATCCAGGTTTATCGTAACCTCCTTTTGTTTTCCGCTGATTGTTACCGTTACGGTGTTGTCGCAGTCGCCATTTCCATAGTTAATGGTATATTGTTCATTCCCTATCGTCACTACTTTAATTCCGCTTACCGGAATATAGACACCTTCTGCACGACACGCTATTTTTACAATCAGATCTTTGGTAATCTCCATTGTGTATTTTTTACCGTCTTTATTGGTACCCCAAGCCGTGCCATTAGCCGATTGCCCATTGGTAGCCAATGTTATCCACTCATCGTTTTGCGGTAAAGAAGCCCGTATCCACTCGCGGGTAAGATCGTGCTGGCGGGTAATCGTTTTTCCATTGGCAAAAGTTATCACACCGCTATCCAGCACAGAGTGAAACTGGAGATGGGCAGAGTCTGCACTGAGTTGGGTGGTGAGTGTCAGGTTGGCCTGGATATGCGTGTTGTTGCGATAAAAATTTACCAAGCGTACATTATACCACGAACCGGGCATCCAGCGAAGGCCATCGTAAGTAATAATAATCTCACCTCTGCGTCTAACTCCGTGCGAATCTTTACAGGTATTTGAAAGTGAATCGTAATTAATGGTAATCACACCATGTGGGTGCGATCTGGTGCCTGTGCTTACAATCGTAACTATGGCACATTGTAAACGTTCGTCCCAATTTACCAGATTACGAAGTTTAAAGCCTTCCGTACGTGCACCGGCAAACTGTACTGCCGATGTTCCGTTTACTGCATTTACGGCAATGTCGGCTGTTTCATTTGTATAAACGGCTGCGGCCGACTCGGTATTTACATTTTGTGTATCATTCGGACTGAGGATATCGCTATCCTTTTGACACGATGCCAACACCACAAAGAACACAACCGCAAAAGCGGCCAGATTCTTTACCCGAAACAAGCTGTTGTTTTTCATAGAGGTTTTTAGTTTTGTGATGCTTTGATATGTACTTACCTTTAAGGTTTAAAGCCGGTCTATCAATTTTTTATCAGAATTGTTTATACCAATCAATTTTAATGCGTTTACATTATTTCTTAATATTTTCCATTCTCATTTGGGCAAACACGCTCTGTGCCCAACTCAGGATTGGTAAACTCAAATACAACGGAGGCGGAGACTGGTATGCCAACAAAACGGCCCTTCCTAACCTAATCCATTTCTGTAATCAGGAGTTAGGCACACGCCTGCAGGAAGAAGAAGACATAGTGGAGGTGGGGAGTTCTTCCATTTTTAATTATCCCTATTTATATATGACAGGCCACGGCAATGTGGTGTTCTCATCCACCGAAGCCGAAAACCTGAGAAAGTATTTACTGGGGGGTGGTTTTCTGCATGTAGACGACAACTATGGCCTTGATAAATTTTTCCGGCTTGAAATAAAAAAAGTTTTTCCTGAATCCGAATTGATAGAGGTTCCCTTCTCCCACCCTATTTACCATCAAAAATTTGAGTTTGCTAACGGCCTTCCTAAAATTCACGAACATGATGGTAAGCCTGCACAGGGGTTTGGCATTTTTCAAGAGGGCCGGTTGGTTTTATTTTATTCGTACGAATGCGATTTAGGTAACGGATGGGAAGATCAGAAAACTTATAACGACCCCGAAAGCAAGCGGCAAGAAGCATTAAAAATGGGAGCCAATCTTATCTCCTTTTGTTTTACTTCGCAGTAAATCGCTACATCAGTTCCAGAAACCGGGTTTGTTATTAAACGTGGGGCAAGGGATAAGCCGGTTGCGTTTTTTTACCCCACGGTGCAGAGGCTTGGCCGTAAATTCATAAATGATTGATAACTCGTGCGCCCCTCCGGCCGAGGTAGCCAGCGGAGAAATAGTAAAATCATAACTATACCCTACGGTAAAATCTTTCAGATATATTCCCAGTAAAAAAATAACTGCGTCTTGCTGTACCGTGCCGATAATACTTTTTTGGAAGGGCTTGCCCCGATACCAAAATCCGATCGAAACCGGATCTACGTGGTAGTTTACACCTACATCCATTTGAGTAATGCCCGACTGGCTGCGGAAAACAAAAGAGGGAGTTAAATACGAAGGCCGTTCAGACGTGCGAAGGCCGTTCATTAAATTAAACCGAGCCCCACCATGAACAGCAATTTTCATTCCTAAGCGATCTTCCTCATTTAGTACAGAAATATTAGGCTGGTTCATGTGGCTGAAGGCAGCCCCGAGCCATAATGTTTTACTGTACAAAAGAAATCCTGAACCGAAGTCAAAATATTGCTGGTTACCCAGTTTTTGCAGAGCCGGATCGAGCGAGCCGGCAGCTCCATAAGTAAGCTGGTCTCCTAAAATCAATTTAGAACGATCTAACCCATTTATGCCATACCCAAAATACAAGCCGGGAGAAAATACAATCTTTTCATTCAGACGAACTTTATAGCTGTATGTCAACCCAAACGTAGTGGTGCGCCATCCGGCTGAACCCATTTTGTCGGTGCTGGCAATAATTCCAAATCCGCTCCGCAGTTCATCCACCCATATATCATAACTGGCCATAAAGGTGTTGAATGCCTGCGGAAGGTTAGGCCATTGAATACGGTTGTTAACGATGAGCCTTTGTTGAGGCGTAATACCTGTAAAACCGGGATTTAAATATATCGGTGCCTGATAATATTGGGAAAACTGAGGATCTTGGCTCCAAGCACTTGATGCCGATAAGATGAAAAAAACAATAACCCAACATCTCTTCATACTGCTCAAATATAGGATAATTAACGTATCAAAGTAACATCACCTATCTGAGTGGTACGCTGCTGATCTGACAACCGGAGGGTGAGTTTATAGACATATACACCTGCATGCATCAACCTTCCGTTCTGATCGTATCCATCCCAACCCACTGTTTGATTATTGCTTTCAAAGATCAGGTTGCCCCATCGGTCGTAGATCTGCAAGTTGAATTCCTCAATACCTCTTACCTGCGGCAGAAATATATAGTTGTTGGCATCATTGGTACCACCCGATACGCCTCCACTCGGGCCGGCTGTGCTGGGGGTAAAGGCATTTGGAATTTTAGCCACCCCGCCTTGCTTGGCCACTATTTTCTGTGTGGCCGTGTCGCGGCAAATCACCCCGCCTCCGTGGTCGTTAGACGATATTAGAGTAATCGTAAATATCCCTTCAAACTTATACGTATAGGATGGATCAAAATCTGTAGAGGTGCCGCCATCGCCAAAGTCCCAGTTAAATTCAGTACCACCAATACTATTGTTGATCAGCTTCATGGGCGAATCCGGCACATAAACCGTGGGGGGATTAGCCAAAAACATAGCCTTTGGTTTATCATAAACTAAGAACGGACCTTGGGTTAAAGTATTTTGTTGCCCTGTTTTAGAATAGATGGCTGTCAGGCTAATATAATATTTACCAGGTTGTGTAATGGAGAACTTCGGTACCGGTGCGGTCGATTGAGCCACAATATTGTTGTTGCTGTCTGTTACCTGCCAACTGCTTTGATCACCACCCGAAGTATTTTGTGTTACGATTAATTCAGACGGGAAACAAGAGGCCGGAGGAGTTGCCTGGAAGGCAGCGATTACCGGAGCTATCAAAATATTAATAGTCTGTGTGGCCATCTTGGTATAGCAAGAAAGACCAGCCGCACTGGGCGACAAGTTGGTAACCGTTAATGAAATAATCTTACGCCCCGGAGAAGAATAGTTAACCGAAAAATTAGGTCCTACGTTGTTCACTGAATCGGGTGCAGAATCCACACCAAAATTCCACACATAGCTAAACTTAGTGTTGTCTTGCGGGGTAGATGTGTTGGTAAAATTAACAGTAGAATTTCCACCCGAGAATTGCGGCACAGGGCCAATGGTAAATGCCGCTGTAAGCTTCGGATAAACGTTATAAATTACCTGACGATTCAACGGCTGCGCGCACCCGAGGTTATCCGTCATCGATACCAGTTTGTAAGTAATATTAGAAGTGGGTGTAACTGCTATGGCCTTGAAGTTGGCCACCTTGGTAAGCGTTTGGTTGCTTCCGTCATTATACACCAACGTAAATGGTGCTTGCCCATTCAGTTGCACTTGCAGAAAATCTTTTGTGCCGGCACAAATATTATTGATGCTATCGTTCAGGAATTTGGCTTTCATAAGCGCCCCCGCCTGAATGCTTACCGTTTTTTGTAATCCGGGGCAGAAGGTAGGAGCCGGGCCGGTCGGTGTAATATAATACGAGAACGCATCCGAAGAGAAACTCAGTGTATCTTTTACCGATGCTATGTTGATCGTAGCAGACGAATTGGCTCCGGCTCCGGCAGCCGTACCCGACAATGAAACACCTGAATTATTCGGATCTACTGTCCAGGCGTAATTCACACCGGTTACAGGGCTTGCTAACGGAATTGTGAGGGGAGCTCCGTAACAAACCACTTGTTTAAGCGGCAACCCGGTAAAGGTGGGGGTTGGGTTTACCGTAACATTTACTACTAAAGGCGTGTTAACACAATTGGCAGCCTTGGGCGTAATAGTGTAAGTTACGGTAGAAGGAACATTTCCGGTATTTCGCAACGACTGTAAAATAAGATCGCCCGATCCTCCTCCCGCGCCAATAACAGAGTTAGCAGGGGAAATAGATGTACTCCATGTATTGATGGTGCCAATTACATTAGACGAAAGTGAAATATTAACTGTGCTGTCGCTGCAAATCGGTGCCTGCGAAGTAGCCGTAATAACCGGCAGCGGATTAACATTCAGTGTAATAGTACTGGTGTTTCCTACACAACCCAACCCTCCACTTATCACCGGTTGCAATACATAAGAAACGGTTTGCTGTGAAACGGTGGTGTTGTTCCACTTATCTACAATCGAAGCATGATTGGCATACGTGGCCACCGGAACAGCCGGAGAGGTAAGTGTTATACCTCCGGTGGGCGTAGCACTGATGACATTAAACTGTACAGTACCAGCCGAAGGCGTAGTAGGCGAATTAAGAGCAATATTGCTAGCCACCTGCGAACATACCGTGGAAATCAACGGAGAAGCAATCAATTTCGGGAGCGGGTCCACCGTTACCACAAAATTTACTGCTGCACTGGAACAACCTACTCCCCCACCGGCACCATTCGATACGGCTGTTATTTTATACGTAACATTGCCCGGTGCATTCGATACGTTGACAAGATTATCTTGTATTGTGCCGGGAGGAAGATTACTGATGGATGGGGTAAACCCAGATAGAGATCCTCCAATACTTGAAGTAGCCGTATAGCTGAATGAAATAGAGGCTGCGCCTGTAGTAGGTACCGAAGGCGAATTCATGACAATATTCGTCTGGTTATTACTACAGATACTTTGTGTTAGCGAGACAGGGGTAACCGTAGCCTTAATGGTTGGCTCAACCGTTACTACCACGGTTTTAACCGGACCAATACATCCAGCCGAAGAAACGGGCGCTACAGAATAAGTAACGGTCTGTGTTCCGTTGGTAGCATTCGTAAACTTATCTCCCATAATTTCAGTATTGGTAACCCCATTTCTCGGAGTGCCGATATTTCCTGCGGTTTGTGTCAACCCGGGTTGTATAGCGATGGCTGTAATATTATACCCGTTAGGCGAAGCCGCCACCACACTCGAAGATTTGGTGTTCAACGTAATGCCGGTTGCACTACCCGAACATACCACCGAACTTAAGTTAGCAAGAGAAGGAGCCGGGTTTACTGTAAGTTTTACGAGATAATCATTCCCTACACAATTACCGGCCGCCACAGGAGCAATGGTATAAGTTACCTGCCAAGAGTTTTTAGTAACATTAGTAAACACATCATTGGCTAAAAAATTATTTACTAGGTAGTTACCAATACCGGCATTCGTACCGGCTGCTGTAAGCGAATCCACCACAAAGACCTGCTTTAAATTGTATTGAACAATCGGAGCCGAACCCACCTGCGTACCCAAAATAATTCCGGAGGTAAGACCGCTGCATACGGTGGCCAAACCCGGTACTAAAATCGGTTCCGGATTAATTGTTAACGTGATAGATTGAGGCATGCCCTGGCATCCCGATCCGCTAATCGCGGCAATGCTATACACTACGTTTACCGATACATTGGTTGTGTTCGTGTATTTGTCGTTCGCAATCAGGCCTACCCCACCGGTCTGCGGCAAACCAAGGTTAGCCACATTGCTTGCCGCGGCCGTAATCGTACCGGGAACCGACACCGCGGTGAGTTTGTACGATGTCGCTCCTACCGATGAACCATTAGTGGCTAATGTAATAGCCGAAGTGCTCTTACTGCATACAGTATTGGTTATAACTCCAACCACCGGCTCGGGGTTTACCGTTACTGCGATTTGGAATGGAGCACCGGTACAACCTGCGGAAGATTTAGGGATGGATTGATATACCACCTTTAGAGGTACTGCTCCTACATTGTTGTACACGTCATTTTTAATTCCATTGGCTCCGAGTGCTGCACCCGTAGTGGGAGATCCCGTCAACCCAATATCCTGGCTAACCAACGAAACATTGTATGATGCGGCCGATACAGAAATTCCATTGGTATTTAGTACGATGTTGGTGGGGTTGGGCGATGTAGCATTGTTGCTGCAAATTGTTTTGGCCGCCAGCGAAGGATCCATTACCGGCTCGGGGTTAACCGGCTGAACAATAACAAAGGTATTGCCCGCACAAGGTCCCGAAGAGGGTGTTACCGTATAGGTTGCATTCAATGTACCAGCGGTCAGGTTCGTTAAATTACCTGTAATGTTTCCGGTACCCGAGTTTACACCACCGGTTAGACTAGCGTCATAAACAGCTGTCCAACTAAAAGTAGAAATAACACTATTGGTAATGTTTGTTTGCGGATTGATGTTGATAGCCGTGCGCGAGCAAAGTGCCACAGCGGTGGAGCCTGCTCCGACTGGGGTCGGGCTTATCACTACTACATACGTAAAGGTAGCTCCTACACAATTATTTGATGCGCTAAGCGGAGTAACCGTGTAGGTAATGGTAGCCGGTGTTCCCGTATTGTTGGTATAGCTGTCTGTAATGGGCGATGCGCTTGCCACCGTTCGGTTGGCCGCTGCCGGCACCCCTACATTGTTTGATGATACGGTATAGGTAAAGACAGAATTTACGCTATTTGTAATCTGCGACTGAAGATTTTGATTCAGCGTAGCAGCGCATTTTGGATCAGTAACATTAGAACCTACCGGCTGCGGATATACGGTAACTTTAATCGTTTGTGCTCCCCCCACACAAGTGGAGCCGCTTACCGGAATCACTACGTAACTTACCTGCTGCGAAGCATTGCTTATGTTCTTAAATACATCGTTGGCCAGATAGCTGGCAGCAACACCTGTGTTGGGAACAGTAGCATTGGTTCCGGAGGCTGTTAGCGTACCTCCGATCGTTTCAGAAACAATATTAAAACTGGCAGCCGCCACCGAAGTAGGGCTGGTTACTAAAGTTAGCCCGGTAGCTACACTACTGCATATTTGCGCATCTGCTGTAGCCATTACCGGCTCAGGGTTAATGGTAATCGTAATTTGCTTAGGCAGGCCTTGGCAGTTGGCAGCACTAAAAGGTACTACGGTGTAAACCACGTTCCCCGATGTTAATCCGGTATTAGTGTATTTATCTGAAATTAAATAATTGGCAGCCACATTGCTGGATGTGGGCACCGTAACATTTGTGCCGGCAGCAATAAGACCGGGGGCAATAGTAACCGCAGTAATGGAATAATTGGCAGCCGCTACAGACGAACCATTGGTGTTCAGGGTCAGAGCAATATTGGCTTGACTGCAAGCCGGTTTATCTAACCCACTGGCCACCACGGGTTGCGGATTGATGGTAATAGTAATCATCTTAGCAGCACCTGCACATAAGGCCGTACTAACCGGAATGGCTGTGTAGTTAACTGTTAATGCTGCATTTGTAGTGTTTGTATAGACATCGTTTGCTAAATACCCGGGCACTACGCCCGTAGCCGGAACAGCCGCATTGCCTCCGGCCGCTACCAAGCCACCTCCTACGGTAAGGGTAGTGATATTATAATTGGCAGCCGGAACCGAAGTGCCATTCGTGTTTAAGGTTAATCCTATGGGTAAACTACTGCATAACGTAGCATCCAGCGTGTTCGACATCACCGGCTGAGGTTTTATCGTTATTACTACAGGAACCGAAACTCCGGCACAACCGGCAGCACTTACAGGCACTACATTGTATGTTACTGTAAGATTACTATTGCCTGTATTAATAAATACATCGCTGGCTAAATAGCTGGCATTAACACCCGTTGCCGGTATGGCGGCATTGGTTCCTAATGGGGATAATCCACCCGCTATGCTGACGGACAGAATGTTATAATTCTGTGCAGCCACCGAAACTCCGTTCGTTGCCAGGGTTAACCCGGTGGCTGTATTACTGCACACACTATTATTAAGTGTACCTGATAGTACCGGCTTCGGGTTGATGGTTATCGTAATAACTTTTTGAGCCCCTGCGCAAGTAGCCCCGCTTACCGGTACAACTGTGTAAGTTACCAGTTGGGTTGCATTTGACGTGTTGGTGAATTTATCATTCATTAAATAATTGGCGCCAACACCGGTAGCCGGCACAATCGCATTGGTTCCAGCCGGGGCAAGTGATCCGGCAATGGTGCGGGCAATAATATTATAATTCAACGCAGCTACTGAAGTGCCATTGGTATTCAATACCAAATTGGTAATAGCATCACTACACACTGTGTTATCCAACAAATTGGAAACTACCGGCTCCGGGTTAATTGTTATCACCACATTTACCGGGTTCCCCAAACAACCATCGGCACTTACCGGTACCACGGCATAAGTAGCCGCTAATTGATTTGCCGTGGTATTTACATACTGATCATTTACCAAATAAGAATTGCTAACCCCTGTAGCGGGCACCACCACATTGCTACCAGAGGCAACTAATCCGGCCGCAAGTGTAAGATTGGTAATGTTATAACCCGATGCAGCCACGGACGTGCCAACTGTATTGAGTGTAAGACCTATTGCCGTGCTGCTGCAAACTGTGTTATTTAACGTGGGCAACAGTACAAGTTCGGGATTAATTGTAATAATAATAGGTTGCGGTTGCCCGAAACAACCGGCTGGGCTTACCGGAACAACCGTATAGGTTACTGTTAGAGGTAAATTCCCCACGTTGGTAAACTGATCGTTGGCCAGATAGCCGGCCACTACCCCTGCAGCCGGAACTGTAGCATTAGTCCCTTTGGGGGTTAACCCGCCCGAAATAGTACGGGCGGTAATATTGTAAGAAGAAGCCACCACCGAGATTCCGTTGGTATTCAATGTTAAGCCAGTAGCCACATCACTACAAACGGTGTTGTTAAGCAGAGTAGAAACTACCGGCTCCGGATTGATGGTAATGGTAATAGATTTAGAAGGCCCCGGGCAACCAGCCGCACTCAACGGAACAACCGTATAAATTACGGGCAAAGAAGTATTGCCTGTGTTGGTGTATTTATCATTCAGCAAATAGGTAGGAACTACGCTGGTGGCCGGCACAGTTGCGTTGGTTCCGGCCGCTGCTAATCCCGGTGCAATGGACACAGAGGAAATAGTATAATTGGCCGCAGCTACCGATGTGCCATTAGTGTTCAGAGTTAGATTGATGGCTGCTCCACTGCAAACCGTACCATTCAATGCACTCGAAACGATCGGTTCAGGGCTAATGGTAAGTGTAATCGTTTTCGATTTACCAAAGCAACCTGCGCCACTTACCGGAATTACTGTATAGGTTACTACCAATGGTACGGTACCTGTGTTAGAATAAGTATCTCCCGCCAGGTAATTAGCCGGAACATTGCTGGCCGGCACAACCGCATTGCTGCCGGCAGTAAGCCCACCGGCTACTGAAACGGCTGTAATATTATAGTTGGCAGCCGCAACTGAGGAGCCATTTGTATTTAAGGTTAATCCGATCGGAACAATACTGCAAACCGTGCCATCCAACGAACTTGATACTACCGGTTCCGGGTTTATGGTCATCGTAATCACTTTGGCAATGCCAAAACAACCGGCTGAACTTACCGGCACAGCTGTATAAGTTACCGTCAGCGGAACCGCACCAGTATTGGTATAAACATCATTTGCCAGGTAATTAGCCGGCACAGCCGAAGCCGGCACGGCACCATTTGCCACATTAGGTGTTAAGCCGGCCGAAATAGCCCGTGCTGTAATGTTATAGTTTGCTGCTCCTACAGAAGTTCCGTTAGTATTCAACACTAACCCTATGGCATTGCTGCTGCACTTAGAATCATCTAACGAAGACGACATTACCGGCTCCGGGTTAATGGTAACTGTAATTGTCTTAGGTTGCCCAGAACAAGGAGTGGCACTTACCGGTACAATCGTGTACATAACATTCAATGCAGAACTGCCTGTATTTTTATATACATCGGCACTAAGGTATCCGGCCGGCACTCCATTTGCCACAACCGCATTAGAGCCACCTGCAATAAGGCCGGGGGCAACAGAAATGGCAGTTACATTGTAGCTGGCCGCAGCTACTGAAGTTCCATTGGTTACTAAATTCAACCCGATCGGTAATCCGCTACAAATGGTTAGGTTCCCATTTCCTAAAACCGGCTCAGGGTTTACTGTAATCGTTATTGATTTAGGTGGATTGCCGTTGCAGCCAGACGAACTTACCGGCACAACCTGATACACTACGTTGAGAGCTACCGGCCCTGTATTGGTAAACACATCGCCCGACAAATAGTTCGCGCCTTGATTTAAGGCCGGCACTGGTGCATTGCCACCTCCGGCCACCAAGCCCGGAGCTATGGATATGCCAGTAACATTATACCCTGTAGCAGGAACAGAACCCGCGGCTGTGCTTAAGGTTAACCCCGTAGCTGCACTGCTACAAATGGTTTTATCCAATGTTGCGGAAAGAGAAGGTTGCGGGTTAATTTTAACATTTACAATCTGCTGAGGCCCCAAACATGTGCCGGCCACCGGCACCACTGTATAGGAGGCTGTCAACGTACTGTTCGTTGTATTCAGATACGAATCGCTAACCAAATAGTTAGCGGCTACGCCCGATGCCGGAACTACAGCATTCGCTCCGGGCGTTAATCCGCCCGCTACCGTAAGTGCAGTAATATTATAATTAGTTGCTGCGGGCGATCCGGGCGCCACTGCTAAAGTGAGGCCGCTCGGGCCAGCACTACAAACAGTTTTATCCAGCAAGGTAGATAGTGTCGGCTGCGGGTTAACGGTGATAACCACCGTGCGTGGCGTGCCTGCACAACCTGCCCCACTGGTGGGAGTAATGGTGTAGGTGGCGGTAATAGCCGATGCAGAAATATTGGTGAGCACATCGGTAATGTGCAAAGTACCTGCCACGCCTGCGGGTACATTTACACCGGCACTGCCCTGAGAGGAGGCATCTGACATAACCGGAGCGGGCCAGTTAAAAATGGTTCCGCCCGGAAGATTTAGTGGCGAAGTGAGAATCTCATAATTTACTTGCGCCCCGCTGCATATTGTTTTGGTTTGAGGCGTTACCAGTACCGGCTCGGGGTTAACCGTAAGCACTACACTTTGAGTAGTACCCGCACAATTGGGTGCAGCCGTTGCTGTAGGGGTTACATTAAATGTAACCGACCCCACCGCGCCTGATTTGTTTTGCAACACTCCGGCCGTAAAAGTGCTCGACAGGTTTCCTACACCGTTTTGCCCGTTTACTACGCCCGTTATGCTTCCGGTTATGTTGGTAACCGTCCAGGCATAAGTACTGGCAATATTCGATGTAAAAGCCAGCGAAGGCACCTGCCCGCTGCATACTGTACTGGTGGAGGCCGAGGTCATAGCCGGACGAGGATGCACATTCACTCCAATACTGGCAGCACCGCCAACACAACCTGATAGAGCTGTTTCGGTTACAGAAATGGTTATCGGAGTTATAATGCCATAGTTTACATTAATGGCACTTCCGTTAGCTGTTACCGAGCCGGCATTCGATGCATCCGGGGTTATCGTCCAGGTATAAGTTGATGAAATATTGGGTGAAGCTACCGTATAAGGTACGGCTGTTTGGTTGGTGCATACATCTTGTGTCCCGATAATGGAATTAGGTGCCGGAGCTGAGTTCACCATAATCGTCATGGTGTTGGTATTCCCGGTGCATCCATTCAAGGTTTCAAAAACATTGACAGCTACCGTGCCGGTAGCCGAAGGAAATTTCAACAACACAAAGAAGTTAGAAGAATTGGTGCCGCCTCCACCAAATAAAGCCACATCACCCGGAGGGGTACCCACCACACTCCAGGTATAATTAGAACCGGGGTTCTTTGAAGGATCAAGTTGGTATAATAAAATACTACTTCCCGTACATACCGATGTATTTCCAGATAACGGGTTATCAATCGGTCTGGGTAATACCGTCAGGTTAACGGATGAAGAATTAGTGCAGCTCGTAACCGTATTGGTAACTTTCGTGTAAACCGTTATGGACGTGGCCGGAAGAACCGGAGCTAATGTATAATTGGTAGGAGTAGGAATCAATGTGGTAAGGCCGGCATCAGAATACCAGGCTACCGTGCGGTTTACCATGGAACCTCCGGCAATGGTTGCGTTGTACGAAGTCAGGTCAATTCCCGCATGCGTATTACTGTGAGGCGGTATAGGGGTTGCCCCCGCGTGATCTTCACAGTATGAATAATTTTGATTGGTTGCTACCGGGAGCGGATTAACCGTGAACGTGAGCGTTCCGGAGTTAACACAAGTTGCTGCAGACGTAGCCACGAAATAATAAACCTTTCCATTGGTAACCGTAACATTGGTGGGCGTACCAACCGGGCTGATATGGCCGGCATCGTTATACCACACCACCGTAGGAGCATTGGTAACGGAAGCATTATAGCTGGTTAAATTTACATTGGCGTGCGAGCCTCCGCCAAATACATCTTCGCAAAGTGCCGGGGCTGGGTCCACACTGGTGGGCAGCGGATTCACGGTAAGAGTGGCAGCCGGGGAGTTAATGGTGCAAGAGCCGGTAGTAGTTAATACCGTGCGATACTTATAATTATTAAGGCCGTTTGTAACACCGGTAATGTTCATCGTGGCTGTAGTAACATTACTGTAAGGCGCAACATTTGAGAGATTATTCCATGTTGTTCCTCCATCGGTACTCACTTGCCATTGGTAGGTTAAGCCCGGGCCTGTGGCCCCGGCAATGGAAAAAGAAGAGTTTTGTCCGGCACACTTTGTATCATTAGCCGGCAAGCCTCCGGGTAATGCAGCCAGCGGGTTTACCGGAAGTGTAATTGTAAACGGAGAGCCCGCACAACTTCCGGTTACGGCCGTGGGAGTTACCGTAAATACAGCATTGATTGCCGCCCCGGTAGAGTTAGTAAGTGTAAAGCCGGTAATGTTTCCGGTACTGCTGGCCACACCACCGGTTAGTGCTCCATAACTGCCTGTCCAGGCAAAGGTACTGGCTACACTATTTCCTCCCGGTTGATTAATTCCTTGCGTTTGCGGATTAATGTTTACTGTAGCCGGTGAGCATAGTGCCGCTAATGTCTGATTAGCCGAAACCGGTTCCGGGTTTACCTGCTGGGTAACTGTAAAAGCAGCACCCGGGCAAGACCCCGTAACCGATGTAGGGGTAACCGTAAATGTGGCTGTTTGTACAGACGATGTTTTGTTTACCACCACACCGGTAATGTTTCCGGTGCCACTGGCCGGGCCAGTCATGCCACCGCTATAAACTGCCGACCAGGCAAACGTACTGGCCACTCCATTAGTAATGTTGGCAGCTGTATTAATGTTAAGATTGGTCTGTGAGCAAACTGCTGCCGGGGTACTATTACTGCTCAGGGGTAACGGATTAACTGTTACCGTCAGCGGGTTGTTGGTGATGGCTCCTGCTAAAACAGCGTTGCAATTATCCTTCACAAGAGTAACATTATAGGTAATAGAACCCGCTACGGCAGTAGGGATCGGAATATTGTTGCCCGAAACGTAGTTGTTAATGGTATTTGTAGATACCCCATTAAATATTTGAACGGTATAGGGAGCTACTCCCCCTGTTATGGCTAACGATAAATTGGCTGGAGCGTTTTGGCAAACCGATGCCGGGCCCGATAAAGTAGCGGCAGTTGGTATGCTGCCAATGGTAATGGTTACACTTCCTGTGTTGGGGTTAGTGGTACAGCCCAATGGATCGGTAATAGAAGTAATGGTATAAGTTCTGGTTGAAGCAACATTGGTAAGGGTAACATTATTTCCGCTGATGTAGCCAGCCCCGGTAGTATAAGCACCTAATAGATTATCCTGATAGTTTACGTTATATGAAGTTAACGCATTGCCATTGTTATCGGTAACGGCAAATGCAATAGTGGTTGAGTTGGGAGACGGGCAAAGTGAAGTAGGACCGGTAGAAGAAAGTACGGCCGATAAATTACGTACGGTTACGGTAGCCGTAGCCGGGCTCATTGCTGAGGGTGTACAACCGTTGGTATCCGTAACCGATATCAGCGAATAGGTAGTATTTACTGTGGGGCTTACCGGTATGTTGCTTGCCGATACATATCCGTTTACTGTTGTATTGGAAGATCCATCATAATAAACAACCGAGTAGGGGCCAACACCTCCGGTAATTGTTACTACCAGATTAGATGCACCACCCTTGCATATTGTATTGGTTCCGGAAAGAACCGCATTGGTAGGGCGCGGGTTTACAATGATGGTAGCCACAGGGCTATTAACCGGTGAACATACCCCATTTTGTATCACCGCATAAAACTGATACGTAGTTTGTACGCCCCCTACAATAGGCACTGTAGCGGCTGTAATATTGGCCGTGGTGCCTGTCCCCAGGGCTACATTGGTAGAAAATCCACCTCCGTTTACCTGCATCTGCCAGTTTTGTACGGTACCGCGAATGCCGGTAACCTTTACAACTGATGGAGCGCTGCTCTCACAAATAGTTTGCGAGGGCACACTGATAGAGCCACCATTGCTTACTCCATACACATTTACCGAAAGGTTGGTGGTGTTATTCGGGCAATTGGTAAGTGGTGTAATACTATACGGTGCCGGCAAGGCCGGTGGCGGAGCCGGAGAAGTAATCGGACTGGTGATATTAACTATCGGGCTGCCGGTGTATTGAAGATTAACACTAATATTGTTAGTGGTAAAAGTAGCTGGCTGGGGCGATAGATTAAACGTGGCATTTGTAGTAGTGCCCTGCGGAGCCGATAAGGTAACTTGTACCCCAAAACTCTGACTCCAGAAGTCGTCTGTTACAAAATTGATAGCTCCGTTTTCCGGAGCTATACCCGTATTGGTAAAGGTATTGACCGGCAAAGTTTTGGGTGTAGTGGGTGCAGATGAAGTGTATGTTTGGGTAGTATTGTTACAAACATTAACAGGCCCCGATGTAATAGAGGGAGTATTCGTTAGAATATTAGGCTGCTGGAAGATTACCACCTCTACCGGGGTACTTTCACAAGTGGAAGGCCCGGAAGCCGCTAACTGGGTAGCCCATAGCGAATAATAACCGCCATTGGCGTTATTGATGGCAAACGTTCCTACACCTCCATTTGCTGTATAAGCATTGGCCCGGTAAGTCAAACTGTTAGCCCCACTAGGGTTCGTCATCAATGTTCCACCCGCCTTCGGATTGCCATTATACCAGTTTACTCCGGTTCTGGATCCACCTATTGAACTCCCCGTAGTAAAATTGATTGGGTTAATGTTGTTGGCTGCACTAAAACAAACGGCCTGGCCGGCCGTAGAAAGGGGTGGCGGGGCGGTAACGATAATATCGTAGTTTTCAATAAAAACATTACCAAGATCGTCTGTGCCATCATAGGGGTTGCAGATGTCCCAATACATCAATTTTATATAAAACCTCTGCCCAATAACTTGTTTACTTGGATTGGTCGTAAATAATGTGCCCATGTATTGAGTACCGGTATTTGCAATAGTAGCTCCCCCTGGCACTGTAATTACACCATTTGCATCAGCTGCACCAACATTCACTGGAAAATAACCTGATGGATTTAATAAGGCTCCTGTTACCGTATTTGTCAATTGAACCGTTGCTCCTCCTAAAGTAGCAGGAAGTTTTACCCACACATCCGGTATATTACCTGGGGCACCATAATTTGTACTTCCATAAATAATTTTTATGTATCGGGTTTGAAGATTAGGAGTAGTGGAGGTTACACCTGGAGGAGCGCAGTTCAAGGTAGTGTTGTCCGAGAAAAGCATATTCATATTAGTACCTAAACAAATTTGGTTTGTATTAGGTACTGATGGTGGTAAATTTAACGTTCCTGTATTGGTGTTATCATTATCCCACGTAGCAAAAGTAGTTGCCACAGTATTAGCACCTGCACAAGTGGTATACCCTGTATAATTCAAAGCCGGTGTTACAGATGTATTCCATGTACAGGTAGGAGCAAGTGGCAACGTGGCAGGAAAATTATGGGTAGGCCTTGTGGTCATAATTACTGCTGGGTTGCCAAGCAAAGCTGTCGGGTCAATATAGGTCGCTGAGGCAGCTCCAGTGTTGTCTGATTGGTAAGCAATGACATATTGATTAGGGGTGCCATCCCCCCAAGTAATTATATTTTGAAAATTGGCACCTCCAGCAAACCAAAAGCTACTATTTCTAACTCGAAGGCTCACATAATACTGCCACTGATAGAAATTCATTACTACTGGAGAACAAAAATCTACAGTACCATAATTACCCTGCTGTTTAAATAATACATCAGCACAATCGGTGGCCGGCCAATTATTTTGTGAATTAGTATTTGCAAAGTTGGCCACAGCTCCCCCGCCTGCCAGTAACAAAGTATTGCCCGTATTGGTAAAGGCTATTGATAATGTTTCTCCTGGCTTCAGATATGGTTCAGTCGCTGCATGTGAGTTTACGCTGATAGGAACAGCTAGATTAAATCCTACGGTTACTACACCAGTACTCAGGTTGACAGAAACAGAGGTTTGTGCCGTGGGTACTGTATTTCCATTAACTTTTACAACCCATTGGCTTGTGGCCGTGGTTCCGGTAAGCGGTAAATTAGCTGCTGGGCCAAAGGTCACTCTTATTTTTTGCTGATCCGGAGTTTCATGGCGTATTGATTGTACTTGTGCTTTTGTTAAAAGCGGTAAGACCAAAAAGACTAAACCAAGGAATTTCAACCAAATCTTACCCTTTTTATTGGGTTGTATAAATTGAAAAAAATCAACACACGCGAACGTGGAGGCCATAGAATAAATCATTAGGTTGGGGTTCTAACCGTTTATATTCCAACATTCGCTCAGGTGTAACCTTTTTGAATGTTACAATTCTCCAAACTTATTTATTATTTCTACAAAAAGGAAATTTTTGAGGGCGAACGGTTGCCAACCGACCAAATCTCCTACCTTTGCGCGCGGATTTTTTAAAAAATCAATGTCCGCAAAATACATATTCGTTACCGGTGGTGTTACCTCCTCGCTTGGCAAGGGCATCATCTCGGCCTCGTTGGGCAAACTGCTGCAAGCCAGAGGGTTTTCCGTTACTATTCAAAAATTTGACCCCTACATCAATATTGATCCGGGTACGCTGAATCCTTACGAACATGGCGAGTGCTACGTTACAGACGATGGAGCCGAAACCGACTTGGACCTGGGCCACTACGAACGTTTTTTAAACACGAGCACCAGCCAGGCCAACAATGTTACCACCGGGCGCATCTACAATAACGTCATTACCAAAGAGCGAAAGGGCGAATACCTTGGCAAAACCGTGCAGGTAATTCCGCACATCACCGATGAAATAAAACGGAATATATTTTTGTTGGGCGAAACCGGCCAATACGATTTTATCATTACCGAAATAGGCGGGTCGGTGGGCGATATCGAATCATTGCCTTTTGTGGAAGCGGTGCGCCAGGTACGGTGGGAGTTGGGCGCTAACAACTCGATGGTGATCCACCTCACGCTCATCCCCTACTTAAAGGCGGCCAAAGAACTGAAAACCAAACCTACTCAGCACTCGGTAAAAGAGTTGCTCTCGTATGGGATTCAACCCGATATTTTGGTTTGCCGCACCGAACTGCCACTGTCGCTGGAGATCCGCAAAAAGCTGGCGCTCTTTTGCAATGTCAACATCAACTCAGTTATTGAAGCCATTGATGCCGATACCATTTATGACGTGCCTCTCTTAATGCGCAAAGAAAAATTGGATGAGCGCGTGCTTTCCAAGTTAAAGATGACTTCCAAGCAAGAGCCGGAATTGGAGCAATGGAAAAGTTTTTTGGCCAAACTTAAAAACCCGGTAAATGAAGTAACCATTGGACTGGTGGGCAAATATGTTTCCTTGCCCGATGCGTATAAATCAATTGCCGAAGCTTTCATCCACGCGGGCTCGCAAAACGATTGCAAAGTAAACGTGAAGTGGATTTCTTCGGAAGAAATCAACCGCGAAACAGCCACTGAGATACTTTCCGGCTTAGATGGCGTGTTGGTGGCTCCGGGCTTTGGCGAGCGTGGGCTCGAAGGGAAAATAGAAGCCGTACGGTATGTGCGCGAAAATAAAATTCCTTTTCTGGGCATTTGCCTTGGAATGCAAATGGCCGTGATTGAGTTTGCCCGCCACGTATTAAAACTGGATGCCAGCACCACCGAACTCCATGCCAAAACAAAACATCCGGTAATAGACCTGATGGAAGAGCAGAAAAAAATTACCGCCAAGGGCGGCACCATGCGGCTGGGTGCCTACGAGTGCAAACTGAAGAAAGGCTCTAAAGCACACCACGTGTATAACGAAACAATCATACAAGAACGGCATCGCCACCGCTATGAGTTTAATAACAAATACCTCGAACCAATGGAAGAAGGCGGCTTAAAGGCCGTGGGCATCAACCCCGATTCGGGATTAGTGGAAGTGGTCGAATTAAAAGATCATCCTTGGTTTATCGGGGTGCAATACCACCCGGAATTGCGCAGCACCGTGCTCAACCCACATCCTTTGTTTGTAAAGTTTGTGGAGGCTGCCATGGAGCGGAAAAAAGTCGTTGAATAATTAATTGCTGTAAAAAATAGTTTGAATCTCAACCCGAAATTAAATGGATAGGAACTCCGCCATCGGCCTTACGCTTATAGCCGTTTTGTTGTTTGTGTATTTTTATTTTTTTAGCCCGGCACCGGTACCGGTCGAAACTCCTCAACCAACACCTACAACAGCCACCCACGCACCCGATACGGTGCAAAAGAAAAATAATTCTCTGCCGGATACAGCCTTGGTAAAAAGCATGGGAACTCTCGGAGCTTTTTTGAGCGGGAATGAAGAAATGATTTCGGCAGAAAATGATGTGCTCAAAATTACCTTTAGCAACCACGGCACCGTAAGCGAGGTAAACCTGAAAAACTTCAAAACGTATTATCAAAAGCCATTGCTACTGGCCAATGGAAAAAACAATCAGTTTTCATTAACCACTGCCTATCAGGGCAAACCGTTGGATTTGTATCAACTGCATTATCATCCGGAAATAGTTAAACAAGCCGATTCCACAAAAATTATTTTCACGGCAACCGTAGCCGATAATTCATTCATCAAACATATTTATACCCTTCCGGCAAAAGGATATCAGATTGGTTATTCGATTGAAACGAAGGGAATAACCCTAAATGAAAAAGATCTATCGTTGGCATGGGTAAACTATGTACCGCTTCAGGAAAAAGATATTACTGACAGCCGCAACCGCACCACTATTAATTACTACACTTCTCAAAATTCTTTTAATGGATTATCGGAAAGCGCTTCCGATACAAAAACGATAAACGAACCGATTAAGTGGGTGGCCATCCGGCAGAAATTTTTTGTGAGTGCCATCTTTGCCAAGGCCTCATTCAACACGGGCGCATTGGCTACTTTTTCAGATCCGGCCGATTCTTCGATGGTAAAAAAAGCAGAGGTAAGCTTAACCATTCCGTCTGCGGCACTAACCACGGGCACAGCTCACTTTTCGTACTATTTTGGGCCGAATGATTACGACATCGAAAAAGTTATAGCCGATGGGTTTTCGCGCAATGTTTACCTGGGCTGGCCCCCGGTAATCTGGGTGAATCAATATTTAGCCCGGCCAGTATTTAAATTTTTGCAAGGGTTTATTTCTAATTACGGGCTCATCATATTTCTGTTGGTACTCTTCATGAAGTTGTTGCTCACGCCCCTCACCTATAGTTCTATGCTGGGGCAAGCTAAAATGCGCTTGCTGAAACCCGAGCTCGATGTCATTAAAGAAAAAAATGGCGACAACATGGCGCAGGCTCAGCAAGACCAGATGAAACTGTACCAGCAGGCGGGCGTTAACCCCTTCAGCGGATGTATCCCGATTTTGCTTCAGTTCCCCATTATCCTTTCCATGTTTTATTTGTTCCCCAATTCTATTGATCTGCGGCAGCAACATTTTCTGTGGGCCGATGATTTATCTACCTACGATTCGATCCTCCATTTGCCTTTCAAAATCCCGTTTGGTTTTGGCGACCACGTTAGTTTGTTTTTGCTGTTGATGACGGCCTCCCAACTTATCTTTCAATGGCAGAACAACCAGCTTCAGGCCGTGCAAGGGCCGATGAAAGCCATGGGGTATGTAATGCCGGTTATTTTTATGTTTGTGCTCAACTCCTTTTCGGCCGGCTTAAACTTTTATTATTTCGTTTCCAACCTGATCACGTTTGCGCAGCAAGCGGTAATCAAACGCTTTGTAGATGAAAATAAAATTAAGGCTATCATGGACGAAAACCGGAAGAAGGCCGCGGCCGGGGTGGGTAAAAAATCAAAGTTTATGACAAAGATTGAAGAAGCGATGAAAGCCAGCGAAGCACAACGCAAGACAAAGAAATAGTTCTTCGGTATATAAGACCTTCAACAATTCTATGTGCATGCTCTGTTGAAAGTAAGTGGATAACATTGTTTCACGAACGTTCCACGATGGCCGATTAGCCCTATCTTTGTCATCACTATTTATAAATTAAGTTCATGGGCAAAATCATTGCAATAGCAAACCAAAAAGGAGGCGTAGGCAAAACCACTTCGGCCATCAACCTGGCCGCCAGTTTGGCCGTATTGGAATACAAAACATTGCTGGTGGATGCCGACCCGCAAGCCAACTCTACATCGGGTTTGGGCATGAATCCCAAAGAAATTAAAAAAAGCATTTACGAATGCATGGTCGATGGCGTAAAACCATCGGAAGCAATTATTAAAAATGAACTGAAGTTTTTAGATGTGCTCCCCTCGCACATAGACTTAGTAGGAGCTGAGGTAGAAATGGTAAACATTGAGCACCGCGAAGAAAAAATGCGCAACGCCTTGGCCGAGATAAAAGATCAGTATGATTTTATTTTGATTGACTGCTCGCCTTCGCTGGGGCTCATCACCATTAACTCGCTCACTGCAGCCGACTCGGTAATCATTCCGGTACAATGCGAATATTTTGCCTTGGAAGGATTAGGCAAATTGCTGAACACCATTAAGATTATACAAACCCGGTTGAACCCGAAGCTGGAAATTGAAGGTATCCTGCTAACGTTGTACGACTCGCGCACTTCGTTGGGCAACCAGGTGGTAGAAGAAGTGCGTACCCATTTTAAAAATATTGCTTTCCAGACCATCATCCCACGCAACGTAAAGCTGAGCGAATCGCCCAGTTTCGGTTTGCCGGTGATTGTGCACGATGCTGAAAGCAAGGGCGCCATCAGTTATCTGAATTTGGCACGTGAAGTATTGAACAAAAACGGAATGCACAAATGAGCCTCAAGAAAAAAGCATTGGGTCGCGGGCTAAGTGCCTTGCTTAGCGATTCGGAAGGAGAAAAATCGGAAGTGGAAGTAGTTAATCCCTCCCTATCGCCCGCCCACAGCAACCTGAACGAAATAGCCGTAAACGAAATTGAAACCAACCCGTTTCAACCACGCCAGCATTTCGATCAGGAAGCCCTTAGCGAATTGGCTGAGTCCATTAAAGTGCACGGCATTATTCAACCCATTACGGTACGGAAGTTAGCCCCGAATCAATATCAACTCATTTCCGGAGAACGCAGGTTTCAGGCCTCCAAACTGGCCGGGCTAAAAATGCTGCCGGCCTACGTTCGTACCGCCAACGACCAGCAAATGCTGGAGATGGCGCTGATCGAGAATATACAGCGCGAGAATCTAAACCCCATCGAAATCTCGCTGAGTTATCAACGCCTCATATCTGAATGCAGCCTGAAACAAGAAGAATTGGGCGAGCGGGTGGGCAAAAACAGAACCACCGTAACCAATTACCTGCGGTTGTTAAAACTACCACCCGACATCCAAATTGCGCTGCGCGATAATAAAATTTCTATGGGGCATGCACGTGCCATCATTAACGTAGAAAACCCGGATACACAGCTTTTCATCCTTAAAAAAATTATAGCCGAAGATCTTTCCGTGCGTGCTGTAGAATCGCTTGCCCGCGATTTAGGATCCATCAAAAAAGAATCATTAGAAAAACCGGTCTCTAATGCCACCAAAGAGATACATCAATTGCAAAGTCGGTTATCTTCGCACTTTGGCACGAAAGTTACAGTGAAGAGTGACGGCAAAAAGGGCGATATCCGTATTCCCTTCTTATCGGTTGAAGATTTAAACAGGGTATTGGAAATTTTAAAGATTTAACATGCGTGTAGCTATCTTTTCTTTGCTTCTCGGGTGGGTGGGCTACCCCTGCTTTGGGCAAGAGATAAAGAAAGACTCCGTAGTTCATTCCGACTCCGTTTATATAAACCACGGCAAGAAAAAAATCAGCATGGATGCCTATGCCAAACGCTTCGATCCCCGGAAAGCATTATTCTATTCGGCCATCCTGCCAGGGGCCGGCCAGGCCTACAATAAAAAATACTGGAAGATACCCCTGGTTTATGCCGGTCTGATTAGCCTGGTAGGAGTTGTAAAATATTATAATGACGGAGAAGTGAAATACAAACAACAACTGTTTTACAATATAAATCACCCCAACATTACCTATAACCCCATAAGTGGAGCTACCACCGCTAACCTGCGCACCGTAGTAGATTTTGCCCGCAGGCAACGCGATTACTTCGCCATTTTAACCGGCCTATTTTATATCTTACAAATTGTAGATGCCCATGTAGATGCCCATCTGAAAGAGTTCGACATAAACCCCAACATGCATGTGCGCATTGAGCCCAGCATGTTGCCCACCGGAACGGCCGGGCTGGCCTTCACTATACACTTTTAATATTTCTTATAAAATAGCACAAACCACTTACAGCACCCTACATAAATAGGCCGGTCAATTTATAAATGATCTATCAAAAAGAAATAAACAGATGAATATTCTCCTGATTGGCTACGGTAAAATGGGCAAGGCCATAGAAGCAATTGCTTTATCGCGCGGGCATGCTGTTTTTAAGGCAGACAACCCACAGGAGTTAAATCAAATTACCCACCCGGTTGATGTAGCCATTGAATTTTCGCAACCCGATGCCGTGGTTGCCAACCTGCAATTTTGCTTTGAAAAAAAAATCCCGGTAGTGTGCGGCACCACCGGATGGCTGAACCGGAAAGAAGAAATGGAAACTTATTGCTTCCAAAAAGGAGGTGCCTTTTTTTATGCTTCCAACTACAGTTTAGGCGTAAATCTTTTTTTTAAACTGAATGAATATTTAGCCCAACTGATGAATACCCAAAAAGGGTATGATGTTTCTCTAAATGAAACCCACCACACCCAAAAGAAAGATGCACCCAGCGGTACAGCCATTACGTTGGCCCAAGGCATTATTAAAAACTATCCACCCAAAAAAGAATGGGCATTAAATGAAACCACCAACCCCGATGCCCTCGTTATCAGGTCGTATAGAATAGATCCGGCTCCGGGTACCCATGAAGTAAGATACACCAGCACAATAGATGATTTGGAAATAAAACATACCGCCCACTCGCGCGAAGGCTTTGCCAGAGGAGCCCTGTTGGTAGCCGAATGGCTAGCCGGAAAAAAAGGTGTGTTCTCCATGGATGATTATTTAAAATTCTGAGTTTGACAATTTTTGGTTTTCTTTGCACCGCTCAAAAAATACAGATAAGATGAATTGGAAATTCTGGGAGAAAAAAAAGGAAGAAAAGAAAAAATCTAAATCCTTGCTGCGCGAGTGGTGGGATGCCATCGTTTTTGCCGTAGTGGCCGCCACACTTATTCGCTGGTTAATAATGGAAGCCTATACTATTCCAACGCCTTCTATGGAAAACTCATTGCTGGTAGGCGATTTCCTTTTTGTCAGCAAATTCCATTACGGTACGCGTACTCCACGCACCCCTCTTCAGATTCCATTAACCCATCAAAAAATATGGTTTACCAATATCCCTTCCTACCTCGACTGGGTACAACTCCCCTCCTTCCGCCTGCCCGGCTTTACCCATGTAAAACGGGGCGATGTGGTCGTCTTTAATGTTCCGGATATAGGACAAAATAATATGGATGAACCCGACCGCAGCAAATGGATACACTACCCGGTAGATTTAAAAACTAACTACATTAAACGCTGTGTAGCTGTAAGCGGAGATGTGGTAGAAGTAAAAGATGGCGATGTGTACATCAACGGAAGTGCGATGGAGAAACCACCCGGAATGAAAATGAGTTACCTCGTTACTTCGAAAGACCAGATTAACCCACGCAACCTGGAGAAGTTGGAACTAGACGAGGATGATTACCACCTTTACGGGCTACAAGACAATAACGAAGTAGCTTATAGTATGTTTCTTACCGAGAAAAAATTTCAGGAAGTAAAAGCCCTGCCTTACATTACATCCATAATACCTCAGTTAGAATCCAGAGGCATTGGCCGGGGCGATATTTTTCCGCAGTCTAAATACACAAAGTGGAATACCGATTTCTTTGGGCCGCTTACTATCCCCAAAGAAGGATGGACCATTCCGATCAACGACTCAACTCTTTCAGTATATGGTTCTACCATCCGCGATTACGATCACAACAGCGATGTAAAAATCGACAGCGGGCGGTTAGTGATAGACGGGAAAGAACTGAAAGAATATACCTTTAAACAAAATTATTATTTCATGATGGGTGATAACCGGCATAATTCGCAAGACTCTCGCGTGTGGGGGTTTGTGCCGGAAGACCACATCGTTGGTAAAGGGTTTTTTATCTGGCTTTCGCTTGATAAGTATGGCGATTTCCTGCACAAAATCAGGTGGAGCCGGTTTTTTAATTTGATCAGGTAACCCACGCAGTACTCAGAACTTACCAATCAATTTCTTTCAGCCCGTGGCTTCGCAGGTACTCATTGGTTTTGCTGAAATGCCGGCAACCAAAAAAACCGCGGTCGGCCGAAAAGGGTGATGGATGCGCACTCGCCAGCACGAGGTGCTTCGTTCGATCTATCAGTTCCCCTTTCTTTTGAGCGTACGCACCCCACAGCAAAAAAACAACATGGCTTTTTTCTGCCGATACTACTCGAATAGCCGCATCGGTAAACGCCTCCCACCCTTTTTTTTGATGCGATCCGGGCAAAGAAGCCCGAACCGTAAGTGTGGCATTGAGCAGCAGCACCCCTTGCCGGGCCCATCGGCTCAAATCGCCCGAGGACGGAATCGGTTTTCCTAAATCGCTGGCTATTTCTTTAAAGATGTTTACCAACGAAGGCGGCAACCTCGTACCCTGACGTACCGAAAAACACAACCCGTTTGCCTGGCCGGGGCCATGATAGGGATCTTGGCCAAGGATAACTACCTTCACATCATCAAAAAGGCAGCTATCAAAAGCCTGAAAAATTTCTTTTCCCGGTGGGTAAACCGTTTGGGATTGATATTCCTGTTTAACATAACTGGCCAGTTTGGAAAAATAATCTTTTTCAAACTCTGCCGCCAATTTTTGTTTCCAAGATTCGGTAATCTTTACATGCATGTTGTACATTTGATTGAATCAACCTTCAATCCGAAAATTATAAAAATTTGATATTTTTGAGTAGATGATTGCCGAAGTAACCCAAGGAATAAAAGTAACCGTGGAAACAGAGTACCAACCTGCGTACTCTAATCCAACGCAATACCATCACGTTTTTACCTACCGCATCACCATTGAAAACCAGAGTGAGTTTACCATTCAATTGCTGCGCAGGCGATGGCTGATTATAGATGTCGGTTTTGAATCGCGCGAGGTGGAGGGCAAAGGCGTTGTAGGCCAGCAGCCCGTATTGGAGCCGGGGCAATCACATCAATATGTATCGGGGTGTAATTTAAAATCAGGTATCGGCAAAATGGGAGGCACCTATTTAATGGAACGCATCATGGATGGCACCCAGTTTTTTGTGGTTATCCCTGAGTTTACCATGACCGAGCCCTTGCGTTTAAATTGATTATTTTAAACCTACCCAATTTAACTTCCCTACCCCGCTGTGCTAACCTTCTTCCAGCTCAAGTCATTCATTGCACACTGGCTCGATGCTGTGGACGATCACTCTATTCATTCTCCTTACTTTTTTGATTTTTATAATCGGGTCATAAACGGCCCAACGGAGCCATCGAAGTTTAACCCGATCGAGCAAACTCGGGCGCATTTGCTGGCCACTCATTCAATGATAACCGTACAAGATATGGGCGATTCATCGCCTTATTTTAAAAGTCAACATCGGGCGATATCAAAAATTGCACAAACCAGTTTAAATTCTCCCAAGCAATGCGAATTACTCTTCCGAATTGCAACCCATGTGGGGGCAAAAAAAATAGTTGAGCTCGGTACTTCTATGGGCATCAGTTCATTATACCTTGCTCAGGTAAAAGACAGCACGGTAATTACCTTTGAAGGGAATCGCGAAATAGCACATATTGCACGTACCAACTTCGATTATTTTAATCAACAAAATATACAGTTGATAGAAGGTAATCTAAACGAAACTCTGTTCAACTACCTACAAACTCCGGGCAAAATTGATTTTGTATGGATGGATGCCAACCACCGCTACGAACCCACAATCCGGTACTTCAACTGGCTTACAAAAAGAATCTCCGATAAAGGAATAATAGTAGTGGATGATATTTACCGGTCTGAAGGAATGGCGAAAGCATGGAAAGAACTACGAAAGCATGATTTGGTGTATGCCAGTATGGACTTGTATCATTGCGGAATTTTATTCTTCGATCTGAACTTAGGCAAACAACATTTCATCTGCCAATATTAATCTCTTACCTTTGGTCTTTCAATTTTAATTATGGCCGAGTTGCAGGAAAATACACCTACCAAAAGTTCAAAATCCACATTTCTTATCATTTTACTTTTGGTAATCATTGCCGTACAAAGTGTAAAAATTTATTTAGACTATCAGGAGAAAATACAAGTAAAAGAGCAATTGACCGACCGGGAAGAAGACCTCGCCACCACAATGCAGAAACTGACTGATATTCAAAAAGAATTAGATCAGAAAATTGCAGAAATACAAAAACTGGGGGGCGATGTGGAGGAACTTAAAAAAGCCAAAACCGAAGTAGAGTTAGAGCTGAAGCGCAACACCAGACGAAGCGCCAAAGCTTTGCAAGAACTTAAAGACAAAGTAGAAGGCTATGAAGAATTATTGAAGCTGAAAGATGAGGAGATGGATAAGTTAAAGCACGTTAATACCCAACTCTTCAGCGAAAATAAAAGCCTGAAAACAAAACAGAATAAACTGAGCGACTCTATTACCCGGCTCTCTAAAAACAAAGATGAGTTGGCCAGCAAAGTAGCTCTCGCCTCGCAATTGAAAGCTGAAAACATTGTCATTAGAGCCGTGAATAGCAAAGGCAAAGAGCGCAACTCCCCTTTCAAAAATAAACAACTTCAAAAACTGAAAGTAGAATTTAACCTGGCCGAAAACAAAGTAGCCGCAGTGGAAGGAAAAAAAATTATTATCCGGGTTACGGATGAAAACAATCAGGTAATTTTTGACCAGGCGAAAGGATCTGGCACGTTTGTGTTAAATGGGAAAGAAGAATTTTTTACAGCAGCCCAGGAAATCCTATTCGACAACACCCGGCAAAAACTGACTTTCTTCTATGAAAAAGGATCTGAGTACGCTTCCGGAAAATATACGATGGAAATTTTTGCCGATAATTATAAAATTGGCAGCAGTCAGTTTGATGTAAAGTAACTTACGCCACTTCTTTTTGTTTTTTAACAGGGTAATCAAACAAACCATGTTCTTTAATGGCCTCTTCTACTTTGTGGGGCACGTACTTTTCCCATCCGGCTTCGCCTTTTTTAATCATCACCAATACATTGTCTGAAATAATTTGCAGATTATTAATATTAGCATCTTCTATATCCTGCATTTTATTGTTTACCATCAGGTACCGGAAAAGAGGTTTTAGGTTTTCGGGTAATTCCCGCTCAAAATCTTTTAACGTAAACAATGATTTGTCTGAACGTAAAGCCGGATAGATGTACAGTTTAATATTCGAGCCAAACAACGAAGAAAAGCACTCTAAAATTCCTCCGTTTAGGTTATCGTAAGTTTTTTCATCGAAGATTTTTTGAAGAGCGTAAATACCCAGCACCAAACCTATTTTTTTTCCTTTCGTAGTTTTAAAAAGATAGTTTACCAACCGGTAGTACTCGAAATAATTGGAGATCAATACATTTTGCCCCAGCGAACAAATAATGTCGGCCCGGTACAGAAAATCTTTTTCATCTATGCTCCCTTCCGAACTGAGGTCGTTAAGCGTGAGCTCGGTAATAGTAATCAGTTTATTCTTATCTACATCGGGTTCGTTTTTAAAATACCTGCGAGAGGTAAGCAACATATCTACGTTAACATGCGTAACCGGACGAAAGCGACCACGAAGGACTAATACATTTTTCTTGTAGAGGTATTCAGACGGTTGCACCACCCGGCCATCGGCACCAAACATAGCGGCTTTGGTTAGTCCATTTTTTACCAACTTCAGAGCCATCAACCGATTATCCACGTTTTTAAAATCGCGCCCCTCTATTCGAAACATATCGATCTCTGCCCTTCGCGTGGTCAGGCCATCGAGCAGCGAAAGCATAATTTCTTCAGCATCTTTAAGAAACATGCACGCATAAATCAGGTTTACGCCCAATATGCCTAATGATACTTGTTGCTGCAGCTGATCGTTGTCTTGAAGTTTTACATGTATGATGCAATCGTTGTACGAGCCTTGCGGAGCTAATTGAAACCGTAACCCCATCCAGCCATGGCCTTGATTGGTACGTTCAAAATTCAATATCTCTACCGTATCGGCAAAGGCAAAAAAACGAGTTTCGCTGATGCGGTGTGGCAACCTTTCTGGCAACAATTGATATTCGTGCTCAATCATACTGATGAGGCGGCCTTCGCTTACATAACGATCGCACACCCCGTATATGGCATCGCTGAATTTCATATCGTAGGCAGACATTGTTTTAGCAACGGTGCCACTCGCTCCGCCCACTTTAAAAAAATTGGCGGCCGTTTCCTGCCCGCCTCCTACTTCGGCAAACGACCCGTATATAGCCCGGCTAAGATTTATACGCAAAGCTTTTTCTTGTGTACTCAGTTTCTTCGGTTCCTCCATACTTCCTGGTTACTTTGGCTCGAAAGGTAGCAATTGTTTTCTGTACAGAGGAACGTATTTAACCGATGCCGGTTTCATTAAATGTAAAAAAAATAAAAGTTGCATTTATTAGTTGAACACAGCTTTCATTAACTTGGCAATTGATTAACTAAAAGAAAATGTATCATTCTAAAATAATCGGGCTCGGACACCATGTGCCGGATACGGTAATTACCAACCAATACCTGTCTACCTTAATGGACACCACAGACGAATGGATTGTGGAGCGTACAGGCATTAAAGAGCGCAGGTGGATGAACCCGGCACAAGACACCGTGGCCAATATGTCGGCCAAAGCCTCGCGCCTCGCACTACAGCGAGCCGGTCTGAAAGAAACAGACATCGACTTTATTGTATTTGCTACCATTACCCCAGATTATTTTTTTCCAGGCTCTGGTGTATTACTTCAACGCGAACTCGGACTTGACGGGCGCATTGGCGCACTCGATATTCGCAATGCCTGCTCCGGTTTTATCTATGGATTATCAGTGGCCGACCAGTTTATTAAAACTGGTATGTATAAAAACGTACTGGTGGTCGGTGCCGAAATTCAATCAACCGCACTCGACATCAGTACGCAGGGAAGAAATACGGCCGTTATTTTTGGAGACGGAGCCGGTGCCGCCATCCTTCAGCGCTCGGAGAAACCCGGGCTGCTTTCCACCCATCTGCACTCAGACGGAAAATTTGCTGAAGAACTATATGTAAAAGATCCCGGCAGCAGCCGGCCTCATGCTGAGCGCCAACCCGAACAAATTTTAGATACCACTACCTACAAAGTAGTAATGAATGGCAACCAGGTTTTTAAACATGCTACCACCCGGTTTATGGAGGTGATTCAAGAAGCACTGGATGCCAACCACTTAAAGAAAGAAGAAATTAATATGTTGGTGCCGCACCAAGCTAACTTGCGCATCAGTCAATACATCCAGCATAAACTTGCTTTGCGCGATGACCAAGTATTTAACAACATACAACATTACGGCAATACCACCGCTGCCTCGATACCCATCGCCATGAGCGAAGCCTGGGCACAAGGAAGAATCAAAGAAAATGACGTACTTTGCCTGGCCGCCTTCGGCAGTGGCTTTACATGGGCTTCTGCGCTGATCCGGTGGTAAATTAACTCCGGTGTGCAGGTACTACCTGCACAATAAATTGTTCAAAACTTGTACCCATGAAGACCTCCTCCTACAACCCCAGTCCGCTTGAAGTGGACATGGCCAATGCTCTTTTTATTTTGCAAAAAGAAATACAAAAGCATTTGCAAGACAATGAAGTGATTCATGTAGAAACAAACATTCAGCGAGATAACCCTACAGTAAAATTCAGCTTGCTGGACAAAGATGGCGACCCGCATGAAATGGTGCTGAGAATAGTACAGATACCCGATAAGTTTTAGACAGGAGGCAAGTTGTGGCACCAGGAAGAAGAATTCATAATGAATGGCACTATTTTTTAATTCAATGAAGAAGAAAATTATTATAGGAAGTGTTGTAATCTTAGGAACAGCCTGTTTATCATTTACACCTCCGGCCGACCGTTTTTTTGAAATGGCCAAAAACCTGGAAATTTTCTCAGCCCTTTTTAAAGAGGTAAACGCCCTGTACGTAGATGATACTAACCCCAACCGTATGGTGCGCAACGGCATCGATGCCATGCTCAACTCGCTCGATCCATATACCAATTATATTCCCGAAGACGAAGTAGAAGATTATCGCACTTTAAATACCGGGCAATATGGCGGTATAGGCGCTTCCACTATTAACCTGGGTAATCGCATTGTGGTAAACATGATTTTTGAAAATTATCCGGCTTATAAAAATGGATTAAAAATTGGCGATGAAATCATAAAAATAAACGATTTGGAATTAGCTAAACTAACGGTGGAAGAATCGAACCGGTTAATGAAGGGGCAAGTGGGCACTGTAGTAAAAATCTCAGTAAAAAGATTTAATCACGACCATCTGATTGATCTCGAATTCAAACGCGAAAAAATAAAGATCAATATTGTTCCCTATTATGGAATGATAACCGGAACCGATGTGGGGTTTATTCAACTAACTGAATTTACCAACGAGTGTAGTCGCGAGTTAAAGAAGGGAATACAATCGCTGAAAGACCAAGGTGCCAAGAAATTGATTTTGGATTTGCGCGGAAACCCGGGCGGCCATTTGAATGAAGCCATTGATATCTGCAATTTTTTTATTGCCAAAAATAAACTGGTCGTAACCACCAAAGGCAAAAGCGAAGAGCGTAACTATGAAACACAAAATAATCCACTGGATGAAACCCTCCCCCTCATCGTGTTAATTAACCGTGGAAGCGCTTCTGCTTCAGAAATTGTAGCGGGTACTTTGCAGGATTACGACCGGGCCGTAATTATGGGCGAACGATCTTATGGAAAAGGTTTAGTGCAAATGGGTAAACCGTTTATTTATAATTCGTATATCAAAATAACTACAGCAAAATATTATACCCCAAGCGGACGATGCATACAAGTGCTCGACTACTCGCATCGGAGGGCAGACGGCAGCGTAGCATCGGTACCCGATTCCATCAAAAGAAAATTTAAAACTTTGCGTGGCCGGGCGGTGTACGATGGCGGAGGTATTGACCCCGATATTATTTACGACAAAGCTGCTTCCTCTGAGTACGTAGCTGCGCTGGTGAGACAGGGATATCTTTTTGATTATGCCACCCAATACGCAGCCTCTCACCCGGCCATCGCCTCGCCCAGAAATTTTTCACTGATGCCTGCCGACTATCAAGCTTTTATGAATTGGGTTAGTAACAAGAAAGTAATTTATCAAACTAAAGTAGAAAATGATTTAAAAGAACTGGAAGAAATGGCCTCCCGCGAGCAGTATCTTCCTGTTATCCGTGAAGAATTGGCTGAGATACACAAAAAACTGGCCGATACCCATAAGGAGAACCTGACGACATACAAAGATTTAATACAAGCTGCCTTAGAACAGGAAATTGTTTCTCGTTATTATTTTGAAAAAGGAGCAACCGAGTTTGTTATCAGCCACGATGGAGAGGTGGCCAAAGCAGTTAGTGTGCTCACTAACTCCGCGCTTTATAAGAAGATATTAGGTGAGCCTTAACCTGAGGGCTAGCTCCTAACAAAAAAATTACTTCTCAATTGCTTCGCAAGCTAAAGCAATTTGTATTGACCACGAACTGGTATAAACCACTGCTATCTTTTGCTGATCGGTATTGGTTATCCACTCAGGGTTATTTAATAGCTTACGGGCATTCCATAAATACGAGCCCTGATTATCTTGTGTGCATTTAACAACAGCCTTCCCCGAAAACCTAAATCCATCGGGTGCTTTAATAGACAGCGTTGTGCCCTTCAAACAAAATTTATCCTCAAGACATTTACAATCCGGTAACGGCACACAGACTGCATCATGCAACTCGGGGGTTTGTTTAGGCTCACCAACCACTACAATTACTTTTCTTGGCTTATACTCATGGCTAAGATCAATAACGGGAGTTGCTTTTGGATGACAAGCAATAAGGATCATCATTGCAAGCAAAAATCGGATAACACTTGTTTCCATTTGTTAATAGATTAAAACTTTACCGAAGTACGATTTGAGTAAACTAGTATCCTATACTGAAAACTTAGTATTTTTCTGATATTCTCTCTTCTATTATGAATCAGTCTAAACTATAAGGGGTATTTTTTTTCGTTTTTGTAGTATTTCTTACATCCCCCCTCTCCATAAAGTCGGTTTTAGTACCTTAGAAAAACCTAAACTCCAAAAATCGTTGTACAAAATTCTTATCTGTGAAGATCATGAGATAGTAGTAGAAGGTGTAAAAATGATGCTGGCAAGCCAAGATGAGTTTATGCTCTGCGGCCATGTTACAACCTATGCACAACTACAACCATTCCTTCAGCACGAAAACCCGTCAGTACTCTTGCTCGATCTCAATCTGAAGAAAGAAGATGGCTACACCATCTTGATAAAGCTTAAAGAGAATTACCCCCATGTAAAAGTGCTCATCCTTACGATGTATGAAGAGGCTTACCTGATTGAAAAAGCACGGAAGCTCGGGGCAAATGGTTTTTTATTGAAAAACATGGCTCATGGCGAACTGGTGGAGGCCCTCCGTCATGTATTTAATTCAGAGGAGTTTTATCTTCAATCTAACCTGAAAACACAACAACAACAGGAAATAGTATTGCGCGATCAGTTTGTAGAAAAAATGCATTTAACCCCACGCGAAATAGATATTATACGGCTGGTGGCTATGGGCAAATCGGCTAAAGAAATTGGAGATGAACTTTTTCTAAGTATACATACTGTAGATACTCATAGGCGTAATATTATTGACAAACTAAAACTAAAAAATATTGCCGATCTGGCGCGCTTTGCAGTAGAAAACCACTTACTCTAATACTTAAAAGTAAGTATTGGGTGTGGCCACTTATTTAAGTTTATTGTACCCGTGAAAAATACCTTCACTTTAATCTTATGTACAGTCTTATTATACGGATCATCGGCCGCACAAGAGCCGGCAGACACCGTTTATTTTGACGGAACTCAAAGCAGCATTCCAATCAATGCATCCATTCGGTATTTTAGTTCTCCATCGGATATTCACATCGATTCAGCTTGGTATATTTTAAAAAACGGAACTCAGATAATGCACAACCCGCCTGTCAATTTTGGTATCGTAAATAGTTTTTTTTGGCTTGCCGTAACCATCAAAAACACAACCGACCAAAATCAAAATCTGTATTTAAAAATTAAACAGCCTCATCTCTACCAAATCTACTTTTATAGGATAAATAACAAACCTGAGTTTCTTTATAAGGGCGGCATGTATTTTCCGTTTCATGTGCGGCCGGTACCTATACGTAATTTTGCATTTCCCATACATTGCCCGGCTGGCCGAAGTTATACTGCCTTGATAAAAATTCATCATGTCAGCAGCCTATCCTTTCCGGCTTTCCTTGAAACCGAAAAGGAACTGTTAACCTCCAACTACCAGCAAAATCTGGGCTGGGGGTTTTGGGCCGGTTTTATTTTTTTTAATTCCTTATTTGCCCTCATCGGGTGGATTGTAATACAAAGAAGTGTATTCTTCTGGTATTTTTTATATATGCTATGTGTTGTTTCATTTGGTCTGACCGAGCAAGGCTATAGTTTTCAATTTATATTTCCCAACTATCCGGAGTATTCCACTATATCCATTATTGGCATCGGAATTTTGCTTTCTGCGCTCATGATCAAGTTTACTCAGTCTCTTTTAGAAACAAAAAAATACTTTCCGTGGAGTAACCGAATCATTAACGGAATTATTACCCTTATTCTTTTTTTAATTTTCCTCGGGCTCATCGTGCCTCATTTTATGTTTCAGATTAATACATGGCTTCTCTCTTTTCTGAATGGACTCATGTTGTTTTCGCTTGCACTGGTGGCCTACATCGGCATTCAGTCGTTAAAAACGAACCCAACAGTTGCCTTGTTCTATCTCATCGCTTATACGGTCATTGTACTTTGCTCTACCTTTACCATTTTAGATGTTGCCTTTGGCTTGTTTGATTATTTTGGGCCTAACCTTATTTTACTTGGGTACCTTGTTGAAGCTGTTTTGCTGAGTATTGCCATTGCTTTCTTTTTTCACCGAATAAATAACGAGCGGTTGTTTCTCACAACTAAAGTAGCCAAGCAACAAAAAGAAATGTACCAGCAATATATTTCGGGAATAGAAAAAGAACGATCTCGGATTGCCGGGGAATTACACGATGATGTGGGGAGCCGACTTAGTTTTTTAAAACGATTAATTCAGAATCAACAACAAGAATCCGAAAAAGCCATAAATCAACTCAATGTGCTTATTCATGATATTCGGAAATTATCGCACGACCTCGCCCCTCCCATTGCCCACGTATCCGGCTTAGCCCCGTTATTAGAAAAATTGGTGAGCGATCAGCGCAAAACATCAGGTATCGACATAAAATTACAAATACATCACTTTACTGATAAACTTAGCCCCTTTCATATTCAGCAGCTATACCGAATCGTGCAAGAAGCCCTAAGTAATATCATAAACCATTCGAAAGCCCAACAGGCATACATTCAACTTTTCGGACACGAAAAAAAATTGGATCTCGTAATTGAAGATAATGGGAAAGGATTTGAGCCATCCACACAAGCAGGCTTCGGGTTGAGCCAAATGCGGATCCGAACCGACAGCCTGAGCGGCCGTATCGAAATAAACAGTCATCCGGGAAAAGGCACTACTATTTTGGTTGAAGTTCCATTTCCGTAAGTAGTCTACAGATTTTTTTTTATTGCCTCTAACGTATGGCTAAACTCCTCTTTACTGAGTTTCAATTTCGGGTTAGCAAAATTAATATCGCCCATCGAATTCATGGGAACTAAATGCAGATGAGCGTGCGGCACTTCAAAACCAATCACCGCCACTCCTACTCGTTTACAATGTGTAGATTTTTTAATAGCAGAGGCCACGCGCTTCGCAAATACTATCATGGCAGCCATAGAAGAATCTTCAATGTCAAAAAAATAATCCACTTCATTTTTAGGGATAACCAAGGTGTGGCCGATGGCAAGCGGATTGATGTCGAGAAAAGCAATGAAGTTATCATCTTCGGCAACGATGTATCCGGGAATTTCCCGGTTACTAATTTTTGTAAAAACAGAAGACATACGCTTCGGGTTATCCAATATTTACCACTTCAAATTCCATTTCACCGGCTGGTGTTTTTACTTTTGCCATATCGCCTTTTTTCTTTCCGAGCAACCCTTTGCCAATGGGCGATTGGGTAGATATTTTTCCGGCTTTTAAATCGGCTTCTTCTTCACTTACCAACGTATAAGTTACAGAGGCTCCGTTTTTTTTATTCTTAATTGTTACCTTAGAAAGAATAGAAACTATAGAAGTATCAATTTTAGATTCATCTATCAGGCGGGCATTGCTCACCAGGTCTTCCAGCTTAGCAATCTTAGCTTCCAAATGGCCTTGTGCATCTTTGGCGGCATCGTACTCGGCATTCTCGCTCAGGTCGCCTTTATCGCGGGCTTCCGCAATTTGTTTAGCGATATCGGCCCGGCCTTTTGTTTTGAGATGATTTAATTCATTTGTGATTTTATCCAAGCCTTCTTTGGTATAATAAGAAATTTTTTTGCTCATAGTTTGTTTCGGTTCGTAAATATTTTCGGCTTCACAAAAAATAAAAACAACGGCTTCTGCATCAGAAGCCGTTGTTGGCACAAAGATAATTTTTTATATCTGTATTACAAAAATCAATGCCCTACCAATTCGGGTATCAGCCCTTTTACTTCTTGCAACAGAGCTTCATCAAACTTAGCCAGATACAGCGTTTTTGCTTTGGCTAATTGATCTATGGTGAGTCCCTTGGCCCCGCGCAAATCGGCCTTATACAAACTGGCGTTTTCAAAATCGGCCCCCATTAAATAGCTGTTTTGCAAGTTAGCTTCCATCAGGTAGGCATTTTTAAAACTTGTTTTGATAAGAAATGTATTTTCAAAATTGGCTTTAATTAAAAAAGCATCATTAAAATTAGCTCCGCTGGCATACGCCCCTTTTAAGTTAGCCTGATTTAGGTTTGAGTTTTCAAAATTGGTTTGATTTAGCCGGGTGTTTTCCAAACACGTTTCAATCAACGAAGAGTTGGAAACATCGGCCGAATTAAGATTGGACGAGTGTAAGTTTACGTGGCTGAGGTTGGTGCGGATGAGATGGCAGTTAACTAAATTTATCTCATATATTTTATGACGGTTTAGCCGTTTAATATTTCCCACGGTACGGAAAGCAGCTTCTTCCGATTCCCATAAACGAAAATCGTCAATCTCATCTTTATAGGTGCGGATACGTTGACGAACTTCCCCGTTTTGGTTGAGCCAAAAAATCAAGATACCAATTACCGCAATATCGAAGATCATACCATGAGCTTGCGACATAATCTGTCCGAAAAAGCTATGAAAGTCTTCTATGTAATAAGGTAAACTTAGGCCCAGCACCACCACCGTAACACCGAGCAACACCAATGAGCTGGTAAGTAATGGTCTTTCAACGATTTCATCAAATTTATCTTTAAGCCGTTGTCCAATACTTTTATTTTCCATTAGAAAGGAATCAATTCAAAATATAAGTTACCATTTCAAAAGCAAAATTAAAAATCAATCCGTTGTTAATACTTATCGCTTTTGCGGGAGATATTACATTTGTTGGAGGAGTTTTCACAACAATACATGTACGGTAAGAAAATAGATGGTAAGCCCCAGCAGATCGCTGGCCGTGGTAATAAAAGGGCCCGAAGCCAATGCGGGGTTAAACCCCAGCCGGTTAATTAAAATAGGGGTAATTGTACCCACAAATGAGGAGAACATAACCACGCAAAACAAGGCAAAAGACACCACAACCGAGAGTCGGTTGTTATTGAAAAACAGAGAGGTTGAGGCCAGTACGATCAAGGAAAGCAATAAGGCATTTAGAAGGGCTACATAAAACACTTTCATCAGCCTTTGTGCCATGCCTTCTTCCAGGTAGCCCGGGTTGGCCAAACTCTGCACCACCAACCCTGACGATTGTATGCCTACATTGCCGCCTGTAGCCTGAATGAGTGGTACAAAAAAGGCGATGGCCGTAATTTTTGTTAACTCATGTTCAAAAAAACCCATAAATCTTGCACTAAGCATTCCGCCAAAAATACCGATAAGCAACCACGGAAGGCGGGCTCTAACATTTTTCAACAAGGTGTCATCTTCTTCCACATCTTCGGTGATACCGCTCATGAGCTGGCGCTCTTCTTCTGCCTGATCCGAAATAACATCCACCACATCGTCAATCGTAATGCGGCCTACCAATTGCCCTTGCACATTTACTACCGGTACTGATTCCAAATCGTACTTCCGCATGATCTCAGCCACTTCTCGCTCTTCCATATACGTTTCTACCGGCATAACATCATCCTCGCATATATCTTTTACTAGAGTCTTAGGGTCGGAGATAATTAGTTTTTGCAACGGCACCATACCCAGCAGCTTATCTTTTTCATCTACTACCCAGGCCGTATAAAACTTCCCTACGGTTTCGGCTTGTTTTCGGATTTCGTCTATGCACTCTACAACGGTCCAGGTGGCGCGAACGCGAATCAGTTCTTTGGCCATCAGTCCGCCAGCTACGTGTTCATCGTAACGCAAAAGATCTATTACTTGCGATTTTAAATCCGAATCAAGATTCCCAATAATCTCTTCGCTGGTTTTAATGGGGAGTTCATTCAAAATATCGGCTGCATCATCCGACTCTAATTGGTTGATGATCTCAGAAAGTTCTGTAGCCGAATAAATGGATAGAAAACTTTTGCGTGTTTCTGTATCCAGGTCATTAATAATCTGAGCCCGCGTAGCTACGGAAAGCATATCCAGCACGTACTTTGATTCTTCGCTGTTAAACTCATAGAGCAGCGTAGTAATGTCGGCCGGATTTACTTCTTCCAAACTGGAAGAAATAAATTTCTTATCATGCTCGTTCAGGGCGCGCTGAAAGCGGTCATGAAATTCTTGGGATAATTCAAATTTAGTAATCGGCTCCACGCTGCATTTCTATTTCAGTAGTCAATGAAATAAAATTTTCTACACTCAATTGCTCGGCACGTTTGTCCATAAAAGGGCTTAACAGAACCGAACCCGGTAAATTTAATGGTTTGAGTGCGTTGCGCAATGTTTTCCTCCGGTTTTGAAAAGCTTGTTTTACTACTTTACGAAAAAGACTCTCCTCGCAGGGTAGTTGTTTCCGGTGGTTACGCACCAGCCGGATTACCGCAGACATTACTTTGGGAGGTGGATGAAATACACCGGGCGGTACTTTAAATTTTGACTCAATCGTATAAAAAGTTTGAAGCAACACGCTCAAAATTCCATACGTTTTGCTTCCCTCCTTTTCGGCTAGCCGGTCGGCCACTTCTTTTTGCAACATGCACACCACCTGATCTACTTTTTCGTGGTGATTTAATATCTGAAAAAAAATCTGTGAAGAAATATTGTACGGAAAATTTCCAATAATATGGATTTTTCCGGGTGCTATCTGGCTCATATCCAGTTTAATGAAATCTCCTTCAAAAATTTTTTCTCGAAGAGATGCAAAATGTTCTTTCAGATACGCTACAGACTCCCGGTCTATTTCAGAAAGATATAAATCTACTTCCGGCCGTTGCATGAGAAGGCCGGTTAATACCCCCGTACCGGGACCTATTTCTAGCACAACCGATCGTTGGGTTAATTGCAGAGCCTCTACAATTTTAGCCGCAATATTCTGGTCCTTAAGAAAATGCTGACCAAGATATTTTTTAGGACGAACCACGCAATATTAAAAGCCCAAAATTCAAGATTCAAAATTGAATTAGCTAACTTGTACCCTTTAATTTTGATTTTCTAATGACAACTGATAAGCCTACCATCGGAATTACTTTAGGAGACCCCAACGGCATAGGCCCCGAGGTAGTAATCAAAGCTCTGGCCGATAACCGCATCTTTAATTTATTTACTCCGGTGGTCTACGGTTCTACCCGCGTTATCTCCTTTTATAAAAAACAACTCAATGCCGAGGAATTTAATTACAGTCAAACTAAACCCGATACCCCCTTTTTCCCGAAGTCGGTAAACGTAGTAAACTGCTGGGAAGAACCTGTAGAAATTACACCCGGTACGGCCTCCAAAGCAGCCGGTAAATGTGCGCTGCTAAGTTTAAAAAAAGCAGTTAGCGACTTGAAAACCGGAACCATCCAGGCTTTAGTAACCGCCCCTATAGACAAAAATACGATTCATAATGATGAATTTCCTTACCACGGGCACACCGAATACCTTACACAAGAATTTAATGCCGGTGAAAGCCTGATGTTACTGACGGGAAATGAACTGAAAGTAGGGTTAGTTACCGAGCACGTACCCGTAAAAGAAATTGCCCGACACATTACCCGCGATCGGATAGAGTTAAAAATACGTTTGCTCGAGATGTCGTTAAAGCAAGACTTCGGCATACAGAAACCAAAAATTGCCGTCCTCAGCCTAAACCCCCATGCGGGCGATGGTGGGCTGCTGGGAAGCGAAGAAAACGAAATAATAAAACCGGTAATAACAGACCTTAAAACAAAGGGAAAACTAATCTTTGGCCCTTTCCCTGCCGATGGCTTTTTTGGCTCCGGGCAGCATACCAAATTCGATGGCATATTGGCCATGTACCACGATCAGGGGCTGGTGGCCTTTAAAACTCTGGACTTCAGCAATGGAGTGAACTACACCGCAGGATTGCCCATCGTGCGCACATCGCCCGACCATGGAACGGCCTATGCAATTGCCGGTAAAAATATGGCCGATGAAAACTCCATGCGTCAAGCCATCTATCTCGCCTGCGACATAGCCAAGCAAAGACAGCCTGCAAAACAGACAACTTAACGCCCCATTTTGCCGTTTACCTCGCTCGTACTCTTTAGTTAAGAGAAAATTGAGTTAGTTTCGGCAAGAATGAACACCACCCGGAAGCAATTAAATATTTTAATACAACTGGCCGAGGCCGACAAGCATTTTGCACAAGTAGAACGCGAAATGATTTTGCGTATTGCCCGGGAACGAAATTTCCCCGAAGAATCCGTGTCCGATCTAATCAGGCATCCCGAGCCGATAGAGTTACTCGATACCCTCTCGGCCGATCAGAAGTTCGATTATTTGATTTCGTGTATCGATTTAGTTTATACCGATCACAAAGTATTTGAGAGCGAATTACTATTTGTAAAGGGTATTGCTATTAAACTGGGATTTAAAAAATCGGTAGTTAATTTCTTAATCGAAAACAATAATAACACCCCTCTACAATCCCTGAAATCCAGGGTTTTAAGAGAATACCTTTAAATAAGGGTATAACATCATTTTCTATAAAAAATTGAAAGATGTTTCCTGAAATCAGCTAAAATCTGATAAATTTGCCGTCTTATTTAAAAAACCGGAGTGGTGAAAGAGTATTCAGTTAATATTCTCGGCCTTTCCAAGAGCGTTCACACGTTTGAGTTTCAACTGGGCGAACTTTTTTTTAAGAAGTACGACCCTGCTGCTACAGCCCTTGGAAATTTCACCGCTATGGCTACCCTCGACAAAAGGGAAACGTTCATTGAAGCTGATTTTATAATTAACGGCACGGCCCGTTTAACCTGCGACCGCAGTTTAGATGAATATGACTATCCTCTTTCGCTTAGGAGGAGGGTGGTATTTAAGTATGGAGAAGTGCCTCAAGAAATCAGTGATGAGATCATTATTATCTCGGCCCATCAGGCTCAACTTGAATTGGGTCAGTTGATGTATGAATTTCTTTCGTTGGAAATACCCATGAAAAAACTTCATCCAAGATACAATAATGACACTCTTGAAGACGGCTTGGTTTATTCTTCTTCGCCCCAAAGCGAAGAATCGAAACCGATCGACCCACGATGGGAAATTTTAAAAAAAATAAAGTAGTAAACATAAATTTTTAGTTATGCCAAATCCGAAACGAAAAACCTCTAAAACACGCAGAGATAAGAGAAGAACCCATTACAAAGCCACGGCTAATGCCATGGCAATCTGCCCCACTACCGGTGAAAGCCACTTGCCCCACCGTGCTTTTTGGCATGAAGGTAAATTGTACTTCAAAGGAAATGTGGTGATGGAAAAAGAAGTACTCGCTTAATGCGTCTTTTTTTTAATACACGAATCTTATCGTCTGTTAAACATTGTGGCGGCAAGCCGCAATAATTTATTTATTTATTTTACATGCCCGGAAGATTTCTGCCGGGCATTTTAGTTTTTTAGTTATACCCTAGCGGCAAACAAATGAACAAGATACGAGCAGCAATTACAGGCGTAGGCGGATATGTTCCCGACTATGTACTGACCAATAAAGAACTCGAAACCATGGTGGATACATCGGATGAGTGGATTACCTCCCGCACCGGTATAAAGGAACGAAGAATTTTAAAAGGAGAAAATCAGGGCGTTTCCGTCATGGGCATTGAGGCAGTGAAAGATATGCTGGCCAAAACAAAAACCGACCCAAAAGAAATTGACTGCGTCATATTTGCTACTGTTACGGCCGATATGACTTTTCCTGCCACCGCCAATATTGTTGCCACAGCCGTGGGGGCCACTAACGCATTCAGCTACGATATGGGGGCCGCTTGCTCAGGTTTTCTTTATGCCTTAGTAACCGGAGCCAGCTTTATTCAATCGGGCATGTATAAAAAGGTAATTGTAATTGGGGGCGATAAAATGTCTTCTATTTTAGACTACCAAGACCGCACCACGTGCATCATCTTTGGAGATGGAGCCGGTTGTGTGCTATTGGAACCGACTACCGAAGCAGTCGGCATTATTGACTTTATTTTACGCAGCGATGGCGCTGGCGAAAGCTACCTGCACATGAAAGCGGGAGGAAGCCGGCTTCCTGCTACCCGCGAAACCGTGGATAAACGCTTGCATTTTGTATATCAGGAAGGTGCTGCCGTTTTCAAATTCGCAGTAACCAATATGGCCGATGTATCGGCCCAACTGGCTGAACGGAATAACCTGAATGCCGAAACCATTACCTGGCTGGTACCGCATCAAGCCAATAAACGGATTATTGATGCCACAGCACATCGTGTAGGCATTACCGATGATAAAGTCATGATGAACATTGAGCGCTACGGCAATACTACGGCAGGTACCATCCCCTTATTATTATGGGATTATGAAAAGAAACTAAAAAAAGGCGACAATCTTATATTAGCAGCCTTTGGCGGAGGCTTTACTTGGGGAGCCGTTTATGTAAAATGGGCCTATTGATCTATCTATTGCTATTAAAAACTACATTCTAATTATTACTTTACTAATAAATTCTATTCTTTCATGGCAACCATATCCGACTTGAGCAAAGGAAATTATATCCGCTACAATGGCGAAGTAGTGCAGGTAGAAGAACTGCAGCACCGCACACCGGGCAACCTGCGCGCTTTCTACCAAATAAAAATGCGCAGTGTGCGCACCGGCAAAATCGTAGAAAACCGGTTTCGCCCGGGCGACAGCGTAGACCAACTACGGGTGGAAACCAAAGAATACCAATATCTTTATCAGGATGGCGATAGTTTAGTATGCATGGATAACCAAACCTACGACCAAATCTATTTAGATAAAAGCTTACTGGGCGATTCGGTAAACTACATTAAAGAAGGTGTTACCCTGCTCATCGCTTTCGAAAATGGCACTCAACCTATCACGGCCGAAGCTCCGGCTCATGTTATCGTAAACGTAACTTATACCGAGCCGGGCGTGCAGGGCGATACAGCCACACGCACTCTTAAACCCGCCACGATTGAAACCGGTGCCGAAATTCGTGTACCTTTATTTGTCAATACCGGAGATAACATCAAAATTAAAACGATCAATGGTGAGTATGTAGAACGTGTAAAATAAATTTCATGGCAACAGCAAAAAACAACGGTTTAAAAAAAACAAGCCGCTCATCCTCAACTCAAAACCTAACTGAAATGAAAACCTCTGAAATCCGCGACCTCATTGACTTTATTGCTCAATCCGGTTTAAACGAAGTGGACATTGAAACGAAGGAACTGAAACTACATGTAAAAAGAGAGCCCGATCAAAAAGTGCTGAAATCCTCAGCGCCCATTCTTGCCGCCCCTCCCGTAGCCCTTTCGGCTGCCCCCCCTCAAATGGTTGCCCCTCCTATTCAGCCGGTACAAGCCCCCAAAACAGAAAAACCGACATCCGGAAAAACGGTAGAAATAAAATCTCCGATGATCGGCACATTCTATCGCTCGGCCAACCCCGACTCTCCTCCCTTTGTTTCGGTGGGCGATAAAGTAGAGAAAGGACAAGTGGTGTGCATTATTGAAGCCATGAAATTGTTTAACGAGATCGAATCAGAGGTTTCAGGCACCCTTGTAAAAGCCATGACAGAAAATTCATCGCCTGTAGAATACGATCAGGTGTTGTTTGTAGTAGAACCCGATTAATCCATCTATTGCAAGTTTGTAGTAAGTAGTGAATAGTGAACCTCAATTGTACTATCCTATTAACTAAAAATCATTAACTGAATATATGTTTAAAAAAATACTGATTGCCAACCGGGGAGAAATTGCCTTGCGCATCCTCCGCACTTGCAAGGAAATGGATATTAAAACAGTAGCTGTTTACTCTACGGCCGATCGCGAAAGTTTGCACGTTCGCTTTGCCGATGAGGCTGTGTGCATCGGGCCACCTCCAAGCAAAGATTCTTATCTGAATATTCCCAAAATAATTTCAGCCGCTGAAATTACCAATGCAGATTCTATCCATCCGGGATATGGGTTTCTCTCCGAGCGAGCCGAGTTTTCGGCTATCTGCCATGAGTATGGAATAAAATTTATAGGCCCTACGCCCGAAATGATCAATGCCATGGGCGATAAATCTACCGCCAAAGATACCATGAAAAAAGCCGGTGTGCCCACCATACCAGGGTCGGACGGCCTGCTCTCTTCCATCGAAGAAGGCATTGAAATAGCCCGAAAAATTAAATACCCGGTAATCGTTAAAGCTACGGCTGGCGGAGGTGGAAAAGGAATGCGCATCATCCATGAAGAAAGTGAATTTAAAAAAGCCTGGGACGATGCCAAGCGCGAAGCCGGTGCTGCTTTTGGTAATGACGGGCTTTATCTTGAAAAATTCGTTGAAGAACCCCGCCATATCGAAATACAAATTGTGGGCGACCAGTACGGAAAAGTATGCCACCTCTCCGAACGCGATTGCTCAGTGCAGCGTAGGCATCAGAAGCTGGTAGAAGAAACCCCCTCTCCCATTATCAGTCAGGAGTTGCGCGAGCGCATGGGCGAAGCTGCCATTAAAGGGGCTAAAGCCATCAATTACGAAGGAGCCGGTACCATCGAATTTCTGGTGGACAAACACGGGGACTTCTACTTTATGGAAATGAACACACGTATTCAGGTAGAGCACCCGATTACCGAAGAAGTGACAAATTACGATTTAATTAAAGAGCAAATTAAAGTTGCGGCAGGCGTGCCTATTTCAGGGAAAAATTATTTTCCTCAACTCTTTTCTATGGAATGTCGCATTAATGCCGAAGACCCCGCTAACGGATTCCGACCTTCGCCCGGCAAAATTCTGAACCTGCACAAACCCGGTGGGCATGGCGTGCGCGTAGATAGCCATGTCTATTCCGGATATACGATCCCGTCTAATTACGATTCTATGATCGGCAAACTCATTGTAACCGGGCAATCGCGCGATGAAGTAATTACCCGCATGAAACGGGCGCTGAGTGAATTTATTATTGAAGGTGTAAAAACCACCATTCCATTTCACCTCGCCCTGATGGACAACCCTACTTTCCGCTCGGGTAAGTTTACCACTAAGTTTTTGGAAACGGATGCCTTCGACTTTTCTAAGTTGAAATAATTCAGGAGTATGACCTCCATCTAAAAACCCTCATGCAAAAACGTGAGGGCTTTTATTTTTCTTTCCATGTGAAAGCTACTGGTAATCTTAATAAAGTTAACATCCTCATAATCAGGCGTCTCTCCACAAACACTTCTGCAACTAATTTTAGATTTACTGTGCTGAGTTCCTGAAATAGGTAACTCAGCGAAGAAAAAATTTACTCCTTTAGCTGCACGCCTTTTGATTTCAGTACAGAGTTTATTTTAGGGATTTCGTTGGTTAAAAAAGTCTTCCAGGTGTCAGTCATTTTTTGAATGGAAGGCTCAAGTTCCTTTACTGCCTGGCGCGCTTGTGACGTTACAGGCATATCGGTGCCTTGCAAAAGAGTAAAGAGTTGTTCGCTTTTTGTAGCTAGGTTATTCCATGACATGGCACTCAGGTCGCGCCCCCACCCACCTGAACCTTTCAGTAAATTCATTTTAATTTTAAATTCATTAATATTTTTTTCCAGTGAACCTGAAACTTTAATCTGGCTCAGTTGATTTTCCCAGCCCGAAATAAGTGCCAACGCTTCTTCTGCATTCTTTCTGCCGTGATAACAAATCATAGAAAGAGTAAACTGTTCTTGTAATTGTGCGCTGGTTGACTGGACACGAGGATCCATTTTTACCGCCAACTTTTGTGAAAAAATTTGTCCATCAATGGTTAGCTTAATCTGATACTCGGCCGGCAATACCCACGGGGCCGTTGGTTCGGGCGGTGTATTTTTATAGATAGCCGATATGGGAAAAGAAGGCTCTACATTTAGCGGCTGGTATTTCATATCCCATAAAAAACGATGATGGCCTTTGGAAGTGGACACCATCTGCTGTGGCCGGATCCAATACAAAGGAATATTTAACTCGGGAACATTGTATGGTTTATCCTTTGAAGAATATTTCCGAACAATTTCATTTTTTTCATTCAATATTTCTAATGAAACTTCCCGGGCATCCGATTTTAAATAATAATCAATAATCGCCCCATCCGGTGGGTTTTCGCCAGCCGGTTCTTCTTGTGGCAGAGGTGTATCGGGATTTAAATTCCACCGAATGCGAAGTGCTGTTTGTGGTTTATATAAAATAGCTTGAGATGTCTTTTCTTCTTTTATCTGGCGAAGAGGAGTGATGTTATCTAATATCCAAAAAGAACGGCCGTGTGTACCTACTACCAGGTCATCATCTTTAATCACTAAATCGCGAATGGAAGTGCACGGCATGTTTAGCTGCAAACTCTGCCAGTGTTCTCCGTCATCAAAAGAAACATTTACAAAACGTTCAGATCCCGCAAACAGCAGCCCCCTGATCTGTGTATCTTCTTTAACTGAATTAATAGGGTCGGCCGAAAGTCCTGACACGATTTCTTTCCATGTCTTTCCCCCATCTGTCGTTTTATAAATATGAGGTTGTGGGTCATCTAAGCGGATACGGTTTACTGCGGCATACGCTACTTCTTTATCAAAATGACTTGCCTCCATGATAGAGACTTTGCTCCACGAAGTGATTTGGGGGGGGGTAACATTCGCCCATGTTTTTCCGCCATCCCATGTAACATGAATCAACCCATCATCCGTGCCCGCCCAAAGGAGGTTGACGTCTAACGGAGACGGTGCCAGCGTATAGACCACCCCCCTGCGCGGCATGGTTTTCATTTTATCATTCTTAAAAACACCAATATTATCGGGCACGTCCCAACTCTCGCGCGACAAATCGGGGCTGATCACTTCCCACGATTGTCCGCCATTTTGTGTTTTAAAGATTACGTTGCCTGCAAAAAAAAGAGTCTTCGGGTCAGCGGGCGAAAACAAAACCGGGGCTGTTCGGATAAACCGATATTTTCCGCTGTGTATAGCCTCGGGTGCTATATTTTGAATTTGGCCGGTACGCTTATCATACTTTGTTATCTTTCCTCCATAAATAATGTTGGGGTCTAACGGATCGGCCGCCACATACCCATATTCTTCTACACCCACCGGATGCCATTCGCGAAATGTAATGCCCCCATCGTTTCCCCTCGAAGCAATACCAACCGACCCATTTTCTTGTTGCCCTCCATAAACATTGTAAGGAAAAGCATTGTCCGTACTAACGTGATAGAACTGAGCCGTAGGCTGATTATACCACGAACTGAATGTTTTACCACCGTTTACAGTAATGATAGCTCCTTGATCTACGGCAAACAGTATGATATCAGGGTTATTGGGGTTAATCCAAATACGATGGTAGTCATCGCCTCCGGGGGCCCCGCGAATTCCCGTCCAGGTTTTTCCACCATCTTCCGATTTCCAGGTTACTACATTGGCGCTATAAACAATATCCGGGTTTTTGGGGTGTACTTTTACTTCGGCAAAATCGGATCCGCGACTCCAATGTCTTCCGTCTGCCGAAACTCTTACCCAAGTTTCGCCTGCATCGTCAGATCGATAAATTCCCCCATTGCTGCCCGCATCAACGGTAGCATACATTCTGTTAGAATTGCTTGGTGCTATGCAAAACCCGATGCGGCCCAATCCTTGTTCAAACGTAGGGAGCCCATTGATTATTTTTTTCCAATGCGTGCCGCCATCAGTTGATTTGTATAAGCCGCTTCCAGGTCCTTGCCAGGCTCCGTTCTCCCAGGGGCCTTGGCGCGATGACCACAAGTCGGCAAACACTACATTAGAATTATTGGGGTCAACCGTTACCTGAACGGCACCGGTATTTTCATCAATGTATAGAGTTTTCTCCCACGTTTTGCCGCCATCCACACTTCTAAAAACTCCTCGCTCTGTATTAGCCCCATACGGACGACCAAGCGCTGCCACAAAAATTATATTTTCATTCAAGGGGTCAACCGCCAGCCCGCCTACTTGTTGAACATCTTTCAACCCAATGTGTTTCCATGTTTTTCCGGCATCGGTTGATTTATACATCCCATCACCCACAGACAAATCGGGGCGCTGTACGCCCTCTCCGCTTCCTACATAAATTACATTTGGATTAGACGGGGCAACGGCAATATCGCCTATGGACCCTGTTGGTTGGTCATCAAAAATAGGATCCCATGTGCGTCCATAATCTGTCGTTTTCCATACGCCTCCATTATTGGCGGCCATATAAAATACATTAGGCTGCTGAGGCACACCTACCGCACCAATAGTGCGCCCGGCACGATGGGGGCCAATCATGCGCCATTTCATATTATTATAAAAAGAAGGATCAACCTGGGCAAATGAAGCAACCGAGTTAACCAAGACGATAAATAAAATAAGATTTTTCATGGTAAGTGAAGGTAGAAAATATTTTTGCATGAAAAATAAAATATTCTGTTACCGGTATATCTTATGGTGTTGGTCGGTTGTTGCATTCTTTAGCACCATGTAAAAAAAAAAGATATAATGTGAGTCCATCGAAGGAAGGCCTCTACCTTTGCGGGTGTTCTTCACTCGCTATCTGATTTATTCTTTCGGTATACAATAAAATATACTACTTAAATTCGGTTTGGATAGGGCGATGTCGGCCAGTAAACATTGTTGGTGAGCAATCGGTGGCAACTAAGGAATAGGCACTTTACAAATGCACGCAAAATGATGCAGTAACTACCTTTGTCGCTGAGGAGGGATACCGAACTAATAGCACAACTGTCAGATCAAGTTTTAATTATGACAACTAAAGCCGAGCCTACCGGTGTTGTTTGAGTTAGCTGCACTACCTTGCTGCCGCACGGAACTCACCAATCGTCTTTTCAATTCGACACTTCTTGAGCGGGAAACGAGGCTCGAACTCGCGACCCTCAGCTTGGGAAGCTGATGCTCTACCAACTGAGCTACTCCCGCTTATTCAACCGAATAAAGATTGACGATTTTTTACAGACCCAAAATTGAACATTCGCAATTCAAATTCCAAACGCAGGTCATAAATGAAAAAAATAAACTATGTTCGCTTTTGTTTGTAAGCAAAATTTATAGACGTATGAAAAACATAGGAGCCATCTTTCTACTCATTGGAATCAGTTCTTGTTTCTACCACTTTAAAACTGACAAAAAAAAATTGGTTTGGCAGGATGAATTCAATTATACCGGCCTGCCCGATTCTACCCGGTGGGGATATGACCTCGGTGGTAGCGGATGGGGCAATAACGAAGCCCAGTATTATACTCATCGTATTAAAAACGCACATGTAGAAAACGGAATATTAACGATTGAAGCCATCAAAGAAAATTACGAAGGAAAAGAATTTACCAGTGCCCGGATGATTACCAAAAACAAGGGCGATTGGAAATACGGCCGGATAGAAATACGCGCTAAATTACCCAGCGGCAACGGCACCTGGCCTGCTCTATGGATGCTGCCTACAGATTGGAAATACGGAGGCTGGCCGGCCAGTGGAGAAATTGATATTATGGAGCATGTGGGGTTTGCCCCAGGCGTAATTCACGGCACCTTGCACTCCGAAAAATACAATCACATCAAACAAACCCAGCAAGAAGGCACAATTACCGTTCCCGATTGCCAGGATGTTTTTCATTTGTATGCTATTGAATGGGGCGAAAACCAGATAAACTTTTTTGTGGACGACAAGAAATACCACTCGGTAACTAAAAACCCCAGCGTCAATTATACCGGGTGGCCGTTCGACCAACGGTTTCACCTCATCCTGAACATTGCCGTGGGAGGAAATTGGGGAGGTATGAAAGGGATTGATCCGGCCATCTGGCCTCAGCGTATGGAAGTAGATTATGTGCGGGTTTATCAATAAGCCACCCCAAATGCTTACCCAAAAAAGAAAACTCATTCTTGCCTCTGCTTCGCCCCGCAGGCAGTATTTATTAAAAGAAATTGGTTTGGCTTTTTCTACAGACCCTCCTCATATTGACGAAACATTTCCAAACGATATGCCGGTAGAGCATGTCCCCTCCTATCTGGCTGAAAAAAAGGCAAGAGCACTGTTTCCGAAAATTAAAAACGAAATAGTGCTGGCCTCAGATACCGTGGTGATCTTAAAAAATCAAATTTTAAATAAGCCGCAAGACCGAAACGAAGCCATACAAATGTTGAGTCAGTTGAGCGGCAATACACATACGGTTATTACGGCTGTTTGCTTGCTGAGCTCCGAGAAGTGCGAGTGCTTTGATGATCGTACGGAAGTAACATTTAAAAAATTATCAATCGAAGAAATTGAATATTACGTTGACCATTACCAACCTTACGACAAGGCGGGTGCATATGGTGCACAGGATTTTATCGGAATGGTTGCTATTGAAAAAATAGTTGGATCGTATTTTACCGTAATGGGCTTACCTATTCACAAGGTGTATAAACGGCTTCAATCATTTTAATACACTCACTAATTGTTCAGTCTTAACTGTGTATGCACATTTAAAATGTCCTTTCGGGCAATCTTTATAACCGTGTAAGCCACACGGGCGGCACGCTAATTTTTCATTGGTCTCCACCACAAACGATTGCTCCGACAGCGGCCCGAATCCAAAAGCCGGCACCGTAGAGCAAAACACGGCTGCTACCGGGGCATTCATGGCAGAGGCTATATGCATGGGGGCCGAATCATTTACGAAACTCATTCCTGCATCCTTCATCAACGCGGCTGATTCTAAGAAAGAAAGTTTACCTGCCAGATTAACAATGCTTTCGTTTGCCGAAGCCAACCGGATAGATTCACAGGTAGCAAAATCGCCCGGTGCCCCCAGCAAATAATAATTAGTATATCGTCCTCTTAGTGAACCCAATAAGTCAATCCATTTTTCGGCCGGTAGTTGTTTGGTAAACCAAACCGAAGTGGGTGCCAAACAAATATATTCTCCATTTTTAAAAGAATTAACTTTTTCAAAATCTTTAGTGGATGGGTAAAGTCGTGGCCGGGCATATTGGGGGTCGGTCAATTCTTTAATCAACTCATGGTTACGTGCCACTTCATGAACCTTGTTAATTGAATGAGGAAATCGTTTAGTGAATAAAAAAGATAAAGGGTTTTTACTAAAGCCTATTTTAATTCCAGCACCTGAAAAGGCTGTAACCATACCAGAGCTGGCAAACCGATGTACATTCACTAAACAATCATAACGCTTGGCACGAATGCGCTGAATTAACTTAAAAAGGTTTTTTATTTTTGATTTTGTTTTATCCCAAATCAATACTTCCTGTATTAGCGGATGACCCACCAATAACCCTTCGTTTCCTTTTCGCAGAAGAAAATCTATTTTAGATTCAGGATCGTGCTGATGAAGTTTTTCGATCAACCCGGTAGCCAAAATAACATCCCCGATAAAGGCAGTCTGAATGATAAGAAATGACTTAGGGCGCAAGGGCATTACTTATTAAATTGAGTTTTATACTGAGCAATGGCTTTATCAATAATCTTCATGGCTGTTTCTTTATCCTGAAAATCGGGAACGGTTACAATTTTATTTTCTAATTTTTTGTAGCTCTCGAAAAACTCTTTCAGTTCCAATTTGAAATGCGTTTCCAGTTCGCTGATGTCGCTCAGGTGTTTGGTATTGGCATCATTCTCGGCCACCGCTAAAATTTTTTCATCGCCTAGGCCCTGATCTATCATGCGCATCACCCCTATTACGCGGGCGGGCACCAGACATAAGGGTTGGATGGGCTCGCGGCATAAAATCATTATATCCAATGGGTCGTGGTCATCGCCCAGCGTTTGTGGGATGAATCCGTAGTTAGCCGGATAATAAACAGCCGAATACAGCACCCGATCTAACTTGAGAAGACCGGTATCTTTATCCACTTCATATTTGGTGCGCATACCGGCCGAAATTTCCACAATACCGTTAATGTGTTCGGGTGGATTCTCCCCGATGGGGGTTTCGTGCCAAGGGTGTTTAATCATAATTTTAGTATTAATAAAAAATCTTAATAAAACTCAGTGATTAATTACTACCTGTTTGCTAAGTACGGCCTCCTTATAAAATACGTTAAGATAATAAATACCCGGCAGCAGATTACTAACGGGTAGTTGAAGAGTGAATTGATCTGTCTGTGTTGAAAAAATACAGACACCAAAACGATCATACAGATTGAGCCGGTACAATTGAGGAGGCTCTCCTACTCTATTTGATGATATGCTATCCGTAACAGATACGGTAAGCAGAGTGGAAGCTGGATTAGGGTAAGTAATGATCTCGGGGTCTGCCCCGTTTGAAAATTGCAGACATTGCTGTGTTGTGCCACAACTGTTGGAAGCGGAACCTGTAATATTAAAACTTGTATTACTGGATTTCGCCCGGAAATCGTACGAGGTGGATGAAAGAGTGCTACCCGAAACCACTCCGGGCGTACCCGTCAGAGCATAGGCTACCGAAGTTGGTTGCCCACTGGTATTGGCACTAGCATTTGTAACTATAATGTGATCGGTATTGGCGGTGAAAGGAATATTTCCGAATCCGCATAACGGATAGGGGCTTATAGTGCCATCAATTGAAATAGTGTTGAACACCGGACTGCCTACCCACACGGTTTGTTGAATTGAGGAACTACAGCCCGCCCCGGCTATTGATGCTGTTATTGTGATCTGACCATTAAAATTGTTAACACGAGTTGCTGCTCCTGTGGTAGAATTAATAGAAAAGCCATTAGAATTACTTGAAGACCAATTGACGGATGAGCCCAATGGCTGGTTTGTTAATGAGAAAGTAGCAGCAGAACATATCAAGTTAGGTACTGAAAATTGCACAGCTTTCTGGACAGCGGTGTAAGCATTTACCCTGCCATAACCTGCGTCTGTGCTCCAAGTTCCATTCAGCTGACCTACAACGTTTGACTGATAGCTGTACGATCCAACTTTGTCAACACTGGATTCAAGTATTGCCCGTGCTTGTTGGCCTGTTAAGCAGGGATCACTCGACAAAATTAGCGCGAGGATGGCAGCCGTATTGGGAGTAGCAGAAGAGGTTCCATTAAAGTTATTTATGTAGGCATTTGAATAATCACTACCAGTGGGTAGAGTTGTAGTAGTTATATGTACACCCGGTGCAATCACATCCAAACCCGTACCAAAACAACTACCCCACCAAGCCTCACCATCGCAACTTGTACCGGATGGGTCGGGTCTTACTCCTGGATTTAAGTCACTAGAATTGCTTGATGATCTCTTTCTAGTATCACACTCACAACTTGCACCAACTGCAATCGTATTCGGGTTGGACGCTGGATACAGAATTGAGCTATTGTTGTTTCCTGCCGCAAACAAAACAATCGAACCCTTATTTCCACGTCCTGCTGTAGTAGCATTGGCGATAGCATTGTCAATTAGTGCCGAAGGTGAACCCCAAAACCAAGAATTTGATATAATGTCTGCTCCGTTATTAATTGCAAAGTTGAAACAATCATTAACTTGAGTATCAGTCGCGGTAAATTGACCAAATTGGTTTGCTATACCTAACCTTATAGGAATAATTTTGGAATTGTAAGCAACCCCTACGCCTCCGATATTATTTTTAATTGCTGCGATAATGCCTGCACAACTTGTTCCATGACTATTGTTAGCATCATACACAGGCCCACCTCTACTATTATTTCCAGTAGCATCATATCCTGGTAATAAATTCGCTTGTAGATCAGGGTGATTCAAATCTACACCAAGGTCTATTACAGCTACTCTAATTATTGCCCCAGTATAACCACTCAACCAAGCACTAACCACCTTCATATCAGCCCCTGAAGTCCCGTTATATTGTCCTGTATTCGTTATGTTCCATTCATTATTAAACAATGGGGCAGGGCCAGAACTAATCTTAATCCGTCTCACAAAAATCGGCTCAACTACTGATGCAAGACCTGTTCGATGAAGAGTATCACATAAGGCAAATATTTTATCTCCATCACTATATACCGAAGTGTTTACTTGCAAGTAATAAAATCCTTTCAAAGATTCGTGAGTTCTAATTAACCCAAATCTTGTAAAATCATTTACGAGATTGGCCTCATAAGTTGGTTTAAAAAAAATTACACTGGTTGGTGCTTGCAAAGTACCGTCAGCGTATTGATAATAGGATGTGCTATAAAGTCGCTTAGCCTGTGAGAATTTATTTTGAAGAGTGCTCACTTCATTTATGGTATTTGTGGTAAAACCGAATGAATTCTCAAATCTCATTATGAATTTGCTGAAATTAGAATCAATTGGTGATGTTTTTGTGGTGGGTCTTTGCCCTGAATATTCATAAAAAAATAAACTATCTGTTTTCTTAAATACAGCCACATGCCCATTCGATTTGAGAGTAAACTGTTGCGCCTTCAACTGTACAACAGTAGTAAGTGAGATTAGAATCAAGGTGAAATTTTTCATATAGGTTATTATAGAATCGATAGATCGAACTTATATCGCTGTATTTTTTTCAATCCAACTTAATGGAGTGGATTGTTATGTAAAAAAATACCGTTTCAGGCAACCCATTAAACCCAAAAGTCTGCGATTCTGCAGGGCATAGTTTTTTAAGTGCTCCCTCGAATTTCACAGATATGATGTGCTTACGTGAACTTGTGTCGGTAAATGCCCTAACAATAGAAGTATCGGGGTTACAAATTTTACAAATCCCGTAATAATTTGTGTTAGGGATATTTACACCGATATACCATGCACTCTTTTTGGAGTCATTTGTATAATAAACTAAACCACCATTATATTGATAACCTAAAAAACTCGTGAAGGTCGCACAGTATGCGATCTTACGGGTGGAGCAACCGCAAGTTGAATCAGATGGTGGTAGGGGCAGATTCGTGCTGCAATTCGAAATAGAGGCTAAATTGGATTTTTCACAGCTGAGACCAACCATAGCTACAATAAAAAAAGTAAAGAATAATAGCTTCATTATTTAATCCTAATTTCTACTTTTCAACATATAAACTTACGAAAAATGAAAGTGGCGCTCAATTTCTATTTTTGAATATGAGTTGTAGCGACACCTCGGTCATTAAACTACCACCTGCAAAGCAAGTGGATTTTTAAATGTTATCTGTTTTTGAATCAGTCAATGGGATAGATCGAATCGCCCATTGCTATGGTCACTGTATCGCATCCTTTTTGTAAAGTGTAATATCAAATGTTCCAGAAAATATGGGGTATATTGTTTTTGTGAAGACTATCGTTCCAGATTAATAAACTGTGGTATCAAGTCCGCTAATCGAGCAAGGTAATGTGGTATTTGAATGGGTAATATTATATGCCCCAATAATATTACCATTTTTTTAAGGATGTATTTTCCTGGTTGGTAGATTCCGTTAACATCGAAAAAAATATTGTACGCTATTTCCAACTACCTTATAGCTAACCAAGTTGAAGATAGGTTACATTAAAATTAGGATCATATACATAGGTCAAATTAGGACTTGATCCAACATTTCCATTGGGAGTCCAAACTTGCCCATTTAATAAAAAACCCATGGTTTAAGCCCCAGTCTGTGTAGCAGGGGGTAAGTTTTCTTTGTGGTCATTGGGAAAAAGAAAGCAACCGTCCAAACAGAAGAATAAAACAGCAAAGCCAGTGGCAAAAATTTTTCATATGAGGTTTTCATTTTTTTATGATTGATTATAAAAAAACTTGACCTTCTTTTAGAGGCAAGTATTTTCTGCTTATTGAGCTATTTGGCAAAACTCTGCCTGGCTTCAATTTTTAATTCTTCCCACTCATCGGCACGGGGGGTACGGCCTTTCTCAAATACTTCGTGCAGCAACCATTTCACTATCTCTTTTTTCAGGCCAAATTTTTTAACCAGCGCTTCACAAAAAGCAATTTCTTTTTTTTCTACCACTCCATCCGCCCACACCATCAGCATTAAATCGTAGAGCACATTCATTTGGTCGTGAAAATTATCGGGTACGTTTACGGTAAATTTCTCATGACTGTCCATCAGTTCTTTTACCTGTCGGTCTTTTAACCCATAACGTTTCCCTATTTTATACAGCATCTGCTGTTCTTTTTCATGCACAAACCCATCGGCTTTGGCTAACGCTAACAGGTTTTTAATATGATTCTTTTTGTAGGATAAATATTGGTGTTCGAAAAATCCGTTCATAGCTGATCAATTAAAGTTGAATTTTCTGAGTCAAATTTTACTTCGGTATTTTCACCCACTTTTTACCGGAGCCGGCCGATTTCACGACCGTTTCTACAAACCTCATTCCGTGTACTCCGTGCTTTACGTCTGGAAAATCATATTTCTCGGCATTTATTTTTTTGCCGGGTTTATAATCGCGCATAGCATTGGTAAATGAGCGATATATATTGGCAAACGCTTCGAGGTAGCCCTCCGGGTGGCCGGCCGGTGTGCGTATGTAGGCTTTTGCTTCATCCGATAAATATTTCCAACCGGCCCGTAAAATTTCTTTGGGTTGATCAAGCCATTTTAAAACTAATGTGTTGGGTTCTTCCTGTCGCCACTCCAGTCCTCCTTTCTCGCCATAAATGCGAATGTTTAAATTGTTTTCATCGCCTGCTGCCACTTGTGTAGCCAGTAACACGCCTGAAGCTCCGTTATCAAACTTCACCAGCATCGAGCAATCATCATCTAACTGTCTTCCTACCACCACTGCATTCAGCATACTGCATACCTCAGAAATCTCAGAACCGGTAATATATTCGGCCAGATTAGCTGCATGAGTACCTATATCGCCAATGGCACCACCTCGCCCCGATTGTTTGGGATCGGTGCGCCAGGAAGCTTGCAGGTTACCCGTTTTTTCCAACGGGCCGGAGAGCCAGCCCTGTGGGTACTCTACAAATACTTTTCGCACCTTTCCGAGTTTCCCCGATTTTATTATCTGTCGGGCTTCTTTTACCATGGGGTAGCCGGTATAGGTGTGCGTTAAAGCCAAAATTAATCCTGATTTATTCACCAGTTTTTCTAGCGATTTGGCTTCAGCCAGTGAAAAGGCGATCGGTTTTTCCACTACGACATGAAAACCCGATTCTAATGCCATTTTAGATGGCCCATAATGCACATGGTTGGGCGTTACCACACTCACAAAATCAATGCGCTTATCGGCCGGCATTTTCTTTTCTTTCTCAAACATTTCCTGATAGGTGGCATAGACACGGGCTGGGTCTAAATAGAGCGATTCGCCTGTTTCTTTAGATTCTTTCGGGTCTATACTAAAAGCCCCGCATACCAATTCTATTTGTCCGTCAATGGCCAATGCCTTGCGATGCACCGGACCAATAAAGGAGGTAAGCCCACCGCCTACCATCCCCATTCTTAGTTTTCTCTTCACGCTTTGTCTTTTTTCTTTTTCTTGTTAGAACCTTTTTTTTGATCCTCTTCGCCCAGCAGTACGAGCTTGGCTTTTTGAAGCTCTTGTTTCTGCGCCTGGCTGACGACCGGATAACTGAGCTCCAATTTATCAAATTGTTGAGATATTACCGTGGCAATGGCTAGCCGGGCAAACCATTTATCGTCTGCCGGGATGATAAACCACGGAGCGTAATCGGTAGAAGTGGCCTCAAAAGCCTCTTCATAGGCATGTTGATATTTATCCCAAAAGGCTCTTTCTTTCAGGTCGGAGAGTGAAAACTTCCAATTTTTACCGGGATCTTCAATGCGTTCGAGAAATCTTTTTTTCTGTTCTTTTTTTGATACATGCAGGAAAAATTTCATAATCACCATGCCGTTATCGGCCAGATTTTTTTCAAACCGGCATATCTGCTTGTATCTTTTTTTCCAAAACTTGTCGTCCACTTTATCTACCGTTTCTATGCCGGGAATATTTTCGTTTAGTATCCATTCGGGATGTATTTTGGTAGCCAGCACGTTTTCGTAATGCGAGCGGTTGTGGATAGCAATTTCACCACGGGCAGGCAGGGCTACCTCATGTCTCCAGAAATAATCGTGATCGAGTTCTTGTGCATTGGGTGCCTTAAAACTATACACTTTAACACCTAATGGATTAAACCCGGACATAATATGTTTTACGGCACCATCTTTGCCGGCCGCATCCATCGCTTGTAAAATAATAAGTACACTGTACCGGTTGTGGGCATACAATTTATCCTGCACATCGGCCAGGTATTTGCGGCTCGACTGAAGTCTTAACTCCGATTCTTGTTTGTTTAATACTTTGCCTTTGTAGCCGGTTTCAAAGCCTTTCAATTTTACTTTTTTTCCGGGGCGCACAGTCATTTTTTTAATGGGTACTAAATATTCGTCAATTTTCATGGTGGTGTGGGTTTAATATCTCTCAATCTCAGAAACACCTCACAATCTACTCATGATTTATGTCATGTGAGGTTTCTGATAAAAAACATCTTTTTTTTTATAGCCTGTTGACTATATTTAGTAAACCAACTAATTCAAAATCATGAAGGCATCTCTTACTCTATTTTGGGTTATTGTTGCAGCAACAATACCTCAGGCATTTGCCCAAACTGATGAAGCAGCCATTAAAGAAGTGATTGCTCAAGAAACGTATTCTTACTTTACCGTAAACCGGAAAAACTGGGAAGATTGCTGGCTAAAAGTTCCGTATGCTTATTGGTCGTATTCCGACTCTACTTGGGCCAGTTTTGTAGACGGGTGGGATGCCATCAATAAAAATTTTGATAATTACTTTAAAACAGCAAAACCTTCACGGGCAGAGATTACCAATGAATGGAGCTACATAAAAATCTATGGCAATAGTGCCTATGTTCGGTTTGTGCAAAAAGTAAAAGACCAGATAGACCATGACGACACTTCTCAAGTGAGGGTTATGGAAAAAAAGGGAGGTAAATGGAAAGTAGTTTGCGTATCGGCTGTTGCTTTTTACCCTAAGCAATAATATCAGTATTGATGAGAGGCCAGCAGCACTAAAGTGCAGGCTTCAGTAGTTTCTATGTGGTGCTCCTGGGCCAATTTTTCAAACTCCGGATTTTCTGTACCGGGATTAAATATAATCCGCTTCGGCTTTAAGGACAGAAGATATTCGTACCATTCAGGCTGATGCGATGGATTAATGTACAAAGTAATAGTATGCACTCCATCTACTGCCGGCTTTTTCTTTAAATCTAAAATTTCTTTTCCCAACACCGTTCCTTTTTTTATCCCGACCGGGATAAACTCAATTCCTTTTTCCAAAAGTCGCTCAGCCGCCAGATAGGCATATCTTGTGGGGTTGTTGGTAGCTCCGATTACGATTGTTTTTTTCATCTCTGGTTACGCATTGAATTTTTAGTTGTCTATAAAGCAATGTTTTTTGTCTTAGTGGGGTTAAAAATACTTTTTTACTATCGCCTCGGCACATCGCTCACCATCCATGGCAGCCGATACAATTCCACCGGCATAGCCAGCCCCCTCTGCACAAGGAAATAACCGCTTCACCTGAACATGCTCCAGCGTTTCCTTGTGGCGAGGAATACGCACAGGCGAAGAGGTGCGGCTTTCCATGCCTACTACCTGAGCTTCGTTGGTAAGATAACCCTTCATCCGGGTGCCAAAGTTCCTGAATCCCGCAATTAAACTTTCGGTAAGAAAATCGGGTAGAATGGATTTCATATCAACACTGGCCAATCCGGGTTGGTAAGAAGTATCTAACAGAGAAGGCGACACCTTACTGTTCACAAAATCAATCAAACGTTGGGCGGGTGCCGTTTGCCTGCCTCCCGCCACAAGGCAAGCCTTCTGTTCTATTTCTTGCTGAAAATACATTCCGGCCAGAGACCCCTGATTTGAAAATGCTGAAAAATCTTTTTCGTTAACCGTCACTACAATACCGGAGTTGGCAAAACGCGAGTCTCTACGCGAAGGGCTCATACCATTAACAACTATTTCGCCTGGGTTAGTGGCGGCTGGCACAATGAACCCACCCGGACACATGCAAAAGGAGAAAACACCTCGCTCTATGCCTTTCCATTTTGCCTGATGAACCAAGGCATACGGAGAAGCCGGCAAAAACGGGCCACGGTCAGTAGCACAATGGTATTGAATTTTATCAATCAGGTTTTGCTGATGCTCTACCCGCACCCCCAGCGCAAAAGGTTTGGATTCCATTACAATTTGTTTACGATGAAGAAGTTCAAAAATATCGCGAGCGGAATGCCCTGTAGCCAGAATTACACTTTTGCCTTCATACTTTGTTCCATCGGCTGTTATCACTCCTTTTATTTCGTCTTCTTTCAAAATAAAGTCCGTTACTTTTTTCTCAAACCAGATTTCACCTCCGGCCTGGCGAATGGCATCGCGCAGGGAAGCCACTATTTTAGGCAGTTTGTTTGTACCGATATGCGGATGAGCATCGAACAAAATTTCTTCCGAGGCACCATGGGCTATTAATATTTGCAAAATGCGATTTACATCTCCTCTTTTGGTAGAGCGGGTATAAAGTTTTCCATCCGAATAGGTGCCGGCTCCACCTTCGCCAAAACAGTAGTTAGAATCAGGATTTACAATGTGCTCTTTATTTATGGAGGCCAAATCGCGCCTGCGTGCCTGCACGTCTTTCCCACGCTCTAATAGAATCGGTTTAACTCCCAACTCCATCAGCCGAATAGCCGCAAACAAACCAGCCGGGCCAGCTCCGACAATAACTACCGGCTCTTTTTTTTGTACGTCCGGGTAATTTACATTATATGTAGCCGGAGTGTACCCCTGCGGATGGATTTCAACCTGAATTCTTATCAGTATCTTCTTTCCGCGTGCATCAATTGATCTCCGCACGGGGCGAATGTACACCTCGTGGGCATCGAGTTTCAGTTTTTCATAAAGCAAGGGCTTAAACCGGGTTTCGTCAAAAGCCTCTTCAGGAGAAAGAATAACCTCAATTTTATTATGCATAGGAAAGGGAGTTAGCCTCTCAATCCACAAAGATAAAATTTCCGAGACATGGCACGTTCGGCAGGTGTGCATATAAGATTTATATTTGCGCCTTATTTCTATTTCATGAAACGGAATTTTATTCAGGAACTTAAATGGCGCGGCATGTTGCACGATGTCATGCCGGGCACCGAAGAGCAGTTGATGAAAGAAGTTACGGCCGGCTATATCGGATTCGACCCGACTGCCGACTCGCTGCACATTGGCAACCTGGTACAGATTATGACATTGGTTCATTTTCAGCAAGCCGGACATAAACCTGTAGCTTTGGTAGGCGGAGCCACCGGCATGGTGGGCGACCCCTCGGGTAAGTCGGCCGAGCGCAACCTGCTCTCGGAAGATGTGCTGCGCCACAACGAATCGTGTGTAAAAAAGCAGTTAGAAAAATTTATTGATTTCTCGGGTACCAACCGGGCCGAAATGGTGAATAATTACGATTGGTTTAAGTCTATGAATTTTTTGGAATTTATTCGCGATGTAGGAAAGCACATTACGGTTAATTACATGATGGCAAAGGATTCGGTTCAGAAAAGATTAGAAACCGGCCTTTCGTTTACCGAGTTCACCTATCAGTTAGTGCAAGGCTATGATTTTTACTGGCTCTACCAAAATAAAAATTGTAAACTACAAATGGGTGGCTCCGACCAATGGGGAAATATTGTAACCGGCACAGAACTTATCCGCAGGAAGGCAGGCGGTGAAGCCTTTGCACTCACTACCCCGCTCATTAAAAAAGCAGACGGCACCAAATTCGGGAAATCGGAATCGGGGAATGTATGGCTCGATCCTCAAAAAACATCACCTTACAAATTCTATCAATACTGGCTCAATACCTCCGATGAAGATGCCGCCAACTTCATACGAATATTTACCCAAAAACTTCAGGAAGAAATTGAACCCCTTATCACCGAACATAGCAAGGCTCCACATCTTCGTTTACTGCAAACAGAATTAGCTAAAAGCATAACCGAGCGTGTTCACTCTACTACTGAATTAAATCAAGCTATTAAAGCTTCCGGTATTTTATTTGGACAATCGGTAGCCGAAGATCTGGCTGCCTTAGACAAAAAAACTTTTTTAGCTGTTTTTGAAGGAGTTCCACAGATTACCATTTCCTCAGCCACTTACCACAACTGCACCAACGGAATTGATTTACTTTCTGAAATTACGGAAGGAAAAATCTTTCCATCTAAAAGCGAAGCCCGCAAGATGATTGCCGGTGGCGGGGTAAGCATCAACAAACAAAAGGTAGAAGACGGCTCTCTGAAGCCTTCTTTTAACCTGCTCCACAACCAATATCTGGTCGTGCAGAAGGGAAAGAAAAATTATTTTTTAATTGAAATAGCAGACTAAGGCATGGTAGCTTCCTGGAAAGAAGTTTTTCACAGCAAACGCTTCCTTATTTATTTTTTTTTATCGCTGGCGGGCCTGGTCGCTTTTGCCCTTTTTCTACCCTATTTCTTCAACTTTATTCTGCTTCCTAAACCTGGCCAACAACTAACAGACCCTGTCTTAAATTTTTTTATTCCGAAAGACTGGTCTGTAGAAATTTTTATCCTGATCTATTTCAGTGCCATCATTTCGATCATCAGCAACCTGTATAAGCCTAAAATACTTTTACTTGGGCTTCAAAGCTATGTGTTGGTAAATTTTATGCGGTTAACGAGTTTGTATCTCTTCACGTTAGAAGCCCCCGAAGGCATTATCCCGCTGGCCGACCCTTTTCTTTCATTATTTGCCTATGGGCAAGAGGTCTATGTTAAAGATTTGTTTTTTTCAGGGCATGCCTCCACACTTGCTGTTTTATTTTTAATTGAGGAACGAAGGTTTATTAAATGGTTTATTTTTTGCGCCTCCCTATCCATGAGCCTGTTTTTGATTTGGCAACGAGTGCATTATTCTATAGACATCATCGGGGCCTACTTTTTTTCATATATAGTAGTGCGGGTATTCCGGTATATTAACCGGGATGTGTGATATCTGCTATTAACCGGTACAACCGCAACGTTTTATCTAAAATTCTATTAATTTTGCAATTATATTCAAATAACACATGGATCTGAATGCAACGTCTGGGGCAAATAGGAATGGAGAAGGCCATCTAAACGGTAACAATACCGGAAACGGCCAGCCCAAAAGTAAAGATCCTTATAAAAACGATTACCCTGTTTTTCAGTTTGGCGATAAATTAACAGCCGAGCAGAAAACTTTTTTTGATAAGAACGGTTTTCTGCACTTTAAGCGCTTTATCTCGCAAGATCAGGTTACTCAACTCCTCAATGCCTCTCAGGATCTTCAAAATGAATGGATCAGTAAAGGGTTAAAATCGATCAATGGAGTACCGATTAAATACGGTACCGATATCAATGGCGATCGGATTGTACAACGGTTTGCTTTCATAAACCAGCACAATGAGCAGTTTGCCGAACTGCTGCGCGATGCTCGCTTAAAAAATTTGTTTGATTTAATTGGTGCAGACGATTGCCGCATTGGCGAAACCGAAAAAGACGGATTAGTATTAAACCATTACATCAATACCGAAGAAAGTAATTACAGCCAATTAGGCTGGCATACCGATGCCTTGCGCGATATTTTTCAGGGACAAAAAGTAATGCCTATGCTGAACGTGGGCATCCATCTCGACAACTCGACCACCGACAATGGCGGCTTGCGCATTATTCCGGGCACTCACAACAAAGGATTGGGCACAATGCTCTTTAAAAAAATGTATTTCATCAGCCACAAACCTGACAAAAAAGAAGTGGGCCTAAATGTAGAGGCAGGCGATCTTACCGTGCACGATGGCCGTTTGTGGCACCGTGTAGCACGTTCTCCTTTTACCGGTGAGAAGAGCCGCAGACGTGTGATGTATGTACCGATCATTACCGGCAAATTTATTCCGCGCGATAAACACAGCAAGCCTTTGTTTTATCAGCGCCTCATTTCCATTACCAATAAATAATGCCTTACGCTTTAATTACCGGGGCCAGCGGAGGCATTGGTCTGGCGATGGCGCACGAGCTGGCGCAGCGAAAAATTGATTTGCTTTTAGTAGCCAGATCATCGGAAAAACTTTTTCAAATACAAAAAGAGCTTACCGAAAGGTATGGTGTACGAATTGAATACCTGAGTATTGACCTTTCTTTAGCAGGAAGTGCTTATGCTGTTTTAGACTGGACAATAAAAAATAATTTTTCCGTATATATTCTCATCAACAATGCCGGTTACGGCACCTGGGGCGAAGTGGCCGAAACCCCTTTAGAAAAACTAACCAATATGATGCAACTTAACATGCTAACGCTGGTTGAGTTATGTCATATTTTCCTGCCCCAACTAAAGAAGCAACCACAATCGTACATCCTGAATGTAGCCAGCACAGCCTCTTATCAGGCTGTACCTACCTTGTCAGTTTATGCGGCCAGCAAATCATTTGTAGTTCTTTTTACGCGAGGGCTAAAAAGAGAACTTAAAAGCACTCCTGTTTCCGTTACTTGCGTTAGCCCCGGAGCCACTTCCACCAACTTCATCAGCCGGGCCGGCTTAGATAGCATGAAAGAGCGTGCTGAAAAATTCAGCATGCGTGCCGATGCCGTTGCCCGAATTGCAATTCGTGGGATGTTCGGAAAAAAAACGGAAGTAATAACCGGCTTTGCCAATTGGTTGAGCGTTCAGCTTACCTATCTATTGCCAAAATTTATTCCCGAGAAGATTGCTGAAAGCCTGTACAAAAACAAATCTTAAAAAGCTTCGGTTATATAAAAATAGAACCCGTTAGATTGTTGCCCAAAGCCCACATCAAATCTAAAATTTAATTTTTCTTTAGGATCTATGGCGTAACGTAAGCCTGTGCCCAAAGAAGGTTTCAGGCTGCTGAAGGTTATCAAATTGTCGGCTGTGTTCGCTACTCTTCCGGCTGCGGCAAAAAACACCATTCCAAAACGTTTGTACACAGGAAACCGGTATTCACTTTGCAGTGCCACCAAATTATTATCGGTGTAGCGACCTTCGTAATACCCTCGCATAATACTGTTGCTTCCAATATTGGCCATACTCCGTACCGGCACCGTGCCATTATTAATCAGCATGACAAACTGTGTGGCAATAACACTATTTTTTCCTATCGAAAAATACTTGCGCACATCAAGCGAGTGTGAGGTATATGTAAACCTACTTCCGAAAGAGGGGCTGAAATTGCCATAGTAATACGAGAAATAAAATCCTTTACTGGGGCTAAAAGCGTTATTCCGACTATCCCACGAGGCCACAGCTCCCAGCCCGGCTATATAACTTCCTTTTCTACCGGGTACATTTTGTGTATCAAACTTGCTGGTGCCGGGCGCCATCCCTGAGCCGTACTCAAACGAAAACACATTTTGGATTTCGAAGGCAGGTCCTAAAAAAAGTTTTTTATATGTTCTGCGTAAAAGCTGTGGAAATAAATAAAATTGCCCTACGGTATATCGCTCAAAATCATTGGTAGAATTATCGCCTAACCCCCAAAAGCGATCGGGAAAATAACTGGCCGAGGCTTTGGTCTTCAAAATAAAGTCTTCATTATGAAAAAATATGATGCTCTCCATACCAAACACCGCTTGTTTACGCAGTGTATATAACCCCAATGCCTGAATATAGGAGGTGCGCACAACGGAGTCGTGTCCTAATTTGAAGTAAAAATTTCCGGCCCCGCCAAAAGCCAGTGTGGTTTCGGGTGAATAGATTACAGCCGGAAAAGCAAAAAGTTTTTTCTTTTTGCCTTTTTTAGTAACAGAATCTTTTTCCAGATTTACCTGTGCCCAAGAAGTACTTGCCAGTGCAAACACTATAGAGAAAGCCAGAAGACGCAGCAGGTTACTCAACGTATAAAAAAAGTGGGCGCAAAGATGATCATTTCGTTTTTAATAGGAAAACCACTTTGCCTTTTGATTTTTCGGGTGCTTTTCCATTGGATGTGCGAATCAACGAATTTTTTCTGATCTCTTCTTTTAATAATTGTTCGGCCTTGGGGCTTAGTCCTCTTTCCAAGGTAGTAATCCCCACAATGTCTCCATCTTCATCACACTCAATTTCAAACACAATTCGTCCATCCTCATTGTCGGGCAGATCGGGTGTTTTGGGTTTAGATGCCCACTCCCACCCCGCCATCGCTAAACCGAATCCATCGCCTCCCCCCCCGCCTCCCGGTTTACCGTATAGCGCCTTGGCATCTAATTTTCCTTGCGGGTTACCTTTATCGCCTATTTTACCTTGATCATCTCCCTGACTTAAAGTGCTTTCTCCTTTCTTCAAACCTTTATCGCCCGTATAAACAGCTTCTTTATTTAAAACCGGTTTCTTTTCTACAGGTGCCTTTTTTTCCACCACTGTTTCAACCTTTTTTTCCTTCGGTTTAATTTCTGTTTTCTTGGCATTTTCTTTTACCAGCACCTCGCTCGTTTCATCCGAAACTATCCCCGGCTTTTCTTCCACTTTCGCTTCTGATTTTTGTACTTCTTCCTTCACCGGGTCGGGTTCTGTTTTTAGTTCGTCTGCCTTAAGTCCTCCGCTTTTATCGTCTGTAGCAGCATTGCCTACGGTGGTTTCCGGTTGTATCTCTCCGCCTCCCTGGTCGTCCACTCCATAGTTAAGTACCACCCCGTACTCTGGGGCAGGTGGATAGGGAGCCCGCCACGAAATCAAGAAAAAAAAGGTAAGAAAAAGGCAAGCATGAATGCTTGCCGAGAAGGCAAATGCTATTCGTTTATTTTTTTTATCGTTTGCATTCTCCAACATGTCAGGTCATTAGATTAATATTTCATTACCCAAAGTGCATTACCATACTCCGTCTTTGAAGCATCTGCGCTGGATTGCGCGCTGGCATACGAATCGAAATCGCCAATACCTAACCGGTAATATTTCCATTTGCCAAAAGGTGGAATAATTTTGCTGCTAATTCCTTTCGCACTCAGTATTTTAGCACGATCCATTGCTAAATCGCCATCGATCGAACTGGAAACAATTACAAAATAATGCCCGGTACGTTGAGAGAGTGTTTCTATGGTTCCATCGGCTGGTTTAGCATTAGCTTTTGCTTCGGCCTCTTGTTTCAATCTCAACTCTTCGGCTTCTTTTGCTTTACGGTCTTCTTCGGCTTTACGTTCAGCTTCGGCCTTGTCTTTAGCTAATTGTTCTTGTTTGGCCTTCTTGGGCATGTAAACAAATTTATAAATCATAAAGCCGGCAATCCCCACCACCAATGCAATGATGATACCAATTACAAGAGGGGCTTTAGAGGAAGAGGGTTCTTCTTCAAATTCATAAATTTCTTCAGTTTTGTGCTGAGCATGCTCCTCTTGATGAAACTCCTCTCCGTGTGGCACCTCGTGTCCATCTTCGGTTGTTGTTTCTTCCGTCTTATTTTCTTCAAGCTGATCCAATGGCTTGTATTCAATTTCAGGAAGGCCAAAATTCTCTTCGTCTTGTTGGTTTTTCTGAATATCGTCTGATTCGTTTGCCATTGTATTAATGTTAAGGTTTACTGATGCTATTACAAAAATAAAGCATTTTCCTTGAAATAATCTATCGCAGGTTCAGATTTGTGGGGCACCCCTAAAAGCTCCAACTGGCTCCACCCAATACCTGAAATCCTCGGACGGGGTAATTCATGTACAACTGGTAGTCGCTTGCCAACATGTTATTAAAATTCAAGAACACCACAAATTGTTTAGATACCCTGTAATCTATTTTGAAATTCAAATCAACGGCCGGGTTGAGTGATATCATTCTTTTGGCTTTTGCATCCAGCGCTTTAATTCCGCCCTGTGCAATAAAATCGGCACTCAAAATAATTTTTTCATAAATATTGAAAGCCGAGCGGAAAGCTACCCGGTAGGTAGGCCGTTGCAAAGCTGTATTACCAAATGTATTGGCAATACCATAATAAACAGCTACCTGATCGGCCACCGATGTGGCGTAAGAGAAATAATCTCCGCGTATGCCTACCGTGGCTTTGTCTGTAACATAATTTAACTCCCCAAAAAGAGAAGTGCGTTGCGTAGCTCCTTTGTCATAAAAGGTGTTGAATTTGTTTCGGCTGTTTTTAGCTGTATCTGTCTGATAGAAGTACAAGTTTCTTAAATTAGCAAACGAAAGGCCTGCACCGTACGAAACTTTTCCACCCAACTTGCCGCGAAGGCCGGCTAAAAATTCTATTGTTCGGTTGGTGTTGAATAATCCAATATTGGAATTAATCCAAACATTTTCACGCGCTAGTGTATGCAGCGATACTCGGTCAACATCTCCGGTAAGAACCGCATACGCCTGCACGGCTTCACTTAACACATAGTTGGCACGTAAATCAGGGTAAATGTGTATTCCGTTTTGTTTACCAATGGTATCGTTTTCTACGGCTGCATTGAAGCCGGCCTGAAGTGATAAATTTTCAAGCGGTTCAAATTGATAGGACGGCCTTACCTTCAGAATATTTCTGATTTTAGAAGGGTAGAGTTGATCTTTTCTATTCATTAAAAAATAATCAGCCTCAACCACTACCCTTTTCTTTGAATCAATTTTATACTGGCTTGAAAAATTAAGATTGACTTCACTTTCGCTGGCCGCATAATGATCGGAAAGATAGCTGTAGCCTCCTTTCAGGCTATATTTAAAATCAGATAGTTTGGAGTTTTCTAATTCTCCTCCGGCACTAAAAGTATTATAACTTTGAAGAATGGCATTTCTATCTACCGTCTGGCCTGCGGGATATCCATAAAAATGAGTGGTGTTGTTTTCATATCCTACAAACCCGCTTAAGGCCACATAGTTATTCATGCTTTTACCAAACAAGCGGAGTTCGGTGTTTCCACTGGCCGAGTTTTTGCCATCGACCGGGCCTGTCATAAAACTGCGGTGATATAACTTGGCTCCGTAGTATTTACTCTTATCGCGTTTGTTGGTAAGGTATGCTTCGGCATACGGTGAGGCATAGTTCCCCATTCCTAAGCTAATGTAGTTGCCATAGATTTTGGAAATCGGCTCGTCTTTCAGTTTTAGCGGGCGAATAGATGGTGTGTAGTCGGGCACCTCAAAAAGAATATTTTTATATTGGTATGTAATAGCCGGCTTAATGGGCTCAACCGGGCGTGGCGGTACTTTTTCGAAATTGCGAGAAGCCTGTGGCAGAATAATTTTCCGGTCTTTAGTGATCTGGATTTCTACTTTTTCTATTTCGCCTTCTCCGCCCCATTTTTCTTTCTGGTCTTGTGCTTTTCCTGTAAAAAATAAAAACATCCACAGGCCAATCAAAAAGCAGGTTCTGGCACGATCATACACCGCTATTTTATCGCTTACGTTTTTCGCAGGTATTAATTTTTTCATTTTCGGTTTTTCGTACTGTCGTCCTGTAGATTTTGTTTCTTCTTCGTATCTTCTTCATCCATGAGTTTTAATTTTTCGGATGCTTTCTTTTTAATCTCTTCTACCGGAAAATTATCTACCAACGAAATTAAAGTTGCTTTAGCCTGATAGGCATTATCCATTTTTAAATAACTATCGGCCAGCAACAGGTACGATTTGCCCACCCATTCGGGGTAGGATGAAAAATCAGTATTTAACCCAAAGAGTGTTTCGTTGCATTGTTTGTAATCTTTGGTGAGGTAAAAAATTTCAGCCAAGCGATATTTCGCTTCTGCGCCAAACTCATCTTGTGCTGCATTAATGGTGGATAAAAATTCATCTTTGGCTGTTTCATAATCTCCTTTGCCCATCGCAGCCTTCCCGAGGAACAAACCGGCTTTGTTTTGAGCTCCGGCATTAACACTGCCATTTTGCAATATGATTTTTGCATACACCGTTGTGGAGTCGTATTGTGTCAGCGCATAGAAAGATTCCATCAGGCCATTCCAGGCGGTATATTGTTCTTTTTTATTGGCAGCCTGTTTAGCCAGTGCGCGGTAAAAGGGAAGAGCCGATTCAAAGTGGCCCTGCCTAAACTCCAACTCGGCCACCCGTGCGGTAACTTTACTAGCCGATATAAATGTTTTATCGCTGGCAATCTCGTTGTATATACTTAGTGCTTTTGTAAAATCTTTGGTGCGGTAATAAGACTCTGCCTGATAATATTTGGCTTCCGTAAGTCTTGAGCTTTGAGGATAGGTAGAAATATAGTTATCTAAATTTTTTATAGCATTCGTGTAGTCCTGGCTGAAGTATAAATTTTTGGCGGCTTCAAACTCTACCGCTTCTATTCCTTTGGCATCGGGGTTTAATGTTTTATAAGTAGCCAGATATTTATTAAACTCAGACGACCGGCCGGCCAGATTCAAAGCCTCCTGCAGGGGCAGCAATACATCCTTCGTTGCCGGATGGCTTCCGTATTTTTCTATGGCTGTAATATAATCTTGTGCTGTTTTGTTATATTCTTTCAAGTTATAATTGGCGGCTGCCCTGCGCACATACGCATACGGCACAAACCGTGACGACAGATTGTTGTCGATCAGATTAGTATAACCACTTACAGCCTCCGTATAATGGCCTTGCTCAAATTCTTGTTGTGCCAACTGAAATATTGCTTCATCAACAAAACGCGAGTGAGGGAAATCGCGCGCCACACGCCCCAATTCTGCTTTTGCTTCTCCGTACTTTTGAAGGATACCTAAAATGATGCCCGATTGAAAGTGAGCGTAGTCCTCGTCTGATGTTTTTAGCACCAACGCTTTCCGGTAGAAACTTAACGCATCATTATACGATTTAGATACGTAGTAACAATCGGCCAACCGAAGCGTACCATCGGCCAAGTTAGGCAGATTTGCTGTTGACTTGGTCACAAACTCTTTAAAACTGAACAAAGCCCGGTCGTATTGCTGCAAATTAAAATAGGCGTATCCCAACCCATACCGGCATTTCAGTTTTAAAGTTGCATTACTGGTTTCCTCCAACGCTTTCAGATATTGAGTTGCCGCCTGATCGTATTTCCTGCCTACCGAGTAAGCTTCCCCGTTCCAAAAGCTTGCCTCGGCAACATACTCGCTTTCTTGCGGATGGGCCAATGATTTTTCGAAATACTGAACAGCCTGCGGATAATCTTCCTGATTAAACAACTCCATCCCTTTCAGCATGGTGGCCTTTTGGTATGCTCGTTCCACAGCTACACTCCGGTTTGGCAATGCTTCAATGTATTCAATGGCTTTGTTAAAATTATTGGCATTAACATAAGCTTGCGAGAGCAATTCCTTTATTTCTATGCTGTGTGTGCTGGTTGGGTAATTTTTTAAAATCCGTTCAAACTCGGCAATCGCCTGATCGGGGTGGCCCAGTTCATACGCAATTTTAGCAAACTGAAAAGCCGATTCTTCTGCTAAAAGGGCATCTGCCTTGTAGCGCTTGGCTACCTCAAATGAAGTGAGTGCCAAAGGTTTTTGATTACCTCTTAAATACAACTGACCAAGATAAAAAGCCGAATAGTACCCGATGGAATCATTGTCGGCAAAAGAATTTTTCAGGTATGAAATAGCTTTCGCATCCTGGCCGATGGTATAAGCTGAGTAACCTGCCCGGTACAAGATAGCTTTGGCGGATCTATCTTCTTTGCCGGCTAAATATTTGTCGTAACCGGTCAGCGCATTTTTAAAATCTGATTTTTTATAAAGTGCTTCGGCCGAGAGAAGCGAAATTTCATCGGCATTGACCAAGTTGTTTCTATTACTTACTGATGATGTGTACTCTATCAGTGCGTTGTATTCTTTTTGTTTGTAATAAACATTCGCTATGAGGTAAGGCACAATACTCGCATAAGCCTCGGCCTGCTCGGCTCTCTTTAAATCAGTAAGGGCGTTAGTATAATCGCTCAAACTATACTCAGCAAAACCGGCATAATAGCTGGCGGCCGGGCCATACTGACCGCCCTGCGTTTTAATAAAATTAAACTGATCGAGGGCTTCCTTTAATAGCTTTTGACTAAACAAGCTATACCCCCAATGAAAATGAGAAGCATTTTGCTGCACCATGGAGAGTGCCGTAAAATCGACTTTGGAAAAAAAGGTAGCTGCCTTTTTATAATTTTTTCCCGAATAGAAAAAATGTGCCAATTCATTATAAGCCATCCACGTACGTGGCGAAGATGGATTGTTGTCTATAAAGTCTTGTACTTGTTTTTCGGCATCACTGTGATAGAGGTTCAGCGAGCATATAGCCCGGTAGTATTCGGCATCTTGCCGTTGTGTGTTGTGGCTGCTCGATATAACCAGATACTGATTAAAATTTTCGCGGGCAGCCGAAAATTGATTTTGTGCCAGCAACTCTACCCCTCTTTTATAAAGCCTTTCGCTTTTTTGCTGGAGTAATACATCTTGTGCCTGCACTGAAGTAACCGATAGCAGGAGTATAAAAAGACGAAAAATAAAATTCATTGAAAATAAAGAAGCGAAGGAACAAACAAAGGATGTCCACATCAGTTTTTTATTAAAACTTTTTACGGATGGTTTTATTGCAGGTTTCAGTCTAAAAAATAAATCCATGCAAAAAATAGTGAAGCATGAAAAGCATGCTTCAAAGGTAGCAAAAAGTGGCAACAAAACCTCTTTTTACTATCTTTCTATCGCTTTTTCTGTGCTCTCTACAAAAAAATAACATGATGTTTCCTACACCAAAATTCGGAATACCAGTTCTTTCAGAATCTGTCCTTCGCCTTCGTTGCCGCTGTTAACTCCTTTTAATTTAAGATCGGCCTGGTGTAGCAGCGAAACAATTTCAAGCGTTTTGTGTGAGGAATATCGCTGCACGGCCACGGCATATTCTTTAGCAATGTATGGGCTTATCTTCAGAGCGGTTGCCAGCCCCTGCGGAGACCGGTCTGGGGTGTGGTGAGCCGCCAATACTTTACTGAAAAAGGAATACAAAAAAGCCACGGTGGGGATAGCCGGGTTTTTCTTCGGATTAGCTTCAAAATAATTTACGATTTTGGCAACCTGCAACCAGTCTTTACTTACTAATGCACGCTGTAACTCAAAAATATTATACTCGCGGCTGATGCCCACCTTGGCCATTACTTCGGTAACCCGAATAGGCACACCCGGATCATGGCCAATTAATATTTTATCAGCTTCATTCGCCAACCGGTTTAGGTCGTTGCCCACATACTCGGCTAACATACGAGCCGCTTCTTCATCGAATAAAAAATTTTTAGTTGCCACGTATTCCATTACAAACTCTACCAACTGGTTATCGTAAGGTTTTTTAAACGTGACAGAAGTAGCCAATTGTTCTGCTTTCTTACCCAGTTCTCTGCGCTTGTCCAAAGTCTTGTGTTTATGGCACAGCACCAGCACGGTAGAAGGTACCGGCTTTGCCATATAATCGAGTAACAGTTTGGCGCCTGTTTCTTTGTTGAGGTCTGGAATATCTTGTGCCTCGCGTACAATTACTACTTGCCGCTCGGCCATCATCGGAAATCGTTTGGCATGCGTTAGAACGGTAGCCATCGAAGTATCTTTTCCATACAGAATCACCTGATTAAATCCCTTCTCCGCTTCTGTCAGTGCATTCGTTTCAATAAAATTAGAAATCAAATCTATGTAATACGTTTCTTCTCCTTGCAGCAGGTACACGGGGTCGTACTTTCCTTTATTCAGTTTTTCGAAAATTTTTTTAGCCGATGCATCCATTACCTGATTCTTTTTTTATTAGCCAGATCGAAAGCGGTGGCGGCTCCCGTAATAGCACCAAACAAATGGGCTTCCCATGAAATATGCGGATCGGTTGGCAAGATACCCGACAAAATGGCTCCGCCATAGACAAACAAAATAATAACAGAAATAGTAAGCGACAAAAAATCTTGCCGCAAAATGCCATATAAAATTAGAAAAGAAGCGAGGCCATAGATCAGGCCGCTGGCTCCAATGTGGTACGAAAGTCGGGGGCTTAGAAGCCATACCAAAAAATTGGTAACGAAATAACATCTAAAAAAAACAATACCACCAATGTGGTCGTAAAAAAAATAAAGTAAAGTACCCAGAAAAAGCAGTGGAAATGTGTTGGAGAGAAGATGCGCCAAACTACCGTGTAGCATCGGAGCAAATATGATACCGAGCAACCCGTGTAACGTGCGGGGGTAAATCCCTAAAAAGCCCAAATCAATTTGGTACGAATATTCAATCGTAAATACCAGCCACATTAAAAAGACGAAGCGAAAAGGAACAGCTGAACTGCTGAAGATTTGGTTTTCTCTATTGGGCATTAACCGATGGATCTTTTATCATCGGCAAGTTAATGTATTTTGCTTCATCCGAGCCAATCGAGTTCATCCCCAAAATACCCCCTGAAGATTGAGCCACACTCAACGCCAGGTCTTTCATACTCTGATAGTACAACTTAGCAAAGTCAGGATCTAACTTAGGCCACAAATCATTTATCGAAACTAATTCATTATTTATGGCCTCATTTCGCAGATGCCCCTTGGCCGGGTAGGCTTGCAGCACAATCTTCAATTTATCTTCAAAATCGGTGCTTATCTCGTCATACAACTGCATCATCTCGGTGCTAGACGATTTTTGGCTTCGCTTAGCCTGTTTTATCCCCTCTGTAATTTCATTGCGGTCTATGTTGCCATCAGCACCGGCAATCAGGATCGCCACTAAAATAGGCGCCTTCATCAAAAATTCCTGATCTTCTTCCGAAAGTCGGTTTAATGACATAGCCATACATTAAAAGTAATACAGTTATCTTCTATTTTTAATGTAAATTTTGAACTTTATTTATTTTCGATTTTCACGCTTTTAATTCAATTCGCACCGATGTACGAAAAAGACCCGATTAAGATATTTGTGGTAGAAGATGACCCTACCTATACTAAATATTTGCAATACGTACTGGGGTTAGATCCCGATTTTGAAACCGAATTTTATACTACCGGCCAGGACTGCCTCAACCAACTTCACAAAAAGCCGGCTGTTATTACGTTAGATTATTCCCTACCCGATATGCCGGGCGAAAAGGTGCTGAAAGCCATACGCGAATACAATCCTGACATTAGCGTAATCATCATCTCGGCACAAGAGAAAATCGGTACGGCTGTTGACTTACTAAAGCTCGGAGCTTTTGATTACATTCCCAAAGATGAAGAGGCCAAAGACCGGATTTTAAATGCCATCAAAAACGCCCGCAAGAAAACATCACTCATCAAAGAAATAGACCGGCTTAAAGAAGAGATTAGCGCCAAGTACGAGTTCGAAAAAAGCATTGTGGGCAACAGTGAAGCCATCAAAAAAGTTTTTGCTCTGTTAGAAAAAGCCGTGAAGACACACATTACGGTTACCGTTACCGGAGAAACCGGAACCGGAAAAGAACTCGTAGCCAAAGCTGTACACTATAATTCAAAAAGAAAAAGCAAACCGTTTGTAGCCGTAAATATTGCGGCTATTCCAAAAGAGTTGATTGAGAGTGAACTATTTGGGTACGAGAAAGGAGCCTTTACCGGAGCGGCCACCCGGCGGATAGGAAAGTTTGAAGAAGCGGAAGGCGGCACTATTTTTCTCGATGAAATTGGCGAAATGGATCTGAGCCTTCAGGCTAAGTTGCTCCGTGTATTACAGGAAAAAGAAATTTCGCGTATCGGCAGCAACCAAGTAATAAAATTAGATGTGCGCGTAATTGTGGCTACCCACCGCAACCTGGCCGATGAAACCAAAGCCGGAAAATTCAGAGAAGATTTGTACTACCGCCTGCTGGGGTTGCCCATTCATTTACCCCCCCTCCGCGAACGTGGAAACGACATCATCATTTTGGCACGGCACTTCCTCGATCAGTTCTGTAAAGAAAACCAGTTGCCGAAATATAGAATCTCGGCCGAGGCACAAACCAAACTGATGAAATATGCCTTTCCGGGAAATGTGCGCGAACTAAAATCGGTGATGGACCTGGCTGCAGTAATGGCCGAGAAAAATGAATTGCAGGAAAACGACATTAATCTTCAAAATGCCCTGAGCGAAGATCCTTTATTGGCTCGTACTGACATGACTCTGGAAGAATATACCTACCGCATCATCCGCAGCTATCTCAATAAATACGATAACAATGTCGTAGAGGTAGCTCAAAAACTGGGCGTAGGCAAATCTTCTGTTTATCGCTACCTTAAAGAGATGGAGCAAAAAGGGATCTGATGGGTAAATCGCTGGTATCGTACGTAAAAAAAGAAAGTTTCTTTAAAGCTGTAGTAGAAGATGGCTCAGACATTATTTTTATTGTGGACTACGCAGGCCGGATTCTATACCACAATCGGTCGGTAAAAGAAACACTGGGATATGGCCCTAATGCCCTGACCGGAAAAACATTTTTTGATTTTATTTATCCTCCTACCCTGTCCACATTTAAAAAAGCCTATACTCGTAGCACTCAAAAAAAATTTAATGAATCGGTGGAGTTTCAGTTCCGGTGTAAAGACGGCACCTACCGTTATCTGGAATTTAACTCTATTAATCTGTTGCAGAAAGAAAAAATAAATGGGCTTATTTTAGACTGTCGCGACATAGAGCAACGCAAAAAAGATGCCGATGAATTACTCCGGGCACAGAAGGCGAAAGATCTTTTTCTGGCCAACATCAGCCACGAAATCCGCACGCCCATTAATGGCATTGCCGGGATGGCCTCACTGCTGCACCAAAACCCCAATGCCGCAGAGCAAGCTACCTACCTGCACGCTATACAAAGTGCGGCCGACAACCTGAAAGTAATTATTAACGACATCTTAGATTTAGCTTCAATTGAGTCAGGGAAATTAAAATTTGAACAAATCGGGTTCAATCTGAACGACTTGCTCCAGTCGCTGATTGATACATTCTCACTTCAGGCCGCAGAAAAAGAAATTCGTCTGCTCTACTCCTTACAACCCGAGGCCAACCGTATTTTTCTGGGCGATCCGGTTCGGTTAAACCAGATTTTATTAAACCTGATTGGCAATGCCCTCAAGTTTACACAACAAGGCAGCATCTCACTCAATTGCCGCATCCTAAATAAAAAAAAGAATCGTTGGGTTCTTTCCTTTGAAGTAACTGACACCGGCATCGGAATCCCAAAAGATAAATTAGGTTCTATTTTTGAGAGCTTCAGCCAGGCTGATGCCAGCATTACCCGCAAATATGGTGGCACGGGGTTGGGTCTCACCATCGTTAAGCAGTTGGTAACCTTACAAAAAGGTACTATTTCCGTAAAAAGTAAAGAGAGAGCAGGGTCTACATTCACCGTAAAAATTCCCTATCGGGTAGCCGACTCCCAAGAAGTATTGAGTCAGGAAAACAAATTAATGGTTCAAAAAAAATCCTTGCGGCACTTATCTGTATTGCTGGCCGAAGACAATGATATTAACCGGTTGTATGCCAGCAGTATTTTAAAAATTTGGGATTGTCAAATAGATTGGGCTGAAAACGGATTAGTCGCAGTAGAGAAAATAAAAAACACCGACTACGACATTGTATTGATGGATGTACAAATGCCGATAATGGATGGATTAGAGGCAACCAAAGTGATACGAAACGGAGTTCCTTCCAAAAATAAAATTCCGATTATAGCGCTGACCGCCAATGCTACCCGAAAAGATATAGAAGAATGTTTGGCTGCCGGCATGAATGATTGGGTAATCAAACCATTCACACCTGAAGACCTCTATCATAAACTTTCGTCTATTAAGGTTCTTCCTCAACAAAAGAAAGCCCCTCCCCGGATCGACTTAAGTCACTTAAAGAAAATTTCGAATAACGATGAAAAATTCATCCACGACATATTGCAGGCACTTTTAAAAACATTTCCCGAAACAGTTACTCAAATCCAACAACTAACACGAGAGAATGACTGGAATTTGCTGCGAAAAATCGTTCATAAAATAAAACCCTCCCTCACCATGATTGGCCTGAAATCTACACACGAAAAAGCCGTTCGGATTGAGGAATTGACTAAAGGGCAAATCAATGATCTAAAGATTTCCAAACTCATCGAAAGATTTTGCTATGATCTGTTAGAAGCAGCAGAAGATATTAAAACTGTATTTTAATTTTATTTTAAAATCTCAGTTAGTTCAGCACGATCAATTTCCGATATGCCGGATTCTGCCCGGGGGCACCAATAGCCACAATATACACACCATTTATCAGCGAAGAAATATCAATGGTTTTCTTTCCACCAAAGGCATCGTTAAAATTGCCGGACAATACATAGATGCCGCGCTGATCGGCAATTTTCCAGACACTGCCAGTCGGATAATCGCCCGGCAACGACAAGTAGAACTTGGACTCGGCCGGGTTGGGGTACAACACAATGTCATCCAAAATTCCCGTTGTACTCTCTACTCCGGTAATCACCTGCCCGGCTTTAGAGTTTGGTTTAACCCGCAACACATAACTTTGAATAATTTCCTGCCTGCCCCGCTTAAGCGGGTCAATGTTTTGCACCCAAGCTACTAAGCGAAGTTTGGTCGGATCATTTATTTGGCAATCAAGTGTCGTTACTCCATTATTAACAGGATTGGTTAACACCAGCGAATCTAACCCACCCGGAGTAAGTGTTTGCAGGGACGGAGTGCTGCCACTAGCCGAATACAATAACTTGCGCACCACATGGGTATAATAGCTTCCGGAAACTAAAACACTATCTTCTACCAAAGCAATGTTTCCATAGATAGGAAAGGTAATGACGGTATCGGCTTTAATATGGATACGGGCATTTATTTTATTCTTCGATCCGGTGGCAATCGTATCTACTTTAGTGATAAGAATCTGAGGCTTGCGCAGTGCTCTGCGATCTATTTCTACGCCATTTAAAAACTGAGAGTAATCGCCACTGGCAAAAGCCCCCACCTGAATTCCATCCATTACCGTATAGGGCGGTTGTTGCACATTGTAGAATAAAGCCCGGGCCGAAGCATCGTCTGCATTCGCTTGACTAAAAATATCCGGAGAAGGGAACCGCACATGATATTGCAGATAATTAAAATCAGATTCTCCTCTTCTTGCCGTTCGCTGGGTTTGATAGAGCGTATTAAAATTAGCTTCGGCATTAACGCTACCTGTTTGATTGGCATTGGTAAAGTTTTCAAAAAGTACATTCTTTATTTTGTTCCCCACAAAGAAGTTATCGAAGCCAAATCCATCATATTTCGCGTTTCCTGAAGGCGCCCCCTTACTGGCAAAAGCAATTCGTAAACGTACTTGTTTGCGCAGGGTGTCCAAATTATTCAATGGATTTACCAGCGGAATCATATCCAAATTATAACTGCCGTGGTACCAGGCAGCTTGCGTGCTGCCCGTCCATCCATACGGGCCAAAGCTGGGCTGCTCCCCCGGATTGGACGTTACGATGGCCCCGGGCGAATACCAGTTTATTCCTTGATTGCGCTGTGCCGCAGGCAACCCGGCCAGCGGCCCCACTATTTGCCAACTTACCCCGCCATCCGTAGAATACTGAAGCACGGCACCATCCGAATTTACTTCGGTGTTTACCCAGTAATCTAAAGACACCATTGGCCGGTTCAGTTTCGTCAGGTTAAAGCATGGACCGTTAACGGCCGAGTTTTCATAATAGAAATAGGAATTGCTATTCTTCCCCGTCCACCAGGAGTAATTACCTGTTTGAGGAGCTGGTTTAATTACCAACCCATTGGGTTTGCTCCACACCCAACTGGTATCGCTTAGAATGAGATTCGTGGGGGTAGAGTTTGTAGCAAAATACCCATTTGGCACTTCCGGTATCCAGCCTCCTCCTTTGGAGGTTGCATTTTCAAAATTTTCAAAGTAGGCCGAATCCACTAAAACCTTTTTGGTTTTGTAATCCAGAATAAAAACTTTTTTAAAGGGCGATGTGGCATAACACCCATTGTTGTTATTCACTTTTAATGTTACGGTGTAAGTGCCGTTCGCTGTGTATTTATGATTAGGGTTGCTGTATGTGCCTCCGGTATGATTAGCCGCCTGATTTGTTACTTTAGCGGAAGGCACGCCAGACACCGCTGGTGTGAGATCTCCAAAATTCCACTCTAAGTTAGTGATCGTACTCACTATCCCCGGGAAAGAATGATCTACAAACTTGGTAGAATCATTGGTACAAATGGCCGACCAGGTAAAGGTCGGTGTAGGTGGGTTACCAATTTTCAAAGAATCGATAGGGCTGGTAGTTGAGCATCCTTTATCGGTTGTCATCGTCAATGATACAGCATACTTCTTAGGCATTGCATAAGCATGTGTGGCGGTCGATGTATCGCCAAATGCCGGGTAATAATAAATCTGGTTAGACCCATCGCCATAATTAAAAACAAACGTGGCCGGGTTAGAGGGTGTTAATGATGAAGGACTTATAGACGAATTCGTTTTAAATTTAATTGCAGTTACCACACAGTTATTTAACGGAGTAAACTTCGGCTTCGGGCTGGGATATACCAATAAAGTGTGCGTGTAGGTTGATGTAGCCCCAAAACTATTTTTAAATACAAACGTCAGCGGATAGGCATTCGATGGCAAACTGTCTGTGCTGATAAAATAATTTGAACCCACTTTTATTATATGCGATGCCAGTATAACCGAGTCGGGGCCATGCGCTGCATAAAAGCCGGTAGGTGGCAACCCGGTCGTAATATCTACGTTTGGAACTAACGCCAATGTTCCTTCATTAGAACAAAGTGGTATCTCTCCGGTGCTTAACGTTACTTTTCCATTTACAATATAGTTTACAGACGTAACAGGGTTTATAATGATTGACCGCGCTGTATCTTTTTTACAACCATTGGCATTCGTATAGGTATAATCCACTGTGTTAACACCTAAGGTCATAATACTCGGATCAAATGTTACCCTATCAACCGGTGAAGATTGTGGGTTAGTTAAACTTGATGTTACCGGCAAAATAGTAAATGCTCCTCCGCTGTTGTTTCCGGTTAATGTAACCGGAGCATCGTTCTGTGCCATCGTGGCGGGCAACCCTGTAAAGAAGACAAATGGAAGAGGGTTAATTTTTAAGTTCGTAGTTGTACTTACTGATGTACAAGGTCCTGCACCATCCGGATCAAGCGCTGTTATGGTCAATACTACCGTGGTGTTTATTTCATTCGGGTTTTTATAGGTATAGGTAGCATTGGGGTTGTTTACATTGCTGAATGTGCCTGTTCCACCCGACCATATTGTGGTGGTAGTGGAGCCGCCAATGCTGCCCCCCAAAGCAATACTTGGCACATTCTGGCATATAGCCAAATTAGCCGGAGCAAAAACCTGTGCCGCCTGGTTAATATGAATACTGATCGTAGCCGATGCCGAAGAGCATGGCCCTGCCCCATCTGGATCATTGGTAGTTAATTTAAAAATAACCGTCTGAGTTACATCGCTTATACTGGGCGAGTAATTTGCCGTAACCGTACTCCCCGAAACATTGGAAGCCGATAAACTTCCGGTGCCGCTTACCACACTCCATAAACCCGTTACAGCACTTCCGCCAATAGTACCTGTTAAGGCAATGTTATTAGGCTGGCATACCGTGTAATTGGCCGGCAGCGAAACAGTGGCTTGTTTGGTAATAGAAACAAATGTCTGTTGTGACGTAGGATTGGAACAACCCGATGCAGCTACCGTAAAGGTATAAGTAACCTGAGTTGGCGTAGTAAAAGGCGTAGCTAATGTTTCGGTTATCGTTTGTCCGGCAGTAAAAGTTGCCCCAGGACTTAAAGTGCCTGTTACACCATTATAATTTACTGCCGACAATGAAATTACCGCACCGCTAGTGGGGCTGTTTAATTGAATATTGACAGGCGATCCTTCGCAAACGGCTGGCGTATTATTGTTTATCGAGAATACCGGTGAGGGATTTACCTGCACATTGGTTGACATAGGCACACCTGCTGCGCAACCTCCTATAATCGGCTCAAACTGATAGGTTACTGTAACCGGGGCATTAGTAGGATTGATCAATACTTCCGTTATCATTTGTCCGTTCGAATAAATTAATCCGGCAGTTAATGTTCCGTTCACGGCTCCATAGGTTACAGACTTCAAGCGTATTTGTCCACCGGTAACGGATGTATTCAAGGTTATATTAGCTTGGCCACCAGAACAAATGGTGGGTGCAGAATTGGTGTAGTTAAATGCCGGTGCCGGTAATACTTGCACCGTAGTGCTTTGGGTGCTTACACTCAAGGGGCAAGAAGGTGACGTTAATGGTGTAGTTACCGTAAAAGTATATGTAATCGTAATGGGGTTATTGGTAGTATTCACCAATCCGCCTGCACTTTCATTAATAACTGCCCCCGTAAGGAACGTTCCTCCGGCCGCATACAATCCACCTGTAACAGATCCGTATGTTACATTCTGCAACGACATACTTGCTCCGGTAGTAGGGCTTGTTAAAGTAATAGAAGGTTGAGTACCACTACAAATAACCGGTGTAGCGTTGGTAATCTGCATCGTTGGGTTAGGGTTAACAATAACCGTGGCGCTCTTACTCGCACTGGGCCCGCAGGCTCCTACAATCGCCTCAAACTGATAGACAACGGAAAGAGGGCCATTGGTAGAGTTCGTTAATACTTCTGATACCGACTGCCCATTATTAAATAATGCCCCCACCGACAATGTGCCAGATACCGATCCGTAGGTAACAGCTTTGAGCCTGATCTGCCCACCGATTACCGGTGTGTTGAGTAAAATATTGGTTTGACTTCCCGAACAAATCTGTGCTGTAGAGTTAGTAACTGAAAGCGAAGGGATCGGTTGAACGGTAACTACATAGTCTTTAGCAACTCCGCTGCACACGCCTATTGAAGGCGTGATGTGATAGGTTACTGTTCCTTGTGTAATCCCTGAATTAGAAGGGCTGTCGGTAATGACCCCCGATCCGGAGATGGTATTCCCGGTAATCGAACCTAAAACAGAACTTGTCCAAGTGTATGTTGTTCCTCCAATAGAGGAAGTGGGTGTAAAACTCAAGGCCGTCCCGCTACAGATAGTCGTCTGCAACTGGGTTGCCGTATTCGTGATGACCGGGCTCGGGTTAATGGTTACTGTTACCGGAATGGATGCACCTGTGCATCCATTGGCTGTGGGGGTAACCGAATAATTTACTGTACCTGGGTTCACTCCGTCCGTGCTGAATAACTGCTGACTGATGGTAGCCCCACTCCCAGCCGTCATCCCCGTGGCATTCGTACTGCTCGCTACAGTCCACGTATAGGTAGTGCCTGCTACTGCATTCGGATTCGTGATTGCCACCGAAGTCGTTTGCCCGCTGCAGATCGTCTGGTTGCTGGCGGCCGCATTCGGTACTGGTTCTACCGTAACCAAATAGTTTACCGGCATGCCCGCACAAGTATTGAACGTAGGAGTAATTTTGTAAGTAATCACACCCGCTGAACTTCCCGTGTTTACCGGGCTGTCGGTAATTGCTCCTGTGCCCGAGGCCGTAACCCCTGTCAGCGATCCGGTGAAGGTACTTGTCCACGAATAGGTGGTCGTTACTCCTGTATTTGATGTGGGTGTAAAATTCAAAGAGATTCCGCTACAGATAGTTGTCTGAAGTTGTGCAGGCGTATTCGTCACCACCGGGCTCGGGTGGATCGTGATCGTAAAGGTCTTCTGGTTCAAGCCTGTGCTGCTGCAACCGTTGCTGGTCCCTGTCACCACGACTGTCCCCACAATGTCTGCTCCCGTGTTGTTGGC